>CAMZGS010000006.1:0-70000 GCA_947306475.1 uncultured Comamonas sp.
GGCTCTTACAAGTGCAACACCCCCTGTCCTCCAAAGAGGCAGGGGGTTTTGTTTTGCAGCATGCCATGGCAGAGTGCAGCAAAAGCACGGAAAATAAAAAAACAGGAGCACGTTGCGCTTGCTCCTGTTGCATTTGAAAAATAAAACCCTCTGAAATCCAGGCACAAGGAGCGCTACGCGCTCCTTTTTTATGCTTGGTCAACGGGCGCCAGCGCTGGCTGGATGCGTTCTGCTGCCCTACCTCAGGCGCAACGGTGCGTTTTACTTTGGTGCCTTGAGTTGCAGGGCTTGCTCGTACAGTGCGTTGCGATTGGCGCCTGTGATCTCGGCACACAGCTTGACGGCCGTTTTGGTGGGCAGTTCGGCCAGCAACAACTCGAGAATGTGGGTGGTGGTGCGGGCATCACCGTCTGCTGCTGGGCGTGTGCAGGGGTGCAAGACCACGACAAACTCGCCCTTGCAGCGCTGCGGATCGGCCTGTAGCCAGGCCGCGGCATCCTGTGCAGGCAGGGTGGTGATTTGTTCAAACTGCTTGCTGATTTCGCGTGCCAGGGTGATGGGGCGCTCGCCCAGCACGTGCAGGGACTGGGTCAGCTCGGCAATCCGATGCGGTGCCTCCAGCAGCACGACGCAGCGCTCCTCTTGCTCCAGGGCCCGGATGGCAGCCTGACGCTCCATGTTTTTGGTGGGAAGAAAACCGTAGAACACAAAGCCGTGCGATTGGGCTGGCGTCGGCAGGCAGCCAGCCACGCTGAGGGCACTGGTGATGCTGCTGGGGCCGGGCAGTGGAATGCAGCGCAGCCCCTGGGCATGCAGGGCAGCGCACAGGCGGGCACCGGGGTCGCTGACGCCGGGGGTGCCGGCATCGCTGACGTAGGCAATGCGCTGACCCTGTTGCAAGCGCGCGATGATGCCTTGAGCGGCCTCGGCCTCGTTGTGCTGATGCACGGCCAGGAGCTGGCTTGCCGGGCGTTCCAGGCCATAGCTGCGCAGCATGGCCTGGGTGTGGCGCGTGTCCTCGCAGGCGATGGCATCGACCAGTTGCAGCACGTGCAGGGCGCGCAGGCTGATGTCTGCCAGGTTGCCGATGGGGGTGGCCAGCACGTACAGTGCGCCCTGGGGATAGGTCTGATGGGCGGCAGCGGCGTGGGCTGCCTGTTGCGCGAGGGCGAAAGAGGTGCTCAATGCAATTCCTTGAAAACAAAAAGAGTCGGCCGCCTGCCACACGCCAGCGTGGGCAAGAGGGCGAAGACATGGCGCTGGCCTATCTGCAAGGGCAGGGGCTGCGCCTGCTGGAGCGCAATTATCGAACGCCGGGGCGCGGAGGGGGCGAGATCGATCTGGTGTGTCTGGCGCCCGATGGTACGCTGGTGTTTGTCGAGGTGCGCCGCCGCACAAGTGCCGCTTTTGGCGGGGCGGCTGCCAGTATTGGCGCTGGCAAGCGCCGGCGCATCGTGCAGGCGGCACGGCATTGGTTGCTGCGCTATCGCAGCCCGCCGGCGTGTCGTTTTGACGTGGTGTTGGTGCAGGGCGATCAGGTGCAGTGGCTGCCCGGAGCATTCGATGCGGCGGCCAGCGCGTGAACCGGGCGCAACTGTTGGCGAACTGGGCTACAGTTTGCCCCTTGTTACGGCTTGGCCGGGGGCGGTACCCCGGCGGACAAGTATTATCGGTAGCCCATGCTAGAGCAAAGAATTCAGCAGCACTTTATCGACAGCGCGGATTTGAAATACCAGTCCGCCCAGGGATTGGAGGCGCCCATCAGCGCAGCGGTGCAGGCCATGCTCGCCTGCATCACAGGGGGCGGGAAGATGCTGGCCTGCGGGTCGGGCGTCTCTGCCGCCCAGGCACAGATGTTTGCGGCCTTGTGTGTGTGTGGCTTTGAGCGTGACCGCCCCGAGCTGGCGGCGCTGGCACTGTCCTCCGATGCGGGATACCTGGGGCATGCGGCCTCATCGCCCTCGGTGCACTATGTGGCGCGCCAGGTGCGGGCGCTGGGGCAGGCGGGTGATGTGTTGCTGCTGCTGACGGTGACGGGCAATGAGGCCAGTTTGCTGGAGGCAGTGGATGCGGCCCATGAGCGCGACATGATGGTGGTTGCCCTGACTGGGCACACCGGCGGCAGTCTGGCCGCGCGCATGCGCGAGATGGATGTGTTGATTTGCGTGCCGCATGAGCGCGCAGCCCGGGTGCGGGAGGCGCACACCCTGGTGCTGCACTGCCTGTGCGACGGCATAGATACCCAGCTGCTGGGTGAACAGGAGGATTGATGAAGTTGCAACTACCCCGCTGGATGGCGCTGTGCATGGCCGCTGCTGCGTGCACGGCCAGCCTGACGGCCTGCGTTCCCTTGCTGGTTGGTGGTGGGACCGCTGGTGCGGTGCTGGTGGCATCGGATCGGCGCACTTCCGGCATGCAGCTGGAGGACGAGCGCATCGAACAAAAGATTGCGGCGGCAGTGCGCGAGCACATGCCCGAGGCCGGGCGCGTGATTGCCACCAGCTTCAACCGCGTGGTTCTGCTGACCGGTGAAGTGCGCAACAGTGCCGACAAGGCCAAGGCCGAGGAACTGGCCCGCGCCGTGGAAAACACGCGCACGGTGGTCAATGAGCTGGAGGTGGTCGCCATGATTTCCGCCCTGGGGCAGCGCTCCAAGGACACCTTCATCACCAGCAAGGTCAAGGCCAGCTTCCTGGATGCGCCCGACCTGCAGGCCAACACCATCAAGGTGGTGACCGAAGCCCAGGTCGTGTACCTGATGGGCCTGGTGACGCCGCGCGAATCCAAACGTGCGGCCGAGATTGCCCGGGGTGTGAACGATGTGCGCAAGGTGGTGCGTGTGTTCGAGGAAATTTCTGAGGACGAACTGGCGCGCTACCAGGCACCGAAGCGCAGCGACGAGAACGGGCAGTCGCCAGTGCCGACCACACCTTGATGCAGCGGCGCGTCCAAGACGCGAAAGTGCCACCGGCGCTTGCGGGGACTGCGCAAGCTGCTACGAAAAACCCAATGTCATCGGTACTGGGTTTTTTCATGGGGCGGATGGGGGAGCTGGAATTTCAGCGCAGGCGCGTGATCAGGCTGGACGTATCCCAGCGGCCGCCACCAGCGGCCTGCACGTCGGCGTAGAACTGATCGACCAGGGCAGTGACGGGCAGGCGTGCGCCGTTGCGCTGGGCTTCCTGCAGCACCAGGCCCAGATCCTTGCGCATCCAATCGACGGCGAAGCCGAAGTTGAATTCATCGCGCACCATGGTCTTGCCACGGTTGTCCAGCTGCCAGCTTTGCGCGGCGCCCTGGCCGATGACCTGCAGGGCCAGGTCCATATCCAGGCCGGCCTTCTGCCCGAAGGCGATGGCCTCCGACAGGCCCTGCACCAGGCCCGCGATGCAGATCTGATTGACCATCTTGGTCAGTTGTCCGCTGCCGCTGGGGCCCATATGGGTGAAGGCGCGGCTGAAGCAGTCGGCCACAGGCTGCACGGCGGCAAACACCGCCTCGTCACCACCGCACATGACGGTGAGCATGCCGTTTTGTGCGCCGGCCTGCCCGCCCGAGACCGGGGCGTCCAGAAACTCCAGCCCAAGTTGCCTGGCCGCAGCGTACAGCTCGCGCGCTACCTGGGCGGAAGCGGTGGTGTGGTCCACGAAGATGGCGCCCGGGCGCATGCCGGCAAAGGCACCATCTGCGCCCAGTGTGACGCTGCGCAGGTCGTCGTCATTGCCCACGCAGCAGAACACGATGTCGGCATCCTGCGCAGCCTGGCGCGGCGTGGGGGCCTGGGCCACACGGCCGGTATCGGCAAAGGCATCAACCCAGTTCTGGGCCTTGCCGGCGGTGCGGTTGTACACCGTGACGTGGTGGCCGGACAGGGCCAGGTGGCCGGCCATGGGCCAGCCCATGACGCCCAGCCCCAGAAAGGCGACTTTGCGGGCGGGTGTGGCGGAGTAGGTGCGTTGGTTGGTTTGGCGTGACATGGTGATTGTTCGGTTTGAAGGCCGGAGGTGTTAGATGACCCGGAAGTTTTCGGTGCCGGCCATCAGATCGCTCTTGGCGCGCTGGCTGTGCAGCTTGATGTGCAGGCGCAGGTCGTTGACCGAGTCGGCATTGCGCAGCGCATCCTCGTAGCTGACGGCGCCGCTTTCGAACAGGTCAAACAGCGACTGGTCGAAGGTCTGCATGCCCAGTTCACGGCTCTTCTTCATGATTTCCTTGATTTCCACCACATCGCCCTTGGCGATCAGGTCGGCAATCAGGGGGGTGTTGAGCATCACTTCCAGCGCTGCCACCCGGCCCTTGCTGCCCTGGCGCGGCAACAGGCGCTGCGAGATCATGGCGCGCAGGTTCAGCGACAGGTCCAGCAGCAGCTGCTCGCGGCGCTCTTCGGGGAAGAAGTTGATGATGCGGTCCAGCGCCTGGTTGGCACTGTTGGCGTGCAGCGTGGCCAGGCACAGGTGACCAGTTTCGGAAAAGACGACGGCGTGCTCCATGGTTTCGCGGTCGCGGATCTCACCCATCAGGATCACGTCCGGGGCCTGACGCAGGGTGTTTTTCAGGGCCGCTTCCCAGGAGTCCGTATCCAGCCCTACTTCGCGTTGGGTGACGATGCAGTTCTTGTGCGCGTGCACGAATTCGATGGGGTCTTCCACCGTGATGATGTGGCCGTGGGAGTTCTCATTGCGCCAGTCCACGATGGCCGCCAGCGAGGTCGATTTACCCGAGCCGGTGGCACCCACAAAGATGCACAGCCCGCGCTTGGTCATGGCCACGTCCTTGAGCACCTGCGGCAGGCCCAGCTTGTCGATGGTGGGAATCTCGGCCGGAATCGTCCGCAGCACCAGACCGACGCGCCCCTGCTGAATGAAGGCATTCACACGAAAGCGCCCGATGCCAGCGGGCGCAATGGCGAAGTTGCACTCCTTGGTGCGCTCGAACTCGGCAATCTGGCGGTCGCTCATGATCGAGCGCGCCAGCGCCATGGTGTGGGTAGGCGTGAGCGCCTGCTGCGACACCTTGGCGATGCTGCCATCGACCTTGATGGCGGGCGGAAAGTCGGCGGTGATGAACAGGTCGCTGCCCTTGCGGCTGACCATGAGCCGCAGCAGATCGTTGATGAAGTTACTGGCTTGATCGCGTTCCATGGCGTACTCGCTCTACGTGTGGGAAGGTGCGGGGAGGAGGGGGATCGGGGGCTCAACCGGGGAAGTTTTCCGGGGTCTTGGCCTTGGAGCGTGCCTCGGCCGCGCTGATCACGTTGCGGCGGACCAGGTCGGTCAGGTTCTGGTCCAGCGTCTGCATGCCCACGCTGGAGCCGGTCTGGATGGCCGAGTACATCTGCGCCACCTTGGCTTCGCGGATCAGGTTGCGGATGGCGCTGGTGCCGATCATGATTTCGTGTGCGGCCACGCGGCCATTGCCATCCTTGGTCTTGCACAGCGTCTGCGAAATCACCGCCTGCAGCGATTCCGAGAGCATGGCGCGCACCATCTCTTTTTCTTCAGCCGGGAAGACGTCGATGATACGGTCGATGGTTTTCGCTGCGCTGGAGGTGTGCAGCGTGCCGAACACCAGGTGGCCGGTTTCGGCTGCCGTCATCGCCAGGCGAATGGTTTCCAGGTCACGCATTTCCCCCACCAGAATGCAGTCCGGGTCTTCACGCAGTGCGGAGCGCAGCGCCGCCGAGAACGACTTGGTCATCGGCCCGACTTCACGCTGGTTGACCAGGCATTTCTTGGACTGGTGCACAAATTCGATGGGGTCTTCCACCGTCAGGATGTGGCCCTGTTCGTTGTTGTTGAGGTAATCGATCATCGCCGCCAGAGTGGTCGATTTACCCGAGCCGGTGGGGCCGGTCACCAGCACCAGACCGCGCGGCTTGAGCGCCAGATCGGCAAAGATCTTCGGGGCGTTCAGCTCTTCCAGCGTCAGGATCTTGCTGGGAATGGTCCGGAACACGGCGGCCGCGCCACGGTACTGGTTGAAGGCGTTGACACGAAAGCGCGCCAGACCGGCAATCTCAAAGGAGAAGTCCACCTCCAGGTCCTCTTCGTAGGCCTTGCGCTGGGAGTCGTTCATGATGTCGTACACCATGCTGTGCACTGTCTTGTGGTCCAGTGGATCCACGTTGATGCGGCGCACATCGCCGTGTACCCGGATCATGGGAGGCAGACCGGCAGAAAGGTGCAAGTCCGAGGCTTTGTTCTTCACTCCGAAGGCCAGCAAAGTCGTGATGTCCACGTCGTTTCTCCTGCTTGTAGGTTTGGTACGCTCGCAGGGATTATGACCACGATTGCAGACCAGCTCTACGCAGTGCGTGCGCAAATTGCCGCCGCTGCCCAGCAGGCCGGGCGCGCGCCCGAAGCGGTGCGGCTGCTGGCCGTCTCCAAAACCTTTCCCGCAACCGCCGTGCGCGAGGCTGCCCAGGCCGGGCAGCGCGACTTTGGCGAGAACTACATCCAGGAGGGCGTGGAAAAAATCGCCGCCCTGCGCGCCATGCCCGATATGCCCGCCCTCACCTGGCACTGCATTGGCCCGATCCAGAGCAACAAGACCCGTTTGGTGGCCGAGCACTTTGACTGGGCGCACACCATCGACCGCCTGAAGATCGCCCAGCGCCTGAACGAGCAGCGCCCGGCGCCGTTGCCGCCGCTGCAGGTGTGCATCCAGGTGAACGTGGATGGTGGTAGCACCAAGTCCGGATGCAGCGCCCGGGAGGCCGTCGAACTGGCCCGGCAGATTGCGCAGCTGCCGCACCTGCAACTGCGTGGCGTGATGAGCATCCCCGACCCGCAGCCCGATGCCGCTGCCATGCTGGCCGTGCACCGCCAGGTGGTGGCGGTGTTCGAGACGCTGCGCCAACTGCCGGGGCTTGAGCGCCTGGACACCGTCAGCCTGGGCATGACCGCCGATCTGGACAGCGCCATTGCCGCCGGCAGCACCATGGTGCGTGTGGGCAGCGGCATCTTTGGGGCGCGCGACTACAGCCACAAGGGCTAAGGCCGGAATCACATTTTTTATAGCAACCAGGGCGCTAGCAGCCCACAGAATCTGGAGACACCATGCCTGGACTTTTGCCTGATATCGACCCCGACGGACTGCTGGAATTCTCGGTGGTGTACACCGACCGTGCCCTCAACCACATGTCCAGGCGCTTTGTGGGCGTGATGCAGGACATTCTGGGCGTCCTCAAGGAGGTCTATCACGCCCACACCGCCGTGCTGGTGCCCGGCAGCGGCAGCTTTGGCATGGAAGCCGTGGCGCGCCAGTTTGCCAACGGACAGAAGGTGCTGATCGTGCGCAACGGCTGGTTCAGCTACCGCTGGACGCAGATTCTGGAGGCCGGCAGGATCGACAGCGGCACAGTGGTCTGCAAGGCCGTTCAGCAAGGCACGGACAGCCAGGCCCCGTGGGCACCCTGTCCGGCCGAAGCCGTGGCCGCCACGATCCGCGCGGAACAGCCCAGGGTGGTGTTTGCCCCGCATGTGGAAACGGCCAGCGGCATCATCCTGCCCGATGACTACATCCGCACCATCAGCGATGCCGCGCACGAAGTGGGCGCCCTGCTGGTGCTGGACTGCGTGGCCTCCGGCGCCATGTGGGTGGACATGGTCCAGACTGGCGTGGACGTGCTGATCTCCGCGCCGCAAAAGGGCTGGAGCAGCTCGCCCTGCTGCGCCATGGTGATGCTCTCTGAGCGCGCCCGTGCTGCGATCGACGACACGCAAAGCTCCAGCTTTGCCTGCGATCTGAAAAAGTGGATGCAGATTGCCGAGGGCTACGAAAAAGGCCAGCACGCCTACCACACGACCATGCCGACCGATGCGCTGGTGCGGCTGCGTGACGTGATGCTGGAGACGCGCAGCTACGGATTTGCCAGGGTGCGCGAGGAACAGGTCGAACTCGGCGCCAAAGTGCGCGCGCTGCTGGAGTCGCGCGGCTTCCCGAGCGTGGCCGCCGAAGGCTACAAGGCGCCGGGCGTGGTGGTGAGTTACACCACGGACCCCGACATCCAGAGCGGCAAGAAGTTTCTGGCCGTGGGTCTGCAAACCGCTTCCGGCGTGCCGCTGCAATGCGGCGAGGGGCCGGACTTCCGCACCTTCCGCATCGGCCTGTTCGGCCTGGAAAAATGGCACCACGTGGATCGTACCGTCAGTCACCTGCAGGCCGCGCTGGATGCCATCGGCACTCCGCCCGCCAAGGCATGATGGCTGGCGTTCAGCTTCTTCGTCCCGAAAGGATCACACACCCATGAAAACCACACTTTGCACCCTGGCTGCGCTGGCAGCCTGCACCTTTGGCGCTGCCGTCCATGCTGCCCCCGAAACCACGTCCAGCGGCCTGATCTATGAGGTCATCACCGAAGGCACGGGCGCGCAACCCAAGGCCACCGACACCGTGCGCGTGCACTACCGTGGCTGGTTCCCGGACAGCGGCAAGGAGTTCGACAGCTCCATCGCGCGTGGCCAGCCCATCGACTTCCCGCTCAATGCCGTGATCCCCTGCTGGACCGAAGGCGTGCAGAAGATGAAGGTCGGCGGCAAGGCCAGGCTGACCTGCCCGCCGAACATCGCCTACGGCAGCCGTGGTGCGGGCGGGGTGATTCCGCCGAATGCCACGCTGAACTTTGAGGTCGAGCTGCTGGGCATTGCCAACCGCTGAACGGCAGCCACCGCTCGCATCGCTCTGAAATACTGAAAACTCCTGAAAAAAGAGCTGCTTGCGCTTGTCATTGCTGAATTTCAGATCAAATTAGTATTGAAATTCAGTAATGACAGGTGGTTGCAGCTCCTTTTTATGAAATCTGCTGTCCCCGCACTCCAAGGAAACAACGCCCCATGCCCGATCAGCACGCCCTTGCTCCCATCCACTACACCGTGCATCTGCACGACGTGCATGCCCACCTGTACCGCGTGGTGCTGCACATCGCAGAGCCGGCGGCGCAACAAGAAGTCAGCCTGCCGGTATGGATCCCTGGGAGCTATCTGGTGCGTGAATTTGCCAAGAACCTGCACCAGCTTCAGGCCAGGCAAGGCGGCCAGCCTTGCACCGTGCAGCAGCTGAGCAAAAACCGCTGGCGCCTCGATTGCGTGGCCGGGCAGTCGGTGCAGCTGCAGTACTTGGTCAGCGCCTACGACCCGTCGGTGCGCATGGCCTGGCTCGATCAGCGCCGGGGGTTTTTCAATGGCACCAGCCTGCTGCTGCGCGTGCTGGGGCAAGAGACGCGAGCGCACCTCATCGACATTGCAGCGCCTGAGCAGCCGCAGCTGGGCGAGTGGCAACTGGCCACGGGCCTGACGCCCAGCTGCGTCGATGCGCGTGGCTTTGGCCGCTACCAAGCGGCCGATTACGACGAGCTGGTCGATTGCCCCGTCGAAATGGGCCAGTTCTGGAGCGGCAGCTTTGCAGCCTGTGGCGTGCCGCACCGCTTTGTCGTGGCGGGGGCGCCAGCCTCGTTCGATGGCGCGCGCCTGCTGGCCGACACGCAAAAAATCTGCGAAGCGCAGATCCAGCTGTGGCACTCCGATGGTGCCGCGCCGCCGCAGCGCAGCTACCTGTTCATGCTGCACGCCACGCACAGCGGCTATGGCGGGCTGGAGCACCGCAACAGCACGGCGCTGATCTGCAACCGCGCCGACTTGCCGCGCCAGGGCGCCTGCACCCAGCCCGAGGGCTACACCACCTTGCTGGGGCTGATCAGCCACGAGTATTTCCACACCTGGAACGTCAAGCGCCTGCGCCCTGCGGAATTTGTGCCCTACGACTACGACCAGGAGAACTACACCGAGCTGCTGTGGTTCTTCGAGGGCCTGACCAGCTACTACGACGATTTGATCTTGCAGCGCGCCGGGCTGATCGATGCCGACACCTACCTCAAGCTGCTGAGCAAAACCCTCAACCAGGTGCTGCAAATGCCGGGGCGCCACGTGCAGAGCGTGGCCCAGGCCAGCTTCGATGCCTGGATCAAGTACTACCGCCAGGACGAAAACACCGCCAACGCCACCGTCAGCTACTACACCAAGGGCGCCCTGGTGGGGCTGTGTCTGGATCTGGCACTGCGCCAGGCCGGCCTGCATCTGGATGCGCTGCTGCTGGTGCTGTGGCAGCGCTGCGGTGGCGGTGCCCTGCGTGAAAGCGATGTGCTGGAGGCGCTGCACATGCTCACCGGGCGCAGCTGGGAAAGTGAAATCCAGGCCTGGGTGCACGGCACGCAGGATTTGCCGGTGGCCGAGCTGCTCGCCGCCTTCGGGGTGAGGCTGGAGTCCGTCGACGCCACGCCCGCCCAGCGCCTGGGCCTGCGTGTGCAAGAGGGCAGCAGCATCCAGATCCAGCAGGTGCTGCGCGCCAGCGCTGCCGAGCAGGCCGGCCTGATGACCGGCGACGAGTGGTACGGCATTGAAGTGGATGGCCGGGGCTGGCGCGTGGCCAACCTGGACGATGTGGCGCTGTACGCCGGCACGGCCACCCAGATCACCGCCCTGGTGGCGCGCGATCGTCAGCTGCTGCGCCTGGCGCTGACGCTGCCCGCGCCCGACAGCCAGCGCCTAGTGCAACTACGTACCAGTGATAACAAGCAGTTGGCCAGGTGGCTGGCAGTGGCCGAGGCTTCGGTATAGTCCGAGGCTGTTTCAGCTTTTCATTGAATCGATAAACGAAGGAGATCCAGCGTGGCCTACGAAACCATTGAAGTGCGCGTCGAAGCGGAAAAAGTCGGCATCATCACCCTGAACCGCCCCAAGCAGCTCAACGCCCTGAACGACCAGCTCATGAACGAGCTGGGTGAGGCCCTCAAGGCCTTCGATGCCGACGAAAAGATCGGCTGCATGATCATCACCGGCAGCGAAAAAGCCTTTGCCGCCGGCGCCGACATCGGCGGCATGGCCAAGTACAGCTTTGCCGATGCCTACAAGGGCGACTTCATCACCCGCAACTGGGAAACCATCCGCACCATCCGCAAGCCCGTCATCGCTGCCGTGAGCGGCTTTGCCCTGGGCGGTGGCTGTGAACTGGCCATGATGTGCGACTTCATCATCGCTGCCGACAACGCCAGGTTCGGCCAGCCGGAAATCAAGCTGGGCGTGATCCCTGGTGCCGGTGGCACGCAGCGCCTGCCGCGTGCCGTGGGCAAGGCCAAGGCCATGGACATGTGCCTGACCGCCCGCATGATGGACGCCACCGAAGCCGAGCGCGCAGGCTTGGTCAGCCGCGTGGTGCCGCTGGACAAGCTGATGGAGGAAGCGCTGGGCGCCGCCCTGGTGATCAGCGGCTTCTCGCAGATTGCCGTCATGGCGGCCAAGGAATCGGTCAACCGCGCTTTTGAAGGCACGCTGTCCGACGGCCTGATGTTCGAGCGCCGCCTGTTCCACAGCCTGTTTGCCACGCAGGATCAGAAGGAGGGCATGGATGCCTTCCTGAACAAGCGTCCCGCCCAGTTCACGCATCAGTAACTTGCAAGGCACCGCAAAATCTGATTTATAATGTGGGGCTCAGGTCGTATAGCTCAGTTGGTTAGAGCGCAGCATTCATAATGCTGATGTCGAAGGTTCAAGTCCCTCTACGACCACCACAACACCACCACAATCGGTCGTATAGCTCAGTTGGTTAGAGCGCAGCATTCATAATGCTGATGTCGAAGGTTCAAGTCCTTCTACGACCACCATCACAAAGCCAGCACCTTTTCGGTGCTGGCTTTTTTTGTGCCTGGGCGGCGCCCCGGCCCTGCACGTCGTACCGGGCTGCCAACGGACGGTAACGTCACGGTTTGTGAGCAAGCGCCTCGCTGGCCTTCGGCTCCGATAGCATCGGCCAGGTGAATGAACGGTAAGCAACGATAAGCACGTGCGGGAGGTTATGACGATGAGCGGGTTGTCGAGGTTGTCGCTTGTGGATTTTCGCGACGACGAATTGATTCTGGACCAGGACGAGACGCGCCTGGTCCTCAAGTTTTTCTGGCCGCAGCAGTCGCACAGGATCGATGGCCTGGTGGTGGGCAACGATGCGCGGCGGCTGGCGCAAAGTGCGCTGGTGGCCGGTATCGATGGCAGCTATGCCATGGGTTTTGTGGAAGCGCTGTTTCGCTCCAGCGCCCGCCCGGGCGTTGGCATCGGCCAGATCGCCAGGAAGTTTGCGCGCAGCGCGATCAAGCACCACTTCCGGCACGCCTCCGGCAGCGATCTTCAGGACGTGAAGATCTACGAAGTGCTGCGCCTGGAGCTGTCGCGGCAGTTGCGTTCGAGGTTTGAAATGCTCATGAATGGCATTGCGCTGACGCGTCAGCCGGTGTTTGTGCAGCTCAACCATCTGGCGACGGCATGACGGCAAGGAAAAGGATCGCCCTGTTGGGCGGGGCACTGGTGCTGGGTTGCGCGTTCATGGCGGGCAAACTGGTGCACGAGATCAACCAGAAAAGCATCGTCGGCTTGCTGACCTGTGTTGAAACACCGCCGGCGCCGCTCGCGTGGACATGCAGGCAGGTGCTGGAACACAAGCTCCGCCAGCCCGAGAACGTTGCCCAGCTCAATGCGCAGGGTGGAGGCCTTTATCCGGTGCTGCTGGCCGATCCATCGGCGGCCCGGGAAATGATGGCGCTCTTCGTGCAGTACGGGGTGGATGTCAATGCGCGCGAGCGCGACCTGCCTGCCGGCTGGACGGCGCTGCACATCGTGGCGACGGACACGAACCTCTGGCCGGTGCAGGTGCTGCTGGAATATGGTGCCAACCCGGATGCCGCCGATGCGTCAGGCATGACGCCTCTTGACCGGGCGCGTGAAGCCCAGGAACGCCACCCCAGCCCGGAGCGTGAATCCATCATTCGACTGTTGGAGAGCCGGCAGGCAGCACGGCAGTGATGGGCACTGCCACGTGGTTGTTGCCTGCTGGATTGCATAAAAGATAGCTGTTTGCGCTTGATCTACAATGATTTCAGGTGTTTTATAACCTGAAATGTTGATTGAACAAGCGCAAGAAGCTCACTTAATGAGAGCGCTTGGCACCTAGCGCCCGGTTTGCTGCCGGATGGCGTCCTCGTGCAGCGATTCGTTGAGCTGATCGACCACGATGGCCCAGTTGGCATCGGCGCGCAGCTGCTCGCACAGCAGCTGACGCTGGGCCTCGCTCCAGAACGGGGCGGCGGTGATGTCCACGTCGGTGGGCAGCTGGTGGCGCTGGATGAAGTCGGCGATGGCATCCTCGCTGGCATCCAGGCCCAGTTGCAGGAACAGGTTGGTCATCCGGGGTGTGGCGGGTGTCATGGCAAGCCTCCTGAGGAAAGTGGTGGATGGAGCGGCCATTGTGACCTGTCTGTGCCGCTCCCTGACACCTGTAAACATACAAGCGGCTCTTAGCTCGCCTCCTGCTGCAGCGCCCACATGCTGGCGTAGCGCCCGCCCAGGGCCAGCAGCTGGCTGTGGCTGCCGCGCTCGATGATGCGGCCTGCGTCCATGACCAGGATTTCGTGCGCATCGACGACGGTGGACAGACGGTGGGCGATGACCAGCGTGGTCTTGCCCTGCGCGACGGTGCGCAGCTCATTCTGAATGGCACGTTCGTTGGCCGAGTCCAGCGCGCTGGTGGCCTCGTCAAAGATCAGGATCGGCGGGTTCTTCAGCAGCGTGCGCGCAATGGCCACGCGCTGCTTTTCGCCGCCGGACAGTTTCAGACCGCGCTCGCCCACCTGGGTGGCGTAGCCCTGGGGCTGGGCGACGATGAAGTCGTGGATGCGCGCAGCGCGCGCGGCCTGCTCGATTTCCTCCTGGCTGGCGTCGGTGCGGCCGTAGGCAATGTTGTAGGCAATGGTGTCGTTGAACAGCACCGTGTCCTGCGGCACGATGCCGATGGCGCGGCGCAGGCTGGCCTGGGTCACCTGGGCGATGTCCTGGCCGTCGATGGTGATGCGGCCCTGCTGGATGTCGTAGAAGCGGTAGAGCAGGCGGCTCAGGGTGCTCTTGCCCGCGCCCGAGGGGCCGACCACGGCCACGGTCTTGCCGGCGGGAATCTCCAGGCTGACGCCTTGCAGGATGGGGCGCTGCGGGTCGTAGGCAAAGTGCACGTTCTCAAAGCGCACGCTGGGCGGCGCATCGGGCTGGAGCGCCAGGGGCTGGGCATTGGGCGCGTCGGCCACTTCCTGCTGCTGGTCCATCAGGGTGAACATGCGGTCCAGGTCGGTCAGGTTCTGCTTGATCTCGCGGTAGATCACGCCCAGGAAGTTCAGCGGGATGTAGATCTGGATCATGAAGGCATTGACCATGACCAGATCGCCCAGGGTCAGGCGGCCATCGACCACGCCCTGCGTGGCGCGCCAGAGCATGGCCACCAGGCCGATGGCGATGATCAGCTGCTGGCCGCCGTTGAGCAGCGCCAGCGTGCTGCGGCTCTTGAGCTGGGCGCGGCGCAGCTGTTGCAGGCTGGCGTCGTAGCGCTGCGCTTCAAAGGCCTCGTTGTTGAAGTATTTGACGGTTTCGTAGTTGAGCAGCGAATCGACCGCCTTGGTGTGCGCGGCCGAGTCGAACAGGTTGGCCTGACGGCGAAACTGGATGCGCCATTCGGTCAGGCCGACGGTGAAGGCGATGTAGCCGGCCAGCGCGCTCAGGGTGATGACGGCAAATCCGATGTCCAGCCTGCCGCCCAGCACGGTGAGCACCAGCAGCACCTCGACGAAGGTGGCGACGATGTTGAACAGGGCAAACGAGACCAGCGACTCAATGCCGCGCACGCCGCGCTCGATGTCGCGCGTCATGCCGCCGGTCTGACGCTCCAGGTGAAAGCGCAGGCTCAGGGCGTGCAGGTGCTCAAACGTCGATAGCGCAATGCTGCGCGCGGCGCCATGCGTGGCCTTGGCAAACACCAGCTCGCGCAGCTCGTTGAACAGCGAGTTGCCAAAGCGCAGCGCCCCATAGGCCAGCAGCAGCCCCACGGGCACCACCAGCAGCGCGCGCGCGTCGCCTGCGGGCACGTCCATGGCGTCGATCAGCTCCTTGAGCAGCAGGGGCACGCCCACGTTGGAGGCCTTGGCGGCCACCATCAGGCCGATGGCGATCAGCACCCGCCACTTGTAGGCCCACAGATACGGCACCAGCCGCTTGAGCGTGCGCCATTGCGAGGAACTGCCAGAAGAGGAGGGGTGTGGAGGAGGGGGAAGGTCACCGCTGCGGCGCATAAGACACAATCCGGACTTTTACGAAAAACCGAGGATTGTCTCCCATGCCCACTGCTGCTGCTTCCAGTTCCGATGTTGTGCTGCCCACCGACAAGGAGTTGGTGCTCAAGGTGATTCCCATGCCTGCAGACACCAATGTCAATGGCGACATTTTCGGTGGCTGGGTGATGTCGCAGGTGGACCTGGCCGGCTGCATCCTGCCCATGCGCCTGGCGCAGGGCCGCATTGCCACGGTGGCGGTCAAGGAATTCACCTTCAATCAGCCGGTGCGCGTGGGCGACGTGCTCTCGTTCTTTGCCGGCATCACCCGCGTGGGCAACACCTCGATCACCGTGGAGGTGGAAGTGTTTGCCGAGCAACTGGCCCGTCAGGGCCAGTATCTGAAGGTGACGCAGGCGGTGCTCACCTACGTCGCCATTGATGAGGAGGGGCGCCCCCGCCCGGTGCCGCGCCCGCAGTGAGCGCTGACAGGTGTCCGTATGGGGGGCTAACCGGCAGTGGCCGGTGTGGCGCTGCTGCTCGAGGTACTGGCAGAGGATGAGGCGCCGCTGCTGGCCTTCAGGCGCGGCTTGCTGTTGTCGGTGACCACGGCGATTTCGCCGCTGAGCTGGCCGCCTTCCTCGATCACCAGCTTGCCGTAGCGGATCTTGCCGCTGACGCGGCCGGTGCCAAAGATCACCAGCTTGTCGCGCACGGTCAGGTCGCCGTCGAAGCTGCCGTAGATCTCGGCAATGTCGATCTCCACCGCGCCGCGAAAGGCACCCTGCTCGGCAATGTGGATGACGCGCGAATCCATTGTGGCTTCGACCGTGCCCTCCACCACCAGGGTGTCGCAGTCGGTGATCTCCACACCCTTGAGCTTGATGTTGGGCCCCACGGTGAGCTTGCTGCCGCCTTCCGGGGTGTTGCTGGCGGCATTGCCGTAGGTGGACGTTGTGGAACTGCCCGTCGGCACTGCCGGGCGCTGCAGGTTGTTGCCCAGGGGGGCGTTCACCGGCGGCGGGGTGCGCGGTTGCAGGGGTTCAGGGTCACGTTTGCTGAAAAACGGGGGCGATACGGCCATGGGTTGCTCCTTTGCATGCTTTGTCCGAACCCGAAGATGCTAGGAGTGGGGCGCTGCTACAAATGCTGCAGCAGCGCAAGATGGGTAACCAAAGCGCTCATTGCTTGCACGCGCTTGCAGGCGTTGCGCCTGCACACAGGCAGCAGCAGGCCTTGCAGGGGTTGCCCTTCTGCCGCTGGGGCTGCGCCCTGCCGCCGGGTCAGGGCTTGCCCCCTGGCTTAAAATCGCGCACTTTCTGCGGTGCAGCATGGGCTGCGCCCGCTTTGCTCTTCTCTGGCCCTCTGGCCCAAGACCCACGCCTCATGAACGCACCGATCGCACAGGCTGCCCTGCTGGCCGCTGCTGCTGAGCCCACCCGCTTGCGGGAGATTCCGTACAACTACACCTCGTTTTCCGACAAGGAAATCGTCATCCGCCTGCTGGGCGCGCGTGCCTGGGAGGTGTTGCAGCGCCTGCGCTCGGAGCGGCGCACCGGGCGCTCGGCGCGCATGCTGTACGAAGTGCTGGGCGACATCTGGGTCGTGCAGCGCAACCCCTACCTGCAGGATGATCTGCTGCACAGCAGCGAGCGGCGCAGTCAGCTGGTGCAGGCCATGCGCCACCGCCTGGCCGAGGTGCAGAAGCGCCGTCGTCCGCAGGAGGACCCGGAGCGCGATGCCCTGGTGGGCGAGCTGGTGGATGCGGCCGAGCGTGCCGTGCAGGAGTTCGAGCGCATGTTCGCCCAGGCCGCGCAGCTGCGCGAGCAGGTGCGCCGCACGCTCGGGCGTCTGACGCACAAGGACAACATCAAGTTCGACGGCATGTCGCGCGTCAGCCATGTGACCGACGCCACCGACTGGCGCGTGGAATATCCGTTCGTCGTGCTCACGCCCGATTCCGAGGCCGAAATGGCGGCCCTGGTCAAGGGCTGCATCGAGCTGGAGCTGACCATCATTCCGCGTGGCGGCGGCACCGGCTACACCGGTGGCGCGATCCCGCTGACCTGGCGCTCCGTGGTCATCAACACCGAAAAGCTGGACGCCATCACGCCCGTGGAGATGGTGCAGCTGCCCGGTCTGGACAAGCCCGTGCCCACGGTCTGGACCGAAGCCGGCGTGGTCACGCAGCGCGTGGCCGAGGCGGCCGAGGCCGCTGGCTATGTGTTTGCGGTGGATCCGACCTCGATTGAAGCCTCGTGCATCGGCGGCAACATCGCCATGAATGCGGGCGGCAAGAAGGCCGTGCTGTGGGGCACGGCGCTGGACAACCTGGCCAGCTGGCGCATGGTCACGCCCGATGCCGAGTGGCTGGAAGTCACGCGCATCGGTCATAACCTGGGCAAGATCCACGATGCCGAGATGGCCAGCTTCGAGCTGCGCTACTACGCCGCCGATGGCAAGACCCCTTTGCGCACCGAGCGCCTGGACATCCCCGGCCACAAGTTCCGCAAGGAAGGCCTGGGCAAGGACGTGACGGACAAGTTCCTCTCGGGCCTGCCCGGCGTGCAGAAGGAGGGTACGGACGGCATCATCACCAGCGCGCGCTGGGTGGTGCACCGCATGCCCGAGCACACCCGCACCGTGTGCCTGGAGTTCTTTGGCAGCGCCAAGCTGGCGGTGCCCAGCATTGTCGAAATCAAGAACTACATGTTCGAGGAGCAAAAACGCAGCGGCGTGCTGCTGGCCGGCCTCGAACACCTGGACGACCGCTACCTCAAGGCCGTGGGCTACACCACCAAGAGCAAGAAGGGCGGCGGCCAGCTGCCCAAGATGGTGCTGATCGGCGATATCGTGGGCGACGACGCCGACGAAGTGGCGCGCGTCACCAGCGAAGTGGTGCGCCTGGCCAACACACGCAGCGGCGAGGGCTTTGTCGCTGTCAGTGCCGAGGCGCGCAAGAAATTCTGGCTGGACCGCAAGCGCACGGCGGCCATTTCCAAGCACACCAACGCCTTCAAGATCAACGAGGACGTGGTGATTCCGCTGGAGCGCATGTGGGAGTACACCGACGGCATCGAGCGCATCAACATCGAGCTGTCGCTGCGCAACAAGCTGGCGCTGTGCGATGCGTTGCTGGCCTTCCTGGCCCAGGGCAACCTGCCGCTGGGTCACACCGATGCCAAGGAAATCTCCAGCGCCGAACTGCTCGAAGACCGCGTGCACCAGGCGCAGGAGCTGGTGCAGACCGTGCGTGCCCAATGGGCCGACTGGCTGACGAATGTGGAGACGCTGTTCCCTGAGCTGCAAGAGCACCGTCTGCGCGCCAGCTGGAAGACGCAGCTCAAAGCGCCGCTGGCGCAGATCTTCAGCGGTCAGGCTTTCCAGCCGGTGCTGGCAGAAATCAACGCCATTCACCAGCGCGTGCTCAAGGGCCGCGTGTGGGTGGCGCTGCACATGCACGCCGGCGACGGCAATGTGCACACCAACATTCCGGTCAACTCCGACGACTACGAGATGCTGCAAACCGCGCACGAAGCGGTGGCACGCATCATGCAGCTGGCGCGCAGCCTGGACGGCGTGATCTCGGGCGAGCACGGCATCGGCATCACCAAGCTGGAGTTCCTCTCCGACGAAGAGCTGGCCCCCTTTGCCGAGTACAAAAAGCGCATCGACCCGCATGGGCGCTTCAACCGCGGCAAGCTGATCCGCGAAAAGGGCGGACTGGTGCCGGCCGAATCGCCGCGTGAGGCGCTGATGTTTGCCGACCTGACCAATGCCTACACGCCGTCGTTCGGCCTGATGGGCTATGAGTCGATCATCATGCAGCAGTCCGACATTGGCGAGATTGCCAATTCGGTCAAGGACTGCCTGCGCTGCGGCAAGTGCAAGCCGGTGTGCAACACGCACATTCCGCGCGCCAACCTGCTGTACTCGCCGCGCAACAAGATTCTGGCCACCTCGCTGCTGGTCGAAGCCTTCCTGTACGAAGAGCAGACACGCCGTGGCGTCTCCAGCCACCACTGGCAGGAGTTTGAAGACGTGGCCGAGCACTGCACCGTGTGCCACAAGTGCTTTACGCCCTGCCCGGTGAAGATCGACTTTGGCGATGTGTCCATGAACATGCGCAACCTGCTGCGCAAGATGGACAAGAAGAGCTTCAACCCCGGCGCCACGCTGGCCATGTCGCTGCTCAACAGCACCGAGCCCAAGACCATCAAGCTGCTGCGCAGCGGCGTGGTCGGCGTGGGCTACAAGGCCCAGCGTCTGGCGGCCGACGTGCTCTCCACCGTCACCAGGCCGCAGATGCAGCGCCCGCCCGCCACGGTGGGCAAGGCCAGCATCAAGGAGCAGGTGATCCACTTCGTCAACAAGAAACTGCCCGGTGGCCTGCCCAGCAAGACGGCGCGCGCGCTCCTGGATATCGAGAACAAGGAATACATCCCCATCATCCGCAACCCGCAGACCACCACGGCCGAGACCGAGGCGGTGTTCTACTTCCCCGGCTGCGGCTCCGAGCGCCTGTTCAGCCAGGTGGGTCTGGCCACCCAGGCCATGCTCTGGCATGCGGGTGTGCAGACGGTGCTGCCCCCCGGCTACATGTGCTGCGGCTACCCGCAGCGCGGCAATGGCCAGTACGACCTGGCCAACCAGATGATCACCAACAACCGGGTGCAATTCCACCGCCTGTCCACCACGCTCAACTACCTGGACATCAAGACCGTGGTGGTCTCGTGCGGCACCTGCTACGACCAGCTGGCCGGCTACGAATTCGACAAGATCTTTCCCGGCTGCCGCATCATCGACATCCACGAGTTCCTGCTGGAAAAGGGCATCACCTTGCCGCAAGGCCAGGGCGGCTACCTGTACCACGACCCCTGCCACAGCCCGCTGAAGCAGCAGGACCCGATGAAGACCGTCAAGGCCCTGGTGGGCGATGGCGTCATCAAGAGCGAGCGCTGCTGCGGCGAGTCGGGCACGCTGGGCGTCTCGCGCCCGGACATTTCCACGCAGATCCGCTTCCGCAAGGAGCAGGAAATCAAAAAGGGCGAAGCCCAGCTGCGCGCCAGCGGCGCCGTGGGCGCGCAGGACAACATCAAGATCCTGACCAGTTGCCCCAGCTGCCTGCAAGGCGTCTCGCGCTATGCCAACGACCTGCAGACCGGACTGCTGGAAGCCGACTACATCGTCATCGAGATGTGCCGCAAGATCCTGGGCGAGAACTGGCTGCCCGAGTTCGTGCAGCGCGCCAACGCCGGTGGCATCGAAAGGGTGCTGCTGTGAGTTGCGTGCTGTGCCGGGAAGCCGGTGGCCAGCTGATCTGGCAGGGCGAGAAGCTGCGCCTGATTCGCGCGCAGGAGGCGGGCTTTCCCGCTTTTTACCGCATCGTCTGGAACGCGCACGTCGCTGAGTTCTCCGACCTCTCGCGCCCCGAGCGCGAGCACTGCATGCAGGCGGTGGCGCTGGTCGAACAGGTGCTGCGCGCGCAGCTGGCCCCGGCCAAGATCAACCTGGCCACGCTGGGCAACATGGTGCCGCATCTGCACTGGCACATCATTGCCCGCTTTGCCTGGGACAGCCACTTCCCCGCCCCCGTGTGGGCCAGCGCCCAGCGCCCGCGCGATCTGGCCCAGGAAGCAGCGCTGGAGCGGCAGCTGGCGCAACTTGATGCACTGCTGGCCCGGACCCTGTCTGAATAGTTATGAAAAAAGGAGCTGCTTGCGCTTGTGCTACCTGGATATTCGATGAAAAAATCATCTGAAATATAGAGCTGACAGGCGCTGACAGCTATTGTTTTAAGGAAAGCGTATGGCTTCTTCCCCCATCCCCGAGAGCATTGAAGTGCGCGCCGCCTCGCGCGTGCTGGCGCTGGGTTATGCCGATGGCACGGTGTTTGAGCTGCCCTTCGAGCTGCTGCGCGTGTACTCGCCTTCGGCCGAAGTCATGGGCCATGGCCCGGGGCAGGAGACCTTGCAGACCGGCAAGCGCCTGGTGCAGATCACCGACCTGGAGCCGGTGGGGCACTACGCCATCAAGCCGCTGTTCAGCGACGGCCACGCCTCGGGCATCTTCACCTGGGACTACCTGTACCAGCTGGGCACGCAAAAGGACGTGCTGTGGCAGCAGTACCTGGACAAGCTGGCCGTCGCCGGCCTGTCGCGCGATGCCGATATGTCCGCACCGGGCAGCGCTGGTCACGGCTGTGGCAGCGGCAGCTGCGGCTGCCACTGATGCCGCACGCTATATTTGCCCGGCCATATCCCTGCAACCACCCGCAACCTCACTCCAACGGTAAAGAAACGGCACAGCCATGAGCAGCACACATTTCGGTTTTGAAACCGTCGATGAAAACGAAAAGGCCCGGCGCGTGCGCGGGGTGTTCGACTCCGTGGCCAGCAAGTACGACATCATGAACGACCTGATGTCCGGCGGCCTGCACCGCGCCTGGAAGGCCTATACCGTCATGGTGGCCAACCTCAAGGAGGGCGACCAGGTGCTGGACATTGCCGGCGGCACGGGCGACCTGTCCATGGCCTTTGCCAAAAAAGTGGGCAACACCGGGCGCGTGGTGCATACCGATATCAACGAAGCCATGCTGCGTGTGGGGCGCGACCGCCTGACCGACAAGGGCCTGATCCTGCCCACGCTGGTCTGTGATGCGGAAAAGCTGCCCTTCCCCGACAAGCACTTCAATCTGGTCAGCGTCGCCTTTGGTCTGCGCAACATGACGCACAAGGACGTGGCGCTCAAGGAAATGTGCCGCGTCCTCAAGCCCGGCGGCAAGCTGCTGGTGCTGGAGTTCTCCAGGGTCGCCAAGCCGCTGGAAAAGGCCTACGACTGGTATTCCTTCAACATCCTGCCGCGCCTGGGCTCCCTGGTGGCAGGGGATGCCGACAGCTACCGCTATCTGGCCGAATCGATCCGCATGCACCCCGGCCAGGAAGAGCTCAAGACCATGATGCAGCAGGCCGGCTTTGGCCACGTGGACTACCACAACATGACCGCCGGCGTGGTGGCGCTGCACGTGGGCATCAAGTGCTGAGTCGGCACTCAGGTGCATCCGGATGTTGTTATAAAGCGACAAATAGTGAAAGAACGCACGACGCGGTCAGCGCATTGACCCGGATCGCGTTAACACTCAGGTCTCTTCATCATTAATTTTTTATTTTCTGGAGCAAACAATGAAAAAACTATGGGTGGTGACTTTGACCGCAGTGCTGCTGCTTGCGCAGCCGCTGGCCGAAGCCAAGCGCCTGGGTGGCGGCGGCTCAATGGGCCGCCAGTCCAGCAACGTAACCCAGCGTCAGGCCACCCCACCGGCAGCTCCTGCCCGTCAGCAGAACGCGCAGCAGCAGCAACAGCCGGCCAAGCAGCCGGGGCAGGCGGCCAACACGGCGGCGCAAACCCCGGCCAAGAAGCCCTGGGGCGCCATGCTCGGCGGTCTGGCCGCTGGCCTGGGTCTGGCCTGGCTGGCCAACAGCCTGGGTCTGGGTGAAGCCTTCGGCAACATCCTGCTGATTGCCCTGCTGGCCATGGTGGCCTTTGCCATCTTTCGCCTGCTGCGCCGCCCGCGTGCTGCCGCTGCGCCCTATGCCTTCCAGACCCCGGTGCCTGCCGGCGTGAATGCCACCACGCCGTCCCAGTACAAGCCGGACAAGGTGGGCAACGACGCCTCGGCCCGTCCCTGGGAGCAGTTTGGTCAGGCAGCCCCAGTTGCTGGCGGCAGCATGATTGGCTCGGCCCTGGCCGGTGCCCAACCCACCTGGGATGTGCCTGCCGACTTCGACACCCAAGGCTTTCTGGACGCTGCGCAGCGCAACTTCATGCTGTTGCAGGCCGCCTGGGACAAGGCCGACATTGCCACCCTGCGCTCGATGATGACCGACGAAATGCTGGCCGAAGTGCGCCAGCAACTGGCCGAGCGTGAGGCCGAGGCCAATGGCCAGCCCAACATCACCCGCATCGAGGGCCTGCAGGCCCAGCTGCTGGGCATCGAGGACCAGGGCGACGTGTATCTGGCCAGCGTGGAGTTCTCCGGCCTGAGCAGCGAAGAGCAGGGCGCAGGCCTGAGCCCCTTCCGCGAAGTGTGGAACATGGCCAAGCCCAAGCAGGGCAATGGCGGCTGGCTGGTCGCCGGATTGCAGGCTTTGAGCTAAGGCCTTTGGCGTATCCAAGATAATCGGGGGACTATGGCAACACAGTCCCCCTTTTCCTTGCTCGGCAATCTGGCCGAGCGCGCGGCCCAGGTCGTTCAGCCGCCGGCCTGGCTGGTGCATGAAGGCCAACAGCGCCTGGTGCTTTTCCTCAACCACGTGCTCATGCAGGAGCCCCTGGCCATGGAGCGCCTGGTGCGCCAGAGTGGCCGGGTGGCGCTGGTGCAGTGGCGCCAGTTCTCGCTGGCGCTGCTGGTGACCCCGGCAGGTCTGTTCAACCTGGCGCCGGAAGGTGCCAGACCCGATCTGCGTCTGGAAGTGACCAACACCAACCCCTTCTCCCTGGTGCAGGCCGCGCTGCGCGGCGACAAGCCCAGCATCCGCATCGAGGGCGATGTGCAGCTGGCCGCCGATCTGCAATGGCTGGCCGACAACGTCTCCTGGGATGTGGAGGAGGATCTGGCGCGCGTGATTGGCGACGTGCCGGCCCACACCCTGGCCAGCCTGGCGCGCTCGGCCATGCAGGCGGTGCGCCAGTTCGTGGGACGCCGCGCGGGCGATGGCGCCCAGCAGCTGGCATAAAGCAGCACTCCATGAACCGCTTCTTTCGTGCGTGGACCATTCTCTGGGTGGTGCTGCGCTATGGGCTGGATGAGCTGGTGCTCTCCAGCTTTCGGCACCCCTGGCTGCACCTGCTGCGCCGCATCCTCACCATCGGGCGGCGCCTGGACGCGCCGCGCGGTCAGCGTCTGCGTCAGGCGCTGGAAGAGCTGGGGCCGATCTTTGTCAAGTTTGGTCAGGTGCTGTCCACGCGCAGCGACCTGCTGCCACCCGATGTGGCCGAAGAGCTGGCCAGGTTGCAAGACCGCGTGCCGCCCTTCGATCCGCAGATTGCGGTCGATACGATTGAGAAATCGTTTCGCAAGCCGATCAGCGAAATCTTTCTGAGCTTTGAGCGCCAGCCCGTGGCCAGCGCCTCGATTGCCCAGGTGCACTTTGCCACCATCCGCGACCGCGACGGGCAGGAGCGCGAAGTCGCCGTCAAGGTGCTGCGCCCGGGGATGAAGCGCGTCATCGAAAAAGACCTGGCGCTGATGCACATGATGGCCGGCTGGGTGGAGCGGCTGTCGAGCGACGGCAAGCGCCTCAAGCCGCGTGAGGTGGTGGCCGAGTTCGACATGTACCTCAACGACGAGCTCGACCTGGTGCGCGAAGCCTCCAACGCCACGCAGCTGCGTCGCAACATGCAGGGGCTGGATCTGCTGCTGGTGCCGGAGGTGTTCTGGGACTTCTGCCACACCGACGTGATGGTCATGGAGCGTATGCACGGCGTACCCATCAGCCAGGTGGACAAGCTGCGCGAAGCCGGGGTGGACATCCCCAAGCTGGCGCGCGATGGCGTGACCATTTTCTTCACCCAGGTGTTTCGCGATGGTTTTTTCCACGCCGACATGCACCCGGGCAACATCATGGTCAGCCTGGCGCCCGAAACCTTTGGGCGCTATATCTCGCTGGACTTTGGCATCGTGGGCGCGCTCACCGAGTTCGACAAGGAATATCTGGCGCAGAACTTCACCGCGTTCTTCCGCCGCGACTACAAGCGCGTGGCCGAGCTGCACATCGAAAGCGGCTGGGTGCCGGCCAACACGCGCGTCGAAGCGCTGGAAGCGGCCATCCGCAGCGTCTGCGAGCCGTACTTCGATCGGCCACTGGCGGAGATCTCGCTGGGCATGGTGCTGATGCGCCTGTTCCAGACCTCGCGCCGCTTTCAGGTGGAGATTCAGCCGCAGCTGGTGCTGCTGCAAAAGACGCTGCTCAACATCGAAGGTCTGGGGCGCCAGCTCGACCCCAATCTGGACCTGTGGAGCACGGCCAAGCCCTTCCTGGAAAAGTGGATGCTGGAGCAAATGGGCCCGCAGCGCCTGTGGAGCGAGCTCAAGGCGCAGGCGCCGCGCTACGCCAAGATCCTGCCCGATCTGCCGCGCCTGCTGCACGACTACCTGCAGCGCAAGGACCAGGGCCAGCACACGGCCATCGCGCAAGAGCTGCTGCGCGAGCAGCGGCGTACCAACCGCCTGCTGCAGGGCATCATTTACGGCTTCATGGGTTTTCTGTTCGGGCTGCTGGCCATGCAGGTACTGCTGCGCTGGCAGGGCTTCTAAAAAGAGAGCTGTTTGCGCTGATATTCATTGGTTTTCAGATTAAAAACAATTTGAAACCAATGTAAATGGAGCGCGTGCAGCTCTCTTTTTTATTGCGCGTGCCGCCTGATGTGGCAAGAAGCCGACAAACGCAGTTTTTAGGCGCCAAAACATGGGGAAGTGTTGATAATCGCCCGTCCCGTCGGGGGGTACGCTGTGCCCCTGCTCCAACCAACCCCTTTGCTTGTTCTGGAGTTGCGCTCCATGTTGCTCGCTTTCATTGCCGCCTATTTGCTGGTGTCGATTGGTATTGGTCTGTACGCTGCCCGGCGCGTGCACGGTACGGCGGACTACGCCGTTGCGGGGCGCTCGCTGCCGCTGTACATCGTGGTGGCGACCACGTTTGCCACCTGGTTTGGTTCGGAGCTGGTGCTGGGTGTCTCGGCCCAGTTTGTCCAGGAAGGTCTGGGCGGGGTGATTGAAGACCCGTTTGGCGCGGGTCTGTGCCTGGTGCTGGTGGGGCTGTTCTTTGCCTACAAGCTCTACAAGAAAAACCTCATCACCATTGGCGACTACTACCGCCTGCGCTATGGCCGCACGATCGAGATGCTGTGCTCCATCATCATCATCTTCAGCTACCTGGGCTGGGTGGCGGCACAGGTGGCGGCGCTGGGCGTGGTGTTCAACATGCTCACGCAGGGCGCCATCTCCATGACCGCGGGCATGGTGCTGGGTACCTTCATCGTGCTGATCTACACGCTGTACGGCGGCATGTGGTCGGTGGCGATTACCGATCTGGTGCAGATGACCGTCATCTGCGCCGGCCTGATTGCCATTGCCTGGTGCGCAGCCGATCTGGCCGGTGGCGCGGGCGTGGTGGTCGATTACGCCGTCAGCGAGGGCAAGATGCGCTTTTTGCCGGTGGATGCCGACGGCAGGACCTGGCTGTTCTTCATCGCCTCGGGCATCACCATGATGCTGGGCTCCATTCCGCAGCAGGACGTGTTCCAGCGCGTCATGTCCTCCAAGGATGCCCAGGTGGCGCAGCTGGGGCCGATCATCGGCGGCTCGCTCTACATCCTGTTTGCCTTTGTGCCGATGTTTGCCGTCACCGCCGCCGTGCTGGTGATGCCGGAGACGGTCAGCGCGCTGATGGACGACGATCCGCAGAAGATCCTGCCCGCCCTGGTCATGAACCACATGCCCCTGCCGCTGCAGATTGCCTTCTTTGGCGCGCTGCTGTCGGCCATCATGTCCACCGCTTCGGCCACCATGCTGGCGCCTTCGACCGCGTTTGTGGAAAACATCCTGCGCAACATCAAGCCGGGCATGAGCGATGCCCAGACGCTCAAGGCCATGCGCCTGTCGGTGCTGGTCTTCACCATGTGCGTGCTGGTGTACGCCATCACCATGCAGGACAGCTCCATTTATGAAATGGTCTCGGGCGCCTACCAGGTGCCGCTGGTGGGCGCCTTCGTGCCCCTGGTGTTCGGCCTGTACTGGAAGCGTGCCACCACCCAGGGCGCCATCTTTGCCGTGGGCATGGGCATTGGCGCGTGGCTGCTGGTCATGGCCGTGCCCGGCTGGAGCGAAGCCTTCCCGCAGCAGCTGGCCGGCCTGCTGGCGGCGGCAACCGGCATGGTGGCCGGTTCCCTGCTGCCGCAGTGGGTGCGCAATAGCCAGGACGCGGTGGTGCACTACGAGACCGACCCGGTGGCCGTGCCCGCCGCCGTGTGAGCCTGAACGGCCGGCACAGGCCGGCCGACCTATAATCGCGGGTTTTGGGAAAATTTGCCGCAGCCCGCCCGTTCTGGCGCGCGGCTTGCCAGGGTCAACAAGGATGAATGCTGTACGTAGGTGGCTGCTCACCGGCCTGCTGGTCATCGTGCCGGGAGTGATTACGGTATGGGTGCTGCACTGGATCGTCGGCACGCTGGATCAGACCTTGCTCATCCTGCCTGAGGCATGGCAGCCGCAGCGCCTGCTGGGGGTGCACATCCCGGGGTTTGGCGTGCTGCTGACGCTGGCGATCCTGCTGACCATCGGTGCGGTGGCCAGCAACATCGTGGGCCGCAAGCTGGTGGCCTGGGGCGATGCGCTGATTGGCCGCATCCCGGTGGTGCGCTCGATCTACTCCAGCGTCAAGCAGGTCTCGGATACGGTGTTTTCCGACAGCGGCAACGCTTTTCGCACGGCAGTGCTGGTGCAGTGGCCGCGCGAAGGGGTGTGGACGGTGGGTTTTGTCACCGGCGCGCCCGCGATGGAGGTGGCGCGCTACCTGCGTGACGAGTACGTCAGCGTCTATGTGCCCACCACGCCCAACCCCACGGGGGGCTATTTCGTGCTCGTGCGCAAGTCCGAATGCGTGGAGCTGGAGATGAGCGTGGATGCCGCGCTCAAATACATTGTGTCCATGGGGGTGGTGGCGCCTGCTGCGCCCGCACGGGACGATCTGGAACGTTAAACAACTTTTTTTGCAACGCGTCGCACGACGCAGGAAGACTTCGCCATGGCCATGCGCTCTGAATATTGCGGTCTCGTGACCGAAGCCCTGATGGGCCAAACCGTAACCCTGTGCGGCTGGGTGAACCGCCGCCGCGACCACGGTGGTGTGATCTTTATCGACCTGCGCGACCGCGAGGGCTATGTGCAGGTGGTGTGCGACCCCGACCGCCCCGAGATGTTCAAGGTGGCCGAGGAGATCCGCAACGAGTACTGCATCCAGGTCAAGGGCCTGGTGCGTGCCCGCCCCGCAGGCACGACCAACGACAAGCTCAAGAGCGGTCAGATCGAGGTGCTGTGCCACGAGCTGGTGGTGCTCAACCCCTCGGTGACGCCTCCCTTCCAGCTGGACGACGACAACCTGTCCGAGAACGTGCGCCTGACGCACCGCGTGATGGACCTGCGCCGTCCCCAGATGCAGCGCAACCTGATCCTGCGCTACAAGACCGCCATCCAGGTGCGCAACTTCCTGGACAAGGAAGGCTTCATCGACATCGAAACCCCGATGCTGGGCAAGTCCACTCCCGAAGGCGCCCGCGACTACCTGGTGCCTTCGCGTGTGCACGACGGCCAGTTCTACGCACTGCCCCAGTCGCCCCAGCTGTACAAGCAGATGTTGATGGTGGCCGGCTACGACCGCTATTACCAGATCACCAAGTGCTTCCGCGACGAAGACCTGCGCGCCGACCGCCAGCCCGAGTTCACGCAGATCGACTGCGAGACTTCCTTCCTGGGTGAAGAGGAAATCCGCGACATCTTCCAGCGCATGATCAAGGAAGTGTTCCAGCAGCAGCTGGGTGTGGATCTGGGCGAATTCCCCATCATGCCTTACAGCGAAGCCATGCACCGCTTCGGTTCGGACAAGCCGGACCTGCGCGTCAAGCTCGAATTCACCGAGCTGACCGACGTCATGAAGGACGTGGACTTCAAGGTGTTCTCCACCCCCGCCACCACCAAGGGCGGCCGCGTGGTGGCCCTGCGCGTGCCCGGTGGCGCTGCCATCAGCCGTGGCGAGATCGACCAGTACACCGAGTTCGTCAAGATCTACGGTGCCAAGGGCCTGGCCTGGATCAAGGTCAACGAAGTGGCCAAGGGCCGCGATGGTCTGCAATCGCCCATCGTCAAGAACATTCACGATGCGGCCCTGGCGGAAATCCTCAAGCGCTCCGGCGCGCAGGATGGCGACATCCTGTTCTTCGGTGCCGACAAGGCCAAGGTGGTCAACGACGCCATCGGTGCACTGCGCCTGAAGATCGGCCACAGCGAGTTCGGCAAGACCCACGGCCTGTTCGAAGACCGCTGGGCACCGTTGTGGGTGGTGGATTTCCCGATGTTCGAGCACGACGACGAGGAAGACCGCTGGGTGGCTGTGCACCACCCCTTCACCAGTCCCAAGGATGGCCACGAGGACCTGATGGAAACCGACCCCGGCGCCTGCCTGGCCAAGGCCTACGACATGGTCCTGAACGGCTGGGAGCTGGGCGGCGGCTCGGTGCGTATCCACCGCGCCGATGTGCAGGCCAAGGTGTTTGCCGCACTGAACATCACCCCCGAGCAGCAGCGCGCCAAGTTCGGCTACCTGCTGGATGCGCTGCAATACGGTGCGCCTCCGCACGGTGGTCTGGCCTTCGGTCTGGACCGTCTGATCACGCTGATGACCGGCGCCGAGTCGATCCGCGACGTGATCGCCTTCCCCAAGACCCAGCGTGCCCAGGACCTGCTGACCCAGGCACCCTCGCCCGTGGACGAAAAGCAGCTGCGCGAGCTGCACATCCGCCTGCGCAACCCAGTGGCCGCACAGTAAGTCACCGCAGGTTCCCGCCAGGATTCTGAAAAAAGGAGCTGCTGGCGCTGGATGCATTTAGGTTTGGCGTAGAAATATGCCGTAAAACCTTGTGTAGCCAGCGTCAGCAGCTCCTTTATTTCATGCGCGCACGTAGCAAGGCAGGCAAAGGTGACGCATTCGTACTACGCTTCGGATGTATGGGGCGGAACCACGTGGGTGGGGCCCTTTCTTCCTGACGATCAAGCTGAGGCAAATTGCTACATGACTTCCTTTGCTGCTGAACGCAATCCGGCAACGCCGCAAATCCTGCGCGTGGCCACCTACAACATCCACAAGGGCGTGCAAGGCCTGGGGCCCGTGCGCCGGCTGGAAATCCACAACCTGGGGCTGGCGGTGGAGCAGATGGATGCCGACATCGTCTGCCTGCAGGAAGTGCGCAAGATGAACCTGCGCGAGGAACGCTACTTCGAGCGCTGGCCGCGTGTGCCGCAGGCCGAATACCTGGCCCCGGAGGGCTACCGGGCGGTGTACCAGACCAATGCCTACACGCGCTACGGCGAGCATGGCAATGCGCTGCTGACGCGCTGGCCGGTGATCACGCACCAGCACCAGGACATCTCCGACCACCGCTTCGAGCAGCGCGGCCTGCTGCACGTGGAGGTAATGATCCAGGGCCGCCCGGTGCATGCCATCGTGGTGCACCTGGGGCTGATTCCCGGCAGCCGCGTGCGCCAGGTGGAGCAACTGCAACGCTTCATCGAGCGCGAGGTGCCGCCCGGCGCGCCGCTGGTGGTGGCCGGGGACTTCAACGACTGGGGCAAGCAGATCCAGCGCATGCTGGCGGGCTTCGGCCTGTACGAGTTCGACAGCCGCGACGTCAGGGCGCTGACCTACCCGGCGCGGCTGCCGCTGGCGCAGCTTGACCACGTGTATGTGCGCGGCCTCACGCCCCTGGGCCTGCATGTGCCGCAGGGGCGCATCTGGTGGCGCATGTCCGACCATCTGCCCCTGATTGCCGAGTTCCGGTTTTGATTGCTACTTAAAGTATAGCTTTTGGCGCTTCATGGATAAGCGTTTGAACGCTATTTCCTTGAAAAAAATCCGGACCAAAAACACTGCTACCATGCCGCCCATGTTTAAAGATTTGGTCACCACCCCTCCTGCCGAGGTGGATGCCGCCACTGCCGAGCAGGGCCAGCCTGTCTCGCGCAAGATCCGCGAGCGTCTGCTGGCTGCGGGCCAGCGCTTTCATGCCAACGACAACATTGCCGCCTTCATCGAGCCGGGGGAGCTGGAGCAGCTCCTCGACGAGGTGGAGGAGAAGATGCAGGCCGTGCTCGACAGCATGGTCATCGACACCGACAACGACCACAACAGCCGGGGTACGGCGCGGCGCGTGGCCAAGATGTACCTGAAGGAAGTCTTCAAGGGCCGCTACGCCCAGCAGCCGGCGCTCACCGAATTTCCCAATGCCGAGCATCTGAACGAGCTGATGATCGTCGGCCCGATCACCGTGCGCAGCGCCTGCAGCCACCACCTGTGCCCGGTGCTGGGCAAGGTGTGGATTGGCATTCTGCCCAACAAGCATTCCAACGTGATCGGCCTGTCCAAGTACGCGCGTCTGGTGGACTGGATCATGGGCCGCCCGCAGATTCAGGAAGAGGCCATCATGCAGCTGGCCGACGCCATCATGGCAAAGACCCGCCCCGACGGGCTGGCCGTGGTCATGGAGTGCTCGCACTTTTGCATGTCCTGGCGCGGCGTGCGCGAGATGGACAGCAAGATGCTCAATTCCGTCATGCGTGGCGCCTTCCTCACGGACCCGAACCTGCGCCGCGAGTTTCTGTCGCTCATCCCCGGTCGCCAGAGTTCCTAGGATGCGGCCGCAAACCTCCCTCTGGCTGAAGCGTGCCGCCCTGGCCGCGCTGTGCAGCGCACCGCTGTGGGCGCTGGCGGCTCCGGCGGGCTGGTACTGGTGGCACAGCCGGCTGGACAGCGACCTGCGCGTGTGCGCCCAGTTCATGCCCAGCCAGGGCTGGGAGCGGCGCGGCGGGCCGTTCGACAACCCGCGCTGCGCGCCCGGCCCGGCCTTCAGACCACAGCGCTGAAGCCGGCCTTCACTTCCCTGCGCTTTTCTTTTTCACGCTTTCACTTGCAACGATGCCTACCGTCGAGACGCTGGCGGCCTTCTTCGGCCTTTCCGTACTGCTGGGGCTGAGCCCCGGGCCGGACAACATCTTTGTGCTCATGCAATCGGCCCAGCGTGGCTGGCGCGTGGGTCTGGCCGTGGTGCTGGGGCTGTGCATGGGCATCATGGTGCACACCGCTGCGGTGGCGCTGGGGCTGGCGGCACTGGTGGCGGCATCGCCCACGGCCTTTCTGGCGCTCAAGCTGGTGGGGGCAGCGTATCTGCTCTATCTGGCCTGGGGTGCCTGGCGTGCGCCGGTCAGCGCCAGCGGCGGGGCACCCCCTGCGGCCCTGGCCCGGAAGCTGCCAGCAGGTGAGCTGCTGCGCATGGTCGGGCGCGGGGTGGTGATGAATGTGACCAACCCCAAGGTGTTGATCTTCTTCCTGGCGCTGCTGCCGCAGTTTGCCCACCCCGAGCGCGGCAGCGTGGCCGTGCAGATCGTGCTGCTGGGCGGCGTGTTCATGCTGGCCACGCTGCTGGTGTTTGGCTCGATTGCGCTGTTCAGCGGCTGGTTTGGTGCGCTGCTGCAACGCTCGGCGCGCGCGCAGCGGCTGCTCAATCGCACGGCATCGCTGGTGTTTGTGGCGCTGGCGGTGCGGCTGGCGACGGCACAGCGCTAGCAAAATACAAGCTGGTTGCGCTGAAAAGAAAAGGGTTTCAGGCGGAAAACTGCCTGAAACCCTTTTTTCATGCGCGCCAGGCGCTCATGTTTTAGCGGAAATGGCTATTGCCAGTACAGCGCGCTCAAATCGTTGACCAGCACCGGCATGTCGCGCCACAGGCCGCGTACCTGGGCATTGGCGATGGTGACCCACTGCGGCTGGTAGAGGAAGACGTTGACGCAATCCTCGGCCAGCATCTTTTGCGCCTGGCCAAGCAGTTGCAGGCGCACCTCAGGGTTGCTGGTGGCTTGCAGCTTCTGGTACAGGGCCTGGAAGGCGGGCGACTGGTAGCCCCAGTAGTAATCGCTCTTGGCGTAGTTGCCCAGGTCCAGCGGCTCGACGTGGCTGATGAGCGACAGGTCGTACTGTTTTTGCCCATAGGTGCCGCTGAGCCACTGCGCCCATTCCACGTTCACCAGCTTGACCTGGATGCCCACCTGCGCCAGTTGCGCGGCGACGATTTCGCCGCCCTGGCGGGCGTAGGGCGTGGGCGGCAGCGTCATGGTCAGCTGAAGTGGCGTCTGGATGCCCGCTTCGGCCAGCAGCGCCTTGGCGCGCGCCGGGTCGTAGGGGTTGAGGGCGGTGGTGTCGATGTAGCCGGGCGCCCCAGGCACGTAGTGGCTGCCAATGGGCACGCCAAAGCCGTCGGCTGCGCCGGTGATCAGCGCCTGGCGGTCGATGGCGGCGGCGATGGCGCGGCGCACGCGCACGTCGTTCAGGGGCGCCTTGCTGTTGTTCATGGCGACGATGGTCTTGGCGCGCGAGCCGCTGACCACCACCTGAAAGCGCGCATCGCCCCGGAACTGGGCCACGCTGCGCGCGCTGACGCGCGGGAAGGCATCGACGTCGCCCGCCAGCAGGGCAGCGACCTGCGCGGCGGCATCGGGGATGAAGCGGAAGGTGGCGCGCTGGATGCGGATGCGTCCGGCCTCGCGGTAGCCGGGCCAGGCCAGCAGGGTGATGTGGCTGCCCTTGCGCCACTGCTGCACGCGGTAGGGGCCGGTGCCCACGGGGTGCTGGGCGTTGGTGGCAGCGCTGCCGGGCTCGACCATGATGGCCGTGGCCTGGCCCAGGAGGAAGGGGAGATCGGGCTGGGGCTGATCGCTGTGGATATCGACGGTGAAGCGATCCATGACCTGCACGCGCAGCTGCGTCCAGGTGTACTTGTCCTTGTTGGTGCTGTCGGCGCCTGCAGCGCGCTCCAGGCTGAAGCGCACGGTTTCGGCGTCGAACGCCACGCCGTTGTGGAACTGCACGTCCTGGCGCAGGTGGAAGCGGTAGGTCTTCAGGTCGGGGCTGACCTCCCAGCGCTGGGCCAGCAGCGGCAGGGCCGTGCCTTCGGGGGTGATCTTGGTCAGCGTCTCGAACAGGTTGTAGAGCACCACTTCACCGATGGCCGAGGCGGCGCTGGCTGTGGGATCGAGCACCGGCGGCTCCAGGGCCAGCGCCAGGGTGATGTGGGTCTTGCGCGCTTGCGCCCAGCCGGTGCAGGGCAACAGGGCGGGCAGGGCGCAGGCAGCGCTGCTGACCAGCAGATGGCGGCGGTTGAGCATGGTGCAATCTCCTTTGAATAGCTTGTGGCGCTGATGTAGCAAGGCTTTTACGGTAAAAGTAGGCTAAAACATGCGCCATTCAAGCGCAAGCAGCTTCTTTATCAATAGCGCAAGGCGTTACGCCTCATTTTGCTCTGCCAGCCGTGCTGCGCGGCGCTGGCGTGCAGCACCGGGGGCAATGGCTGGCACGGCGCGCAGCAGGGCCTGGGTGTAGGGGTCCCTGGCGGCATGCAGCAGTTGCTGCGGCGGCCCGGTTTCTACCACTTGCCCCTGGCAGAGCACCAGCACTTCGTCGCACATGTGGTGGATCACCGACAAATCGTGCCCGATGATGACGTAGGCCATGCCAAATTCCTGTTGCAGTTGCAGCAGCAGGTTGAGCACCTGGGCCTGCACGGAGACGTCCAGGGCGCTCACTGGCTCGTCGGCCACGATCAGGCGCGGGCGCGTGATGATGGCGCGCGCAATGGCGATGCGCTGGCGCTGGCCGCCGGAGAAGGCGTGCGGGTAGCGCTGCGCGTCCTGGGCGCGCAGGCCGACCTGCTCCAGCGCCTGGGCCACGCGCTCCTGCACTTCGCTGGCCGGCAGCGGCCCCAGGGCGGCCAGTGGCTCGGCCACGCTCCAGCCGATGGTGCGCCGGGGGTTGAGGGCGGCGTACGGGTCCTGGAACACCATCTGGAAATCGCGCCGCGCCTGGCGCAGTTGCGCGGCGGGCAGGGTATGCAGGTCTTGGCCATCGAGCAGCACCTGGCCGCTGGTGGGGGTGTCCAGCGCCATGATCAGGCGCGCCAGCGTCGATTTGCCGCTGCCCGACTCGCCCACGATGCCCAGGCTGCGCCCGGCGTGCAGCGTCAGGCTCACGTCGCGCAGCGCCTGCACCTGCGTGGGCAGCCGCAGCAGGCTGCGCCGGGGCAACTGGTAAGTTTTGCACAGCTGCTGCACGTGCAGCAGCGGGGGGGCCAGATCGAGTGCATCCATAGCGTGTTGCAGGGGGACAGGCGTTACTGCCAGTGCTGGGTGTTGCCGGCGCGCATGGCGGCCGGGTGCAGGCAGCGGGCATGGTGGGCGCCCAGGCTGCTGTGCGGCGCCTGGTGGGCAAAAAAGCTGGGGATGGCCACGCGTGGCGGCGACTCCTCATGGCAGTTGGGCTGGGTGAAGCTGCAACGCCCGGCAAAGGGGCAGCCGGCGGGCAGCTCGGCCAGCGCGGGGACGTTGCCGGGAATGGTGTACAGCGGGTAGGGCCGCCCGCTGGGCTGGCGCGGCGCACCCAGGCGCGGGCGGGCGGCCAGCAGGCCCCGGGTGTAGGGGTGGGCCATGTGGCGGAAGATGGCCTCGGTCGGGCCGCTTTCCAGCACCTGGCCGCCGTACATGACCAGCATGTCGTCGGCGTTCTGCGAGATCACGCCCAGGTCGTGCGAGATCAGCAGCAGCGCCATCTGGCGCTCGGCCATCAGGTCGTGCAGCAGGTCCAGGATGTGTTGCTGCACCGTCACATCCAGCGCGGTGGTGGGCTCATCGGCAATCAGCACATCGGGCGCGCAGGCCAGGGCCATGGCGATGGTGATGCGCTGGCGCTGGCCGCCGGAGAACTGGTGTGGGTAGTCGTTCAGGCGCTCGCTGGCGCGGGCAATGCCCACGCGCTCCAGCAGCGCCTGGGCCTGGCGCAGGGCGCTGCGCTTGTCCATGCCCTGGTGCAGGCGCAGTGGCTCGGCCACCTGCTGCCCGATGGGGTGCAGGGGGTTGAGCGCGCTCATCGGGTCCTGAAAGATCATGGCAATGCGGTTGCCGCGCAGGCGCTGCCAGTCGGCTTCGCTCTGGCCCAGGATTTCGTGCGTGTCCAGGCGGATGCTGCCGCTGACCTGGGCGCCCGGTGGTTGCAGGCCCATCAGCGCCAGCGCCGTCAGGGACTTGCCGCAGCCCGATTCGCCCACGATGCCCAGGCTGCTGCCGCGCTCAAGCTTGAAGCTGATGCCGCGCAGCGCGTGCAGGGGCCGCCCGTTGGGCTGGGGCAGCATCAGGTTCAGGTGGGCAACGTCCAGGATGGGCATGTCGTGGTGTGCAGTCGGTAAGGCAGGGGCTGCGGCTCAGGTTCCGCTGCGGCTGGAGGTGTGGCGTGGATCGAGCCAGTCGCGCAGGCCGTCGCCCAGCAGGTTCAGGCCCAGCACGGACAGGGCAATCGCCAGGCCGGGGAAGACGGCCAGCAGCGGCGCCTGGTAGAGCAGGGTTTGTGCTTCGCTGAGCATACGCCCCCAGGAGGGCTGCGGCGCCTGCGTGCCCAGGCCCAGGTAGGACAGGGCCGCTTCGGCCAGGATGGCCAGGGCAAACTGGCTGCTGGCCTGCACGATGAGCACCGAGGCCATGTTGGGCAGCACGTGCTCCCAGGTGATGCGCCAGCGGCTTTTGCCGCAGGCGCGCGCAGCCAGCACATAGTCGCGCGCCCAGATGCCCAGCGCCGTGGCACGCGCCAGCCGGGCAAAGATCGGGATGTTGAACAGGGCAATCGCCAGCACCGCATTGCCCATGCCCGGCCCCCAGACGGCGGCCAGCAGGATGGCGGTAAGCAGCGCCGGAAAGGCCAGCGAGAAATCGGCCAGGCGCTGCACCAGCGCATCGATCCAGCCCGGGCGTGCGGCGGCCAGCAGGCCCAGGCTGGCACCCAGCGCCAGACCCAGGCCGACAGCGGCCAGCCCCACGGCCAGGGAGCTGCGCGCGCCAACCAGCAGCTGGCTGGCCACGTCGCGCCCATAGGCATCGGTGCCCAGCCAGTGGGTGCTGCTGGGGCCTTGCAGGCGTGCGGCCATGTCCATGGCGTCGGGCGGGTGCGGTGTCCAGAGCCAGGACAGCAGGGCCGTCAGCACCAGCAGCGCGCACAAGACGGCACCCAGACGCAGGCTCGGCGGCAGCGCCGCGCGGCGCTGGGCGGGGGCGGGAAAGCTGCTGCTGTTCATGCCTTGCGTCGTCCTTGAATGCGGGGGTCGATGAGGGCGTGCAGCACGTCCACCACAAAGCCGACCACGATCACCAGCGCCGCCAGCAGCAGCACGCCGTTGCGCACCAGCACCAGATCGCGGTTGGCAATCGCCTGGAACATCAGTCGCCCCAGGCCGGGCAGGTAGAAGATGTTTTCCACCACGATGGCGCCGGCCAGCAGATTGGCAAATTGCAGTCCCAGCAGGGTGAGTACCGGCACCAGGGCGTTGCGCAGCGCATGCCCCCAGAGCACGGCATGCTGCCCCAGGCCCTTGGCGCGGGCGGTGCGGATGAAGTCCTCGCCCAGCACCTCCAGCACGGCCGCGCGCGTCATGCGCGCCAGGATGGCCGTCTGCACCGCCGCCAGGGCCAGCGCGGGCAGCACCAGGGCCTTGAGCGCGGGCAGGATGCCGCCGCCTTCGGCCTGGCTCCAGCCTGGAAAGCCGCCAGCGGCAAACCATTGCAGGTGCACCGAGAACAACAGGATCAACAGAATGGCCAGCCAGAAGCTGGGCACGGCCATGCCCAGTTGTGCCAGACCGGAGAGGGCCATATCCGCCGGCTGGTGCTGGCGTGCGGCGGCGTACAGCCCCAGGGGCAGGGCCAGCAGGCAGCTCAGGCCCAGGGCCAGCAGGGTCAGCGGCAGGGTCAGGGCCAGGCGCTCGCACAGCATGTCCCACACCGGCTCGCCATAGGCGTAGCTTTCGCCCAGGTCGGCGCGCGCCAGGGCCGACAGCCAGTCGGTGTAGCGCTGCCAGGCCGGGGCATCCAGGCCCAGCTGCGCGGCCAGGGCCGCCACGGCCTCGGGGGCAGCATCGGGCCCCATGAGGACCTGGGCGGCATTGCCGGGCAGCAGATCCAGCACGGCAAAGACGACGGCGGAGGCGGCCAGCAGGGTCAGAACCAGAGTCAGCAGGCGCCGGGTGAGAAAGACCAGCATGGGGTGAGTCAGTCCCGCAAAGTGTTCTGGATGGGGTGAAATGGGGTCGGGTGTGGCGCAGCGCCTACGGGGTGGGCGCTTCACCCGTGGGCGGAACAGCCTTGGGGCGTGGCGGTTTGGGGCGCGGGGCCTGCGTGGTGTGGATCTGGGCCATGGCCTTGTCCATGTCACCGGCCAGCAGCAGCGGCCAGGCCTTGAGGCTGTGGGCAATGCTGTCCTCAATGGCGCGCTGCTGCTCCGGCGGGGCTTTCTTCAGCACCCAGCTGGTGACTTCGCTCTTGTGTCCCGGGTGACCGATGCCGATGCGCAGGCGCCAGTAATCGCCACTGCCCAGCTGGGCGTGGATGTCGCGCAGGCCGTTGTGGCCGCCGTGGCTGCCACCTTTTTTCAGCTTGGCCTGGCCGGGGGGGAAGTCCAGCTCATCGTGCACGACGAGGATTTCCTCGGGCTGGATCTTGAAGAAACGAGCCAGCGCCGCCACCGACTTGCCCGACAGGTTCATGAAGGTCTGCGGTTGCAGCAGCCACAGCGTGTGGCCCTGCACATTGGCGCGCGCAGCCAGGCCCCAGTAGCTGCGCTCGGGTTGCAGGTGCACCTTGAGTTCACGCGCCAGGGCATCGACCCACCAGAAACCGGCGTTGTGGCGCGTATCGTGGTATTCGGGGCCGGGGTTACCCAGGCCGACAATCAGTTTGATCATGGAAGCACGTGGTCAGAAAGGGCCGACGGGATGATGGCTGGGTGCCTGGAAAACGCAAGGACAAAAAGAAGGCAAACAAAAGGCCCACGCAAGGTGGGCCTCGACGCATCTGGGCACAGCCACCCCGCACGAGCGGGGCTCGGAGGGTGGCCACCCGGCAATTACTTCTTGCCCTTCTTGGCAGGAGCGGCTGCCGGTGCTGCTGCGGCGCCAGCGTCCACGGCCACTTCGGGCAGCTTGATGCTGACCAGAGCGGGGTTCTTGTTGGAGCCACGCACCACGGCCTTGACGCCAGCGGGCAGCTTGACCAGGTGACGCAGGGTCAGGTTGCTCTTGGAGGTCAGGCCCGACAGGTCCACCTTGATCACTTCGGGGCGCTTGGTCGGGACGCTGATGATGGACAGCTCTTGCACCAGGGGGGTGACGGTGCAGTTTTCGTCCTTCACGGCGGGCGATTGCTCGGCGCCTTCGTAGGTCAGGGCCACCTTGGATTCCACCTTGGTGTTCTCATCCACGCGCTGGAAGTCCACGTGCAGGACCATGGGCTTGAAGGGGTGGTATTGCACGTCGCGCAGCACGACCTTGGTGACCTTGCCGTCCAGCTCCATGTCCAGGATGCTGCTGTGGAACTCTTCCTTCTGCAGGGCGTGGAACAGGTTGTTGTGGTCCAGTTCGATGGCCTGGGTGTCCTGGCCGGCACCGTACACGATGCCAGGGGTCTTGCCGGTGTAGCGCAGGCGGCGGCTCGCACCCGTACCTTGTTGTGCGCGTGTGGTAGCAACGAATTGCATGATGAACTCCTAAGTGGATAGGCCGCGACCAGCCTTATCCGGGTTGATAAAAAGACGGCACATGCCGTCTTTGGGGGGAGCCGGCGGTCAACGCCCGCCGGCGGATTTAATCCTGGAACAGGCTGCTGACCGATTCGCCGTTCTGGATGCGCTGCATGGTTTCAGCAAACAGCGGAGCGATCGACAGCTGACGGATCTTGCCGCAGGCCTGGGCGGCCGGCGACAGGGGAATGGTGTTGGTCACCACCACTTCGTCCAGGGCATTGCCGCCAGAGATGCGGTCGATGGCCGGGCCGGAGAAGATGGGGTGGGTGCAGTAGGCGTACACCTGCTTGGCGCCACGGGCCTTGAGCACTTCAGCGGCTTTGACCAGGGTGCCGGCGGTGTCGATCATGTCGTCCATGATCACGCAGTTGCGGCCTTCGATGTCGCCGATGACGTTCATGACTTCGGACTCGTTGGCCTTGGGGCGGCGCTTGTCGATGATGGCCAGATCGCAGTTGAGCTGCTTGGCCAGGGCGCGGGCGCGCACCACGCCACCGACGTCGGGGCTGACGACGATGAGGTTGTCGTAGTTCTTCTGGGTCAGATCACCCAGCAGCACCGGCGAAGCGTAGATGTTGTCCACCGGGATGTCGAAGAAGCCCTGGATCTGGTCGGCGTGCAGGTCCATGGTCAGCACGCGCGAGACGCCGGCGGCCTGCAGCATGTTGGCCACCAGCTTGGCAGTGATCGGCACGCGGGTGGAACGCACGCGGCGGTCCTGGCGGGCGTAGCCGAAGTAGGGGATGACGGCACAGATGCTCTGGGCGGAGGCACGCTTCAGGGCGTCCACCATGACGAGCAGCTCCATCAGGTTGTCGTTGGTGGGGGCGCAGGTCGATTGCACGACGAAGACATCGCGGGTGCGCACGTTTTGCTGGATTTCGACGGTGACTTCGCCGTCGGAGAAGCGGCCCACATTGGCCTTGCCCAGGGGCGAGCCCAGGTGACGACAGATTTCCTCGGCCATGCAACGGTTTGCGTTGCCGGAGAACACAATTGAATCAGAGAAGTTGGAGTGCATGCGCGTATCCCGTGGTGGCGGATCGGGTTGGCTTGAACGCTGAAAGAGGGTGGCAGGGGAGGAAGGACTCGAACCCTCGCATGCCGGAATCAAAATCCGGTGCCTTAACCAACTTGGCGACTCCCCTACACTGGCCAACAAGTCCGGAAACTTGCCGGCCGGTAGCTTTTCAATCTCGCGCCCATTCAATCAATGGGTGCTTTTGCAGGTTTTCACAGCTTCGGATCAGCCAGGATGTGGGTGCCTGGCGGGTATCCACACTGTGTTGTGTTCTGGCGAACACTGCACTCCCTGAGCCCGTCATTCTAGCCTGAAATTCTTGCTTCTGGAGAAAGGAGAGAACATTCTCGATCTCGGGGCACAAAGCGCAGGCCACAGGCTGCAGGTCATTGTGGCCGAAACCGTAGTGATCTGCTGCAAAGCCGGAGATTGTAGCGTGCTTTGTATTTCGTTGCAGATTGGGACTGGAAAAAATCTGTCCGGTATCCAGCCCCGCAGCGGGCTTGATGATGGTGAAGCGCGCGCTGGGCAGTGCGGCCTCGCCTTCCAGGGGGCTGATGTGCTCGCCCACGCCTTCCACCCAGGCGTTGCGCCCGTGGATGAAGAAGGGCACATCGGCGCCCAGCGCCAGGCCGATGCGTGCCAGCTCGCTGCGGCTGAGGTTCAGCTGCCACAGGCGGTTGAGCGCCAGCAGGGTGGTGGCCGCATCCGATGAGCCGCCGCCCATGCCGGCCTGGGCGGGGATGCTCTTGTTCAGATGGATGTGCACGCCTTGCTGGCAACCGGTGGCTGCCTGCAGGGCCTGGGCGGCGCGCACGCACAGGTCGTTGGCGGGCAGCGGGGTGCTGGCGTTGGCGTCGCTGCGGTGGATGTCGGCGCTGCTGGTCAGGCGTTCAAAGCAGAGGGTGTCGCACCAGTCGATGAGCATGAACACCGATTGCAGCAGGTGGTAGCCATCGGTGCGTCGGCCCGTGATGTGCAGGAACAGGTTGAGCTTGGCCGGCGCCGGAACGTCGTACAGGGTGTGCATGGCAGGATGCAGGTTTTGATAGCTGCTGGCGTTTGTGACAAAAGGATTTTGGATGGTTTTATCCTTGAAGTCTTTGCGGGATCAGCGCATGCAGCTATGTTTTTAAAAGTCTGGTGATGTCAGGGCTGCAAAATGATTTTCAGCTGGGCCTGTGGTGCCGGGTGCAGCCGCTGGGCATTGATGCGGCCCCGGGCGTACTGCGCCAGATCCACCTGCCAGCCTGCGGCCTGCAGGGGCTGGCCCTGCAGCCAGGCAAACAGGGCGGGGATGGGGACATCGGCGCCCAGGCTGTCGCGCACCAGGTCGGCCAGCGTGGCGGACCGGCGCTCCTGCTGGCCTTGCTGCAATCGGGCCCAGCCCTTGCCCCAGGCAAGGGCCGCCACCTGGGTGCCCAGGGGTGTGAAGACATCCAGACTGCCCTGGGCGGGCGAGCCCTGCAGGTGGAAGCTGGCGCTGACGGAGTGCGCCGGGCCATCGGGCGTGGCGGGGGCCACGTGCAGGGCCATGCGGCCACTCCACTGCTGCGCGGCGTCGGCAGTGCCGGGGGCCGGTGGCGGGCTGCTGCAGGCGCCCAGCAGACCACTGAGCGCCAGGGTGAGCACCAAGCGGCGGGTGGGGCGATGCCTCATGGCTGCACCTGCAGGCGCTGCAGGGTGGCGCGCAGCACTTCATTGTCCGGATCGCGCTGCAGGGCCTGGCGCCACAGGGACAGGGCGCGTTCGCGCTCTCCCTGGACCCAGAGTACTTCGCCCAGGTGGGTGGCAATTTCCACATCGTCGCGCAGGGCGTAGGCCTTTTCCAGCAGGGTCAGCGCCTCTTGCAGATTGCCCTGGCGGAAGGCAACCCAGCCCAGGCTGTCGGTGATAAAGGGGTCGTTGGGCGCCTGATCGAGCGCGGTCTGGATCAGGGCGCGCGCTTCATCCAGGCGCACCCCGCGATCGGCCAGCGAATAGCCCAGCGCGTTGTAGGCGTGGTGGTAGTCGGGGTGGCGCGCCATGACGCTGCGCAGCAGCGCTTCCATGGTGTCCAGCTGGCCCACGCGCTCGGCCAGCAGGGCGGTTTCGTAGGTGATGTCCGGGTCTTCCGGGTGGGCCTGCTGCAACCGGGACTGCAGGGCAAAGGCTTCCTGATAGGCCTTGGCGTCGCGCAGCAGCTGCACTTCGGCCTGTTGCTTGCGCCGGTCTTCCGTCGGGCTGCCCGAGGGGGTGGCGCGGATCAGGGCGCGTGCCTGCGCCAGCTTGCCCTGTTTGGCCAGCACGGCGGCGCGCAGGCTTTGCAGGCTGAGCAGTTCGTTCTGTCCCTGCACGCGTTGCAGCCATTGTTCGGCGCGGGGCAGGTTGTTGGCCTGCAGGGCGCTGCGCGCGCCCAGGGTGCTGGCCTGTTGCAGCGCGTGGCGGCGCTGGGCGGCTTCGGGGATGCGCTCGATCAGCGGCAGGTAGGCCTGCAGTGCCTGTTCGGCCTGCTCCCACTGGCCCAGCTGGGCATACACGGCGCCCAGGATGTACCAGGCATCGCCCTGATCGGGCGCGTGGGCGACGACGGCCTCCAGTTCGGTGCGCGCATCTTCCAGGCGCTGCTGGTCGATGAGCGCGCGTGCATAGGCCAGGCGGATGGTGGGGGCGGCCTCGCGTGCCAGATAGCCCCGCACCATGGCTTCGGCTTCGGGCAACTGGTTTTCCAGCAGCTCCAGGGCCAGCAGGGCGGTGGCGCCGTTGTCGGGTGCCAGCGCGTGGGCCTGTTGCGCGGTGTCCAGCGCCTGGGCCTTCTGCCCGGCCATCAGCTGCAGGTGGCCCAGCAGCGTCAGGGCGTTGGGGCGGGTGGCAGGTTCGTGCAGATCGGCCTGCAGGGCCTGCTCGACGACGGCTGCGGCCAGTTTCTTGTCGCTGACGTGGCGGTACAACTGGGCAATGCCCAGGTACACCGCCGGTTTGCTGGCCAGTGGGGTGGCGGCCAGCTCGCGCGCCAGGGGCTGCTCGGACTCGGAGACGCGGTTGAGCATCAGCAGGATCTGCAGCAGATAGCGGTTGGCATCGCGCGAGTCGGGAAAGTCCTGCTGCCAGGCGTTGGCCGCCTGCAGGGCACGCGGGCCGGAGCGGGCGCGCAACGCGATGTCGGTGGCACGGCGGTACAGCGCTTCGGACTGGGTCTGCCGCGCGGCATCGAGCAGCAGGGAGACCGCGGTCTGGGCGTCGCCCTGGGCGGCCGACATCTCGCCCACCAGCAGTTCGTAGAGCAGCGGGCCATCCAGCTTCTGCACGGAGCGCTCCGGTAGAGCGTCCTCTTTGGTGGCGGTGCTGGTGGAAGGGGCAGCGTCGGCATCGGCGGGCGCGACAGCAGGCTGGGCGCAGGCGGTCAGGGCCAGTGCAGCCAGAACGGATCCAAGGCGGTAGTAGGGCATGGAGGACAGATGCGGCAAATGTGGCAGGCGTGGCACGGGCAGGAAAAAAGGCTACCGGCCCATAATAATCGAAGCACTTGCCCCTGATTCCTTCCCGCCGCCATGCCTGAATTGCCCGAAGTCGAAGTCACCCGCCGCAGCTTTGCCGATGCCATTGCCGGTGCCAGCATCACGCGGGTGCAGCTGGGCAAGCCGCTGCGCTGGCCGTTGGGCTGTGCGCCGCAGGAGCTGGTGGGGCGCCGGGTGCAGCAGGTGCGCCGCCGGGGCAAGTACCTGTTGCTGGATCTGGACGAAGGCATGCTCATGCTGCATCTGGGCATGTCCGGCAGCCTGCGCTTTGCGCCCGGCCTGCCGCCAGCCGGGGTGCATGACCATTTCGAGATGCACACCAGCCACGGTGTGCTGCGCCTGCACGATCCGCGCCGCTTCGGTGCGGTGCTGGCCGTGAGCGGGGAGGACGATCCACGGGCGCGCAAGCTGCTCAGCGGCCTCGGTATGGAGCCGCTGGATGCGCACAGCTTTTGCTGGGAGGACTTTGCCAGTGGCCTGCAACGCAGCCGCACGCCCATCAAGACGCTGCTGCTGGCCGGCAAGCTGGTGGTGGGCGTGGGCAATATCTACGCCAGCGAGGTGTTGTTTGCCAGCCGCATCCACCCCGGTACCCCGGCATGCGCCATCAGCAGCGTGAAGGCGCGGCGCCTGCATGCGGCCATTGTGGCTACGCTAGAGCAGGCGGTGCAGCGCGGTGGCACCACGCTGCGCGATTTTTCTGATGCGTCGGGCCAGAGCGGGCACTTTCAGACCGAAACCCAGGTGTATGGCCGCCAGGGACAGCCCTGCGTGGTGTGCAGCACGCCGGTGCAGGTGATGCGCCAGGGGCAGCGCAGCACCTTCTTCTGTCCGCGCTGCCAGAAGCTGCCTCAAGAACTTAATAAGCCACGGTGAAGCGCTGGCGGATGTGCAGGTTCTGCTCCAGCGCATCCACCAGGGCCACGGCCAGATCCTGCGCGGAGATGTCGCCGGGCTGGCCATCGGCCTGCATCAGCGGGGTGTCGCTGCCGACGCGGTAGCGGCCCGTGCGCCCCTGGCTTTGCGCGGCGGAGCCTGCGTGAAAACCCACGGCGGGGCTGAGCATGGTCCATTGCAGCGTGGTTTCCTGTTGTAGCTCCTTGAACATGTCGCGCGCTGCCGATGCGCCGGGGTAGATGGCCTTGGGGAACTCCGGCGTGTCCACAATCTGCACGCCCGGTGCGGCGTACAGGCTGCCGGCGCCGCCCACCACCAGATAACGCGCCACGCCAGCGGCCTTGATGCCCTGCACGATGGCGCGCGAGCCGCGCATGAAGTCTTCATAGATGTTGGGGTTGGTCCAGCCGGCGTTGTAGGCGCTGAGCACCGCCTGCGTGCCGCGCACGGCTTGCTCCACGGCAGCGGCGTCCATTACATCGGCCTGCACCACCTTCAGACCCGGCTGGGCGGGCAGTTTGCCGGGATCGCGCACCAGTGCCACCACCTCGTGGCCGCGCTGCAGCAACTCCTGCAGCAGGGCTGCGCCGACAAAACCCGTAGCACCGATCAAAGCGACTTGCATTTTTCAACTCCTTGTGTAGTGAACCAGTGCTGCAAGCTTAGTGTGTTGAAATCTGAATGAATTGGCTGTTTTATGCGAACACCTTGAAGTTGTACTTCACAATGCCAGGCATGGACGATCTCAAACGCATGGCGGTGTTTGCCGCTGTGGTGCAGCACGGCTCCCTGACGGCGGCGGCGCGCGCGCTGGGCATCAGTCCTTCAGCGGTGAGCCAGCATCTGCGTCAGCTGGAGCGCGAGGGTGGCGTGACCCTGCTGCACCGCTCCACGCGCCAGATTGCGCTCACCGATGCGGGGCAGCGCTTCTACGCCCAGTGCGCGGCCCTGAGTGCGGCCGCCGAGCGCGCGCGGGCCGAGCTGGTGGCCGAGCAGCAGATCCCCAGCGGCGAGCTGCGCCTGGCGGCTCCTGCGGGCTTTGCCCGGCACACTGCGCCCGCCCTGGGCGCCTGGCTGGCGCGCTTTCCGCAGCTGCGGCTGCATCTGCTGCTTGATGATGCGCCCATCGACCTGATCCAGGCGCGGGTGGACGTGGCGTTGCGCTTTGGCAACTTGTCCGACTCCAGCTGGGTGGCGCGCAAGCTGGCCCACACGCCGCAGTGGTTGTGCGCGGCGCCTGCCTGGGTGCAGGCGCGTGGCGGCCTGCCGCAGCATCCGGCACACATCAGCCCGGACAGCTGGCTGGCGCTGGACAAGTGCCTGCCGCTGTACATGGACTGGCAGCACAGCGGCACAGGTGAATCCTTTACCGTACAGGCCATGCCGCAGGTGGTGAGCAACCACCAGGGCGCGGTGCAGCAGTGGTGTGAGGCCGGACTGGGGGTGGCGTTGCTGTCGGCGCTGGATGCGGCCGCCAGCGTGCGCAGCGGCCGGCTGCTGCGGCTGCTGCCGCAGTGGAACATGGGGCAGCTCGACATCTGGGCCGTGACCCCGCAGCGCGATGCCCTGCCGGCCAAGGTGCGCCAGGTCATTCAGGAACTTCAGGCCTACTTTGGCACGATATAGACATGCGCTGAAGCACGGATTTTGCGAGCATGCACGCATGCGGCTAAAGGCCGAGAAGGGCGCGGAAAGCGCCGCGCTGGCGCCGATAGGCCGGGGGTGCTCGGGGTTATATTCCCGCAATTGAGCCGTGTTGATGTGGGAGGCATACAGGTGGGCCCATCATTTAATGAGCAGTTTGACCAGTTGGGGCTGTGGCGCAAGCACTTTGCCAGTCAGCTCGGGGACTTGCGTGTCTGGCTGGGGGAACATGAGCTGCTGGATGCAGCCGTGCAGGATCACTTGCAGCGTCTGGAGTCGCGCCTGCGCGACGACAAGGTGTGTGTGGCCTTTGTGGCCGAGTTCTCGCGCGGCAAGTCGGAGCTGATCAACGCCATCTTCTTCGCCCACTACGGGCGGCGCATCATGCCTGCCTCGCCCGGGCGTACCACCATGTGCCCGACCGAGCTGGCCTACGACCCGGCGCTGCCGGCCTGCATGCGTCTGCTGCCCATTGAAACTCGCGAGCAGCCCTACAGCCTGGCGCAGTGGCGTACCCGTCCTTCCACCTGGGTGCAGTTGCCGCTGGATGTGCACAACCCCGATCAGCTGGCCAGCCAGATTGCCAAGGTGGCGGAGACGCGCAAGGTCACCGTCGATGAAGCACGCACCCTGGGCTTCTGGAACGATGCCATGCCCGAAGACAACCCCCTGCAGGACGCGCAGGGCATGGTGGAAGTGCCGCGCTGGCGCCACGCCCTGGTGAACATGGCGCATCCGCTGCTCAAGCAGGGACTGGTCATTCTGGACACCCCTGGCCTGAATGCTGTGGGTGCCGAGCCGGAGCTGACCGTCAACCAGATTGCCCAGGCGCATGCCGTGGTGTTCCTGCTGGGCGCCGACACGGGCGTGACCAAATCCGACCTGGCCATCTGGCGCGAACATCTGCTGCCCTGCCACCGCGAGGGCGATTCGCACCTGGTGGTGCTCAACAAGATCGATGCCCTGTGGGGCAGCATGGACAGCCCCGAGCAGGTGCGTGCCCAGCTGGAGCGCCTGCGCCAGCAGTGCGCGGAGATGCTGCAGATCTCCCCGGAGCGCATCCTGCCCCTCTCGGGCCACAAGGGCCTGGTGGCCAAGATCGAGAACCGCCCCGAGCTGCTGGAGGAAAGCGGCCTGGCCGCCTTTGAGGACGCCCTGGCGCACGGCATTCTGGGCCACCGGCAAAGCATCCTGCAGGCCACCGTGGCCGATGGCGTGGAGCAGATGCAGGCCCAGGTGCGCCGCTCCATCCAGATCCGCCGCCGCGATCTGGATGAGCAGATGCTGGAGCTGCGCAGCCTGCGCGGCAAGAACTCCACCGTCATCACCAGCATGCGCCAGCGCATCGAGCAGGAGCAGCGCAGCTTTGAAGCCAGCAGCACGCGCATTCTGGCGCTGCGCACGGTGCACCTGCGCCTGATGAACCAGGCCTTCCAGTACCTGGGCGCCACCTCGCAGCGGCGCGAGCTGGAGCAGCTGGCGCAGGCGCTGGAGCATTCGGGCCTCAAGCTCGGGGTGCGCAAGGTCTATGCCTCCACCTTCGAGCGCCTGCGCGAGCTGGGCGACAAGGTGCGCGCCGCCGCTGCCGAAGTGCAGGCCATGCTGGGCGCCAGCTTCAAGGAGCTCAATGCCGAGTTTGGTTTTTCCCTGCTGCCGCCCGAGCCGCTGCAGCTGCACGACTTCGAGATGGCCCTGGGACAGCTGGAGCAAAGCTATCTGCAGTACCTGGGCTTTGGCCATGTGCTCAAGCTGGCCAACCCCCTGTTCGGCGAGCGCCTGATCAAGGCGCTGGGCATGCGCCTGCGCTCGATTTTCGAGAATGCCGCCAACGATCTGGACCTGTGGAGCAAGGCCGCCACGGCACAGCTTGATGCCCAGCTCAAGGAGCGCAAGCGCAGCTTTGCGCGGCGCATCGAGGCCGTCGATCGCATCCAGCAGGCAACCAGCGGCCTGATGGAGCACATTGCCACTGTGGAAGCGGCCGAGCAGCAGCTGCAACAGCTGGAGCAGCAGCTTGAAGTGCGCTGCCAGCAACTGCTGCACCTGCAGACCCAGATGTAGGTGCAGCAGCACGTCGTCGGCCGTGCCCCCATCCACCCAGCCCCGGCAGCATGCCGGGGCGTTTTGCTTTCGAGTCCCCCACCTTGGCAACCATGTCTGAACTTCCGCCGCTGGCCACCACCGTGGTGCGCTGGCAAGCCCTGCATGGGCGCAACCACCTGCCCTGGCAGAACACACGCGATCCGTACCGCGTCTGGCTCTCGGAGATCATGCTGCAGCAAACCCAGGTGAGCACCGTCCTGGGCTACTACGAGCGCTTCCTGCAGGCGCTGCCCGATGTGGCCAGCCTGGCGGCGGCTCCCGCCGATCAGGTGATGGCGCTGTGGAGCGGCCTGGGCTACTACAGCCGCGCGCGCAACCTGCATCGCTGCGCCCAGGTGGTGGTGGCCGAGCACGGCGGGCAGTTTCCGCGCAGCGCCGCGCAGCTGGCGCAGTTGCCGGGCATCGGGCGCTCCACCGCCGCAGCGATTGCCGCGTTTTGCTTTCAGGAGCGGGCGGCGATTCTGGACGCCAACGTCAAGCGGGTGCTCACCCGTGTGCTGGCGTTTTCCGGCGACCTGGCCCAAGCGCAGCAGGAAAAAGCGCTGTGGGCGCTGGCCGAGCAATTGTTGCCCGAGGCGGGTGCCGACATGCCGCGCTACACCCAGGCGCTGATGGATCTGGGCGCCACGGTGTGTACGCCGCGCCAGCCGGTGTGCCGGCAGTGCCCGTTGCAATGGCTGTGCCGGGCGCAGCAGGCGGGCAATCCGCAGGACTACCCCGTCAAGACCCGCAAGCTGCGCCGCAGCAGCCAGGCGTGGTGGCTGCTGTTTCTGCGCGATACGCAGGGGCGCTACTGGCTGGAACGCCGCCCGGCGCAAGGCGGCGCCAATGCGATCTGGGCCGGTTTGTTCAGCCCCTTGGTGTACCCCGGCGAGGCCGATCTGGCCCGGATGCTGGCCGCCTTGCCGCAGGCATCGCCAGCGCCGCAGCGCCACGATTTGCCCGTGGTGCTGCATGTGCTCACGCACCGCGACCTGTTCCTGCACCCGGTGGTGGTGCAACTGGCACCGGCCACGGACGGCTGCGCGGTGCCCGACATCCACCCTGCCGCCGGGGCCTGGTGTACCGGGCCGCAGGCGCTGGCCCTGGGGCTGCCTGCGCCGGTGCGCAAGCTGATGCTTTCTTTTGAGGAGCTGTTTCCGCTGATGCAATAAAGCTTTCAAAGCTATTTGTATCTTGAATCGTTATTGCATCAGTGAAAGAAGCTACCCTTTTCATTCATGGCGCCGGTTTTACAATCCGCCCGTTGGCCCCGGCCAACACCAGCGTCTTCAGGGCGGGGCGAAATTCCCCACCGGCGGTAGGCGAGGCTGTGGCGCAATGCCACAGGGTCTTCGCAAGCCCGCGAGCGCCCATGGCGAGCGGCTGTTGATTCAGCCGGCGGCCATGGGGTCAGCAGATCTGGCACCACACCAGAGCCGACGGTCACAGTCCGGATGCAAGAAGATGCGCCGCGCGTTGCTGCGCCCTGGACGACGGGGCGCAGCAACCGCTGCTGCGTGCCCCGAAAACGTCTTCTCCACTTGTTCTACCGAGGAGCGTTTCCCTATGTTTTCATCCCCCGTTGCCGAGCGCACTGCGCCGGATTTTCCTGAAATTTCCTCTACTCCCGAGGCGCTGCGCCAGCGCGTGCAGGCGGCCCTGCAGGCCGTGCGCGAAGGCGTGCCCGTCGTGCTGATGGACGACTATGACCGCGAGAACGAGGCCGACCTCATCTTCGCCGCCGAGCGCCTGACCGAGCGCGGCATGGCGCAAATGATCCGCGACGGTAGCGGCATCGTCTGCCTGTGCCTGACCGACGACACCCTGCAGCGCCTCGACCTGCCGCAAATGGTGGCGCACAACGGCAGCCCCTACGGCACGGCGTTTACCGTGACCATCGAGGCCCGCCACGGCGTCACCACCGGCGTCAGCGCCCGTGACCGGCTGACGACCATCCAGGCCGCCATCGCCCCCGAGGCCCGGCCGGACGACCTGGTGCGGCCCGGCCACGTCTTTCCCCTGCGGGCGCACCCCGGCGGGCTGGCGGCGCGGCAGGGGCATACCGAAGGCTCGGTCTGCCTGGCCCGCCTGGCCGGGCTGCGCCCGATGGGCGTGCTGTGCGAGCTGATGAACCCGGACGGCAGCATGATGCGCGGCGGCGATGTCTTCGCCTACGCCGCCCGGCATGGCCTGCCGGTGCTGGCGATTGCCGAGTTGCTCCAGTACGTGCGGGAGATCGAGGCTTAGCCTGCGCTACGGTTGAAGATAAAAGTAGCTCTTTCCGCCGATAAATAAAGGGATTCATGTATAAAACTACCTGAATCCCTTTATTCTTAAGCGGAGACAGCTCTTATTTCTGCAAAGGCCGCGCATCCATCTCCCGATGGCGCAGCAAGGTGCTCCACTGCCCACGGAAATGCGCCGCCAGTTGTTCGGTCAGGAAAACCGAGCGGTGCTGCCCCCCGGTGCAGCCGATGGCCACGGTGACGTAGCTGCGGTGGTTGGCCTGCAACGCCGGCAGCCAGTGGTCCAGAAACTGGCAGATGTGCGCCTGCATGGCCTGCACGTCGCCCTGCTGGCGCAGGAACTGCTGCACCGGCGCGTCCTTGCCCGAGAGGGGGCGCAGCGTCAGGTCGTAGTAGGGGTTGGGCAGCATGCGCACGTCGAACACGTAGTCGGCATCCAGTGGCAGGCCGTGCTTGAAGCCGAAGGACTGAAAAATCAGCGTGAGCTGGTTGGCCGGGGCCTGGATCAGCCCCTTGACGTAGCTTTGCAGCTGCGGGCCACGGATATTGCTGGTGTCGATCAGGTGGGCGTGCTCGCGCAGCGGGCCGAGCAGTTCGCGCTCGTGCTCGATGACCTGGGCCAGGGCGCCGCCATCGGGCACGTCGGTGGGCGAGAGCGGGTGGCGGCGGCGCGTTTCGGAAAACCGCCGCACCAGCGTGGGCGTGTTCGCGTCCAGGAACAGGATGTGCAACTGCACCCCCTGGCTGCGCAGGTGCTGGAGCTGGCGCAGCTTTTTCGGCAGGTGCGGCAGGCTGGCGGCGCTGCGCGCGTCGATGGCAATGGCCACGCGCTTGCCGTGGTGGGCGTGCTGCAGGCGCACAAAGGATGGCAGCAGCTCCGGGGGCAGGTTGTCCACGCAGTAGTAGCCCGCGTCTTCCAGCGCGTTGAGGGCAACCGACTTGCCCGAGCCGGACATGCCGGTGATGAGAACCACTTCCAGGGTCATACAGAAGGCTCCTCCAAAGCCGGGGGGGCGCTGTGCAGCGCGCTGGTGCAGCCGGGGGCACAGTTGGCGCGCGCCTGCGCCAGCATCTCGCGCGCGTGCGCCAGGGTGGTGGCAGAAATCTTTTCGCCGCCGAGCATGCGCGCAATCTCCTGGACGCGCGCCTCGTCCGTGCTGGGGGCGACGTTGCTGGTGGTGCCGCTCTTGCTGCGCTTCTTGCTGACCACATAGTGCTGGTCGGCACAGGCGGCCACCTGCGGCAGGTGGGTGACGGCCAGCACCTGGCGTTGCTGGCCCAGCTGGTGCATCAATCGCCCCACCGTGTCGGCCACGGCACCGCCAACGCCGGAATCGACCTCGTCAAAGATTAGCGTACCGGCGCTGCCCAGGGCGCTGGTGGCCACGGCAATCGCCAGCGACAGGCGCGACAGCTCCCCGCCCGAAGCCACCTTGCCCAGCGGGCGTGGCGTGGCGCCGGGGTGGCCGGCCACCAGGAACTGCACATCGTCCAGCCCTTGCGCGCCGGGCTCCGGCAGCGGCTGGATGTGCACGGCAAAGCGTCCGCCCTGCATGCCCAGGGTCTGCATGGCCTGGGTGATGGCGCGTGCCAGGCGCGGTGCGGCTTCGCGGCGCTGTTGCGCAATCTGTTGGGCAGCTGCCAGATAGGCAGCATGGGCCTGCTCGGCCTGCTGCGTCAGCTGGGGCAGATCGGCGGCGGCATCCAGCGCCTGCAACTGCTCCTGCCAGGTGTGTTGCAGCTGGGGCAGCTCCTGGGGCGGTCGGCGGTAGCGCCGTGCCAGTTGCATCCACAGCCCCAGGCGTGCATCCAGCTCGGCCAGCAGTTGAGGGTCCGGATCGGCCTGGTCCAGGTAGTGTTGCAGGCTGTGCTGGGCATCGGCCAGCTGCGCCAGGCAGTCGTGCAGCACGGCCACGATGGCGTCGAATTGAGGCTCCAGGTGGGCCTGGTCCTGCAACTGTTGCAGGCTGCGGCGCAGCAGGCGGTCGGCGCCGGCCTCGTCGTCGTCCAGGTGGCGCAGGGCGCTTTGGGCCGTCTCCAGAAGTGCCTGGGCGTGCGACAGGCGCGTGTGCTGCTGGTTGAGCTGCTCCCACTCGTCGGCGCCGGGCGAGAGCTTGTCCAGCTCTTCCAGCTGCCACAGCAGGCGCTCGCGCTCCTGCAACAGGCTCTCCTGCGCCGCCTGCGCGGCGGCCAGGGCCTGGCTGGCGCTGCGCCAGGCGTGCCACAGGCGTTGCAGCGTGCTGGTGTCGATGCCGGCATAGGCATCCAGCAGCGAGCGTACCGAGTCGGCGCGCATCAGGCTCTGCCAGGCGTGCTGGCCGTGGATGTCGAGCAGATGCGTGCCCAGCTGGCGCAATTGTGTGGCAGTGGCCGGGCTGCCATTGATCCAGGCGCGGCTGCGTCCCTGCGCATCGATCACGCGGCGCAGCAGCAGGCTGTCTTCCTGGGCAAAGCCCGCTTCATGCAGCCAGGGCTGGCAATGTGGGGGGCTGTCGAACTCGGCGCAGATTTCGGCCTGGCTGGCACCTTCGCGCACCACAGCGGCATCGGCGCGCGCGCCCAGGGCCATTTGCAGGGCATCGATCAGGATCGATTTGCCCGCACCGGTTTCGCCAGTCAGGGCGGTGAAGCCGGGGGCAAAGTCCAGTTCCAGCGCCGGCACGATGACAAAGTCGCGCAGCGCAATGCGCCTGAGCGTCATGAGCGGTAGCCCTGTTCGTTCCAGCCCAGCTTCTTGCGCAGCGTGGCAAAGTAGTTCCAGCCCTTGGGGTGCAGAAAGCGCACGCTGTGCTCGGAGCGCCGCACGTAGATGCGGTCGCCGTACAGGACGGTGGAGAGAGACTGCATGTCGAAATTGGCGCTGACGTCGCGCCCGCCGATCACTTCCAGCATCACCTCGGTGTTGTCCGGAATCACGATGGGCCGGTTGGAGAGCGTGTGCGGCGCAATCGGCGCAATCACCCAGGCCGGGGTGCTGGGGTGCATCATGGGGCCGCCGGCCGACAGGGCATAGGCGGTCGAGCCCGTCGGCGTGGCCACGATCAGGCCATCGGCGCGCTGGTTGGAGAGAAAGCGCCCATTGACCTCCACGCGCAACTCCAGCATGCCCGAGGTGGCACCGCGGTTGACCACCACGTCGTTGACTGCCAGCGCTTCGAACACGCAGGTGCCGCCACGGATCACGCGCGCATGCATCAGTGGGCGCGTGTCCTCGTCGTACTCACCCAGCAGGATGGGAAACAGTGTCTCGCGGTAGGAGCTCAGGGGAATGTCCGTCACAAAGCCCAGGCGCCCCTGGTTGATGCCCACCAGCGCCGTGCCGTACTTGGCCAGATGGCGGCTGATGCCCAGCATGGTGCCGTCGCCGCCCACCACCACCGCCAGGCTGCACAACGAGCCCAGCTCATCGACGCTGAGGGTGGGAAAGCGCTGATGCAGGCCGGTGTGCACTGCGGTGTCGGCTTCGATGACCACCTCGCAGCCCTTGGTGTGCAGGAACTCGGCAATCTCGGCCAGGGGCTGATGTGCAGGGTTGGCTGGGGCGTTGTAACCCGAGAGCGGGTGGTACTTCCCGATCAGGGCAACGTGGCGGAATTTGGGGCTCATGGTCAGAAATTACATCATTAAAATGAGTGCATGCTGGATGACCGTGCCAAGTTGTTGCTCAAAGTGCTGGTGGAGCGTTACATCGCCGACGGTCAGCCCGTTGGCTCGCGCACCCTGTCACGCGCATCGGGGCTGGACTTGTCGCCAGCCACTGTGCGCAATGCCATGGCCGATCTGGAAGAACTTGGCCTCATCACCAGCCCCCACACCTCCGCCGGGCGCGTGCCCACGGCGCGTGGCTACCGTCTGTTCGTGGACACCATGCTGACCGTGCGGCGCGCGGAGCTGGTCGCGCCGGAGCTGCCTGCCGAGCAGCCGCAAAAGGTCATCGCCCATGCGGCCAACCTGCTGTCCAACCTGTCGCAGTTTGTCGGCGTGGTCATGGCGCCACGGCGCAGTTCGGTGTTCAAGCACATCGAGTTCGTCAAGCTCTCGGAGCTGCGCGTGCTGGTCATCCTCGTCACCCCCGATGGTGACGTGCAGAACCGCGTGATTTTCACCGATGAGGAGATCGACTCCAGCCAGCTGGTGCAGGCTGCCAACTACCTGAATGCGCACTGCTCCGGTCTGGACATCGACCAGGTGCGCGAGCATCTGAAGCAGGAAGTCGAACAACTGCGTGGCCGGGTGGCCGAGCTGATGCAGGTCGTCATCAATTTGGGGGCCGAAACCCTGAACCTGGACGCCGAGGAACAGGTGGTGATCTCCGGCCAGCGCAATTTGCTGTCGGTGAGCGACTTTTCCAACGACATGAACAACCTGCGCCGTGCCTTCGACCTGTTCGAGCAGAAGGCGCAGATCCTGCGCCTGCTGGACTTCTCCAGCAAGGCCGATGGCGTGCGCATCTTCATCGGCGGGGAGAACCACACCGTCCCCCTGGAAGAGCTGTCCGTGGTCAGTGCGCCCTACGAAGTCGATGGTCAGGTTGTCGGCACCCTGGGTGTGATCGGCCCCACACGCATGCCCTACGACAAGGTGATCCAGATCGTGGACATCACCTCCAAGCTGGTCAGCAATGCGCTAAGCCACCACCGCTAGCACGCTACAATGCGCGGGTTTTGCGCCCCTGTGCTGCCGGGGCGTAACTGGCAAGGGGCGTTAGCTCAGTTGGTCAGAGCAGGGGACTCATAATAGCGCGTTCGAAGCGAGGATTTTCAAGTAAAAACAGCCGCTTACACGGCAGCAGCGATCTTCGAGTAAGCGCTGGTGTAAGCTACAAAGGTTTCACGGGCCTATAGCTCAGTTGGTTAGAGCGCTCGACTCATAATCGATCGGTCGCAGGTTCAAGTCCTGCTGGGCCCACCATTTTTGAAGCTCCGAACCGCAAGGCTCGGGGCTTTTTACGCTACGATAAAAGGCTAATGACGCCTACTGCTGACAGGCACGATCGACTCAGAACGAGGGAAGAATGTCCGATTACAAAGATCTGAATCTGAATCGCGAAGCTCTGGACGCGAACGTCCAGAGCTTCTTGCAGTCTAATGGCTATACGCTTGATGGCTCGATTCAGATTCAGGGCAATCGGAAACGGGTTGTCTTCGGTGCCGCCGGTGCTGAATTTGCCACAGTAGATCTCCATCTCAACGGAACAGGAACCACCACCGTTCAATGGAAGATGGGCAAGAATCAACCCTTAGGTGAAAAGCTCGCAATTCACCTGAAAGCCACTATCGATCCAGCTGAATTTGAAAGCGTAAATTATTCTCTCAAAGGTATAACAGCAGATTCGTTCGACCCTATTCTTGACTGCTTGTCTGAAACAGACGACCTAGAGATTAAGGTTCTTCGCGATGAAGCAGCTTGCAAACAAGTATCGCTAAAAAGTATCGCGCACCAAGATGGCCTGACACTTACCCATCATCGCAATACAAGGGTTTTACAGATACAAGGAAAGCCGCTGTCATGCTACCGACGCGTCATATTTATGCTGACAGACTTGCTAGACCTAAAAGGTCTGGAGCAAGTGCTATACAGAAAAGACGACAGTAGCGCCGAAATTGTTAGAACAGAAATGGCCGAGGATTACCTCAAAAACCTTTTCCCGACTACATATGGTGTTTTACCAGAAAAAATAAAACGCCTACTAATCTCTGGTTGCTGCATAAAATTAGCATCGCCCAAGCTGCCTGACTATTGCTTGCTGCTTTATCCGGACTTGAGAGCATTGGAAGGTGCTCTAAAGGCGCTGCTGAGCGATCACGGAATGTCCGTGGCCCAGGAAGATAACAAGATTGGCACTTTCTTTGATAACAACAAAGGAATCTGCACATTAAAGTCAGACCACAGTGCGCAAGTAACAAACCCCAACATGGTACAAGCACTGAACAAAGGTTATAGTTTTTACATAAAGCATCGCCACACTTTATTCCACATGGAGGAATTTACTGGCGCTAGCTCAATGATCGACTCGCTAGAAAGGGCAGTTAGCCTCTCTAAAGACGCATACTCAGCCATTAACACGCTGTATGTAGCCAAACTGGAAAACACATGATTCAGAAGATACGCATTGTAGGTGAGATAGCCGTGGTCACTGCCACAGCCGACTTTCACCCTCTGCGTCAGCTAAAACAACTAGCATCCGAACTCGAAAACCTTCATTTCGAGGGAGCGGTGCTGTTCGATTTGCTAGCAGTAAACGGCTTGGCAGATAACCGCTTTGCGTCGATGAAATTTCATAGAAATGAGTTCGACCGTTCATCATTTGCACTTGAGTCAGATGTGAACCCCGGCATCAAAAACGAACAAGACGCTTTCGCCAAGCATGACCACACTTTTCTCCTTGGTAGCGTTCTATCCTCTAGTGAAATTGAAAAGTTCACACATTGATTAAATTTTTATCTGACGCTATCAATTACACCTCGCTTACACACCACCCAACTCCTAACAAAAAACTCACGCACAGCAAGCGCATTATCATTCCGACCAAGTAATTCAGACTTACCTGCTCAGCGCCCGCTGGCATGCGCGCCGCTACAGGCCGCGACTCGTGCTCGCCAGTACCCTAGCGGCAGCAGTGTGGTGATCGTCGCCCCAGCCGCCCGCAACGCTCGCGCAGCCGCACAAACGACAAGCCCCCGCAGGTCATGGGCACCGGCGAGGGCCCCCTGAGTCAGAATAGTTGTCGCCTCGATAGAAATCGAATGAACAGGGGCGAAGACAGTAGAGGAAACAAGTGGCTCGATACGGACAAGCCTTCAAAGATAGCGTGGTGGCGAAGTTGCTACCGCCGGAAAGCGCCAGTTTGCAGCAGGTCTCGCTGCAAACTGGGGTGAGTGAATCCACGTTGGAGCGTTGGCTCAGTGATGCCTTGGCCAAGCCGGCGCAAGTGATGCAATGGACACCGGCTGCCCGCTTTAATGCGCTGCTGACCACGGCTGCCATGGACGAGCACAGCAAAAACGAATGGTGTCGCAGCCATGGGATTTATCCGCAGGAGCTGGAGCAGTGGCGGCTCAGTGCAGAGCAAGGCTTGGGCGCTCAGGCCGCTGATAGCAGTGCCAGCACACGCAAGCAAGATCGCAAACGCATACAGGCGCTGGAGCGTGAATTGCGGCGTAAAGAGAAAGCCTTGGCGGAGACGGCAGCGCTGCTGGTGCTGTCAAAAAAACTCGAGGCGATGATGCGAGAGGACGGGGAAGAATGATTCCCTTGGATCACCGCCAGAAACTGGTCCGGGACATTGATCAGGCGCACCGTGAGGGTGCAAGGTTGCGAGCTGCATGTGAAGTCGCAGGAATTGATGTGCGCACTTTGCAGCGTTGGCGCAGCAACGCTGCTGGCAGCTGTATTGGTGCCGATAGACGCCCAGATGCGGTACGGCCAGTGCCTGCACATGCATTGACGCAGGCCGAACGCCAGGAGATCTTGCGTGTGGTCAATGAGCCTAGATTTGCAGACATGCCACCAGCTCGTATCGTGCCCATGCTGGCTGATGAAGGGCGCTATATTGCCAGCGAGTCAAGCTTTGCCCGGGTGCTGCGTGCGCATGGACAAAACCGCCACCGCGGGCGCTGCCAAGCGCCTCGCCCACGTAAAGCGCCCAGCACGCATATAGCCACTGGCCCCAATCAGGTGTGGTGTTGGGATATCACCTATCTGCCCAGCCAGGTGGCCGGTAGATGGTTTTATCTGTACCTGATCATGGACCTGTACAGCCGCCAAATCGTGGGTTGGGAAGTGCATGACAGTGACAGCGCAGAGCATGCTATCCAACTGCTGCGGCGTACCGCCTTGGCTCAGGGCATTGCTGCGTTGCCGCAGCAGCCGGTATTGCACGGTGACAACGGCAGCACACTCAAAGCCACCACCGTGCTGGCCATGCTGCAGTGGCTTGGCATCAAACCCTCGTACTCAAGACCTCGCGTGAGTGATGACAACGCCTTTGTGGAGTCGCTGTTTAAAACAGCCAAGTACCGCCCAGAGTTCCCAGTCCAAGGAATGCAATCACTGGCACACGCCAGGCAATGGGCGGCTGAGTTTGCACACTGGTACAACCATGTACACCGCCACAGCGGCATCCAGTATGTGACCCCGCATCAGCGCCATACCGGTCAGGACATCGAGATCCTGCGCAAACGCAGACAAGTTTATGAACAGGCCAGGCAGACGATGCCTGCCCGCTGGAGCCGCCATACTCGCAATTGGCATCACATTGACCATGTGGCTTTGAACCCAGAAAGGATCAGCGTCACCGATCAAAAAATACCCATTGCTGCATAAATGAGGCGACAACTATCTTGACATGTACCGAGGGCTTGAAGGCAGCGTCAAACAGGTAAGAGTGGCCCCGTCCCGCTGCTGCACCCGATCGATTAACGAGGGTCGGTGTGCTTGACCTCGGCCCGGCCTTCTTAATCCGGGCACCGCCTACCACTGACGACGATCAGGGCGGTAAGCAGCGTTGCTCGGTTTCATCGCAGCAAGCCCCAGCCAGCAGTCCCAGCGCGAGCGGTGCCGTCGTCGATCCAATTCAAGAGGCAGTGCCGCACCACAGGGCCATCAACGGGGCACATGCGACCGTCAGCAATGGCAGCGCTGAGCATGTCACTGACCCAGCCGCGCATCTCGTCGGTCGCACCCAGCGAGCGCTCCAAGTGCTTTAGGCGGGCGAGCATGCCTTTGGCGCTGCTGATGCTCATGTGGTTAGTCCTGAGACTCGCGCAATGCCGCGCCCAGCTTGAAAGCGCGGAGCAGGTTCAGCGCGTCGCTGGTCTCGCGGGCTGCATGCGCCTCGATGCGGCGCTGTTGAATCTGGCGCAACTCGTCGGGTGTGATGCCGTACTTGACCGGGCGGTTCTCGTGGTCGAGGTTGTCATTCTTCATTGGAGCGTTCCTTTAATCGGGCCGATTGCTTGCAACAGGCGCGCGGCCTGATAGCGCACTGCTGGGTCGTCGCACTTCAAAATCGCCTCATAGCAGACATTGACGATCAGCTTGAGGTCGGCTTGCCCCTGTGGTGTGTCTATCGGGCGTTCGAGCTTTGGCCGACCCCAGCCGTAAAAGGGAATGCTGTCGGTGTCGTAGATGCTCATTGGTTCTTTTCCTCCAGCGCGATAAGGCGCGCTTCCAGTTCATCAACGGCGCGGATGCCCGCAACCGACTGGATGCAGTCGATCAGCATCTTTCCGGTCTCTGGATCAATCGCGCCTTCCGCCACCGACGCAAGCACCTGATTGGCCTGCTCGTGCAGCGGTGCGTCCGGGGTCAGTTCAAACGTCACCTTTTCGGCGCGAGCGCGGAGCGGAGGCGACAGACGTTGCAGCACCATGTTGGCGGCTTGCATGTCACCTTGCAGTGCAGCGTCCATGACCACGCGAGCGACCGCGCTGCCTTCCTTCGCAAACTCGTCAGCGATGACATTCTTTCGGTTGCGTGACCCTGCGGGCCTGCCGCGTGGGTTCCCGGACTGGCCGGGTGCCCAGCCTCGCTGACCTGCCGACGAAGCGTTGGCTTCTTGATGCGCTTTCAGCCATTCCGGCGTTTCGGTTTCCGCCATGTTTGATTACCTCGACATCCTGTTGATTACAGGGCTTTACGGGCCATCGCCGAACTTGAGCGCGGCAAGCGCCTTGCTGTTGCCTTCACGAAGTGCGGTGACGCGCCCCCAATCTGCGCCCATCGCTTTTTCAACCTGTCCCATCACCAGCGGACCGACTTTTTCAACGTGAGCCTTGGCACTGCGAAGGGCGGTAAGACGGCCAACAACCTCGGGATGCTGAATCTCATGGAGCTTCCGCGTGTAGTGCGTAACCTCGGCATCCATCAACCCGGACAGATACCCCGGGCCGCCGAGAATCGCGGTCAGCGTGGTCAAATCCTTGCGGGCCAGCGCATCCTCCAAGAACTTCTGGCGCTCTTCCGTCGGCATAGCGCGGACGTGATTCCGAATCTCGGTGTTCAGCGTGCCCATGCCTGCCTTCTGTTGCAGGGGGCCGGTCAGCATCTCGTCCATCGACTTGATCTGCTGATCGAGGGTCTTGGACAACTTGTCGAACTTCGACAGCAGGCGCTGCTGTTGCTTGTAGGCCGCATCGGATACGGCAATCACTGCCTGCTCCGGCGTCCATGCCTGATTGCGGCTTGCGTGGTCGCGCGCATCATGGATCTTTGCGAGAGTCAGATACGCATCGTCCAGCGTTTCCATCACGGGGCCGAGATATGGCGCGCTGTCGTCGCTGTAGCCGTCAAGCTGGCGAACATTCTCGGAATGAAGCGAAGGGGTAATACGGGCATCTATGGGGGTAGGCATGTGCAAACTCCTTTGATAAAAGGCGCGTGTTGTTACGCATTGCTTGCATGCTGGGAAATTATCCGAGAGGTCCGCAAGGAAAATTTATTTAAAACAACGCCTTACAGTTCAAGAACAAACAAAGAACAGGGAAACAGCAGTTACTCGTTCGGTATTTTTGCGGGTGATAACCACATGCAGCACGCAAGCGGGGCCGCTACAGCGCACGGGCAGCGGTGGCCCGTACCCTTGGGGCGGCAGCGTGGTGATCGCGGCCTGTGCCGCCCCGTACCGCCGCGCGTCGCTATTGGCAGGGGCAGCGCTCCGGGCGAAAATGGCGGGCATATCTACAACGAGTTTGACAAATGCCGCTGTCCTCAACCCAGATCGGAGCAATAGGCGAGAACCTGCTAGTCAATGCAGTGATGAAGGCCAGCGACGGGCGCTTGTCGCCGTTCCAGCCCCTTGCCGACGATGACGGGCTGGACGTGCTTTTCTTCGACAAGGTGACGGGCAACTCAGTCGCCATCCAGTTGAAGTGCCGCACCGTGTCCATCCGCAAGCGCAACTCCGAGGAGCGCGGTAACGTCGTCCATTTCCAAGTCCGCCAAGCCACGTTCAACGAGGCTCGGCGCGCCTACCTTGTCGCCGCTCTGTTCAACGAGGAACTGACGCACTTTGTAGCCACATGGTTCATACCGATGGCGCTACTGCCCGAGGTGGGCAAGGACATATCCGGCAAGTGGGTCATTCGTCCCAGCAAGGCCGAAGGTAGCGCCGACCGCTATACCCCGTATCGCTGCCTGACCGCCGAGGAACTGGCGAACCGAATCATTGCCGTGTGCGAGTCGCACGGGAAGCCAGCGGACTGACCTGGCGCGAGGGCTGTAGCGCTGTAGCGCGTAGCCTCTGACCTAGTTGGTGCTAGGGGTATAAATGCAGCAATTTGAACTTGGAACACTGGGTATAGGCTAAAAGGCTAAAGCTACGCTATTAAGTTACGGAAGCTGTTGAGTTGCAATGTTAATTCTCTGTAGCCTCGGGGTTGCTACACCGACGCTAACGTAGCCCGTGCATCCAATGGTCGAAAGGCTTAGAAGGCTACGGCAAACAGCGGCGGACGCTGAGCCGTAGCCCGTGGTCACTCCGGCCAAAAGCGCGCGGCGGCACGACGGGCCTCAATGGATTCCTCGGTCTCCCGTGAAAAGTCCAGTCGCAGAACGCGGTACGCCTTGCCGTGGTAATTGTGATCCTCTGCCACCTTGGCTTTATCAACTTCCTTGAGATAGCCGTTTTCAACAGCGGCCTTGATCGCCCTGTCCAGATTCGCCTTGTGTCCGGGCGGCGAAGGCTTCTCAAACATGGCGAGGCGCTGTGTCCGCTTTTGCAGGTACTCGCGCGGAACGATGCTATTGACCCGCATGCTCTGGATGCACTTCGCATAGCGTGAAACATCTTCCGGCGCCAGCGTTATGTAGTCGCGGCAGATGTCGAGTAGCTTCTCATGCCGGTTCGTGTCGCTCTCGTCGCCAATGTCACCACTGCGCAGGCGACGGTCAAACACGGAAATATCACGCCTGATAAGGTCGATTGCCCATTCGGCCTGCTCTCGGTTGATGCAGGGATGGACATAGTTATCAGCCACCGCCAGCAGTGCAGAGATACGAAGCGCTTTCAGATGCGCCCGGTTCCACATCTGGCGGCGAAATTCGTCAGCGCCCGCCTCCCGGATGTGGGTATCACATTCGTCTGCAAACGCTTGGAGGATTAGCGATGCATCATCATCCCGGCTGACGAGCGCGTACTGGTCACGCTTCAGGTATTCGGTGGCAGTGAATACCAGCCCAGCAAGGTAGGCGACCAGTGCCTCCGGTGGCTCGACGCTCGGTGTAGGATTCTCGTCTGGCCTGTCGCCCGTGTATTCCACGACCGTGAAGCGCGAGATAAATCCGTCCTCCATCATCCGCGCATCCAGCGACGAGTAGAAGGTTCCCGGCGTCGTGTCCCCGATCAGGCTATACGCGACGTTCGTATCAATCTCCACGTTCTTGTCTCGGTTGCTGTAGGCCAGCCCGCCAGCCAAGGTGCCGCGCGAGGACTTCATGTAGAGGTTCGTCAGTTCGCGCTTGAGGCCGGTCACAACGTCGTTCTTGCCCTTCGATATTTCCGCGAACCAGTGACCGATCTCGCCGCGCAGATTGACGAACCCTAGGCGGGTGCCAAGCTCCTTCTTGAGAGCCTGCGCCGATGCGTATTCGTTGGCAGATACGAACTGCGCCACGTCGTTATTCTTCGCCCCGACGAAGGCGCACAGTCTCCCGACGCCGCTGTGAATGGCCTCCTTCCCCGTGGCACTGCGGGCCACCAGCACGAGGTAGATATTCAGGCCGGTGTTTGAGATTGACCACTGCCGCCCGCAGATGCCAGCCAGCAAGCCCAGCGACGCGACTATCGCCGCTTCCGCTTGCGGTCGCGGAGCCTGATCGTAGATGTATTGGGCAATGACGCCAGCCCACCCCGGCGGGCACCGCAAAGCACCGACGGGCCAAGCTCCAGGGACAGTAGGCGCGGGCGGCTGTGGGGCGGCTGGGGCCACGATCGGCACCGCGCCAGTGCTACCCCCTTGGCTCGCTTGCTGCGCGGCCTGTACGCTGCGCAGCACCTCTGTCCAGTGCGCCAGCTCTGCATAAAGATCACCCGGCATTTCATCTTGTATGACCGGGGACGGCTGTCCTACAGTGTGTTTGTCCATCAGTTGTTTCCTCTTCAAAGCCAGCCTGACCCGCTGGCTTTTTTCTTGATTGGCTTACGCATGCAGTTACACGGCGCGGGGCGGGCACGGTGAAACGCTTGCAGCGCTTGGGCGCACAAGTGGCTGAACATGCTTTACAGTGGAACTGGCTCGAACGAAACGCGGCGCGATTCCATGAATGCATCGAGGTCGGCGACCTTGTAGAGGCACTTCTTCCCCGTCTTGTAGAAGGGCGGGCCTTTCTTCTGGCTGGCCCAGACGGTCAGAGTGTTGTAGGTGTTGCCGAGGTATTCGGCAGCCTCGCGGCGCGGAAGGCGGTCGGTAGGCTTCAAGGTGCTGTAGTCGGTCATTGTGGTGATCTCCGATCAGCCACCGACTACGCAAAATGAAAATGGGCAGTCGGTAGGCATCGGCACCTGTTTCCAGATACCCGATACCCGCCGCTGCCCATGCAGCTTCTCGTTACCAGTTCAACCGACCTAGGCCGGAAAAGCATCACGCTTTGAAGTGGGAGGCGAAGCAATTTGTTAAGGCAACTTTAGCAAACTAAATGCGTGCATGTTTGATAATTTGCATGTCATCTTTTAAGCGCTGCAAGTACGTCGCCCGCTCCTTGATATGCGCCACCGTCATTTGTTCAATTTCCATCTCAAATTGACAAAGGACATCGTTGATAACGTCGTTTATCGACATAAAGGGTTCATCCGGCGCAAAACCCAATATGCCCTCCGCTTGCTCTATCGAATCAATCGCAAGCTCAAGAAGCAATTTGGCATCGTCGATGGAGAGGAAAGTCAGAGTGCGAATTTCATGCAGCATGGTGGAACTCCTATCTGGCTCCACCGTCCGCAGCAAACAAAAAGGCCGGCAGACGATGGAACGTCAATGCCGGCCTGCTGGTGCAGACTATTCAGGACGCGCAACCCGCGCGTCAGGCGATCTGGTGCTCTGACTCTACATCATTCGCTTCCGCGTTTCCACAAACTGAACGCTCGTTCAAGGCAGCCATGCGCGCCTGCTCCGTTATCCAGTCCGCTATGCGCTGCGCCTCGGGGCGCAGGTAGCGCAGGTCGCGCGTCTGCGTGTAGTGCTTGAGCGTGACGGACTGCGGCAGGTGATTCGTCAGAATCTCTGCCTTCCACATCTCAATGCCGCACTCGACAGCGATTGCAAGGAACGTGCGGCGCATATCGTGATGATGGAGGTGCAGACCCGCTATCTTGCTGACCCGCTGCATGGTGCCGCGTGCGTCCTTCATGTGGGGAACCTTCGTACCCTTGCGCGAGGGGAAAACGTACTCCTCACCCTTGCGGCGCGCTGCAAGACGAGCCTTGAGCAGCGCCACGAGCTGGGTGCTGGCTGGGATTTTCACCACGTTATGATTCTTCGTTTCCTCAAACGTGAAGCACGGCACTTCGTCGTCAAGGCGTACATGCTCCCAGCGTAGCGCCGCCCCTTCCCCGATGCGTGCGCCGCTCAAGATCAGGAACATGACAAGGTGAGCCGCCGTATTGTCGTCCCTGTGGTAACGCTCGGTGTCGGCACGCTCCGTCAGCATGTTCCAAACGCTGCCCACCTTCGGCAGCGGTATGAATTCTTCGCGCGCGGTCTCGGCATTCCACGGCACGCTTTTGAACGCCTGCACCACAGGATTGATGGGCAGGATTGGGTAAGTGCCATCCGGTGCCACGTTCGTCTCACGCGCCCAATTGCAAAGCGCTCTGAGGTTGCGGAAGGCTTGGTTCGCGGTGATAGGGGCGGTGGCTGACAGTTCGCGGAAGCGCTTCACACATGCCTCGCGCGTAATGTTGGCCACGGGCTTGTCTGCCCAGTCGCCGAATTGCTTGGTGACGCACTTCTCTATGTCTGACTTGCTGCTGGGGCGGAGCGGCCCGTGCTTGGTGCGCTTGTTCTCAATGTAGTCCTGCATCACCTCGCGGAGCGTGATGCCTTGCGCCTGTCGGCGCTTGCGCTCCACCTGTGGATTCACGCCGTCGTACATCTCGCCCAGCCGGTCGCGCGCTCGGCGCTGCGCTTCCCTGTAGTCGAGCAGGTCACAGGGGCCGATGGTGTAGCGGCAGGTCTTGCCATTGACGCGCCCCTGCACGATGAAGCTCTTTGCACCGTTGGCGGTGACGCGGATTGCAAAGCCCTTCGGGTCGCCGTACCAGTAGAACTCTTGGCCCTTGGCGGGCACGGGTATGGCTTCGATGGTCTGCTTCGTTAGCCTATCAAGTGTCGGCATGGCGCACCTCGCCGACGTGTCGCGCTGCTGGCGCTGTGGGTATCATGGTCATGTTGGTTCCTTCGTATCCAAGGGACTAGCCACGCGCCCGGGAGTGTTCGCAGCACTCGCCGGGCGCACCTGTTTCACGGGTCTGAAAGCCGTGTAAGCAGTAGTGTAAGCGGCACAGGTATAGCTGGGCAACGACCAATATAGGCATGTATAGCGCTAAGTCATTGTTCTATATAGTGTTATATGCTTACATTTAGGCAGGCTTAGGGGAGTAAATAGCCATTGCGGCTAACTCATAATCCCTTGGTCGTTGGTTCAAGTCCAACACGCCCTACCAATACATTCAAGGGCTTGGCGCAGTGGCAGCGCCAGTTCTTTGATCCAAGGGTACAAGTTCGGTACAGTTCGGCGGAGCTTGTTGAGTACCTGGGATCAAAATTTCCATGCCAACAATCCTCAAAACGCCTTCCCGGCTTTGGAAGGCCGTCACAAGAAAAACCGGTTGGCCAACCGAGGCCCAAGCGTTTCGAACCCAGTACGATGCAAAAGACTAGGCACGCCATACCGAAGATGGGGTGGTGCGCGGTGTCTGTGGCCGTCTGCCAGACTTGCACGGCGGCTTGTTTGTCTCACCGGCAAACAAAGTGCCGCAACAGATAAAGGACAAGAACATCATGGCAAAGAATCATGCCGCCAAAAATGCCAACGGCGGCACCCTCGGCTTTGAGGCCGAGCTTTTCAAGGCCGCCGACAAACTGCGCGGCAATATGGAACCCAGCGACTACAAGCACGTGGCGCTTGGGCTGATCTTCCTGAAATACATCTCCGACGCCTTCAAGGCTAAGCACCAGGCGCTACTGGCCGAAGACCCGGCCGCCGCCGAAGACCGCGACGAATACCTCGCCGACAACATCTTCTGGGTGCCGAAGGAAGCGCGCTGGTCGCACCTGCAGGCCAACGCCAAACAGCCCACCATCGGCACCCTGATCGACGACGCCATGCGCGCCATCGAGAAGGAGAACGAATCCTTGAAGGGCGTGCTGCCCAAGGACTACGCCCGCCCCGCCCTCAACAAGGTGATGCTGGGCGAGCTGATCGATCTCATCTCCGGCATCGCGCTGAACGAGGAAGGCGACAAGTCGAAGGACGTCCTCGGCCGCGTCTACGAATACTTCCTCGGCCAGTTTGCTGGTGCTGAAGGCAAGCGCGGCGGCGAGTTCTATACCCCGCGCTCGGTGGTGCGGGTGCTGGTGGAAATGCTGGAACCCTACACCGGCCGCGTCTATGACCCCTGCTGCGGCTCCGGCGGCATGTTCGTGCAGTCGGAAAAGTTCGTGATGGAGCACGGCGGCCGCATCGGTGACATTGCCATCTACGGGCAGGAGAGCAACTACACCACGTGGCGCCTTGCCAAGATGAACCTCGCCGTGCGCGGCATCGACGCCGACATCCGCTGGAACAACGAGGGCAGCTTCCACAAGGACGAGCTGCGCGACCTCAAGGCCGACTTCATCCTCGCCAACCCGCCGTTCAACATCTCCGACTGGGGCGGCGAGCGCCTGCGCGAAGACGTGCGCTGGCAGTTCGGCGTGCCGCCCGTGGGCAACGCCAACTACGCCTGGCTGCAGCACATTTACCACCACCTCGCCCCCAACGGCACCGCGGGCGTAGTGCTGGCCAACGGCTCCATGAGCTCCAACCAGAGCGGCGAAGGCGAGATCCGCAAGGCCATGCTGGAAGCGGATGTGGTGGATTGCATGGTGGCGCTGCCGGGCCAGCTGTTCTATTCCACCCAGATCCCCGCCTGCCTGTGGTTCCTGGCCCGCAACAAGAACCCCGCAAACAGCAAGAAGGGTGGCCTGCGCGACCGCCGCGGGCAGGTGCTGTTCATCGACGCCCGCAACATGGGCGTGATGGTGGACCGCACCCGGCGCGAACTCACCGACGAGGAAATCAAAAAGATTGCCGACACCTACCACGCCTGGCGCGGCGAGAAGGATGCCGGCGAATACGCTGACGTGCCCGGCTTCTGCAAGTCCGCGACGCTGGACGAGATCCGCAAGCACGACCACGTGCTCACGCCGGGGCGCTACGTGGGCGCGGCGGCGCAGGAAGACGACGGCGAACCGTTCGCGGAAAAGATGGCGCGGCTGGCGGCGCAGTGGCGCCAGCAGCGGGCGGAAGCGGTGCGGCTGGATGCGGCGATCGAGGCCAATCTGAGGGAGCTTGGGTATGGCGGGTGAGTGGGCTGAAGAACGCTTTGGGAATCTCGTTCAATTCGTTTCCGATAAGTGTCAGGTCAAAGAGGTAAGTGTTGAAAACTATATTTCAACCGAAAATATGGTGCCGAACTTTGGCGGGATTACGCTTGCATCTGGGGTCCCACTTGCCGGAAGCGTTACGAAATTCAGTGTTGGTGACACACTTTTTTCAAATATACGAACCTACTTCAAGAAAGTATGGCAAGCGCAATTTGATGGCTATTGTTCTAACGATGTTCTGGTCTTCCGATCCGCGAATGAGGAGGTCTTAGCGCAAGATTACCTGCATCATATTTGTCGCTGGGAGCGGTTTACTGAGCTGAGTGTTCGAACATCGAAAGGTGCAAAAATGCCACGTGGCGACAAGGGCGCCCTAGCAGATTTCAAATTTTTGCTACCGCCTATTAACGAGCAACGCGCCATCGCCCACATCCTCGGCACGCTGGACGACAAGATCGAACTCAACCGCAAGCAGAACGAAACGCTGGAAGCCATGGCCCGCGCCCTGTTCAAGGCGTGGTTCGTGGACTTCGAACCCGTGCGCGCCAAGATGGAAGGCCGCTGGCAGCGCGGCCAATCCCTCCCCGGCCTGCCCGCCCACCTCTACGACCTCTTCCCCGACCGTCTCGTCGAATCCGAGCTGGGGGAGGTTCCGGAGGGGTGGGAAATGTGTTCGCTGGATTCGATTGCGAACTATCTAAACGGCCTTGCACTGCAGAAGTTTCCTCCCGAAAGCGAAGAAGAATTTCTGCCAGTCATCAAGATTGCGCAACTACGCGCCGGTAATACGAATGGGGCGGACAGGGCCAGCGCTCGAATCAGACCGGAGTATGTGGTTGCCGATGGTGACGTGCTGTTTTCATGGTCCGGCTCGCTGGAGGTCGAGGTATGGAACGGTGGGCCGGGCGCTTTGAATCAGCATTTGTTCAAGGTGACGTCAGACAAGGTCCCGAAGTGGTTTTATTTCTTCGCGACGCGGCATCATTTGCCGGCATTTCGTGCAATCGCTGCCGGCAAGGCGACAACGATGGGCCATATTCAGCGAAAGCATCTAACTGACGCCCGGATTGCCGTTGCGCCACAAGAGAGAATGCAAGAGTTTGACGCGGTCATTGCTCCGCTTTTCGAACAGTTCGTGCGCAACTATCAGCAATCCCGCACCCTCGCCCAACTCCGCGACACACTACTGCCCAAGCTGATCTCCGGCGAACTGCGGGTGTCGGATGCTGAAGGCATTGTCGTCGGAGCGGCGCCATGAGCTTCGATTGGTTCCCTGGTATTCGTGAGGCTTGTGCTCATTGGCGCGATGCGCCGATGCTCCAGCACACATTTGAGGCGTTGCAGGCGAGCCTTGAAAACGAAAGCGATGCCTCAATTGATGCGGCAAAGGGAATCGTGGAGTGCGTCTGTCGCGTGATCATTGACGAGCTTGACGACCCAAGGTCGCCGTTAAAGCCGAAAAAGGAT
>CAMZGS010000006.1:75000-235054 GCA_947306475.1 uncultured Comamonas sp.
TGGAGAACCCGACGCTGGTGGTGCTGACCGACCGTAACGACCTGGACGACCAGCTCTTCGCCACCTTTTCGATGTGCCGCGATCTGATCCGGCAGACGCCGGTGCAGGCCGAGAGCCGCGAGCACCTGCAGGCGCTGCTCAACCGGGCATCGGGCGGCGTGATCTTCACCACCCTGCAGAAGTTCGGCGAAGTCACGGAGCCGCTGACCAGCCGCCGCAACGTGGTCGTCATCGCCGACGAGGCGCACCGCAGCCAGTACGGCTTCAGGGCCAGGGTGGACGCGAAGACGGGCGCCATTTCCTATGGCTTTGCCAAGTACATGCGCGATGCCTTGCCGAACGCTTCCTTCATCGGCTTCACCGGCACGCCTATCGAGGCGGACGACGTCAACACGCCGGCGGTGTTCGGCAACTACATCGACATCTACGACATCAGCCGCGCGGTGGAAGACGGCGCCACGGTGCCGATCTATTACGAATCCCGCCTGGCGCGCTTGGAACTGGACGAGGACGAGAAGCCGAAGATCGACACCGAGATCGAGGACATCCTCGAAGACGAAGAGGAGCCGGCCCGCGAGCGTGTCAAGCAGAAGTGGGCCACCATCGAGGCGCTGGTGGGTGCGGAAAAGCGCCTGCGGCAGGTTGCAGCCGACATCGTGCAGCACTTCGAGAACCGCGTGGCCGCGCTGGACGGCAAGGCCATGGTGGTGTGCATGAGCCGGCGCATCTGCGTGGCGCTCTACAACGAGATCGTCAAATTGCGGCCGGACTGGCACAGCCCGGACGACAACGGCGGCGTGGTCAAGATCGTGATGACGGGGGCGGCGAGCGACCCGCAGGAATGGCAGCCGCACATCGGCAACAAGGCACGGCGCGACCTGCTGGCCAAGCGTGCCCGCGACCCCAAGGATTCGCTCAAGCTGGTGATCGTGCGCGACATGTGGCTGACCGGCTTCGACGCGCCCTGCATGCACACCATGTACGTGGACAAGCCGATGCGCGGCCACGGCCTGATGCAGGCGATTGCGCGCGTCAACCGCGTGTTCCGTGACAAGCCCGCCGGGTTGATCGTGGATTACATCGGCATCGCGCAGAACCTGAAGTCGGCGTTGGCGCAGTACTCGCCGAAGGACCGGGAAAACACCGGCATCGACGAGGCCGAGGCTATCGCGGTGATGCTGGAGAAGTACGAGGTCGTGCGCGACATGTTCCACGGCTTTGACTACCGCATCGCACTGAATGGTACGCCACAGGAGCGCCTAGCGATGATGGCTGGCGCCATCGAATGGATTCTGGACCTGCAGCAACAGTTGGCGGCCAAGGAGACAACCAAAGAAGGCAAGAAGAACGCCCACCGCCGCTACCAGGACGCCGTGCTCGCCTTGTCCAAAGCGTACGCTTTGGCGTCTGCCTCTGACGAGGCCCAGCAAATCCGCGAGGAGGTCGGCTTCTTCCAGGCCATCCGTGCCGCACTGGTCAAGAGCGGCACCGGACCGGGCGTGGCCCCGCAGGAGCGCGAGCTGGCCATCCAGCAGATCGTCAGCCGCGCCGTGGTGTCCACCGAGATCGTGGACATCCTGCAGGCCGCCGGGCTCAGGAGCCCGGACATTTCCATCCTCTCGGACGAGTTCCTGGCCGAGGTGCAGCAGATGGAGAAGAAGAACCTGGCGCTGGAAGCCCTGCGCAAGCTCATCAACAACGGCATCCGCTCGCGCAGCAAGGCCAACGTGGTGCAGACCAAAGCGTTCTCCGAGCGGCTGGAGGATGCGGTGGCCCGCTACCACGCCAACGCCATCACCACCGCCGAGGTGCTGCAGGAACTGATCCAACTGGCCAAGGACATCCGCGCGGCGCGCCAGCGGGGCGAAGAGTCCGGACTGTCGGACGAAGAAATCGCCTTCTACGACGCCCTGGCCGAGAACGAAAGCGCGGTGCAGGTGATGGGCGACGACCAGCTCAAGGTGATCGCCCACGAGCTGCTGATGAGCCTGCGCGAGAACGTGACGGTGGACTGGGCACACCGGGAATCGGCCCGCGCCCGCATGCGGGTGCTGGTCAAGCGCATCCTGCGCCGGTATGGCTATCCGCCTGATCTGCAGGATGCCGCCGTGCAGACAGTGCTCAGGCAGGCTGAGGCGTTGTCGTCGGCATGGTCGTTGTCGCGTCACGGGACAACAACCTAAACGGCTGACAGGGGTAGGAATGAGGTGCGACAGCGGTACAGCGCGTAGTTCTTCCCCTTTCGCTCAGCTACGCCCAGCTACTAACCTGGCTTGCTTTTTTGTTCGCCAGCCTACGCTCGTAAGTGTTTAATTTCCCTGGATATAGGGCGTTGGCGACAAACTCATAATCCCTTGGTCGTTGGTTCAAGTCCAACACGCCCTACCAGACCACACAAGGAGACCCTGCTATCCATTCGATAGTGGGGTTTTGTTTTTTCTGTGGGATGCAAGGGCGAATGCAGGCGCTTGCGCATGGTCAATCCGCCAGAGTCTTGGACAAGGCAGGCGCGACCTGCCGCCATCCCTGCCAGCGTGCAAACAGCTTTCATGCGACCCCACATCCGCCAACGACAAGCAAGACGAGGTGCTTCTCGAAGTGGGCGGTGAAGCAAGCCGCCCATCTTCACGATAATGGCGTCCTTTTTTTTGCCCCCTCTTTCACCGTCAAGGAAGCCATCTTGCCTCCAACCTTCGCTCCAGCCCCGGCAGCCCGGCTGCACAAGACTCTGTTGATGTGGCACGTGATCATCATCGGTCTGGCCTATATCCAGCCCATGACGCTGCTTGATACGTTCGGCATGGTCTCGCGTGACAGCCTGCAGCACGTTCCAACCTCTTATCTGGTCGCACTGATGGCGGTGCTGCTCACCTCGCTGAGCTATGGGGCCATGATTCGGCGCTACCCTTCCTCCGGCTCTGCCTATACCTATGCCCAGAAGGCCATCCACCCGGGCGTTGGCTTCATGGTGGGTTGGTCATCCCTGCTGGACTATCTGCTCTCGCCGATGGTCAACATCCTGCTGGCCAACATCTATCTGACGGCCATGTTCCCTTCGATCAACTCCTGGGTGTGGGTGTTTTCGCTGACTGCGCTGATGGTGGGTGTGAACCTGCGGGGGGTGCGCTTTGTGGCCAACTTCAACAGCACGATTGTGTTTGTGCAGTTGCTGGTCATCGGCGTCTTCACCTATCTGGTGTACAGCAAGCTCAGCGCCGGGCAGAACGCGCTGGGCGACATTGCCACGCAAGGCGCTTCCGGCCTGTGGAGCTTCACGCCCTTCTGGAGCGAGGGCACTGAGATTGGCGCGCTGATCACCGGGGCGACGATTCTGTGCTTCTCGTTCACGGGCTTTGATTCGCTCAGCTCCCTGGCCGAAGAGACCAAGGACACCAAGCGCACGCTGCCGCGCGCCATCTTTCTGACGGCGCTGATTTCCGGGCTGGTGTTCATCTTCAGCACCTACTTCCTGCAGCTGTACTTTGTGGGCGATCCGGCGCAGTACTTCGAGGCCATCGACGAAACCCAGCCCGAAATCCTGCTGCTGGTGGGTGGCTCGCTGTTCCAGTCGGTGGTGCTGACCTTTGCCATCGTCACCGTGATGGCCTCGGGCATTGCCGCACACGCAGGTGTCTCGCGCCTGCTGTTTGTGATGGGCCGCGATGGTGTGCTGCCCAAGAGCTTCTTTGGCCGCATCAGCCCGCGTTCGATCACGCCGGCCAACAACATCTTGCTGGTGGGTGCGGTGGCGCTGCTGGCCGGTTTCCTGAGCCTGGAATACGTGGTGGCGCTGATCAGCTTTGGCGCGCTGACGGCATTCAGCTTTGTGAACCTGTCGGTGATCTTTTCCTATGCCGTCCAGGAAGGATGCTACAAGTCGCCGCGCGATCTGTGGAACTATGTGATCGTGCCGGTGCTGGGCTTTATCTGCATCGGTGCGCTGTGGCTGGAGGTGGAGGATACCTCGCTGTACTCCGGCCTGGCCTGGGGTGCGCTGGGTCTGATCTATCTGGCCTGGAGGACGCGCGCCTTCACTCAGGCGGTGCCGCAGCACCATGAGGATCTGGACGACGAGTCCTGACCAGTAAGCAACAAAGCAGCACGGCCCCACTTCCTCTCCTTTGAAGAAGTGGGGCCATGCTGCTTTGGGATGAGCGCGCGGCGGGTGTGGCCCTCCGTTCTCAATCCTGAATCAGCACCTCACCGCGCAGGGTGTAGGTCATGGCTTCGGTGATTCTCACGTCCACCATCTGGCCGATCAGGCGCGCATGGCCGGGGAAGTTGACCACGCGGTTGCACTCGGTGCGGCCCATCAGCTCGCCGTTGTCGCGCTTGCTGTAGCCCTCGACCAGCAGCTTTTGCACCGTGCCCACGCGCTCGATGCTGATGTCCTTGATGTTCTGGTTGATCACGGCCTGCAGCTCCTGCAGGCGGCGCAGCTTGACATCGTGCGGTGTGTCGTCGTGCAGGTTGGCGGCGGGGGTGCCGGGGCGGGGGCTGAAGATGAAGCTGAAGCTGTTGTCGAAGCGGATGTCGTGGATCAGCTTCATCATCTTCTGGAAGTCTTCTTCGGTCTCGCCGGGAAAGCCCACGATGAAGTCCGAGCTCATCGCCATATCGGGGCGAATGGCGCGCAGCTTGCGCACCGTGCTCTTGTATTCCATAGCGGTGTAGCCGCGCTTCATGGCCATGAGGATCTTGTCGGAGCCGTGCTGCACGGGCAGGTGCAGGTGGGACACCAGCTTGGGGATCCTGGCGTAGGCCTCGATCAGGCGCGGGGTGAACTCGTTGGGGTGGCTGGTGGTGAAGCGGATGCGCTCGATGCCGGGGATTTCCGCGACGTATTCCAGCAGCAGGGCAAAGTCTGCGATCTCGGCGGTATCGCCCATCCTGCCGCGATAGGCATTGACGTTCTGGCCCAGCAGCGTCACTTCCTTGACCCCCTGGTCGGCCAGGCCGGCGATTTCCACCAGCACGTCCTCGAACGGGCGGCTCACTTCCTCGCCCCGGGTGTAGGGCACGACGCAGTAGCTGCAGTACTTGGAGCAGCCTTCCATGATGGAGACAAAGGCCGAGGCACCTTCCACGCGCGCCGGGGGCAGGTGGTCGAATTTCTCAATCTCGGGGAAGGAGATGTCCACCTGCGGCCGGGCCTTGGCCTCACGCGCCTTGAGCAATTCCGGCAGACGGTGCAGGGTCTGGGGGCCAAACACCACGTCCACATAGGGCGCGCGCTTGATGATTTCTTCGCCTTCCTGGCTGGCAACGCAGCCGCCCACACCGATGAGCACGCCTTTTTCTTTCAGGTGCTTGACGCGGCCCAGGTCGGAAAAAACTTTTTCCTGGGCCTTTTCGCGCACCGAGCAGGTGTTGAACAGGATCAGGTCGGCTTCGTCGGGGTTGTCCGTGGGTTCATAGCCTTCGGCGGCGTTCAGCACATCGGCCATCTTGTCCGAGTCGTACTCGTTCATCTGGCAGCCAAAGGTTTTGATAAAGACTTTTTTGGTGGGGGCGGAAGCGGTCATGGTGTATATCCAGAGGCTGTGAGCAGCGCCACTGGGCGCTGAGAAAAACCGGCGATTCTACGAAGTTGCCCCGTTGCCCGGGCTACCGGTGGCATTGCCCGCCAGTGGTGCCTGGCCGCTGCCGGGCGCATACAGCAGCGCTTGCGGGCTGCGGCACAGCCCCCACAGGCGCAGGCCCGTCAGTTCGGCCATGCGCATGCCCATGTGGGTGGGGGCCGATGCGGTGGCCAGCGCGGCAATGCCTACGCGCGCGCATTTGCGTACCAGTTCGTGGCTGCCCCGGCTGGAGAGCAGGGCAAAACCCGGCTGCTGCAGCTGCCTGCGCTGGGCCAGCAGCCCCACCAGTTTGTCGAGCGCGTTGTGGCGGCCCACGTCTTCCATGACATGCAGGATCTGCCCGTGCAGATCCACCCAGGCTGCAGCGTGCGTGGCGCGTGTGGTCTGGTGCAGGGTCTGGCGGTCGCGCAGCGCATCCATGGCGCGCAGCACCGTCTGCACATCCACCTGCGCCAGCCACGGGTGGGCAGGCAGGGGCGGGCAGTCCAGATCCAGCGCGGCAAAGCTTTCCACACCGCAGACGCCGCAGCCGGTGCGCCCGCTCATGCTGCGGCGCCGGTCCTTCAGGCGCATGAAGCAGCGCGCGGCAATCTGCAATTGCACTTGCAGAGCATCGATGCCAGCGGGCAGGCCTGCGTCGGCGGCACCGACGGTGTGTACTTCCAGGTCGTAGCAATCGTCGGCGCTGTCGATGATGCCCTCGGTCAGCGCAAAGCCCAGCGCCAGCTCGGCCGCATCGCCCGGGCTGGCCATCAGCACCGCGTGGGAGATGCCGTTGAATACCAGCGCTACCGGCACTTCGCTGGCCAGGGTGCACGACAGGGGGCTGCCGGGCTGGTGCAGATGGTGGAGCTCGGGCTGGATGCGTTGCGTGGCCGCCAGGGTGGGGGCGTCCGGGGAGGGAACAGGGCAGGACATGGCGCCCGATGATAGGGGCAGGCCAGGGGCCGTGCGGTCAGCCGCCCAGCAGTGCCATGCTCTTGAGGTGGGCATACACCGCCAGCCCTGGTGCCAACCCCAGCTGGCGTGCCGAGCGGCTGCTCACACTGGCCAGCAGGAGGGCATCCGGGTTGTCCCCGGCCAGTTGCAGACGCACCAGCGCATGGCCGGGGCTGGCTGCGTGCACGCTGACGACCTGGGCGGGCAGGGTGTTGAGCAGGCTGGTGTGTGCCAGCGGTTGCAGGCTCAGGCTGACATCACGCGCCTGCACGCGCAGGCGCACGCGGCTGCCCAGCGGCAGGTGCAGGGCATTGGGCAGCAGCAGCGCGCCACCGGCAAAGCTGGCGGTGCTCAGACAGTCCTGCTCGTCGTGGGCGGTGAGCTGGGCGTCCAGCACGGTGCTGGGGACCCCCTCGTCCTGGGCATGCTGGTTGAGCACGCTGCTGGCGCTGCCCTGGGCGGTCACATGCCCGGCGTGCAGCAGCACCACATGGTCGGCCAGGCGGGCCACTTCCTCGTGTGCGTGGCTGACGTAGAGCAGCGGGATGTCGAGCTGGCGTTGCAGGCGCTCCAGGTAGGGCAGCACCTCGGCCTTGCGCGCGCCGTCCAGGGCCGACAGGGGCTCGTCCATCAACAGCAGTTGCGGGCTGGTGGCCAGGGCGCGCGCAATGGCCACGCGCTGGCGCTCGCCGCCGGACAGCGTCTGCGGCATGCGCGGCAACAGGTGCTCCAGGCCCAGCAGCTCGACGGCCTGCTCCAGCGAGACACGTCGGCGCGCCAGCGGTGTGCGCTTGAGGCCAAACTCCATGTTGGCGCGCACATTCAGGTGGTCGAACAGGCTGGCTTCCTGGAACACATAGCCCAGCGCGCGCTGGTGCGTGGGCAGCCACTGACGCAGGGCATCGTCCTGCCAGATGTGGCCGTTGATGTGGACCAGACCGCGCGCGCGCTCCAGCCCGGCGATGGCGCGCAGGCAGGTCGTCTTGCCGCAGCCCGAGGGGCCAAACAGCGCGGTCACGCCCCGCCCGGGCAGGTGCAGGTCCACATCCAGCGCAAAACCGGGGCGTTGCAGTTGCAGGCATATGCGCAGGCGGCTGTCCTGGCTCATGGTCATAGGCGCGCCTGCCTGGGTTGCAGCCAGTGCAGCAGCACCAGTACCACGAAGGAGAAGGCCACCATGCCTGCGGCCAGATGGTGGGCTTGCGCGTACTCCATGGCCTCCACATGGTCGTAGATCTGCACCGAGACCACGCGCGTGACGCCCGGGATGTTGCCGCCCAGCATCAGCACCACGCCAAACTCGCCCACCGTGTGCGCAAAGCTGAGCACGCCCGCGCTGATGAAGCCGGGGCGCGCCAGCGGCAGCACCACGTTGCAGAACGTGTCCCAGCGCCCGGCGCCCAGGGTGGCGGCCACTTCCAGCGGACGGCGGCCCAGCGCTTCAAAAGCGCGTTGCAGCGGCTGCACGGCAAAGGGCAGGGAATAGATCAGCGAGCCGATCACCAGCCCGCCAAAGGTGAATGGCAGGCGCTGCCAGCCCAGGCTGTCCATCAGCGCGCCCAGCGGGCCATTGGGGCCCATGAAGACCAGCAGATAAAAACCGATCACCGTGGGCGGCAGCACCAGCGGCAGCGCCACCACAGCCCCCACCGGCGCACGCCAGCGCGAGCGCGTGTGCGCCAGCCACCAGGCCAGCGGCGTGCACAGCACCAGCAGCAAGGCGGTGGTCACGCTGGCCAGCTTGAGGGTCAGGGCAATGGCCTGCCAGTCCTGGGGGCTGAAGAAGGGAAGCTCCACGGCAAATGGATCAATAAAAATAGCTGCTTGCGCTGATGAATAAAGGGTTTTGGCTATGAATGTGGGTAAAAACAAGGAAGAGCGAGCGGATCAAGCTCTAGAAAGCATAGCCATACGAGCGGATGATGGCGCGCGCCTTGTCGCCGCGCAGATAGTCCAGCAGGGCCTTGGCGGCAGGGTTGTGCTCTGCGCCCTTGAGCAGAATGGCATCCTGGCGAATGGGCGCATGCAGCCCGGCTGGCACCACCCAGGCCGAGCCTGCGGTGAGCTGCCCGTGCTGCATCACCTGCGACAGCGCCACAAAGCCCAGCTGGGCGTTGCCTGAGGCGGCAAACTGGTACGTCTGGCCGATGTTCTCCCCCTGCACCACACGCGGCAGCACGGCGGCGGTGAGCCCGAGCTTGTCCAGCGTCTGCATGGCCGCTGCCCCGTAGGGCGCCAGCTTGGGGTTGGCGATGGCAATGTGCGTCCAGCTGCCGCTCCTGAGCACGTCACCGCTGGCATCGACGTAGCCGGGCTGCCTGCTCCACAGCACCAGCTGGCCGATGGCGTAGGTAAAGCGGCTGGCATCCTCGCCCAGACCTTCGGCGGCGATTTTTTGCGGGGTGGTGGCGTCGGCCGCCAGCAGCACACCAAACGGCGCGCCGTGGGCGATCTGGGCGTAGAACTTGCCCGTGGCACCGAAGGACAGCTCAGCCGTGTGGCCGGTGTCTTGGGTAAAGGCGGCAGCGATCTCCTGCATGGGGGCGGTGAAGTTGGCCGCCACAGCCACGGCGACGGTGTCTGCCTGGACGCTGGGGCCTGCCAGTGCGGCACCCAGCAGGGCGCACAGGGTCAGGAGCCTGGAGTGCGGTTGCAGCATGGGGTGTTTCCTTTCATGGGCACCATGGCAGTGTAGCCATGGCCTTGGCTGCGCAGGGCCGGCAGCTGCGCCGGTGGGTGGAAAGTGGGTGTTTCCTTGCCGGTTCTTGCTGGTTTGTGCAGTGGATTGTGGCTGCATCATCGCGCGCAGGAGCACGAAAGGCGCAAGATTTGCCACAATAGCGGGCTTGGACCATATTGCAGCATTGGCTGCAGTTGGCGGCCATTGTTGGAAAGACACCGTAGTGAGTACCTTGAACCCATCCTCTCCCGCTGACCCCTCTCTCGCCCAGGACACCCCTGCCGAGGGTGCGCCCCGGCGTTACATGGGGCGCCCGGGCGACAATTATCAAGCCCGTGTACCTGGTCAGGCCGCTGACGCTGCCCCGGTGCAGCGTGACCTGTGGCTGCACATTCCCCCCACCACCCAGACGCTGATGGTGGTGGCCGGCCTGGGCCAGGCTGGCGGCACCGAGCTCAAGGCCGAGCAGCGTGCCGAGATCGAGCGCATCGGCCTGTGCGAGGAAGTGGCCTACCAGGCCAGCTACGACCAGTACTGGAAGATGCCCAGCCACGAGTCCATCCTGAGCATGCCCAAGCACTACAACATTCCCATGCCGCAGGCGCATCGCGTCAAGGTGATTTCCAAGCTGGTCAAGGCCGGAGAGCCCAAGGGCTTCTGGCTGCACGTCCGTCTGCGCTCGGACGAGGAAATGGCCGCCGAGCAGTAACGCCCGCCGCCCGCCCTGGGGCTGGTCATAGGGGGCACGCATCAGGCAGCCGCACCGGCTGCCTTTTTCGTTGCTGCAACCGGCGCTGTCAGGCGCTCAATCGACACCCCGCACGGGCAACCCGGCCAGCAGATGCCACTGCGTGCGCTGGACAAAGCTGGGGTAATCCAGCGGGCGGCCCACGCGCGCATTGGCCTGGTTGGGCAGCACGTGCGCCCAGGCGCGCTGGGTGTGCGCGTCATACACCAGCTTGAACAAATGGCTGGGCACGTGCACGCCGTTGGGTCCGATGGTCAGCCTGGGCCCTTCGTGCAGCACGCCGGTATAGACAAACACATCGCCTGCAGCACGCTGCACGTATTTGCGGGTGTCGGCCTCCAGCTTGGCCCAGGGCTGGCGGTTGTGCGTGGGGTCCTGGGGCACGATGTTGCTCAGTGCAAACGATGCCTGCATGGCCTTGGCCGTGGGCTGGTTGGCCGCAGCAGCCAGGTGGCCACGGTCGAAGCCACTGCCGCGGTAATCGGACAGTTCGGCGCGCAGCGGCGCGGGGATGCGCGGATCGGCGTAAAACTGGTCGCTGCGCTCGATGGTGGCCGCCTGCTGCAGGCGGGTGCGGTTGAGACGCTCGACCACCACCAGCGGGGTCTTGCTGTAGCCCGAATACAGCACGGCAAAGGCATCGGTGCACAACGCCAGTGGCGCCCACTGCTGGCTGATGCTGCTCACATGCAGGGGCTGCTGCTGGGGGAACTGGTCGCTGCAGGCGGCAAAGTCGCTGCTGCGTGCCCCGGTGTGTGATGTGGGCAGCTGCGCCTGGGCGCTGTCGTGTGCGAGCCAGTCCTGCAGGTGCTGCAGCCAGGGCTGGCTGTGCCGCTGCAGGTCGTGCACCCAAGTCGTCAGCGTGCGCAGGGAGGTGGCGGCCTGGCCCGGCAGGTATGTCTGCAGCGCCTGGGGGGTGGAGAGGAGCGCCCCCGCGCCCAGGATCAGGCCAAGTGCCACGCCAGCGCCGAACTTCTTCCACGTGCGCGCTGGTGCCAGGAGGTTGCTGTTTTTGTTGTTGTTCTTGCTGTTTTTCTTGCGACGAACCACGATCTCTCACTACTTCTGCGTCTGCGACGCCTCCGCATTGCTATCGTGCTGATAGCTGCAGACGCAGATGGTATATGGAAATTTTGCGTTTTTTTATGAAAAATCCTGGTTTTCTCCGTCCTGGGTGGAAAAAACCGTATAGAATTGCGTCTTTCGCGGCTGTAGCTCAGCTGGATAGAGTACTTGGCTACGAACCAAGGGGTCGTGGGTTCGATTCCTGCCAGCCGCACCAAACGACAAGCCCCAGAGTCTTATGGCTCTGGGGCTTTTTCGCGCGCTCGTGATCGGTTGGGTGTGCAGCCCGGGCAGTTGGCCTCAGGCCTGATCAGGGGGCGTGGCGGAGGGTAGCTGCAGCACAAATTCGGCACCGCCTTCCGGGTGGTTGCGGGCCTGGATCTGCCCGCCATGCTGGCGCGCGACGGTGGCCACATAGGCCAGGCCGAGGCCGATACCGGCAACCGGTCCACCCTCGTGGCGCTTCTGGCGTGCAAAGGGGGTAAACAGGTGGGGCAGCTCCTGCTCGTCGATGCCGTGGCCCTGGTCGCGCACGCTGATGTGCCAGTGCCCGTCGTGCAGTTGCAGCTGCACGTCCACATCGGTCTCTTGTGGGCTGTACTTGATGGCATTGGTCAGCAGGTTCACCAGGGCGCGGCGCAGCTGGCTGGCATCCCCCAGAGTGAAGGCTTCCTGTTCCTGTGCCTGCCAGTGCAGGCGGATGCGGTGGGTCGTGGCCATGGCCCAGACGTCATCGAGCGCCTGATCGATCAGCAGCCCCAGCTCCACCGGCGCGCGCTGTTGCGAGGGCTGCTCCAGGCTGCGCGCCAGGTGCACGAAGTCGTCGGCCAGGCGCAGTGCGCTGTGTGCGTGGCGCTCCACGCGCTCCAGCAAGGGCGGGGCGTCGGGTGTGGGGCCAAAGTTGCGCTCCATTTCCACACTGGTGAGGATGGCGCCGATGGGCGCGCGGATGTCGTGTGAGATGAAGCGCATGGCCTGTTCGCGCTGCGCCTGCAGCTGATGCAGTTGCTGCAGGGCCAGCTCCACCACGGTGATGCGTTGCTGGACGAAGTCCTTCGCGCCTTTGGCGCCGTCGCCCAGGGCTTCCAGGGTCATGCCCTGGGCCTGCAGGGCTTTCATTTCCTGCTGCAGAAAGCGCAGTGCCGCCGTCTGGCGGCGCCAGCTCCAGAGCGGGTAGGCGCTGATCAGTCCGAGCAGCGCGGCCGCAGGTTGCAGCACCCAGCCCAGCATGGGGGCGACCAGGTTGGCCGCCAGCGTGAGCAGGCCCAGCCCCAGGCAGGCCAGCAGCGCGGCCGACGGCCCCAGCCACAGCAGGGCCAGCAGGCCCGCCAGCACAACGGCGAGGTTGAACGTCTGGTTCACCCAGGTGGGGGCGCTGTGCAGGTGGCTGCCCTGCAGGATGCCGTGCAGGATGTGGCCCATCAGCTCCACATCGCTCATGCTGGGTTGGCCGGGGGCGCTGGGGGTGGCGTGGGTTTGGGCCAGACCGGTGGCGCTGGCGCCGATCAGCACGTGCTTGTTGCGAAAGGCGCTGGCCGGGATGCGGCCCTGCAGCACGTCGATGTAGCTGTAGTGCGTAAAGCTGGGCTGGCGCCTGGCAAAGCCGATGTGCGGGTGCTGGGTGTGGAGCCAGGAAGTGTCGGTGCTGCTGCTGTCGGGCGGCTGGCACAGGGGCAGCTGGGGGCGCTCCACGCAGGGCAGCGCCAGCGCCATGTGCGGCCAGGAGGCGGATGGGGTGTGCAGCCAGGGCGCAAAGCGGCGCACGTTGCCGTCGGGGTCGTGCGGTATCCGACTGTGGGCCAGCGCGGCAGCGGCTTCGGCCAGCGGGGCAATGGGCAGGTAAACGGAGTTGGTGCCATTGGCCGTGGAGATGGGCAGCACCACACGGCCGCTGTCCTGCATGGCATGGGCCAGCAGCAGGTCGTCGGCGGGGTAGTCCAGGTCTTCTTCGGTGAACAGAAAGTCCAGCGCAATGGATTGCGGCTGGCCGGCGCTGATGTGCTGCACCATCTGCGCGTGCAGGGCGCGGCGCCAGGGCCAGCGGCCAATGGTGGCGATGCTGCGGTCATCGACCAGTACCAGCACCACCTCGGGTGCGGCAGAGCGGCTGTGCCAGCGCGTGGCCCAGTCCTGCAGCCAGGCATTGGCGCGCGGGATTTGTCCGGGTTGGCTCAGCCACAGCACCAGGCCGCCCAGGACCAAGCCAAGCAGCAGCCACTGGCGCCAGATGGGCGGGGAGGTGCGGCGCTGGTAGGGATGGGACGATGCTGGCATGCTCTATTTTACGTAGCTTCTGGCGCTTTCCAGATAAAGCTTTCAGGTGAGTGGAGTATTGAAATCCACGCTGTATGAGCGCAACCAGCTCTGTTTTTAATAGTCCAGCTCCAGCCCCAGACCTGTGCCCGTGCCGACCACCTGACCGCTGCCATCGTGCACCAGGGGCAGGATCTGCACCTGGCGGGCGGGGGAGAAGGCGCTGAGCAGGCCGCTGGCATCCTGTACCTGGATGCGTACCTGCCAGGTGCCGGCGGGCAGGCCGCTGGCTGTCCACTGGGCGCGGTCGAGCCACAGGTCCAGCGCCGGGGTGTCGTCCTGCGCGTGCGCCAGGGCCTGCAGGTGGTAGCGCTGACCGGCAGCGTCGGGCCAGTACAGGGTACTGATGCCGTGGTGGCTCTGCACCTGCAGATCGTCGGCGCCGGGGGCTTTGGGCGGGGTGGCCAGCGTCAATCCCAGAGGGGGTAGATAGGGGCCTTGGTCACGCACGCCATCCACCCAGCGTACGCTGGCCGTGCGCCAGGCGTAGCGCCCGGGAGGCAGGGCCGCCACATCCAGGCGGCATTCGCGGCTGTCCTGTGCCTGGAGTGCAGGTTGCTGGAAGTCGGCGCTGGCAGGCATTTGCCCATCGGTCAGGGGGGCGATTTGCAGTACGTAGGCCTGCGCATCGGCCACAGGCGTGCACAGCAGCTCGGTGGCGCCAGCGCTGCTGACGGCGTCAGGAGCGGGCGCCTGCGGCAGGGGGGCAACGGGGTGGGCCTTGACGCGCAGCGGCGCCAGGGCCTTGCGGCCGGCAATGCCCAGTTCGTCCACCGCGCGCAGTTGCACCCAGTATTGCCCATCCGGCACGGCGGCAAAGCGGGCGTTGGTCCCCTGGACCAGGGCCGTGCGCAGCACCTGGGCACCATCCTGGTCGGCCATCACCTGCACGCGGTAGGCCTGGGCGCCTGCCACGGCAGGCAGGGGCAGGTTCAGCCACTGGGCGTCTTCGCTCAGGCGGGGCAGATCCTGGGTGGGGGGAGGGGGCAGCAGTCGGGTGGGGGCGCTGGCCTGACCGTCGGTGCGCACGGCCATGCCATAGCCGGCGGCCAGGGGGCGGGCCGTGTCCGGATGCTGGCGCGCACCCATGACCACTCGGCCGCGTTCCACGGCCGCCGCTGTGCCCTGGGCGCTGGCCTGCACCTCAAAGCGCGTGCCGCGCACGCTGGTGGCGGCCACGGGGGTGAGCACGTCCAGCGTACGGGTAGCGTCGCGCCGGCCGGGAACATCGACTTCCACACCGCCTTGCTGCAGTTCCAGAACCGATTGCAGGCTACCGGCCCGGCCCCGGCGGCGCAGCTGGCGCAGCGTCAGTTCGGAGTTGGCCTGCACGCGCACGGACGAGCCGTCGGCTAGGCGCACGGTGACGAAGGCATCCGGGTCCAGCTGCAGCTGGTCGCCTTCCTGCAGAACCTGGCCACGCTCCACGCCCTTGCTGCTGTCGCCACTGCGGCTGATGGTGGCACGCCCTTGCACGTAGTCCACGCTGGCGCTGGCGCTGCGCAGCAGGTTCATGGGAATTTCCAGCACATTGCCCGGGGGCAGGCGCAGGGGATCGATGTTGTGGTTGTGTACCTGCAGCTGCCGCCACAGGCTGGCATCGCCCAGGTAGCGCCGGGCCAGCTGCTCCAGCGTATCGCCCACGCGGATGCGGTGCTCCAGTGTGGGCAGCTGAGCAGGTGCAGCCTCCTGGGCCTGCGCGCCCAGTCCCAGCATCATGCAGGCCAGGATGCAGGCGCCACGCACCAGGGGATGGCGGGAGGGGATAGGGGCAGTGGTAGGCATCGGCAGCCTCTTCTCTTCTGATTGTGTGGCAACGGGTGACCTGCAGGGGCCGCTGGACTCAGGTCGTGGGCGCATCCAGCCGGTAGCCCAGGCCGTACACGGCAAGTATGGCGTATGCGCCGCCCGGGCGCAGTTGCAGTTGCTGGCGCAGGCGCGAGATGTGCGTATCCAGCGTGCGCGAGAGCACTTCGGCATTCTGTCCCCAGACGGACTCGCGCAGATGATCGCGCGAGAGCAGCCGCCCGGCGTTTTGGAACAGCAGCAGCGCCAGGGCGAATTCCCGGTGCGTCAGGGAGACCGTCTGGCCGTTGAATTGCACGCTCAGGCTGGTGCGGTCAAAGGTGTAGTCGCCAAACTGCTGCACATCGTCGGTGCTGACCGGGTAGGCCCGGCGCAGCAAGGCGGTGATGCGCGCCTTGAGCTCGGCCACGCGCAGCGGCTTGACCATGTAGTCGTCGGCACCGCGGGTCAGGCCGTGCACGATGTCGGCCTCCTCGCTGCGCAGGGTGACGATGAGGATCGGCAGCTCCAGCTGCAGCTCCTGACGCACCCAGGTGGCAATGTTGGGTCCGCTGGTGTCGGGCAGTTCCCAGTCCAGGATGAGCAGGTCGAAGCTTTCGCGACGCAGGCTTTTTTGCAGCGCAGCCCCCGTGGGATAGCCCTGGCAGGTGTGTCCCATGGCGGCGACTACCTGGCTGATCATCTCCAGCTGCTGGGGATCGTCCTCCAGTATGGCAATACGCATGATGATCTCCTGTGTGGTTCCAACTTGTGGTGCTCAGGACTGGGCAGCATCCATGAGTTGCTGCAATGCCTGCTGGATGTCTGCCTGCTCGACGCCTTCAAGCGGCTGCAATTGCGCTTGCAGGGCAGGCAGTGCCTGGGTACCCTGTGAGCGCAATTGTGCAATGCACTGACCGGCCTGCTGGGGCGACGGCAGCCCGGTGCTTTGCAGCAGCAGCCGGCCCTGGGCATCGACCAGTTTGAAATAGAACAGACCATCGCGATCGCGGTACTGCTTGAAGCTGGGTAGCGCCACCCTGGCTGCCTTGCCGGAGGTGTTGCCGGCGCTGGCTTGATCGACCAGGCTGCGCAGGCCCACGGCGCTGCGCAGGCGTGCCAGCAGGGGCGTGGCCAGGGCACGGGCGCGTCTGGCACCGGCCTGCAGCACGGCCTCGACCTTTTCGGGGTGGGCCATCAGGTCTTCGTAGCGCGCGCGCATCGGGGCGATTTCGCGGTCGATGCACTCAAACAGCTTCTGCTTGGCTTCGCCCCAGGCGATGCCATCGGCATAGGCCTGGCGCATGGCCTCGGTTTCTTCGGGTGTGGCAAAGGCCTGGTAGAGCTGGAACAGGGCCGAGCCTTCCACCTCCTTGGGCTCGCCGGGGGCGCGCGAGTCGGTGACGATGGTGTTGATCAGCTTTTGCAGCTGCGCCCGGGGGGCAAACAGCGGGATGGTGTTGTCGTAGCTCTTGCTCATCTTGCGCCCATCCAGGCCTGCCAGCGTGGCCACGCTTTCCTCCACCACCGCTTCGGGCAGGGTGAAGTGCTCGCCATACAGGTGGTTGAAGCTGGAGGCAATGTCGCGCGCCATCTCGATGTGCTGGATCTGGTCGCGGCCCACGGGCACCTTGTGGGCGTTGAAGATCAGGATGTCGGCGGCCATCAACACCGGGTACATGAACAGACCCGCGCTGATGCCGTCGTCGCTGTCGCGCCCGGCCTCATGGTTCTTGTCCTGGGCAGCCTTGTAGGCGTGGGCGCGGTTGAGCAGGCCCTTGCCGGTGACGCAGGTCAGAAACCAGGTCAGCTCGGGGATTTCAGGGATGTCGGACTGGCGGTAGAACACCACGCGCTCGGGGTCCAGGCCGCAGGCCAGCCAGGTGGCGGCAATCTCCAGGGTCGAGCGGTGCACGCGCGCCGGGTCCTGGCACTTGATGAGGGCGTGGTAGTCGGCCAGGAAGTAGAAGTTCTCCACCCCTGGCGTGTGTGTGGCGGCCAGGGCCGGGCGCATCATGCCGGCGTAGTTACCCAGGTGCGGGGTGCCAGAGGGGGTGATACCGGTCAGGAATCGGGTGGTTGCCATGGTGTCGGGTGCAATAGGGTGGTTGTTAACTGAAGAGAAGCATCAGAGGGCGCAGCAGCAGGGCGATGAATTCGTGCGAGATCTGCATCAACGGCCGCAGCCAGTAGCTGCTGACAATGCCTGAGATGACCAGCGCCATGACGATGAAGAAACCGTAAGGCTCCACGCGCGAGATCTGGTAGGCCGCACGGTAGGGCAGCAGTCCCACCAGAATGCGCCCACCGTCCAGCGGCGGCAGCGGAAACAGGTTGAAGGCCCACATGACCAAGTTCACCAGCACCCCGGCGCGTGCCATCTCCACAAAGAAGCGCTCCTCCACGCCCAGTCCCAGCAGCACGATGAACAGTGCCAGCCACAACAGCGCCTGCAGCAGGTTGGACAGCGGTCCGGCCAGTGCCACCCAGATCATGTCGCGCTTGGGGTGGCGCAGGTTGCCGAAGTTGACGGGCACCGGCTTGGCGTAGCCAAACAGGAAGGCGCCGGACGTGGCGAAGTACAGCAGCAGCGGCATCAGGATGGTGCCCACGGGATCGATGTGCTTGATCGGGTTGAGCGTGATGCGCCCCAGCATGCTGGCCGTGTGGTCGCCGAAATAGCGCGCGGCATAGCCATGCGCAGCCTCATGCACGGTGATGGAGAACAGCACCGGCAAGGCAAATACAAGAACGGTTTGTATCAATTGAGCGATATCCACAGGAAACCAATTCTGTCAGAGTCTGCCGCCCGCCTGCGGGCTGCCGCGCAGTAGAGCGAAAAAATAAGAGTGAAAGCGGCCAAAGCCCTTATGGACAGGGCGTGGCAAGCTATTCTTTTGATATCTTAAGGCTTACAGCCCAAGGGGTTGGAGGCTGCCTCGACCCTGACGCACCACCACGGGGGTGCCGTTGTTCACCATGGTGGTCAGATCCAGCACGGTGGTTGCCTCCAGCGGGCAGGCACCGGCATCGACGATGCCCTCCACCTGACGCTCCAGGTGTTCGCGGATTTCCTCGGGGTCGTTCAGGGGTTCGTCCTGCTCGGGCAGGATCAGGGTGGTGGCCAGCAAGGGGGCGCCCATCAGCTCCAGCAGCATCTGTGTGCATTTGTGGCTGGGCACGCGCAGGCCGATGGTTTTGCGCGAGGGGTGGCTCACGCGCCGGGGCACTTCCCGCGTGGCATCCAGAATGAAGGTGTAGGGGCCGGGGGTGGCCAGCTTCATCAGGCGAAACTGGCGGTTGTCCACGGTGGCGTAGTTGGCCAGCTCGGACAGGTCGCGGCACAGCAGTGTCAGATGGTGCTTGTCGGTCACGCCGCGGATGCGGCGCAGGCGCTCCACGGCATCGCGGTCATCAAGCTGGCACACCAGGGCGTAGCTGGAGTCGGTGGGAATGGCCAGCACGCCGCCTTTTTGCAGCAGAAGCACGGCTTGTTTGAGCAGGCGCGGCTGGGGGTTATCGGGGTGAATCTCGAAGTATTGGGCCATGGAGCAATCTTGAGGAGCGCAGAAGCACGCTCCAAAATTCGCCATTGTCGTGGAGTTGCCCCTGCTATGCAGACAAACCTGTGGATAGTGAAGTGCCATGCCTGATGGGCTGGGTGGGACTTCATGCCGCAATGTGCTGTTCCAGCAACGACCACACCGGCTGCAGCCTGCCCGGCAGCGCGGGCACCTGTCCCAGGCTGTGGCGCGACTCCTGCGGGCTGTGAAAGTCGCTGCCGCAGGAAGCCGCCCAGCCGCGCTGCTGTGCCACGGCAGCATAGTGCTGCACCTGACTGGGGCTGTGCGTGCTGGTGGCCACTTCCAGGGCCTGACCGCCAGCTGCGCCAAAGGCATCGAAGAGTGCCGTCTCCTGCTGTGGCGTGAGCCGGTAGCGCCCCGGGTGGGCCAGCACCGCAATGCCGCCGGCTGCACGGATATGGGCCACGACCTGCGTCAGGCTGGTCCACTGCGGGGGTACGTAGCCGGGGTTGCCGGCGCTCAGGTAGTGGCGAAACACCTCGGCCACGCTGCGGCAGCGTCCGCACTCCACCAGGTAGCGCGCAAAGTGCGTGCGTGAGAGCAGATCCGGATGCGTCACATGGCGCAGCGCGCCCGCATAGCTGTCGGGAATGCCCAGCGCATCCAGCTGCTGCGCCATGGCGCGTGCGCGGGGCTGACGGCTGGCGCGGTGCGCCTGCAACATCTGCTGTAGTGGCGCGTGCTGGACATCCACCCCCAGCCCGACGATGTGGATGGTGCGTTCGGCCCAGGTGGCAGATACCTCCACGCCACTGACCCAGGCAAGCCCCAACGCGCAGGCTGCGGCGCGTGCTGCCGCCTGCCCGGCCAGGGCGTCGTGGTCGGTCAGCGCCCACAGATCCACCTCGGCAGCGTGGGCGTGGTGTGCCAGTTCTGTAGGGGGCAGGGTGCCGTCGGAGCAGGTGGAATGGCAGTGCAGATCGGGGCGGCAGTAGGCAGAAGGCATGTGCGCAGCATGCCAGCATCGGGCAACACGCGCCAGGAACACGTTGCCTGACAACAAAAACCGCAGAAATGCAGGCACTACACGGGTATGTGGGCTGGAGGGGGTGGGCAAGCGGGTAAATTCGGCACTTTGTAAAAAAAGTACACACGTTCTAACAGGTAATGCTGCGTGTGCAAAAGGACGACAACCATCTGGGAGGAACGATGCGTCTACAGAACATTTCCGTCGCCACCAAGCTGTGGGGCGTGGTTTTGGGCGGCATGGGAGTCATGCTGGCTCTGGCGACAGCGCTGCTGTTTTTTGCGGAACGCATGGACAGCGTGGCCGCCACACGCAGCGTCGCACTGGAGCAGCGCATCGACCTGGCCGGACGCTGGAAGGCCTTGTCCGAACTGACCGTGGAGCGTGTGGTGGTTGGCGCCAGCACCACGGAGGTGGGGCTGATCGAGCAGATGAACCAGCTCTCCAAGGAAGGTATTGCACGCATCAACGAACTGCAGAAGCAGGTGACAGAGATGGCCGAGACGCCGCAGGAGCGCGCCATACTGGCCAAGGTGGCTGCCGACCGCAACAAGGCGCTGGAAGCGGTGGCGGCCATCGCCGCAGCCCGCGAGCGCGGTGCCATGCTGGAGGCACTGAAGATTTCCCGTCAGCAGCTGCGTCCGGCCGTGGATGTGTACGTCAAGTCGCAGCAGGAACTGGTGCAGTTTCTGGAAGGCATGCGTGAGCAGGTGCGTGCCCAGGCGGCAGCAGAGCGCCTGCGGGCGTACTGGGTGGTGGGTGGAGTCTCCCTGGTGCTGGTGGTGATTGGCGTGGCTCTGGCAGGCATGATCGTGCGTTCCATCACCCAGCCTCTGGATCGTGCCGTGGCCTTGGCCGACACCATTGCCGCCGGCGATCTGACCGTGCAGCTGCACGACGACCGGCGCGACGAGCTGGGCCACCTGCTGCGCAGCCTGAACACCATGACCGCCAGATTGCGCGAGGTCGTGGGCGAGGTGCGCTCGGGCGTGGAGTCGGTCTCGGCCGCAGCGCATGAGATTGCCAGCGGCAACCACGACCTGTCGGCACGTACCGAGCAGACGGCTTCGAATTTGCAGGAAACTGCAGCCAGCATGGAGGAGCTGACCGCCACCGTCACGCAAAGTGCCGACACAGCCCGTCAGGCCAACCAGCTGGCCAGCACCGCCGCGCAGGCCGCTGAGCGGGGTGGTTCGGTGGTGGAACAGGTGGTGCACAGCATGCAGAACATCACCGAATCGGGCCGCAAGATTGGCGACATCATCGGCGTGATCGATGGCATTGCCTTCCAGACCAACATCCTGGCGCTGAACGCGGCGGTGGAAGCGGCACGTGCCGGTGAGCAGGGCCGTGGCTTTGCTGTGGTGGCCTCGGAAGTGCGTTCGCTGGCGCAGCGCAGTGCCGAAGCGGCCAAGGAGATCAAGGCCTTGATCACCACCAGCGTGCAGAACGTCGAAGCGGGCAGCCAGCAGGTGGAGCAGGCCGGCCAAAGCATGCAGGACATTGTCAGCAGCGTGCGCCGCGTCAGCGACCTGATTGGCGAGATCACCGCTTCCAGCCTGGAGCAGCGCGACGGCATTGGCCAGGTGAACCAGGCGGTGGCCAATCTGGACCAGATGACGCAGCAGAACGCTGCCCTGGTGGAAGAAGCCAGCGCTGCTGCGGCTTCGATGAACGACCAGGCGCAGCGCCTGGCGCAGGTGGTGTCGGTCTTCAATGTGGGCAGCAGCGGCGTGGTGCGCTCGGCAGCGCCGGCCCAGCGCCCTGGCTCACCGGGGGCTGCGGCACGCGTGGGTGCAGCAGCCCAGTCTGCCGCCCAAGCTGCGCCCAAGGTGGTGTCGGCAGCGAGCAAGGCCCTGGCCGCCGGCAAGCCCGCGGCAGCCGCTCAAACTGCGTCTTCTGCGAAGGCATCGTCTGCCGCTTCGGCGGCAGCTCCCAAGCTGGCCTCGCCAGCAGCGAATGCCGGCGCAGAGGACGATTGGGAAGCTTTCTGAGCGAACGGAACGGCACGCAGTCTGGATGGGGCCGGGCTGCCCTGCGCAATTCAGAACCGCTGCATGCATGGGCACGCAGCGGTTTTTTCATGTGTTGCCCGTATGTCGGAGCGTTGCATCCAGCACGTATTTCTGTTGAATGCAGTATTTTTATGTAACCATGCGTGAAGATGACTTAAGCTTGAGAAAAAAATGATCGTGCAGCTGTGCGCGTACCACATGGCATGGGGGAGGGTCGCTGGGGTCCGGGAGCTGGAGCTCCACAGCGACGGGAGACAGGTGTATTCAACCGAATGGGAAGGCCGTTTCTATGAATTTCAACAACGTCAAGGTGGGACGCAAGCTGTGGGTCCTGGTGCTGAGTCTGGTGGTGGTGCTGACGGCAGTGCTGGGGGGCTTGCTGCTGTATGTGCAACATCTCAACCATCGCACCCTCAATGACTTTGAACGCACCCAGGTGCGTGTAACCCTGGCGGAGCGCTGGCGCGGCATGGTGGCGCAGGACATCCAGCGGGTGGTGGTGCAGATGGGGACGGACGACCAGAAGCTGGCGCAGCGTCTGGGCGAAGAAACCAGCGCCAGCACCCAGGCCATCACGCAGTTGCAACAGCAGGTGGAATCCCTGGTGGTGACTCCCGAAGGGAAGCAGGCCATGCAGGGCATTGCGGCGCTGCGACAGGAGACCCTGGAGATCATCAAGCGGGCCGATGGCATGCGCAAGTTCGGGGATCTGGATTCTGCGGCGGCGCTGGTGGAGAGCACCCTGCGTCCGCAGGCTGCGGCCTATATGCAGGCGCTGGACAAGTTCGTGCAGTCCCAGCAAGTGCGTAGCGAAGCCGTGCGCCAGGAGTCCGAAGCGCTGACCCAGCGGGCGCTGGTCATGGGGGTGGTGGTGGTCGTACTGGTGGTGGTGCTGGCGCTGCTGCTGTCGGCCTGGCTGGTGCGCAGCATCACCCAGCCGCTGGAGCACTCCGTGGCGCTGGCCAATGCCATTGCCTCGGGGGACCTGACGGTCCATGCGCATGACGACCGCCGCGACGAACTGGGCCAGTTGCTGCGCAGCCTCAACGACATGGCCACCAAGCTGCGCGAGGTCGTGGGCGAGGTGCGCTCGGGCGTGGAGTCGGTCTCGGCCGCAGCGCATGAGATTGCCAGCGGCAACCACGACCTGTCGGCACGTACCGAGCAGACGGCTTCGAATTTGCAGGAAACTGCAGCCAGCATGGAGGAGCTGACCGCCACCGTCACGCAAAGTGCCGACACAGCCCGTCAGGCCAACCAGCTGGCCAGCACCGCCGCGCAGGCCGCTGAGCGGGGTGGTTCGGTGGTGGAACAGGTGGTGCACAGCATGCAGAACATCACCGAGTCGAGCCGCAAGATTGGCGACATCATCGGCGTGATCGACAGCATCGCCTTCCAGACCAACATCCTGGCGCTGAACGCGGCCGTGGAAGCAGCGCGCGCCGGTGAGCAGGGCCGTGGCTTTGCTGTGGTGGCTGGTGAAGTGCGTTCGCTGGCGCAGCGCAGTGCCGAAGCGGCCAAGGAGATCAAGGCCTTGATCACCACCAGCGTGCAGAACGTCGAAGCGGGCAGCCAGCAGGTGGAGCAGGCCGGCCAAAGCATGCAGGACATTGTCAGCAGCGTGCGCCGCGTCAGCGACCTGATTGGCGAGATCACCGCTTCCAGCCTGGAGCAGCGCGACGGCATTGGCCAGGTGAACCAGGCGGTGGCCAATCTGGACCAGATGACGCAGCAGAACGCTGCCCTGGTGGAAGAAGCCAGTGCTGCTGCGGCCTCGATGAACGACCAGGCGCAGCGCCTGGCGCAGGTGGTGTCGGTCTTCAACGTCGGGAGCGACGCGGTGGCCCGTCCGGCAGCCGTGCCGCCCCAGCGCCCAGGCGCGGCAGAAAGCACGGCCTGTGTGGGCACAGCGGCAGCGTCTGCCACCCGCTCTGCACCCAAGGCTGCGTCCACAGCAGCCAAGCCCCTGGCTACCAGCAAGCCCGCCGCCGCACCTGAGAAGGCAGCGCCCTCTACCGCGAAAGCGGCCCCTGCGGCCCCTGCTCCCAAGCTGAATGCGCCGGCAGCGACCACCGGTGCCGAGGACGATTGGGAAACCTTCTGATCCCCGGGAGGGCGCGCGGGCGCCCTAGCCCTCAGCGCCCTCGACCAGAAACTGCACCTTGCGCTCGCCGCGCCATTCGTTGATGTCCAGGCGAAAGGCCAGCAGCGCCCAGTTGGGCAGCGGCTCGGTGCGGCCAAACCAGATGCCATCGACCACATCGCCGCGGTGGCGCAGTTGCAGCTTGAGGTGCTTTTCGCCCACCAGGCGCTGCGAGACGATTTCCATATCCTCGCTGAAGGTGGGCGGCTCAAAGCCCTGGCCCCAGACCTGCAGGTTGAGCTGCTCCACGGCGCTGGCCTGGCGAAACTGCGGCTCCAGCGGCCCGTCGGTGTGCAGGCAGCGCGTCAGCGTTGCGGCGGTGAGCCATTCCTGCGCCACCTGGGCAAAGGCGGCCTCAAAGCGCGGCAGCTGCTCGGCCAGGATGGTGCAGCCCGCCGCCATGGCGTGGCCGCCAAAGCGCAGCAGCACATCGGGGTGGCGCTTGGCCACCAGGTCCAGCGCATCGCGCAGGTGAAAGCCGGGGATGGAGCGCCCCGAGCCCTTGAGCTCATGCGCCTTGCCCTCGGCCTGGCTGGCGGCAAAGACAAAGGTGGGGCGGTGCAGCCGGTCCTTGATGCGTGAGGCGACGATGCCGACCACCCCCTCGTGAAAACTCTCATCGAACACGGTGATGGCTGCTGGCGGCGTGCCGTCGTGCGCCAGCAGTTCCTCGGCCAGCGCAAAGGCTTGCTGGCGCATGTCGCCTTCCAGGTCCTGGCGCTGGCGGTTGATGCGGTCCAGCACCTGGGCCAGCTCCAGCGCGTGCTCGAACTGATCCGAGAGCAGGCACTCAATGCCGATCGTCATGTCCGCCAGGCGCCCGGCAGCATTGATGCGCGGCCCCAGGGCGAAGCCAAAGTCCTGTGTGGTGGCCTGCTGCCAGCTTTTGCCGGCGGCCTGGTACAGCGCCAGCATGCCGGCGGGCATGTGGCCCTTGCGGATGCGGACCAGCCCCTGATCGACCAGGCGGCGGTTGTTGGCATCGAGCCGGACCACGTCGGCCACCGTGCCCAGGGCCACCAGCGGCAGCAGGGTGTCCAGCCGTGGCTGGGTGCGGGCGTCGAACACGCCGCGCTGGCGCAACAGCGCGCGCAGCGCCAGCAACACGTAGAACATCACGCCCACCCCGGCCAGGTGCTTGCTGGCAAAGCGGCAGCCGGGCTGGTTGGGGTTGACCATGGCATCGGGCGTGGGTAGCTCGCTGCCGGGCAGGTGGTGGTCGGTGACCAGCACCCGCAGGCCCAGGCGCTGCGCTTCCTGCACGCCGGCGACGCTGCCAATGCCGTTGTCCACGGTGACCAGCACGTCGTAGCCCTGCGCTGCCACGCGCCGGGCGATGGCGGGCGACAGACCGTAGCCGTCCTGCACGCGGTCGGGTACCTCGTAGCTGACGTGCCGGGCGCCCAGCATGCGCAGGCCGCGCACGGCCACGGCGCAGGCGGTGGCGCCGTCGCAGTCGTAATCGGCCACGATGCAGATGCGTTTTTGTGTGGCGATGGCATCGGCCAGCAGGTCGGCAGCGGCGTCCATGCCCTTCAGGTCGGAGGGCGGCAGCAGGTGTTGCAGGCCGGTGTCCAGCTCCTGGGGCGATTGCACGCCACGCGCGGCAAACAGGCGCGCCAGCAGGGGATGCACGCCGTTTTGCACCAGAGCGTTGACCTGCTCCTGGGAGATTTCCCGTTCAATGATTTTCATAGCTGTTCGCGCAGGTCTGCAAAGCGTTTTGCAGAAAAAATGGCCTTAAACCGTTGCAGCAGGCCGGGACGTGCTACAGAAAAATGAATGGCCTGGGCTTCGCCGCACAGCGTCAGTTGCGCAGCACCCCCGGCGCGCACATGCGCCAGCAGGGCGCTGATGGGGCCGGCTTCGGCGGCCTGCCAGGCCTGCTGCCAGGCACTCCAGTGCTGGCGCAGGGCGGTCTGGCGCAGGTTGTCCAGCACGATCAGGTCGGCAGCGGCGTTGGCCGGTGTGGCGTGCCTGCTGCCCAGCGTCCCGGCGCCATGCAGCCAGAAGCCGTTGATGGGCGGCAGGCCCTGGGCCTCACGCTTGTCGTTGAAGGGGTGGTTGTAGAGCAGCATCTGCGCCTCGCTGTGCAGGCGCTGGAAGGGCTGGGTCTGCGGCAGCCACAGGCTGGCGTCGCGCAGCACCACGCGATCGAGTGAGGCCGTGCGCAGCCCGGCCAGCGGCGCGCCACTGACGCGCCACAGCAGCGGCGTGAGCACCTGCAGCTGCAGGCCGTCTTCTTGCCACCAAGGCGCCAAGATGGCGCACAGCTGCTGCGCTTGTTCGAGCGTAAGTTGCAGCTGCGCCGGATCGTCCAGCCGCACTTGGTCGGCCCCGGCGTGCAGGTGGCAGGGCGTCAGCCACGCATGGGGTGTATCGGGCATAGTGGCTGCCGCGTCCACAGCCGCCCAGGCCGGGGCGCGGGCATCCAGCCCGAACACCTCGGCCACGGCCCGCTCGTGCGGGGGAATGGGAAAGTCGTACTCCGCCCCGTCGCGGCGGACTTCGGCCAGCAATGCCAGCAGTGCGTCAAGCCGCGGCGTGGCCACCGCCGGGGCGTTCTCTGCCGCCGCATACGGCAGGATCAGGTGGGGCGCGGCGGCATCCGGGCCGCGATCGGACGGAGACAGGGGCTGCGCAGGGGGCTGCGCAAAAGGCAAAGGCAGGTCGGCAGCAGGCATGGGGCGTGATTGTCGCCAAACTGGCGCGATGCTGTCGGGCGCACGGGCGAAGGGCCTGTACAAAGCCTTGTTCCGATGACGCCAGGAAGCACCAAGATGTCCGCGCAGGCACGGCCCCGGCGCGGGATGTTGCGGGGACGCTACTGCGGGGCCAGCACCACGCGGTTGCGTCCGCCTTCCTTGGCGGCGTACAGCGCCTTATCGGCACGGGCAATGGCGGCGTCCATGCCTTCGGCGGAATCGGTTATGGCAACGCCGATGGAGATGGTGACGTCCAGTGCCGTATCCGGCAACTGCACGGGCTGGTGCGCGACGCAGGTGCGTAGCCGCTGCGCCAGCTCCAGTGCCGTATCCGCGGAAACGCCGGGCAGCAGCACCATGAACTCCTCGCCGCCCACACGCGCCACGGTGTCGCCGTCGCGCACAGCACTGCGCAGGCGCCGCGCCACTTCGCGCAGCACCTCGTCGCCTGCGGGGTGCCCGTGACTGTCATTGACCCGTTTGAAGAAGTCCACGTCCAGCAACAGCAGGCCCAGGCTGTCCCGCTCCGCCATGCCGCCGGGCGCCCGCTGGCGGGGCTGGCCCATCCAGTCGCCCAGCAGCTTCATGCCTTGACGGCGGTTGTACAGGCCGGTGAGATCGTCGCGTGTGGCCAGCTCGTGGATGCGCTCAGCCGATTCGCGCAGGGCCTTGGACAGCGCATCGGCCTTGAACTGCTTGCGCAGGCTGTCGACGAGGTGGTGCGAGGCGCTCATGAAATACAGGCTTTGCGTACCCACCAGCAGGCAGATGCCCAGCGCAAGGTGCAGATGGCCGGGCGTGCCCGCATTCAGCAGGACGTACAGGGGGATCAGCCATACGCTCAGGAGCCAACTGAAGGCGGCGCGGCGAAAGGGCAGCAGGGCAATGACGGCGACCGTACTCACGGTGACCAGCACCAGGGCGGCCGGCATTTCGATGGTGTTGACGTCGTAGTTCAGCAGTGCCGATCCGCCCCAGATCAGGCCGGCCAGGGATTGCAGCGCAATCTGCCGGTTGCGCCAGCCTGCCATGGCCGCTGGCGATGGCGGCGCTGCCTGCCGCAGGTAGAGCGTGGTATGAATGACAGTGACGGCATCGACACACAGCAGCGTGAGCCACCAGGCAAACAGCAACTGCGGATCGGCAACCTGCCATTTGGTAAAGACCTGGTAGGCCGAGGCAATGGGGCCTGCAGCGACCAGGATGCGTTGCCGCGTCATGTATTGATGCATACGCTCGACCAGGATGTGCGTCTCGATGGCCTGGGGGTCGATGGAAGGATGGGCGTCGTGCATGGCTGGGGCGTAGGATTGATTTATTTAAAAATCATATAGATTTTTTACTTTTAATCAGATCTTTGTAATTTTTTAACATCTTCCCGTATCGGGCACCGGTCTCCCATGGTGGCCCGGCAAAGGGCGTGCAAGCACGTTCCAGGCCGGCAGCGCGACTGGTGCCACAATGCGCCCGCTATGCAAATACCTTTTGAAATTGCCCTGGGCTGGCGCTACACGCGCGCAGGGCGGGCCACGCGGCGCAATGGCTTCATCTCGTTCATCTCGGGCGCGTCCATGCTGGGCATTGCCCTGGGGGTGGCGGCGCTGATCATTGTGCTCAGCGTCATGAACGGCTTTCAAAAAGAGGTGCGCGACCGCATGCTCAGCGTCGTCTCGCACATCGAGATCTTTGCCCCCAACGGCCAGGCCATGCGCGATGTGGCCGCCACCATGGCGCAGGCGCGCCAGCACCCTGAGGTGATCGGCGCCGCGCCCTTTGTGGCCGCGCAGGCGCTGCTGGCCTGGGGCGAGGACATGAAAGGCGCCGTGGTGCGCGGCATCGACCCGGCGCACGAGGGCGAAGTCACCGACTTGGCCGCTGCCAATGGCGAGGTGCTGCAGCGCCTGCAGCCAGGCAGCTTTGCCATCGTGCTGGGCGTGGAGCTGGCGCGCAACCTGGGCGTGGTGGAGGGCGACACCGTCACCCTGATTGCCCCCAGCGGGCAAGTCACCCCGGCAGGCGTGGTGCCGCGCATGAAGCAAATGCGCGTGGCAGGCCTGTTCGACTCCGGCCACTACGAGTACGACGCCAACATGGCCATGCTGCACTACCAGGATGCGCAAAAGATTTTTCGCCTCGAAGGGCCGACGGGCGTGCGCCTGAAGCTCCAGGATTTGCACCAGGCGCCGCGCGTGACGCAGGAGCTGGCCGCCAGCCTGCAGGAGTTCTTGTACCTGCGCGACTGGACGCAGCAGAACAAGACCTGGTTTGCCGCCGTGCAGGTGGAAAAACGCATGATGTTCATCATCCTGACGCTGATCGTTGCCGTGGCCGCCTTCAACCTGATTTCCACGCTGGTGATGACGGTGCAGGACAAGCGCTCGGACATCGCCATCCTGCGCACGCTGGGGGCATCGCCTGCGTCCATCATGGCGGTGTTTGTGGTGCAAGGCGCCATGGTCGGTGTGCTGGGCACGCTGGCCGGTTTGGCGCTGGGGCTGCTGGTGGCGTTCAACATCGACACCATCGTCCCGGCCATTGAAAACGCGCTGGGCGCCAGCTTCTTGCCCAAGGACATTTACCTCATCAGCCGCATGCCCAGCGAGCCACTGGCCAGCGACATCCTGCCGATTGCCATCATCTCCCTGCTGCTGGCCTTTGGCGCCACCCTCTACCCCAGCTGGCGTGCCAGCCGTGTCAACCCTGCGGAGGCCCTGCGCTATGAATGAAGCCAGCCAACCAGCACGCGGCACAGGCCGCCAGGTCGTCTTGCAGGCCCATGTGCTGGGCAAGCGTTTTGAGGACGGGCAGCTCAGCGTCCAGGTGTTGCACGAGGTGGATGTGCAGGTGCACGCCGGCGAGACGCTGGCCATCGTCGGCGCCAGTGGCTCGGGCAAGAGCACGCTGCTGCACCTGCTCGGCGGCCTGGATGCGCCCAGCAGCGGGCGCGTGGAGCTGCTCGGCCAGGACTTGCAGCGCCTGAGCGCCCGCGAACAAGGCCGCTGGCGCAACCAGCACCTGGGTTTCATCTACCAGTTCCACCACCTGTTGCCTGAATTTACGGCGCGCGAGAACGTCGCTATGCCGCTGCTGATTCGTCGCATGGCGCGTGAGCAGGCGCTGGCCCAGGCCGACGCCATGCTGGCCGCCGTGGGGCTGACCGAACGCATTGCGCACAAGCCGGCACAACTGTCTGGCGGCGAGCGCCAGCGCGTGGCCATTGCGCGAGCCCTGGTCACGCAACCGGCCTGCGTGCTGGCCGATGAGCCCACCGGCAACCTCGACCGTGGCACGGCCGACAGCGTGTTTGCCCTGATGCTGGAGCTGGCCCGCGCGCGTGGCACGGCCTTTGTGCTGGTCACGCATGACGAAAGCCTGGCGGCGCGCTGCGAGCGCCAGCTGCGGCTGGTGCATGGGCAGCTGGCGGCTTAGGCGCTTCGTTAAAGAGAGCTGTTTACGCGCGATATAGATCAATCTCAAGCATGTTTATTCCTGAAATCCTTGATGTATGTGCGCATGCAGCTCCTGAATAAAGAGTAACCATGTCCCCCTGCTGGATCGACACCCATTGCCACCTGGATGCGGCGGAGTTCGACGCCGACCGCCTGCAGGTGCGCCAGGCGGCGCGCGCGGCTGGCGTGGCGCACTGCGTGCTGGTGGCGGTGGAGCGCAGCAACTGGCAGGCGGTGCGCGATCTGGCGCACGTCACGGGCGACAGCTACGCCCTGGGCATCCACCCGCTCTACACCCCCCAGGCGCAGGAAGGCGATATCGATGCCCTGCGCAGCTTGCTCACGCAGTGGCGCGACGATCCGCAGCTGGTGGCCGTCGGTGAAATTGGTCTGGATTTTTTTGTGCCTGCGCTCAAAACCGAAGCCGCGCGTGCGCGCCAGCAGTGGTTTTACGCGCAACAAGTGGCGCTGGCGCGGGCGCTGGAGCTGCCCGTCATCGTGCATGTGCGCCAAAGCAGCGATGCGCTGCTGAAAACCCTGCGCGCCAGCCCCGTGGTGGGGGGCATTGCCCACGCTTTTAATGGCAGCTGGCAGCAGGCGCAAGCCTTTATCGGTCTGGGCTTCACGCTGGGTTTTGGCGGTGCCATCACCTACGAGCGCGCACTCAAGCTGCGTGATCTGGCGCAGCGCTTGCCACTCGAGAGCCTGGTGCTGGAAACCGACGCGCCGGACATGCCGCCGCAGTGGCTGTATCGCACCGCCGCACAGCGTCAGGACGGCCAGCCACAGGGGCGCAATTGCAGCGCGCAGCTGCCGCGCATTGCCCAGGTGCTGGCGCAGTTGCGTGGCATGGCGCTGGACGATCTGGCCCGTGCCACCAGCGCCAACGCGCGCGCGGTCCTGTGCGGATTGCCGGCGTGGCGCGGCTGAAAAAAATTTTCACACTGGGAACCAAAACGCCCACGTTTTTTCTGAATACCGTCTTGTTGAACACGAAAAGAGAAAGGATGCACACCATGCGCACTTGGCGTTTCAAACCCATGCATGCCGCTGTCTTGTCGCTGGCTCTGGCAGGAGGGGCAGCCGGCGTAGCGGGGTGGGAGCGTTGGCCGGCGCCCATGGCCAGTGCCCAGGCCGAGACCGTGCCTGCCGCCAATCCGGTGCTGGTGCAGGGGCTGCCCGATTTCAGCCCGCTGGTGGAGCTGGTGGGGCCTTCGGTGGTGAATATCCGCACCACGGAGAAAGTCAACCGCCGCATGGGCGGCACCGGTTTTCCGGGCATGGATGAGGACATGCTGGAGTTCTTCCGCCGCTTCGGCCTGCCGGTGCCCAACCTGCCGCGCCAGCAGCGCCCGCAAATGCCCGACGATGAGGACGACGAGGGCGAAGACCGGCCCAGCGGCGTCGGCTCGGGTTTTATCCTGAGCAGCGACGGCTACATCATGACCAACGCCCATGTGATCGAGGGTGCCAGCGACGTCATCGTCACCCTGCCCGACCAGCGCGAGTTCAAGGCCAAGGTCGTCGGCGCCGACAAGCGCACCGACGTGGCCGTGGTCAAGATCGACGCCAAGGGGCTGCCAGCCGTCAAGATCGGTGATGTCTCGCGCCTGAAGGTGGGCGAGTGGGTCATGGCCATTGGCTCGCCCTTTGGCCTAGAGAGCACGGTGACGGCGGGCATCGTCAGCGCCAAGCAGCGCGATACCGGCGATTACCTGCCCTTCATCCAGACCGATGTGGCCATCAACCCGGGCAACTCCGGCGGGCCGCTGATCAACATGCGCGGCGAGGTGGTGGGCATCAACAGCCAGATCTATTCGCGCTCGGGCGGCTTCATGGGCATCAGCTTTGCCATCCCGATGGACGAGGCCATCCGCATCAGCGACCAGCTGCGCGCCAGCGGTAAGGTCACGCGTGGGCGCATCGGCGTGCAGATTGGTCCGGTGGCCAAGGATGTGGCCGAATCGATTGGCCTGAGCAAGGCCACCGGCGCTTTGGTCTCGGCGGTGGAGGCCGATTCGCCCGCCGCCAAGGCCGGCCTGCAGCCTGGGGACGTGATCCTGCAGTTCGATGGCAAGACCATCGACAAGGTCTCCGACCTGCCGCGCCTGGTGGGTGGCACCAAGCCGGGCAGCACCAGCCAGGTGACGGTGTTCCGCCGGGGCAAGGAGCTGCGCCTGCCGATCACGGTGGCCGAAGTGCCTGACGACGAGACCCGGGTCGCCAAGGCCGGCTCGGGCGGCAGCGAAGGCAATACCGTGGTGCAGGCCACCAGCCTGGGCCTGGGTGTGAGCGACCTGACCGCCGCGCAGAAGAAGAGCCTGGGCGTTCAAGGTGGGGTGCGGGTGGTGCAGGTCGAAGGACCGGCCGCGCGCGCCGGGCTGCGTGCGGGCGATGTGATCCTGGCCATCGACAACACCGAGGTGGCCAACACCAAGGCCTTCGAGCAGGTGCTCTCCAGGCTGGATGCGCGCAAGCAGGTGAATGTGCTCATGCGCCGGGGTGAATGGGCGCAGTACGTGCTGATTCGTCCCCAGGGGCGGTGAAACGGCCAGCTTGGGTAGAATGCGCCGTTCGGCAGGCCCAGCCCGGCCGTTCGCCTGCCGCAGACCAGCCCGCACCGCCCATCAGGGGCATGCCCGGGCGGGCTCGCACTACCTCCCAGCCTGATCAACAGGGTGCGCTGCGGGCGCACCCTTTTTTATCCAGGCGCTACCTTTGTGACTGTTGATGAAGCACATCCGAAATTTTTCCATCATCGCGCACATCGACCACGGCAAATCGTCGCTGGCCGACCAATTGATTCAGCGCTGTGAGGGTCTGTCCGCCCGCGAAATGGAAGCGCGCGTGCTGGACTCCATGGACATCGAAAAAGAGCGCGGCATCACCATCAAGGCGCAGACCGCCGCACTGCAGTACAAGGCCAAGGACGGCAACGTCTATAACCTGAACCTGATCGACACCCCAGGCCACGTGGACTTTTCCTACGAGGTGAGCCGCTCGCTCTCGGCCTGCGAAGGCGCGCTGCTGGTGGTGGATGCCTCGCAGGGCGTGGAAGCACAGACCGTGGCCAACTGCTACACCGCGCTGGATCTGGGCGTGGAAGTGATGGCCGTGCTCAACAAGATGGATCTGCCCCAGGCCGATCCGGACAACGCCAAGGCGGAAATTGAAGACGTCATTGGCATCGATGCCAGCGACGCCATTCCCTGCTCGGCCAAGACCGGCATGGGCATCGACGACATTCTGGAAGCCATCGTGGCCAGGGTGCCGCCGCCCAAGGGCGACCCGGACGGTCCGCCGCGCGCCATGATCGTGGACAGCTGGTTCGACGCCTACGTGGGCGTGGTGATGCTGGTGCGCATGGTCGATGGCCAGCTCAGGAAGGGCGAGCGCATCAAGATGATGGCCACCAATGCCGCCTACGAAATCAACCAGATGGGCGTCTTCACCCCGGCCAACGTGCCGCGCGAGGTGCTCAAGGCGGGCGAGGTGGGCTACATCATCTGCGGCATCAAGGAGCTCAAGGCCGCCAAGGTGGGCGACACCATCACGCTGGAAAAGAAACTGCCCAACAACGCTGGCCCGGCCAGCGAGCCGCTGCCCGGCTTCAAGGAAGTCAAGCCCCAGGTGTTTGCCGGTCTGTATCCGACCGAGGCCTCAGAATACGACCAGCTGCGCGATGCGCTGGAAAAGCTGCAACTCAACGATGCGGCGCTGCAGTTTGAGCCGGAAGTGTCGCAAGCGCTGGGCTTTGGCTTTCGCTGCGGTTTCCTGGGCCTGCTGCACATGGAAATCGTGCAGGAGCGCCTGGAGCGCGAGTTCGACCAGGACCTGATCACCACCGCGCCCAGCGTGGTGTACAAGGTGGTCAAGGGCGATGGCGAAGTCATCGACGTGGAAAACCCGGCCAAGATGCCCGACCAGGGCCGCATTCAGGAGGTGCAGGAGCCCATCGTCACCGTCAGCCTGATGATGCCGCAGGACTACGTCGGCCCGGTGATGACGCTGTGCAACCAGAAGCGCGGCATCCAGACCAACATGCAGTACCACGGCCGGCAGGTCATGCTGACCTACGAAATGCCCCTGGGCGAAATCGTGCTGGACTTCTTCGACAAGCTCAAATCCGTCTCGCGCGGCTATGCCTCCATGGACTATGAGTTCAAGGAGTACCGCCCGTCCGATGTGGTGAAGGTGGACATCCTGCTCAATGGCGAGAAGGTGGATGCGCTGTCCATCATCGTGCACCGCTCGCAGGCCGTCTATCGCGGCCGCGCCGTGGTCAGCAAGATGCGCGAAATCATCAGCCGCCAGATGTTTGACGTGGCGATTCAGGCAGCCATTGGCGCCAACATCATCGCGCGCGAGACCGTCAAGGCGCTGCGCAAGAACGTGCTGGCCAAGTGCTACGGCGGTGACATCACGCGCAAGCGCAAGCTGCTCGAAAAGCAGAAGGCGGGCAAGAAGCGCATGAAGCAGATCGGCTCGGTCGAAGTGCCGCAGGAAGCGTTCCTTGCCATCCTGCAGGTGGAGGAGTAAGCGTCATGATGGCTGCTATGCCTGCAATCACCGCCGTGGTGCTGGCCGCCTTTGTCGGCTACATCGCCAGCTGGTACGTCGGCTTGGTGGAGGGCAACTTTGCCCTGCTCATGTTCCTGGCCACATTGGTCACGGGCCTGTACTGGGTGGCAGAGAAGCTCTTCTTCCTGCCCCAGCGCCGCCGCGCTGCCGAAAGGCTGCAGCAGGAAGCGCAGGAGCGCAGCGCCCAGCTCAAGAGCCAAGGCATTGCCGCGCACGATGTGGACGTGCAGGCAAGCCAGCAGCGCATCCTGCGCCAGCCGTGGTGGCTGGACTGGACGGCCGGGCTGTTTCCGGTGCTGTTCGTGGTGTTCGTGCTGCGCTCGTTCCTGTTTGAGCCGTTCAAGATTCCGTCGGGTTCGATGATTCCGACGCTGATGGTCGGCGACCTGATCCTGGTGAACAAATTCCACTACGGTGTGCGCCTGCCGGTGATCAACACCAGGGTGACCGAAGGCAACCCCGTGCAGCGTGGCGATGTGATCGTCTTCCGCTACCCGCCCCAGCCCAGCATGGACTACATCAAGCGCGTGGTCGGCCTGCCGGGTGACAAGGTGGAGTACGTCAACAAACGCCTGCGCATCAACGGCCAGGACATCCCCACCACCGAGCAGGAAGACTTTTTTGACGCCGACTCCATGCGCTACTTCAAGCAATTTGAGGAGCAGCTGGGCGCCAGACCGCACCGCCTGCTCAACACCCCGGGGGCGCCGGCCTTTGTGCAAGGCGCTGCGGAATTTGCCGGGCGTGAGGGCTGCCTCTACAGCGTCGAGGGCGTGCGCTGCACGGTGCCGCAGGGCCAGTACTTTGTGCTGGGCGACAACCGCGACAACTCCCTGGACTCGCGCTATTGGGGCTTTGTGCCGGATGAGAACGTGGTCGGGAAAGCCTTTTTCGTCTGGATGAATTTCGGTAACCTCAAGCGCATCGGCAGTTTCAACTGATAGCTAACCTTTTGCACGAAAGCGAGTGTGTGTGGTGTCCATGACTTGTGCCCCCAGCCGTCAACGCGGCCTGTCCCTGATTTCCGTGGTCTTCATTGGCGTGCTGGCCGTGGCCGTTTTTGCCATCGGCGGTCAGAGCCTGCCGATGTTTCTGGAATACCAGGCCGTGCAAAAGGCTGTGAACAAGGCCGCTGGAGAGTCCAGCTCCGCTGCCGAGCTGCGCGCCAGCTTCGACCGCGCTGCGCAGATCGACGACATCCGCACCATCACCGGCAAGGATCTGGAAATCACCAAGCAGGGTGACCGCTTTGCCGCCAGCTTCGATTACGAGCGCGAGCTCCATCTCGTCGGCCCGGCGTACCTGGTGTACCGCTTTTCGGGCTCGTCCAAATAACCCACAGTGGGCGCAAGCCCCATCGTTTCCAACAAGGTGAGCGCACCGGTGTCTTTGTCCGTCTTGCAGCAGCGGCTGCAGCATACTTTTCAACAACCTCAACTGCTTCAGCAGGCGCTCACGCACCGCAGCTTCTCGGCCAACCACAACGAGCGTCTGGAGTTCCTGGGCGATTCGGTCCTGGGCCTGGCCATCTCGGGCCTGCTCTACGAAAAGCTCGGTGAGCGTCCCGAAGGGGAGCTCTCGCGTGTGCGCTCCAACCTGGTCAAGGAAGGCACGCTGCACAAGATTGCCCTGCAACTGGGGCTGCCTGCCCTGCTGCGCCTGGGCGAGGGCGAGGCCCGCTCGGGCGGGGCGCAGCGCCCCTCCATCCTGGCCGATGCCGTGGAAGCCATTCTGGGTGCCATCTACCTGGATGCCGGCTTTGAGGCGGCGCGCCAGGTGGTGCTGCATCTGTTTGCCCAGGTCGATATCAACCCGCACATGCAGGCCGCCGCCAAGGATCCCAAGACCGCCCTGCAGGAATGGCTGCAGGGGCGGCGCATGCAACTGCCGCAGTACACCGTCGAGAGCATCAGCGGCGCGGCGCACCAGCAGACCTTTACCGTGGCGTGCGTCGTGCCGGCGTTGCGCCTGGGCGCCAAGGGCCAGGGCCACAGCCGCCGCGCTGGCGAGCAGGCCGCTGCAGCGGCAATGTTGAAACTCTTGCAGGACAAACACCCATGAACCAAGAAAACAAGAAAAACGTAGCTGGTAGCGCCCGCAGCACAAAGAATTCCGATAAGAAAGCTGGTAAAAATCCCACTGGGTCGGCGGCTAAAGCTCCTGTTTTGCAAGCATTCCCCGAAGTGACGCCCGCAGGCCAGAGCATGGCCGAGCTGGACGCCATGCTGGCTGCCGCCAAATCGGGCGGCGGCGTGGCCCGCCAGATGTCGCAGGAGTCGTCCCAGGACGACGTGGCCGAGGCAGTGCCGCAGCGCGTGTACGCCCCGGAGGAGCAGCGCTGCGGTCTGATTGCCATCGTCGGCAAGCCCAATGTGGGCAAATCGACGCTGATGAACGCGCTGGTGGGGCAAAAAATCTCCATCACCAGCCGCAAGGCGCAGACCACGCGCCACCGCATCACGGGCATTCGCACGCTGGAGGAAACGCAGTTTGTCTTTGTCGATACCCCCGGCTTTCAGACCCGGCACAGCACGGCACTGAACAAATCGCTCAACAAGGCGGTGATGGGCGCCATTGGCGATGTGGATTTGATTTTGTTTGTGGTGGAAGCGGGCAACTTCACCCTGGCCGATGCCAAGGTGCTGTCGCTGTTCAAGCCCGGCATTCCGGCGCTGCTGGTGGCCAACAAGCTTGACCAGGTGCATCGCCGCGCGGAGATTGCGCCCTGGCTGCGCGACATGCAAGAGCGCCACCCGTTTGCCGAGTTTGTGCCCATGTCGGCCAAGAAGCGCGACGACATTCAGCGCCTGCTGACCATCTGCGCGCCTTATCTGCCCCAGCAGCCGTGGTTCTACGGCAGCGACGAGCTGACCGACCGCAGCGAAAAATTCCTGGCCGCCGAAACCGTGCGCGAAAAACTGTTCCGCTTCACGGGCGACGAGCTGCCCTACACCTCCACCGTGGTCATCGACAAGTTCGACGAAGAGCCCAGCGCCCAGCATGGCCGCTTTGTGCGCGTGGCAGCGACCATCGTCGTTGAGCGCGACAGCCACAAGGCGATGGTGATTGGCGCGGGCGGTGAGCGCCTCAAGCGCATCAGCACCGAAGCGCGCCAGGAGCTGGAAAAGCTGCTGGGCGCCAAGGTGTTCCTGGAAGTGTGGGTCAAGGTGCGCTCGGGCTGGGCCGACGATGAAGCGCGCGTCAAATCCTTCGGTTACGAATAGGCGGCCTCTGCCGCCACGACAACGCCATGGCCAGTGCCCAGCGGGTCAGCGATGAGCCCGCCTTCATCCTGCACCGCTACGACTGGAGCGAGTCCAGCCTGATTCTGGAAGTCTTCACCCGCCACCGGGGCCGCGTGGCGCTGGTGGCCAAGGGTGCGAAAAAGCACACTTCCAACTTTCGCCCCGTGCTGCTGGCGCTGCAGCCGCTGCGCCTGACCTACACCATGGCGGGCGACGGGCAGGCCGACATCCACACCCTCAAGGGCGCCGAGTGGGCCGGGGGGCACATCATGCCCATGGGGCGCCAGCTGCTCACCGGGCTGTACATCAACGAGCTGCTGATGCGCCTGCTGGCGCGCGATGATCCGTATGCCTATCTGTTCGATGTCTATGCCGCCCTCATCAAGCTGCTGGCCACCCAGCCCGATGAGGTGATCGAGCCCGCCCTGCGCGCCTTTGAGCTGACCTTGCTGCGCGAGCTGGGCCTGCTGCCCAGCCTGCACGAACAAACCGTGAACCTGCAACCCCTGGCTGCGCACCAAGCCTATGTGCTGGTGCCGGAAGCGGGCCTGCGCCCGGCGCTGGCCCACGAGCGCGCCAGCCTGACCGGCACGCAGTGGCAGGCCCTGCACCAGGCGCTGGAGCAGGGCGAGAGTGGCTTTGCCCCGCTGGTGCGCGCCTGCGCCCCGGTGGCCGGTGCGCTCAAGCCGCAATTGCGCGCCTTGCTGCAATTTCATTGCGGAAGTCCTATGCTGCGTACACGCCAGTTGATGATGGATTTGCAAAACCTATGACACCACCCCCCATTTCCACCCCTGCCCCGCTGCGCACTGCGCTGTCGGTCAACGTCAACAAAGTGGCCCTGGTGCGCAACACGCGCCATCTGGGCATCCCGTCGGTGACGCGCGCCGCCCAGCTGTGCCTGGAAGCGGGCGCGCAGGGCATCACCATCCACCCGCGCCCCGACGGCCGCCACATCCGCAGCGAGGATGTGTATGCGCTGGCCGAGCTGCTCAAGGCCTGGCCGGAAGCCGAGTTCAACATCGAAGGCAACCCCACGCAGAACCTGATGGACTTCATCCGCGAGGTACGCCCGCACCAGGCCACCTTCGTGCCCGACAGCGAAGACCAGTTCACCAGCGACCACGGCTGGAGCTTCCCGCAGGACGCCGCGCGTCTGGCCCCTCTGGTGGCCGAATGCCGCACCCTGGGCGTGCGCGTGAGCCTGTTCATGGACCCGGTGCCCGAGCAGATGCAGGCCGTCAAGGACCTGGGCGCCGACCGCATCGAGCTATATACCGAACCCTATGCCGCCGCCTGGGGCACGCCCGAGCAATCGGCGCAGCTGCAGCGCTACACGCAAACGGCGCAAGCGGCGCTGGCCCTGGGCTTGGGGCTGAATGCGGGGCACGATTTGAACCGCGACAACCTCTCGGCCTTTGTGGCGGCGGTGCCGGGGCTGCTGGAAGTGTCGATTGGCCACGCCTTTATCGCCGATGCGCTGGAGCTGGGCTACACCGACACCGTGCGTGCCTACCAGCGCTGCATCGACCAAGGCATGCAGGAACGCAGACTCCTGCATCCATAGCGTCTTGCACTTGGATTTATTGGGTTTCAGGATGATTTATGCCTGAAACTCAGTATTTACCAGCGCTAAATACTCTTAAATTTGGAGCAAGCATGATCTACGGCATTGGCACCGACATTTGCGATGTGCGCCGCATCCGTGCCAGTCTGGAGCGCCACGGCGAGCGCTTTGTCCGGAAAGTGCTCACCGATGCCGAACTGGCCATCTGGCAGGCGCGCAGCCAGCGCTGGCCCGAGCGTGGCGTGCGCTATCTGGCCACGCGCTTTTCCGCCAAGGAGGCCTTCAGCAAGGCCGTGGGCCTGGGTATGGTCATGCCCATGACCTGGCACCACTGCGAAATCACCAACCTGCCCAGCGGCCAGCCGACCATTGTGCTGCACGGCGCCATGCAGCAATGGATGAATGAGCGTCAGCTGCACGCCTGGATCAGCGTCACCGACGAGAGCGACTACGCTGCCAGCTTTTGCGTGGTGGAGCGGCGCGCGGCCTGATCCAGCGCGCACCAGGCCTCACAACCGCTCAACGATCCTTCAATACACATCGCGCCGATAGCGGCCTTGTTGCAGCAGCGCATCCACCTGGGCGCTGCCCAAGATGCTGCGCAGGGCCTCATCCACCCCCTGGGCCATGCCGTGCAGGCTGCCGCAGACGTAGAGGGCGGCACCGTCCCGCAGCACCCACTGGCGCAGCAACGGCGCGTGCTGGTGCAGCAGATCCTGCACATAGGTGCGCTGCACCCCATCGCGCGAAAAAGCCCAGTCCAGGCGCTGTAAATGCCCGCTGCGGACCCAGCTTTGCAGCTCACTGCCGTAGAGCTGGTCGTGCGCGGCCTGGCGCTCTCCGGCGATGAGCCAGTTGGCATGCTGGCCCAACACTTGGCGCGCGCGCAGGTGGGCGCGCAGGCCCGCCAGGCCGGTGCCATTGCCAATCAAGATCAAGGGCCGCCGGGCGTTGTCTTCCAGCCGAAAACCACTGTGCGCACGTAGCAGCAGGGGCAGCTGCTGGCCCAGCGCCAGTTCTTGGGTGAGCCAGTGCGAGGCCAAGCCAGGCGTGCCATCGCTGCGCTGGGTCTGGCGCACCAGCAGGTGTAGGCGCCCGTCTTGCGGGATGGAGGCAATGGAGTAGCTGCGCGGCAGCTGCGGCTCCTGCGGCGGGGCCAGATCGACCAGATCGCCGGCTTGCCAGATGGTCGCTTGCGCCTCGGCGCTGGCCGCTTGCAGTTCCAGGTGGTACACGGCGCCGCCCTGGCTGCCGGGGTTGAGGTGCTGGCGTGCGGCCAGTGTCCAAGTGCTGGGGCTGGGGGCGGTGGGCAGGGCGTTGCTGCTGGACTGCAGTTGCAGGGCGGTGGCCAGCTGGGCCTGCCAGTCGGCCAGGGCAGCGGAACTGTCCTGTGCCTGATCGACATCGATGCGTGCGTGCAGCGGCTGCGCCTGCTGGGCCTGCAGCCAGGCATCCAGCGCGCGGCCAAAGCCGCAGAACTGGGTGTATTGGCTGTCGCCCAGGGCCAGCAGGCTGTAGCGCAGCTGCGCCAGCGGCAACACTTGGCCCATGCACTGGCGCTGAAACAGCGCGGCGTTGTCAGGGGCGTCGCCCTCGCCATAGGTGCTGGCGATGAAGACGGCGTGCGTGGCCGCCTGCAGTTGCTCGGGCGTGGTGCGGTTCAAGGGCTGCAGCGCCACCGCCCAGCCTGCAGCGTGCAGTTGCTGGGCACAGTGCTCGGCCAGGCTCTGGGCCTGGCCGGTTTGGCTGGCGTAGGCGAGCAAGATGGGGTGCCCAGTGCTGCTGGCCAGCTGCGCGGCCTGCGCTGCGGCTTGCTGGCGCGCGCGCCTTTGTTGGCGGTAGATGGCGGCGCACAACAGCGCGTAGCCCAGCAGCAAAGCGCAGGCGTAGGCCCAGCGCAGCGGGTCGTGGGTAAGAAGGTCAGCCATGCCAGAAAACGTTCATGGGGAGGTAGCGGTGGCGCTGGCCTGGGCGCGGTCAGCGCCGCTGGTGTAACGCAGCCAGGCGCTGCTGCAATGCGTGGCCTGGGCACTGGCTAGGCGCGCGGCAATGCCGTGCTGCTCAGCAAAGGCCAGGCCAGCCTCCACGCCCAGGACCGTGAGCAGCGTGGCCAGCGCATCGGCATGCATGCATTCGGGGTGCAGCACGCTGACGCTGGCCAGATCGTGCGCAATCGGCTGGCCGCTGCGCGCATCCAGCGTGTGCGAGTAGCTGCATCCCTGCCAGTGGTGGCGGTGGTACAGATCGCCCGAGGTGGCAATCGCCATGTCGCGCAGGGCCAGGGCGGTGGGCGGCTGTTCGGGCGCCGCGCCGGGGATGGGGGCAATGGCCACGCGCCAGGGCTGGCCGCCGGGGCGCTGGCCGCTGGCGCGCAGTTCGCCACCAATTTCGACCAGGCAGTTGGGCAGCTGCAGCGCGCGCAGTGCTTGCAGCACGGCATCGACGGCGTAGCCCTTGGCGATGCCGCTCAAATCCAGGTGCAGGCCGCCGCTTTGGCGCCAGCCGCGCTCGGGGCAATGCTGCAGGCGCTGCCAGCCGCCACTGGCCAGCGCTTGTTGCACAGCCTCTGCGCTGGCGGGGCGCCAGTCGGCAGCTTGCGCGGGGGCATGCGGGCCAAAACCCCAGGCCGCCACCAAGCGGCCCAGGGTGGGATCGAAGGCGCCGTGGCTCAGCCGTGCCCAGTGCAGGCCCGCGTGCAGCACGTGGGCCAGATCGTCGGGCAGGACATGCCAGCTGTCGGCGCTGGCGTGGTTAAAGCGCGAGAGGGCGGAGTCGCTCTCCCAATGGCTCATGTGGCGCACCACGGTGTGCAGCGCATCCTCGATGGCGCTGCGGATCTGCTGCAGCGGCACAAATTGCGGGTTGTCCACGCGCAACTGCCAGTAGGTGCCCATGCTGGTGCCGCTGAGCTGTTGCAGCGTGGCCGGGTCGGCAGCGCGCAGGCGCTGCGCGCTGGCTGGGGCGTAAGACGTGCGTTGGGCAAAATTCCAGCCCTTTGCTGCTAAAGCAGGAGCTGTACCCGCTGAGCCAGCGGTGTTTTTAGGATTTAAATGTCCTAAAGAATAATGAACACGCACGCCTGTAGCTCTCTTTTTAATATCAGCCGGTCTTAGGGCAGCACTTCCAGCGTGGCCACGTAGGTCAGGCGCCGCTCCTTGGCCTGGGGCAGGCTGGTCTTGTTGTCCTTGTGCGTGGCTTCCAGCCAGTAGGTGCCCGCTGCGGGCCAAGTGACGCTGAAATTGCCCTGGGCATCGGTGATGACGTTGATTTCATTGAGGCTGTCGCGGTAGCGCGAGCCGCCCGCGACGATGCTCACTTCCACGTTGGCCGCTGGCTGGCCATCGACCAGCAGGCGCAGCTGGCTGGCTTCACCGGCGACCAGGTCGTTGAGGTGCTGGCCGTCCGCTGCCAGCAGTTCCATGCCCTGACCGCTGGCCTTAAGGGCGCTGGGCTTGCCCAGGGTGACAAAGGTTTCGATGCGGCCCACGGATTGGGTCACTTGCAGGTCCTTGGCATCGGCGGGCACTTCGGTGGCGAATTTCTCGGGGCTGCCGCGCCAGCGCTTGGGCTTGCCCTCGGCGTCCTTGTAGCTGGCAAACAGACCGTTGTTGACGGTGGCAATGCGGTAGGTGCCCGGCTGCTGCAATTGCAGGTCAAACACATTGCGCAGCTTGCCCTGGTGCAGGTTTTGCGGCTGCAGGGCGCTGCCATCGGGGGCGGTGATCTGCAGGTTTTGCAGGTTCAGCGGCACGTGGTTGAAGAAGAACAGGTCGTTGGAGACGGCGGCATCGACGGTGATCCAGTCGGCCTTAGAGAGCACGGTGGCCGAGGGCAGCAGCCAGGCGTTGTGCGCCTGGGCGGGCAAGGTAGCGGCCAGGGCCAGGGCTACAGCAGCGGTCAGGCGGGGCAGGGTGCGGGGCAGAAAGCGCATGAGAGGACTCCTGAAAAAAGGGGTAACGGTGGCGGGGGCTCAGGGTTTGAGCTGCAAGGTGATGGCGCCCAGCTCGGTCTTGCCTTGGGCTTTGAGGTCGGTGGCTTGGGTGGCGGGCCAGCTAAAGGGGATGCTGACCAGCTCGCGGCCACCGACTTCGCGCGCCGCTTCCACCACCAGCTTGTATTCCCCAGCGGGCAGGGCATTCAAGGGCGACTTGCCTTCGGTGAACTCCAGCGTGTGTTGGCCCACAGGGCGGGTGGGGCTGGAGACGCCATCGATGGGCAGCTCCAGATCGCGGCCGGTGCGGCGCCACCACTGGCGCATGTCCTTGAGCCACTTGGTGCCTTCGGCGTTCTTGAGCTTGAGGTCGTACCAGACGGACAAGGTGGTGGCCACGCTGTTGTCGGCACGCTCGATCCAGATGGCCACGTAGGGGCGGTGGTACTCGGCCACTTGCAGGCGGGGGATTTCCACGCCCACGCTCAGGCCTGCGGCCAGGGCCGGGGTGCTCAGGGCGAAGGTGGAGGCGGCCGTGAGGGCCGCAGCGCTGTAGCGCAGGTGCAGGGGTTGCATGAATGCTCGCTTTCTTCGGTCAATGGATGAACAGCAGGGCCAGCACCGCTGGCACCAGCAGGCCCAGGCCCAGTACGGGCCAGGCCATGGGGCGGTTTTTGGCATGCAGGTACAGGATGCCCAGCCCGGTGATGCAAAACACCAGGCAGGCGGCGGCAAACAGGTCAATGAACCAGCGCCAGGCCGCACCGGTGTTGCGGCCCTTGTGCAGGTCGTTGAAGTAGGAGACCCAGCCCCGGTCGGTGCGCTCGTACTCGGCCTGGCCATCGGGCAGGCTGATGCGCAGCCACGCATCGCCGCCGGGGCGCGGCAGGGACAGATAAATTTCGTCTTCGGAGAACTCGGCCTCGCGCCCGGCGGTGGAGATGCGCCAGGTGCTGTCCAGCCACTGGCTTAAAGCCGCTGGCAGTGGCGCGTTATTGGCCTGGGTGGGTAAATCGGCCAGCAGCTGCTGGGGCACTTGCGCTTGCAGTTGGGTGACTTGGGGCTGGCCCTCAATGTCGCCCGCGTGGTTGAGCGTAAAGCCGGTGATGGTGAACAGCAGCATGGCCACCAGGCTCAGGGTGGCACTCACCCAATGCCATTGGTGCAAGGTTTTGAGCCAGCGGGCGCGCTTCTGTGGCGCAGCGGGGGAAGAGGTCATGCCAGACGAACAACCAGAAAAGGGGGAAGGAGCAGGGAAGAACGCCGATTCTATCTAGCTAAATGAGATTTAATCTTATTTACAAGAACTTTACGCAAATGCGCGCCGCCTGCGCTCTGCGTGCCCTGACTTACCATTGCCGACCTTGCCCGCCGTGGGCAGTTTTTCCGGCTTTTTGTCTCTGTTTATGACCGCTTTGAACCACGCCCCCCTGGTGATCGATATTGCTGGCACCACCCTGACCGATGTGGATCGCCAGCGCCTGGCCCACCCCCTGGTGGGCGGCATGATCCTGTTTGGCCGCAACTGGCAGGATCGTGTGCAGCTCACCGCCCTGTGTGCCGACATCCACGCCCTGCGCCCCGACCTGCTGATCTGCGTGGACCACGAGGGCGGGCGCGTGCAGCGCTTTCGCACCGATGGCTTCACCCACCTGCCGCCCATGCGCACCCTGGGCCGGCTGTGGACGCAGGACAACCCGCAGCGCGCCATGCAGGCGGCGCTGGCCTGCGGCTATGTGCTGGCCGCAGAGCTGCGCGCCTGCGGTGTGGATCTGAGCTTCACCCCGGTGCTGGATCTGGACTGGGGCAGAAGCGACGTCATCGGCGACCGCAGCTTTGAGCGCGATGCGCGCATCGTCGCCAGCCTGGCGCAAAGCCTGATGCATGGCCTGTTGCAGGCGGGCATGGCGCACTGCGGCAAGCATTTTCCGGGGCATGGCTTTGCGCAGGCCGATTCGCACGTCGATGTGCCGGTGGACGAGCGCAGCCTGCAGGACATCCTGGCCGAAGACGCCGCGCCCTATCCGTGGCTGGCGCCGGTGCTCGCTTCGGTGATGCCTGCGCACATCATTTATCCGCAAGTCGATAGCCGCCCGGCGGGTTTCAGCCAGCGCTGGCTGCAGGACATCCTGCGCGCGCAGCTGGGCTTTGAGGGCGTGATCTTCAGCGACGACCTGAGCATGGAAGGCGCGCGCTTTATCGATGGCCAGCAAGTCAGCTACACCGAAGCTGCGCTGGCGGCGCTGCATGCCGGTTGCGACATGGTGCTGCTGTGCAACCAGAGCGTGGGCGAGGGCAAGGCGGTGGATGAGCTGATTGCCGGCCTGCAGGCGGCGCGCGACAGCGGCCAGTGGCAGCCGCAGCCCGCCAGCTCCCAGCGCATCGCGCGCCTGCTGCCTGCGCAGCCCGCGCCCGACTGGCAGCAGTTGCAGCAGGACGCCTTCTACCAGCGCGCCCTGGGTCTGTTGCCCCAGTGCGACTGAATGATGAATAAAAACCGCGTTTTCCCCTTGCTGGGCAAGCGCTGACAGCTATTGCATTTGAGGGATTCAAACATGCACAACAACCTGAAGGTGGGCATTCTGACCGGCGGTGGCGACTGCCCGGGTCTGAACGCCGTGATCCGCGCAGTGACCAAATCGCTGATTCACCACGGCCGCTGCCAGGTCTGGGGCATTGCCGATGGTTTTGAGGGCTTGATGGGCGCGCAGCCGCGTGCCTGGGCGCTGGACTGGGAGGGGGTCTCGGGCATCCTGCACCAGGGCGGCACGATCCTGGGTACCAGCAACAGCGCCAATCCACTCAAGGACGCCGCCACCCTGGCGCAGGTCCAGGCCAATGTGCAGGCCCTGGGGCTGGATGTGGTGGTGGCCATCGGCGGCGACGGCACCATGAGCCTGGCACATGGCGTGGCGCAGGCCACCGGCATCCAGTGTGTGGGGGTGCCCAAGACCATCGACAACGACATTGCCCATTGCGAGCGCAGCTTTGGCTTTGACACGGCTGTGGCCACCGCCACCGAGGCGCTGCGCCGCGTGGAAAACACCGGCAACAGCCACCACCGCGTGATGATCGTGGAGACCATGGGCCGTCACGCCGGCTGGCTGGCGCTGGAGGCCGGCCTGGCCGGGGCGGCCGACATCATCCTGCTGCCCGAGATCGACTACGACCTGCAGGTCATTGCCCAGGTGTGCCGCCAGCGCGAGCGGCGCCAGCGCTACACCATCATCTGCATGGGCGAGGGGGCCAAGCCCCAGGGCGGCGCACAGACCGTGCAGGCGCATGTGGAGGGCAGCCCCGACCCGGTGCGCCTGGGCGGCGTCGGGCACGTCCTGCGGTTGCAGCTGCAGCCATTGCTTGGCAGCGAAGTGCGCACCACGGTGCTGGGCCATGTGCAGCGCGGTGGTGACCCGACGCCTTACGACCGCGTGCTGGCCTCACGCTACGGGCACAAGGCCGCGCAGCTGGTGCTGAGCGGGCAGTTTGGCCACATGGTGACCTTGCAGAACGGCCAGATCGGCAGCGTGCCCATGGCCCAGGTGGCCAACACCCAGCGCAAGGTGCCGCTGGACCATGAACTGCTGGTGATGGCGCGCGACATTGGCATTTGTCTGGGCGATGGCAAGGGGCCGGACAGCGCCACCTGGGTGTGAAGACTGTCGGCGGGGAAGCCGCCGGAGGGTTAGGAAAAATTAATATGGTTCCATGAAAATTTTTGATAGATTGTTCAATTAATATTTGCCGAAATCAGTCCCTTTGTTACTGCTTTTGCTCGATTGAGGAATCCACTGTGCATCTGCGCGATCTTTCCGTTTCCAAAAAAATCTGGCTGTTGCTTTTGCTGGTAGTGGCCTTGTTGGTAGGTACGTCGGCCGGCTTGATGATGTACATGAGCCGTGTGGCGCAAGAGGTCGAGCGGCAGACGCGGGAGTACGACCGCCGCATTCTGCAGGCCGTGCAATGGCGGGGGGTGGTGGAACTGGCCGGCAGCCACATCGTGGCCGCCAGCATGAGCAGCGAGCCGCACGTCTCGGAGGCCCTGATGGACAAGCAGGCCGGCTACTCGCGCCAGTCGAGCCAGTTGCAAAAGGATCTGGACGAATCGCTCAAGGCGCCGGATGCGCGCAGGCAGCTGGGCGTGGTCGTGGCGGCGCGTGAGAAGGCTCTGGCCGCAACGGCCAGGATCCGCGACTTTCGCAGTCAGGGTGAGCATGCTGCCGCCCAGGCCGTGGTGCAGACCGATCTGAAGCAGGCCGTGGATGAGCTGGTGCAGGCTGTGCAGGGGCTGGTGACCGTGCAGACCCGGCTGCGTGACCAGGTTGTGCAGGCAGGCGAGGCTGCCAGTCGCAATGCGCTGCTTGTGGGCGGGGTGGTGGTGCTGGCCGTGGTGCTTGTCTCCCTGCTGCTGTCGCAACTGGTGGTGCGCCAGATCACCCAGCCGCTGGGGCGCGCCGTGTCTCTGGCCGACACCATCGCCGCTGGCGACCTGACCTCGCAGGTGCAGGAAGATCGCCGTGACGAGCTGGGCCAGTTGCTGCGCAGCCTCAACACCATGGCCGCCAGGCTGCGCCAGGTGGTCAGCGAAGTGCGCAGCGGGGTGGATGCCGTGACCAGCGCTGCCGGAGAAATCGCCAGCGGCAACCACGACCTGTCGTCGCGCACCGAGCAGACCGCGGCCAGCCTGGAGGAAACGGCCGCCAGCATGGAGCAGCTCACGGCCACCGTGACGCAAAGCGCCGACACCGCCCGTCAGGCCAACCAGCTGGCCAGCACCGCCGCCCAGGCGGCCGAGCGGGGCGGCTCGGTGGTGGAACAGGTGGTGCACAGCATGCAGAGCATCACCGAGTCCAGCCGCAAGATTGGCGACATCATCGGCGTGATCGACAGCATCGCCTTCCAGACCAACATCCTGGCGCTGAACGCGGCCGTGGAAGCAGCGCGCGCCGGTGAGCAGGGCCGTGGCTTTGCTGTGGTGGCTGGTGAAGTGCGTTCGCTGGCGCAGCGCAGTGCCGAAGCGGCCAAGGAGATCAAGGCCTTGATCACCACCAGCGTGCAGAACGTCGAAGCGGGCAGCCAGCAGGTGGAGCAGGCCGGCCAAAGCATGCAGGACATTGTCAGCAGCGTGCGCCGCGTCAGCGACCTGATTGGCGAGATCACCGCTTCCAGCCTGGAGCAGCGCGACGGCATTGGCCAGGTGAACCAGGCGGTGGCCAATCTGGACCAGATGACGCAGCAGAACGCTGCCCTGGTGGAAGAAGCCAGCGCCGCCGCTGGTGCCATGCATGAGCAGGCGCAACGGCTGGCGCAGGTGGTGTCGGTGTTCCAGATCGGTCAGCAGCATGCTGCTGCCGCTTCGCGTACGCCCCCCCGCGCCGCGGTTGTGCCATCCGCCGCCACCCCCAAGGTGGCAGCGCCTGCTGCGGCCCCTACGGCTGCCTCTACCACAGCAGCCAGGCCCGCTTTGGCTGCTGCCCGCTCCACGCCGGCAGCCGGGGCAGCCCCTGCATCGGCAGCAGCACCGGCCACCGCCAAAAAGGCTGCGCCAGCCGCCGCGGCACCCAAGCTTGCGCCACCGGCAGCACCGGCAGCACCGGCAGCACCGGCCAGCGCAGCCGGCTCGGACGACGACTGGGAAACCTTCTAATCGCCTCTGACTTGACTGTCCGGCTGGGTGGCGGGACGTTACAGTAAGGGGCGCTCTGTTGCAGCGCAAAAAACTTTTGCCCAATAAGGTTGTTCCCATGGACAAGCACTACCTCACGCCCCTGTTCGCCCCCCAGTCCATCATCGTGCTGGCCGATGCCCAGGAGTCTGCTGCGGCCACGGCGTCTTACACCCAGTCGTTGCACGAGATGCTGTGCGCCCAGCGCTTTAGCGGCAAGCTCACTTTCATTGATCCGCAGATCAGCGGCACCCTGGCCGATCTGGCCCAGGCCAAGGCCGATCTGGCCATCATTGCCGTGCCCCAGGAGGCGCAGCTGGCCTCGCTGGAGCTGGTGGGCCGCATTGGCTGCCCCACGGCAATGATCATCTCCAGCGGTGTGGACGCCGACCACGCACGCCGGCTGCATCAGGCGGCGGTGCATGCCGGGGTGCATCTGCTCGGCCCCAATTCGCTGGGCATACAACGCCCCAGTCTGCTGCTCAATGCCGGGGTGATGGGGCCGCTGGCCAAGGATGGCTCGCTGGCGCTGGTCAGCCAGTCGGGGGCGCTGACCGCCTCCATCCTGGACTGGGCGGCCAACAACGGCGTGGGCTTCTCGTCCGTGATCTCCCTGGGGCCGCACACCAGCCTGGGCCTGCCCGAGGCGCTGGACTTCCTGGCCAACGACGGGCGCACGCAAAGCATCGTGGTCTATATGGAGGGCATCCAGAACGCGCGCAAGTTCATGAGCGCTCTGCGTTCGGCCGCTGGCGCCAAGCCGGTGGTGGTGCTCAAGGCCGGGCGCAAGCCCGCCAGCTCGGCCGCAGCGCTCACCCACAGCGCAGCCATTGTGGGCAGCGACGATGTGTTCGATGCCGTGTTGCGTCGTGCTGGTGCGGTGCGGGTGCGCTCGTTCGTGGAGCTGTTTTCTGCGGCCAAGTGCCTGGCTTCGCGCTTCCGTCCTGTGAGCAAGCGCCTGGCCATCATTGCCAATGGCGGCGGCCCCGGCGTGCTGGCTGCCGACTGGGCCAGCGAGCTGGACCTGGAGCTGGGGCATCTGGCGCCGGAAACCGCTGCCGCTCTGGCCGAGAAGCTGCCCGAGCGCGCCAGCCTGAGCGAACTGATGGACCTGACCGAGGCCGCCCAGCCCGAGCATTACCGGCTGGCGATCGAGGCCGCCCTCAACGACCACCAGATTGGTGGCCTGCTGGTCATGTTTGCCCCGCGTCCTGGTGTCGATGGCACCGCGGTGGCCGAGGTGGTGGCCGACGTCAAGCGCCGCGCAGCCAAGCCGCTGCTCACCTGCTGGATGGGCGACAGCTCCGTGGGCGAAGGGCGCGCAGTGCTGCGCAAGGCCCTGATTCCGACCTTCCGCACGCCCGAGGCGGCGGTAGGTGCCTTCAGCAATATCGCTCAGTTCACGCAGAACCAGCAGCTGCTGCAACAAACGCCGCCGCCGCTGTCCACGCTGGCCAAGCCGGACATTGCCGGCGCGCGTCTGGTGATCGAGAGCGTGCTGGCCGAGCGCCGCAATGTGCTCACGGAAATGGAATCCAAGACGCTGCTGGCGGCCTTCCACATTCCGGTCACGCGCACGCTGCTGGCACGCAATGCGCACGAGGCGATGATGATTGCCACGCAGCAGGGCTTTCCGGTGGCGCTGAAGATCGACTCGCCGGACATTGCGCACAAGTCCGACGTGGGCGGTGTGGCGCTGAACCTGCACAACGGCGAGGCGGTGCGCAACGCCTTCAACGACATGATGCAGCGCGTCAAACGCATCCGGCCCGATGCGCGCATCAACGGCATCACGGTGCAGAACATGGCACGCTCGCGCCGTGGTCGTGAAATCTGCATCGGCCTGGTGAGCGACGATCCGTTTGGCCCGGTGATCACCTTTGGTGCCGGTGGCACCATGATCGAGCTGATCCAGGACCGTGCCATGGAGCTGCCGCCGCTCAACCAGTTCCTGGCGCGCCGCCTGATGGAGCGCTCGCGCGTGTTCGAAACCCTGGGCGAGTGGCGCGGTGCCTCGCCCGTGGACATGGAGGCGCTGGAGCACGTGCTGCTGCGCGTCTCGGAAATGGTCTGCGCCTTGCCGCAGCTGCGCCAGATGGACATCAACCCCCTGATCGTCGATGAAAACGGTGCCGTGGCCGTCGATGCGCGCATGGTGGTGGCCGAGCAGGGCCAGAACCAGCTGGGCCAGGGCAAGTATGGCCACCTGTCCATCCTGCCTTATCCGGCGCGCTACGAGCAGCTGTGGCCGATGCGCGATGGCGGCGAGTACCTGGTGCGCCCGATCCGCCCCGACGATGCGCAGATGCTGCAGAACATGGTCAAGAACCTGTCGCCGCAAAGCCGCTATTTCCGCTTTGTCTCGCAACTGGCCGAACTGCCCCCGGCCATGCTGGCGCGCTTTACCTTGATCGACTACGACCGCGAAATGGCGCTGGTGGCCGTCAAGCAGGAGCGCGTGGTCGATGAGGAAGGCGAGGTCCAGGTCAAGGAACGCCTGCTGGGCGTCTCGCGCTACGTCACCAACCCGGACCGCAGCTCCTGCGAGTTCGCCCTGGTGGTGGCCGACGACATGGCCGGCCAGGGCCTGGGCTCGCGCCTGATGCTCAGCATCATGGAAGTGGCGCGCGACAAGGGTCTGGAGCAGATCGAGGGCCTGGTGCTGGCCAACAACCCGAACATGCTCAAGCTCATGCGCCGTCTGGGCTTTGAGATTCGCCCCTTCCCGGACGATCCGGAGTTTCGTCTGGTGGTGCATCCGCTGTAAACACCGCATTACCCACGCAGATGCGACAACGCCCTGGCATGTATGCACGCATGCCAGGGCGTTGTATCTGGCGGACGGCGCCGCAGGGATGGGGTCAGGGGGCGGGGCTGGAGGGCGGTTCCTGCCGCGCAGTTGCGGGCAAGGCTGCAGGAACACTGGGTGCCGGCGTGCTGGCACTGGGTGCTGGTGCTGCAGGATGGAGCTTGCCCGCTGGCACGTCGGTGCCGGCGCGCCAGCGGCGCACCACACGCTGGAAGATCAGCGCATTGGGGATTTGCACCAGGGCACCGGCGTTGGCCTCGGTCAGATCCTCCAGCGTGGTGTAGAGCAGGTTGATGTCCACCACCTTGCCCAGGGCGCCGGGTTTTTCAGCGTTGTCCAGCACCTCGATGTGGTCGCCCACGGTGAAGGGCCGCGAGGTCAGGATCAGAAACGCGCAGAACAGGTTGGACAGCACGCTCCAGGCCGCAAAAAACGCCACCGCGCCCACCGTGGCAAAGCCGGTGAAGGCCGACCACAGCACCGTGGCCGAGACGCCCAGACGCCCCAGCACCAGCAGCACTGCCCCGCTGACGATCAGCCAGCGCAGCACCACGTTGATGGGCATGAGCAGCTCGTGCGGAAACTGGTAGTGCGTGCTGGCGCGACGCAGGATGCGTTGCAGCAGTCGGTGCAGCAGCCAGGCGCCCAGGACGATGAGTACGATTTGCAGCAGCGGAATCATCACGCCGAGCCACTCCTGTATCCACTCGGGCAGATGGGTGTGCCAGTTGCGCAGGCGTTGCATGAGGGTCATAAGGGGTTTGCCATGAAAAAAAGGGCACTGTGCAGTGCCCCTGGATGGTAACGAAAGCGCGGGGCGTGCCGCGCGCCTGTGCTCAGTGCTGCTCGCGGCGCAGGGCCGGGAACAGGATCACGTCGCGGATGCTGGGGCTGTCGGTCAGCAGCATCAGCAGGCGGTCGATGCCGATGCCGCAGCCGCCGGTGGGAGGCATGCCGTATTCGAGCGCGCGCACAAAGTCGTGGTCAAAGTACATGGCCTCGTCGTCGCCGCTGTCCTTGGCCGCCACCTGGGCGTTGAAGCGCTCGGCCTGGTCTTCGGCGTCGTTCAGCTCGGAGAAGCCATTGCCGAATTCGCGCCCGGTGATGTACAGCTCGAAGCGCTCGGTCACCTCGGGGCGCTGGTCGTTGGCACGCGCCAGCGGCGAGATTTCCGTGGGGTGCTCCATGATGAAGGTCGGGTTCCAGAGCTTTTCCTCGACCGCCTCTTCAAAGTACAGCACCTGCAGGCTGGCCAGGGAGCGGGTGGAGAGCTTGTCCTTCTCTTCGTTCATGCCCAGTTTCTTGAGGGCGTTGATGAGCCAGTCGCGATTGTTGACGTTGTTGCCCGCGTCGGTGTACTTGACGATGGCTTGCGGAATCGTCAGGCGCTCAAACGGTGCAGCCAGATCGACCGGACGGCCCGCATAGGTGCATTGCAGCGTGCCCACGGCCTTCAGGGCCGCATCGCGGATCAGCTGCTCGGTGTAGTCCATCAGATCCAGGTAGTTCCAGTAGGCCGCATAGAACTCCATCATCGTGAACTCGGGGTTGTGGCGCACCGAGATGCCTTCGTTGCGGAAGTTGCGATTGATCTCGAACACGCGCTCAAAGCCACCGACGATCAGGCGCTTGAGATACAGCTCGGGTGCAATGCGCAGGTACATGTCCTGATCCAGCGCATTGTGGTGCGTGACAAACGGCCGGGCATTGGCGCCACCCGGGATGGGGTGCAGCATGGGAGTTTCGACTTCCAGGAAGCCGTGCTCGACCATGAATTCGCGGATGCTGGCCACGGCCCTGGAGCGGGCCACAAAGCGCTTGCGCGTGTCCTCGTTCATCATCAGATCGACGTAGCGCTGGCGCACCTTCTGCTCGGGGTCGGCCATGCCGTGGAACTTGTCGGGCATGGGGCGCAGGCTCTTGGTGAGCAGCCGGATCTTGCTGGCCTTGACCGACAGCTCGCCGGTCTTGGTCTTCATGAGCAGGCCTTCGACGGCGATGATGTCGCCCAGGTCCCACTTCTTGAAGTCGGCGTACACCTCTTCGCCCACGGCATCGCGCGTGATGTAGGCCTGGATGCGGCCCGTGGCGTCCTGCACCGTGGCAAAGCTGGCCTTGCCCATGACGCGCTTGAGCATCATGCGGCCGGCCATGCTGACCGTCAGTCCCAGGGCTTCCAACGCCTCGCCTTCCTGCGCTCCGTACTCGGCCAGCAGGGCGCCTGCACGGTGCGTGGGCTTGAAGTCGTTGGGGAAGGCAGCCACGCCCTGGGCACGGGCCTGTTCACGCAGTGCCTTGAGTTTTTCGCGCCGTTCGGCAATGAGCTTGTTCTCGTCTTGGGGCGCAGCCTGTTCGGTGGCCTGGGAGGTAGGTAGTTCAGACATGGGGGGCAGAATGCGTAGGAAGGCGCTGGCCCCGGCGCAAGCATGATGGGCTGGGGCTGCTGCAGAAAAGGTTGGAGGCTGTAAAAATCAGCCAAAACCGGGGATTCTAGATTTTTTGTGCCTGGACTTGGCTGGCATGGCTTAATCTTGAGAGCTCAATCCATCGAATGCTATGTTAAAAATAGCTTCTTCCGGTTGATTTGCAAACATTTCAAGTGCAAAAGACATGAAAAGCGTTGCTGCGTGAGCGGTGAAAGCTAGTATTTCAGGAGTTCTTCACCCATGGCAAACCAAATCCTGCAATTCCTCCTGGAGGTGGCCAGCGGCCTGGTCGCTGGTGCCTGCCTGCTGCGCCTGTACATGCAGATGCAGCGCATACCGTTCAGCAACCCGGTGGGGCAGCTGGTGTTCGCCCTCTCCGACTGGCTGGTGCTGCCCCTGCGCCGCATGATCCGCCCGGCGGGCTACTTCGACACCTCCTGCCTGCTGGGCGCAGTGCTGGTCGAACTGGTGCACTACACGCTGCTGATGCTGTTGCTTGGCGGTCTGAACCCGACGGGCCTGATGCTGGTGCCGCTGCTGGCATTCTTTGGCCTGCTGAGCATGGTGCTGACGGGCTGCATCGGCATCCTGATCGTGTACGCCATCCTCTCGTGGGTGCAGCCGCATGCCCCCATCGCCAACATCCTGGCGCGCCTGTCCGAGCCCCTGCTGCGCCCCCTGCGCCGCGTGATTCCGCTGGTCAGCGGCATCGATTTGTCGCCGCTGGTGGCCATCATTGGCCTGCAGGTACTGCAGATGATGCTCTCGCACCTGCAGATGAATGTGTTGTTGGGGCGCTGAGCGGCACCCCATGGGCATGCGCTAATCGGGCACCACCGGATAGAACGGCTTACCTTCAAACCGCGCCGGGTGGTTCATCATCACCCCCAGCATCACCGGCAACACCCGCGCCAGCAGCGCGCGCCCATCGCGCAACTGGGCGCGGTTGACGGTGCTGTTCCACGTCGAGCCGCCATGCATCAGCTGATTACGCAGCGTGTACAGGCGCACAAACACCTCGTACAGCACCCGCTCCGTATCCTGCTGCCCCAGCGCCCGATGTACGCGCTGGCGTGCCTCATCAAACGCCTCGCGCCAGTGGTCGGGAATGCTGCCATCGCTGCGCGGATTGCTGTGCGCATCCCAAAACGGCTGAAACACAAATTGGTTGTTGAGCAGCAGTCGAATCGGCCCAGGAAACACCTGCCACACCAAGTTAGCAAGCGCCTTGTCGGCATCCAGCACGCACAAATCGGCCATGAAGTTGCGAAACGCCTGCCGCTCAGAGGCCACCGTGCCACCCCCTTCGCCCAAATCCTGCGCATAAGCCGCATTGAAGCCAATCCACAGGCAGATGAAGGCAACATCGTCATCCTCCCCCGCTGCTTCTGCCCGCTTAAGCCAACTTAAAGCGCGGTGCATGCGCAGGGTGAATGGCGTCTGCCCCAGCGCCCGCTGCTCCCTGTGGCGCTGCGTCAGCACTGCCAGCGCCGCAGAAAGGGCTAATGCAGTAGTTTGGGTGTTCATGTTCGATTCAGCGTTTGAGCCATTGGGCCAATACATCCAGCGCCTGTCCCACGCCAGCAGACCAACTACCCGCCGATTGGGAATCCAGTGGCGCGTTACCGCATTTTGGTCAACTGTGGAAGATGTCGTGGCCCATCCTATTACCCACATCTTTCGCCACACCGCAAGACAGCGAAGACAGGTATGCGCTTCCAGCAGAGATGTGGGAATGGGATGCGCATAGCCAGGATGAAAAATATTGTCCCTCTTAATAGCTTGGGACAGAGCTATTCAAGCGATCGAGGCAACTTCTCAGTTCAGAAAAAATACTGCGCCACTTGCCAGCCAACCGAAAAAATTGACAAGATGGCTGTTCCTGTAATGGCCAGTCGATTGCCGGCGGCATTTTTTTTATAATTAACCTGCAAATTTTCTAACTGAGTTTCAATGGCCTTTTGTATCTGTGTTTGTTGATTGTGGATGGCTTCCAGTCCTATGAATTTATCGTATAGCTGCTTAGTGGTGGCATCCTGCTGTAATATTTTTGCTATAATTTTTTTATTATAGATATGTAAATTTTTCTCAAGACGGGTTTTGAATTCGGATGATTCATTAGAAAAAATTGATAATTCAGAATTTATATTTTTTGCTTGAATTGAGAATGAATTATTAAAATGCTTCTCTAGAGTTTCAAACTGTTGTTTTAGTGTGGTGATAGTCGCTGCTAGTTGTTCTTGAATGGCAGTTTTTTGCAAATCCCCCTCGTCCACTATTTTTTCCAAAGATCTTTTAATCAGCTGTTCTTGTGCCGAAAAATTATTATTTAATTTTTGTTCAAAAAAATTATTTCGCTTTGCTTGTTCAGAAAAAACCTTGTCCAAGCGCTCGACATATTGAGCTATAGAATCACGCAGATCTTGTTTAACGTCTGACCTCAAAGCATGGTTAGCAGCATCAATGCGGCCTTCGGCTTCCTTAACAAGCTTGACGCAGCCGACCAGTTGCATGGCTTGCTCTTGGGTGACGCCCTTGGCCTCCATGAGCCCTTGATTTGCGAGGTTAATTTCTCTTTGTTGATTTTCAAGAACCTTTTGTTGTTCTGAAATTTGATTGTTTTGTGATTTCAGATCTCTGGTTTGCTGTTCCAATAATTTCTGCTGCTGTAGCAAAATATTCTGCTGCTCATTCAATTGCTTGGCCATTGCAGTATTGACAACCAGTAGGGTCGAGGTTTTTTCGGTCAGCTTACCAATAGACTTATTGAGGTTGATTTGTGCATCCTTGACGTGATCATCGCGGTCCTTCCACCAATTGCCGATGAAATTACCATCTTTCTGCTCTTGGCGAAGCTGTTCTAGTTTATCGACAGAGTTTTTTACTTCGATCTGGGATTTGTGAATGTCGGGGATGATGTTTTTGATATTACTTTGGCGAAATAAATAGGGGGGAATTTCGATATTAGCGATGCCTTCCACGATACGGCTGGGGCTATACGTAAGTTCGATATTTTTCATTTTCATGCCTCGGTAATTTCAAAGATTTTTCAGAAAGCGCTCGATTTCTATTTGGCTTTCGTTGATGAAACGGATAGCTTTATGGCTTTTTTGTACTTGTTCTCGGGTTTCGGTGACGGTCTGCTCAAGGCTTGCCAAGGTATATGCTGCTGACTTACCAGCGCCAGCTAGGTTGTGCCCGATGTTTTGGTACAGCACGATAGACTGGTTGTAGTTTTCAATGTTGACCAATGAAATTTCCGTTAGGGCGGCAAGCTGATTGGCGAATGCATCGCGCCGTTTAGCATCAGTCATCAGCTCATCCATGAATATCTCATCTTGGCGGACACTGTCGAAATAGCGATCAATCTGATAGGCCAGTAGTGCAGATAGCAGCCCGGTGATGATGCCTGTCAGCACCGGTGTTAGTACATCCGCGAATGGGCCCAAAAATGGCATGGTGGCCATGAAGGCGTTGACGGTTTCGTTCAGTAAAAAACCAATGGACGTGATGATCACCGTGCCAAGGATCTTCAAGCCTTCTTGTAGCGCTTGCTGTTTTGTCATGCCTTTAGGTGGAAAGAAGATCGTCTTGAAGGCTTTCCACAGTCCCAGGAGTCCATCGCGGATCATGGTCACAAACCGTTTGGCGGTGGATAGAACATTGTTGAGCAGGAATGTGAGCAGATTGCTCATGAAACCGCTGATCCCTCCCTCGAAAAAACCAGCAACGGCATCGGGGATTTTCTTGATGACGGACTCGATTACTTTTGCAAATCGCTCGCGAATTTCATCGAATAAGGTTTTACCGGCCTGAATGCCATGCTTGATGAGAGTTTTGAATTCATTGAACAGTCCGTTAACCAGTTCAGTCAAAAGTATTCCAAGTGCTTGGCGCACCCCCATTTTCTGGGCTTGATCCATCCCCGTCGTCAGAAGTTCTGAAGATTGTTTCTTTATCAGGGCGGTATTGATCGTGGTATTGATGTGCTCATCGGATCGCTGCTGGAGAGCGGCAGCACGTTCGGGATCGATTCCAAAGTCAGGCCTGCGCTTTTGCACGTCTTGCAGGCTTTGCTCTCTTTTGGATCGGTTGATGCTCTTGGATGTGGCGGCAAGATTGGCATCGTCATTGGCCATTTCTTTCAATGCATCGAGACTCTTACCCGTTTCCAAGGCGAGGTGTGCCTTTTTGTTGGTAGATATTGTTTTGAGGGAAGTGATGTGGTCGGCATCCATTGAATCAGACGATAGGGCTTGGCCGGTGTAATCATCTATACCTCTGGATCGAACCTTCTGGCTTTTTTCATTAAAGTTCGATAATTCATAATCTTCCCGATCGTATTCCTTGCGGGATTGGGTATAGCTGGCTTTGTCCTTCTCGGCGATGAAACCATCGTCATCTCTGGAAAAATTGTGCAATGTGGTTACATTGCCGCCATTTCGATCCTCGAACATAGCCAGGGAAAGACCGAAAGGCCCGATGATCTGAGAGATGACCTGCTTTTGGCAGTCGGCAAAGAGTGCTTCGAGCCGCTGCTGTTTGGTGGTGGCAGCGGATTGGTGAACTATCGGGTAATTCATGGTTTTTCAGTAGGTGTTTTGAATGAATGCAGCGAACCATTGCGCGAAGCTGTCTGCTTGGATACTGCGTTTGCCGTCGTCGTGCCAGATGGCAATGATTTGGCCCTTGAGGCCTTGGCTGGCGGGGTGCATGTCAATGCATAGGTGGTCACCTGCGCCGTTATAGGTAAACGGAATCCAGGCAGTTGTCCACCAAGCTTTCAGTACTCCAGGGGCTGGTTGAGCTTCGGCATCGTTGAATTCACCACTTTCCAATAGGTCTTTCCAGACCATCCATTCGGATTGAATCCTCTGGGTGGAAAGAAACTCTAGGCCAGAGAAGATGCCACGGGCTTGGCCTTTCTGTCCGTTGTGAATTTTCAAGGCGGCTATGAAATCAGCAGGTAAAGGGATGCCGATGGTTTTCTCCAGTGCTTGAATATCCCTATCACTGGCAGGAGGATTCAGGTCTAATAGCGATGTGGGCTGGTTCAATGCCAGCCAAGTTTCGAGTTGTTGCCACTCTTTTTTCATAAATGCTCCTTAATGAAATCCTGGAGCCAGCGTCGCGTGCTTTTGATAAAATCTTCCTTTCACACTGCCGGATGAGTAATCTGAATTTATGCCCAAGCCGATGTTGAAAAATGCTTTATAGTTAATGTCTATAGTAATTCAAATAAATGGTGGGTGGATAAGGGTTATTTAATTAATTTTTCTTTAAACTTAGAAAATTCTTCGTCTGTCAAAGAACCATTCTTGTGAAATTTGCTGAGTTTTTGAAGATGCTCCAAGATGTGGCGCATAGTTTTTTTCATCAGCCATGGGTATTTTAAAGTCATCTTTTGTTTGAAAATCCCCAGGCATTGGTTTGGAATACGAACTCTTTTCTGATTTAGGTGGCCAAAAGGTTTTTTTGCTTTTAGCTTGTAATTTTTCATGGGCACTACCTACGACAGAAGCAATTCCCCAGATAAAGCAAAAAAATAGAAAAATAAAAATGACTAGGACCACAATGCCTCCGCCTTTCATGCTTTTCTCCTTGGTATCCTGTCGTTAATCCTGCGTTGTGTAATGGGTACTAGGTGTCTTCCATTGCACTAATGCGTGGCGCAACCCCTTCACCAACTCCTCCTCCCAAGCCTTGGGCTGAACAATCCGCACATGCGGCAGCCAATACCGCACCACGGGCAGCAATTGGTTGATGTGGTTGATCTGGGTGGTGACCAGCAGGGAGCCGTCGTCGTCCTGGCGATGCTGTTGTTGGGGTAGCAGCTGGCGGCGGGCGAAGTAGTGGGCGATTTCCGGGGCGACGCGCAGCAGCACTTCGGTGGTTTGTTCGGTAAACCACACGTCGTCCTTGTTGGCGATGTAGTCCAAGTGGCTGCGTTTGGGGATGAAGGGGGCGTCGCTGTCCACTTGCAGTTGCTCGATAAGCGCGACGCTGAAGTTTTTTAGGCGGCCCGCTTCTTCGGCGGCCAGGTACCAGACGCCGTTTTTGTGGATCAGGCGGTAGGGGTGGGCAATGCGGGGTTTGGCTTTGTAGGTAAAGCAGCAGGTGTGGCGGTGTTCGATGGCCGTTTGCAGAGCAGTGAAGGTGCGCGAGCCTCCGCTCAAGTCTTCGTGCGGCACGGGCTGTACATGGGTGGTGCGGCGCGGTTCGGGGGTGCGGAGTTGGTTTAGTAGATAGGGCAGGCTGTTGTCAGGAAACAGACGTTCGGTGCCGGCCATGCGCGCGTAGTCGTGCAGGTGTCGGGCGGGGATGGTGCTGCGGGCGCTGTGGGTGAGTTGCCACTGGCCTTGGGGGTTGCGCTCGGCAATGCCGTGCAGGCGTTGGTGCAAGTCGCGTTCAATGGTGCGTACATCCACTTCGAATTCAGCGGCCAGCTGGTGCTTGTCGATCAGCTCACCTTGGTGCAAGCGGGCAATGATGCGCGAGAGGCGCTGGGCCAGTTTCTCGCCTTTAGAGGGGGTGGTAGCAGCAAGGTCAGTGGCAATCATGGGGCTAGCGAAAGAAGGTGCGCAGACTCTAGAAGTTGTTCACGACAGGGTGTGTCGAACTCGAGCATGCCTTTTGATGTTGCTTAAGTAAATCTTTGCATACCAAAAAAAGCAATTTGTTGTATTTATTTTGCAACGAATGTGTGCTTTTTAAAAAAATATGAGCGATTACCGCTGATTGGTATTAGTTTTAGAGATATTAAGTTGGTGAAAAACAATGTGGCTAATCGGTAGCAGCTATGTTTTTTGATATTTTTGCGCTACAGAAAGTGTGCTTGCTGTGTATACATGGGGCGTGAATCCGTTGGAAGCGATGCTTTATGACATTGCGCCCCATGGGCTTGGCGTATCGGGGAATGGGTGCGCGTATCAGTGCGCGCTAGGTAGGGGGTGCACTTGTCCATCTTCCAAAACGAACCGGTACAACTGCATGTGCGCGCGTTGGCGTTCGCTGTCGGGTTCGAAAGGGCCTTGAAAGCCGTTGAAAGTGAGCATCGGCAGCAGCACTGCATGGGACGCTTTGTGCAGCGTGAGGCTGGCAATGTCGGAGCAGGTGCCAAACTCTGGTGTCACGGCAATGCCTTGGCGGGTGAGTGTGGCGAAACGGTAGAGGGCTGGACAGGCGCTGCCGCCGGTGTCTTGCAGCAGCACGATGTCGTGTGCTTGCCCTTCGAGGTGTGCTACCACATGTAGTGCGTTGTTGCCTTGTATCGGCATGCCGGTATTGGGATGGGGCGCAGTCGGGGCCGTGGCAAGCCCTGGGGAGTGTGCAGTAACCGCGGTAGAGGGGGGTGGTGTGCGGCCCAGCAAGGCAAGTAGTTGCTGAAACAGCGTCTGCCATCCGCTTTGTAACTTGGCTTGGATGCGTTCTAGCAGCGTTGGTGCTGCGCTATCCCCCGCACTGGGTGCCGTGGGATTTGCCGGGGCCGGTTCGGGCGTCGGAGGTACATCCATGACGGGCTGACCATTGAATAGCAGCAGTTGGTCATCGGTGATGCTCAACGTTCCGTAGGGGGTGTGCAGCTCCTTTTCTTGTAGAGGTAGGCTGCTTTGCATGTAGGCGTTGCGGGTGTGTGTGATGAGCCACCAGCCAGAGGGCTGCGCACTGAAATGCATGGATTGGGTCAGGGCCTCAGGTGGTTCAGCTATGCGGCTGCCCTCTGCAACGCAGTACAGATCGGGCAGGCAATGCGCCAAGATGGTCTGTCCGGCTTGTGAGGTGTTGGAAAAAAGCTGGCCGATTAAATCCCCCGACTCTGGGCTGACAGCCCAAAGCACGGAATGCTCGGCCCCACGTTCGAGCGTGCCTTCCAGGGTTTCTGCAAAGGCATTGACGTGCCCCAAGGCCAATGCAAGGGTGGCCAGCTGCAGGTGATAACTGCGAAAAAGCTCCATGAGATCAGACCTCTATCAGTGCGCCAAATAACAGTAGTAGCAGGCAGCCGAGCAGTCCGGTTGCCGAGAACACGGTGCCCAGCACGCCAAAGAGCTTGTTGCGCTCGGTTTGCACCAGTGCAGCAATCCCCAGTGCCAGTGCCAGCAGCTGGGCCAGTATGGCGATGACCATGACTAGGCCCAGCACGATGGCCGCTGCGGATTCCTCATCCAGACCACCGTGCTGGGATTCAAGTACTCCGGCGATACCAAACAGAACAAGCAGCGTGAAACCTGCTGCCAAGCTGATGATGAAAGAGGCGATGCCCAGCCCGGAATGGGCAGGCGGCGTGGCCATAGTGGAGTGGTGCATGCAGGCCTCGCATTACCAGAAGAAGGAGAAGGGGCCCGGCTGGCTGGCTTGGTAAGTGCGCACTTTGGCATCGAACTCGGCATCGCTCATCCAGATGTAGCGGATGGTTTCCGTCAAGATCAACCCGAATGCGGCCAAGTACATCAGTCCTCCCAGAGGGGGGAGGAGGGCCAACAAAATGCCCAGCACCATCGGTACCGCCAGCAGCTGCACCAGCCCCCAACCCCAAGCACCCATGTAGAAGCGGTGGGCACCAAAAAATCCGAGAAACAGTGCCAGCAAGGTGATGACGGGTTTGCGCTTGGGGCGCAGCGCAAACGGTGGTGCAGCAGTAGCAGTATGGCCTGCAGCAGTGCCCGCAGCAGCGCGAGTCGAGTGCCCCTCAGAGACCGCTGGGCTGGGCAAATCCGGCAAGGCCAGTTGCACTTGGCGTGTGCGTTTGTCGGCGTCTAAGGTGAAACTGACCATCATGCCCCGCTCTGGTGGCAGCAGGTCCTGCCATTCGCTGGTGTGAAAGAGAAAGCGCTGACCATCTTCGGTGACGATGGCGCCGGTTTCCTTGGCCTCGCTGAAAACGAGAATTTGTCCTCTCATGTCGTGTCCTTTGTTCTGACGGGTTGTGGTGTCAGGACACTGTAGAAAACGGGATGGACAGGTTGTGTCGGGTTGCCCAACTTACTGCCGATACAGCAACAAAAATAAAAAATGCCTGCCGATAGGTATCAGGCAGGCAGGGTGATGCAGGAAAAGAAGGTGTGGAGAAAACAGGTAGTTCTGAAGCTACAGCCTCAGCCCTGCTGCGCCATCGCCTCGCCCAAACGCACGGGCGTGGCGGCTTTCCAGGCGGGGTTGAACTGCAGACCGCCTTGGGGCATGAGCAGCACGACGGTGGAGCCCAGCAGAAAACGCCCCATCTCCTCGCCGCGCTGCAGGCGGATGTGCTGGTCGGTATAGCTCCATTCGCGCAGCTTGCCGGGGCGTGGCGGGTTGACCACGCCGTGCCAGACGGTGGCCATGCTGCCCACTACGGTGGCGCCGACCAGTACCAGCACGAAGGGGCCAAATTCCCCCTCAAACACGCAGACCACGCGCTCGTTGCGCGCAAATAGGCCGGGCACGCCACGGGCGGTGGTGGGGTTGACCGAGAACAGCTCGCCGGGCACGTGGATCATGCGCAGCAGGCGCCCGGCGCAGGGCATGTGGATGCGGTGGTAGTCGCGCGGGCTCAGATAGATGGTGGCAAAGTGCCCGTGGGCGAATTGCGCAGCCAGCTGTGCATCGCCGCCGACCAGCGCCTGGGTGCTGTAGTGGTGGCCCTTGGCCTGAAAAATTTGGTCGCCCGCATCGCCGGTGATGGCGCCCAGCTGGCTGACGGCGCCATCGACGGGGCAGATCCAGTCGGCATCGGCCAGGGGGCGCACGCCAGGGCGCAGGGGGCGGGTGAAGAACTGGTTGAAGGTGGCGTAGGCGGCGGGGTCACTGTCCAGGGCCTCGCTCATGTTGACCTGGTAGCGCTGGATGAACCAGCGAATGACCGCGGTGGTGAGGCTGCCGCCTTCCAGACCGGCCAGCGTGCCCATGAGACGGGTCAGTGCCTGTTTTGGGAGCAGATATTGGGGCAGGACGGCAAGGCGGTCGGACATGGCAGTGAAGATATAAAAAAAGCGCCCGCAAAGCTAGGCCTGGCGGGCGCTGATAGCTATCAAAAGCTTAGATGATAGCGTCGGCGGGCAGGCGTTGCAGCATGGCCAGGCTGCTGGCGATGCGGTCGCGCAGGTCGCGGCGGTCCACGATCATGTCCACGGCACCCTTTTCCTGCAGGAATTCGGCGCGCTGGAAGCCTTCGGGCAGCTTGACGCGTACGGTGGTCTCGATCACGCGCGGGCCGGCAAAGCCGATCAGGGCATTGGGTTCGGCCATGACGATGTCGCCCACAAAGGCAAAGCCGGCCGAGACGCCGCCCATGGTCGGGTCGGTGAGCACGCTGATGTAGGGCAGGCCCTTTTGCGCCAGGCGGGTGAGTGCGGCATTGGTCTTGGCCATCTGCATCAGGGACAGCAGGCCTTCCTGCATGCGCGCGCCGCCGGTGGCGGTAAAGCAGACGAAGGGCACTTTCTGCTCGATGGCGGTATGCACGCCGCGCGTGAAGCGCTCGCCCACGACGGAGCCCATGCTGCCGCCCATGAAGTCGAATTCAAAGCATGCGGCCACCAGCTCGATGCCTTTGACGGTGCCGCCCATGACGACCAGTGCGTCGGTTTCGCCGGTGTTCTCCAGTGCTTCCTTGAGGCGCTCGGGGTACTTGCGGCTGTCCTTGAACTTGAGCGCATCGACGGGGATGACTTCCTGGCCGATTTCATAGCGGCCCTCGCCATCCATGAAGTGGTTCAGGCGATCACGGGCGCTGATGCGGTGGTGGTGGCTGCAGGTGGGGCAGACGTTCTGGTTTTTCTGCAGATCGCTCTTGTAGAGCACGGTCTCGCAGCTGGGGCATTTGACCCACAGGCCTTCCGGAATCTGCTGGTGGCGTTCTTTGGGCTCAGTGGATTGGATTTTGGTGGGTAAGAGTTTTTCCAGCCAGGACATGGCTCCTCCTTCAACTAGCGGTGGCCACTCGTGCGGGACGGTGGCCAAGGGCTTGGCATTATGCGTCCATTGCCTTGCGCACGCCACGCAGGAAGTCGATGGCGAGGGGAATGACTTTCTCGTGCGGCTGATCTTCCAGCAGCTGGATGATGCGGCTGCCGATGATGACGGCGTCCGAGATCTGTGCCACGGTGTGCGCGGTCTGGGCATCGCGAATGCCAAAGCCTACGCCCACGGGAATCTGCACGTGCTGCTTGATGCGCGCCATCATGCGGGCCACGTCGTCGGTATCCAGCGCTGCCGAACCGGTCACGCCCTTGAGCGATACGTAGTACACGTAGCCGCTGGCCACGCGGGCGATTTCCTGGATGCGCTCGTCGCTGCTGGTGGGGGCCAGCAGGAAGATCATGTCCATGCCGTGGGCCTTGAGCTGGGCGGCAAATTCCTGGCATTCCTCGGGCGGGTAGTCCACCACCAGCATGCCGTCCAGCCCGGCTTCGGCGGCATCGCGCACAAAGGCGCCAGCGCCGTGCAGCTGTTCGTAGCGCTCGACGGGGTTGGCGTAGCCCATCAGCACCACCGGGGTGTGCTGGTTCTTCTGGCGGAATTCGCGCACGTAGCGCAGTACCTTGGCCAGGTTCACGCCGTTGGCGATGGCACGCTCGCCTGCCTTCTGGATGACGGGGCCATCGGCCATGGGGTCGGAGAAGGGCACGCCCAGTTCGATGATGTCGGCGCCGGCCTCCACCATGCCATGCATCAGGTTGGGGGTGATGGCGGCAAACGGGTAGCCAGCGGTGACGAACGGAATCAACGCCTGGCGGCCTTCGGCGCGCAGTTTGTCGAATGTTGCGGTGATGCGGCTCATGCTTTATCGCTTCCTTTGACCTTCAGGCCTCGCATGGAGGGACGGTCGTAAAAATCTTCACCAGACAGGTCGGCCACGGTGCCAATGTCCTTGTCGCCCCGGCCCGAGAGGTTGACCAGGATGGATTGATCCGGACGCATCTCTTTGGCCAGTTTCATGGCATAGGCCACGGCGTGGCTCGACTCCAGGGCGGGGATGATGCCCTCGGTGCGGCACAGGTGGTGGAAGGCAGCCAGCGCTTCGCTGTCGGTGATGCCCACATACTGCGCGCGGCCGATTTCCTGCAGCCAGGCGTGTTCCGGCCCGACACCCGGGTAGTCCAGGCCCGCGCTGATGCTGTGGGTTTCGGTGATCTGGCCGTTCTCATCCTGCAGGATGAAGGTGCGGTTGCCATGCAGCACGCCGCTGGAGCCTTTTTGCAGGGAGGCGGCGTGCTTGTCGGTGTCCAGACCTTCACCTGCAGCCTCCACTCCGATGAGTTTGACGTTCTCGAAAGGAATGTAGGGGTGGAAGATACCCATGGCGTTGGAGCCACCGCCCACGCAGGCCACCACGGCATCAGGCTGCTCGCCAGCCAGCTGCAGGCTGCGCAGCAGCTGTGGCATTTGCGTCAGGCACTCTTCGCCAATCACGCGCTGGAAGTCGCGCACCATGGCCGGATAGGGGGCTGGGCCGGCAACGGTGCCGATGATGTAGAAGGTGTTGTCCACATTGGCCACCCAGTCGCGCATGGCCTCGTTCAGGGCGTCCTTGAGGGTCTTGCTGCCGGACTCGACGGGCACCACGGTGGCGCCCAGCAGCTTCATGCGAAAGACATTGGGACTCTGGCGCTTGACGTCTTCGGCACCCATGTAAACGATGCACTCCAGACCATAGCGCGCGCAGATGGTGGCCGTGGCCACGCCGTGCTGACCGGCGCCGGTCTCGGCAATGATGCGTGTCTTGCCCATGCGCTTGGCCAGCATGGCCTGACCGATCACGTTGTTGATCTTGTGCGCGCCGGTGTGGTTGAGGTCCTCGCGCTTGAGGAAGATCTGCGCGCCACCGATTTCGGTGCTCATGCGCTGGGCGTGGTACACGGGGGAGGGACGACCAACAAAGTGCGCCAGCTCGCGCTGGAATTCCGCCTGGAACTGCGCATCGTGCTTGTAGCGTGCCCAGGCTTGGCGCAATTCGTTGAGGGCGAAGGTCAGTGTCTCGCTGGCAAAGCTGCCGCCGTAGGGGCCAAAGTGGCCGCTGGCATCGGGATAGTGGTATTCAAACATCAGTTCGGTCGCTCAGAGGGTGTGTCGGCTGCGCGCACGGCAGCGACAAATTGCTGGATTTTTGCGGCATCCTTGATGCCTTTGAGGGGGCTGCCATCGGGCGCGGAGGCTTCCACGCCCGAGCTGACATCAACGGCCAGCGAGCGGCAGCGTGGGCGCAGAAGCCGCACACCATCGGTCACGTTTGCAGGTGTGAGTCCACCAGACAAAACGAGGTGAGCATCGACGTTTGGAGGAAGCAGTGACCAATTGAATGCCTGGCCCGCACCACCGTAGCCGTCCACATGGGCGTCCAGCAGGATGGCCTGAGCCTGAGAGTATTGACGCGCGTATTCTACGAGGTCGAAGTCGCGCCCGGCGGCTCCCAGGGGAATGCGCGCGGCGCGGATGAAGGGCAGGCGCCCGCAGTCGCTGGCCTGCCAGCAGAACTCCGGCGTTTCATCGCCATGGAACTGCACGGTGGCACCTGCCACCAGGCTGCAGGCGGCCACCACGTCCATGGGGGAAGGGTTGACGAACAGTAGCACCGGCGCGACAAAAGGCGGCAGGCGCCGGGCCAGCTGGGCCGCGCGCAGGGCGGTGACGGCGCGTGGGCTTTTCTCGTAGAGCACAAAGCCGATGGCATCGGCACCTGCGGCAACGGCGGCGTCAATGTCTTGCTCACGCGTGAGGCCGCAAATCTTGATGCGGGTACGCATCTGTGGGGAGTGCTGCTGAGGGAGTGTGGCAGTTGTTGTCATGGCAACCAGGCAAAGGCCGGGGTGCTGCTGGGCAGACCCCAGTGGGCGTCGTACACCGGGCCGAGGAAGTACAGGCCATCGGGGCTGAAGGTGGGGGCTGCTGCGTCGCGCGAGCGGGCTTCGAGCACCTGCTGCATCCATTCCACGGGCTGACTGCCCTGACCGATGTAGATCAGGCAGCCCATGATGTTGCGGATCATATGGTGCAGAAAGGCGTTGCCCTCGAACTCAAAGCGCCAGTAGCCGCAGGGCATTTCCTGTCGATCGCGCATGGGCGCATATCCCGCCGGGGTGAAGCTGATGTCGATGCGGTGCAGGGTCTTGACGGGGGTCTTGGACTGACAGCCCGAAGCGCGGAACGAGGAAAAGTCGTGCTCGCCCAGCAATACCTGCGCTGCCTGGCGCATGGCTTCCTGCTGCAGCGGCATGAACACCCAGCCCACGCGGCCAGTTTCCACACTGGGGCGCACGGGCGATTGCAGCAGCACGTAGGCGTAACGCCGCGCGGTGGCGCTGGCGCGGCAGTGAAAGCCGTTGTGCCCACCGGGAACCTCACGTGCCCAGTGCACCGCGATGTCGGGGGGCAGAAAGGTGTTGGTGCCACGCACCCAGGAGTTGGGCGTGCGCTGCAGCTCGGTGTCGAAATGCACCACCTGCATCAGGCCGTGCACGCCAGCGTCGGTGCGGCCCGCACAGATGGTGTGGATTTCTTGAGCAGCAAAGCGGCCCAGGGCCGCTTCGAGTTGGTCTTGTACGGTGTTGCCGCTGGGCTGGCTCTGCCAGCCCTGGTAGGCGCTGCCGTTGTAGCTGACGCCCAAGGCTATGCGCATGGCTGCTCCCGAAAGGGTGGCTGCGTGTGCATCAGTCGAGCTCGTTCAGCATCTTCTCTGCACGCACCTTGAGGGTGCCGGTGGCTTCGGCCAGAACTTCCTCGATCAGGCTGCGTGCGCCTTCGGAGTCGCCGATGGCGGCAAACTCCTGGGCCAGATCCAGCTTGGTGCTCAGGGCGTCGGCCGAGCCACCCGAGGAGGCATCCCCGGTGCTTTCTGCCGCAGGAGTGGGAGCGGACAGGTCACCACCCAGGTCAAGCTGGCTCAGGCCAAAGTCGTCCTCGGCAGCCGGGGCTGCCGGGGCAGGCTCGGGAGCAGGTGCAGGTGTGGTGGACGCGGGCTCTGCGGCGGGCAGGGCAAAGTCGGTGTCCAGGGCGAAGTCCAGACCATCCAGGCCCTCGGCGGGTGCCGGAGCCGCAGGTGCTGGCTCGGCGGCAGGTGCTGGCGCGGCACTGCTGGGCAGATCCAGGTTCAGGTCGCTCAAGTCCAGATCCAGGGCATCCAGGTCCTGGGCGGGAGCCGCCGGGGCCGCCTCTGCAGGTGCCGGCGTGAGCAGATCCTGTGCAAACTGCGTGTCGATGATTTGCGAGGGCAGGTCGCTGTGCGTTGCCGGTGCGTTGATGTCCAGCTGGCTGTCCAGGGCGGCGATGAACTGGTCCGTGGCTTCCGAGGTGGAGGCAGCCTGTGCTGGCACGTTCAGATCGAGGTCCAGGTTCAAGTCGGGCAGCTCGGTGGCGGCGGGCTGTTCTGCCGCTTCCGCCTTGGGCGCTTGGGCAGGCGGTTCTGCCACGCTGGATTCAGCCAGCGCCTGGGCAAATGCCGAGCTGGGAGCGCTTTCCTGCGCTGCCTGGGCGGCATCAGCGTAGAAGGGGTTGGCCGGGTCGGCATTGCGGCCCAGGTTGCGTACCTGTTCCCAGTCGCTGCCCTGGCCCTGGCTCAGGCGGTGGATGGTGCGTGCCACGGCTTCAAGTTGTGGCAACTCTTGCCTCTTGGCATGGATTTCTGCCAGTTTGAGATGCACGGGCAGGCGGTTGGGCGTGTTGCGCAGGGCTTCACGCAGGATCTTCTGTGCCTCTTCATCCTTGCCGTAGGCCAGGTACACGTCCGCCTCAGCGATGGGGTCAACATCGCCGTTGGCGTCGAGCTGGCTGGGGGAGTAGGCCATGGTGCTGGCCGGGCCGTCGCTGCTGGTATCGACCTGCTGACCGCCGCTGCTGTCAAAGAGCGAGTCGGGCGGCAGCTGGGCGCTGTCGAGGGCAGCGGCATCGCTGGCAGCCTGGGCTGCGGCCTTCTGCTTGCGACTGCGCCAGGCCAGGAAGCCAAGCAGCAGGACAGCCACGCCGCCGCCAGCGGGCACCAGCGGGTTGGCCAGCAGTTCTTCCAGCAGGGAAGGCTCGGGTGGCGGAGGCGGGGGAGCAACGGGCCTCCTCTTGGGTTTGGGCTTGGGTTGCTCGGCGGTGTTTTCCTGGGCTGCGGCAGGGGCAGGCATGTCCGCCTTGGGGGGCTCGACGGCAGTGGCTGGCGCTGCCGGCACGTTGGCTTCCACTGCCAGACCAGCGGCAGGGCTGCCGTCGGTGGCAGGGGCGGAGCCTGGTGCGGGCGCGCCAGCATCCACCGTCCCGGCGGCATTCTGCGGGCCACCCTGGGCGCTGTTGTTCAGGCTCTCCAGCTCAGACAGGTTGCGCTGCAACTCCTGCATGCGCTCTTCCTGGGCTGCAGCCTGCTTTTGCTTGGCCAGACGCTCCTCGGCCTGTGCGGCAACTGCACCCTTGGACAGGGTGAGCTTGTCGGCCGGGGCGGCCGTGGGGCTGCGGTCTTCCACCTGGGCCTGTACCTTGCCGGTGGCGCTGCGGTCGGCTGCCTCCACCTGGGCATCGGCCGTGCGCTCAGCCAGTTTCTGGCGGAAGGCGTTGAAGTCGCGGCTTTGCGCGGCAATGATCTTGCGTGCTTCCTTGGCGCTGGTGCTTTCAGCCTGCTCCTGGCTGGGCAGCTTGATCACGGCACCTGCACGGATGCGGTTGACGTTGCCCTGGATGAAGGCGCTGGGGTTCTGCTGCAGCATGGCCACCAGCATCTGGTCCAGCGACACCCCTGCCGGGCGGTGTGCCTCGGCGATGCGGCCAGCGGTATCGCCGGGGCGCACGGTGACGCTGTCACCCCCCTCTGCGGGTGCGGCAGCAGGCGCGGCCCTGCCGGGCGCTGTGCCGCGCACACGGGGCTGGGACTGGTAGCTGCGCCCGGTCTGGGCTGGCGTGCTGATTTGTACCGGCGTGCCGGGCTTTTGCGCTTGCGGTGTGGGCGCCGGATCCAGCAGCAGGGTGTAGCTGCGCACCAGGTTGCCGGCATTCCAGTTGGCTTGCAGGATGATGTCCACGAACGGGTCATTGATGGGCGCCGTGGTGGTGAGCTTGAGTCTGGCCGTGCCGTCGGGGCGACGCTGCAGTTCAATCTGCAGGGTGCGCGCAGCCTCGTTGTACTCCATGCCGTGGGCCTGGAAGATGTCCGGGGTGGCCACCGTGGTTTGCAGGGTGGCTGCTTCTGCCGCGGTGAGCTGTGGAATATCGACTTCGGCACGCAGCGGCTGGCCTAGGTGAGATTGCACGCTGATGGAGCCCAGGGCCAGCGCTGCAGCATTGGGAGAGGTCAGCGCAGCACACAAACAGGCTGCAGAAGCGAGGGCAGAAAATTTCCAACGGTGCATATTTACATTCACATCCCGGTTGTGGACCACCTGCTGGGAGGCAGCCAGTATTTCTTGAGGTGTGCGGATCAGGGCTTGAACAGTGCACACCGGCGTCCAGGCCTATGGCCATTGCGCATCCACGCGCGATTATGACGAGGCCCAACCTGCTTGGAAAAGAATACGTGCCTGCGTTTGACGCCAGTCCGGCGAAAAGCGGGGTTTGTTGTCGCTAGAACACAAATTTTGTTGTCAGACGTAAAAAAAGGAGACCAGAGGTCTCCTTCGCATGGAGCGGGTGTGCAGGCCCGCTCAGGCCTTGAGCAGGATGCGCAGCATGCGGCGCAGTGGCTCGGCAGCACCCCACAGCAGCTGGTCGCCGATCACGAAGGCGGACAGGTATTCGCCGCCCATGTTCAGCTTGCGCACGCGGCCCACGCCGACCTGCAGGCCGCCGGTGATGGCGGCAGGCGTCAGTTCCTTGACGGTGAGGGCGCGGTCGTTTTCGACGAACTTCACCCAGGGGTTGCCGCCCTTGATGATGGCTTCGATCTCTTCCAGGGGCAGATCCTTCTTCAGCTTCAAAGTCAAAGCCAGGGAGTGGCAGCGCATGGCGCCGATGCGCACGCACAGACCGTCAACGGGGATGGTGGCTTCGGTGCCGAGGATCTTGTTGACTTCGGCCTGGCCCTTCCACTCTTCCTTGGACTGGCCGTTGGGCAGCTGCACATCGATCCAGGGGATCAGGCCGCCAGCCAAAGGTGCGCCGAAGAACTCGGTGGGCACGTCTTCGCGGATGGTCTGGGCCACCTTGCGGTCGATGTCCAGAATGGCGGAAGCGGGGGTGGCCAGCTGGTCGGCCACGGCGGCGTGGATCACGCCCATGCCCTTGAGCAGCTCGCGCATGTGGTTGGCGCCGCCGCCCGATGCGGCCTGGTAGGTCATGGAAGACACCCACTCCACGAGGCCCGCCTTGAACAGGCCGCCCAGACCCATCAGCAGGATGGAGTTGGTGCAGTTGCCGCCAATCCAGTTCTTGCCGCCAGCGGCCAGCTTCTTCTGGATCAGGTCTTCGTTGACGGGGTCGAGCACGATGACGGCGTCTTCTTCCATGCGCAGCGACGAAGCGGCGTCAATCCAGTGGCCGCTCCAGCCGGCAGCGCGGATCTTGGGGAAGACTTCCTTGGTGTAGTCGCCGCCCTGGCAGGTGATGATGATGTCGCACTTGGACAGCTCGGCGATGTCGTTGGCGTCCTTCAGCTCGGTGTGCGCCTTGGCCATGGCAGGAGCCTTGCCGCCTGCGTTGGAGGTGGAGAAGAACACCGGTTCGATCAGTTCGAAATCGCCCTCGGCCTGCATGCGGTCCATCAGAACGGAGCCGACCATGCCGCGCCAGCCAACCAGGCCTACCAATTGCTTGCTCATAAGAAAACGCCTTTTCAAGGTATCAAGGTAAAGAAACAGTACGCCACTGGACTGCCTACCTTCCCGGCTCGTCTGGCCGGGTCACGGACGCACGACGAGCCAGGCTGGGTCAGCCGGTAATCGTGGTGGTGGTGGTCATTGCTGCGCACACGCGCCCGTCAGCGCCAGTATCGGGACGCTGTTGCAAGGACGAAGGGGTGAGGGGCGTGTGGAACATAACATTGGGCATTCTAGAGGAAAGCCCGGGATGGGAAGAGTCCGGATGGACGATATGGGGCGTCGAAATGACGAGAAATTGCGGTCAGTTCAGTCATTTCGATACGCATGCGCCGCTCCCGTAAAGGAGCGGCGCCCTTGTGGCTGGCGATTACAGCGCAGCCACCACCGCATCGCCCATCTGGGCGGTGGTCACCTTGGTGGTGCCTTCGCTCCAGATGTCGGCGGTGCGCAGGCCCTGGGCCAGCACCTTCTGCACGGCGGCTTCGATCTTCTGGGCGGCGGCTTCCTGGTTCAGGGAGAAGCGCAGCATCATCGCGGCCGACAGGATGGTGGCCAGCGGGTTGGCGATGCCCTTGCCAGCGATGTCGGGGGCCGAGCCGTGGCTGGGTTCGTACAGGCCCTGCTTCTTGTCGTTCAGGCTGGCCGAAGGCAGCATGCCGATGGAGCCGGTGAGCATGGAGGCTTCGTCCGAGAGGATGTCGCCAAACATGTTGCCGGTGACGATCACGTCAAAGCGCTTGGGTGCGCGCACCAGCTGCATGGCGGCGTTGTCCACGTACATGTGGTCCAGCTCCACGTCAGGGTACTGTTTGCCGACTTCGGTGACCACGTCCTTCCACAGCTGGAAGGTTTCCAGCACGTTGGCCTTATCGACGCTGGTGACGCGCTTGTTGCGCTTTTGGGCAGCCTGGAAAGCCACGTGGGCGATGCGCTCAATCTCGGGGCGGGTGTAGCGCATGGTGTCGAAGGCTTCCTCGGCGCCGGGGAAGTGCCCGTCTTCTGCCGTGCGACGGCCACGCGGCTGGCCAAAGTAGATGTCGCCGGTCAGCTCACGGATGATCAGGATGTCCAGACCGGCAACCAGCTCGGGCTTGAGGCTGGAGGCGCTGACCAGTTGTTCGTAGCAGATGGCGGGGCGGAAGTTGGCGAACAGGCCCAGGGCCTTGCGCAGACCGAGGATGGCCTGCTCGGGGCGCAGCGCGCGCTCCAGCGTGTCGTACTTCCAGTCGCCCACGGCGCCAAACAGGATGGCGTCGGATTTCTTCGCCAGCTCCAGCGTGGCCGGGGGCAGGGGGTGGCCAGCCGCTTCGTAGCCTGCACCGCCCACGGGAGCGGTTTCCATGTGCAGGTCCAGCTTCAGGGCATTGAGCACCTTGACGGCTTCGGCAACGATTTCGGGGCCAATGCCGTCACCGGGCAGGATGGCGATATTCATGGTCATGGGAAGGGTCCTTTTATGTTTTTGATAGCTGCTGGCGCGCGCCGATACTGGATTTCAGAATGAAAGTGCTCTGAAAACCAGTATCTGCAAGCGGAAAGTGCTTTGTTTTTTGCTTGTTTGGCAATCAGCGCTGCTGCACCAGGGTGCGTGCCAGCCAGGGCTTGCTGGCCAGGCGCTGGGCCTCGAAGGCGGCGATCTTGTCCTTGTGGCGCAAGGTCAGGCCGATGTCGTCCAGGCCGCCGAGCAGGCATTCGCGTCGGAAGGGGTTGACCTCGAAGGCGATTTCCTCGCCCTGGGGGCGCACGATGACCTGACGCTCCAGGTCGATGGTCAGCTCGTAGCCGGGGAAGGCGAATACTTCGTTGAACAGCAGATCGACCGTGCTTTCGGGCAGCACGATCGGCAGCATGCCGTTCTTGAAGCAGTTGTTGAAGAAGATGTCGGCAAAGCTGGGCGCGATGATGGCGCGAAAGCCGTACTGCTCCAGCGCCCAGGGGGCGTGCTCACGGCTGGAGCCGCAGCCGAAGTTCTTGCGGGCCAGCAGGATGCTGGCGCCCTGGTAGCGCGGCTGGTTGAGCACGAAGTCCGGATTGGGCTTGCGCTGGCTTTCCGGCACGCCCGGCTGGCCGGGCTGGTCCAGATAGCGCCACTCATCGAACAGGTTGGGGCCGAAGCCGGTCTTCTTGATCGACTTGAGAAATTGCTTGGGGATGATGGCGTCCGTGTCCACGTTCTCGCGGTCCATCGGTGCCACCAGACCTTTGTGGATGGTGAATTTTTGCATGTCGGAGTGGGGTTACTTGGAGATTTCCTGAATCTTTTCGCCAGCCTTTTCAATGCCTTGGCCGGTGGCTTGTCCTGCGCGCCTGGTGTCCTGCTTGATGCCCGACCAGGTGTTGCTGCAACCGGTCAGGCCCGATACCAATACCAAGGCCAGAGAGATGAAGGCGACGAACTGTTTCATGGTGCGCTCCTTGTTGGGGTGAAAAGGTCAGGCGAACTGGCGAATGTCCACAAAGTGGCCGTGGATGGCAGCGGCGGCGGCCATGGCGGGGCTGACCAGGTGGGTGCGCCCGCCGGCGCCCTGGCGGCCTTCGAAGTTGCGATTGGAGGTCGAGGCGCAGCGCTCGCCGGGCTCCAGGCGGTCGGCGTTCATGGCCAGGCACATGGAGCAGCCGGGCTCGCGCCACTCAAAGCCGGCGGCCTTGAAGATCTGGTCCAGCCCTTCGCGTTCGGCCTGGGCCTTGACCAGGCCGGAGCCGGGCACCACCAGGGCCTGCTTGACGTTCCTGGCCACCTTGCGGCCGAGCTTTTGCACCACGGCAGCGGCGGCGCGCAGGTCTTCGATGCGGCTGTTGGTGCAGCTGCCGATGAAGACCCGGTCGATGCAGATGTCGGTGATCGGCTTGCCGGGCTCCAGGCCCATGTAAGTCAGTGCACGCTCCATGGCGGCGCGCTTGTTGGCATCCTTTTCCTTTTCCGGATCGGGCACGCGGCTGTCGGCGCCAACGACCATTTCCGGGCTGGTGCCCCAGGTCACCTGCGGCACGATGTCGGCAGCCTGCAGGGTGACGATCGCATCCCACTGTGCATCGTCGTCCGAGTGCAGGGTGCGCCAGTAGGCCACGGCCTGTTCCCACTCCACGCCGGTGGGGGCCAGGGGACGGCCCTTGATGTATTCGATGGTCTTGTCATCCACGGCCACGAGGCCCGCGCGCGCACCGGCTTCGATGGCCATGTTGCACACGGTCATGCGCCCTTCGATGGACAGGTCGCGGATGGCCTGGCCGGCAAACTCGATGGTGTAGCCCGTGCCACCAGCGGTGCCGATCTTGCCGATGATGGCCAGCACGATGTCCTTGGCGGTGATGCCGGGGGCAACGCTGCCCTCGACCTTGACCAGCATGTTCCTGGCCTTCTTGGCCAGCAGGGTCTGCGTGGCCATGACGTGTTCGACTTCCGAGGTGCCGATGCCGTGCGCCAGCGCGCCAAAGGCGCCGTGGGTGGAGGTGTGGCTGTCGCCGCAGACCACGGTCATGCCGGGCAGGGTGGCGCCCTGCTCGGGGCCCATGACGTGCACGATGCCCTGGCCCTTGTCCATGAAGGGGAAGAAGGCCGCGGCACCGAACTCGGCAATGTTCTGGTTCAGCGTGGTGATCTGTTCCTTGCTGATGGGGTCGGCAATACCGTCGTAGCCCCGCTCCCAGCCGCTGGTGGGGGTGTTGTGGTCGGCGGTGGCCACCACTGAGCTGGTGCGCCACAGCTTGCGTCCGGCCAGACGCAGCCCTTCAAACGCCTGGGGGCTGGTGACTTCGTGCACCAGGTGGCGGTCGATGTAGAGGATGGAAGTGCCGTCTTCCTCGGTGTGGATGACGTGCTCATCAAAGATCTTGTCGTACAGGGTGCGTCCCATGGCGTTCTCGAATTGCGTGAAAGGATTCCGTGAGGAGTCTGTGAAGGGAAAAACGTGCCGCTGGCCAGAGCGTCGCCGGATTTTAGGCAGCACCCTGCTGGGGCGGCACCCAGCCTTTGCCGAGGTGTTCCACCAGCAAACGCGATGTCACGGGCAGGGCATCGAAGTCGCGTGCCACCAGGCTCAGGGTGCGCTGCGCCCAGGCATCGGTCAGCGGCACGCCGCGCAGGCGGCCCACGCCGTGCATCAGCTCGAAGGCGCGATGGGGGATCAGCCCCACGCCCAGGCCGTTGTCGATCATGCGGCACATGGCGTCCAGGCTCGTGACCTGGATGCGCTGGCGCAGCGTGGCGCCGCTGCGCGCTGCCGCGCCGCGCATGGCCAGGCTGATGGAGCTGCCGCCGTGCAGGCCGACGATGTCCCAGTCCAGTACTTCCTCAAAGGCGACGGCTTCGCGCTCGGTCAGCGGGTGACCTTCCGGTGCCACCAGCACCAGGCGGTCGCTGCGGTAGGGGCGGGTCTGCAGGCCGTTGGGGTTGGTCTGGCCCATGTTGCAGATGCCGATGTCGGCGGTGCCTTCGTGCACGGCCTGCAGCACCTCGGCTGAGAGGTGTTCCTGCAGGTCGATCTTGATCTGGCTGTGCTCCTTGGCAAAGCTGCTCAGGTCCTCGGGCAGGAACTGCACGATGGAAGAAATGGTGGCGTGCATGCGCACGTGGCCGCGCACGCCGTCGGCGTATTCGGACAGTTCCCCCTGCATGCGCTCCAGACCGTAGAGCACGTTGCGGGCGTGGTGCAGCAGGCTCTCGCCAGCGGGGGTGAGCGTCACGCCCCGGCTGTGGCGGTAGAGCAGGGCGGTGTCCACGGCGGCTTCCAGGTCGGACAGACGCTTGCTCACGGCCGAGGCGGCGATGTACTCGCGCTCGGCAGCGCGCCCGATGCTGCCCAACTCACACACGGCAACAAACAGTTGCAGGGAAGTCAGATCGATGCGGCGTGCAAAGCTGCGTTCAGAATTCTTCATGAAGAGTCCTCTTGATTTGCGAAGTATGAGGCAAAAAAATGAATAAAAAACGCTTTGTCATCGTCAAACGGAACGTTAGACAGCGTTTTGTGGCAATTGAGACATCGCCAATCATGCGCTCAAGTCAAAGGGTTTACAGCCTGCAGCGCAAAAAACAGTAGTGCGCTTTCGTATGCTTGCGTTTTTTCTGGGGACTGAGGAGTTTTACCAATGGCATTCACACGTAGAACCTGTTTGGCATGGGGCGCAGCCGCTTTGGCACCGCTGGCTTTGTCGGCTTGCTTGGGCGCTAGCGGCCCAGAGGCCACGGTGCGTGGCTTTTACGATGCGGTCAACGCTGGCGATGTCGATAAGGCCATGACGTTTTTGGCGCTGGAGCAGGTCTCGGCCAACGAAATGATCTTGGTCAAAGGCAAGGTGCAGATGGCGGTGGGCGTGTCCAAACAAAAAATCGATGCCAACGGTGGCCTAGGCAGCGTCAAGGTGCTCGAAGAGTCGCCCCAGGGCGACAACCAGCTGCGCGTGAAAGTGCAAGTGCAGTTCAAAAACGGTAAGAGCGAGACCGAGCAGATGCACCTGCTCAAAGAACAAGACGGCTGGAAGATCAAGCTCTAAGGCTATGCGCAGCGCTTTGCATCGGCTGTCCGTGGGCGGGGTGCTGGCACTGTGGGCGGTGTTGGCGGGCGCACAGGTGCAACTGCCCGCTGGTACCCAGGCGGGGGATTTGATTTTTCGCCAGGGCACCGAGGCGGTGAGCCACATGGTGCGCGTTGTCGATCAGGGCTTGTACAGCCATGTGGGCCTGCTGGTGGGGCAGCCCGGTGCTTGGCAGGTGGTACACGCTACGCCGTCTGAGCGTGCGGGCCAGTCCGATGCGGTGGTGCTCGATAGCCTGGAGTTTTTCCTCGATCCGCAGCGCGCCCGCGCTTTTGCCGTCGATGGCGTGCAGGCGGCCTCGCCGCAGGCGCGCCAGCAGGCTGTCTCCTGGGCGCTGGCGCAGCTGGGGCGGCCTTTTGCCCTGCGCGATGAGGCGGCTGAGCGCGCCCGCGCGCCGGATGGCAGCGTCAGCGCCACCTATGAACAGGCGGGCATTTACTGCACCACCTTGGTCTGGGAGGCCTGGCAGCGCAGTGGTTTGGACTGGCAAGTGGCCTTCATCCAAGTGCAGATGCCGCTGCTTGGCGGGCGCTACCTACTGCCTAGCGCATTGGCGCAATCGCCTCGTTTGCAGCGTCTGGGGTTTGCCGAGATACTGCAAAAATAAGAGCTGCTGGCGCTGGATAGATAAGAATTTCAAATCAAAATTGGTCTGAAAACCAGTGACAGAGCGCGCTAGGCGCTATTTTTATTTGCCTATAGCAATTTACTTCGGGTGAGGGTGTCACGCTTCGGGGTTGAGAGCGCCCCTGAAAACAAGCAGCCGTTCACGGCAAGACCAAGCGCGGCTGCTTCCGCCTTGAAGGTCACCGACACTTCAAGCCGCGCGTCGCAGCCGCCATGCCCCCAGGCCCGCCGCGCCCAAGCCCAACAGCATCAGACCCCAACCGGTTAGCGTCGGCACAGGGTGGACACTTACGGCGCTGAAGTTGGCCGTCACACGTTGTGGCGCGCTGACGTTGGTCAGCGTGCAGGTGGCGCCCGTGCAGTCGCCGCTAAAGCCTGCGAAGGTATAACCCGGCTGGGCCGTGGCGGTGCAGGTGCTGTCGCCGCCATGGGGAACGGGGTTTGGATCACAGGTCACCGTGCCGCCTTCGCCTGTGGCGGGATCGGTCGTGGCGGTGATGGAATGAAACACCTGCACAAACTGGAAAGTCACCGCGCAATTGGCGTTTACCGCAGCCACGGTGTACTCGGTGCCACTGGCGTTGAGGCTGCCCTGGCCGCAGGTGCTGGTGATGTTGGCTATATCCACCGCATGGCCTGCGTCGGGCGCCAGGGTAATGGTGGCGGGCTGGCCGGGCACCACGTCTTGCGTGGCGGGCGTGGCCGTACCGTTGCCGCCGGTGACGCTGGCGGTCACGGCATAGAGCAGCCGAGAAAATTCGGCGATCACGCGCTTGGGTTCAGTCACGTTCGTGAGCGTGCAGGTGGGGCCCATGCAGTCGCCGCTAAAGCCTGCGAAGGTATAACCCGGCTGGGCCGTGGCGGTGCAGGTGCTGTCGCCGCCATGGGGAACGGGGTTTGGATCACAGGTCACCGTGCCGCCTTCGCCTGTGGCGGGATCGGTCGTGGCGGTGATGGAATGAAACACCTGCACAAACTGGAAAGTCACCGCGCAATTGGCGTTTACCGCAGCCACGGTGTACTCGGTGCCACTGGCGTTGAGGCTGCCCTGGCCGCAGGTGCTGGTGATGTTGGCTATATCCACCGCATGGCCTGCGTCGGGCGCCAGGGTAATGGTGGCGGGCTGGCCGGGCACCACGTCTTGCGTGGCGGGCGTGGCCGTACCGTTGCCGCCGGTGACACTGGCGGTCACAGTAAAACCGGGCAGGCGCAGTATCGCGGCGTGGGATCGCGGCTGGCCCAGCACGTGGCTGAAATGCCCCCCGATGGCTAGGCGGCGGTTGGCCAGTGGATACAGTCGCGAAACATCGCGTTCGTAATTTCTGTAGACGGCGAGATTGCCAAAACTGGCGTCGAGCGCGCCATCGGCATGCAGCCGTGCCAGGTCGGCCCGTGGCTGGCCGCCCACGCTGGAAAAGGAGCCGCCAATCAGCCAGCCGCCATCAGGGTGGGGCAGTATGTCCGCCACATAGCTGCCGACGATGCCGGGATCCTGAAAGCTGGTGTCTAGCGCGCCATTGGCTGCCAACCGCATGATGTATTTGCGCGGACCGTTGAATGCGCCCCCTACGTTGATCTTGCCGTCATCGCCTACACTCAGGTGCAACACTCCGTTGCCAATGAACCCTGGGTCGGAGAAGGTGGTATCGACGGTGCCGTCGGCATTCAGGCGGATCAGGCGATGGCGAAGCGTGCCGTTGACGTTGACGTTGGTGAAATAACCCCCCACCAGCAGCTTGTCGCCCTGCTGGGCGATGGTCCAGATGTCGTTGTTCAGACTGGGCGGGGTGAAGCTCGTATCCCGCGTGCCGTCGGGGTTCAGGCGGGCAATGTAGTTGGGCATGCTGTCACTTCCTCCGCTACCCACGAAACTGCCGGCAATCACCACCTTGCCGTCGGGCTGCACCAGCAGGTCCTTGATACCGATGAACGAATTCGTGGTGGTACCCACCAAGGGCTGAAAGCTGGTATCAAGCGCGCCCGTGGCGGCATTGAAGCGAAAAATGTAAGGCCTCATCATGCCGTTGACGTGCGTGAAATCGCCTCCCACGTAAATGTGCCCGCCGCTGTGCACCAGAACATGTACCCAGTCGTTGGGTTGGGGCAGGGTGATGCTGGTATCGCGCGTGCCATCGGCATTGAAGCGGGCCAGTCGAAGAGCAAGACTGCTACCGACGTAGCTGAACCAGCCGCCAACCCATAGTTTGTCTCCATCCTGAACAAAGGCGCGGACGGAGTTGTTGAAAGACAAGTGACCCGGAGCCACCAGCGTGGGAGTGGTGTCAGTCTGCGCGCGGGCCAGGCCAGGCAGCAGCAGGGCCATGCCGCACAGCGCCGCCAGAAAGGCCGGTGGCGGGCGCCGCCGCAGGGTGTTAAGCGCGCCTTGCCTGAGCCTGCTGGCGGCAAGGTGCGGGCACCTGGGTGCAAGAAGGATGTATCGGAAAAGGCAGAAAAGCCAGATAAACGGAAAAAACAGAAAAGTCCGCATGTTGAAAGGAGTCTGTTGGCCTTGCTCAAGGCTATACAGAAGTCGGGCGCGGCGCTTCCACTGAGCGCCACACATGCTGCATGCGGTAGCTATCGACCCACCGCCGATGCGCCTTGCACGGGTTGCTGCCGCGCGTCGCCAGGCGCGCTACCGAAGCGCCGAGTGAAGGCCCGGTAGAACCAAGAGAGGTTGTTGAAGCCCGCGCCATAGGCAATATCGCTGACCGTGCTGCCCGCATGGCGCGGGTCGCGCAACCGCAGCCACGCCCGTTGCAGGCGCTGCTCCAGCAGGTAGTCGCTGAAAGCGCTGTCGTCCTGCTCAAACAATGCGCGTACATAGCGGGCGGATATGCCGTGGCGGGCCGCTACCCATTCCAGCGACAGGTCGCCACGCCAGGCATGGACGCGCACATCGGCCTTGATCGCCTTCAGCCGCGCCTGTCTCAGCCCGTGTGCATTGGCCTGCGCCCGCGCCTGGGGCGTGGCGCCCAGAGCTAGTGCCCCGAGATCAAGAAGTTGATCGCTGAGACGCTGACGCTCGGCATCGCCAGGGTCGCGCAGGTCGGCGAGCCGGGTCAGCTCCAGGGCCTGCTGCGTCAACAGTCGCAGCGGAAGGCTGTCGGTCAGGCCCTCACGTAGAACGCGATCCACAGCGGCCACCTGCGGCAGCAGACGTTCGCGCGGAAATGCGATCAGCAGACAAGCGGATCGTGGGGCGTGAAAATCAATGCCGCCCGCCCGTTCGTTCAGGGCCACGCAGCCCGGACCACTGGCGCTGGCCAGTTCGCCCCGCTGTCCCAATCCGCGCTGCCGCACCACCCAGGCGCCATCCCCTCTTTCTTGCCTGAAGTCGCCAGGGTTCAGGAACAACAGCACATCGTCGTTGCCATCGGCAAGCTGCCGAGTGCTGCGGTGGACACGCATTGGCGAAGAATTGACGGCCGCCACGGCCACGCCAGGCAGCAGGCGGATGCGCATGGACAGGCTCAGGCTGCCCTCGTCGCCGTCGATATCGGGAGCCATGTTGGCCAGGGCGGCACAGGTGTCACGCATGGCATCCATGCGTTCGCGCCCAAGGTAATTGCGAGAGTCGAATTCAATCAAGGCCATGCGACACCGTTACTCACGAGATGCGACCGCCTCCGTGCACCCGCCTACCGGCACACTGCACCGGGCGCCGCGCGGCATGCAACCGCAACCCAGGCAGCCACAAAACGTAAGTATAAAAAAACCGCCTGAGGTCATCAGGCGGTGGGGGCATCTGGCCGTGGCTGCCAGACGGCTGGGGCCAGCGCTGGCCGATCAGCTAAAGAAGCGCTTGAGCTTGTCGGTCCAGCTCTCGCCGCTGGGCGAGTGGCGCGAGCCGCCCTTTTTCAGCGACTCTTCCAGCTCACGCAGCAGCTTGCGCTGGTACTCGGTGAGCTTGACGGGCGTCTCCACCACGATGTGGCAGTACAGGTCACCCGGGTAGCTGGCGCGCACGCCCTTGATGCCCTTGCCGCGCAGGCGGAACTGCTTGCCGGCCTGCGTGCCCTCGGGGATGTCGATGACGGCCTTGCCCTGCAAGGTGGGCACTTCGATCTCGCCACCCAGGGCGGCGGTGATGAAGCTCACCGGCACCTGGCAGTGCAGGTCGTCGCCATCGCGCTCGAAGATGTCGTGCGGCTTGATGCGGATCTCGATGTACAGGTCGCCCGGAGGCCCGCCATTGATGCCGGGCTCGCCATTGCCGCCGCTGCGGATGCGCATGCCGCTGTCGATGCCGGCCGGAATCTTGACCTCCAGCGTCTTGTGGCGCTTGACCTTGCCTTGTCCGTGGCAGGTGGTGCACGGCTCGGGAATGATCTTGCCCGAGCCCCGGCAGTGCGGGCAGGTCTGCTGCACGCTGAAAAAGCCCTGGCGCATCTGCACCGAGCCATTGCCGCCGCAGGTGGTACAGGTCTTGGGCTGGGTGCCGGGCTTGGCGCCGCTGCCGTGGCAGGTGTCGCAGGTGTCCCAGCTGGGGATGCGGATTTCGGTCGATTTGCCCTTGGCCGCCTCTTCCAGCGTGATCTCCATGGTGTAGGACAGGTCGTTGCCCCGGTACATCTGGCGCCCGCCGCGCGCGCTGCGCTGGCCGCCGAACATATCGCCAAAGATGTCGCCAAAGGCTTCGGCAAAGCCGCCAAAGCCTTCGGCGCCGCCACCCATGCCGCCGCGCATGTTCGGGTCGACACCGGCGTGACCGTACTGGTCGTAGGCCGCGCGCTTTTGGCTGTCGGAGAGCATCTCGTAGGCCTCTTTGACCTCCTTGAACTTCTCCTCGGCTTCCTTGGCTTTGTCACCCTGGTTGCGGTCAGGGTGGTATTTCATGGCCAGCTTGCGGTAGGCCTTTTTGATTTCGTCCTCGGAGGCGGTCTTGCTCACCCCCAGCACTTCGTAAAAGTCGCGTTTCGCCATAAATGTGCTGCCGATCGAAATGACAAACGCCGCGCAGGTCCTCTACCGTGGTTTTCCGCTTCCAGCGGCGGTAGAGGGCAGCGCGGCGGCCAGCGGTCAGGTCTGCCGCTGCATGGGACCTATTACTTCTTCACTTCCTTGACCTCGGCGTCCACGATGTCGTCATCGTTGGCGCCGGCGGCCTGGCCGGAAGAGGCTTGTGCGGCATCGGCGCCACCTGCGGCAGCGGCTTCTGCCTGTGCCTGGGCATAGACCTTCTCGCCCAGTTTCTGGCTGGCAGTCATCAGGGCGGTGGTCTTGGCGTCGATGGCGTCCTTGTCCTCACCCTTGAGGGCTTCTTCCAGCTCCTTGATGGCAGCCTCGATGGCGTCCTTCTCGGCAGCTTCCAGCTTGTCACCGTGCTCGCCCAGGCTCTTTCTCACGCTGTGCACGGCGGCTTCGCCCTGGTTGCGTGCCTGGATGAGCTCCAGCTTCTTCTTGTCCTCGGCCGCGTTCACTTCCGCGTCCTTGATCATCTGCTGGATCTCTTCCTCCGACAGGCCGGAGTTGGCCTTGATGGTGATCTTGTTTTCCTTGCCGGTGCCCTTGTCCTTGGCCGAGACGTGCAGGATGCCGTTGGCGTCGATGTCGAAGGTCACCTCGATCTGAGGCACGCCACGCGGTGCGGCGGGGATGCCTTCCAGGTTGAACTCACCCAGCAGCTTGTTGCCCGAGGCCATCTCGCGCTCGCCCTGATAGACCTTGATGGTCACGGCCGGCTGGTTGTCGTCGGCAGTGGAGAAGGTCTGGGCGAACTTGGTCGGGATGGTGGTGTTCTTGGTGATCATCTTGGTCATGACACCACCCAGGGTTTCAATACCCAGGGACAGCGGGGTCACGTCCAGCAGCAGCACGTCGGAGCGGTCGCCCGAGAGCACCTGCCCCTGGATGGCGGCACCCACGGCCACGGCTTCATCGGGGTTGACATCCTTGCGCGGATCCTTGCCGAAGAATTCCTTGACCTTTTCCTGGACCTTGGGCATGCGGGTCATGCCACCGACCAGGATCACGTCGTGGATGTCGGAGACGGACAGACCAGCGTCCTTGATGGCGGTGCGGCAGGGCGCAATGGTGCGCTCGATCAGGTCTTCCACCAGCGACTCCAGCTTGGCGCGGGTCAGCTTGATGTTCAGGTGCTTGGGGCCGGAGGCATCGGCCGTGATGTAGGGCAGGTTGATGTCGGTCTGCGTGGAGTTCGACAGCTCGATCTTGGCCTTTTCAGCGGCTTCCTTCAGACGTTGCAGGGCCAGCACGTCCTTGGACAGATCCACGCCCTGCTCTTTCTTGAACTCGTTGATGATGTAGTCGATGATGCGCTGGTCGAAGTCCTCGCCACCCAGGAAGGTGTCGCCGTTGGTGGCCAGCACTTCAAACTGCTTTTCACCATCGACGTCGGCGATTTCGATGATCGACACGTCAAACGTACCACCACCCAGGTCATACACGGCAATCTTGCGGTCGCCCTTGCCGGCCTTGTCCAGGCCAAAGGCCAGTGCAGCAGCGGTAGGTTCGTTGATGATGCGCTTGACTTCCAGACCGGCGATGCGGCCAGCGTCCTTGGTGGCCTGGCGCTGGGCGTCGTTGAAGTAGGCCGGCACGGTGATCACGGCTTCCTTCACTTCCTCGCCCAGGAAGTCCTCGGCGGTCTTCTTCATCTTGCGCAGCACTTCGGCCGAGATTTGCGGGGGGGCCAGCTTCTGGCCGCGCACTTCCACCCAGGCGTCGCCGTTGTCGGCCTTGACGATCTGGAAGGGAGCCAGGTCCAGGTCCTTCTGGACTTCCTTCTCATCGAACTTGCGGCCGATCAGGCGCTTGGCGGCGAAGATGGTGTTCTTGGGGTTGGTCACGGCCTGGCGCTTGGCGGATGCGCCGACCAGGATTTCGCCGTCTTCCAGGTACGCAATGATCGAAGGCGTGGTGCGGGTGCCTTCGCTGTTTTCAATCACGCGGGTGTTGTTACCTTCCATGACGGCCACGCAGGAGTTGGTCGTGCCCAGGTCGATACCGATGATTTTTGCCATTTTGTAGTAACTCCGAGAAAGGTGTTTGGGTTAGGTTGGCCTGTAGCTAGGGGCCAACCCTGGGGTTTCAAGCCGTTTTTCGTGTGGATTTTTGTGGCTGGCGGCGGCCTTACTGCGGTGCCGCCACGGTGACCAGTGCCGGGCGGAGCACGCGGTCGAAGATCAGGTAGCCCTTTTGCAGCACGGTGACAACGGTGTTGGCTTCCTGCTGTGCGGGCACCATGCTGATGGCCTGGTGGCGATGGGGGTCGAACTTCTCGCCCGCTGCGGGGTTGACCACCACCACCTTGTTGCGCTCCAGGGCTTGCAGCAGCTGGCGCAGGGTGGCTTCCGAGCCTTCACGCAGCTGCTCGGCGGTGGCGTTCTGGATGGCCAGGGCAGCATCCAGGCTGTCGCACACGGGCAGCAGGCTTTCGGCAAAGCCCTCGATACCGAACTTGCGTGCCTTGGTCACTTCCTCCTCGGCGCGGCGGCGTGCGTTCTCTGCATCGGCCTTGGCACGCAGGAACTGGTCGGCCAGATCGGTGTTCTTGGCCTTGAGCTCGGCCAGCTCGTTCTGCAGACGCTGGATCTCGTCGGCCACATGGCCGGCCATGGCGGCTTCGATCTCTTCAGGGCTGGCGTCGGCGGGGGTGTTGGCTGCTTGAGGTTCTGTCATGGGTGTCAATCGTGGAGTGATGGCGTTGAATGGTTGGAAGGGAGGGTTGCGTGCAACCGTGCCAGCGCAGCTGGGGATGCCCGGAAATTTTTCAAGGGCTGAATTCAAGTTAGGCAGCTGCGCACAATAACTCTTATAATCTGCTGTTTTGCCTTGCCCCACTGCTACTTTTGGCGCAGCAGGGGGCTTTACCCACAAGGGAGTTTTCATGCGTCATTACGAAATCATTTTGTTGATCCACCCGGATCAGAGCGAACAGGTTCCGGCCATGCTGGAGCGTTACAAGGGCATGATCACCCAGGGCGGTGGCAAGGTGCACCGCGAGGAAGACTGGGGCCGCCGTCAACTGGCCTACATGATCAACAAGCTGGCCAAAGCCCACTACGTGTGCCTGAACATCGAAGCCGACCAGGCCGTGATGCAGGAGCTGGAGCACGCCTTCAAGTTCAACGACGCCGTGCTGCGTCACCTGACCGTGCAGAAGAAGAAGGCTGAGACCGCTCCTTCGGCCATGATGAAGACCGTCGAGCGCGAAGAAGCCCGCAAGGCTTCGCAGGCTGCCGAACAGCAGGCCTGATCGCCCACTCCAGGCGTTCTCCAACGTTCTCATTTCCTTGGTTCGGGAGTGGAAAACCAGCTGATTCTGGATGCCTGCATTGCTGAGCTGCCCGCCCTGCGCTATACGCCAGCGGGCCTGCCAGCCCTGGATGTGCGGCTGCAACATGAATCGGTACAGCACGAAGCGGGCAGTCAACGCAGCGTGCGTGCCAGTCTGAAGGCGGTGGCCTTCGGTTCCCTGGCAGAGAGGCTGGCCCGGCAGGCGCCCGGCAGTTGCTGGCGGTTCACAGGCTTTCTGGCCTCACCGCATAACAGCAAGGGCGTCGTGTTCCACATCCGAGAGATGCAACAAGATTAATTTTCAAAGAGGTCCAGCAATGGCCACGTTCAAGAAATTCAACAAAGACAAGCGCCCAAAGCGCAACACCCAGTCGCTGCTGTTCAAGCGCAAGCGCTTCTGCCGCTTCACCGTGGCAGGTGTTGAAGAGATCGACTACAAGGATGTTGACACCCTGCGTGACTTCATCGCCGAAAACGGCAAGATCATCCCCGCTCGCCTGACCGGCACGCGCGCCATCTACCAGCGTCAGCTCAATACCGCCATCAAGCGTGCGCGCTTCCTGGCTCTGCTGCCCTACACCGACCAGCACAAGATCTAAGGAGTCGCCGTCATGCAAATCATCCTGCTCGAAAAAGTGCTGAATCTGGGTAACCTGGGCGATATCGTCAAGGTCAAGGACGGCTACGCACGCAACTTCCTGATCCCCACCGGCAAGGCTCGCCGCGCCACCGAAGCCGCCAAGGCCGAGTTCGAAGCCAAGCGCGCCGAACTGGAAAAGCAAGCTGCCGAGAAGCTGGCTGCTGCCCAGGCTGAAGGCGAGAAGCTGAGCGGCTACACCGTCAAGCTGACCCAGAAGGCTGGTGTGGACGGCCGTCTGTTCGGCTCCGTGACCAACGCCGACATCGCTGCCGAACTGGCCAAGGCCGGCTTCAACGTGGTCAAGGCCCAGGTGCGCATGCCCAGCGGCCCGATCAAGACCGTTTCGGCTACCACGGTGAACGTGGCCCTGCACACCGACGTGGTCGTGGAAGTGAACGTGGAAGTGGCTGGCGACCAGGCCTAAGCGGCAGCGTTACCATCACGCTTTGCGTTTCTCAAAAGCCACCGCAAGGTGGCTTTTGTGTTTCTGGCGCTTTTTGCGCTACAACACATAGCCGTGGCACGCGCAGCACGTGCCGGCGTCGGCAGGTCTGGTCTGCTGCTCGCCCGTGCTGCGTCGTGCATCCGTCATCAGCCCGTTAGACCCCGAAGAGTTGCCGCATGGAACCTGTAATGCCGCCCCTGGAGCATCCGTTTGAACCCGACGACTCCCACCCGCTGCCGCCCGATCCCCTGGGGGTTGCCGATGTGTTCGATGGCGCCGTGGCGCAAGACCCCCAGCTGGCACAGCTGCGCCTGCCGCAGTTTTCCATGGAGGCCGAGTCCAGCGTGCTGGGCGGCCTGTTGCTGGACAACAATGCTTGGGACCGGGTGGGCGACCTGCTCAAGGATTCGGACTTCTACCGCAACGAGCACCGGCTGATCTTCAACGCCGTGGCCAGGCTGGTCAGCGACAACAAGCCTGCCGACGTGATCACCGTCTTTGAACACCTGCAAAGCCAGGGCAAGGCGCAGGAAGTCGGCGGCATCATGTACCTGAACCAGCTGGCGCAGTACGTGCCCAGCGCGACCAACATCCGCCGCTACGCGGAAATCGTGCGTGAGAAGGCCATCCTGCGCAAGCTGCTCACGGTGAGCGACGAGATCGCCACCCAGGCGCAAAACCCGCAGGGCAAGCCGGTGGAGCGCATCCTGGACGAGGCCGAGCAGAAGATCTTTGCCATTGGCGAAGAGGGCTCGCGCATGAAGCAGGGCTTTCAGTCTATGGACAAGCTGGTGGTCAACCTGCTCGACCGCGTGCAGGAAATGGCCGACAACCCGATGGACGTCACTGGCGTGCCCACCGGCTTTGCCGATCTGGACCGCATGACCAGTGGCCTGCAGGCGGGCGACCTGGTGGTGCTGGCGGCGCGTCCCTCGATGGGCAAGACCTCGTTTGCCGTCAACATTGCCGAGCACGTGGCGCTGCGCGAACAGCTGCCGGTGGCCATTTTCTCGATGGAAATGGGCGCTGCGCAGCTGGCGGTGCGTATCGTCGGCTCCATTGGCCGCATCGACCAGGGGCATTTGCGCACCGGCAAGCTGGCCGATGACGAGTGGGCGCGCCTGATCGAAACCGTGGAAAGCCTGCGCAATGTCTCGCTGCACATCGACGAGACGCCGGGCCTGACGCCCTCCGAGCTGCGCGCCAATGCCCGCCGCCTGGCGCGTCAGTGCGGCGGCAAGCTGGGCCTGATCGTGGTGGACTATTTGCAGCTGATGAACGGCTCGGGGAGCGGCTCCGGTGGCGACAACCGTGCGACCGAGCTGGGTGAGATCTCGCGTGGCCTGAAGATGCTGGCCAAGGAGCTGGGCTGTCCGGTGATTGCGCTGTCGCAGCTCAACCGCTCGGTGGAGCAGCGCACCGACAAGCGCCCCATGATGAGCGACCTGCGCGAATCGGGCGCCATCGAGCAGGATGCGGACATCATCATGTTCATCTACCGCGACGATTACTACAACAAGGATAGCAAGGAGCCCAACGTGGCCGAGGTCATCATCGGCAAGCAGCGCAATGGCCCCACAGGCACGGTCAAGCTCTATTTCCAGAAGAACCAGACGCGCTTTGAAAATCTGGCCATGGGTTCGGACGGTTATTCTGGTTGATAGACAAAAAAAGGAGCTGCTAGCGCTGATGTAGTATGGTTTTCAGAAAGTTTTATTGCTGAAAACCAGTATCTACGCGCGCTAGCAGCTCTTTTTTTTAGAGTTTGACGATGTAGATCAACAGGCCCACGGTGCAGGCAGCCAGAACGGCACAGGTCCAGGCCAGGCGTGTGGCGCCAGTGCGCAGCAGGCCCACGGTGTGCACGATTTGCGACTGCTGTTCGGCCATCTGTTCGATCAGCGCAGCGCTGCTTTGCTGGGCCTGCTCCAGCTGCGCAATGCGGGCCTGCAGGTGTGCAATGTGTTGCAGGGCCAGTTCGCCGGCGTTGTCGCTGTTGCCGTCCTCAATGGGCTCCAGCGGGGGGGCGTCAGCGGCTGATGCGGGCGCCACTGGGGAGGACTTCTTCATCAGGCCCCTGGCGGCCTTGATGACGTCGGGCGCGGCCTGGATGACGTCGCTCCAGGGCACCATCTTCAAAGCGGTAACCCAACTGATGGCCATGGCTTACAGCACCTCGCTGGCAAAGTCGGCCAGGCGCGAGCGCTCGCCGCGCGCCAGCTGGATGTGGCCGCCGTATTGCCAGCCCTTGAAGCGATCGACCACGTACGTCAGGCCGGAGCTGCCTTCGGTCAGGTAGGGCGTGTCGATCTGCGCCAGATTGCCCATGCAGACCATCTTGGTGCCGGGGCCGGCGCGCGTGATCAGGGTCTTCATCTGCTTGGGGGTGAGGTTCTGCGCCTCGTCGATGATGACGAACTTGTTCAGGAAGGTGCGCCCGCGCATGAAGTTCAGGCTCTTGATCTTGATGCGGCTGCGGATCAGCTCGTTGGTGGCGGCGCGGCCCCACTCGTGCGGATTGCCGCCGTCGCCCTTGGCCAGGAACTCCAGGTTGTCGTCCAGCGCGCCCATCCAGGGGCCCATCTTTTCTTCCTCGGTGCCGGGCAGAAAGCCGATGTCCTCCCCGACGCTGACGGTGGCGCGCGTCACGATGATCTCGCTGTAGCGGCGCGCATCCAGCACCTGGGCCAGGCCGGCGGCCAGGGCCAGCAGGGTCTTGCCCGTGCCGGCCTGGCCGGTGAGGGTGACGATGTCCACATCGGGGTCCATCAGCAGGTTGAGGGCAAAGTTCTGCTCGCGGTTGCGTGCCGTCACGCCCCAGACGTTGTGCTTGGCGCTGGTGTGGTCGCGCAGCACTTCCAGCACGGCGGTGTCACCGCGCAGTTCCACCACGCGGGCGTAGAGGCTGGGCTCGCCCGGTGCCTCGAAATAGACGAACTGGTTGATCAGCATCTGCGCCGTGAGCGCGCCGCGCAGGCTGTAGAAGCTGCTGCCACCTTCCTGCCAGCTTTGCACGTCCTTGGCCTTGCGCCAGAAGTCGGCCGGCAGGGCCAGTGCGCCGCTGTAGAGCAGGTCGTCGTCGTCGAGCACCTTGTCGTTGCGGTAGTCCTCGGCGGGCAGTCCCAGGGCGTGTGCCTTGACGCGCATGTTGATGTCCTTGGACACCAGGATGACTTCGCGCCCTTGCGCTTCCTGCTCGCGCAGCGCATGCACCACGCTCAGGATCTGGTTGTCGGACTTGCCCTGGGGCAGGCTGTTGGGCAGGTTGTAGGACAGCGCGGCCGTCTGGAAGAACAGCTTGCCGGTGGAGCCCTTGTTGCCGCTGGCATCCAGCCGCAGGCCGCTGGTCAGGTTGGTGTCTTTTTGCGCCTCGACCAGGGTGTCCAGCGTACGGCTGACCTGGCGGCCATTGCGCGCCACCTCGGTGCTGCCGCGCTTGTGGCTGTCCAGCTCTTCCAGCACCACCATGGGCAGGAAGATGTCGTGTTCCTGAAAGCGGAAGACGCAGCTGGGGTCGTGCAGCAGGACGTTGGTGTCCAGCACGAACAGGCAGCGCTGGTCACCACGCTTGCTGCGCCTGGCCTTGGTGCTGCTGGTGTCCGCGCGGGGTGTGGTGGTCTTGCTGGCCTTGGCGCTGGTTTGGGTGCTGCTCTTGCGGGCCTGGGCAGGTGCGACGGCCTTTTTGCCGCGAGGGCTGTCTGCTGCGGCGACTGCTGGCGTGGGCACAGGTGCTGGTGCAGCGACGGCATCTGCTGCGGCCTGGCTGCGCAGCAAGGCCAGGTTCTGTGCGGCAGCAGTGGTGGCTGCGCTGGCAGATGCGGTGGTGCTGGCCTTGACCTGGTCGGTGGTGGCAGCTGCCTTGCTGCGGGTCTTTTTGGCCGGTGCAGCGGTGGCCAGCGCTTCATTGCTCAGGCGGGCGGCACGGCGGGTGGGGGCGGGGGGCAGAGGCATGGTCGATCACCTGTCTTGCAAAAAAGTACAGCCGCCAAGGCACAAACCCGGCGGCTGTATTGGATGGAGGGTTGCTTTCGGCAAATGCGCTGGGCAGGTGGCCCATTATGCTGCACCGCCCGGGCGCTGCGCACCGGCAGCGCTGACTGTCTGTCAGGCAGCCACGGCCTGCTTGGTGGTCGACTTGAGGGCCTTGACGGCCTTGAGCACTTCATCCACGTGGCCGGGCACCTTCAGGCCGCGCCACTCCTGCACGACGATGCCGTCGGCATTGATCAGGAAGGTGGAGCGCTCGATGCCCTTGACCTTCTTGCCGTACATGATCTTGTTCTTGACGACGCCGAACATGTGGCACATTTTCTCTTCGGTGTCGGCGATGAGTTCGAAGGGTAGCTCCAGCTTTTCCTTGAATTCGTCGTGCGACTTCATGTTGTCGCGCGAGACACCGAACACCACGGCGCCGGCTTTTTCAAACTCCTTGAACTTGTCGCGGAACTGCATGGCCTCGGTTGTGCAGCCCGGAGTGTTGTCCTTGGGATAGAAATACAGAACCAAGGTTTGACCATTGTGTGAAGTGTTGGTGACCTTCACACCACCGGTCGCGTTGGCCTCAAATTCAGGAAGGGGTTTGTTGACAACGATCGCCATGCGCCTATCTCTCGGGTGTAGTTCTCAAAACCGAGGGGCTGGGATGCATATATGATTGTTTTTATCCATGCTGAAGCCCCCCGACCGCAACCTGCGATTGTACCCTGAAAACCCAAGTTTCAGAAGGGGCCGTCCGGATACTACTCCAAAACCAGGGCTGCCAGCACATTGCGGCCTTCCATGGCCAAAACGTTGTAGGTGCGCAGCGCTGCGGGGGTGTCCATGGTTTCCATGCCCACACGCTGCTGGATCAGGGGGCGCAGCCAGCTGGGGTGGACAAAGCGCAACTGGTTGCCGCTGCCCAGCAGCAGCACTTCAACGGGGCGCTGGGTGTTGCGCTCAATGTCGGCGCACACCTGGGCCAGTGCTGCAAAGTGGGCTGCGCTCAGCGCCGCAAAGCTGGGGCAGTCCCAGGGCTGCAACAGGCCGCTGGAAGACACCAGGTGACTGCCGCGCTGTTCCTGGCGGTTGATGGCCAGCCAGCCGGGGCCGTAGCCGGTAATGATTTGCACATCGTCGGCGCGATCGGCCTGGAATTTCATGGTGACTCCTTCAAGGTGGGCGCGATGGGGGTGCCCGCGTGGCGCACAGGCGGTTCTGCCCGGAACTGTGTTCAAATTGTAGGTTTCACCAGAGTACGGGCGTACCCTGGCGTTACTTTTGTCTTCGGGGTGTATGGGGTTATGAGAACCATCAACAAATCAGCCAAGTTGGCCAACGTCTGTTACGACATCCGCGGTCCCATCATGGATGCGGCCAAGCAAATGGAAGAGGACGGCCACAAGATCATCAAGCTCAACATCGGCAATCTGGCGGTGTTCGGCTTCGATGCCCCGGAAGAAGTGCAGCAGGACATGATCCGCAACCTGCCCAACTCGGCGGGTTACTCGGACAGCAAGGGTATTTTTGCCGCGCGCAAGGCGGTGATGCACGAAACGCAGAAGCAAGGTGTCAAGGGCGTGACGCTGGACGACATCTACCTGGGCAATGGTGCCTCGGAGCTGATCAGCCTGGCGACCAACGCGCTGCTGGACAACGGCGATGAGCTGCTGCTGCCCGCGCCTGACTATCCGCTGTGGACGGCGGCCACCAGCCTGTCCGGCGGCACGCCGGTGCACTACCTGTGCGACGAGGCCAACGGCTGGATGCCCAGCCTGGCCGACATCCGCAGCAAGGTCACGCCGCGCACCAAGGGCATTGTGGTGATCAACCCGAACAACCCCACCGGCGCGCTGTACTCCAGGGAGCTGTTGCTGGGCATCGTCGAGATTGCCCGCGAGCACGGCCTGGTGATCTTTGCCGACGAGGTGTACGACAAGGTGATCTACGACGGCGCGGTGCACACCCCGCTGGCCAGCCTGTCCACCGACGTGCTGACGCTGACCTTCAACTCCCTGTCCAAGGCCTACCGCTCCTGCGGCTACCGCGCCGGCTGGATGGTGGTCTCGGGCGACAAAAAGCCGGCCAGGGACTACATCGAGGGCCTGAACATGCTCTCCAACATGCGTCTGTGCGCCAACGTGCCCGGCCAGTGGGCGGTGCAGACGGCGCTGGGCGGTTACCAGTCGATCAACGATCTGGTCTGCGAAGGTGGCCGCCTGCGCAGGCAGCGTGATCTGGCTTATGAGCTGATCAATGCCATCCCCGGCGTGAGCTGCGTCAAGCCCCAGGGTGCGCTGTACATGTTCCCGCGCCTGGACCCCGAGATTTATCCCATCAAGGACGATCAGGAGTTTTTCCTGGAAGTGCTGCAGGAAACCAAGGTCATGCTGGTGCAGGGCACGGGCTTCAACTGGCCGCACCCTGACCACTTCCGCATCGTGTTCCTGCCGCACGAGGCCGATCTGCGCGAGGCCATCAACCGCCTGGCCGAGTTCCTGGCCAAGTACCGCCAGCGCCACGGCACCGACAAACTGCTGGCCAGGGCCGCCAAAAAGGCCAAGGCGGAAGCCTGAATTCATAGCTGTCAGCGCTTGCGGGGCAAGCGTTTTAGCCGTTTTTCCATTGCAACTTCTAGAGACACCATGAAACCCATCCAAGTAGGCCTTCTGGGCATTGGCACCGTCGGTAGCGGCACGTTCGCCGTTTTGCAACGCAACCAGCAAGAGATCGCTCGCCGCGCCGGGCGTGGCATTGAGATTGCCATGGTGGCCGACCTGAACGTCGAGCGTGCGCGCGCCATCGTGGGCGACAAGGCGCAGGTGGTCAGCGACGCGCGTGCCGTGATCGCCAACCCCGATATCGATGTGGTGGTGGAGCTGATTGGCGGCTACGGCATTGCCAAGGCGCTGGTGCTGGAAGCCATTGCCGCCGGCAAGCATGTGGTGACGGCCAACAAGGCGCTGCTGGCCGTGCATGGCACGGAAATCTTCCAGGCCGCGCACGAAAAGGGCGTGGTCGTGGCCTTTGAGGCGGCCGTGGCCGGTGGCATCCCGATCATCAAGGCGCTGCGCGAAGGTCTGACCGCCAACCAGATCCAGTGGGTGGCCGGCATCATCAACGGCACGACCAACTTCATCCTGTCCGAAATGCGTGACAAGGGGCTGGATTTTGACGTGGTGCTCAAGGAAGCCCAGCGTCTGGGCTATGCCGAGGCCGACCCGACCTTCGACATCGAAGGCGTGGACGCCGCGCACAAGGCCACCCTGCTCAGCGCCATTGCCTTTGGCATTCCGGTGCAGTTTGACAAGGCCTATGTGGAAGGCATCACCAAGCTGACCTCCACCGACATCAAGTACGCCGAGCAACTGGGCTACCGCATCAAGCTGCTGGGCATCACCAAGCGCACCGACAAGGGCGTGGAGCTGCGCGTGCACCCCTCGCTGGTGCCCGCCAGGCGTCTGATTGCCAATGTGGAAGGTGCCATGAACGCCGTGGTGGTCAACAGCGACGCCGTCGGCACCACGCTGTACTACGGCAAGGGCGCAGGCTCGGAGCCCACCGCTTCGGCCGTGATTGCCGACCTGGTCGATATCGCCCGCCAGATCGATGCCGATCCGGCGCACCGCGTGCCGCCGCTGGCCTTCCAGAGCAACACCCTGGCCGAAGCTGGCAACGAGCTGCCCGTGCTGCCGATGGCGGAAGTGGTCACCAGCTACTACCTGCGCATCCGCGTGGCCGACGAGGCCGGTGTGCTGGCCCAGATCACCAGCCTGATTGCCGGTGCCAACATCAGCATCGACGCCGTGCTGCAGCGCGAGGCCGATGAAGTGGGTGGTGAAGGCTCGAACCAGACCGACCTCATCATCCTGACGCACGATACCCGCGAAGGCGACATGAACGCCGCGCTGGCGCAGATCCAGGGTCTGCCCTCGGTGCTGGCACCCATCACCCGCATCCGCAAGGAAGAGCTGAACTGATGCTGTACCTCTCGACCCGCGGTCATGCCGACCGCAAGCATTTCTGCGACATCCTGCTCGAAGGCCTGGCCTCCGATGGCGGCCTGTACCTGCCCGAGCACTACCCGCAGATCGACGACGCCAGGCTGACCGCGCTGCGCAAGGTCTATGCCGAGCAGGGCTATGCGGCGCTGGCGTATGAAATCCTGTCGCTGTACATCGACGACATTCCGGCCGACGACCTGCGCGCCCTGTGCGCCAAGACGTACACCAAGGAAGTCTTCGGCACCGATGCCATCGTGCCTGTGCGCCAGCTGGAAAACAATCTGTACATCGAAGCCCTGTCCAACGGCCCCACACTGGCCTTCAAGGACATGGCCATGCAGCTGCTGGGCAATCTGTTCGAGTACGAACTGAACCGCCGTGGCGAAGAACTGAACATCCTCGGAGCCACTTCGGGCGACACCGGCAGCGCGGCCGAATACGCCATGCGCGGCAAAAAGGGTGTGCGCGTGTTCATGACCAGCCCCCACGGCCGCATGAGCCCCTTCCAGCAGGCACAGATGTTCTCGTTGCAGGACGAAAACATCCACAACCTCGCTATCGAAGGCGTGTTTGATGACTGCCAGGACATCGTCAAGGCCGTCTCGAACGACCACGCCTTCAAGGCCAAGTACAAGATCGGCACCGTCAACTCCATCAACTGGGCGCGTCTGCTGGCCCAGGTGGTGTACTACTTTGCGGGCTATCTGCAGGTCACCAAGCACAACTTTGAAAAGGTGAGCTTCACCGTGCCCAGCGGCAACTTCGGCAATATCTGCGCAGGCCATGTGGCGCGTCAGATGGGCCTGCCGATTGCGCAGTTGGTGGTGGCGACCAACGAAAACGATGTGCTGGACGAGTTCTTCCGCACGGGCGTTTATCAGGTGCGCGGTTCGGCCAACACCTATGAGACATCGAGCCCCTCGATGGACATCTCCAAGGCCAGCAACTTCGAACGCTTCATCTTTGATCTGGTGGGCCGCGACGGCGAGCGCACGCGCCAGCTGTTTGCCGAAGGCGTGGCCAAGGATGGCAAGTTCGACCTGAGCCGTGATGAAGTCTTCCAGGACGCGGCTATGAAGTACGGCTTTGTCAGCGGCAAGAGCACGCATGCCGACCGTTTGGCTACCATCAAGGACTGCTACGAGCGTCTGGGCCAGATGATCGACACCCACACTGCCGATGGCGTGAAGGTGGCGCGCGAGCACCTGGGCGCCGAGCCGATGATCGTGCTGGAAACTGCCCTGCCGATCAAATTTGCCGCGACCATCGAGGAAGCCCTGGGCCGTCAGCCGGATCGCCCAGCCAAGTTTGAAGGCATTGAGGACCTGCCCAAGCGCGTGGTCGTCATGCCTGCGGATGTGGAGCAGGTCAAGGCCTATATCCAGCAGCACTGCGATTGAAGGGAAGGTTGCTCTTGAAAAGAGAGCTGTTTGCGCTGATTGGATATGGTTTTCAGGTTGAAAGCATATTGAAAATACCAATGGTAAAGCGCATACAGCTCCGTTTTGTAGAGCGTTGACCTTATCCGCTATCTGCACTCCGACGGCGCTTGGCAACCAAGCGCCGTTTGTTATTGGGAAGAAAGGAAAGCGCACACCATGAAAGCTCTGGGTTTTGCTGCGTACTCTGGCATGGGCAAGACCACCTTGCTGGAGCAGCTGATCGCCGCGCTGCGCGCGCGCGGGCAGCGTGTCTCGACCGTCAAACATGCCCACCATGATGTGGACATCGACATTCCGGGCAAAGACAGCTGGCGCCACCGCCAGGCTGGCGCTTCGGAAGTGCTGCTGGTCTGCGACAGGCGCCTGGCCTTGGTGCGTGAGTTTGAAGCCGAGCAAGACCTGGACGTGCATGCCATGCTGGCCGAGCTGGATCAGCGCGTGGACTGGGTGCTGATCGAGGGCTTCAAGCACGGCGATCTGCCCAAGGTGGAAATCTGGCGTGCCCCTGACGCCGATAGTGGCAAACCGGCCAAACCCCTGCGTTTCCCCGATGATCCGCAGGTGGTGGCTGTGGCTACCGACAACGTGGCCGTCTTGCCCGTGCAGCCGCCTGCACACATCACGCTGCTGGATTTGAACCAGCCGGTGCAGATTGCCGACTGGATGCTGGCCAACGCCGCACGTTTTGAATACCAGGCCCCACAGGGCCAGACAAGCAACAAGGAGTAATCCACATGATGACGACTTTGGATGAAGCGCTGGCCGCCGTGCTGGCCCAGGCCGAACCCCTGGGTGTGGAGCAGGTGGATTTGTGCAGCGCCGACGGCCGCGTGCTGCGCGCCGACTGCATCTCGGCCCTGCAGGTGCCGCCGCAGGACAACTCCGCCATGGACGGCTATGCCGTGCGCGTGGCAGACATCACTGCCGCCGGCGTGGCGCTGCCCGTGAGCCAGCGCATTCCCGCCGGCCATGTGGGCACGCCACTGCAGCCCGGCACCGTGGCCCGCATCTTTACCGGCGCACCCGTGCCCCCCGGTGCAGACGCGGTGCTGATGCAGGAAGACACCCAGGTGCTCGATGATGGCCGCGTACAGTTCAACGCTGTACCCAAGCTGGGCCAGAACATCCGCCGCGCGGGCGAAGACATTGCCCTGCACAGCACGGTGCTGAGCCGTGGCATGCGCCTGACACCTGCAGCCGTGGGCCTGGCCGCCAGCATTGGCATGGCTGAGCTGCCCGTGGGTCGCAAGCCCCGCGTGGCGCTGTTCTCCACGGGCGATGAACTGGTGCTGCCCGGCACCGTGGCGCCGCAGGACATGCGCCCCGGCAGCATCTACAACAGCAACCGCTACTTCCTGCGTGCGCTGCTGCAGCGCCTGGGCTGTGAGGTGGTCGATGGCGGCATCCTGCCTGACAACCTGGAGCAGACCGCAGCAGCCATTCACGAGGTGGCGCAGGCATGCGATCTGGTGCTCTCCAGCGCCGGTGTCTCCGTGGGTGAGGAAGACCACGTCAAGCCCGCCGTGGAGCAGCAGGGCGAGCTGAACCTGTGGAAGATCGCCATCAAGCCCGGCAAGCCTTTTGCCTATGGCAAGCTGTTCCGCAACGGCAAGGATGCATCTGGCGGCGTGGCGCATTTCATGGGCCTGCCCGGCAATCCCGTGTCCAGCTTCATCACCTTCCTGCTGCTGGTGCGCCCCTTTGTATTGCGCCTGCAGGGCATGCAGGATGTCGCGCCCAAGGCCGTGGAGGTGGTGGCGCAGTTTGACTGGCTGAAAAACGAAAAGCGCCGCGAATTCCTGCGGGCGCGCCACACCGGCAACGGTGGGCTGGAGCTGTTTGGCAATCAGGGCTCGGGCGTGCTGACCTCCACAGTCTGGGGCGATGGTCTGATCGACAACCCGCCGCTGACGCAGATCCGCAAAGGCGACACCGTGCGCTTTATCCCGTTCACCGAGCTGATGTAAGTACCCCAGGAGAAAGCCATGCAGATTACCGTGCGCTACTTTGCCTCCATCCGCGAGGCCATGGGTACCGGCAGCGAGGAGCTGGACACCAGCGCCACCACCGTCGGCGCGCTGCGCGAAGCACTGATGACCCGCAGCGAGGCGGCGGCGCAGGCGCTGGCCCACGGCAAGGCCGTGCGCATGGCGCTCAATCAGGACATGTGCAGCGCGGATGCGGTGCTCAAGGCGGGGGATGAGGTGGCGTTCTTCCCGCCCGTTACCGGTGGCTAGAGATTGCGGCGCAATTGCCGCTCGTTGGCGGTGAGATCGACGTAGTACGTGCAGGATGCGAGCAGGTGCTGCTTATTTGTAGCTATCTGTCGTTATCTTGTGGTGAAAAATCATGCAACTTGCCCGCTTTTGCGGGCATTTTTTTGTCTGGCAGTTTTTCGACCCTGTTGGCAGCATTGGGCGCAAAGGCCTTCCTAGAATCCTTCAGGCTTGCACAGGCAAGCGCATGGAATTGAAGGCAATGACGGTGAATCTTCCAGACAACGGATCGGCAGGCTGGCAATTGCAGGGCATTGCGCTGCGCCGGGGGCAGACCCAGGTGTTCAGCGACTTGCACCTGCAACTGCGCGAGGCGCGCATTGGCCTGATTGGCCACAACGGTGCGGGCAAGACCAGTCTGCTGCGCCTGCTGGCTGGGCTGGAGCAGCCCCAGCAGGGGCAGGTGCTGTGGCAGGGGCAGGTGCATGACGGCGCGCCCAGCCGCAGGGTGGGGCTGATGTTTCAGAACCCGGACGACCAGATCATCTTCCCCACCGTGCAGGAGGAGCTGCAACTGTCCTGGCAAAGCGCGCATGGCGGCAGCCGCAAGCAGGCGTTGGCCGGGGTGCTCGAATTCTTGCAGCAGCGCGGCCTGGCGCACTGGGCGCAGCGGGCCGTGGGCAGCCTCAGTCAAGGCCAGCGCCAGTGGGTCTGCTGGCTGGCCATGCAGGTGGCCCAGCCCCAGGTGTTGCTGCTGGATGAACCATTCGCCAGCCTGGATCTGCCCGGCCAGTTGCGCCTGGCCGCCGACATTGCCGCCTGCCCGCAGCAGGTGCTGCTCTCCACCCACGTGCTGGACTATGTGCGCGACTTTGAGCGCGTGCTCTGGCTGGAGCAGGGCCAGGTGCGCATGGATGGACCGGGCGCCCAGGTGTGCACGGCGTACGAGGAAGCGGTGCGCGCCCAGGCCCGGCAGGGTGGGTGGAGCTGGGATCAGGCCGGGGCGCAGCATGGGTAGTTTGTATAGCGAGCAGCGCACGTGGTTACACGGTTTTCGGGCAGGTTTCAAGTTGCTTTGCTTGGCTGGCGCGGGGATCGTGCTCTTTATCTTGCAGCAGCCGTGGCAATTGGCGCTGGCGGCGTTGCTGTGCGCCGTGCTGCTGGCCAGTCTGGGTGCGGCGCTGGTGCCGGTGCGGCGCTTGTTGGTGGCAGTGCTGGTGGCGGCGCTCCTGGTGGCGGGCTTTCATGCCGTGCTGGGCGATTGGGCGCAGGGGGCGGTGAGTGCGCTGCGCCTGGCCTGCGCGTCCGGTCTGGGCGCGGCGCTGACGGTGAGCACGCGCACCGGTGATGTGGTGGATGTGCTGGAGTGGCTGCTGCAGCCGCTGCGCGTGCTGGGCCTCAATCCGCAGCGCCTGTCGCTGCAGCTGGGCCTGATGCTGCGCTTTACCGAGCACTTTTTTGTGCAATGGGGCAAGCTGGACGATGCCTACCGCCTGCGCACCGGCCAGCGCGGCAGCTGGCGTCTGCTGGCCCCCCTGGCGGTACACATGCTGCAAACCGCGCGGCGCGTGGCCGATGCCTTGTTTGTGCGCCTGGGTTAAGGGCGCGCCTACGTTCAATCGAGGAGATATGACATGAACACCGTGAACACGCTCAGTCGGCGCGGCGCGCAGTCGCTGTCCCTGGTGGCGCTGTGCGCGGCCCTGATGGCCGTGCTGGGGCTGATCCCCAAAATCGACCTGCCCTTTGGCGTGCCCATCACGCTGCAATCGCTGGGCGTGATGCTGGCCGGTTGTCTGCTGGGCGGCTGGCGCGGCTTTCAGGCGCTGGTGCTGTTTTTGCTGGCGGTGGCCGTCGGGTTGCCGCTGCTGGCAGGGGGACGCGGGGGGCTGGGTGTTTTCATGCTGCCTTCGGCAGGCTATCTGGTGGGCTATGCCTTTGCCGCTGGGGCCACGGGGCTGATCATGGGGTGGCTGCCGCGCAGCAGCCCCAGACAGGCGGCGCTGAGCGCTTTTATCGCCTCGCTGCTGGGTGGGGTGCTGCTGCTGCACGCCATGGGCATTGCCGGTCTGGTGGGCATTGCCGGTATGGCACCGATGCAGGCGCTGTGGCTGGATATGGCCTTTGTGCCGGGCGATCTGCTCAAGTGCGTGCTTTGCGCCATGGTGGTCTATAGCGTGGCCAAGGCGCTGCCGGACTGGCCGTTCGGGGGGCGGGCGTGAGCATGGTTCATCCATCGGCGCCGCCATGGCGGCTGGTGCACCAGTGCGTGGCGCATTGGGCGCAGCAGCGGCCCCAGGCCCTGGCGTTGTGCAGCGAGGGCGAGCAGCTCAGCTTTGCCCAATTGCACCAGCGCGTGCAGGCGGCAGCGCAAGCGCTGGTGCAGGCGCGGGCAGCGCATACCGTGCTGCTGCCATTGCAGGCGGGCGTGGTCGAGAGCCTGGTGCAGTTTGTGGCGGTGCTGGCCAGTGGCCGCTGCGCCGCGCTGGGCGATAGCGCCTGGCCCCTGGCGATGGAGCAATCGGTGCGCGCCGCGCTGGATGCGCTGCCCGCGTACGTGGCGCAGCAGCCCGATCTGGCGCCGTTTTACATCGGCTTCACCTCGGGCAGCTCGGGGCGGCCCAAGGGCTTTCGGCGCCACCATCGCTCGTGGGTGGAAAGTTTTGTCGCCACGCAGGACACCTTCCCGCAGGTGCTGCAGGGGCCGGTGCTGGCGCCGGGACGCATGGGGCATTCGCTGTTTCTGTTTGCCGCTCTGCTGGGTCTGTGGACCGGGCAGGGCACGCTGGTGCAGGAAAGGTTTTCTGCCGAGCAGACCTGGGCGCAGTTGCAGCAGCACCCAGGCTGCACCCTGGTGGCAGTGCCCAGCCAGCTCATGCTGCTGATGCAACTGGCCGCGCGCAAAGGCTGGGCGCCACTGACGCAGCCACGCCTAGTGCTGATCAGCGGCGCGCGCTGGATGCGCGAGCACACACCGCGCCTGCGCCAGCTGCTGCCCCAGGCGCGCGTGGTGGAGTTCTACGGCGCCTCCGAGGCCAGCTACATCGCCTGGATGGAGGTGGATCCGCAGGCGCACCCGCAGGTGGTGGGCCAGCCCTTTGGGCAGGTAGAGCTGCGCATTGGCGATGCGCCCGATGCGCCGCAGCCGCCCGGAAGCGTGGGGCGCATCTGGATGCGCAGCCCGATGCTGTTCATGGACTATGTGCACGCGCACGATGGCTCGGCCGCCCAGCGCGTGGGCGACTGGCTCACCGTGCACGACATGGGCTGGCTCGATGCGCATGGCCGCCTGCACCTGTGCGGGCGCGCCAGCCGCATGCTGGTCACGCAAGGCAAAAACCTGTTCCCTGAAGAAGTCGAGGTGCGCCTGCTGCAGCATCCGGCCATCGCCCAGGCCAGCGTGCACGGTCAGGCCGATGGGCTGCGCGGCCAGCGCGTGCATGCTGTGCTGCTGGGCGCAGGCGATCTGCCCGCACCCAGCGCCTTGGCCGCGTGGTGCCAGGCGGCGCTGGAGCCCTACAAAACCCCGCGCCGCTGGTGGCGCTGGACGGGCACCTGGCCGCAGACGCACAGCGGCAAGACCGACCATGCTGCCTTGCAGGCGGCCGTGGCACAGGCGCTGCAAGGCCAGGTACCAGCGCAGCTGCGGCCCTGGGGCGTTTGAGATGTGGCCCATCCTGGCCTGGGCACGCACGCCGGTGGCACCGGTGGGCGGGGCCCTGGCGCGCTGCAGCATCCATGAGCTGGCCCAGCCGCTGGTGGCGCAGCTGCTGACGCACACCCAGCTGCCCGCGCAGGCGGTGGATGCGCTGCTCTTGGGCAATGCCCTGGGCGCCAATGGCAACCCGGCGCGCATGGTGGCGCTGGCCGCTGGTCTGCCCGAGCGCGTGGCCACAGCCAGCATCGACAGCCAATGCTGCGCCGGGATGGACGCCGTCACCCACGCCTGCGCCTGGCTGGCGCTGGGACAGGCCGATATCGTCATTGCCGGCGGTGCCGAGGCCTGGAGCCGCGCGCCGATTCGCATGCATCGCCCGCTGGATGCCGCGCAGGCGCCCGTGCCGTTTGAGCGCCCGGCCTTTGCCCCATGGCCGCAGCGCGATCCCGATCTGTTCGATGCCGCTGCCACGGGCGCCGCGGCCAGCGGCTGCACGCGCCCAGCGCAGGATGCCTGGGCCGTACTCAGCCACCAGCGGGCGCGAGCCTACAGCGGCGCCGATGCACCGCCGCGCCCTGAGATCGTGCCGCTGGCGGGCTTGGCGCACGATGCCTATCCGCGTGCCCTCACGGCCACGCGCGCAGCGCGTATGCCGCTGCTGCGCCCGGCCAGCGATGCCCAGGGGCGCGATTGCGGGCTCAGCCAGATTGCCGTCTCACCCAAGGCCGATGGCGCCGCGCTGTTGCTGCTGGCCAGCCCGCAGGCCTGCGCGCGCTGGGGCGTGGCGCCACGGGCCTACTGGCGCGCGGGTGTGATGCTGGGCGCTGCCCCTGAGCAGCCGATGCAAGCGGCGCAGCAGGCAGCGCAGGCATTGCTGCAACGCCAGGGCATCACGGCTGCGCAGCTGGAGCTGCTGGAGCTGCACGATGCCTTTGCCGCCCAAGCGCTGGGCTTTGCCGCCGCCTTGGGTGTGCTGCCAGAGCGCCTGAATCGGCAAGGTGGCGGGCTGGCGCGGGGCCATCCCATCGGTGCTTCCGGGGCGATTGCCCTGGTGCAGGCGCTGGCGCAATTGACGCAATCGGCGCCGGGCGAGCAGGCCCTGGTGGCGATTGCCGGGGCGGGAGGCCTGGGATCTGCTACCTTATTGGAAGCTGCTGGCGCTGAAAGGTAAATGAATTTACGCTTATTTATGCTTAAGATCTTTGACTGGTAGGCGTACGAAGCTTCCTTTTTGATAGTTGATGCCCGCATGCGGCAGCGGGTTTTCTACAATTGCGTCCTTTGGTGCTCGCAGGGTGGTTCCAACCCTGCAGTTAAACGGGAAACATGGACGCTGGCCTGGGCTGCACCGCCCAGCCGCGCAGCATGTACTGCCCCCGCAACAGTGTGCGCACCGGTCGCAAGACCACCCATTCGCCCCCTGGGTCACTGCAGCCTTGTGCTGTGGGAAGGCCGCGTCTGGGATGTGCGCCAGTCTGGATACCGGCCAAAAAGGTGCCGATTTGCTTGGTGCAAATGGGCGTGTGTGTGACGCCTTGGCGGGGACGCCGGGGCGAACCTTTTTTCTCCTTTATGCAACATCCTTTTTCTTTTGGCGTGCCCACGCAGGGCACGCGCTGGGCAGCGCACGCGCCTTTGGCCGCAGTGGCGCTGGCCGTTTTCACCCTGGCCGAGGGCAGTGCAGCCGCTGCACCTGCCAGCCAGCTACCCGAAACCGTGGTCACCGCCACGCGCAGCAGCACCAAGCTCGATGAGACGCTGGCCGATGTGCGCGTTATCAGCGCCGAGCAGATCGAGCAATCCTCGGGCCGCTCGCTGGCTGAAGTGCTGCAGCGCTTTGCTGGGGCGCAAATGTCCAGCAACGGCGGGCGCGGCAACACGCAAAGCGTGTACCTGCGCGGCAGCAACAAAGTCATTTTGCTGATTGATGGGGTGCGCTATGGCTCGGCCACGCTGGGCACGCCCACGCTGGAGTCGCTGCCGCTGGAAGCCATCGAGCGCATCGAGGTGGTGCACGGCCCAGCTTCTGCGCTGTACGGCAGCGACGCCATTGGCGGCGTGATCCAGATCTTCACCAAGCAGGGCAAGGGGGTGCAGCAGGCCTTTGCGCCGCACGCTTCCCTGACCTGGGGACGTGCCGGCTACAAAAAGGCCGAAGGCGGCTTTGCCGGTGCGCAGCATGGCTGGAACTACAGCGTCAATGTCGCGCGCGTGATCGAGCCGGGCTTTTCCGCCACCAACGCCAAAAGCGCCGATTACCGCCCGGACCGCGACAAGTTCAACCAAAGCTCCATCAGCGCGGCGCTGGGCTATGCCTTCAATGCCGACTGGCGCCTGGATGCCAACCTGATGCGCGCCGACAGCCGCTCGGAGTTCGACCAGGATCAGTGGTATCAGCCCGATGGCAGCGTGGCGCTGGTCGATGGCTCCTACAGCAAGCTGCGCGCCTCGACGGCGCAGCTCAAGCTCTCGGGCAAACTGCTGGAGCACTGGCGCAGTAGCGTGAGCATTGCCCGCTCCAACGACGAGCAGCGCTCGCACCACCAGCTGCGCGGCAGCACGCAGCGCTACCAGGACCTGTTCCAGACCGAGCAGACCGAATACAAGTGGGACAACGAGCTGCGTACCGCCCTGGGCGTGGTGGTGGCCGGGCTGGAGCGCCTGGAGCAGAAGGTCAGCTCCAGCGAGCAGTACGACCGCCGGGAGCGTTCGACCAACGCCGCCTATGTGGGCCTGAACGGCAGCCACGGCCCGCACTCCTGGCAGGTGAATCTGCGCCGCGACGACAACTCGCAGTTTGGTGGCTACAACACCTGGGGCATTGGCTATGGCTACGAGATCGTCTCCGGCCTGCGCGCACGCGTGGCGCGTGCCAGCAGCATGAAGGCACCCACCTTCAACGACCTGTACTACCCCTATTCGGGCAACCCCAAGCTGCGGCCCGAAAGCGCCCTGGGCAATGAAATCGGCCTGGACTGGGAACTGGGGCGGCACGTCTTCAAGCTCACCGGCTTTGACAACCAGATCAGCAACCTGATTGCCTGGGCGCCCGAGGATGTCAACGACCCGTGGAGCCTGTGGTTCCCGTTCAACATCAACCAGGCGCGCAGCAAGGGCTGGTCGCTGGCCTACCAGACCCGCTGGGATGGCTGGGACTTTTCCGCGCGCTATGAGCACCTGGACCTGCACGACGGCACCGGCCTGCGCCTGACCGACCGCATGCCCGAGCACCAGATCGCCCTGGCGCTGGACAAGCGCATCGGCGCCTGGACGCTGGGCGCCAGCGCCCTGCACGTCGGCAAGCGCACCGACTGGCAGGGCACGATGCACCTGGGCAGCTACACCACGGTGGATGCTCATGTGCACTACCAGTGGAGCAAGCAGCTGGCCCTGCAGGCACGCGTCATCAACCTGACCGACAAGCGCTACGAAACCGCCTACGGCTACAACCAGCGCGGCCGCGCCGGGTATGTGACGCTGAAGTGGGATTTGCGCTAAGGCGCAGGCGCGGCAAGCACTGGCACTCAATGCGAATGCATCTGCTTGCCGCTCGTATGCCGAGCATTTGCGCGTGGTCATTGCCTCCACATCCAAAGTGCCAGGTACAGGCTGCGGGATACTCGGCCCATTGCGATTTTTTCAGGGACAACGACATGCAAGGCCATCCGGAAGTTCTCGCCTATCTGAACGAGCTGTTGCGCGGGGAGCTGGCCGCGCGCGACCAGTACTTTGTGCATTCGCGCACCTATGAGGATCAGGGTTTTGCCAAGCTGTTTGCGCGTCTGGACCACGAGATGCAGGAGGAAACCCAGCACGCCGATGCGCTGCTGCGGCGCATCCTGATGCTGGGCGGGCGCCCCGACATGCGCCCCAAGGAGTTCACCCCAGGCGAGACCGTGCCGCAGATGCTGCGCAAGGATCTGGATACGGAGTACGAAGTGCGCGCGGCTTTGCGCAAGGGCATTGCCCTGTGCGAGGAGCACGGCGACTACGTCAGCCGCGACATCCTGTTGCAGCAGCTGCGCGATACCGAAGAGGACCACGCCTACTGGCTGGAAAAGCAGCTCAGTCTGATTGAGCAGGTAGGGCTGCAAAATTATTTGCAAAGCCAGATGTGAAGCGCCCAGCGCTGCAAGCTCAACAGTCCAGACAAAGGGCGCCATTGGCGCCTTTTTTACGTCTGGCTTGCGTCTGGCAGAGGGGCTTGGTTGGGCAAGAGCGCCAGCGCCTGCTGCACCAGCGTGGCTTGCGCAGCGGGCGCATCGCAGGCGATGGCGCGACGCTGGGGCATGCTGCGCAGCCAGGTGATCTGGCGCTTGGCCAGCTGGCGGGTGGCGGCAATGCCTTTTTCGCGCAGGCTGGGCAAGTCCAGTGCCTGGCCGCTGGCAGCAACCAGGTCCAGCGCTTCCCAGGCCTGGCGGTAGCCCACGCAGCGCATGCTGGGCAGATCCAGATGCAGGTCGCCGCGCGCGCGCAGGGTGTGCATTTCGTCCAGGAAGCCACCATCGAGCATGGCATCAAAGCGCTGCGCAATGCGCTGGTGCAGCCAGGCGCGCTCTTGCGGTTCTAAGGAAAAAAAGCCGTTTGCGCTGATGGGGCAAGCGCTGTTAGCTCGCTTTTCAGGAGTGTGAAAGCTGGACAGAGGGCGGCCGGTGCTGTGCCACACCTCCAGCGCGCGCTGGATGCGTTGGCTGTCGCCCGGGGCCAGGCGTGCAGCGGTAATGGGATCGACCTGCGCCAGTTGTGCGTGCAGGGCAGGCCAGCCCAGCTCGGCGGCTTGGGCGTCGATGCGCGCGCGCACGGCGAGGTTGGCGGCGGGCATTTCGTCCAGACCGTCCAGCAGCGCCTTGAAGTAGAGCATGGTGCCGCCCACCAGCAGCGGCACGGCGTGGCGGGCGCGGATCTCGGCCACCAGGCGCGTGGCATCGCGTACAAACTCGGCAGCGCTGTAGGACTGCAAGGGGTCAAGGATGTCGATCAGGTGGTGCGGTACCTGGGCCTGCTCGGCAGTGCTGGGCTTGGCGGTGCCAATGTCCATGCCGCGATAGACCAAGGCCGAATCGACGCTGATGATCTCGCAGGCCTGACCACGGGCGGCCAGGGCGTCAGCCAGGACCAGGGCAGCGGCGGTCTTGCCACTGGCGGTGGGGCCGGCGATGGCGATGCAGGGCAGCAGGGGTTGTGCGGGGGAAGAAACAGTCACTACAAAGAGGGCGGGTGGCTAGGAGGAGGGCGCAAATTTTTGCACAGGCCACCAGGCCACGATGGCCAGCAGGATGGAGCAGCCCCAGACGCCATAGACCAGCGGCCAGACCGTGCCGTCCATGCTGCGGCCCAGCCACAGACCGATGGCAAAGGCCAGCAGCGTCATCATGAAGCCGTTGAAGGCCGAGGCCACGCCCGCTGCCTGCGGAAACGGCGCCACGCAGCCCGACTGGCCGCAGGGCTGGTGGATGCCATGCCCCAGCGTGAAGATATAGAACGGCAGCAGCAGGGCCACCGGGTGGTGCCAGCCCATGAAGGCCACCAAGGCCAGCAGCGTGCCGCCGGTGATGCTCAGCACCCCGGCGATGGCCACGGTGCGTGCCAACCCCCAGCGCGCCATCAGCGCGCGGCACAAAAAGGTGCCGAAAAAGTAGAACAACCCCGAGGTGAACAGCACCCAGCCGTAGTGGGTGCGGCTGACGCCCAGCACATCGATGAAGATGAAGGAGGACGAGGCCAGATAGGTGAACAGGCCGCCGTAGGAGGCGGTGGTCAGCAGCGAATAGGACAAGAACGTGGGATGGCGCAGCACCATGGCCCAGGTGCTCACCAGGGTGCGCGGCTGCAAGGCCTTGGGGTTGGGCTGGCGCAGCGTCTCGGGCATGTACAGCAACACCAGCATCAGGCAGGCCAGCGCATAGACGCCCACCCCGGCCAGCGGGGCGCGCCAGCCCAGCCATTGGGTGAGCAGTCCGCCGACGGGGGCGCACAGGCAGGCTACCACCCCCAGGCCAGTGAGCGCCTTGGACATGGCGCGCGCGCCGGCCACCGGGGTGTACAGATCGCGCACGATGGCGCGCCCGCACATCACCACCGCCCCCATGGCCGCACCCTGGATGGTGCGGCAGACAATCAGCATTTCCACGCTGTTGGCCAGGGCACCGGCCAGCGCCGCCAGGGTGTACAGCACGATGCTGGACAGCAGGATGGGGCGGCGGCCAAAGCGGTCGGACAGCGGCCCCCAGATCAGCTGCGAGCAGCCAAAGGCCAGCAGCAGGGCGCTGAGGGTGAGTTGCCCGGCGGCCATGCTGCCGCCCAGTGCCTGCGTCAGTGCCGGCAGGGCCGGCAGGTAGGCATCGGTGGTGACGGGTTGCAGGCTGAGCAGGGCGGCCAGCACCACGATGGTGGCGGCCGCCTCTGCGGTGCGGGCGTTGGGATCGGTGTGGGAGGGGGAAGCGGTCACAGGAGCAGACATGGGGCAGGAGCTTAGCGCCTGCTAGGCCTGTGCATCGGCTTGCTGCTCGGGGGCAGCCTGCACGAAGGCGGGCAGTTGTTCGCAGGCCTGGACGATGCGCTCAATCGTCGGATAGGCATCCGTCGGGCAGGCAAAGCGCCGCGCGTTGAACACCTGGGGCACCAGGCAGCAGTCGGCCAGGCTGGGCGTATCGCCGTGGCAGAAGCGTCCGGTGGCGCTGCTGCTGGTGAGCATGGTTTCCATGGCGCTCAGGCCCTCGCGGATCCAGTGCTGGTACCAGGCGGTTTTCTGTTCATCGGACAGGGACAGCTCCTGCGTCAGGTAGCGCAGCACGCGCAGGTTGTTGAGCGGGTGGATCTCGCAGGCCACCGCCTGGGCCAGGGCGCGTACGCGCGCACGGCCCAGGGTGTCGGCTGGCAGCAGGGCCGGCGTGTCGGGATAGGCCTCATCCAGGTACTCCATGATGGCCAGCGACTGGGTCAGCACGTTGCCCTCTTCGGTGCGCAGCGACGGCACCAGCTGCTGCGGGTTGATGGCGCGGTAGGCTGCGCTGTGGTGCTGGCCGCCGTCATGGACCAGATGGACGAACTCCGACGCATAGGGCAGGCCCTTGAGCCCCAGGGCAATGCGAACGCGGTAGGCCGCCGAGCTGCGAAAGTAGGTGTAAAGCGTGAGCATGGGAAACAGTGCCTCCTCGTTCCTTTTTTAATTGAGCATGTGAACCAGCCACAGCGACAGCCCCGGCACCAGCATCAGCAGGACCGTGCGCACCAGGTCGGACAGGACGAAGGGCAGGGTGCCCTTGTAGGTTTCCTTCATTGGCACGTTCTTGGCCATGCTGTTGATGATGAACAGGTTCATGCCCACCGGCGGCGTGATCAAGCCGATTTCCACCACCATCAGCGCCAGCACGCCAAACCAGATGGCCTTGTCGGTCTGGTCCAGCCCCCAGAAGTCCAGCCCCAGCACGATGGGCAGGAAGATGGGGATGGTCAGCAGCAGCATGGACAGGCTATCCATCACGCAGCCCAGCACCAGGTAGATCAGCACGATGCCCGTCAGCACCAGCATGGGCGGCAGGTCGGCGCCCAGCACCCACTGGGCTGCCGCAGTGGGCATTTGCGACAGGGCGAAGAAGGCATTGAGCAGGTCGGCGCCCAGCAGGATCAGGAAGATCATGGCAGTGGCCGAGGCGGTATCCATGGCCGATTGCAGGAAGCTCTTCCAGGTCAGCTCGCGCATGAACAGCGCCAGCGCACCGGTGGCCATGGTGCCGATGGCCGCCGCTTCGGTGGGCGTGAAGATGCCGCCGTAGATGCCGCCAATCACGGTGACGAACACCGCCAGGATGGGCCAGACCTCAACCAGCGTGCGCCAACGATCCGGCCAGCTGACGCGTGGTGCGGCCGGGCCACTGCCGGGCGAGACACGCACGTACACCATGATGGTGATCATGTAGCCGGCAAGTGCCACCAGCCCCGGCAGCATGGCGGCGATGAACATGGAGGCAACGTTCTGCTCGGCCAGCACGGCATAGATCACCAGCACCACGGAGGGTGGAATCAGCACCCCCATGGTGCCGCCGGCGGCCAGCGCACCGGTGGCCAGGGCGGGCGAGTAGTTGTAGCGGCGCAGCTCCGGCAGGGCCACCTGCCCCATGGTGGCTGCCGTGGCCAGGGACGAGCCGCAGATGGCACCAAAGCCGGCGCAGGCGCCCACCGCACTCATGGCCACACCGCCACGGTAGTGGCCCAGGAAGGCGTTGGTCGCCTGGAACAGGCGCCGCGACAGGCCGCCGCGCGAGGCCAGGTTGCCCATCAGCAGAAACAGTGGCACGACCGACAGGTCATAGACCGAATAGCGCGCAAACGCCATGGTCTTGGCGTAGTTGAGCAGCGGCTCCAGACCCGCCACCATGGCGTAGCCGATACCGCCTGCCAGCAGCATGGATACCGCAATGTGCACGCGCAGCATCAGCAGCACCAGCACCAGGATGCCCATGAGAAATCCGATGGTCACTCCGCTCATGCTGCACCTCCAAGTTTCTTGCTTTGCGTCCAGGCGGTGTACAGCGCCGTGAGCGTCAACAGGGCAAAGCCGGGAGCAATGGTGATGTGTGCCCACCACAGGGGCCAGTCCAGAATCATGGAGGCCTCACCGTTGTGGTAGGCGTCGATGGCGCCGACCAGGCTGCGCCAGGCCAGCCAGGCCGAGAGGCAGGCCAGCAGGATGGCGGCCAGCATGTCCAGCCAGGCGCGCAGGCGCGGCCCGGCGTTGTGGGTGAAAAAGTCCACGATGACGTGGGCGTTCTTCATCTGCGCGTACGGCAGAAAGGCTGCAATGGCCAGCGAGCAGCCGATCTGCACCAGCTCCACGTCGCCCATCACCGGGCTTTCAAACAGGGCGCGGCCCAGCACGCTCCAGGTGGAAACGACGCAGATCGCCAGCAACAGGGCAATGCCGCCCAGGGCAGACAACTGGGACCAGGCCAGCAGAAAGCGGCCTATCGGATCTTGGGGCAGGCTTGGGTCGGGAGCCCCATCGGGGGCGCTAAAAACTTCGGCCATGGTGGTGTGCCTCCAGCACAGGGTCAGACTCGGCCATGCTGCACCGCCAGGGCGGGCAGCAGGCACAAGCAAGGTTTGGGATAAAAAGTGGCTTTTGGCCTTATGGGGCAAGCGCTGCAAGCTATCTTTTTAGCGCCTTACCCCAGAGGCGGAGGGGCCTGGGCGGGACTTACTTCCTGGCGGCGTACTCGGCCGAAAGGCGGCGTGCAGTGTCCAGCATTTCCTGGCCGGGATAGCCCTTGGCGGTGACCTCCTTCACCCAGTCAGAGGCGACGCGGGCCGTGGCCTTTTGGAAGCCTTCCATCTCCTTGTCGTCGATGGTGTTGAACTTGTTGCCACGATCCAGGGCGGGCTGGCGTGACGCAGCGGCCGACTCATCCCAGATGCGGCCAATGGCGGCAGAGAAATCCGCGCCCGAGTTGTCGTCAATGACCTTCTTCAGCTGCGGCGGCAGGCTGTCGTACTTGGCCTGGTTCATGGCGATGGTGAACACGGCGGTGTACAGCGCTGGCTGCGGTGCAGTGAATTCCGAGTGGTACTTGGTCATCTCGTGCAGCTTCATGGTGGGCACCACTTCCCAGGGCAGCACGTAGCCATCGACCACGCCCTTGGAGACGGCATCCGGTGTTTGCGGCATGGGCATGGCCACGGGGGTGGCGCCCAGGGCGGCAATCATCTTGTTGGTCAGACGCGTGGGGGCGCGCATCTTCAGACCACGGAAGTCGGACACCTTGGTGATGGGACGCTTGTTGTTGTGCACCTGGCCGCGGTCATGCACGTGGAAGGCAATCGCTTTGAGACCGGCAAAGTCCTTCTTGCCATAGGCCTGGTAGATGTCCCAGACAGCGCGGCTGCCGCTTTCCGAGTCCTGCACCAGGAAGGGAATTTCCATCACTTCCACCGAGGGGAAGCGCCCTGCGGTGTAGCCCGGCAGCGTCCAGATCACATCGGCCACGCCATCGATGGCCTGCTGGATGAGCTGTGCCGGCGTGCCGCCCAGTTGCATGGCGGGGTAGATCTGGCATTGCAGCTGGTTGTCGGACTCCTTGGCGATCTTGGCGCACCAGGGCTCCAGCACCTTCTGGTGCGACAGGGCGGTGGGTGGCCAGAAGTGGGCCACCTTGAGCACGATGGGTTCTGCTGCCTGGGCAGCAAAGCCTACGGTGGCCAGTGCGGCGGCAATGAGTGTTTTTTTGATGTGTTGGCGCATGTTTGTCTCCGAATCGTGATGGGGCGTGCGGGCGGCCATGGCCCGCAACGGGGGGTCAGCCGAGGCTGTGGCTATCGACGGTGTTCTGGATCGTGCCGAAGATGTTTTCGCCCTGGGCGTTGAACATCTCGATGCGCACCTTATCACCGTGGCGCATGAAGGGGGTGACGGGCTTGCCCTGCTCGATGGTTTCGTAGGTGCGCACCTCCGCCAGGCAGCAGTAGCCCACGCCGCCGTTGGCGATCGACGAACCCCACAGGCTGCCCTGTTTGTTCGACACCGTGCCCGAGCCAATGATGGAGCCGGCGCACAGCGTGCGCGTCTTGGCCACGTGGGCGATCAGCTGGGCGAAGTTGAAGGTCACATCCACGCCGGCGTTGGGCTTGCCAAACAGCTGGTCGTTCAGGTGCACCACCAGGGGCAGCTTCACCGTGGTGTTCTGCCAGGCATCGCCCAGCTCGTCGGGCGTGACGGCCACAGGGCTGAAGGCGCTGGCTGGCTTGCTCTGGAAGAAGCCAAAACCCTTGGCCAGTTCGGCAGGAATCAGGTTGCGCAGCGACACGTCATTGACCAGCATCACCAGGCGAATGGCCTTGGCGGCCTGCTCGGGTGTGGCACCCATGGGCACGTCGCCGGTGACGACGGTCACCTCGGCCTCGAAGTCGATGCCCCACTCTTCCCTGGCCACCACCTTGTCGGTGGGGGCAATGAAGCCGTCGCTGCAACCCTGGTACATCAGCGGGTCGGTGTAGAAGCTGGCCGGCACCTCGGCGTTGCGCGCCCGGCGCACCAGCTCCACGTGGTTGATGTAGGCCGAGCCATCGGCCCACTGCCAGGTGCGTGGCAGGGGGCTGTGGCAGGCGGCCTGGTCAAAGGGCTCGCCCTCCAAGGCGCCGCTGTTCAGGGCTTCATAGACCTGGCGCAGCTGGGGCTCCACAGTGGCCCAGTCGTCCATGGCAGCCAGCATGGTGCGGGCAATGGCAGGCACGGCGCGGCAGCGCGACAGATCGCGGCTGACGACGACCAGCGTGCCGTCACGACCGCCTTGCTTGAGGGTGGCAAGTTTCATGGAAGGGAGTCCTTTCTCTTTCTCTCTGAGAGGGGTGATGGGGGGTTACTCGACGTAGCTGCCGTCGTGCATCCAGGCAGCGTGCTTGGGCGCCTTCTTGGTGCGCTCCCACTCGTTGAGCATGTCCCACTTCACGGCATCGAGCATCTGGTTCATCTTGGGCGTGGCGGTGTCGGCAGCCAGCTCCAGGCGGTGCCCCGAGGGGTCACGGAAGTAGATCGACTTGAAGATGGTGTGGTCGGTGGGGCCCACCACTTCGATGCCATCGGCTTCCAGACGCGCCTTGACCCGCAGCAGGGTATCGACGGAGTCCACGCGCAGCGCCAGGTGCTGCGTCCACGCCGGGGTGTTGGCATCGGACGGGGCGATCATGGGCGGCTTGGTGGGCAGTTCGAAGAAGGCCAGGATGCTGCCTGCCCCGATGTCCAGGAAGATGTGCATGTAGGGGTCGGGTTCCTTGGTCGAGGGCACCCGATCCTCGGCAATGGCCAGGATGAAGTTGGCATCCAGATACTTCTGGTACCACTCCACGGTCTCTTTTGCGTTCTTGCAACGGTAGGCGACGTGGTGTACGCCATTGAGGAAAGCCATGGTTGTCTCCTTGTGCGGGTGGGGAAATGCAGGCGCAGCGTCAGTTGTCGAACGGCTTGCGGGCAATGGCCATGGCCTCGCGCAGCACGCTGATGTCGCCAATGTGGTTGGCCAGCAGCAGCACCAGGCGGGCGTTGACGGCCAGGCTCTGCTCGTCGCTCAGGCCCTGGTGGGTTTCGATCAGGGCTTCGTAGAAGTCATCGCCGGGCGAGAAGGTCTGGAAGTAGCGCTTGCCGGGCTCGTTCAGATTGGGTTCGGTGATCAGTGGCATGGGATGTCTCCTTGGTGTTGTAGTCAGGCATTGCCGGTGGCGCGGGCCACGGCGGCGCGTACCTTGGCAGCGTCAAAGGCGCGCCAGCGGGCGGCGACGTGCTGGTCAGGCCGCACCAGGTAGGCGGTGCCCTCCTGCATGTCGTAGCGCTGAGCAATGGCGCCCTGCGCATCGATCAGGGTCAGCAGACCCTGCGGGGCCGTGCCCTTTTGTGCCACCACCACGGCGCGCACGCCGATGCGGTCCTGGGCCAGGCTGGCCAGCTGCTGCGCCAGTTCGGCGCTGATCTGGCTGGCATCAGTCACGTAATACAGCAATTGGAACTGGGTGTCCATGTCGCCCAGCAGCCAGCCGTTCCTGCCACCAGCAATGGGGGCATCGTCCATGGGCGCACCAGGGATCATGTTGCCGGCGAAGCTGTCGCTGTCGGGCGTGTTCAGAGGCGAATCGACCAGCCAGCTGGGCACCGACAGACGCCCCGAGTTGACCAGCGCGCGGGCAAACGGATAGTCCTGTGCCAGCTCCAGCACGGCGTTGCGGAAGGCCTTGCTGACGTTGCTCTTGGGCGTGATGAAGTCGGTCGAGCGCGTGGAGTTCATGATGTTCTCGTCGGCGGCGTAGCAGCGCTCGGCGCTGTAGCTGTCCAGCAGCGAGGCGGGCGCCTTGCCGTCGAGCACCAGCTTGAGCTTCCAGGCCAGGTTGTCGGTGTCCTGAATGCCGCTGTTGGCGCCACGCGCACCAAAGGGCGAGACCTGGTGCGCCGCATCACCGACGAACAGCACGCGGTTGTGGTTGAAGCGCCCCATGCGGCGGCACTGGAAGGTATAGACGCTGACCCACTCCAGCTCGAATTCGCGGTCGTCGCCCAGCATGGCCTTGATGCGCGGGATGACGTTTTCGGGTTTCTTCTCTTCCTCGGGATCGGCATTCCAGCCCAGCTGGAAGTCGATGCGCCAGACGTTGTCGGCCTGCTTGTGCAGCAGCACCGACTGGTTGCGGTGGAAGGGCGGATCGAACCAGAACCAGCGCTCGGCCGGGTAGTCGGCCTTCATCACCACGTCGGCAATCAGGAAGCGGTCCATGAAGATCTTGCCGTCGATGTCCAGGCCCAGCATGTTGCGGATGGGCGAGCGCGCGCCGTCGGCGGCAATCAGCCAGTCGGCCGTCAGGGTGTAGGCACCGTCGGGCGTTTCCACACGCACAGTGGCCTTGCTGTCGTCCTGCTCCACGCTGATGACATTGTTCTTGAAGCGGATCTCCAGGTTGGGCAGCTGGCGGGCGCGTGCCACCAGGAACTCTTCCAGGTAGTACTGCTGCAGGTTCACCATGCCGGGGCGCTGATGGCCTTCCTGCGGGCGCAGGTTGAAGTTGAATACCTCCTTTTCACCAAAGAAGGTGCGGCCCACGTTCCAGGAGACCCCCTTGTCCACGCAGGGCGTGCCGCAGCCGATGCGGTCCAGCACCTCCAGCGCGCGCTTGGCGTAGCACACGCCGCGCGAGCCGATCGAGACGGTGTCGTCGTTGTCCAGCACCAGCACGCTCTGGCCCTGCTGCGCCAGGTCGATGGCCATGGCCAGGCCCACCGGGCCGGCGCCCACCACTACCACGGGGTAGTGACCGTTGCGCTGTTCGCGCACTTCGGGGGGGCATACGTAGTCGAACTTGGGATAGGTATAGGTCTTTAGCACGAGGGTCTCCTTGGATCTTCGGTTTGGGTCTTTCTGCCTTCAAACGCTTGATGGTCCTGCGCTTGCAGCTATTGTTTTTATTGGATCAGTCCTTTTGCAGCGCATGCCACATTTCCTGATCGCGCTCGGCCGTCCAGATGCGCGGGTCGCGGATGCCGCTGGCCTCATCGTGGGCGCGCGTCACGTCAAAGGGCAGGCAGTGCTCGTAGATGAAGACGTGGCCGAACTTGGGATCCATGGCCTTGCGGGTGTGCTTCATGCAGGCGTTCAGGTCCATGCCCTGGGCAACGGCTTCCTGGGCGCTGCGGTACAGGGTGGTGACAAAGTCGCGCGTGTAGGCCAGACCCTTTTGCACGGCTTCGGGCGTCATCAGCGCCGGACCACGACCGGGGACGAGCTTGTCGAAGTTCATCGCGCTCAGGTTGTCCAGGGTCTGCGGCCAGTCGGCCAGGTAGGCATCGCCCGTGTAGCAGGCGGCATCGGCTTCCACCAGGTCGCCCGAGAAGCAGATCTTCTGGCTGGGGATATAGACGATGGTGTCGCCCTTGGTGTGGCCACGGCCCACCTGCTTGATCTTCACCTCCAGTTTGCCCAGCCAGACGCTCATCTCGCCTTCGAATGTCATGGTCGGCCAAGTCAGGCCGGGCACGCTCTCCACCGCCTGGAACAGGCGCGGGAAACGGCCAATTTCCGAATCCATGTCCTGCTGGCCGCGCTCGACGATCAGGTCGTAGGTGTCGCGGCTGGCGATGATCTGCTCCAGCCCCTCGTTCTTGTAGCCCGAGGCCCCCAGCACGCGTACGGCGTGGTAGTGCGTGAGCACCACGTACTTGATGGGCTTGTCGGTGATTTCGCGCACCTTGGCGATCACACCCTGGGCGGCCACCGGGGTGGCGGTGGCGTCGATGATCATGCAGCCGTCGTCGCCAATGATCACGCCGGTGTTGGGGTCACCCTCGGCGGTGTAGGCGTAGGCGTTGTCACTGAGCTTTTCCCAGCTGACCTTTTTTTCTTCCAGATCCGCCTGGGAGGCGAATTTTTTCTCACTCATGGGGGGTCTCCTTCTATGCAAGCCGCCACAAGCGGCCAGGGGGGGGTGTTTCCGAGCGTTATTAAAGAGGAGGAGGATTTATTATTCAAACGGTTTATTTTGATCAATTTAGAAATTCTTCTCATGAATGTCACCCTGCGGCAACTTCAGGCCTTCCTGGCCGTGGCACAGACCGGCAGCTTCACGCTGGCAGCCGAGCGCCTGTTCATCACCCAGTCGGCACTGAGCAGCCTGATCAAGGAGCTGGAAAACACCCTGGGCCTGCGGCTGTTTGACCGCAGCACGCGGCGCCTGCGCCTGTCGGTGGTGGGGCAGGAGCTGCATCCGCATATCGAAAAAATCCTGCAGGACCTGGAAGGCGTGGTCAGCGAGGCCGGCAACCTCAAGGCCCTGCAGCGCGGCAAGGTGCGCATTGCCGTGCCCCAGTTGCTGGCCTGCACCTTGCTGCCCGAGGTGATGGCCGACTTCAAGCGTCAGCACCCCGGCGTGCAATTGCGCCTGATCGACTGCCCCGTCGAAAGCGTCATGGCTCGCGTCTTCTCCGGCGAGGTGGACATTGGCCTAGGCCCCGAGCGCGAGACCAACTCCGATATCGAGGCCACCGAGCTCTTCACCCTGCCCTTTATGGTGGTGGTGCCGCCCGACCACGCCTTGGCGCAGCAGAGCCAGGTGCGCTGGCAAGACATCGTCGGCCAGCCCCTGATCACCCTGCAAGGCCAATTCACCGAACTGCTGGTCAGCGACGTGGGCGAAGCCGCGCGCGAGCTGCAGCAAGACTCTTTCATGCAAGTGACCTTCATGACCACCGCCTTGGCCCTGGTGCGCGCGCGCCTGGGCATCACCTTGTGCATGCCGTATGCGCGCATGCTGGTCGAGCAAAACGGCCTGGTGATGCGCCCGCTGCTGGACCCCTCAGTGGAGCGCAGCTTCTGGGTCTTTACCCGCAAGGGGCGCACGCTGGCTCCGGCGGCTGAGGAGTTCCTGGCCTTCTTGCGGCAGGAACTGGGGCGCGATTGGCAGTAGCGGGCGCTGGTGCCGCTATCTTGGCTAACCGCCTAAAGATTCATTATGGATAGCTGCTTGCGCTTTTTGGGCTTGGGTTTGAGCTACTTTTTTGCTTGAAATGCTTGGTGGCTGTGCGGAGATAGCTTTTATTTTTGAGTTTTGCTGGCCGCTTGTCGCGCGGCGGCGACTTCCTTTTCTTTGCTTCGTCAAAGAAAAGGAAGCAAAAGAAAGACGACCCTGCTGCCCGTGTCCCTTCGCTGCGCTGCGGGCAACCTGCGGTGCTCGCCCCAGTCGGGCCAGACGCAAACCCGGCCTCGGAAAAAAACGCCAAAACAACCGCAAAAACAGCAAAAAAATAGCTGCTAACGCTTGCCCCGCAAGCGCTAACAGCCAATTCCATGCTGAAAAATAAAAGCTACTTACAGCACGCGAGCACGCACACTCTTGCCCTTCACGCGGCCATTGTTGAGCTTGGCACAGGCTTCAGCAGCAATGCGCCGATCGACAGCAACGTAGGTCGAAAAGTCATTCACACTGATCTTGCCAATCTGCTCACGCGCATACCCAAAATCCGCGCACATCGCCCCCATCACATCGCCTGCGCGAATCTTCTCTTTGCGCCCGCCAATGATCTGAATCGTCATCATGGAGGGCAGCAGCGCACCACCATCAGCAGGTGTCAGCTCACTCACCTCAAACCACTGTGAAGGGCGCTCTTGCAGCTGCTCAATCTTGGTCACAAAGGGCATTTCGTCCATGGCGACCAAGTTCAGCGTCAGGCCCTCGGCATCGCCCCGGCCTGTGCGGTCAATGCGGTGGATATGCACTTCAGCATCGGGCGTCACGTCCACATTGATCACGCAGGCCAGGTTGGCAATGTCCAGGCCGCGCGCGGCTACGTCGGTGGCGACCAAGACGCTGCAGCAGCAGCGGCAGGCCAAAGGCGCAGGTTTTGCCGCTGCCGGTGCTGGCTTGGGCGATGAGGTCACGGCCTGGCAGCGTCAAAGGCAGGCTGGCGGCTTGGATGGGGGCATTGGGGTGTAGCCCAGGGCTTGCAAGTTGTGCAAAGTGCTGGGGGCTAGGGGCAGCGAGGCAAACGCCGTCGCTGTGCAGGCGCCTGCGGAGCTGGAAGAGGTAGTCATAGCCGCGCGTTATCCGGTGCCGGGTACGGGTGCCAGAGTGGCCTGGGCAATGCCCTGTGCTGCGGCACATCTGCGCTTTGCGCCTTATGGAGTAAGCGCCAGATGCTTGTAAAAAAAGAGCACTACCGGCGATGGCCGCGTAGTGCTCGAAGAGAGGAGAGCGGGAAATGCATGCGGCCCCTAGAGGCCGCAGACATCGCGTGTGTGCTTACACCACGCCTTGTGCCAGCATGGCTTCTGCCACCTTCACAAAGCCGGCGATGTTGGCGCCGTCGATGTAGCTCACGGTGCCGTCGGCGCGCTTGCCGTACTTCAGGCAGGCGGCGTGGATGCCTTGCATGATCTGCAGCAGACGGGCGTCCACTTCTTCGGCAGTCCAGCTCAGGCGGCCAGCGTTCTGCGACATTTCCAGACCGGACGTTGCCACGCCACCGGCGTTCGAGGCCTTGCCGGGTGCGTACAGCACGCCAGCGGCTTCGAAGGCCTTGGCCGCTTCGATGGTCGAAGGCATGTTGGCGCCTTCTGCCACGCACAGCACGCCGTTGGCGATCAGGGTCTTGGCATCGGCTTCGTCCAGCTCGTTCTGGGTGGCGCAGGGCAGGGCCACATCGACCTTGATGCCCCAGGGGCGCTGACCGGCCAGGAATTGCACGCCGGGCACTTGCGCGGCGTAGTCGCTCACGCGGCCGTACTTGTTGTTCTTGATGTCCATCAGGATGGCCAGCTTCTCGGGAGTGAAGCCTGCCTCGTCGTAGATGGTGCCGGAGGAGTCGGACACGGTCACGACCTTGGCGCCCAGCTGCATGGCCTTCTCGACGGCGTACTGGGCCACGTTGCCCGAGCCGGAGACGGAGACGGTCAGACCTTCGAAGGACTTGCCGCGGGTCTTGAGCATTTCGTCCGCAAAGTACACGGTGCCGTAGCCGGTGGCTTCAGGGCGGATCAGCGAGCCGCCATAGCTCAGGCCCTTGCCGGTGAACACGCAGGAGGCGTTGTTGGCCAGCTTCTTGTACATGCCGGCCATGTAGCCCACTTCACGGCCACCCACGCCGATGTCGCCAGCGGGCACGTCGGTGTCGGAGCCGACATGGCGGAACAGCTCGGTCACGAAGGCCTGGCAGAAACGCATGATTTCGGCGTTGCTCTTGCCCTTGGGGTCGAAGTCTGAGCCGCCCTTGCCGCCGCCCATGGGCAGGGTGGTCAGGGCATTCTTGAAGGTCTGCTCAAAGGCCAGGAATTTCAGCACCGACTGGTTCACCGAGGGGTGGAAGCGCAGGCCGCCCTTGTAGGGGCCGATGGCCATGCTGTGCTGGATGCGGTAGCCACGGTTGACGCGCACCTGGCCCTTGTCGTCGGTCCAGCACACGCGAAACTGGATGATGCGCTCGGGTTCGACCAGGCGCTCCAGCAGGCCTTGCTCGGCGTAGCGCGGGTTGGCGGAGATAAAGGGCCAGAGGCTCTCCATCACTTCGGTGACGGCTTGCAGGTATTCAGGCTGGTTGGGGTTGCGGTTGCTCAGGTCTTGCAGAAATTGGTCCAGGCTGGGCAGGGACGTGGAAGTCATGGAGAGTTATGCCTTTCGAGATGAATGATTCAGCGCGGCGGATTATGCACAAACTGTATGAGCTCATGCAACGATCAGAGGATGCAAAACCACGACGTTGTCGCATATTTGTCCCCATCCGGCGCAAGTGTGGTAAATGGAAAATGTAAAAAGCGCCGCAAACCCAGTGTTTGCCGGCGCTTTCAGCTATGGTTTTCAAGTATCTCGGCGCAGTGGAGCGGGCGGTTTTGCCCCGGCGTGCTCCTGGCTATTCCAGTTCGAACGGCGTGGCACCCCACTGCACGGTGTGCGCCACCAGGCCATAGACCAGGGTGTGTGCGGCGCTGGTGTCGGCCAGCGGCGCCAGCACTGGTGCGTGCGCAGCGCAGTCGCAGCGCAGCAGCCAGTCGGAGGTGGGCGCCGTGCTGGCGGTGTCGGTGATGCACAACACCTGCGCCCCGGCCTGGCGGGCCTGGCGCGTCAGCGCCAGCAGGGGGGGCGATACGCCACCCAGGGCGAACAGCACCAGCACATCGCGTGCGCCCAGATCGGCAATGGCCGCTTCCAGGGGCTGGCCGGCTTCGGGCGCGGCGCAGACGGTCTTGCCCAGACCTTGCTGCAGCAGCAGGCGCAGCTGCTGGGCCAGCAGGTGGTTGGCCCCCAGGCCGATGCCGACGATGCGCGGCGCGCGGTGCAGCGCGGCGGCCATGTTGTCCATGGTGCTGGGCGGAATCTGCGCCAGCGTGGCGCGCAGCTTTTCCTGCTGCGCCTGCCACAGGTTGCGGCTGTTGGGCGCGTTGGCGCTGGCCTGCGCTGCGGGCGGCAGGGGCAGCTGCCCGGCGGCATCGGCCTCCAGACGGGCCTGGCGGCGCGCGGCTTCGTAGCTTTCGTAGCCCAGGCGGCGCACAAAGCGTGTGATGGTGGCGTTGGAGACGTCGGTGATCTGCGCCAGCTCGCTGGCGCTGTAGCTGCCCAGGCTGATGGGGGTATCCAGAATCAGCAGGGCAAGCTTCTTCTCTGTGGGCGACAGGCGATCCAGATGCTGGCGCAGGCGCGCCAGAAAGGGGGTGGAGTCGGTCAGGGCAGGCTGGATGGGCATAGGGGCTGCACAGGCTAATGTCGGAAAAGTCTGGGGGATCGGGCGATCAGGCTCAGCGCCCACGCAGGAACAGTGCATCCAGCTCCTGCATGGTGAGCTGGCGCCAGGTCGGGCGGCCGTGGTTGCATTGATCGGCGCGCTCGGTGTGTTCCATCTGGCGCAGCAGGGCATTCATCTCTTCCAGCGTCAGGCGCCGGTGCGCGCGCACTGCACCGTGGCAGGCCATGGTGGCCAGCACTTCGTGGCGTGCGCGGGCAATCAGCGTGCTGGCGTCGTGCTGCTGCAGCTCGGCCAGCACGCTGCGCGCCAGCTCCACCGCATCGCCCTGCGCCAGTACGGCAGGCACGGCGCGCACGGCCAGCGTTCTGGGGGAGAACGGCGTCACTTCCAGCCCCAGGGTGAGCAAGGTGGCGCTGTGCGCTTCGGCCGTGGCCACTTCCTGGGGCGTGGCGGCAAAGGTGGCGGGGATGAGCAGCGGCTGGCTGGCGATGGGCTGGTTGTTGCCCAACTGGGCCTTGAGCCGCTCATAGACGATGCGCTCGTGCGCCGCGTGCATATCGACGATGACCAGACCCTGGGCGTTTTCCGCCAGGATGTAGATGCCATGCGCCTGCGCCAGTGCGCGGCCCAGGGGCCACTCGGCGGGGGAAGTGGCGGCTGGCTCCGTGGAGCTGGTCGTTGTCTGCGGCGGCGTTGCTGTCGGAGCGGGCGGTGCCGCGGTCACGGCTGCTGCGGCAATGGCGCCGTGCTGCGTGGCATCGGCCACTGCGGGGGGCGTGTCGGTGGGTGCCGCTGGTGTTTGCAGTGTGACCTGGGCGGGCGCCGGGCTGGCTGCCGGGGCCGGGGTGTTGCTGTCGCGCAGCGGTGCCCACAGGGCTTGCAGGTGCTGGGGGGCCAGGCTGTTGCCGGCGACGGTGCTGTTGCTGGCAGTGCCCCGCACCACGCCGGCAGCCGCGCGTGCGGTTGCTGGTGCTGAGGGCGTCCAGACGATGGGCTGCTGCTGGGGTGCAGCCGTGGTGGGGGCCGTCGCAGTCCGGGGCTGGGGCGCAGCTGCTGTATCGGCAGGCGCATTGAGCAACTGCGCGCGTGGTGCGGCCAGGGCGTCTTCGACGGCGTGTTTGACGGCCTGGTGCACGCTGCGGCTATCGCGAAAACGCACCTCAATCTTGGTGGGGTGGACGTTGACATCCACCTGCTCGGGCGGCAGCTCAAGGTAGAGCGCGTAGATGGGTTGTTTTTGTCCGTGCAGCACGTCCTCATAGGCAGCCTTGGCGGCGTGGCTGAGGGTTTTTTCGCGCACGTAGCGGCCATTGACGTAGCAGTACTGCAGGTCGCTGCGGTTGCGCGCCGCATCGGGCAGGCCGGCGCGGCCATGGACGGTGATGCCGTCCAGGCGGCGCAGCACGGGCAGGGAGGCATCGACAAACTCCTGCCCCAGCACATCGGCCAGGCGCCGCGCCAGCGCCTGTTGCGGCTCGGTGCCTTCGGGCAGGGCGCGCCACTGCTCGACCAGCTTGCCGTTGTGCCAGATGGCAAAGCCCACATCGGGGCGTGCCAGGGCGTGGCGGCGCACGCTTTCGATGCAGTGGGCCAGCTCGGTGGCGTCGGACTTCAGGAACTTGCGCCGCGCGGGGGTGGAGAAGAACAGCTCCCTGACCTCCAGCGTGGTGCCGGGCGCGCGCGCAGCCGGGCTGAGCTCGCCGCTGCGCGCATCCAGCAGCCAGGCGCGGTCGGCGTCCTGGGTGCGTGAGAGGATGCTGGTCTGCGACACCGAGGCAATGGCTGCCAGTGCCTCGCCACGAAAGCCCATGGTGCTGACCTGTTCCAGCTCGTGCAGGTCGCGGATCTTGCTGGTGGCGTGGCGGCGCAGGGCAATGGGCAACTCCTCGGGCGGGATGCCGCAGCCGTCGTCCTCCACGCTGATCAGGCGCACGCCGCCGGCCAGCAGGCGCACGGTGATCTGGCGAGCCCCGGCATCCAGCGCGTTATCGACCAGCTCACGCACCACGGAGGCCGGGCGCTCGACCACCTCGCCAGCGGCAATCTGGCTGATGAGCTCATCGGGCAGGTCCTGGATGGTGCGGCGCGCGGGGGCGGGGGAGGGGGTCGGGGAGGGGGATACAGCCAAGGTGTCGGTCATTGCGGCCATTTTATGCACCTGCGCCTGGGGGATCGGCTGCAGGCCCCCAGGCGCAGGTGGGTGCGTTTGCGCGTCAGCGGCGGTGGTTTTTCCTGTGGCCGCTTCGCGAGGAGTGGTTGTGGTCCGAACGCTTGCCGATTTCGTTGCCAATCAGGGCGCCGGCAGCTGCGCCGCCGACGGTGCCCAGGGTGGTGCCGAACACGGCATCGCCCAGCAGACCACCGGCAACGGCACCGGCGCCGGTGCCGATCTGCGCGTTGGTGGGATGGGTGGCGCAGCCGGCCGTGCCCAGGGCCAGCGCGGCGCTGACGATCAGGGTGTGGATGCGGGTCATGGCAGAACCTCCTTTGTGTCTGTTGTTCGTGTCCGTACTGTGCCAGCGTGCGGTATCGCCTGGATGAGGGGCGGGTAAAGTTGCCCGCCTTTTTGCAAGTGTTTGTGCGGGCGGCGGCGGGAATGGGCGCAGCCAAGGCGCTACAGTTGCTCCCTTTTGCAGCCAGGGTGCTGCGGCCAGACAAAAGAGGTTCCCTTGGAAATCGTTGCTTTCTTCATCGACTTCATCCTGCACATCGACCAGCATCTGTACGCCTTTGTGCAGGACTATGGCCCGTGGGTCTATGCCATCCTGTTTGCCATCGTGTTTGTCGAAACCGGCGTGGTGGTGATGCCGTTTCTGCCGGGCGATTCGCTGCTGTTCATCGTGGGCGCCATGTGCGGTGCGGGGCTGATGGATTTTTCCGTGGCCTGCGCCGTGCTGCTGGCAGCGGCCATCCTGGGTGACCAGTGCAACTACACCATCGGGCGCTTCATTGGCCCCAAGGTGTTCCAGTGGGAAGACTCGCGCTGGTTCAACCGCCGCGCTTTTGACAAGGCGCACGACTTTTACGAGCGCTACGGCGGCGTGACCATCATCCTGGCGCGCTTCATGCCCTTCATCCGCACCTTTGTGCCTTTTGTGGGCGGCGTGGCGGCCATGTCGCGCTCCAAGTTCACCTTCTACAACGTCACCGGCGCCCTGATCTGGGTGCTGGGCATCTGCACCGCCGGTTACTTCTTCGGCAACCTGCCCTGGGTGCAGGCCAATCTGGAGAAGATCATCTGGGGGCTGATCCTGGTGCCGGGGCTGATTGCCATCTACGGCAGCTGGAAAGCCGGACGCAACGAGCGCGCTGCTGCATAAAGTGCAGCGCCTTGCGCTGAATGACAAAGGGTTTTAGATCGTTTTGTATCTGAAACCCTTTTTTCATACGCGCAAGGTGCTCTGTTTTACATAGTTATGGCTACATCGAGCGCACGCGCGCCAGCGGCGGGTTCTTGGCAAAGTATTGGCGGATGCCTTTCATCATGGCATCGGCCAGCTTGGCTTGGTAGGCGCTGCTGCGCAGGCGCTGCTCTTCTTCGGGGTTGCTGATAAAGGCGGTTTCCACCAGCACGCTGGGAATGTCGGGCGCCTTGAGCACGGCAAAACCGGCTTGTTCCACCTTGGGTTTGTGCAGCTTGGCAAAGCTGCCAATTTGCTTGAGCAGCTCAGTGCCCAGCTTGAGACTGCTTTGGATTTGCGCGGTGGTGCTCATATCCAGTAGGGCTTGTTGCACCGCTTTGTCTTTTTGATCGCCAACGTTTAAGCCGCCAATCAAGTCGGCTTGGTTTTCTTTCTTGGCCAGCCAGCTGGCCGCAGTGCTGGTCGCACCTTTTTGGCTGAGGGCATAGACGCTGGCGCCCTTGGCCGAGGGTTTGGTGAAGGCATCGGCGTGGATGCTGATGAACAAGTCGGCCTGCACACGCCGGGCCTTGCTTACGCGCGTGGCCAGGGGGACGAAGAAATCGGCATCACGCGTCATGAAGGCGCGCATGGGAATGCCGTTGATGCGCGTGCCGTTGATGCGCTGGCGCAGCTGCAGGGCGATCTTGAGTACCACGTCCTTTTCGCGCGTGCCGCGTGGGCCGATGGCGCCGGGGTCTTCGCCGCCGTGGCCAGGGTCCAGCGCGACGATGATGATGCGCTCGGTGCTTTTGGCACTGGTGGGCCTGGCCGGTTGCGTGGGCGCGGGCGTCTTTGTGGTCGGTTTGGCTGGCGTGGTGGTGGTGGATGCGGCAGGTGCGCCCTGCTCCGCCTTGTGGTGCTGGGCAATCAGGGCGCCCAGCGGGTCGTCGTCCTCGGCGGGGGTGGCTGGAGCGTCTGGTTCGGCCGGGCCCGATGCCACGCCATTGATGCGCTCGTGGATCAGCTCTTCCAGCGGATCGACTTCCTTGGCCGGGTACAGGTCCAGCACCAGGCGGTGCTTGTAGGGCGCAATGGGCTTGAGGGTGAAGACCTGCGGCTTGGCGGCCTGTTTCAGGTCGATGACGATGCGCACCACCGTCGGGGAGTTCTGCCCGATGCGGATGGCTGCGATGTTCGGATCGTCGGGCTGCACCTTGGCCACCAGCTCCTTGAGTGTGGTGTTGAGCACCATGCCTTCGATGTCCACGGCCAGGCGCGGCGGGTTGGGCACGAAGGTCTGGGTGGTCTTCAGGGGCTTGTCGGACTCCAGCGTCACGCGCGAATAGTCGGGGGCCGGCCAGACGCGCACTGCCACCACATTGGCGCCGTGGGCCAGGTGGTAGGGGCCCAGCAGCAGCACCAGGCTGCCGGCTTGCAGCAACCGGCGGCGGTGGGGGGAGGAGAGGGTGGAGGCAAGAACATCGGCGGCAGAGGGGGCGGGGTGTGCGCTCATACAAGCCAGGGCTGCAATAGTTGCTGGCCAAGCGCGCTGCCAGGCAGCAGGCGCACTTGGCGTCGGGATTCGTCGATAGCTTCTATATGAATAGCTAGATCCGCAGATGGGGCAAGCCCTGCGGCTTTTTCCGGCCATTCTGCCAGCTTGAGCCCGGGGCTGGAGAAAATATCCCGAAAACCTGCATCCTCCCACTCGCGCGGATCGTCGAAACGATAGAAATCGAAGTGCCACAGCGCCAGTCCGTCGGGCGTGTCGTAGGGCTCGACCACGGCGTAGGTCGGGCTTTTGATGCGTCCCTGCACCCCCAGGGCGCGCAGCAGGTGGCGCACCAGCGTGGTCTTGCCTGCGCCCAGGTCGCCGTGCAGTGTCAGATAGGCATTGGTCAGGGCCGGGTGGCGGTGCAGGTGGTCGGCCAGTTGCTGGGCAAAGGCGGCGGTGGCCGCTTCATCGGGCCAGGTCAGCACGCAGTCGGGGCAGTGGGTGGGGACGGGCATTTCTACAATCCACCGGCTATGGCGGAAGGCAATATGGAAACAACGGGGTCGGCAGAGGCCGGGCGAGAGTGGCTGGCGCGCATCCAGGCGTGGGCCAAAGAGCTGGGATTCTCGCAAATTGGCGTCGCAGGCGTCGATTTATCGGACAGTGAGCCCGGGCTGCTGCGCTGGCTGGAGCAGGGCTTTCACGGCGAGATGCACTACATGCACAGCCACGGCCTCAAGCGCGCGCGCCCGGCCGAACTGGTGCCGGGGACGCTGAGCGTCATCACCGCGCGCATGGACTATCTGCCCCAGGACACGCCCAGCGACTGGGTGCAGCAGGAGTGGCAGCGTTTGCAGCGCCCGCAGGAGGGCATCGTCTCGCTCTATGCCCGGGGGCGCGATTACCACAAGGTGCTGCGCGCGCGCCTGCAAAAGCTGGCCGAGCGCCTGGCCCAGGAAATGGGGCCGCTGGGCTACCGCGTGTTCACCGATTCCGCCCCGGTGCTGGAAGCCGAGCTGGCGCAGCGCAGCGGCCTGGGCTGGCGCGGCAAGCACAGCCTGGTGATTGACCGCAGGGCAGGCTCGATGTTTTTCTTGGGCGAGATCTATGTCGATCGGGCGCTGCCACCCACCGAGCCGGTGGCGGCGCACTGCGGCAGTTGCACGGCTTGCCTGGATGCCTGCCCGACCGGGGCCATCGTCGGGCCGCAGCAAGTCGATGCGCGGCGCTGCATTTCGTATCTGACGATTGAGTACGGCGGCAGCATTCCGCTGCAGCTGCGCCCCTTGCTGGCCAACCGCATCTATGGCTGCGACGATTGCCAGCTGGCCTGCCCGTGGAACAAGTTTGCCCAGCGCAGCAGCCTGCCGGATTTTGATGTGCGCCCCGGCATGCAGGGCAGCAGCCTGGCCGAGCTGTTTGCCTGGGACGAAGCCACCTTTCTGCGCCGCACCGAGGGCAGCCCGATCCGGCGCATTGGCCACGAAAAATGGTTGCGCAATATCGCCGTGGCGCTGGGCAATGCGCTGCGCGCGGCACCCGATGTGGCCACGGCGCAGGCGTTGCGCGTCGCTTTGCACACGCGCGCCGCGCACCCCAGCGATCTGGTGCGCGAGCATGTGCACTGGGCCCTGGCGCAGGTGCCGGACCCAGGCTCTATCGATGAAACTACCAAATAAGGAGCTTGTACCGCTGACTGAATCTACATTTCAAAGTGTTTTATCCTTGAAAGTGGCTATGAATCAGCGGTACATGCTTCAAAACTTGTAGTTCACGCCCACATAGACCGAGCGGCCCATGCCCGGCAGCGCCACGCCCCAGGGCACGCCCGTGCCCGACATGGTGTTGCCCTGGCCGGTGTAGGCACCGCCCTGTGGGTGGCGGTAGAAGCGGTTGAACAGGTTGTCCACGCCCAGCTCCACCTGCCACTGCTGCCATTGGTAGCTGGTGCGCAGGTTCACCAGGGCATAACCAGCGGTGGGGCGCTCGTTGTGGATGGCAGAGACTTTGGTCTTGGCACGCACGGCGAGCAGCTCGGCGCTGTTGCTCCAGCCGCCTTGGCGGTGCGTGACGGCCAGGCGCGCGTTGAGCGGCATCAGGGCATACAGGTGCTCACCCGTGTCGCGGTCCTTGCCGCTGACGTAGCTGAGCGACCCTTCCAGCGCCCAGCGGCCCCAGCGCGGGCTGTCGGCCAGCTGCGCCATGCCCGAGATGTCCAGCCCGTGCAGGCGCACATCCTGGTTGTGCAGGCGCAAATAGACAAAGCCCTGCGGGGCGCTGGCGTTGGCGGCGGTGCAGGAGCTCATCATGCCCATGCCGCCGCTGCAGCGCTGCGCGCCGATGTAGTTGTTCACATGGCTGACGTAGGGCGTCACCGACAGGCGCCACTGCTCGCCGCTGGCATCGTGCCAGTGGGCGGTGGCGCTCAGGGTGTGCGCGGTTTCGGGGCGCAGGTTGGGGTTGCCGACGTAGCCATTGCCATCGCCCACCCAGTTGACCATGCGCATGGCCATGCCGCCGGTGGACCAGGCGTAGCGCTCATACAGGCTGGGCGCGCGGCTCTTGCGGGCAAAGCCGAATTCGTAGTCGGCATGGGCGTTGGGGCTGTAGCGTGCCAGGGCCGAGAAATCCCAGGCCTGATCGCTGCGCTTGCGCTCCAGGGCGTTGAAGGCCTGGGCCTCGGCGTCGTAGTTGGCGTTGTAGCCCTGCACTTGGCCGCTGTTCATGCGAATGTGGCTGCTGCGCACGCCCACTTGGGTGAACCATTGCGGGTTCCAGCGTGCCTGCCATTCGGCAAACAGGTCAAAGCGCTCGCGCTGGCCATCGCGGATGTTCCAGAAGACATTGGGCGCCATGCCGCCACCCGAGGGGTTCCACCAGTCGTCCAGGGTGTAGCGCTGCGCCAGGGCGCCCACTTCCAGGGTGTCGCGTGCCGACAGAGGCAGCTGGGCGCGCACTTCAGCGCCGGTGGTGCGGCCCCTGGTGTCCATGGGCATGCCGGGCACGTCGCCTGCCGGGCCGTACCAGAACTGTTTGTCCTTGCCAAAGTTCATGCTGTGGCGCGTGCGCTCGTGGTAGGCACGTGCCTGCAGCTTGCCCCAGCTGCGCTGGCCCTGGTAGCGCAGGTTGAATTGCTGGCTGCTGTTGCCGGTCATGTCCATGCGCTGGTTGGCAAAGTTCTGGTAGGGGATGTCCTGGGCGCCCAGGCGCAGCTCGACCAGATCCTGCGCACCGCGCCAGGCCAGGTTCAGGCTGTGGTTGCGCGTGAGGTAGCTGCTGGAGCCGACCTCGTCGCCGCGCAGCCAGTGCTGGGGTTGGTCGGACGATGCTGGGCCTGCGTCCTTGAAGCTGCGCGCGGCGCGGTAGTTGCCCGATTGGGCGACCGAGCCGTCGTAGCGCAGGCTGAACTGCTCGGTGGCGTAGGTGGCGCTGGCATGGCCGCCCTTGGCGTGGCCGTTGCTGCGGCCCCAGGCGCCCACTTCGCCTTCCACCAGCGTGCCAGTACCGGGCGCGGCAAAGGCAGGGGGCAGCGATTCGACCTGGATGGTGGCGCCAATGCTATCGCCGCCCACGCTCACCGGGGTGATGCCGGCAAACAGGCGCACGGTGCCCACGCGTGTGGGGTCGATGTAGGACAGCGGCGGGTTCATGTGGTTGCCGCAGGAGGCGTGCAAGTCCATGCCATCGAGCTGGATGCGCAGCCGCTCGTCCTTCAAGCCATGCACGCTGGGCAGGCTGGAGACGCCGCCCGCTGGCTGCAGGCTCACACCGGGCAGGCTGCGCAGCAGACTGGCGGTGTCGCTGCTGCGCGCGCGCTGGCTGGCGATGGCGTCTTGCTCCAGGGTGCTGGTGCTCAGGGGCTGATTGGCTGTGGCGCTGGCGCGCACCGTGGTGGTGGGCAGGGTGGTTGCTGCAGGTGCCTGGGCTGGGGCAGCGGCCTCATGGGCGTGGTGGTGGTGTTCGTCGGTGTGCTGCTCCTGGGCCGAGCTGCTCAGGGGCCAGCACAGGGCGATGAGGGCGCAAACAGGCAACAGGGCATGGCCCTGCGCACGGGCGTCATGGGGGGCACTCTTGGCCCGCAGGGAAGAGGAATACATAGCGGATGTCCACCGGCAATGCCGGAAAAAATGCAAACGGCACGCCACCGCCCGCCTGCAATCAAGAGGTAAGAGGTGCGACAGGTCGGGCGGGGCAGGGAACGGCAAGCACAGCCCGCGCAGACACTCGGCGCCAGCTCTGCGGGCAGGCGCGGTCCATGTCGTCAGGCGGGCTGGTATGCGGTGGACGGTGGTGGCCCGTGGGGCCAGGGGCGCCAGTGGGGCGGCGCATGCGGCAGGTACAGCTTCAGCACTGCCACGTGGGCGGTGGGCAGATCCACGCTGGGCAGCTGGCTGGGAGGGCTGCTGGCCAGAAAGCCGGCGGCGGCAACACTGCACACCGGGCAGTGTTGCATGCTGCTGGCGGGGTGGGTTTCGGTGTCGCTGGCGTCCAGTGCGAGCGGGACGTCGGCGCTGTGCACAAAGCACACCTGGGTCTGCCAGAAGGCCTGCATGGCCATGGCCGCCAGGTGGCGCGTGCTCAGCTGCTGCATCCACAACTGCGCCAGCAAGGCCAGCACGACCAGGATCACACCTGGGCTGTGGCGGCGCAAGAAAGAGGGGATGCGGGAAGAGCGAAGCACGGCGGGCGATTATGCACGCATGCAGCGGCATGTCTTTGCTGCAACGCAAAACGCAACAGCCAGCACGGCAGTGCCGGCTGGCTGTGTGTGCAGGAAGTTTTCCGGGATGGCGCTGCCACTGGGGCTGGTCAACCCATCAGCCTGTGGGCTTAGTGCTCGCGAGCAAAGCTCTTGCGGCCGCCGCCACGCGGCTCGTAGGGCTTGCCAAAGCCGGTGCCACCACGGTTGTCGCCGCGCTCGGCAAAGCCGCCCTTGCGGCCGTAGCCTTCGCCATCACGGCGCGGGGCAAAGTCGCGGCGACCAAAGTCACGCTGACCGCCGAAATCGCGCGAACCAAAATCGCGGCTGTCGCGGTTGCCAAAGTCACGGCGTGCGCCATCGCGCTGACCAAAGTCGCGTGCGGGGCGGTCGTTGTCGAAGTGTTGACGCTCCTGGCGCTGTGGGCGATCGCCAAAGCGGGGGCGCTCGTTGCGGTCGGAGAAGTGCGAGCGTTCGCCAAAACCGCTCTTGCGGCCATAGCCTTCGCTGTCGCGGCGGCCACCAAAGCCACCACGGCCACGCGAGTCGCCAAAGCGGCCATTGCCACCACGGCCACCGCCAAAGCCACCACCACGGCGGCCATCGCGCTCACCGCTGCTGGGGAAGCGCTGCTGGGGCTCCATGCCGGGGATGGTCTCGGCCTTGAAGGGCTGACGGGTGAAGTCTTCGATGTCGAACACGCGGCGGCGGTCGCGGAATTCGGCGAATGTCACGGCAATGCCTTCGCGCCCGGCGCGGCCGGTGCGGCCAATGCGGTGGGTGTAGTCCTCGGCCTTCATCGGCAGGCCGTAGTTGAAGACGTGGGTGATGGTGGGCACGTCAATGCCGCGCGCGGCCACGTCGGTGGCCACCAGTACCTGGATCTGACCTTCGCGCAGGGCGCGCAGGCGGCGGTTGCGCAGGCCCTGGCTCAGGGCGCCGTGCAGCGCAGCAGCGGAAAAACCAGCTTCCACCAAGTCTTGGGCCAGACCGTCGCACTCCACTTGGGTGGAGGCAAAGACGATGGCCTGGTTGATGCTGGTGTCGCGCAGCCAGTGGTCCAGCAGTTGGCGCTTGTGCTGGGGCGTGTCGGCCCAGTGCAGCTTTTGCTGGATGTTGTCGTGCTTGTTCTGTGGGGTGGAGATGGTGATCTTGTGCACGTTGGCGCCGCCTTCGTGCATCACGCGCATGGCCAGTTGCTGGATGCGCGGCGCAAAGGTGGCGCTGAACATCATGGTCTGCTTGCGCTGCGCGGTCAGCTGGTTGATCTCGGCCAGATCGTCGGCAAAGCCCAGGTCGAGCATGCGGTCGGCTTCATCGACGACCAGGAATTGCACCTTGTCGAGCTTGATTTGCAGGCTGCGCTGCAGGTCCAGCAGACGGCCCGGGGTGGCGACCACCAGGTCGGCGTTTTGCAGCTTGGCAATCTGCATCTGGTAGGGCATGCCGCCCACCACGTTGGCAATGCGCAGGCCCTTGCAGTGCTTGACCAGTTCGATGGCATCGTGCGCCACCTGCTGGGCCAGCTCACGTGTGGGGCACAGCACCAGGGCACCGGGTACGGCGGCCTTGAAGTTGCGCGCATGCATCGGGTTCTTGCGCTTGGCGCGCTTGGGCAGGGGCTCGCCCTTGGCGGCGGCTTCGGCGCGCAGGCGCTCGAATTCGGCCTGCTCGGCAGCTTGCTCGGCGGCCTTTTCGGCAATCAGGGTGTGCAGCACGGGCAGCAGGAAGGCGGCCGTCTTGCCCGAGCCGGTCTGGCTGGAGACCATCAGGTCGATGAAACCCGTGCCGGCGTTTTCCTGGCCCATGGCCAGGGGGATGGCCTTGGATTGCACTTCGGTGGGCTGGGTGTAGCCCAGATCGGCGCAGGCGCGCACCAAGGCATCGTCCAGGCCGAGGGCGGCAAAGGGGTTGGGTGTGGTGGAGGCCTCGGCGGCAGACACGGTGACAGAGGCAGCGGCGTCCAGGCCCTGCTCGATAGCTTCTTGGTTCATGGTGTTCTCACGTAGCAACGCAGCAGCTCCACTGCGGTGCAGTGGGCAGTCAGGCAAGGGCGGCTGCGTTTTTGACGGTTGAAGGAAAAACATCCACCGTCAAACAAATTCCGGCTCTGGTACGCGTCTGCCAGAGAAGCGGCAGAGCACAAAGCGGTTGGGCGCTCAGCGGCGGTGCCGACCATCGATGCAGATGAAAGATGGCTTCAGCACGCACGGCCCGGTGTGTGATGGGAGATGCGGCACATTCGCCCCGGTGTTTTCACCTATTGGGGCGAGCCGCGCATTATTGCATGAAACGGGATGCGCTTCAAGGTGTTAAAAAATGTTGGCGATAGTGCTGCAGCTCGTCGATGGATTCGAGCACGTCGGCCAGGGCGGTGTGGCGCTGCGCTTTCTTGAAGCTGCTGACCACTTCGGGCTTCCAGCGGCGGGCCAGCTCCTTGAGGGTGCTCACATCCACATTGCGATAGTGGAAATAGGCCTCCAGCTTGGGCATGTACAGCGCCAGGAAGCGCCGGTCCTGCCCGATGCTGTTGCCGCACAGGGGTACCTTGCCCTTGGGAATGTACTGGCGCAGGAAGGCCAGCAGCTGTTCCTCGGCTTCGGCCTCGGTCAGGGTGGAGGCCTTGACGCGTTCGATCAGGCCGCTGCGCCCGTGGGTGCCCTTGTTCCAGGCATCCATGGCGTTGAGCAGCTCATCGCTCTGGTGGATGACCAGCACCGGCCCGGGGATGCGCACCTGCAACTGCGCGTCGGTGACGACCACGGCAATCTCGATGATGCGCTCGGTGCGCGGGTCCAGGCCCGTCATCTCGCAATCGAGCCAGACCAGGTTCAGGTCGGATTTGGGCAGGGTGGGGGTGGGTGCGCTGGAAGCGCCAGGGGTTTCACTGACAGCAGGGGAAAGCATCGGCAAATTGTCGCCTACACTCGCGCCACATGTCCTCCAGCAGTCTTTTTTCTCCCGGCTTTTTCCTGACGGTGGCCTTTGCCGTGGCCCTGGTGTTGCAACTGGGCGTGCAGGTGTGGTTGCTCTCGCGCCAGGTGCGTCATGTGGCCAGGCACCGGGGGGCCGTGCCCGCTGCCTTTGCCGAGCGCATTCCCCTGAGCGCCCACCAGAAGGCGGCCGACTACACCCTGGCCAAGGCACGCGTGGGCTTGTGGCAACTGGCCTGGGGCGCGCTGCTGCTGCTGGGCTGGACGCTGCTGGGGGGGCTGGATGCGTTGCACCAGGCACTGCTCTGGTGGATGGAGCCGGGGCTGGCGCAGCAGGTGGTGCTGGTGGCGCTGTTTGCGCTGATCTCCGGTGCGCTGGAGCTGCCGTTTGCGCTCTACAGCACCTTTGTGGTGGAGCAGCGCTTTGGTTTCAACCAGAGCACCCTGGGGCTGTGGCTGGGCGATCTGCTCAAGAGCACCCTGCTGGGCGCCCTGATCGGCCTGCCGCTGGTGGCCGCCGTGCTGTGGCTGATGCAGGCTGCCGGCAGCCTGTGGTGGCTGTGGGCCTGGGGGTTGTGGACGGGTTTTCAGTTGCTGCTGATGTGGATCTTCCCGACCTTCATCGCCCCGCTGTTCAACAAGTTTGAGCCGCTGCAGGACGAGGCACTCAAGGCGCGTGTCACAGGCTTGATGCAGCGCTGCGGCTTTGCCGCCAAGGGCCTGTTTGTCATGGATGGCAGCCGCCGCTCGGCGCATGCCAATGCCTATTTCACCGGGCTGGGCAATGCCAAGCGCGTGGTGTTTTACGACACCCTGCTCAAGCAGCTCAACGCCGATGAGGTGGAAGCCGTGCTGGCGCATGAGCTGGGCCACTTCAAGCACCGCCACATCACCAAGCGCATGGTCTGGGTGTTTGCCGGCAGTCTGGCCGGGCTGGCGTTGCTGGGCTGGCTGAGCAACCAGCCGTGGTTCTACACCGGCCTGGGCGTGCGCCCCTCGCTGGAACTGGCCTTGGGGCAGGATGGGCAGATGCAGGCGCTGGCCCTGCTGCTGTTCATGCTGGTGGTGCCGGTGTTCAGCTTCTGGCTGGCGCCGCTGATGGCGCATTTTTCGCGCCGCGACGAGTTCCAGGCCGATGCCTACGCCGCCGCGCAGGCGCAGCCACAGGCGCTGGCCGGTGCCTTGCTCAAGCTGTATGAGGACAACGCTTCCACGCTCACGCCCGATCCGCTGTATGCGCGCTTTTACTACTCGCACCCGCCAGCGGTGGAACGTCTGGCACAGCTGGGAAGCGCGACATGAGCCGCAAGCACCGATCTGCCGCTGCGCAGCCCGCTGCTGCACTGGAAAGTGGCCTGGTCGTGGGCAGCCACGGGCGCCACTGCGTGGTGGAAAGCGCCGATGGCAGCCGCCGCATCTGTCACCCGCGTGGCAAGAAGAACCAGGCGGTGGTGGGCGACCAGGTGCTGTGGTTGCCCGCGCCGCCGGGGCAGGGCGAGGAGGGCAGCATCGAACAGGTGCAGCCCCGGCGCAACCTGCTCTACCGCCAGGACGAGATCCGCACCAAATCCTTTGCCGCCAACATCGATCAGGTGCTGATCCTGATTGCGGCCGAGCCGGTGTTCTCGGAAAGCCAGCTGGCGCGCGCCCTGATTGCTGCGCACGAGGCGGGCATCCCGCCCATCGTGGCCCTGAACAAAAGCGATCTGACCGGGCCCTTTGCCCAGGCCTGGGAGCGCCTGGCACCGTACCGCGCCATCATCGATGCTGACGGGCAGCCGCATTACCGCGTGCTGGGGCTGAATCTGGCAGCGCCCGATGCCCGGCAGGACCAGCTGCTGCAAGAGCTGCTGGCCGACAAGGTGACCCTGGTGCTGGGGCCTTCGGGCTCGGGCAAGAGCACGCTGATCAACCACCTCATCCCCCAGGCGCAGGCCGCCACCGGGGAAATCTCGCAGGCGCTCAACTCCGGGCGCCACACCACCACCACCACGACCTGGTACTGGCTGGATGCGCAGCGACGCGGCGCCTTGCTGGATTCGCCCGGTTTTCAGGGGTTTGGCCTGCGCCACATTGCCCCCACGGCACTGGCGCGCTACATGCCCGACATCGGCCAGCATGCCCAGGGTTGCAAGTTCTACAACTGCACGCACCTGCACGAGCCGGGCTGCGCCGTGCTGGCGCGGGTGGGGCAGGGCATCAGCGTCCAGCGCCATCGCCTGTACGCCGACCTGTTTGCCGAGCTGAGCCAGCGTCCCCACTACGGCTGACGACCGACAGGCTGCCACAGCCCTGTCGCTGGTGCACAAGGTCTGGCCGGACCTTGGCGCGCTTTTTGCTTGTTCCCGGGTTGCTCGTCGCACGGCGGGCATTGCCAGAGGAACAAGGAGGAAGCCATGGCGGCAATCCAGAGCAGCGAGCATCACGAGGTTCCGGTGGATACCTTCATTCCCTTCATGCGGGACGTGATGCGGTGTGAAAACTCCCTGCATGAGCTCAACCTGATGTGGCGCCTCATCGAGGCCTCGGCCAAGATGAACTGTCCCGAGGAGGCCCAGGCCCTGCTGCCGATGATGGTGGCGGCCCGCGAAGGCTTGCAGCGCCTGGAGGGCGATCTGGTGCGCTCGCTGGTGGCGCAGTCGCTGGGTGAGGTGATGGCCGAGCTGCGCACCAGTGCCCACCAGGTGATCGACATCGTGGTGCGCAACCTCTACGAGCGCACCGCCGACGTGGGCTTTCTGGCTACCGATCAGGAGCTGTGCCACTACGTGGCGGGCCTGTCGGACGGCAGCGGGGTGCTGGAGCGTCTGCGCGAGTACCGCAACAAGTACACCGTCTATGACGAGATTCTGCTGATCGACCCTCAGGGCGCCGTACTGGCCCAGGTCGATGAACGCTCGCCCGTGGAGGGTTGCGACGACCCGTTGATCGCGGCAGCGCTCCAGCACGATGGCTATGTGGAGACGTTCCGTGCCACGGGGCTGCGTCCTGGCAAGGCGCAGGTGCTGCTGTACGCGCACCGCATGCTGCACCCGCAGACGCAGCAGCCCGTGGGCGTGCTCTGCCTGGGTTTCGACTTCGAGGGCGAGATGCGCGGCCTGTTCGAGGCCTGGAGCGAAGGGACGGCGCGCAGCATTGCGCTGCTGCTTGATGCCGACCAGCGCGTGCTGGCCAGCAGCGATGCGCACTGGATCCGCGTGGGCGAGCGCGTACCCGTGAACCGAACTGGTGCACCCGTGCTGCACGTGCACAGTGGGCGCACCTATCTGGTGCAGACCGTGGCGGCCACGGGCTACCAGGGCTACCCCGGCCCGCCGGGTTGGGCCGGGCAGGTGATGATTCCGGTGGAGCAGGCCTTCGTCGCCAAGGTGCGCCGCGCCATCGATCAGCTGGAGCCGGCCGTGGTCCAGGGGCTGCTGGCGCATGCGCGCAGCTTCTGCCCACCGCTGCACGACATCGTCACTGCGGCCGACACCATCCGCCGCGTGGTCTGGAACGGGCAGGTGATGACGGCCGGGCAGCGTGGCAGCACGCCCAGGCTCAAGGCGGTGCTGGAGCAGATTGGCGAGACGGGCTGGCGCACCAACGAGGTGTTTGCACAGTCGATCCGGGATCTGTACGACACCGTGCTCAGCACCAGCCTGCGCGACAGTGAGCTGCTGGCGCAATTGCTGATCGACCTGCTGGGCCGCAATCTCTACGAGCGGGCCAACGATTGCCGCTGGTGGGCCCTCACGCCCCAGTTGCGCAGCCTGCTGACCGGGGAAGCCATGGGCTGTGCCGACGCGTCGGCACGCACCCAGGCCTGCCAGATCCTGGAGCACATCAACCAGCTCTACACCGTGTATGCGCGCATCGTCGTGTACGACCGCGCGGGCACCATCGTGGCGGCCAGCCGTCCGCTGCTGCCCGACGGGCGCTCGGTCATCGGCATGGCGGTGGAGGCCGACACCCTGGAGGCGGTGTGCTGTCTGCGCGATGCCCAGTCCTACCACGCCACGCCCTGGCGCAGCTGTACCTATGGGGCCGGAGTGCTGGACGATCAGGGGCAGAGCGAGCCCGGCTACGTCTATCACGCCGCCATCCGCACGCCCGACGAGGCGGCGCACATCGTGGGCGGCATTGGCGTCGTGTTCAACACGGCTGCCGAGCTGCAGGCCATGCTGAGCGGAGGGTTGGAGGGCACGCCCAACATGCAGGCCGTCTATGCCCGCCGCGATGGCACCGTGCTGGCCAGCTCCCACCCCGAGCACCACGCCGTCGGCAGCCATCTGGAGCTGCCGCAGGCGCTGCTGGCGCTGGAGCCCGGGCAGAAGCAATCGCGCGTCGTGATCTATCGCGGGCACTATTGCCTGGTTGGCTGCGCGGCGCTGAGCGGCTATCGCGAGTTTCGGGCAGGTGCGGACGGGGGCGATGAGCTGCTTGCCCTGTCGTTTCGCCTGCTGGGCGAGGTGCAGGCCGATGCGCAGGTGGCCGTGCAGCGCCGTGGCATGGTCGTGCAGTCGGCCGCGCATGGCGGCAGCGGGCGCGAGATGGCCACCTTCTTCGTCGGTGCTGCGCTGTTTGCGGTGGATGCGGAGCATGTGCTGGAGGCCTTGCCGGCCAGTGCGGTGGCACCGGTCTCGGCCGGGCGCCTGCCCTACTGCATGGGCACACTGGCGCGGCGCGCCAACGGCAGCGTGACGGGCTATGTCTGGGTGTTCGATCTGGCGCACCTGCTCACCGGGCAGCCTTCGCAGGTCACGGCGCACAGCCAGGTGGTGGTGTTGCAGTGCGCCGGGCGGCGCATAGGCGTGCTGGTCAGTGAGTTGCAGGGCGTGCATGTCTTTGCGACCAACAGCATCGTGCCCATGCCCGGTGTGGACGATGCCGCCAGCGCCCTAGTGCAGTCCTTGGTGCGCGCCAATGGGGGGAGTTTGCTGGTGCAGTGCCTCAACCCCACAGCGCTGCTGGATGTGCTGCAGGGGCAGACGCTGTGAGCCGACGGGTTGAGGTCTGCTCAGGCCTGCGCTGCTGAGCGATCCCAGCCCAATCTATAAAAGACATAAAAGACAAAAACCAAGCCCAGCCACGACAGCTTGTGCTGTGGCTGGGCTTGCTCTTTTAATCGTAGCTGTATGCGCTTTATATACGCGATTTCAAGACGAAAAATATCTGAAAACAAGCATATTCAAGCGCTCAAAGCTATTGTTTTAGGTAGAAAACCTCCAGTGTGCGGCGCAATACGCTGGTTTTGCTGTCCATGATGCGTGCGGCATTGGCATATTCCTCGGCCACGCGCGCATTTTCTTGGGTGACGGTGTCCAGGTTCATCAAGGCCGAGTTGATCTGCTCTAAGCCTGAGCTTTGCTCAGCGGTGGTGTTAACGATGGTGTGAATGTGCGTGCTGATCGACTGCACGGCATCCACGGTCTCGGCAATCGACTCGCTGGCCTGCTGCATTTGCGTGGCGCTGTCGCTGATGTGCTGCGTAGAGTGGGCAATGAGCTGGCGAATCTCACCGGCCGCTTGCGCGCTGTGCTGCGCTAGGTTGCGCACCTCGCTGGCCACCACGGCAAAACCACGCCCTTGCTCGCCAGCGCGAGCCGCCTCCACGGCAGCGTTGAGTGCCAAGATGTTGGTTTGAAAGGCAATGCTTTCGATGGTGGAGATGATCTGCCCCATCTGCTGCGAAGACTGGCGCAGGTTTTGCACCTGGGCGCTGGCCGCTTGCATCACCTGACCACTGTTGGAGGCCAGGGCCGTGCCTTGGCGCGTGTGTTGGTGGATGGTTTGTGCATCTTTTTGCGATTGCGCAACCGTTTGGGTGAGCTCCTCCATGGCGCTGGCCGTCACTTGCAGATCCTGCGCTTGTTGGTCGGTGCGCGAGGCCAGCGTTTCTGCACCTGTCGCGAGATTGCGCGCCATGGCGTTAAAGCCATCGATCTCGTCCTTGGCATCGCCAATCACCGCTCGCAAGTTGATGTGAATTTGCCGCAGCCACTCCAGCAGCAGCCCCATGGGGTGTGGCGGCAGGCGCGCTGGTAGGGGAGCCGCCAAATGGCCACTGGCAATTTGCGATGCCAGGTCTTGCGCAGTTCTCAAGGGCTGTGTGACGCGGCTGTGGAAGTAGCCCAAAGCCACACCACTAAAGCCCAGCACCAGCAGCGCCTGCAAAGCCATTTGCCAGGGCTGCACCCAACCCATCAGCGGAAACAGCAGCGCCGCCAGCACGATGGGCAGCAGCAAAGCGGCCAAGCGCTGCGTGATGCTGGCGCGCTGCAATTTGCCCCAGTGGTTGCGCCAACCCGTGGGGCGCACACGCCCGCTGCGCAAAGTCACACTGGGGCGGGCCGACTGGCGCTCAGCAACGAGGCGCGCGTACAGCCTTTCAGCCTCCTCCACCTCTTTGGGCGTGGCGTGGGTGCGCACCGACATATAGCCCACCGGCTTGCCGCCCTGCATCATGGGGGTGACGTAGGCCCGCACCCAGTAGTAGCGCCCGTCCTTGCGCAGGTTCTTGACCATGCCCTGCCAGGTGCGGCCGTGGCCGATGGTGGCCCACAGGTCCTTGAAGGCCTCGGGCGGCATGTCCGGGTGGCGCACGATGTTGTGCGGCTGCCCCATCAGCTCGGCCTTGCTGTAGCCGCTGACCTGCTCGAACGCCGCGTTGCAGTGGGTGATGCGCCCCTGCTTGTCGGTGGTGGACATGAGCAACAGGCGTTCATCGAAAGCGTACTCTTGCTTTGTTGCGAAGGGGACTGTAGACATGATGGACAAAAAGTGTGACAACAAAAAATGTCAAGATACCATTTGTTGCGCACACCGGATATCAGAAGACAGTCTCTTTTGTTGCCTCCGTGCGTCGGTGGCCGGGGTGTCAGTCGCCTCAGCCCAGCAGCCGTCCCACGGTGAGCACGGCCAGCAGCAGCAGCCAGACGGCCACCAGGCGCCACACCAGGCCGACCATGCTGTGCAGGTGCTGGAATTCGGGTGGCTGGCCCTCGGTGTAGGCGCTGTCCTGCAGCGGCTCCGGCGTGCCAAAGTCCATGTCGGCGCGTGGCGTCAGGCCGGGGCCGCTCAGGCGCACATGCAGGGCACCAGCCGTGGCGGCAACGATGATGCCGTCGTTGTCCTGCGGCGCCACGCTGGCATGCTGGCGCCAGCCGACGATGGCTTCCTCGAAGCTGCCCACCATGGCCACGCCAATGGCCGTCAGCCGTGCCGGCAGCCAGTCGATCCAGGCCCAGGCCTTGCGCGTGGCCTGTTGCAGGGGGACGCTTACCGGTGCCTGGCCCGCGATGGTGTGGCGCGACCACTGGCGCGACAGGTATTCCGCCGTGCGGTAGAGCACGGCACCGGCAGGCCCCAGTCCCAGCAGCATCAGCGCCGTGAACCAGAAGAACACACCGAACACGTGGCGGTGCGCCTGCACGATGCCGTAGGCCAGCACGTGGCGCAGCAGCTCGGTGCGTGTGAACGATTGCGGCTCCATCTGGCGCCAGTAGGCAAAGGCGCGGCGCGCTGCGGCGTCGTCGTCCTCGGCCAGGGCATCGCGGATGCTGGTGAAGTGGTGGCTGAACTGCCGAAAGCCGACCGTCAGATACAGCACGGCCACGTTCCACAGCAGGGCCACGGGCCAGCCGATCCAGTGCAACAGCAGTAGATAGACGCCGCTGGCAAAGGCGACGGGGATCAGCAGGGCGATGGCCCAGGTGAGCCAGGGCTCGCCCGCCGGGCCATCGTCAAAGCCACGGCGGACCGATACGGCCCAGGCCTTGAGGCCTTCGTAGGCCGGATTGTCACGGGGCAGGGGACGGGCCTGCTCCAGCATCAGGGCAAACAGAATGGCAAAGAAACTCATGCGTCCATCATAGCGGCCAGGGTTGGGCTTCCGTCCGTGTGGGGCGGGGATTCATGCAGCCATGAAGCGGTAGAGGTTGCGCAGCATGCCGGCGGTGGCGCCCCAGATGAAGTGCTCCTGCGGGCCATCCCGGTAGGGCATGGCAAACCACTCGCGCATCTGGCCCTGCCAGTGCACACGGTGGCGCTGGTGGTTGGCCGGGTTCAGGATGAAGGACAGCGGCACCTCGAACACCTGGGCCACTTCGTCCGGGTTGGGGCGCAGGGGCTGTGGCGGCACCAGGGCCACCACGGGCGTGACGGCAAAGGCCGAGCCGGTGGTGTACAGCGGCAGGCTGCCCAGCACTTCTGCGCGCTCGGGCAGCAGGCCGACCTCTTCCCAGGCTTCGCGCAGCGCGGTGGCCACGGCATCGGCATCCTGCGGGTCGCAGCGTCCACCGGGAAAGGCCACCTGGCCGGAATGGCTGGACAGGCGCTGGCTGCGCTGGGTCAGCAGCACCCGCAGTTCATCTTCGCGCTGCACCAGCGGCACCAGCACGGCAGCCGGGGCCACGGGGCGCTGGACGAAGGCCGGCTCGCCGCGCAGCTCCGGCTGCCAGGAATGGTGCGCCTGGGCAAAGCGGGTGCGCAGGGCCTGGGCCGTCTGTGCGTGCGCTGGCACGCTGGGCAGGTGGCTGTCGCGCCCATGCACGGGGATCTGGCGCGGATCGAAAGGTGGAATGCCCACCGCCCCTGAGGCGGCAGCAGGTGGGCGCATCAAAGGAGCTGGCACGGCACAACTTTCCTGGCAAGGGCAGACATGAACACTTGAAGAGACGCGGACGAAAAAAGCCGCTACAGCAAAACTGTAGCGGCTTTCTTGCGCGCAGCAAGGCGAGCGTTGGCGCTGAGCCTTTACTCGGCAGCAGCAGCCTCGGTCTTGCGCTGAGGCAGCTTTTCCTTGATGCGAGCCTTCTTGCCCGTCAGGCCGCGCAGGTAGTACAGCTTGGCACGACGCACATCACCGCGACGCTTGACTTCGATCTTGGCGATCAGGGGCGAGTAGGTCTGGAAGGTACGCTCCACGCCTTCGCCGTTGGAGATCTTGCGCACGATGAACGCGCTGTTCAGACCACGGTTGCGCTTGGCGATGACCACGCCTTCGTAGGCCTGGACACGCTTGCGGTTGCCTTCAACCACGTTGACGCTGACGATCACGGTGTCGCCGGGGTTGAAGTCGGGAATGGTCTTGTTCAGACGAGCAATTTCTTCTTGCTCCAGGGTTTGGATCAGATTCATGAGGCTATCCATCCTGATCGTGTCCGCGCCACAATTGGCAAGCGCCGGGATTGGCGCCATAGGTTGCACTCACCATGGTGCAACGGCCGGATAGAGGATCAAAGAACCCGGCATTATAGCTGCTCGGGCAATTTTTCCAAGAGGTGCTCGTCACGGGGGGTGAGCAGTCCCTGCGCGCGGGCGCGCTCGATCAGTTCGGGGCGGTGCTGCGCGGTCAGCGCCAGGCTCTGGGCGCGGCGCCATTCGGCAATCTGGGCGTGGTGGCCCGAGAGGAGGGCAGCTGGCACGCTGCGGCCTTCCCATACTTCCGGGCGGGTGTAGTGCGGGCAGTCCAGCAGGCCATCCAGCGCGGGGTTGAAGCTGTCCTGCTGAAAGCTGCCGGCGTCGTTGAGCACGCCCGGCTGCAGGCGCGTGATGGCATCCAGCAGCACCAGCGCGGCCAGCTCGCCGCCGGAGAGCACAAAGTCGCCCAGGCTGATCTGGTGCGTGACGTTGGCGTCGATAAAGCGCTGGTCGATGCCTTCGTAGCGCCCGCACAGCAGGATGGCGCCCTGGCTTTCGCTCCACTGGGTCACCACCTCGTGCCTGAGCGTGGTGCCGATCGGCGAGAACAGCACCACGGGGGCGGGCTCGGTCTCGCCTGCCTCGGTTCGTGCAGCGCGGACGGCATCCAGGCAGCGCTGCAGCGGCTCGGCCATCATCACCATGCCGGGGCCGCCGCCAAAGGGGCGGTCATCGACGCGGCGGTAGTTGCCCTCGGCATGGTCGCGCGGATTCCACAGCTGCACCTGCACCTGGCCGCTGGCGTAGGCGCGGCGCGTCACCCCGTTTTCCAAAAAGGGGGTGAACAGCTCGGGGAACAGGGTCAGGATGTCAAAACGCATGGCGCAGCAGTCGGGGCAGGCAGAGGCAAGGGCTGGCCATCAGTAATCCGGCTGCCAGTCGGCGGTGATGGTTTTTCCGGGCAGGTCAACGTGGTCGATATAGGCATCGACAAAGGGAATCATGCGCTCCTGCGGCTTGCCATTGGCCTCGTAGCCGACCACCAGCACGGTGTTGGGGCCGGTGCTCAGCAGGTCCTTGACGCTGCCCAGCTCCACGCCCTCGCGGTTGCGCACGGTCAGGCCGATCAGATCCACCCAGTAGTACTCGCCGTCCTCGGCCTTGGGGAAGTGCTCGCGCGCCACAAAGATGCGCGCACCGCGCAGTGCCTCGGCGCCGTTGCGGTCGTGGACCTCGGGCGAGGCGGCCACCAGGGTGTCGCCATGCCAGCGCACCTGCTGGATGGGCAGCAGCACGGTGCCGCTGAAAGTCCTGGCGCCACGTTCTGCGGGTTGCAGCAACCAGCTGGGGGCGCTCATCAGGGCCTGTGGGTCGTTGCTGTAGGCGATCAGCTTGAACCAGCCCTTGATGCCCCAGGCATCGGCAATGCGGCCCACCTCGACGGCATCGGCAGGCAGGGTGGCAGCGGCAAGAGCGGGGAAGGCGGTCATGGCAAGGCGGTCAGGCAGATAAGGGAATTCACAGACAACAACGGGCGCTGACAGCGCGCCCATGAAAAACGGGCCCCGTCAGACCATGCCAACGAAGCCCGTGAAGGTGCAGTATGCAGTGCTTAGGCAACAGCCTTGGCAGCAGCCTGCTTGATCAGGCGTTCAGCCGTATCGGTGGCTTGTGCGCCCACGCTCTTCCAGTAGGCAACGCGGTCCAGTGCCAGGCGCAGGCCTTCTTCAGCGCCACGAGCGTTGGGGTTGTAGAAGCCCACGCGCTCGATGAACGCGCCGTCGCGGCGCACGCGCTTGTCAGCGACAACGATGTTGAAGAACGGACGGGCCTTGGAGCCGCCGCGGGAGAGTCGAATCACGACCATGGTTGTTCCTTCGGGTGGTTGCGGCAGAAACTGCCACAGTTGACATTTAACGGCGTCTGAGACACGCGACATGGCCACCCGGCCAGCGACACGCCGAAAACGCGCGATTGTACAGCAACTTGCCTGGGTGACTGGTTATAAAAAACAATAGCTTCTTGCGCTCAAAACAAAAGGGTTTCAGCATTATTGTTTGCTGAAACCCTTGATATGAAAGCGCAAGCAGCTATCGCTTTAATAGAGCTGCAAGCTCAGCCAGTAGGCCAGGGCCGAGACCAGGGCGCTGGCCGGGATGGTCAGAATCCAGGCCCAGACGATGCCGCCAGCCACACCCCAGCGCACGGCGCTGGCGCGCTGCGTGGAGCCCACACCGACGATAGCGCCAGTGATGGTGTGCGTGGTGGAAACCGGTACGCCCAAGAAGGTGGCAAAAAACAGCGTCATGGCACCACCCGTTTCGGCGCAAAAGCCGCCCACGGGTTTGAGCTTGGTGATCTTTTGACCCATCGTCTTGACGATGCGCCAACCGCCAAACATGGTGCCCAGGCCAATGGCTGCGTAGCAGCTGACGATGACCCAGGTGGGCGGGGTGCCTTCGGTGCCGGACAGGTAGCCGGTGGCAATCAGCAGCAGCCAGATGATGCCGATGGTCTTTTGTGCATCGTTGCCGCCGTGGCCCAGCGAGTAGGCACCCGCCGAAAGCAGCTGCAGGCTGCGAAACCACTTGTCCACCTTGCCGGGACTGGTGCGGCGAAACAGCCAGGCTACCACCACCATCATCAGCGAGCCAAACAGAAAGCCCAGCAGCGGCGAGATGACGATGAAGGCCACGGTCTTGAGGATGCCGCCCAGCACCAGCACGCTGGGGCCGGCCTTGGCCAGACCGGCGCCGACGATGCCGCCGATGAGCGCGTGCGAGGAACTGGACGGGATGCCGTAGTACCAGGTGATGAGGTTCCAGACGATGGCTCCCACCAGAGCGCCGAAGACGACGTGGGTGTCCACGACCTCGGGCAGGATGATGCCCTTGCCCACGGTGGCGGCCACGCTCAGGTGGAAGACGAAAATCGCGACGACGTTGAAAAAGGCGGCAAACACCACCGCCTGGGTGGGCTTGAGCACGCCGGTGGAAACCACTGTGGCAATGGAGTTGGCCGCATCATGAAAACCGTTCATGAAGTCGAAGACCAGCGCCATTGTCACAAGCAAGATCACCACCCACAGGGCGGCTTGTACGGGTTCCATTTCAGGATCTCCTGCTTCAAGGCAAAGGGCTGGGGGTCAGGAGTTTTCGAGGACGATGCCCTCGATCACGTTGGCCACCTCCTCGCATTTGTCGGAGACGGATTCCAGGATCTCGTAGATCGCCTTGAGCTTGATGAGCTCGCGCACGTCCGGCTCCTCGCGAAACAGCTTGCTCATGGCGCCGCGCAGCACGCGGTCGGCGTCGGATTCGAGCAGGTCGATTTCCTGGCAGGTCTTGAGTGCTGCCTCTGCCACCTTGGCATCGGCCACGTGGTCCAGCAGCTTGACCGCATCGCGCAGGCGCTCGCAGCAGCGCACATTCAGGTCGGTCAGGCTGTGGATCTCCTCGGTCATGTGGCTGACGTCGTACAGGTACAGCGTGTCGGCGCAGTCCTGGATCAGGTCGGCCACATCGTCCATGGTGTTGATCAGGCTGTGGATGTGTTCGCGATCCAGCGGGGTGATGAAGGTCTGGTGCAGGGTGCGGTTGACCTCGTCGGTGACGCGGTCGGCGGCACGTTCGGCGTTGTCCACGTCCTGGTTGTATTTTTCGCGCAGCTCGGTGTTGGGGTAGTTTTCGACCAGTTGAGCAAAGGCACGCGAAGCTTCGATGATGCGCTCGGCGTGTTGGTTGAACATTTCAAAAAAATTGCCTTCGCGCGGCAAAAGCTTGCCAAACAGCATGGACGCTCCTCTTGTGGATGGCGTGTGGTACAGGGGGACAGCGCTGCCCCCTTCACGCATGGGTGCAGCCGCAGACGGGGCGGCAGCCGGTTTCGCCCCAGGGGCGCAGCCAGGGCGTGAGCCTGTGGACTGCCGAATACGCGGATTTTCCACGACTACGGCCACCAGTTCGGGCGCCACGGGTACTGCACGCACCCCCCTGGCTGCCTGGCATGGGGGGCGGGCAGAGGGGGGTGAAACGCTGCAAGTGCTTGAATTCTCTGACTATGGGCTTGTTGCAGTGCCGCAAATAAAAATTTTTACCATCTGTTGCGCTACCGCAACGCGGCATGGCTGTCTTCGCGAAAGACGAGATATGCATCAGGGCTATTCATGGCGCTGGCTTGACGTCGGCAGCGTTATTGCGCTCGCGCAGAGCCTGCAGCTTGGCGCCAATCTTGATTTCCAGGCCGCGCGGCACGGGCTCGTACAGCGTCGGCGCCTGCAGTCCGTCGGGCAGGTAGCGCTGACCGGCGGCAAAGCCGTCCTCTTCATCGTGGGCGTAGCGGTAGCCCTTGCCGTAGTCCAGTTGCTGCATCAGCTTGGTCGGGGCGTTGCGCAGGTGCAGCGGCACCGGGCGGCTGCCATCCTGCTGCACCAGGGCGCGGGCGCGCTTGTAGGCCACGTAGCCGGCATTGCTCTTGGGGGCCACGGCCAGATAGATCACGGCCTGCGCCAGGGCCAGTTCGCCCTCGGGGCTGCCCAGGCGCTCGTAGGTGGCGGCGGCTTCGTTGGCCAGCTGCATGGCGCGCGGGTCGGCCAGGCCGATGTCCTCCCAGGCCATGCGCACGATGCGCCGCGCCAGGTATCTGGGGTCGGCGCCGCCATCGAGCATGCGCACCAGCCAGTACAGCGCTGCATCGGGGTCGGAGCCGCGCACGCTTTTGTGCAGGGCGCTGATGGTGTCGTAAAACTGCTCGCCGCCCTTGTCGTAGCGGCGCAGCTGCTGGCCCAGCACCTGCTGCAGCCAGGTGGCATTGATGGGGTCGATGCCCGCCTGCGCGGCGCTGATGGTCAGCGTCTCCAGCGTGTTGAGCAGGCGCCGCGCATCGCCGTCGGCATAGGCGATGAGGGTCTCCAGTGCATCATCTTCTATGGCTGGCAGCGCTTGCAGGGCCTGGGCCTTGGCGACAATCTGCTTCAAGTCCTCGGCGCTCAGGGGTTGCAGCACATACACCGTGGCGCGCGAGAGCAGGGCGCTGTTGACCTCGAACGAGGGGTTTTCCGTGGTGGCGCCGACAAAGGTGAACAGGCCGCTTTCCACATGCGGCAGGAAGGCGTCCTGCTGGCTTTTGTTGAAGCGGTGTACCTCATCGACAAACACGATGCTGCGCTGCGCCAGCAGCCCCTGGCGCGCGGCCTGGGCGCGTTCCACGGCATCGCGGATGTCCTTGACGCCCCCCAGCACGGCGCTGATGCTGATGAACTGGGCATCAAAGGCATCGGCCATCAGGCGCGCAATGGTGGTCTTGCCCACCCCGGGGGGGCCCCAGAAGATGCAGGAATGCGGTTGCCCCGACTCGAACGCCAGACGCAGCGGCATGCCCGGGCCCAGGATGTGCTGCTGGCCAATCACCTCACCCAGGTGGCGCGGGCGCAGGCGCTCGGCCAGGGGTTGATGCGGGGAGTCTGCTACAGAAGAGGTGCGAGGGGCGGTGTTCTGCATAGGGCTGGCATCCTAGCGCCTGCATGGGCGCCTGCAACGCAACACGTTTAACACGTGCGGGGTCGGGTGCGCCCGGATGCCCGGCAGTGCACTTGCGGCGCGCGCGGTTTTCGCGCTGGCTTGCGTGGCGCTGCTGGCCTGGGGATGATGGGTGGGCATTTTTTCTCAACCCTCCCGCTTTTTAAGGAGCACACCATGAGCGTAAAACTGGCTGTTGTTTACTACTCCACCTATGGCACCAACTACCAGATGGCCAGCATCGCTGCCGAGGCGGCGCAGGCCGCTGGCGCTCAGGTGCGCTTGCTCAAAGTGCCTGAGACAGTGCCCGCTGCCATCGTCGATGGCCAACCGGCTTGGAAAGCGCAAGCCCAGGCCACTGCCCATATCCCGACCGTGACCGTGGACGATATGGATTGGGCCAACGCCTACTTGATTTGTGCGCCCACGCGCTTTGGTGGCATGGCCAGCCAGATGCGTGCCTTTATCGACACCCTGGGCGGTTTTTGGGCCAAGGGCGGCTTGGCCAACAAGGCGGTGTCGGCCATGACCTCGGCGCAGAACGCCCACGGCGGACAGGAGTCCACGTTGCTGACCTTCTATTACACCGCCATGCACTGGGGCGGCATCATCGTGGCGCCGGGCTTTACCGATGCGGCCATCTACAAGACTGGCGGCAACCCCTATGGCTACAGCCACACCCAGGGCCAGGAGTTTGGCGAGGAGGCACGCGCCAGCATCAGCCACCAGGCACGCCGACTGGTGGAAGTGGCACAGAAGCTGACGGCATCTGCCTGACGTAGATTCATTGAAAAGTGAGCTGCTTGCGCTCGCTGGTCAAGGGTTTCAGGCAGTTTTTACCCTGAAATCCAATACTGTCGGACGCAAGCAGCTATCAAAAATAATATACCCAGGGGATGCGCTGCCAGGCGCCATCGGGCGTGATGCGCAGCACCTCGGCGCGCGGCTGGGGGCCATCGCAGTGCCAGTCGGAGAGCACCACGCGCGTGCGCCCGGCGGGCAGCAGGTGGTCGGCAGGGCGGTGGGTGTGGCCGTGGATCAGCACCTGTGCCTGAGTGTGCTCCAGCCACTGCACGGTCAGGATGGGGTCGGCATCGGCATAGGGGGCATCAGACAGTTTGCGCTGCTCGCTGGCGCTGCGGATCTGTCGCGCCAGGGTGCGGCGCGCGGCCAGGGGCTGCGCCAGCAACTGCTGCTGCCAGGCGGGGTTGCGGCTCATGGCGCGAAACTGCTGGTATTCCACGTCGTCCAGGCACAGCGCGTCGCCGTGCGAGAGCAGCCAGCGCTGCGTGCCCCAGATGAACAGGGTGGGGTCGGCCAGCCCCTGCATGCCGCTGGCGCGTAAAAAATCGGCCCCCGCCAGAAAGTCGCGGTTGCCGATCATGAAGAAGATGGGGCGCTGGCGGCTGGCAGCCAGCAGGGTGGCCGCGCAGTCGGCTTCGAAACTGCCGGGCTCCAGCAGCGCATCGTCACCGACCCAGGCCTCGAACAAATCCCCGAGGATGAAGATGGCGCTGGCGCGGCTGCTGGCCAGATAGCGCTGCCAGGCGGCCAGGGTGGCTGGCTCGTGCGCCTGCAGGTGCAGGTCGGCAATGCATTCGACCGCACTCCAGTGGTCGGGCGCCACCAGCGTTTGCGCGGGCAGCGCCGCCACCGAGGGTGCGGTCGCAGCGCTCAGACCAGAAGCAGACGACAAGATTTACAGAGCAACGGCTTTGTCGATCACCACGGCGTCGAACGGCACGTCGTCGTGGAAGCCCTTGCGGGTGGTGCGCACCTTCTTGATGGCATCGACCACTTCAGTGCCCTTGACCACCTTGCCGAACACGGCATAGCCCCAGCCTTGGGCGGTGGGGGAGGTGTGGTTCAGGAAGTCGTTGTCCACCACGTTGATGAAGAACTGGGCCGTGGCGCTGTGCGGATCGCTGGTGCGAGCCATGGCGATGGTGTACTTCTCGTTCTTGAGGCCGTTCCTGGCTTCGTTCTCGATGGGGGCCTGGGTTTCCTTTTGCTTCATGTCGGCCGTGAAGCCGCCACCCTGGATCATGAAGTTCTTGATCACGCGGTGGAAGATGGTGCCGTTGTAGAAGCCGCTGTTGACGTAGTTCAGGAAGTTTTCCGTGGTCTTGGGCGCATTGACGGCGTCCAGCTCCAGGGTGATGACGCCCTGGGTGGCTTCGTCTGCAACGTTGATGGTGACGTGCAGTTCGACTTGAGGTTGGCTCATGGTGGTTTTCTTTCAGGGTTGGGTGAAGAAGCGGGCTGCTCGCAGCGCCGCGTGTGTGCCTATTGCACGATGCTGGCCGACTGGATGACCACCGGCGTGGTGGGTACATCGGCGTGCATGCCGACCCGGCCCGTGGGCACGGTGCGGATCTTGTCCACCACCTCCTGGCCCTGCACCACGCGGCCAAAGACGGCGTAGCCGTAACCATCGGGGCGCGGGGCATCCAGGTTGGGGTTGTCGGTGACGTTGATGAAGAACTGGGCCGTGGCGGAGTTGGGGTCCGGGCGGCGTGCCATGGCAACGCTGTAGCGCGTGTTGCGCAGGCCGTTGTTCGCCTCCAGCGGGATGGGCGCGCGCGTGGGCTTTTCCTGCATGGCGCTGGTAAAGCCACCGCCCTGGATCATGAAGTTGTCGATCACGCGGTGAAAGATCGTGCCGTCGTAGTGGCCGGAGCGTACGTACTGCAAAAAGTTTTCCACCGTGCGCGGCGCCTTGTCCGCATCCAGCTGCAACACGATGTCGCCCAGGCTGGTGCTGAGCTTGACCTTGGGGGCAGAAGCCCCCTGTGCGCAGACAGAGCCGGCCAGCAGCAGGCTGGCGCCGAAAAAGGTGGTCAGGGTGCGGCGATCGATCTTCATGGTCAATGGTGCAGCGAGTGGAAGAAACCTTCAGGGCTGGCCCAGCTGCAATACGGATTGCAGGCCCTGCAGCTTGCGCTGCAGCGCCGGTTGCGCGCCTTGCAGCTTGATGGACTGGGTGTAGGCCTCGTGTGCCAGGCGCAGATAGACATCGCCCAGGTTCTCGTAGGCCACCGGGTATTCCGGGTTGTTGCGCACGGCGCTTTGCAGCGCGCTGCGCGCCTGTTCCAGCTTGCCCTGGCTGGCGTAGATCACGGCCAGGTTGTTGTAGGGCTCGGGCAGCTCGGGGTATTCCTCGGTCAGCTGGGTCCAGGTCTGCACGGCGGCGGCGGTGTCGCCAGCCTGCGACTGGGCGCTGCCTTGCAGAAAGCGCATCTGTGGATCGCGCGGGTTGGTGGCCAGATACTGCTGCGCCTGCTCCAGGGCCTTGGCAGTGTTGCCGCTGCGGATGAGGGAGGCCACCTCGCTGTAGGCGTCGGCCTGAGCGGTGCCGCACAGGGTGAAAAAGGCGGCAGCGGCAGCGCCAAGGCGCAGGCAGCGGCGTACAACGGCAGGCTCAGGCAGGAAAGTCATACTTCTAAAGGGCGGGCAAGAAAGCCGACGGGGGAAAGCACGCCACGGGGCGCCAGGACGGTGGACTGCCACCAGGGGTTGCGCCTGTGGCGACGGCGCCGCAGCGTGCGGCGGGTTTATACTGCGCGGCAATTGTAGCGGCTGCATTTTGCAGCCTGGCTTCTTGTGTGGCGCAAGGTGGCGCAGGCGCTGCGCGCCGGGATGCTGGCCAGGCATCCCCTTCAGCCACCGCTGTTCTTCCTCTGCTTCTTTCTTCCCATGAGTTTGCGTATCTACAACACGCTGTCGCGTGCCTTGGAGGCGTTTGTGCCCCTGCAAGACGGTCACGTACGTATGTACGTTTGCGGCATGACCGTGTACGACCTGTGCCACCTGGGCCATGCGCGCTCGATGGTGGCCTTCGATGTGGTGCAGCGCTGGCTGCGTGCCAGCGGCTATCAGGTCACGTATGTGCGCAACATCACCGATATCGACGACAAGATCATCCAGCGCGCCGTGCAGAACGGCGAGACCGTGCGCGCGCTGACCGATCGCATGATCGATGCGCTGCACGAAGATGCCGACGCCCTGGGCATCGAGCGACCCACGCACGAGCCGCGCGCCACGGATTACGTGCCCCAGATGCTGTCCATGATAGGCCGCCTGCAGAACAAGGGCCTGGCCTACCAGGCCGACAACGGCGACGTGCTGTTCTCCGTGCGCCAGTTTCCCGGCTACGGCAAGCTTTCGGGCAAATCGCTCGACGAACTGAACGCCGGCGAGCGTGTGGCCGTGCAGGACGGCAAGCGTGACCCGCTGGACTTTGTGCTGTGGAAATCGGCCAAGGAGCAGGAGCCCGAAGAGGTCAAGTGGACCAGCCCCTTTGGCGCAGGCCGCCCCGGCTGGCACATCGAATGCTCTGCCATGGGCTGCGAACTGCTGGGCGAGAGTTTCGACATCCACGGCGGTGGCGCCGACCTGCAGTTCCCGCACCACGAAAACGAAATTGCCCAGAGCGAAGGCGCCACGGGCAAGCCCTTCGTGAAGGTGTGGATGCACAACGGCTTCATCAACGTGGACAACGAGAAGATGTCCAAGTCCCTGGGCAACTTCTTCACCATCCGCGACGTGCTCAGGGAGTACGAGCCGGAGGTGGTGCGCTTTTTCGTGGTGCGCAGCCACTACCGCAGCCCGCTCAACTACTCCAACGTGCATCTGGACGATGCGCGCAGTGCCCTCAAGCGCCTTTACACCGCGCTGACGGTGGTGCAGCCCCAGGCCGTGGAGATCGACTGGACCAACCCCTATGCCGCACGTTTCAAGGCGGCAATGGATGAAGACTTTGGCACCCCCGAGGCGGTGGCCGTGCTGTTCGATCTGGCAGCCGAGGTCAACCGCAGCAAATCGGCGCAGCTGGCGGGGGTGCTGAAGGCGCTGGGCGCTTGCCTGGGCCTGCTGCAGGCCGATCCGCAAAAGTTTTTGCAGGCCGGCGCTGCAGGCGTGGATGCTGCGGCCATCGAGGCCAAGATTGCCGCCCGGGCCGCTGCCAAGGCGGCCAAAAACTGGGCCGAGGCCGACCGCATCCGCAATGAGCTGCTGGCGCAGGGCATTGTGCTCAAGGACTCGGCCAGCGGCACGACGTGGGAGGCCGCCCAGTAAGTTGCCACTCCCCGCAAGGGAGTGGAGTACCGGGCATTGCGTTATGGCTCCTTCACCAAAAGTGCAACTTCCCGTTGCACCAGACTACGCGCCGCCGTACTGGACGCAGGCCTGCCAGCATCTGGTGAAAAAGGACCGGGTGATGCGTCGCCTGATTCCGCAGTTCGGCAGCGAAGCCCTGGCCTCGCGCGGCGATCCGTTCATCACCCTGGCGCGCTCCATCGTCGGGCAGCAGGTATCGGTCAAATCCGCAGCCAGCATCTGGCGGCGCCTGGAGGCGCTGCCGCCGGCCATGGAACCTGAACATCTGCTGCGCCTGAAGGTGGACGACATGCGCGCAGCGGGACTGTCGGCGCGCAAGGTGGACTATCTGGTCGATCTGGCGATCCACTTCACCGAAGGCCGCCTGCACATCGAGGACTGGCCGAAGATGGACGATGAGAGCATCATCGCCGAGTTGATGGCCATCCGGGGCATCGGCCGCTGGACGGCGCAGATGTGCCTGATGTTCTACCTGCAGCGGCCCAACGTGCTGCCCCTGGACGATGTGGGCTTGCTCAAGGGCATCAGCCAGTGCTACTTCTCGGGCGATCCGGTCAGCCGCAGCGACGCCCGCGAGGTGGCCGAAGCGTGGAGACCCTGGGCCACGGTGGCGACTTGGTATATTTGGCGCTCGCTGGATCCCCAGCCTGTGGCCTATTGACATGATGGACAAGTTCCTCGGGCCGTAGCGCCGGGACAAGGAGAGAAATCTTGGCTAAAAAAACCTTTCTGGACTTCGAGCACCCCATTGCCGAGTTGGAATCCAAAATCGAAGAACTGCGCTACGTGCAGAGCGAAAGCGCGGTGGATATCGCCGATGAAATCGAGCAGTTGAGCAAGAAAAGCAATCAACTGACCAAGGATATCTACAGCAATCTGACACCCTGGCAGATAACCAAGATTGCCCGGCACGCCGACCGTCCCTACACCCTGGACTACGTGCGCGAGATCTTCACCGACTTCATGGAAATGCACGGCGATCGCCACTTTGCCGACGACAAGTCCATCATCGGCGGCCTGGCGCGTTTCAACGGCCAGCCCTGCATGGTGATCGGCCACCAGAAGGGGCGTGACACCAAGGAGCGTGCGCTGCGCAACTTCGGCATGACCAAGCCGGAGGGCTATCGCAAGGCGCTGCGCCTGATGAAGACAGCCGAGAAGTTCAGGCTGCCCGTGTTCACCTTTGTGGACACCCCTGGTGCCTTCCCCGGCATCGATGCTGAAGAGCGCGGTCAGTCCGAGGCCATTGGCCGCAACATCTACGAGATGTCGCAGCTCAAGACCCCCATCATCACCACCATCATTGGTGAAGGTGGCTCGGGCGGCGCTCTGGCCATTTCCGTGGCCGACCAGGTGCTGATGCTGCAATACGCCGTGTACTCGGTCATCAGCCCGGAAGGCTGCGCCTCCATCCTGTGGAAGACCGGCGAAAAAGCCGCCGAGGCCGCCGAAGCCATGGGCATCACCGCACACCGCTTGAAGGCTTTGGGTCTGGTGGACAAGATCGTCAGCGAGCCCGTGGGCGGCGCGCACCGCGATCCCAAACACATGGCCAGCCTGCTCAAGCGCGCCCTGGGTGATGCCTGGCGCCAGCTGGTCGATCTGCCTCTGGACGCGCTGCAGGAGCGTCGCTACGAGCGCCTGCAAAGCTATGGCCGCTTCAGCGACACCAAGAGCCGTTGAACATCAGGCTTCCGCCATCCTCATCGCACAGGCCCTACGGGGCCTTTGTTATTTAAAGAATAGCGGCTTGCGCTTGAAAGCAAAGGATTTCAAGGTGAAATCCATCTGAAATCCTTATTCAGAAAGCGCGAACAGCTATTAAATAAGGAATCTATGAGCACGGCCCTTGCGCAAGCCCTGCGTACCTTTGATCCACCGTTGCCATTGGCCATTGCCTACAGTGGTGGCGCCGACTCCAGCGCCCTGCTGCGCGCCTGTGCCCAGCGCTGGCCGGGGCAGGTGGTGGCGTTGCATGTCCACCACGGCTTGCAAGCGGCGGCGGACGACTTTTTGCAGCACTGCCAGCAGGTGTGCCAGCAACTGGCCATTCCCCTGGCCGTGGCGCGGGTCGATGCACGCGCGCAGCCAGGGCAAAGTCCGGAAGATGCAGCACGCCAGCACCGTTACGCAGCGTTGACCGATATGGCACTGCACCACTTTGCGCAACCGGCGGCCAGCATCGCCCTGGCCCAGCATGCCGACGATCAGGTTGAAACGCTGTTGCTGGCGCTGTCGCGCGGCGCTGGCGTGGCGGGCCTGGCAGCCATGCCGGCGCACTGGCAGCGAGCCGGGCTGCACTGGTTTCGCCCCTTGCTGGCGGTGCCTGGGCAAAAACTGCGGGACTGGCTGCGCGCGCAGGGGGGCAGTTGGGTGGAAGATCCCAGCAACACCGATCTGCGCTTTACCCGCAACCGCATCCGCCAGCAGTTGCTGCCTGTGCTCGAGCAGGTATTCCCGCAGTTTCGCAGTACGTTTGCGCGCTCTTGTGCGCATGCTGCGCAGGCCAGTGACCTGTTGCACACCCTGGCGCAGCAGGACGCAGCGCTCACCGGCCTGCCGCCGGCCATCCGGGCCTTGCAGCAGCTGGACAGCGCACGCCAGGCCAACGTCCTGCGCCATTGGTTGCTGGAGTGTCACCAGACGACGCCCAGCACGGCGCAATTGCAGGAATTGCAGCGGCAGATCGCTGCCTGCCAGACGCGAGGGCACCGTATCCAAATCAAGATAGGGGGTGGGTTTGTTTGTAGAAAAGGCGCAGTACTGGATTGGTACAATCCCGAAGTTTTGGTCCCCAAACCCTGAGTGCGAAAACCGGCGGCGCGCCAAAACACCGCATCCTTCAACAGCGCCGTGACCAGTAGTTTCGTCACACCTTGATCCAATGGCACTGTTCGTTCATAAATACGGCGGGACCTCGATGGGCTCCACCGAGCGTATCCGCAACGTCGCCAAGCGCGTGGCCAAATGGGCCAGGGCCGGCCACCAGATGGTGGTGGTGCCCAGCGCTATGAGTGGTGAAACCAATCGTCTGCTGGCATTGGCTGGCGAGTTGGCTCCCGACCATCCTGAAACTCCCTACTATCGCGAGCTGGACATGCTGGCCGCCACGGGCGAGCAGGCATCGTCTGCCCTGCTGGCCATCGCGTTGCAGGCCGAAGGGCTGGACGCTGTGAGCTACACAGGCTGGCAGGTACCCGTGCGCACCGACAGCAGCTACACCAAGGCCCGCATCGAGTCGATCGACCCCGAGCGTGTGCGCGCCGACCTTGACGCGGGGCGTGTCGTCATCATCACCGGCTTCCAGGGCATCGACCCCCTGGGCAACATCACCACCTTGGGGCGTGGTGGCTCGGATACCTCGGCCGTTGCCGTTGCGGCTGCATTGAAGGCCGACGAGTGCCTGATCTACACCGACGTGGATGGCGTGTACACCACCGACCCCCGTGTCGTGCCCGCTGCACGTCGCCTGAACAGCGTCAGCTTCGAAGAAATGCTGGAAATGGCCAGCCTGGGCTCCAAGGTGCTGCAGATTCGCTCGGTGGAATTTGCTGGCAAATACAAGGTTCCCATGCGCGTGCTCTCGAGCTTCACGTCCTGGGACATCGACTTGGCCGAGGAAGCCAAGTCCGGCACTCTGATCACTTTTGAGGAAGACGAAAAAATGGAAAAAGCCGTCGTATCCGGCATCGCATTCAACCGTGGCGAAGCCAAGATCTCCGTGCGGGGTGTGCCCGACACTCCTGGCATCGCCGCCGCCATCCTGGGGCCCGTGGCCGATGCGAACATCGACGTCGACGTCATCATCCAGAACATCTCCAAGGACGGGAAGACCGACTTCAGCTTCACCGTGAGTCAGACCGACTACCAGCGTGCTCTGGATCTGCTGCGTGAGAAGGTCGCGCCCGAGCTGGGTGCCGCTGAAGTGGTGGGCAATCCCAACATTGCCAAGGTCAGCATTGTGGGTATCGGCATGCGCAGCCATGTGGGCGTTGCCTCCACCATGTTCCGTACCCTGGCGCAAGAAGGCGTGAACATCCAGATGATCTCCACCTCGGAGATCAAGACCTCGGTGGTCATCGACGAGAAGTATCTGGAGCTGGCAGTGCGTGCCTTGCACACAGCCTTTGGTCTGGACAAGGTGGAATAAATTTTTCAAAGTTCGCCAGGACCGCAAGAAATTGTGCTTACAATAGCGGTTCAGCGGAAACGTGACCGAGTGGCCGAAGGTGCTCCCCTGCTAAGGGAGTATGGGGTGTAGAGCCCCATCGAGGGTTCGAATCCCTCCGTTTCCGCCAAGTCTTTTGAGGTTCCAATTGGCTTGGGTGCTGAAAACTGTGTACAATGCGGGACTTCGCTGAACAGGATGATGCAAGTCAGGTTCGATGGAGATCAGAAAAGACTTCAAAATTTTTTCTGAAACGCA
>CAMZGS010000007.1 GCA_947306475.1 uncultured Comamonas sp.
CCAACGGATTAAGAGTCCGCTGCTCTACCAGCTGAGCTAAAGGCCCGTGCCATCCTCCGACAGGAGACGACAAATCTGGTGGGCCCTGAGAGATTCGAACTCTCGACCAACGGATTAAGAGTCCGCTGCTCTACCAGCTGAGCTAAAGGCCCGTGCCATCCCCCAACAGGGAACGACAAATTTGGTGGGTCCTGAGGGATTCGAACCCTCGACCAACGGATTAAAAGTCCGCTGCTCTACCGACTGAGCTAAAGACCCGCGCAAAACCAGCAAGCGCCGATTCTGCAACAAAACTGGTGGGTCCTGAGGGATTCGAACCCTCGACCAACGGATTAAAAGTCCGCTGCTCTACCGACTGAGCTAAAGACCCGGCTCCAAAGGAACGTCAATCCCTAAGTAGCGAAGCCAGCGATTCTAGCACCACTTTTTGGCACCAAAGGGCTTACCCTCACTTTTCTCGCGCTGCCAGGCGGTCGAGCACCCAGCCGGCAGCGCATTGACCAAAAGTGGCCGTCACGCTCACCACGGAGCCGTAACCGCTGCAATTGAGGCTGCCATCGCTGCCCGACAGCTGGCATGACGCGTCAGGGCCGGCGACGGCCTCGCGACTGAAGACGCAGGTCACCCCCATCTTCTTGCCATCGCGCGGCGCCTGGTGGTGCTTGCGCAGGCGATAACGCAGCTGCGCAAGCAAGGGATCGTGGGTGGTATGGGCCAGGTCGTCAATATCCACCTTGTGTGCCAGGCGCTTGCCACCTGCCGCCCCCACGCTGATGAACAGCGCACGGCGCTGGCGGGCCCATTGCGCCATGGCCAGCTTGGCCTGGAGCTGGTCGCAGGCATCAATGACGGCATCCACCCCGTGGGGGAGCAGAGCGGGCCAGTTTTCCGGCGTGACGAAGTCGTCCACGACGTGCACCTGGCAGGCCGGGTGAATGCCGGCAATGCGCTCCTGCATGGCCAGCACCTTGGCCTGCCCCACGGTATCGGTCAGTGCATGGATCTGGCGGTTGATGTTCGACTCCGCCACATGGTCCATGTCGATCAGGGTCAGTTGCCCTACTCCACTGCGAGCCAGGGCCTCGGCCGCCCAGGAGCCAACGCCGCCAATACCGACCACGGCCACGTGGGCTTGCGCAATCCGTGCCGCGCCCGCAGTGCCATACAGACGTGCCAGCCCACCGAAGCGGCGCTGCAGGTCTGGGGCATCGGCGGGAACGGATAAAAAAGAATCGCCGGAGCTTCCGGCGATTGCTTGGTTGGAAGAATGCGTGGGCATGCTTACTTGATGGATTTCAGGCGCTCGCGCGCGGTCTGTGCAGCATCCGAGTCGGGATAGTCGCGCATCAGGGCCTCCAGCGTCTGGCGGGCGGCCTTGCTGTCCTTCATCTCCAGCTGGCAGTTGGCCAGCGACAGGGCGGCCTCGGGGGCACGCTCATGGGCCGGGCCAGCGCGCATCACGGAGCGGAAGTTGGCCATGGCCTCCTTGTAGTCGCGCCCGGCGTACTGGGTATTGCCCAGCCAGAAGCGTGCAGAAGGGATATAGCCACTTTGTGGATAGGCATTGACAAAGGCGGCAAAGGCCTTGCGCGCGGCGGGAAAGTCGCCATTGCGGAACATCCCCAACGCGGCTTCAAAGTCTGAGCGCTCCTGTGGGGTGGCGACGAAGCGCAGGCCATCGACCTGCACTTCGCCGGGCTCAAAGCGGCTCAAGCGTTCGTCCATCCCCGACTGGGCGCGCTGGATCTCGGATGCCTCGCGTGCCAGCTGCTCGTTCTGGCCGCGCAGCTGCGCCAGATCGGCACGCAGTGCCTCGATCTGCGCCTGCAGATCCAGCAGGCTGCGGCGCATCTGCGCGCTTTCCTCGGCGCTGGTATCAAAGCGCTGGCGCAGCTCCAGAATGGCGCGGCGCGCTTCAGCATCTTCAAACAGGGCATGGGCGCTGGGCATGAAAGCCATGCACAGCCCCAATGCCGACAGGGCACGCGCCGCATGGCGCATCGGGGTGGAACGAATCAGCATGGGCAGACTTTAACGGTAAGACAGTTCAGCGCGACGGTTCTGGGCGTAAGCCTCTTCGGTGTTGCCCTGGGCAGCGGGCTTTTCCTTGCCGTAGCTGACAGCTTCCATCTGGCCGTCGGAGACACCCAGCAGGCCAAGCGAACGACGCACAGCTTCGGCACGCTTCTGGCCCAGGGCCAGGTTGTATTCACGGCCACCGCGCTCGTCGGTGTGGCCGGCGATGTTCACCTTGCGGCTGGGATCGGCCTTCAGGAAACGTGCATGGGCGTCGATCAGGCCCTGGGCGTCGGGGCGCACCACATAGCTGTCGAAGTCGAAGTACACCACACGACCCACATTGGCCGGGCCGCCATCGGCGGCGATGTCCTTGCCAACCAGATCCACACCGGTGACGCCGCTGGCGGCACCGCTGGTCGTGGCACCACGGTCTTCGACCGAGGCTTCGTCCAACTTCACCCCAGAGCTGCAACCAGCCATGAGCACTGCCACTGCGGCAGCCAGAGAAACACGTTTGAGATTCAACATAAAAACACTCCTACCCTAAAGTTTGGGTGCAACAGGAACGCACGGTGTCAGCAAAGGTTGACCTGTTGTTACACCTTCGGGTTCTCAATATTTCTGAAAGGGTCCCCAGGCGGGCTCACGAATGTCCCCGGTCTGCCCAGCCAGCCGGGCCTTGACCTGACCGTCCAGGGTGGTGGTCATCAAGGCCTCACGTCCGCCCTGGCGGGTGGCGAACATCAGCAGACGGCTGTTGGGCGCAAAGCTCGGGCTTTCATCGTCGGTGGTGTCGCTCAGCACGGTGACGTTGCCGCTGGCCAGCTCCATGACATGCAGCTTGAAGGCACCGCCGACGCGGCCGATGTAGGCCAGCCACTGCCCATCGGGGCTGATCGCTGGCGAAATGTTGTAGTTGCCACTGAACGTCACGCGCTGCGCGTTGCCGCCCTGCAGTCCGACCTTGTAGATCTGCGGAGCGCCGCCACGGTCGCTGACGAAGTACAGGCTTTGACCATCGGGCGCAAAGACCGGCTCGGTGTCGATGCCGCTGCTTTGCATCAGGCGCCGGGGCTCGCCGCCCTGGGCGCTGATGATGTACAGCTGCGACAGGCCATCGCGGCTCAGGGTGACGGCCAGCCTGCTGCCATCGGGCGACCAGGCCGGGGCACTGTTGGAGCCGCGGAAGTTGGCCACCAGGCGGCGCTGACCGCTGGCAATATCATGCACATAGACCACGGGTTTGCGCGACTCGAACGACACATAGGCCAGCTGGGCCCCGTTGGGCGACCATGCTGGCGAGATGATGGGCTCGGCGCTGGTCAGGGCCGACTGGGCGTTTTCGCCATCGGCATCGGCCACCCACAGCACGTAGCGGCCACCGTTCTTGGTCACATAGGCAATGCGCGTGGAGAAAATGCCGCGCTCACCAGTGAGCTTTTCATAGACGTAGTCGGCAATGCGGTGCGCCACCAGGCGCAGATCGGCCTGCACCACGACAAAGCCCTGACCGCCCAGGTCCTGCGCCTTGACCACGTCCCACAGACGAAAACGCACGTCGTAGCGGCCATCGGCCAGGCGCTGAATGCTGCCGGCCACCAGCGCATCGGCGGTGCGCTGACGCCACTGCGCCATGTCAGGCATCGAGCCTTCGTCGAGCGCAACGCCCGCGGCATCGACGCTGCGGAACTGGCCGCTGCGCTCCAGGTCGGCCTGCACGATGCGGGAAATTTTCTGCACCGCCCCGTCCTCGCCACGGAAGGCGGGCAAGGCAATGGGCAACTGGCGCAAACCCACGCCGGTCACTTCCACGCGGAACTGGGCCAGCGCCGGAGCCAGGGGACTGGCAGCCAGCAAAGCAAGCACCCCGCGACGGCGCGCAGAGGGTGCAGTAGAGGCAAAAGAATCGGACAGCACGGCAAATGAAGATGGAAGTTGCAGTAAAAATGCTGAAAGCTAGGCAAGAGACGCGATGGTACACAGTCTTGACGCCTGCTTGCGCCAAGGCCCGGGTATCCATCTGCATCTCCCCTGAGAACGGGTTCCGGCCCCGAAAAGTTCCAGGCCCCGGCACGTAGAATGCGCCCTCCATGCAAGCGACCCCTCCCCCTCCCACAGCGACGGCCCACGATGCCTCCACCCTGCCCCTGCCCCTGCGCCAGCGTTTGCGCCGGGTTGCGCCTTACTTTTGGGGACAACAACGCCTGGCGTGGGTGGGTGCCGTGCTGGCCACCCTGGTGGGGGCCGCCACCGAGCCGCTCATCCCGGCCCTGCTCAAACCCTTGCTGGACAACGGTTTTACCGAAGGCACGCTCAACCTGTGGATGGTGCCACTGTTCATCATCGGGCTGTTCTTCATCCGTGGCCTGGCACAGTTTGCCGGGCAGTACGCCCTCTCGCGCATTGCCAACGACGGCATGCTGGCGCTGCGCAAGGACCTGTTCGAGCGCGTGCAGCAGGCGCAGATGGATCTGTTTGGCCGCCACTCGGCCAGCGCCCTGTCCAACACCGTGGTGTACGAGGTGCAAAACGGCGCCACCCAGCTGGTCAATGCCTTTCTGGTGATCTCGCGCGACGGCTTCACCCTGGTGGCCCTGCTGGCCTACCTGCTCTATCTGAACTGGCAGCTGACCATGGCCGTGGCGGTGATCGTGCCCGGCGTGGCCTGGGTGATGAAGACACTCTCAAGACGCCTGTACCGCATCACCAAGATCAGCCAGCACGCCACCGATGAGCTGGCCTACGTGGTCGAGGAAAACGTGCTCGCCCACCGCATGGTGCGTCTGCACGGCGCGCAGGACGCGCAAAACCGCCGCTTTGTCGAACTCAGCCGCCAGCTGCGCGGACTGAACATCAAATCGACCATTGCCGCCTCGGCCATGACCCCCTCCACCCAGCTCATGGCCGCCGTGGCCCTGTCGGGGGTGATCTGCATTGCCCTGTGGCAAAGCCGCCAGGAGGCGGGCCAGGTCTCGGTGGGCAGTTTTGTCGCCTTCATCAGCGCCATGCTGATGCTGATTGCCCCGCTGCGCCGCGTGGCCGACGTGGCCAAGCCCATCACGCGCGGCGTGGCAGCGCTGGAGCGCGGACTGGCGTTACTGGAAGGCAGTCTGGCTGAAAAAGGCGGCATGCAGCGCCCACCCCAGGTGCAGGGGCGCATTGCCTTTGAGCAAGTGAGCCTCTCGTTTGGCGCGGATCTGGCGCCAGCGCTGGATCGGGTCAGCCTGCAGGTGCAGCCCGGTCAGGTGGTGGCCCTGGTGGGGCCGTCCGGTGCGGGCAAAACCACCCTGGTGAATCTGCTGCCGCGCTTTTTGAGCCCCAGCAGCGGCCAGGTGCTGCTCGAAGGCGTGCCGCTGCCCGAATGGGATCTGGCCTATCTGCGCCAGCAGATTGCCATGGTCAGCCAGGATGTGGTGATGTTCAACGACACCGTGGCGGCCAACGTGGCCCTGGGCAGCAGCAGCGTGGATGAAGCGCGCGTGTGGGAGTGCCTGGAAGCGGCCAATCTGGCCGAGCACGTGCGCAGCCTGCCGCAGGGCATCCACACCGGATTGGGGCACAACGCCAGCCAGCTCTCGGGCGGGCAGCGCCAGCGCATGGCTATTGCGCGCGCGCTGTACAAGAACGCACCCATCCTGATCCTGGATGAGGCCACCTCCGCCCTGGATACCGAATCCGAACGCCTGGTGCAGCAGGCCCTGCAACACCTGATGCGCGGTCGCACCACGCTGGTGATTGCGCACCGCCTCTCCACCATCGAGCACGCCGACCTGGTGGTGGTGATGCAGCAGGGGCGCATCATCGAACAAGGCACGCACGCCGAGCTGCTGGCCCTCGATGGCCTGTACGCCCGTCTGCATGCCTATGGCGGCCAGGATGCCGCCTGAGAGGCCTACCACTGGGGTGGCTGGTGGCGCTGGGCCTTCTGCCACTGGCGTTGCAGCAGCTCCACCAGATAGGCGCGTTCGGAGCGCTGGGCAAAATCGATGGCCGACAACCCCAGGTGGTTGCGCAGATGGACGTCTGCGCCCTCATCCAGCAACAGCTGCACCATCTCCTGCGAACCGTATTGCGCCGCCAGCATCAGGGGCGTGCTGCCGTTGGGCGAGAGCGCGTCGATATAGGCGTACTCCTCCTGCAACAGCACGCGGGCAATGGCCACGCTGTCGGGCAGATCGGCGCTGGCCGCGTAGTGCAGCGGCGCCCAGCCGGGTTGGTTGACCTTGGCCCCCTTGGCGATCAGACGGCGCACCAGATCCAGCCGGCCCTTGACGCAGGCCAGCATCAGCGGCGTCTCGCCCTGGCGGTTGGCGGCGTTGACGTTGATGCCCGGCGCCAGCAGCAGGGCATCGGCCACGCGCCAGGACTCCAGGCGCAGCGCCTTGACCAGGGCCGGCTGGCCTTGCGCATCCACCGTATTCGGGTTCATGCCGCGCAGCAGCAGGTTCACCATGGCGCGATCGTTGTCGCGCACGATGGCGGTCTGAAAATCCTCAAGGACCCCGGCGTGCGCGCCGGGCAGCCCAGCGCCGAGACCACCCAGAACACCCAGCGCAAGCAAGGCTTGCAGGCATTGGCGCCGCTGCATCACGCCAGCACCCCGGGGAACAGCCGATCAAAATTGGCACTGGTCCGCTCGGCCAGCTCCTGCACCGGCAGACCGCGCAGCTGGGCAATGCATTGCGCCACATGCGGCACATAGGCCGGGGTGTTGAGCTTGCCACGATAGGGCACGGGTGCCAGATAGGGGCTGTCGGTTTCGATCAGGATGCGCTCCAGCGGCACGTAGGCCGCCACATCGCGCAGATCCTGGGCGTTCTTGAAGGTGACGATGCCGGAAAACGAGATGTAAAAGCCCAGATCCAGCGCGGCCCTGGCCGTTTCCAGCGTTTCGGTAAAGCAGTGAAACACGCCGCCAGCGCTGCCCGGGCTGCCGTCCTCGCCCTCCTCGCGCAGGATGGCCAGGGTGTCGGCTGCCGCCGCGCGGGTGTGGATCACCAGGGGCTTGCCGCACTGGCGCGCCGCGCGGATATGGGTGCGAAAGCGCGTGCGCTGCCAGTCCAGATCGGCAATGCTGCGCCCGCCCTTGCGGTCTTCCATGCCGTAGTAGTCCAGCCCGGTCTCGCCAATGCCGACAACGCGCGGCAGCGCTGCCAGCTGCAACAACTCCTCAACGCTGGGCTCGTGCATGTTCTCGGTGTCGGGGTGCACGCCCACCGTGCACCACAGATGCGGATACCTGACGGCCAGGGCATGCACCTGGGGAAAGTCTTCGATGGTGCAGGAGATGCACAGCGCGCGCGTGACCTGGGCCTGCTCCATGGCCTGCAGCACCTCGGGCAACTGGTGCATGAGCTCCGGGAAATTCAAATGGCAGTGGGAATCCGTGAACATTGGTAAGAAGCGTCGGTAAAACGCCATCGGCCTGCGGTGCAGGCCGATGGCGCAAAAGGCGTCGGGGGTTGCCCTGCGGGCCGAGCTTACAGGGTCTGCGTGGGACGTTCCGAACCCAGCCAGGAGCCGAGCATCTGCTCGATCTTGGTCTTCATTTCCTCGGACTTGGGGTCCTTGGGAAAGCGCACGCCAATGCCCTGGGTCCGGTGGCCGGCTCCAGCGGGCGTCACCCAGCCCACCTTGCCCGCCACGGGATAGCGCTGCGGATCGTCCGGCAAGGTCAGCAGCACGTACACATCGTCGCCCAGACGGAATTCGCGGTTGGTGGCGATGAAGATGCCGCCTTCGGCAAACAGTGAAATATAGGCCGCGTACAGGGCCCCTTTCTCTTTCAAGGCCAGTTGCAGAACGCTGGGGCGAGGGGAAGATGGTGCATGCATGCCAGAAACATTCGGAAAACAACAATCAGGCCCTGGAGTGTAGGACGCTGCGCGCCTGCACGACAAGCGCCTCCAGCATTAAACCCGCATTCCAGGGATGCTCTGCGCTGCGCATCTCCTGCGCCAGCGCCTTGGACCAGCGCAGCAGCACACGCAGCGCCGGTGGTTTGGGCAGATCCTGCGCGGCAAAGTAGCGCGGCTGCGCTCCTTGCGAGAGGCACATCAGGTCATGGCACAGCTTCTGCAAGGCCGCCACCAGCTGCGCCGGCGTGATCTCGCCCAGCGCCGCCACATCGCCCTGGGCCAGCCAGCGCGGCAGCTGACGGCACCAGGCCAGGCCCTGCTTGCCCTGCGCCATGCGCAGTGCCTGCCAGGGGCTGCCCCCGGCCGCGCGCAAGGCCAGCTCGGCATCGGCGGCGGCCACGCCCTGCGCCTGCAGCCAGGCCTGGGCCTGCCGGGCATCTGGCCACTGCATGGCGTGGCCCAGGCAGCGGCTGCGGATGGTGGGCAGCAGCATGTGCGCCGCTTCCGTGGCCAGCACAAAGCGCACATCGCCCACGGGCTCTTCCAGGGTCTTGAGCAAGGCATTGGCCGTGATGGCATTCATCTGCTCGGCCGGATAGATCAGCACGGCCTTGCCATGCCCGCGCGCGCTGGTGCGCTGGCAGAACTCGACGGCATCGCGCATGGCTTCGACGCGGATTTCCTTGCTCGGCTTGCGCTTTTTTTCGTCGATCTCGCTTTGTGCCTTCTCGCTCAGCGGCCAGTCCAGGGCCAGCATCTGAACCTCAGGCATCAGCACGCAAACGTCGGCGTGGGCGTGTACGTCCAGGGCATGGCAGCTGCCACAACTGCCGCAGGCGCCCTGCACACCAGGCTGCTCGCACAGCCAGGCACGCACCAGGGTCAGTCCCAGCTCCAGCTGTCCCAGCCCCGCCGGGCCATGCAGCAGCCACGCATGGCCGCGCTGGCGCAGCAGATGCGCCAACTGGCTTTGCAGCCATGGGGCCGGGGGGGTCGCGCTACGCATCTGGCTGGAGCAATCCACGAGCGGCCACGGCCTGCTGCACCTGTTGCCAGACGGCGTCCAGGCCTTGCGCGGCATCGATGCGGGCAAAGCGCGCGCCATCCTGCGCGCAGCGCTGGGCGTAGCCGGCGGAAACAGCGGCAAAGAAGCCCTCATCCAGGGCTTCAAAGCGGTCCGGGGTGCGTGCAGCCGCCAGACGCCGGGCCGCCACCTGTACCGGCAGATCGAACCACAGCGTCAGATCAGGTTTCAGAACAGAATCTGCCTTTTCCCCAATGCCAGCAAGCGCCAGCCGCTCTATTTCAAGGAGCGTATTCCAGTCCATGCCACGCCCGCTGCCCTGGTAGGCAAAGGTGGCATCGGTGAAGCGGTCGCTGATCACCACATCGCCACGTGCCAGCGCCGGAGCGATGACCTGGCGCACATGGTCGCGCCGGGCGGCAAAGGCCAGCAGCGCCTCGGTGGTGGCGTCCATGGCCTGGTGCAGCAGCAGCTGGCGCACCTGCTCGGCCAGCGCCGTGCCTCCGGGCTCGCGCGTCAGCACCACGTTGCGTCCGGCAGCGCGCAAGGCCTGGGCCAGGGCTTCGATGTGTGAGGACTTGCCTGCCCCATCGATGCCTTCAAAGCTGATAAAGAATCCGTGCACTCTCACACTTTCCTAAGGTTTGCCACGAATGTGGCGGTTCACTGCGCGGTTGTGCTCATCCAGGGTGACGCTGAAATGGCTGCTGCCATCGCCGCGCGCCACAAAGTACAGCGCCTGCGTGCTGGCCGGCTGCACCGCTGCCAGCAGCGAGGCCTTGCCCGGCATGGCAATCGGCGTGGGCGGCAGCCCGGCGCGGGTGTAGGTGTTCCAGGGCGTGTCGGTTTGCAGGTGGATCTTGCGCAGGCGTCCGCCCTCCAGCGACTTGCCCGACTGCTCCACGCCGTAGATGACCGTCGGGTCGGTTTGCAGCAACATGCCGCGGCGCAGGCGGTTGGTGAACACACCGGCCACCATGGCGCGGTCGCTGGCCAGACCGGTTTCCTTTTCCACGATGCTGGCCAGAATCAGCGCCTCATCGGGCGAGCGCAACGGGGTGTCGGGGGCGCGCATCTCCCAGGCCTGGGCCAGGCGCTTGTCCATGGCCGCAGCAGCGCGGCGCAGCACGGCCAGGCTGCTGCTGCCCTTGGCAAAGGTGTAGGTGTCGGGGAAGAAGCGCCCCTCAGCCGGCACCCCCGGCTTGCCCAGGGCCTGCATGATCTCGGCATCGCTCATGCCCTGGATGTCGTCTTTGAGCATGGACTCACCGGCCATGGCCGCACGCATCTGGCGAAACGTCCAGCCTTCCACGAAGGTGATGGCGCGCAGGCTCTCCTCACCGCGCACCAGCTTGTTCAAAAGCGACTGCGGTGTGGTGCCCTGGGTGATCTCGTAGTTGCCGGCGCGAATGCCCCGGTCCTTGCCCGAGAGGCGAAACCACGCATACAGCAGGCGCGCATCGGTCTGCACCCCGGCCTGCACGGCGGCCTGCGCAACGGCGCGCGGTGTGGTGCCAGGCTCGATTTCCAGCTCCAGCACCGGCTCGGCCAGGCGCAAGGGCTGGCTCAACCACCACGCCGCCGCACCGCCTGCGACGGCCAGGGACACCAACAAAATGAGAACTAGCTGAAGAAAACGCCGCACAAGCCCATCGCCTGAAGAGAAAAGAGACGGGATCATAATTCAGCCATGACCCAGACTTTTGCAGGCATTTGTCCTCTGACCCACCTGGGCGTGCTGCGCGCGCAGGGCGCCGACGCCGTCCAGTTCATCCACAGCCAGCTGACCCAGGACTTCGTGCTGCTCGATGCCGGACACGCCCGCCTGGCGGCGTTCTGCAACGCCAAGGGGCGCATGCAGGCCAGCTTCATCGGCCTCAAACCCGCCCCCGATACCGTGTTGCTGGTATGCAGCCGCGACCTGCTGGAGCGCACGCTCAAGCGCCTGTCCATGTTCGTGCTGCGTGCCAAGTGCAAGCTCACGGACGCCAGCGCAGACTTCCAGCTTCTGGGGCTGGCCGGGGCAGCCGTGCCCAACGACCTGCCCACCGCGCCCTGGTCCATGCAGCACAGCGATGGCGCCTACACCATTGCCCTGTACCCGGCACAAGACCAGGCACGCGCGCTGTGGCTGGCGCCGGTGGATTGCCCGCCGCCCAGCGCCCCGGCGCTGGATCTGGATACCTGGCTGTGGGGCGAAGTGATGGCCGGCGTGGCCACCGTCAGCGCGGCGGTGTTCGAACAATTCGTGCCGCAGATGCTCAACTACGAATCCGTGGGGGGCGTGAGCTTCAAGAAGGGCTGCTACCCCGGCCAGGAAGTGGTGGCACGCAGCCAGTTCCGTGGCACGCTCAAGCGCCGCGCCTACGTGGTGCGCGCCGATGGCCCCCTGTCTGCGGGCAGCGAAGTGTTTGCCCAAGGCGATGACGAGCAGCCGGTCGGCATGGTGGTGCAGGCCGCCCCGGCACCGGAAGGCAGCTGGTGCGCCATCGTGTCCATGCAGATCCAGGCCAGCAGCCAGCCCCTGCATGTGGCTGGCACGCCGTTGCAGCTGCTGCCCCTGCCCTATCCGCTGCTGGAAGATATCTAAAACAAAACAGCCTCCAGCCCTTGTCTGGCAAGCGCTGACAGCTATTCTTTTTTAAAAGAACGCCTGGCGCAACGCTGCCGCCAGATCGGCATGTGCCTGCCGGGCTTCCGGCAGGGCACGGCCCATTTTGATGAACTCGTGCGTCACCCCCTGGTAGATGTTCAGGTCCACCGGGACGCCCGCCATGCGCAGCCTGTCGGCATAGGCCAGACCTTCATCGACCAGCGGATCCAGCTCTGCCAGGCAGAAGTAGGCGGGCGCAACGTTGTCCACATCGTCGGCCAGCAAGGGGGCAAAGCGCCAGTCGGTGCGCTCGGCGCGATTGGGCAGGTAGTTGCCAAAAAACCAGTCGATGCCCTCTTTTTCCAGAATCAGCCCGTGGGCGTAGCGCGTGTGGCTGTCGGTGTCCTGATGCGCGCAGGTGCCGGGGTAGATCAGCAGTTGCAGGGCCAGGTGCAAGCCCGTATCGCGCGCCCACAAGGCACTGGCCGCCGCCAGGGTGCCGCCGGCGCTGTCGCCGCCCACGGCCACACGCTGCACATCCAGACCCAACTCCGCGCCGTGCTGCACCAGCCAGGCCAGGGCATCGCAGGTGTCGTTGAAGGCGGTCGGGAAGCGGTGCTCCGGCGCCAGGCGGTAGTCCAGCGACAGCACGGCACAGCCCGCCAGCCGGGCCAGGGTGCGGCACAGAATGTCGTGCGTCTGAATGCTGCCGATGGTAAAGCCCCCGCCATGCAGGTACAGCAGCACCGGCAGACCGTCGTCGGTACTGGGGGCATACAGGCGCGCTGCCAAAGTGGCGGCATCGCGGCTGGGCAGGCTCAGGTCCTGCACACGGGGCAGCTGCGGGCTATCGACTTCCAGCACATCACAGCCTGCCGCATAGGCAGCACGGGCCTGAACGGGACTCAAGGTATGCAAGGGCGCACGCGCGGCACGCGCCATGCCACGCAACACCGTGGCCATGGCAGGCGTCAGCGGCCATGCAGGCGACGCAGGGTTTTTTGGCATAAGGAGCAATGGGAAATCAACAGATCGGGATACGCCACGCGGGCGCAGGATCAGTACATGGACTTGGACCAGTCGGGCGCTTCCTGCTGCAACACGACATCGATATCCAGCCCAACGGCAGCGGCCACCTCCAGCGGGAAGAACGCCACCATGTCGCGCTGCGTCCAGCCGCAGGCACGGGCACGCTGCACCCAGACGGCCAGGTGCAGCACCGCTGTCAGGGGCTCAAACTCCGGCTGCTCCAGGGGCTGCTCCATATCGCGGATGGGATGCCACAGGGCAGCAGGCAGACCCCAGTCGCGCAGCAGGGCGGCCCCCGTCTGGTTGGCGGTATAGCCCAGCGTCTGCTGCTCCAGCAGCGCACGGCGCGGATCCCACACGGGCAGCCTGCTGGCCAGGCGCTGCATCTGCTCGGGCCGCGTCTGGTGCAGCACCAGATGCCCCAGCCCATGCAGCAAGGCCGCCGCATGCACCGTACCGGACTCCAGGGCCAGCAGATCGGCCAGGCTGCGTGCCAGACGGGCGCTGGCCTGGCTGATGGTGGCCAGCTGCTCCATGCCCTGCACGCGCCCGGTCAGACTGGTCTGCGCCTTGCGCACCAGGCTGCGCAGTTGCGGCACCCCCAGCAAGGCCACGGCCTGGGCCACCGAAGTGATGGAACCACTGAGCTGGTACACCCCGGAGTTGGCATGGCTGAGCAACCACGCCGCCAGCACCGGATCGGCGCCAAAGAGCTGGGTGAGACGCCGCAGATTGGGCACATGCCCGGCCTGCTCGGGCAACTCGTTGAGCAGCAGGGCCACAACCCGTGGCTGACACGGCAAGGAAATTTTTTCAGGAGTATGCATAAGCCCTTGGAGCCCTCCGGCCCGTTACCACCTTTGCCCAACTTTCAGGCTGATCTGACGCACAATTGCCCACATGCGATTCCTTCATACCATGCTGCGCGTTGGCAATCTTCAACGCTCCATCGACTTCTACACCAAAGTGCTGGGCATGCAACTGCTGCGCACCTCCGAGAACCCCGAATACCGCTACTCGCTGGCATTTCTGGGGTTTGGCGGCGGCAATCCGGCCCAGGCAGAGATTGAACTGACCTACAACTGGGATACGGACAGCTACGACCTGGGCAACGCCTATGGCCACATCGCCCTGGGCGTGCCCGATGCCTATGCCGCCTGCGAAAAAATCCGCGCTGCCGGCGGCAACATCACGCGTGAACCCGGCCCGGTCAAGGGCGGCACCACCGTGATCGCCTTCGTGGCCGACCCCGACGGCTACAAGATCGAGCTGATACAGGTCAAGTCCATGGAGGACGACGCCGATGGCCAAGGCGCTGCCGGTGCGAAGAGCTTCGATCCGTTGCGCAACAGCTAAACAGAACCCAAAAACCAGAAAACGCCCCTGGCACGCAAGCGCCAGGGGCTTTTTGTTGGCGAAGATGTAACTGTAATCGCAAACCAGCATGCGCCAGCCAAGTTACCGCTTCAGGTTCCTCTTGGCCTGCGTCAGCAAGGTCGTCACCTCCAGCGAAACCTCGGAAAAGGCCGAGCCCGTGCCCAGCAGCGCCTCGGCCTGCTCATAGCGCCCGGCGTTGATGGTGCGTGCCACGCCGCCCGCCGTTTTGTGGAACTGCGCATGCTTGTCGAGCAAGTCCGTGAACAAACGCTCACCAGACCAGCGCTGCCCACCCGTCCCGTGCGGGCCACGGCCTGGGCCAGAGTCTGCGCCTGCTCACGTGGCATGCCCGCCTGCTCCTGCGCCCACGCCCAACCGAGCAAGCTGTGGGCAATCTCCACATGCTGGCGCGTTGCGCTCTGACGCTCCTGCCAGGCCGTGTCGTACTGCACCTTGAGGGCATAGCCCAGCAAGGCCAGCAGCGGCAGCAGAAAGACCGCAGAGATGATCTGCGCCTTCGTGGTAAACAGTTGGGTCAAGGCACAAGCTCTGCACACTTCGGCAAGACTTCAATGCAGAACTTACGACCTGAAACAATTACACCCCCGGCACTCTACCGGAGTAGCGCGCAAACCTGGACAAACAAGTTATGTATTTTTCCTAAAAGACAACGGAAATTTTTGTGTTCGCGCTGCCTTCAATCCAACGGACCAGGCCACAACCCCAGCCCAGCCAGCCACTGGCGTGACAGTTCATGCGCCGCCAGCGGGCGTGCTGCCTGCCCGGGCCGCGACGGCAGTGCACAAGTCTGAGCCAGCGCCAAAGGGTTGCTCCAGCAGGCATAGGGCACCACCCCGCTGGGCTGACCAAAGGTGGCATACACCGTCGGCATGATGGGCACGTGGTCGCCATACCAGCTGTATGAAGCCCCCAACGCAGAAGAAGAGGCTTAGTCGATCAAAAACACCTCGACCCGGCGTGCCTCGGCGTTGCTGCCGCTGGCCAGGGTCTGGGCTGGCTTGGCCAGCTCAACCCGGGCTTCCTCCACACCCAGCCGGACCAACGTGGCCTGCACGGCCTGGGCGCGACGCTTGGCCAGTTCCTCATTGGCCGCTGCATCACCCACCGCGTCGTGAAAGCCAGAAATCCGCACACGCTTGCCATCCTTGACGCCCTGCAGCACCTGGGCCAGTGCTGCCTCAGCGCCCTCTGCCACTTCGGCCTTGCCGGTGGCAAAGAAGAATTTCACGATTTCACCATCCACACGCACCACGGCCTGCTCATTGAACACAACGGCCGCTGGTGCCAGAGCTGCAGGTTCTGTCGGAGCTGGCGTGACGATCGCCCCATTGATGGCTGTGACGACGCCTGCACCAGTGTCGGCAGGCCCCTTGTTCAGGCTGCGCGCAACGGTCACGCCCACCACCGTGCTGACCAGCAGGGCAATCAACACAAAAATCAAACCCAGTGCAAAACGTTGCTGGCCATCGTCGTCTGCCGCACTCGACATAGTGAATCTCCTGAAAACGGAATGAACAGCCTTCACCCCGAAGGCCAACTGGACGCGTATTGTAGGGACTGCAGCGGTGCCACAATGCGGCCTTCTGCCGACTTTGTTGTCTTCGTATGACCGCTTTTTCTGAACTTTCCGAGCGCATCGCCCAGTTGCGCAAAAGCTATGGGCGCGCCGAGCTGTCCGAGTCCAGCGCTCCGGAGCAGCCCATGGTGCTCTTCGATCAGTGGATGCAGGAAGCCGTCCGCGCCGAATTGCCTGACCCCAATGCCATGACCGTGGCCACCGTAGGCAGCGATATGCGCCCCAGCACGCGCATCGTGCTGCTCAAGGGCTACGACGAGGCGGGCATCGTCTGGTACACCAATTACCACAGCCGCAAGGGACGGGAGCTGAGTGGCGTGCCGTTTGCCGCGCTGCAATTCCATTGGGTGGAGCTGGAGCGCGTGGTGCGTATCGAAGGCCGTGTCGAGCAGGTCAGCCCCCAGGAAAGCGACGCCTACTTCAACAGCCGCCCCCTGGACTCGCGCATCGGGGCCTGGGCCAGCCCACAGAGCCAGGTGATCAGCGGCCGCAGCGTCCTGATGAGCAACGCCGCCAAATATGGCGCGCAATTCATGCTGCACCCCCCGCGCCCGCCCCACTGGGGGGGCTATCGCTTGCGCCCCGATACCTGGGAGTTCTGGCAGGGCCGCCCCAGCCGCCTGCACGATCGGTTGCGCTACCGCCTGGAAGATGGCAGCAGCCAGTGGCTGCGTGAGCGACTGGCACCCTGAGTAACTGCTGCGCCCTGCCCCTGGCTGCTGCGGCCAGCCGGTGGCTATTTGATCAGCGCCAGCGCTTCGCGGAATGCCGGGTGTTCGCAATCGCGCAGCCATTCAAAGACCACCATCTCCGTGGTCACCAGTTCGGCACCAGCCCCCGCCAGGCGGTCAAAGGCGGCATCGCGGTTGCGCTCGGTGCGCGAGCTGCAGGCATCGGTGACCACCCACACTTCAAATTCATGCTCCAGCAGTTCCAGCGCCGTCTGCATCAGGCACACGTGCGCTTCGCAACCGGCAATCACGATGCTCGGCCGCTCGGGCTGCTGCTCCTGCGGTTTGCGCAAATGCTTGGGCAGGCTGCGGGCGTTGCCGCTGACCGGGCGGGCTGGCGGACGCAGCGCCCGCAGCAATTCATCCGTGGCGGCGCTGAAGCTCATCTTGCTCAGCGTCTGGTTGCACAGGGCTTTCAGGGCAGGATCGTTGCCACCCAGCTTCTGCGGGTTCTGTTCGGTGCCCAGCACGGGCACGTGCAGCAGCTGCGCCGCCTGTGCCAGCCGCATGGCATTGGCCAGGACTGCCTGGGATTCAAAAATGGCGGGCATCAGCTTTTCCTGATAGTCCACCAGTACCAATTGCGATTCATCTGCATCCAGCAACATAGCAAGCACCTGTAAGAAAGCGAAAGGACAAAGTCGGCATTGTCGCCGCTTGAGACGTGTCAAAAAGGACATGGTTTGCGGCACATTCCCCGCCTTTGCTCGTCTGGAGCCAAAGTTGGGCGTGTTACCCTCGACGGATGCATTGTTCTCGCTGGTTTCTTGCTCTGGCTTTGTGCGTTCATTTCTCCGCCTCTGCCGACCCTGAGCTCTCTGCAGCCACTCCCTACGTTGAATTTGCCTACCCTGCGGAAGAGGCTTTCGCAGGGTTGCCGGCGCCCGCAGGCACGGGGGCGCCTGTGGTTGCAGATACGCTCAGGCACAGCGAGGAGCCCGGTGCGCACATCGATGCGGTCGATGTACGCGCGTGGCTGCCCCAGCTCAAGCAGGCTGGCCAGTCGGTTGGTGCGCACACCAACCAGCTCATCGCCACGGCCATGAGCCTGGTAGGCGTTCCCTACCGCCGTGGGGGAACCAATGCAGCCACGGGGTTTGATTGCAGTGGCTTTGTGCGCACGGTCTATGCCGAAGCGCTGGGACATGCCCTGCCCCGCGTGGCGCGCGATCAGGCCAAGGTCACCACCAAGATCAAGAAGGATGAGCTGCGCCCTGGCGATCTGGTGTTCTTCAACACCATGCGCCGTGCCTTCAGTCATGTGGGCATCTATGTGGGCGACGGGCAGTTCATCCACGCGCCGCGCCCGGGCGCCTCAATCCGCGTGGAAAGTATGCGCTCCGGCTACTGGAGCAAGCGCTTCAACGGAGCGCGCCGCGTTCCCGTGGAGATCAGCACGCCCCTGGAGAACGCGGGCAACGCGCTTGTCCAGAGCGCCGATCTGGCCCTGCCAGCCGCCAGCTATTCGCTGCTGCCCTGAAATGCATACCCCTTCTGCCTGACGTCATGACCACACCCTCCCCCGAAAAAGCTCCGGACAACATCAAGATCGTGCGCTGGCTCATCATCCTGCCGGTGGCCTTTTTTGCCGTGCTGATGCTGGCCAGCAAGATCCTCTACACCCTTTCGCCAGACAAGGAGGCTCAATGGGTTGAGCGCGAGACCATCCGCCAGTGCTGGAAGGAACTGGAACGCGCCCCCGACAGCGACAAGCCGCGCCACTTCCAGGGCAAGGAAGATTGCGAGCGCCTGGAGTTCGACTTCAAGACCCGCTGGAACGTGAATCCGTAAGCGCCGGTCCATCCATCGGTTTCGTATCAAAGTAATTCATTCCCTCCCTGCAATTGCACTTCTGTGAACTGCGGTTTACATTGAAGCCATGTTCCAGGTCCTGCGAACCGATGAGTTCGATACATGGCTGCATGGCCTGCGCGACATTGCCAGGGCACAGGCCATGGTGCAACTTTTGAAGGAGTGACAGCGATGAACCGCACAGCCGCTGAAAAACTAGGCATCAAAGCCTTTGATGCTGCGGAATACCTGCAATCTGACGAAGACTGTGCCGCCTACCTGCAAGCCTGCCTGGAGCAGGCACCTGACGATGCCGCCGTCTTTGCCAGGGCGCTGGGTGACATTGCCCGCGCACGGGGCATGATGCAGCTGGCCAAGGACACGGGCCTGACCCGTGAGGGCCTCTACAAGGCACTGGGCGAGCAAGGCAATCCCAGCTTCTCCACCGTCATGAAGGTGATGCGTGCTCTGGGCTTGCAAATCAGCGTCAACCCACAAGGCGCACACGCCTGAACCGTCTGACCACAAAAAGAAAAGCCCCTGCCAGAACATATCCGCAGGGGCTTTTGCGTATCTGAAAATTGATTCAAACCGACATCTAACGCTTGCCCAGCAAGCGCAGGCAGCTATCAAATTCAAGAAACCTTCCTGCGCGCACAGCACGCATGGTGTGCACAATCACGCCCTTCCCTCATAAGGCGAATCTGCGCCATGCATGCAACTGCCCCGTCTGCGCGCACTCCGTTGACCAGCATGAACCCAAAAGAAAGCAATACAAAACAAGAAGTTAAGCCCTATCCTCGCATGAGCGTGGCACCGATGCTGGACTGGTCCGATCGGCACTGCCGCTACCTGCACCGCCTGCTCTCGCACCATGCGCTGCTGTACACCGAGATGGTGACCACCGGCGCGCTGCTGCATGGGGATGCGCCGCGCCATTTGCGCTTTAACGCAGAGGAACACCCGGTGGCATTGCAGCTGGGCGGCAGCGAACCTGCCGATCTGGCACGCGCGGCGCGCATGGGGCAGGAGTGGGGGTATGACGAGATCAACCTCAACTGCGGCTGCCCCAGCGAGCGGGTGCAGCGCGGCGCATTTGGTGCCTGCCTGATGCGCGAGCCGGTACTGGTGGCCGATTGTGTCAAGGCCATGCGCGATGCGGTGCAGATCCCTGTCACGGTCAAGCACCGCATTGGCATCGACAAGGAAGAAAGCTATGCCTTTGTGCGCGATTTTGTCGGCACCGTGGCTGAGGCCGGTTGCAACATCTTCATCGTGCATGCGCGCAATGCCTGGCTCAAGGGCCTGTCGCCCAAGGAGAACCGGGAGATTCCGCCGCTGCGCTATGGCGTGGTGGCACAGCTCAAGCGGGATTTTCCGCAGCTGACGATTGCCATCAATGGCGGCATCAAGGACGACACCACGGTGGCCGCGCAGCTGGCCGTGGTCGATGGCGTGATGGTGGGGCGCGAGGCCTACCACAACCCGTGGTGGCTGACGCAGTGGGATGCGCAGTTCCTGGGGGGCGCACCGAACCCCCTGACCCAGCTGGAGGTTGAGGAGCAGATGGTGGCCTACATGGAGCGCGAAGCCGCCACGCACGGCACGCACTGGTATGCGATTGCCCGGCACATGCTGGGCCTGCGCCACGGCCTGCCCGGCGCGCGCCACTGGCGCCAGACGTGGAGCAACCATCGCCTCAAGGACCTGTCCGCCCGCGAAGTGTCGCAAATTGCCAATACCCGGCCCAGCAAAATAGAGAGCATGTAACGCTTTATCACATTGGGCTGCACGCATTCCGCGTCACCAAGGTGAAAGTCAACAAAGGTGATCGACCTTGCCAAGGGAAAGAGGCGCTTGCTATATTTGCTGCACCGCAACATTTATTAATCCGTCCCCATGCTGTACCACATCTATGAAGCACAGCGCGCGCTGCTGGAGCCGTTTGCAGACTTCGCGCAGGCCACTGCCAAGCTTTACAGCAACCCCCTGACGCCCCTGTCCAAGACCCCCTTCACGCAGCGTACCGTGGCTGCGTTCGACCTCTTCTACCGACTGGCCAAGGACTACGAAAAGCCGCAGTTCGGCATCCAGTCCGTGCAGGTCAATGGCGTGGACGTCACCATCCGCGAGCGCGTGGAGATCGACAAGCCGTTCTGCGAGCTGCGCCGCTTCAAGCGCTTCTCGGACCATCCGGCCACGCTCGAGACCCTGCTGACCCAGCCGGCCGTGCTGGTGGTGGCGCCCCTGTCGGGCCACTACGCCACGCTGCTGCGTGACACGGTGCGCAGCATGCTCGGGGCGCACAAGGTCTATATCACCGACTGGAAGAACGCCCGCATGGTGCCCCTGTCCGAGGGTGAATTCCATCTGGACGACTACATCAACTACGTGCAGGAATTCATCCGCCACCTGCAGGCGCGCTATGGCAACTGCCACGTCATCAGCGTGTGCCAGCCCACGGTGCCGGTGCTGGCAGCGGTGTCGCTGATGGCCAGCCGGGGCGAAAAGACGCCCCTGTCCATGACCATGATGGGCGGCCCCATCGATGCCCGCCGCTCGCCCACCTCGGTGAACAACCTGGCGATGCAGCGCAGCTTTGAGTGGTTCGAGAACAACGTCATCCACCGCGTGCCCGACAACTACCCCGGCGCGGGCCGCCGCGTCTATCCGGGCTTTTTGCAGCACACCGGCTTTGTGGCGATGAACCCCGACCGCCACAGCAGCAGCCACTACGACTACTTCAAGAGCCTGACGCGCGGCGACGAGGCCAGCGCCGAGCAGCACCGCAAGTTCTACGACGAGTACAACGCCGTGCTGGATCTGGATGCGCCCTACTACCTGCAAACCATCCGTGTGGTGTTTCAGGACTTCAGTCTGGTGCGCGGCACCTGGGATGTGCGCAACCCGCAGGGGCAGCTGGAGCGTGTGCGCCCGCAGGACATTCGTGGCACGGCGCTGCTGACCATCGAGGGCGAACTGGACGACATCTCCGGCATCGGCCAGACGCAGGCGGCGCACGATCTGTGCAGCAGCATCGACGACGATGCACGCCAGCACCTGCTGGTGGAAGGTGCGGGCCACTACGGCATCTTCAGCGGCAGCCGCTGGCGCAACGTCGTGTACCCACAGGTGCGTGACTTCATCCTGCGCCACCACAAGCCGTCCCAGGTGCACCAGGAAACTGGCGCCTCGGCAGTGGCGGCTGCAGCGGCTGCCTCTGAAGCTGCGGCTCCTGCCCCTGCAGCGGCGGCCCCGGCAACCACCGTGGAAGCTACAACTTTGCAAGCTTCTGGCGCTGATGCAGCAAAGGTTTCCGAAGAAAAACCTGCTGAAACCAAGCAAACACCAGCGGATGCAGCTCCTGAAGTGAAAGCACCCACCCAGGCGGAAATGCCGTTGACGCCCCCGCCCGCTGCGGCGCCCGGCGCCACCGCGCAGGCAGCACAGAAGACGTCGGCACCAGCTGCCCCCCAGGCAGGCAAGGGACATAGCTCCGGCAAGAACAAGGCACACAAGGCCAAGCGCTAAACTCCTGCGGCATGTCCGACACCACCACCAAGCCAGCCCTGACCGGGCTGGCTTTTCTCATTGACCAGGCGCTGCCGCAGACCCAGTGCACCCGCTGCGGCTACCCCGATTGCGCCGGCTACGCCCAGGCCATTGCCACGGATCAGGCACCCATCAACCAGTGCCCCCCCGGTGGTCAGGAAGGGGTGCAGCGCCTGGCCGCACTGACGGGCCAGCCCGAGCAGCCCCTGAATCCACGCTTTGGCATTGAAGGGCCGCTGACCGTGGCGCGCATCGACGAAAACTGGTGCATCGGCTGCACGCTGTGCATCAAGGCCTGCCCGGTGGATGCCATTCTGGGGGCCAACAAGCACATGCACACAGTGATGGCGCAGCACTGCACAGGCTGCGAGTTGTGCATTCCGGTCTGCCCGGTCGATTGCATCGCGCTGGAGGTGGTCACGCCCAACGCCAGCGGCTGGCAAGCCTGGAGCCGCGCCCAGGCCGACGCTGCACGCCGGCGCTACGCCGCCCGTCAGGCCCGCCTGGCCCAGGCGCAGACGACCGATGCCGCCCCTGCTGTTGCCAGTGCCCCGGCACCGGACAGCAAGGCCGCCGCCATTGCGGCGGCCCTGGCCAAGGCGCGCGCCCTGCGCCAGAAGGCTTGAGCTGCCCGGGGGCCGCTACCGCTCAACCGGCAAAGTTCTTGTACACACCGCAGCCCACGTAGGTGTCGTCCACCTTGCAGACGTAGGACATCTTGCTTTGCACCTTGCCGCTGAGCGGGTTGGTGAAGTCGTACTCCACCCAGCCCGGTCCGCGCTCGGCCTGCTGCACGATGGCGCGTAGCAGGCCCGGCCCATCCACGCCGGGCAGGTCGTTCACGCTGGCGCCCACCTTGCCGGGATTGCCGCCAAAGGCCAGATAGCGGCCATCGGCATCCAGAACGAAGACGTACATGTCGCGGTCGAACAGGCCCTGCTGGGGCGCCGTCACCGCCTGCCAGAACGACGACGGCTGCGCGTGGCTGCGGCGCAGGGCGCAGGCGCGCTCCACCAGCTGCTGTGCCTCCTCCGGTGTGCCCTGCTGCAGCCGAAAGCTCGTCACCGCCTGAGCCAGCGTCTGGGCGCGCTGCTCCAGGGTCTGGGCCTCCTGCACCACGCTGCGCACCATCCGGGCATTGTCGTGCGTGACCCGATCGATCTGCTGCACCGCCTGGCTGATCTGTTGCAGGCCCTGGCCCTGCTCCTGGGTGGACTGGGCGATGCTGCCCACATGCCCGGCCACATCGCGTATGCCCTGGGCCACGTGCTGCATGTCCTGCCCGGCCTGCCGGATCAGCCCCGTGCTGGCGCTGACCTGGCGCACCGAGTCCTGAATCAGCCCCCGGATTTCCTTGGCCGCCTCCCCCGAGCGCTGGGCCAGGGTGCGCACCTCGGCCGCCACCACGGCAAAACCACGGCCTTGCTCGCCGGCGCGGGCCGCTTCCACCGCGGCGTTGAGCGCCAGCAGATTGGTCTGAAAGGCGATGCCATCGATGACACCGATGATTTCGGACATGCGCCCGGCGCTGCGCTCGATCGATTCCACCGAGCCGACGGCCTGATCCATCACCGCCACGCCCTCGTCCATGGCGCAGCGCACCTGCTGGGTCTGCTGCTGCGCCGACTGCGACAGCTGCGCATTGCTTTGCACCACCGCCATGATCTGCTCCACGCTGGCCACGGTCTGCGCCACATTGCTGGCCTGCAACTCGGTGCGCGCAGCCAGCGCCTGGTTGTCTGCATACAGGGTGTGGCCGGCGTGTGCCACCAGGGCGGCGCTGCTGCGGATGTCGGCCACCATGCTGGAGAGCGCCACCACCATGGCATCCAGCAGCCGCCCGGCCTGCGCCAGCTCGTCCCTGCCCTTGGGGGCCAGGCGCACGGTCAGATCGCCCGACATGGTCTGCTGCATGGCCGCAGCAAGCCGCTGCACCCCCCGCGTCACGCTCAGCTGCAAGGCCCAGAAAAAGTACAGCTGCACCAGCAGCAGCGCAGCCACGCCCCCCATGGCCCAGGGGCCGGCGTGGCTATGGGCCACCCATGCCGCCAGCAGCACACACACCACGCCCAGCAAGGCCACCAGGGCAAATTTGCTTGACAGACGCCAGGGCGTCAGGACCCAGAAGGCCGGTTTCCACAGCAGCACGCGCGCTCTCCTTTTTTGCTCAGCAAGACCTGTGGTGCATTCTTCGAGAAAACCCTGGGTTCCGGCCTGGGGATTTCCTCAGTGTGCGGATATCCGCAATGTCAGCGCCCTGTCAGCATCAGCTGCACTCTTTGTGCACACCCGTTCGCCTTGCACATGTTTACAACGCTGCAGTTACAAAAGCCGCGCAGAAACCCAGCGCAGCAGGCGGCATGGGCGACAATCGCGGCGATTGCGCGCGCCCTCCTGCGCCCCGCTTTTTCCACCACAACGACAAAGGCTAGACATGAGTACGATGGAACGCATCCTGCGCCTGATGGCAGAGAAAAAAGCCTCGGACGTGTACCTGGCGGTCAATTCCCCCATCCTGATCAAGATCAACGGCGAGAGCATCCCCGTCAACAACCAGGTGCTGCCCGTCGATGGACCGCGCTCGCTGCTGGCGGAGATCGTCACCGCACGCGACATGGAAATGCTCAAGGAGACGGGGGAGCTGAACATCGGCATCCCGCTGCAAGGTGTGGGGCGCTTCCGTATCAGCGCCATGCACCAGCGCGGCACGGTGGCGGTGGTGATCCGCTTCATCTCGCAGCACGTGCCGACGCTGGAGTCGCTGCAACTGCCGCCCGTGCTCAACGACCTGATCCTGCAAAAACGCGGACTGATTCTGGTCGTGGGCTCCACCGGCTCGGGCAAGAGCACGACGCTGGCGGCCATGATCGACAGCCGCAACGAGAAGATGAGCGGCCACATCCTCACCATCGAGGACCCGATCGAGTTCCAGTTTCGCAACAAGAAATCCATCGTCAACCAGCGCGAGGTGGGCTCCGACACCCAGTCGATGCAGATTGCCCTGAAAAACGCCCTGCGTCAGGCTCCCGATGTGATCCTGATCGGCGAAATCCGCGACCGCGAAACCATGTCGGCCGCCATTGCCTACGCGCAGTCGGGCCACCTGTGCCTGGCCACGCTGCACGGCAACAACAGCTACCACGCGCTGAACCGTATCCTGAGCTTCTACCCCATCGAGGTGCGCAACACCATGCTGGGTGACCTGGCCTCGTCGCTGCGCGCCGTCATCACGCAGCGCCTGGTGCGCACCGTCGATGGCGGACGCATGGCGGCGGTGGAAGTGCTGCTCAACACCAAGCTGGTGTCCGAGCTGATCGAAAAGGGCGATTTTTCCGGCGTGCGCGACTACATGGACAAGTCCATGGCCGAGGGCTCGCAAAGCTTCGAGGAAGACCTGGCCCGCCTGATCCAGAGCGGCAAGATCTCGCGCGCAGAAGGCCTGGCCAATGCCGACTCGCCCACCAACCTGACCTGGCGCCTGCAAAATGCCAGCTTGGCCGCACGCCCGGCTGCCGAGGCCAAGGCCGCACCGGCGCCGATCCCGGAAATCAGCGACGCCACGTTCAACAACTTCGTGCTGGACTCCGACACCAACGCCTGAGCCCGCTCCTGCGTGTGGGCTGCTGCCGGGTGGCCGCGCGCCACCCTTTCACAAGTCATCGCCCCTGCCGGGGCCTTCATCAACACCATGCAACCCTTGCCCCCCCTGCCCCACGGCGCCACCGTGGGGCAACTTGTTCGTAGTGCCACCCAATGCCTGCAGGATGCAGGCGTGGGCTTTGGCCACGGCACCCAGGACGCTGCACAGGAAGCCGCCTGGCTGGTGCTGTGGCGCCTGGGCCTGCCGCTGGACAGCGCCCTGGGCGACGAAGAAGATTCCATAGAAAATCAGCCCGTAACGCCCGAGCAGCAAGCGCTGGTAGCTACGCTTATTGAGGAGCGCATCACCAGCCGCAAACCCGCCGCCTACCTCACGCGCGAGGCCTGGCTGATGGGTGTGCCGTTCTACGTGGACGAGCGCGCCATCGTGCCGCGCAGCTTTATTGCCGAGCTGCTGGCCGACGGCAGCATCGACGACTGGCTTTCGGAACACACGCGCCAGGTGCTGGACCTGTGCACCGGCAACGGCAGCCTGGCCTGTCTGGCGGCGATGGCCTACCCGGACGTGCAGGTCACCGGCGCGGACATCTCGCCCGATGCCCTGGCCGTGGCGCGCATCAATGTGGACAAGCACGGCCTGCAGGAGCGCATCACCCTGGTGCAGTCCGACGGCCTGGCCCAGGTGCCCGGCCCGTGGGACCTGATCCTGTGCAACCCGCCCTACGTGAACGCCGACAGCATGGCCAGACTGCCCGCTGAATACCGCGCCGAGCCCGAGCTGGCCCTGGCCGGTGGCAGCGACGGCATGGACTTCATCCGCCAGTTGCTGCGCGCCGCACCGGCGTGCATGACGGAAAACGCCGTGCTGGTGCTGGAAATTGGCAACGAACGCCCCCACTTCGAGGCGGCCTTCCCCCAGCTGCCCGTGTTCTGGCTGGAGACCAGCGCCGGAGCCGATCAGGTGCTGCTCATCACCCGGCAGGCGCTGCTGGATCTGGTCTGAGCGCCCTCACCCCCTCTGCCCATTCTTGCCCCCTGCGCACCGCGCGGGGGTTGGTTTTGCATGATCAGTCTGAAGAACATCTCCCTGCGCCGTGGCACCAAGCTGGTGCTGGACGGCATTTCCACCACCATCCACCCGGGCGAGCACGTGGGCCTGGTCGGGCGCAACGGCGCGGGCAAGACCTCGCTGTTTGCCCTGCTGGCCGGGCGCCTGCACGAAGATGCGGGCGAGCTTTTCATCCCGCCGCAGTGGCGCATGGCCGAAGTGGCCCAGCACCTGCCCGACACCGATGCCAACGCCACCGACTTCGTGCTGCAAGGCGACACGCGCCTGCAGGAGCTGCAACAGCGCCTGGCCGAGGCCGAGCGCCAGGGCGATGGCATGGCGATTGCCCAGTTGCACGCCGATCTGGCCGACGCCGGCGCACACGATGCCGTGGCGCGCGCGCAGGCGCTGATCCTGGGGCTGGGCTTCAAGACCAGTGAGCTGGAGCAGCCCGTGGGCAGCTTCTCCGGCGGCTGGCAGATGCGCCTGCAGCTGGCGCGTGCGCTGATGTGCCCCTCGGACATGCTGCTGCTGGACGAGCCGACCAACCACCTGGACCTGGACGCGCTCGTCTGGCTGGAAGCCTGGCTCAAGCGCTACAGCGGCACGCTGATCATCATCAGCCACGACCGCGAGTTTCTGGACGCCACCACCCACGTCACCCTGCACATTGAAAACGGGCGCCTGACGCGCTACGGCGGCAACTACAGCAAGTTTGAAGAGCAGCACGCCCAGCAACTGGTGCTGCAACAGGCCGCCTACGAGCGCCAGCAGGAAAGGATTGCCCACCTGCAAAGCTTCATCGACCGCTTCAAGGCCAAGGCCACCAAGGCCAGACAGGCGCAAAGCCGCATCAAGCAGATCGAACGCATGGAGAAAGTGGCCCCCGTGCTGGCCAGCGCCGAATTCACCTTCGCCTTTCAGGAGCCGGTCAGCCTGCCCAACCCCATGCTGGCCATCACCGATGCATCGTTTGGCTACACCAGCGACAGCGGCGCCGTGAGCACCATCCTGCAAGGCGTCAGCCGCACCGTGCTGGCCGGTCAGCGCATCGGCATTCTGGGCGCCAACGGCCAGGGCAAATCCACGCTGGTCAAGACCATTGCGCGCGAGCTGCGCCCGCTGGCCGGCAAGCTCACCGAGGGCAAGGGCCTGCGGATTGGCTACTTTGCCCAGCAGGAACTGGATGTGCTGCGCCCCGACGAGCATCCACTGCAGCACATGGTGCGCCTGGCGCGCGACCTGGGCGCCGATGCGCCCGCTGCCAGCCGCGAGCAGGACCTGCGCAACTGGCTGGGCAGCTTCAACTTCAGCGGCGACATGGTCACGCAGAACGTGGGCAGCATGAGCGGCGGCGAAAAGGCACGCCTGGTGCTGGCCATGATCGTCTGGCAGCGCCCCAACCTGCTGCTGCTGGACGAACCGACCAACCACCTGGACCTGGCCACGCGCGAGGCGCTGGCCATGGCACTCAACGACTTTGACGGCACGGTGCTGCTGGTCAGCCACGACCGCCACCTGCTGCGCGCCGTGTGCGACGATTTCTGGCTGGTCGGGCGCGGCCAGGTCACGCCTTTCGATGGCACGCTGGACGACTACCAGCGCTACCTGCTGGAAGAGTCGCGGCGTCTGCGCGAGGCACTCAAGGAAAAGCAGGCCGCGGAAAACCAGGGTGCGCAGACACCATCCGCAGCGGCAACCGCCCCCAGCCTCGACCCACGCGAAGCGCGCCGTCAGGCCGCGCAGGCACGCCAGGCGCTGGCCGAAAAGACCAGGCCGCTGAAAAAGGAGCTGGAAAAAGTCGAGGCGCGCATGGGTGCCCTCAACACCGAAAAGACCCAGCTTGAAGAGCGCCTGAGCACGCCCCTGCCGCCGGCAGAGATCGCCGAAGCCGGCAAACGCCTCAAGGCCGTGGGCGACGAGCTGGAGCAGTGCGAAGAGCGCTGGCTGGAGTTGAGTGAAAAAATAGAGCAGCTCACGCTTGCTGCGCAAGAATCATCGGTATAAATTCACCTAAAACCCTTGTCTGACAAGCGCAAGCAGCTCTCTTTTTCAAGAGTACTGCAACGCGCTACAGTACGCCTCTTCATAGAAAGCCTTGAGCCATGCCGCGCTACTACTCTCAGGAACACGTCTGGATCGACACCACCGACCCCCAAGCCGCCCGCGTGGGCATCACCGAGCATGCCCAGGAGGCCCTGGGCGATGTGGTGTTTGCCGATCTGCCCGAACCGGGCGCCGCCCTCACCCAGGGGCTGGTGGCCGGCGTCATCGAATCCGTCAAGGCCGCTGCCGACCTGTTTGCCCCGGCCAGCGGCACGGTGCTGGCCACCAACCCGGCGGTGCGGGACGATCCCTCCCTGCTCAACAGCGACCCATTGGGGGAGGGCTGGCTGTTCACCCTGACGCTCAGCGACGCGCAGGAGCTGCAGCAGCTGATGGACGAAGCCGCCTACCAGGCCTTTTGCGGCTGATGGCGTTCGCAAGGCGCCTTCACCTTTTGCCCACACGCCCGCGCTGGCGTGACACCCGCCCCTGGGGGGCATAGACTGCCCGCATCTGCACCCTGTGCCCCGCCAGCGAGTCCGTGCCATGAGCCAACCCGATCTGTCCTTCCTCGTCCAGCGCGAGCAATCCGCCCCGGCAGCAGCCGATGCGCCCGCGCCATCCGACCCGGCCCCGCTGCCGCCCCTGCCCGAGCTGCCTGCCGACCTGGAAGCCCAGCTGCTGGCCGCCAGCCGCCCACTGGACGATCCCCTGGCCCTCCTGATCGAGGAGCTGCGCAACTACCAGGCCGAGCTGGAGGTGCAAAACCAGGTGCTCAACTACAGCCAGGCGGTGGCGGAAAGCGCCTCCGAGCGCTTTGAGGCCCTGTTTTCCAGCGTGCCCCTGCCGCTGCTGGTGCTGGACGATGCCCACGACATGGTCATCCAGGCCAACGCCATGGCCCTGGGCGCCTTTCAGCCGCCGGGCAGCGACCGGCTGCTGGCCAGCTTCATGCCCTTTGTGCGTGAGGCCGACAGCGAACGCGTGGTTCAGGCGTTCGAACACGCCCGCCAGCATGGCCGCAGCGAGGTGCACGAGGTCATCTTCCACCTGGGCGATGCCAGCACCATGCAGGGCGACCTGCACATTGCCTGCATCGAAGTACCCCAGCAGGAAGGCCCGCCGATTGCGCAATTCATGTGCGCCATCGTCGATCAGGGACCGCTGCTGGCCGAGCGCGCTGCGCTGCAGGAACGCAACGCCCAGCTGCTGGCCAGCGAAAAACGCCTGGAAGCGGTGATCAATGCCTCCATGGACGCCATCATCAGCGTCGATAAGGACCTGCGCATCACCGTCTTCAACCCCACGGCAGCCGCCCTGTTTGCCTGCTCGGCCAGCGATGCCCTGGGCAGCCAGCTGGAGCGCTTCCTGCCCGAGATTGCCACCTCCCTGCCCCTGTCCAAGGTGGCCACGCAGGCCGTGCTGGGCGAAATGCAGGGCCGCACCGCTGCCGGAAACACCGTGCAGGTGGAAGTGAGCGTGGCCTTTGAGTCGCTGGCCGATGGCGTCAACACCACCGTCTTCGCACGCGACCTGACCAGCCGCAAACGCACCGAGGCGCAGCGCAGCGCCCTGGAGGCACAGCTGCGCGAAGCCCACAAGATGCAGGCCCTGGGCACCATGGCCGGGGGCATTGCGCACGACTTCAACAACATCGTCGGCGCCATCCTGGGCAATGTGGAACTGGCTAAGGCCGACAGCGCGCAGAATCCGCAACTGCTGGAGAGCCTGCTGGAGATCGAAAAGGCCGGGCGCCGGGCGCGCGATCTGGTGCGCCAGATCCTGACCTTCAGCCGCAACGAGCCGCCCGCACGCCGCGCGGTGCACCCGCTGCAAGTGATTCAGGAGACCGAAAAGCTGCTGCGCATGGGGCTGCCACCGGCCATTGCGCTGCACATCGACGTGCCGCCGCACCTGCCCCCCATGCTGGCCGATCCGGCGCAGGTGGAGCAGGCACTCTTCAACCTGACCAACAATGCGGTGCACGCCTTGGCCGGTCGCACCGGCGAGATCCGCATCGAGGCGCGCCGGGTCTGGCCCGAGCCACACCTGCAACAGCGCCTGGACCTGCGCCAGGAAAGCTACATCGCCCTGTCGGTGCGCGACAACGGCCCCGGCATGGACGCCAGCACGCGCGAGCGCGTTTTCGAGCCGTTTTTCACCACCAAGCCCGTCGGTCAGGGCACCGGCCTGGGGCTGGCGGTGGTGCACGGGCTGATGCGCACGCACGAAGGCGCCGTGGAGGTCGAAACCCAGCCCGGCCAGGGCTGCTGCTTCACGCTGTATTTTCCGCTGCTGCCCGCCAGTGCGGCGGCCATCTTCACCGCGCCGCGCCTGCCGCGCGTCAGAACGCCCCAGGCACCCCAGCTGCCGGTGGGCCTGCACACTGCCCCACAGGCGCAGCACCACATCATGTATGTGGACGACGATCAGTCCCTGGTGTTTCTGGTGCAGCGCCTGCTGCGCCGCCGTGGCTATCAGGTCACCAGCTTCGACGATCCGCGCGCAGCGGTGGAAGCCTTGCGTCAGACCCCGCATGCCTTCGATCTGGTGGTCACCGACTACAACATGCCCGGCTACTGCGGGCTGGAGCTGGTCAAGGCCGCGCAGCAGATCCGCCCGGATCTGCCCGTGGCGCTGGCCTCGGGCTATGTCACCTCGGACATCAGCGAACAGGCCCTGGCCGCTGGCGCGCTGGCCCTGATCCACAAGCCCAACGACGTCAGCGAGCTGTGTGCCATCGTGGACCAGCTGCTGCACCCCCAATCCGACTGGGCGCAACGATGAGCACCGATGGGCCGCTGTGTCTCTACCAGGACGAGCACCTGCTGGTGCTGCACAAGCCCGCCGGGCTGCTCAGCGTACCCGGGCGCGGCCCCGACAAGCAGGACTGTCTGATCCACCGTGCGCAGCAGCATTGGCCCGATGCCCTGGTGGTGCACCGGCTGGACATGGCCACCTCCGGCCTGGTGCTGCTGGCACGCAACAAGGCCACGCAGGCCGCCCTGAGCCAGGCCTTTGCCGAGCGCCAGGTGCACAAGCGCTACGTGGCCGTGGCCTGGGGCGAGCTGCATGATGCCGACGACTGGCAATGCATCAATGCCCCGCTGCGCTGCGACTGGGAGCGACGCCCCTTGCAGATCGTGGACCCGATCCAGGGCAAGCCCAGCCTGACGCGCTACCGCCGCGCCCCCGCGCAGCACGGCACCCCACCCGGCTGCACGCGCCTGCTGCTGGAGCCAGTGACCGGGCGCAGTCACCAGCTGCGCGTGCACATGGCACACCTGAACCTGCCCCTGGTGGGTGATGCCCTCTATGCCCCCCAGCCGGTACAGGCCCTGGCACCACGCCTGCTGCTGCACGCGCAGACGCTGGGCTTTACCCACCCGCACAGCAGACAGGCGATGTTTTTCGAGCATCCGCCGGATTTTTGACGGCCGCCCTACACCAGTCCGCCATCTTCAACGGGCAAGGGGGGCATAGTGAAAACCCGCTTGTCGCCCTGCGTACGCAATTTTTATCCTCTCGCTTCGCGCGGCAAGCTTGCAAATTGCGAATTTTGCCCAGCATCCGAAAACTTCATGTGCGCATCAATCAACTAAAGAGAGGACAAGCACCATGCATATTCCCTTCCGTCTGCGTTCCCTGGTGACCACTATGGGCCTGGCTGGCGCCGCCTTGCTGGGGCAGGCATACGCCGCAGACACCATCAAGATTGCCATGGTCATCCCTGCCACTGGTCCTCTGACACAGTACGGCGACATGGTCAAGGAAGGCGTGGCCACCGCCGTGGAGCAAATCAACGCCGCTGGCGGCATCAACGGCAAGAAGATCGAGACCACCATCGTCGATGACGCCTGCGAACCCAAACAAGGCCCCGTGGCTGCCAACCGCGTGGTCAATGCCAAGATTCATTACGTGGTCGGCCCTGTCTGCTCGGGCGCGGCCATTGCTGCCGCCCCCATTTACAACAACGAAGGCGTGGTGGTGATCACACCTTCGGCCACTTCCCCTGCCCTGACTGAGGGCAAGAACTTCCACTACATCTTCCGCACCATCGGCCGCGACGATCAGCAAGGCCCTTCGGCAGCGAAATTCATCATTGAAAAAGCCAAGCCCAAGAAAGTGGCCGTGCTGCACGACAAGCAGTCTTATGGTCAAGGCATCGCCGCCTCGGTGCGCGATGAGCTGAAGAAGGCCAACGTGGAAGTGGCCCTGTTTGAAGGCATCAACGCCGGTGACAGCGACTACTCGGCCGTGATCACCAAGCTCAAGAGCGTGGGCGCCGACTTCGTGTACTACGGCGGCTACCACCCCGAAATGGGCCTGCTGCTGCGCCAGGCGGCAGAGCAAGGCCTGAAGGTGCGCATGATGGGCCCTGAGGGCGTGGGCAACCCCGAGATCAACGCCATTGCCGGCGATGCCGTGGAAGGCATGCTGGTGACCCTGCCGGCCGACCCGGCCACCAAGCCCGAGAACGCCGAGCTGGTCAAGGCCTTCAAGGACAAGAAGCGCGACCCCAGCGGCGCCTTCCAGATGGGCTCCTACACCGCCACCCAGGTGATTGCCCAGAGCATCAAGGCCGTGGGTGACGACCCCGCCAAGGTGGCAGACTACCTGCACAAGACCTCTTTCAACATGCCCACCGGTGAAGTCTCCTGGGATGCCAAGGGCGACCTGAAGTCCTTCGACTTCCCCGTGTACTCCTGGCACAAGGATGGCAGCAAGACCGTCGCTGAAAAGTAATCCCCTCCGAGCCCACTTGCCCACAGCGCCCGCCCCGGGTCTGTGGGCTTTTTAGAACCGCTCACACCATCCCTGACACACGTCGCCACCTGGCCTGGCCGCGCCCGGTGAGCGTCGCGTCTCAAGCGCGGGGCTGCGTCCCGTCCGATGGTGTGAGCCGCTCCCGGGTTTTCCAAGCCAGCAACTGCCGCGCCCCGAGAGGCCTGCGGCCGGAAGTAAGCGCATGAACGACTTTCTCCCTCAGCTGTTACAGCAGCTCTTCAACGGCCTCTCACTGGGGGCCATCTACGCCTTGATCGCTATTGGCTACACCATGGTTTACGGCATCATCGGCATGATCAACTTTGCGCACGGCGAGATTTACATGATCGGTGGCTATGTGGGTCTGGTGACCCTGTCGGCCATTGGCACGCAAAGCGGCCTGCCGGTCTGGGCCATCATCGGCCTGATGCTGGTGGTGGCGATGTTCATCACCGGCCTGTACGGTCTGGCTGTCGAGCAGACGGCCTACCGCCCTCTGCGCGGCAGCCCGCGCCTGGTGCCGCTGATCTCGGCCATCGGTATGTCCATCTTCCTGCAGAACTGGGTGGCCCTGGGCCAGGGTGCCCGCGACATGGCCGTGCCTGCCCTGCTGCCCGGCGCCTTCCGCTTTGGTAGCGAAGACGGCTTCGAAGTCTTTGTCCCCTACACCCGTGTGCTCATCATCGCCGTCACTGTGGTGCTGATGGTGCTGCTCACGCTCTATATCCGCCACTCGCGCATGGGCCGCGCCAGCCGCGCCTGCTCGCAGGACATGCACATGGCCAGCCTGCTGGGCATCAACACCAACCGCGTGATTTCCTTCACCTTCGTGCTGGGCGCCATGCTGGCGGCCGTGGGCGGTGTGCTGATTGCCCTGGCTGTGGGCAAGCTCAACCCCTTCATCGGCTTCATCGCCGGCATCAAGGCCTTTACGGCGGCCGTGCTGGGTGGCATTGGCAGCATTCCCGGCGCCATGCTCGGCGGCGTCGTGCTGGGTGTGGCCGAGACCCTGGCTGCGGCCTACATCTCCTCAGAATACAAGGACATCGTGGCCTTTGGCCTGCTGGTGCTGATCCTGTTGTTCCGTCCCACCGGCCTGCTGGGCAAACCTGAAGTGGAGAAGGTGTGATGCTGCGCAACATTCAACGCAACCTTATCCCGGCCTTGCTGGCCACGGTGATTGCCGCACTGCTCATCACCCCGATCTTCGGCCTGGAGCTGCAACGCGCCGGCAGCCGGCTGAGTGTGCAGCCGCACTGGAACTACGTCCTGTGGGGCTGCCTGGCCGTGTTCGTGGTGCAACTGTGCAAGCCTGCGCTGCACGGCTTCACCAACACCATGCGCCTGCCCCAGGTGCCGCGCCTGCCCCAGCCCTGGGTCAAGCCGCTGATGCTTGCCGCGCTGCTGCTGGCAGTGATCTGGCCCTTCATGGCCGGGCGCAACGCCGTGGACATTGCCACGCTGGCGCTGATCTACGTCATGCTGGCGCTGGGGCTGAACATCGTGGTTGGCTTTGCCGGTCTGCTGGACCTGGGCTTTGTCGGCTTTTACGCCGTGGGAGCCTACACCTACGCCCTGCTCTACCACTGGGCGGGCTGGAGCTTCTGGCAGGCATTGCCCTTGTCGGGCGTGATGGCTGCACTGTTTGGCTTTCTGCTGGGCTTTCCGGTGCTGCGCCTGCGCGGTGACTATCTGGCCATCGTCACCCTGGGGTTTGGCGAAATCATCCGCCTGCTGCTGGTCAACCTGACCGACTGGACCGGCGGGCCCGATGGCATCTCCGGCATTCCCAAGCCCACGGTACTGGGGCTGGAGATGACGCGCAGCGCCAGCACCGAAGGTGCGCAGACCTTCCACCAATTCTTCGGCATGGATTTCAATTCCATGCACATGGTGATCTTCCTGTACCTGATGGCGCTGCTGCTGGCCGTCATCACGCTGCTGATTGGCAGTCGCCTGATCCGCATGCCCATCGGCCGCGCCTGGGAAGCGCTGCGCGAGGACGAAATTGCCTGCCGTTCGCTGGGCCTGAGCCCCATGAACATCAAGCTCTCGGCCTTCACGCTGGGCGCCATGTTTGCCGGCTTTGGCGGCGCGTTCTTCGCGGCACGCCAGGGCATCGTCAACCCCGAATCGTTCACCTTCATCGAGTCGGCCCTGATCCTGGCCATCGTGGTGCTGGGCGGCATGGGCTCGCAACTGGGCGTCATCATCGCCGCAGTGTTGCTGACGGTGCTGCCCGAGCTGGCACGTGAGTTCTCCGAATACCGCATGCTGATCTTCGGTCTGGTCATGATCCTCATGATGATCTGGCGCCCGCAGGGCCTGCTGCCCATGCGCCGCAACCACATCCATGTGGAGCCGCCACAAGAGCCTCAGCCCAAGTCCTGAACGGAGAGAATCACAGCATGCACAGCGAATATTTACTTGACGTGCGGGACCTGAGCATGCGCTTTGGCGGCCTGATTGCCGTCGATGGCGTGGGTCTGCAACTCAAGCCCCAGGAAATCTTTGCCATCATCGGCCCCAACGGCGCAGGCAAGACCACGGTGTTCAACTGCATCAGCGGCTTCTACACCCCTTCCTCGGGCAGCATCAACCTGGAAGGCGCGCGCCTGGACGGTCTGGGCAGCCACAGCGTGGCACGCCGGGGCGTGGTGCGCACCTTCCAGAACGTGCGCCTGTTCAAGCGCATGACCGCGCTGGAGAACCTGCTGGTGGCCCAGCACCAGCGGCAAAAGGTCTCCGTGCTGGCCGGCCTGTTCAACACCGCCAGCTACCGTCGCCAGGAGCAGGAATCGATTGCCCGGGCGATGCATTGGCTCAACTACATGGGCATTGCCGAATTTGCCAACCGCGAAGCCGGCAATCTGGCGTATGGCCACCAGAGGCGCCTGGAGATTGCGCGCTGCATGATCACCGGCCCCCGGTTGCTGATGCTGGATGAACCCGCAGCAGGCCTCAACCCGCAGGAGAAAAAGGAGCTGCAACAGCTCATTGGCCGCCTGCGCGATGAGTACCAGGTGACCATCCTGCTGATCGAGCACGACATGGGGCTGGTCATGGGCGTGTCCGAGCGCATTCTGGTCATGGAGTACGGCAAGCCCATTGCCATGGGCACGCCCGAAGAGATTCGCAACAACGAAAGGGTCATCAAGGCCTATCTGGGAGAAGCCTGATGCGCGACGACCAAAACACTTCGCCCGCCATGCTGGAAGTTGATCGGCTGTGCACCCATTACGGGGCCATCTGCGCCGTGGACCACGTCAGCCTGCACGTGAACAAGGGCGAGATCGTCAGCCTGATCGGCGCCAACGGCGCGGGCAAGACCTCGCTGCTCATGACCATCTGCGGCAACCCGCGCGCCACCTCGGGCACGGTGCATTTCGAGGGCGAGGAAATCTCCAGCCTGCCCTCGCACCTCATCATGCGCAGGGGCATTGCCATCTCCCCCGAAGGGCGGCGCATCTTCCCGGCCCTGACGGTGATCGAAAACCTGCAAATGGGCGGCTTTTTCCTCAGCAAGGCCGACATTGCCACGGGCATTGAGCATGTGTTCCACCTGTTCCCGCGTTTGCGCGAGCGCGCCGCCCAGCGCGCAGGCACCATGAGCGGTGGTGAGCAACAAATGCTGGCCATTGGCCGCGCCTTGATGAGCAAGCCGCGCCTACTGCTGCTGGACGAACCCACGCTGGGGCTGGCGCCGCTGGTCATTGCGCAGATCTTCGAGATCATCCAGACCATCCGCAACGAAGGCGTGACCGTGTTCCTGGTCGAGCAAAACGCCAACCGTGCCCTGCAGATTGCCGACCGTGGCTATGTGCTGGAAAACGGCCGCGTGGTACTGGAGGACACGGGCGCTGCCCTGCTGACCAACGACGCGGTGCGCAAGGCCTACCTGGGCGGCTGAATCTCCCAGAGGGCGCCATGCCCCTTGTGGCAGGATGCGGGGATGACGACACGCAATCCGCACCATCTCTACATCCTGACCGGCGCCTCCCGCGGCATGGGGCATGCCATGGCCGAGCAACTGCTGCAACCGGGCCACACGCTGATCACCATCGCGCGTGGCCCGCTGCCTTTGGCCTGCCCGCAAGGCGCGCATTTTGAGCACTGGCAACTGGATTTAAGCCAGCCACAACCAGCTGCCCTGCATCTGGAGCACTGGCTGCGCAGCCAGACGCCGCAGGACTTTGCCAGCGTGCAGCTGATCAACAACGCGGGTGTGATCCCGTCCATTGCCCCGCTGTCCGATATTGAGGCAGCGGCCATCGCCCACGCCTTGCGTGTGGGGCTGGAAGCGCCCATGCTGCTGACCAGCAGCCTGTTGCGTGCCACTGCCGACTGGGCGCTGCCGAAGAAGGTCCTCAACATTTCCTCTGGTCTGGGGCGCAGGGCCATGGCGTCCCAGGCCACCTACTGCGCGGCCAAGGCTGGGCTGGACAATTTTTCTGCTGCGCTGGCGCTGGAGGAGGCCCGCAAACCCCACGGGGCACGCGTATGCAGCCTGGCGCCCGGCGTGATTGCCACCGACATGCAGGTGCAGATGCGCAACGCCCGCGCGCAGGATTTTCCGGATCAGGAGCGCTTCCACCAGCTGCATGCCCAGGGGCTGCTCACCACGCCCGAAGATGCTGCGGCCCAGGTGCTGGCCTGGCTGCAACGGCCCGACTTTGGTGCCCAGGTGCTGGCCGACGTACGCCACGCCTGAAGGCACAACACCAGCGAATCAATCCAAAAAAAGAGCTGCCAGCGCTTATCCAGCAAGCGCCAGCAGCTCTCTTTTTTGATTACTTATCAGGCTGCCATCCAGGCACAGCCAAAAGCCGCCTCGTAAGCCTGGGCCAGGTCGCGCTCCAGATCGGCGGCATCTTCCAGGCCGATACACAGACGCACCAGGCGCCCCGCGGCCACTGCACCGCGCCCGCAGTGGCGCATGTCGTCCAGGTCATAAGGCATCACCAGGCTCATGTGCCCGCCCCAGCTGTAGCCCAGGCGGAACCAGCGCAGCCGGTTGCAGAACGCGTCCACCGCGCCCTGATCAAAACGCGCATCGACCACAAAGCTGAAGATGCCCGCTGCCGCACCCTGCCCGTTCTGGGCGGCGCCACACACTTGTTGCCAGTGTGCATGCCCAGGGGCACCAGCCAGTGCCGGGTGCAACACCTGCACCACGGCACTTTGGCGCTGCAAAGCCTGCGCCAAAGTGCGTGCAGTCCGATCCTGCGCGTGGTAACGCAGGGCGATGCTGGGCAAGGAACGCAGCACCAGCTCCACATCGTTGGCGCCCACGCCCAGCCCCAGGCGCATGTGGCACAGCTTGATGCGCATGTGCAGCGCCTGATCGCAGGTGGTGATGCTGCCCATCAGCACATCGCCACCGCCGCTGGGGTATTTGGTCAGCGCATGCACCGACACATCCACGCCCAGGCTGCCACCATCGCGCAGCAGATCGAACGGCGCAAACGCCAGCCCCGCGCCCCAGGTGTTGTCCAGCGCGCAGACCACGCCGCGCTCCTTGCACAGACGCACCTGGGCCAGCAGATCAGGGAACTCCATGGTCACTGAGCCAGCGGCCTCCAGCCACACCAGACGCGTTTGTGCTCCCATCTTGGCGCGCAGATCGTCCACGCTCATCGGATCGTAGAACCGGTGGGTGATGCCCCAGCGCGCCAGCTCCACCTGCGCAAAGTCCTTGTTCGGGCCGTAGGCGTTGTCGGGCAGCAGCACCTCGTCGCCCGCGCTCAAGAGCGCCATGGAGACCGTGCTCAGCGCCGACAGACCGCTGGGCACCAGCAGACACTGGCGCGCACCTTCCAGGGCGCACAGGCGCTCTTCCAGCACAAACGAGGTCGGGGTGCCATGCAGGCCATAGGTGTAGCTGCTTTTATCCAGCCAGCGGCGGCTGCGCACAGCGGCCACATCGGGGAACAGCACGGTCGATGCCTTGTGCACCGGCTGCTGCGGCGCCTCAAACCCAGCGGGGGCCTGGTAAGGGTGGTGAATCAGCACCGTACTCAGTGCAGACGGGGAAAGGGTATTTGGATCAGACATATAAACATGCTAGCGCATGCCGCAGGATGCACCAGCGAAAACGCTCCATACACTGTGTCCTGTTTGGGGCTGTGCCCAGGCTTGAAACTCCCGTGCCCAACACAACATGTCTTCCATGACTACTACTGCGACCACCGACGCTGCGACCGCCAGCCCCACCCTTTCCGACAACCCCCTGCTGGACACCAGCGCCCTGCCCCGGTTCGATCAGATCCGCGCCGAGCATGTGGCCCCCGCCATTGAACAGCTCATCGCCCGCGCCAGCGCGGCACTGGAAACCGTCGCCGCCCCCGACTTCCCCGCCGAATGGCAGGCCGTGGCCAAGGAGCTGGACACCGCCACCGAAGCCCTGGGCCGCGCCTGGGGCGCCGTCAGCCATCTGAGCAGCGTGGCCGACACGCCCGAGCTGCGCGCAGCCTTCAACGCTGCCCTGCCTCTGGTGACCGAGTTCTGGACGCGCCTGGGCGCCGATGAGCGCCTGTACGCCAAGTACAAGGCCATGGACGTCAACCGCCTGACCGCCGAGCAGCGCAAGGCCCACGCCAACGCACTGCGCAGCTTCGTGCTCTCGGGTGCCGAACTGCAGGGCGCCGCCAAGGAACGCTTTGCCGCCATCCAGGAACGCAGCGCCGCCCTGGCGCAAAAATTCAGCGAAAACACGCTGGATGCCACCGACCGCTGGGCCTATTACGCCAGCGCCGAAGAGATGGCCGGCATCCCCAGCGACGTGCAGGAGGCCGCCCGCGCCGCCGCACAGGCCGAGGGCAAGGAAGGCTTCAAGCTCACCCTGAAAATCCCCTGCTACCTGCCGGTGATGCAGTTCGCGCACAGCGGTGCGCTGCGCGAAAAGCTCTACCGCGCCTACGTCACGCGCGCTTCTGACCAGGCCGAGGGCGACGGCCAGCAGTACGACAACCGCGCCATCATTGAGGAAATCCTGGCCCTGCGCCGCGAAGAAGCACAACTGCTGGGCTATCAGAATTTTGGCGAAGTCTCACTGGTGCCCAAGATGGCCAACTCGCCGCAGGAGGTCATCGACTTCCTGCGCGATCTGGCCCGCCGCGCGCGCCCCTACGCCGAGCAGGATGTGCGCGACCTGCGCGCCTTTGCCAAGGAGCAGCTGGGCATCACCGATCCGCAGCCCTGGGACTGGACCTTCATTGCCGAAAAGCTCAAGGAACAGCGCTACGCCTTCAACGAGCAAGAGGTCAAAGAGTATTTCACCGCGCCCAAGGTGCTCGCCGGCCTGTTCAAGATCATCGAAAACCTGTTTGACGTCCGCATCGAGCCCGACAGCGCCCCGGTCTGGCACCCCGCCGTGCAGTTCTACGCCTTGAAGCGCAATGGCCAGACCATCGCCCAGTTCTACCTGGACCAGCCCGCACGCAACGGCAAGCGCGGCGGTGCCTGGATGGACGATGTACGCAGCCGCTGGCTGCGCCCGGACAACGGCCAGCTGCAAACGCCGGTAGCGCACATGGTGTGCAACTTTGCCGACGGGGTGAACGGTCAGCCCGCGCTGCTCACGCACGATGATGTGATCACTCTGTTCCACGAAGCGGGTCACGCCCTGCACCACATGCTCACCCAGGTGCAGGAAAAGGATGTCAGCGGCATCAACGGCGTGGAGTGGGATGCGGTGGAGCTGCCCAGCCAGTTCATGGAAAACTTCTGCTGGGAGTGGGAAGTGCTGCGCAACATGACGGCACATGTGCGCACCGGCGAGCCGCTGCCGCGCGCGCTGTTCGACAAGATGGTGGCGGCCAAGAACTTCCAGGCCGGCATGCAAACCCTGCGTCAGGTGGAATTTGCGCTGTTTGACATGCTGCTGCACACCGAGCACGACCCGGCGGGCGACTACCTGGCGCTGCTCAATGCCGTGCGCGACGAAGTGGCCGTGCTGCCCACCACGCCCTACAACCGCAGCACCAACACCTTCAGCCACATCTTTGCCGGTGGTTACGCTGCGGGCTACTACAGCTACAAGTGGGCCGAGGTGCTCTCCGCCGATGCCTACGCCGCCTTTGAAGAAACGCAAGGCAGCGATGGCAGCCACAGCCACGCCACCGGCCAGCGCTACCTGAAGGAAATCCTGGAGCGTGGCGGCAGCCGCAGCGCCCTGGAAAACTTCATCGCCTTCCGTGGACGGGCACCCCAGCTGGATGCCTTGCTGCGCCACCAAGGCATGGCAGAACCGACCAAGGTTTAATTTTTATAGCTGCTTGCGCTGACCTGGCAAGCACTTCAAAGACAAAATAGCTGCAAATGCTTGCCAGGCAAGCGCATGCAGCTATTTTTTTGCAGAAAACGCGTGACACCGGAGCCACCAGCCAGGTGTGGGAACACAAAAAAATCAAAAAAATTTGCCCGGGCAGTAAACCAGGCCCATGCAGCCGACGTTGTAGCTCCATACAAGGAGTGAATGCCATGACTGCCAACCAACCGACCACCATCTGGCCCGAAGACGAGCGCGATCGCAAGCGCAGCCCTGCACGCGTGTAACGCCTGCCCGAGCGGCCCCGCACACTTCCTCAGTTCTCAGGAGACCTTCTCATGAACACCATCCCCACCTCCATCTGGCCCGAAGACGAGCGCGACCGCAAGCGCTGAATTGCTGCGGCGCCTGCCGCCCTCTCGCCCGGCATCCACCGGATGCTCCCAACAAAAAACGCCTGCAGATCGCAGGCGTTTTGCTTGGTCAGGACAGCGCCTTATTGCATGTGCTGGCCGCCGTTGACCGAGAACTCGGCACCCGTGGCGTAGCCGCCCTCATCCGAGGCCAGCCACGACACGATCGAGGCGATTTCCTTGGGTTCGCCCAGACGCTTGACCGGGATCGTGGCCACGATCTTCTCCAGCACATCCTCACGAATGGCACGCACCATGTCGGTACCGATGTAGCCGGGGCTGACGGTGTTCACGGTCACGCCCTTGCTGGCCAGCTCCTGGGCCAGCGCCATGGAAAAGCCGTGCATGCCAGCCTTGGCCGCCGAGTAGTTGGTCTGACCAGCCTGGCCCTTGGCACCGTTGATCGAGCTGATGTTGATGATGCGGCCCCAGCCCTTTTCCACCATGTCTGCCACCACCTGCTTGGTGACGTTGAACATGGAGTTCAGGTTGGTTTCGATCACGGCACGCCAGTCCTCAGGCGTCATCTTCACGAACATGCGGTCGCGCGTGATGCCGGCGTTGTTCACCAGCACGTCAATGCTGCCATGCTCGGCCTTGGCCTTGGTGAAGGCCTCCACGGTGGAGTCCCAGTCGCCCACGTTGCCCACCGAGGCGTAGAACGTGTAGCCCAGGGCCTTTTGCTCATCCAGCCACTTCTGGTAGTCACGGGTCGGGCCGCAGCCAGCGATCACCTTGAAGCCGTCGTCGTGCAAACGCTGGCAGATAGCGGTACCGATGCCCCCCATGCCACCTGTCACATAAGCCACTTTCTGAGTCATAACTTTCTCTCCTTGATTTGTTTCGACACCACTTGCGGGAGGCACCCTTCTGGCTGCCGCCCGCGCTCACTTGAGGCTTCAGCTGCGCTCGACCGCCAGGGCCACGCCCATGCCACCGCCGATGCACAGTGCTGCCAACCCCTTCTTGGCATCGCGGCGCTGCATTTCGTGCAGCAGCGTGACCAGCACACGGCAGCCGGAAGCACCGATGGGGTGACCAATGGCGATGGCGCCGCCATTGACGTTGACCTTGGCTGGATCAACACCCAGCTCCTTGTTCACGGCACAGGCCTGTGCGGCAAAGGCTTCGTTGAGCTCGAACAGATCAACGTCGCCCACCGACCAGCCGGCACGCTCCAGCGCCTTGCGCGTGGCCGACACCGGGCCCATGCCCATGGTGGCCGGATCCAGACCGCTGGTAGCGTAGGCCTTGATGGTGGCCAGGGGTTTGAGGCCCAGCGCGGCAGCCTTGCTGGCCTTCATCACCACCACGGCGGCAGCACCGTCATTGATGCCCGAGGCATTGCCTGCTGTCACGGTACCGGCCTTGTCAAAGGCGGGACGCAGACCGGAGAGCGCCTCCAGATTGGTCTTGCGGTTGATGTACTCGTCGGTGTCGAACACCAGCGGATCGCCCTTGCGCTGGGGGATCACCACGGGAACGATCTCATCCTTGAACTTGCCGGCGTCCTGCGCCGCGGCGGCCTTTTGCTGGCTGGCAATGGCAAATTCATCCTGCTGGGCACGGGTGATGCCGTGTTCCCTGGCAACGTTCTCTGCCGTGATGCCCATGTGGTACTGGTTGTACACGTCCCACAGGCCATCGACGATCATGGTGTCCTGCATCTTCCAGTCGCCCATGCGCTGACCGTCGCGCGAGCCTTGCAGCACGTGGGGCGACAGGCTCATGTTCTCCTGACCACCGGCGACCACGATTTCGCTGTCGCCCGTAGCCACGGCCTGGGCGGCCAGCATCACGGCCTTCAGGCCCGAGCCGCACACGGCGTTGATGGTCATGGCCGGGGTTTCCTTGGCCACACCGGCCTTCATCATGGCCTGACGTGCCGGGTTCTGGCCCACACCAGCAGCCAGCACCTGACCCATGATGACCTCACCCACCTGATCCAGACCCACCTTGGCACGTGCCAGGGCTTCCTTGATCACCACAGCGCCCAGTTCCGGGGCGCTCACCTTGGCCAGACTGCCCCCGAACTTGGCAACGGGGGTACGGACGGCAGAAACGACAACGATGTCTTCCATATAACTTCCTAGGGGGTTGAAGGTTGAGAAATCAGGCTTTTTTCAGCACATAGCTGCCCGGAGCATCCTGCAGCGCCTTGTATTTGGTGCCCTTGCCATAGCGCTTGGGCGCTGCCACCTGCTTGCCGGCATGGCCCCTGAGCCATTCGGCCCAGTCCGACCACCAGCTGCCTGGCTTTTCCTCGGCGCCGCCCAGCCACTCTTCCAGCGAGTCGGGCAAGGCGCCATCCTCGCGGAGCCAGTGGCAGCGCTTGTTCTTGGCCGGGGGATTGATCACACCGGCGATGTGGCCGGAAGCGCCCATGACGAAGCGCTTGTCGCCCGGCAGCACGCGGGTGGCGGCGTAGGAGGCGTTGATCGGCACGATGTGGTCTTCGCGCGAGCCGTAGATGTACACCGGAAGGTCCACGTTGCCCATGTCGATGGACTCGCCACAGACCGTGAGCTTGCCCGGCTTGATCAGGTTGTTTTCCAGGTAGGTATTGCGCAGGTACCACGCATACCACGGGCCGGGCAGATTGGTGGAGTCGCTGTTCCAGTAGAGCAGGTCGAAGGCCGGGGGCGTCTCACCCTTCAGGTAGTTGCCGACCACGTAGTTCCAGACCAGATCGTTGGGGCGCAGGAAGCTGAAGGTGGCTGCCAGTTCCTGTCCCTTGAGCAGGCCGCCCTTGCCCATCTGCAGCTCACGCGACTGCACAAAGGCCTCGTCGATGAACACGTCCAGGATGCCGGTGTCGGTGAAGTCCAGCAGCGTCGTCAGGAACGTGGCACTAGCCACAGGGTGCTGATCGCGCGCAGCCAGCACGGCCAGGGCCGTGGCCAGCATGGTGCCGCCCACGCAGAAACCCAGGGCGTTGATCTGCTCGGCCTCGGTGATCTCCTGCACCACGTTGATGGCCTCGATCACGGCGCGCTCGATGTAATCGTCCCACGTCAGGTGAGCACAGGAAGCATCCGGATTGCGCCAGCTGATGACGAACGTGCGATGGCCCTGGCTGACGGCATAGCGAATGAACGAGTTTTCCGGCTGCAAATCCAGAATATAGAACTTGTTGATGCATGGCGGCACCAGCAGGAATGGGCGCTCATACATCTTGGAAGTCAAGGGCTTGTATTCAATCAGCTGGAAAATATCGTTTTCATACACCACCGCACCTTCGGTGGTGGCGACATTCTTGCCGACTTCAAAAACGCTTTCATCGGTCATCGAGACATAGCCCTTGGCCATGTCCTGCAGCATATTCTGCAAGCCCCGCGACAGGCTTTCGCCCTTGGTTTCGATGGCTTTTTGCTGCGCATCCGGATTTAGTGCCAGGAAATTGCTGGGCGACATGGCCGCCACCCATTGATCGACGGCAAAGCGAATGCGCTGGCGGGTTTTCTCATCGGCCTGCACCGCTTCGGCCATGCCGGTCAGGGCCTGCGCGTTGAGCATGTAGGCTGCTGCCGTGAATGCGGCCAGCGGGTTCTTCGTCCAGCCCTCGCCGGCAAAGCGCTTGTCCTTGGGCACCGGGGGCGTGGCACCCACACCAGCAGTCCACAGCTTGCTGGCCTGTTCAATGTATTGCTGCTGCAACTGCTGCAGCCTGGCGGCATCAAACTGCACCGCTGGCGGCACGGCTGCGCCAGCACCGGGGTTGGCGCCAGGAGCAGCCTGGGCAAAGGTCTGCATGGCCTTGGCCCAGTGATCGGTGAAGAACTGCTGTACGCCTTCGGTCCACAAGGGGTCGGATGTCATGGAACGGTCTTCCTTATATGTAGTGAGTATGTTTCGGAAAATAACAAATACGCAGGACGGCTGAAAACATAGAGCAGCAATTCCAGATTTCCATCCCTAGTTGGATTATTGCCAAAGAATTTCAGTCCGACAATGCATGCCACACCGAACCATATCGGCACTCTCCGACCAAGCCTTCCTGCCTGGTATCTCCGTATAAGTTCAGCTTGCACTTTACCACCTGCATGTGCATACCACCCGCATCCACACATGCACGACAACGACGTTTTATCCCTTTTTCCCCTGCTATCGATCCATGTACCTCATTGCAATTGCCTGGCTGTACGTCGCCCTCATGATGGCTCTGGTTGAAGCCACCGCCACCAACGGCAGCGTGCTGGGCGCCTGTATCACTTTTCTGCTGTATGGCGTGCTGCCCTGCGCCCTGCTGATGTACATCCTGGGCACGCCCGAGCGCAAACGCCGCCTGCACGCCAGACGCCTGGAAGAGCAACGCGCCTGGGAGGCAGCACAACAAGCCGCCGCAGCCCCCTCAACTGCGCCAGATGACGGCAGCCATGCGCCCGGTGCTGCCCAGGACGGCAGCATCGCGTCGGTGCGAGAAAAATCGTGACGGATTGCTGAACGTGCACCACTCGGTGCTGGAGTCGTTGCCGTACAGCGCCTGCAGCCCCAGCCTGTGCAAGCGCTGGCGCGCCAGCCCGGCCAGATCGGCATACCACTTGCCCGGCTGCGCGGCTGCCGTGAAGCAACGCTGTGCCTGCCGATCCTGCCGGGTAAAGGCCTGGTACACCTCGGCACCCACCTCAAAGGCACGAGGGCCAATGCAGGGCCCCAGCCAGACCTGGGTTTGTGCGGCCACGGTGCTGGCATCGGAGCCGATGGCCGCACCGTGCTGACGCAGCAGACGGCAGTAGGCGTCCCACAGGGCTTCGAGCACGCCGTAGCCCTCTTGACCCAGCAAGCCACGCCAACCGGCATGGGCCGCGCCCACCACCCCCACCTGACGGTGGGCGATCAGTACCGGCAGGCAGTCGGCCACCATGATGGTGCAGGCCTGGCCAGCCGTGGCCGTCACACAGGCATCACCACGGAGCGCACCGCCCTCACCCGGCAGGGCGTGCACGGCCCAGCCATGCACCTGTTCCATGAAGTGCGCCTGCACTGCCCGTCCGGACAGGGTGCTCAGGCAATCGTGCAATTGCTGACGGTTACGGGCCACAGCCACTGCGTCATCCCCCACATGGGTGCCCAGGTTGAAGCTGTCCCACGGCGCCTGGCTGTGCCCCCCCTGGCGGGTGGTGAACACTGCCTGCACGCCCGCAATTGCGGGCCAGCGCGGGATCAGCCAATCGGCGGGAACGGGATGATGGTCGGTCGCAGGATGCCTCATACCCGCAGCATAAGCGCTGCGGGACTTTGCCCAGCCCTGGCATGCAGGCGTGGCACACTTGAACCCCGACGCCTGCCCCCGCAGGTCGTGAGCGAGTTTTTCCATGGATTTTGTTTTCCCCCCCGCCCCGACGCCCAGCCTGGCCATCGTGGGACACACCCAGCGCTTCCCCATCCACCGCATTTACTGCGTCGGCCGCAACTACGCCGAACACGCCCAGGAGATGGGCTTCACTGGCCGCGAAGCCCCCTTCTTCTTCCTCAAGCCCGCCGATGCTGCACTGCCCGCCACTGCCGATGGCGCCGTGGACATGCCCTACCCCAGCCTGACGCAGGATCTGCACCATGAGGTCGAGCTGGTTGTCGCCCTGGGCCGTGGTGGCCGCGATATTGCCGTTGCTGATGCGCTGCAACACATCTGGGGCTACGCCGTGGGCCTGGACATGACGCGCCGCGACCTGCAGGCGCAGCTCAAAAAACAGGGCCGCCCCTGGTGCATTGCCAAGGGCTTTGAGGCCAGCGCCCCCATCGGCGCCCTCACCCCTGCGGCACAGGCCGGTGCCATCGAGCAGGCCGACATCCACCTGCAGGTCAATGGCGAGCTGCGCCAGAGCGGCAACACGCGCGATCTGATCTGGAAGATTGCCGAAGTCATTGCCCACCTCTCGCAAGCGTGGGAGCTGCAGGCGGGCGACCTCATCATGACCGGCACCCCCGCCGGGGTGGGTGCCGTGCAGCGCGGTGACCAGTTGCAGGCGCAGGTGGCAGGTCTGGCGCCGCTGCAGGTGCGTGTGCTCTAGCGCGAAGGCAGGTAGCGCCATGTACACCCCTTCGGCCATTGATTTCTGCAGCCGCTGCGGCCACCGCACCCATCTGGCCCTGCCCGATGATGGCGACACGCGCCAGCGCGCCATCTGCACGCATTGCGGCTTCATCCACTACCAGAACCCGCTCAACGTGGTGGGCACCATCCCTGTGGCCGACGATGGCCGCATCCTGCTGTGCAAACGCAACATCGAACCGCGCTGGGGTACGTGGACCCTGCCTGCCGGCTTCATGGAACTCAACGAAACCCTGGAGGAAGGCGCCGCCCGCGAAACCGATGAGGAAGCCGGCGCCGACATTGAAATGGGGCGGCTGTTTTCCATCATCAGCGTGCCGCACGTGGGCCAGGTACACATCTACTTCTGCGCACGCCTGCGCAGCCTGGAGTTTGCCCCTGGCATCGAAACCATCGAAGCGCGCCTGTTTGCACCCGATGAAATCCCGTGGGAGACGCTCTCGTTTCGCACCGTGGCGCTGACGCTGCGCCGCTTTCTGGCCGATCCGCACAGCACGCAGGTGCATTGCCTGAGCCTGTAGCCAACCCTTGTTCTTGCCCGCGTATGACCACTTTTCCCTTTCAAGCACTGCGCCGCACCTTCTGCCTGCTGGCCCTGGCCGCAGCCAGCCTGCCTGCCCTGGCGCAAAACATGCCTCAGATGGACCTGCCGCGCGTGGAGCTGCGCGCCGGGATGTTCCGCATCGATGCCCAGGTGGCCAGCCGCCCGGTGGAGCGCCAGATCGGCCTGATGCACCGCCAGAGCATGCCTGCGCACGAAGGCATGCTGTTTGTCTTTGAGCGCCCGGCCGTGCAGTGCTTCTGGATGAAGAACACGCTGCTGCCGCTCACGGCCGCCTTTGTCGCCGACGATGGCCGCATCACCAACCTGGCCGACATGCAGCCGCTGGATGAAACATCGCACTGCTCCAGCGAGCCGGTGCGCTTTGTGCTGGAGATGAACCAGGGCTGGTTTGCGCAAAAGGGCATCCGCGCTGGCCAGCGCCTGACGGGGCCAGTGTTCCAGCCCTGAAGCCCAGCGCTAAAACTTAAAAAATATAGCTGCTACCGCTATTGCAACCTAAGTTTCAAGGTGTTTTATCCCTGAAACCAAGGTGCAGCAAGCGGTAGCAGCTATTTTTTCCTTGGAGTTTATGACGGGTCGGCACAGGTGCAATCTTCCTGTACCGGCCCGGTTGCGCGCATCAGCGCGCGTTGGCAGCGCTTAGAACTCGGCGCGCAGCCCCAGCGTCAGGTTGCGGCCCTTGAGCGGTGCGGCGTGCTTGATAAAGGACGTGTGCGCCAAGCCCAGGCGGTTGGTCAGGTTCTCGCCCTTGACATAGAACTGCCACGGCGTGCCGTCGATGGCCTTGTACACGCTCAGATTGAGCATGCCGTAGCCGCCAGTGCGCGACTCATACGCGGCAATGCGGTTTTGGCGCAGGGTCTGCGTCCATTCAGCCTGCCCTTCCCAGCCTTGCCAGCTGGCGTCCAGGCGCACACCCACGCGCGCAGCGGGAATGCGTGGCAGCGGCCCGCCCGCGTGGGCCAGCTTGGCACGCACCACATCGCCCCACAGGCTGACGCCCAAGTGGCGGCCAAGCTGCTGGCGCACCTGCGCTTCCATGCCGGTAAAGCGCGCATCGCGCTGGCTGTATTGCAGCAGCTGCAAGCCGTTGTCGTGGTCGACATCCAGCGTCTGGCCGTAGATATAGCCCTTGATGCGGTAGTGATAGGCCTGCAGCTTCCACGTCGTGGCACCACTGGTCTTGCCCAGGCCCAGCTCCAGCGCCTGGCTGGTTTCTTTTTTCAGCTGCTGGTTGCCCAGCTCGTAAGTGCCGGTGGCCATGTGGATGCCCTTGGCGTACAGCTCTTCGGCGGTGGGCATGCGCTGGGCGCGGCTAAGCGACGCGCTGGCCTGGTAGCCAGGCACAAAGCGCCACACCGCGCCCACCGAGGCCGAGGTGCCGTGGTGCTTGCGCTCGTCATCGAGCTCCTGCGCACGCACGCGCTGGCGGTCGTGGCGCAGTGCGGCTTGGAAGCGCCAGTCGCCCACGGCGTACTCTTCCAGCGCAAACAGGCTCAGGCGGCGCGTGTCGGTGGGCTTGACGTAGGCCTCGGCGCCATCGGCGCTAAAGCGCCGCTGCCCGGTGCTGATGCCCCACACGCCGCGCCAACCAGCCAGCGGGGCGTGTTGCAGCTCCAGGCGCAGGTCGTGCGCGCGGTTGCGGAAGCTGGTCGAGACCTCATCGCCCTCGATCTCATCGTGGCCATAGCGGGTGTGGCTGGCGTTCAGGCGCAGCGCCTCCACCCCTTGCCAGGGCGCGCGCCATTCGCCGCGCACATCCCAGCGGTGGCTGGTCATATCGACGTTGGGCACGCCATGGTCGTGATCGTGGTCATGGCCGTCGTGGTCATCGTGATCGTCGTGGCCATGATCGCCATGCGAGCCGCAATGCAGATGCAGGCCGTGCAGATGGCAGCCTTCAAAGTCGTGCGAGTGGCCGGGCAGTCCGTACTGCGCCTGCTGGCGCGTGTAAGCCACGCCCAGGTAGCCATCACGGCCGATCCACGACAGGCCGATGCTGCCGGTGTCGCCATCGTTGAAGCTGCCAGCCACGCGGCGCCCAGCGTCCCAGCCAGAGCCGACGCGGTAGTCGCCTGCGCGGCGGCTGGCGCCTTCAACGCGCACGGCCAGCGGGCCTTGGCCAGCGGTCAGTCCAAAGACACCGGCGCGCTCCCGCGCAGCGCTGCTCCAGCGCACTTCGGCAGCGCCTTCCACGCCATTGCCGGGCACGGCGGTGGGGATCTTGCGGTCCACCACGTTGACTACGCCGCCCACGGCGCCGCCATGCACCAGGGCAGCAGGGCCGCGCAGCACTTCGACCTTGTCGGCCAGCAGTGGCTCGGTGACCACGGCGTGGTCGGGGCTGACGGTGGAGGCATCGTGCAGCTCCATGCCATTGGCCAGCACACCCACGCGTGGGCCATCCATGCCGCGAATGACGGGGCGGGAGGCTCCGGCGCCAAAGTGCGTGGCCTGGATGCCGGGTTCACCGGTCAGGCTTTCGCCCAGGGTGGCGGCGCGGCGCAGGCGCCAGGTTTCTTCTTCCAGCACGCTCACCGGGGCGGCCATGTCGGCCGCGCCCATGGGCAGGCCGGTGACGGTGACTTCGGCCAGCGTGGCGGGGGCGGGGTCCTGGGCGGCTACCGGTTGCGATGGTTCTTGCGCCTGGGCAGGTGCCAGCGCGCACAGCAACGCAGCCAGCGCCACGGGCTGCATCTTCAGGGAACGGGAAACAGAGCGGGAAATGGATCGGGAAATAACGGGTTGCATGTCTGCATCTCCAATGCGCACGGCGCAGCCCCGCACACAGGCATGCGGACGCCTGTCTGCGGCGCTAGGCCATTCGCAAACAAACTGGGCGCAAACGCTTGTCCAGCAAGCGCCTGCAGCTATCTTTCAAGGAATAAAAGCGAGGAGAGAGTGGTCGTTGTCAGACCATGCAACCGGCAGGCGGTGCGCGCGCGTGAAAGGGCCTGGGTGCGGCTGCGCTGGCCGCAGGGCTGGGGTGCCAGGCCGGGATGGCCTCTGGTGCGGGAGCAGCCCCCTGCCAGACAAAGGGCTGCAGGTCGTGGCCGTGGCCCAGTTGCTCCAGCTCCCAGCAGTCGAGCACGGCATGGTGCTGGAACAGGGAGAGCAGCTTGCCGGATGCCGCCTCTGCAGTCCCCGACGTATCTGCAGCCAGGTGCGGCGCCAGCAGCAATGCGCTGGGCGGCAGGTGCAGCACCCCGTGCATGCGCCCCAGCGTCGGCGCCAGTACCACAAGCAGCGCCAGCCAGCAGGCCAGCGCACGGGCGCGCCAGCCAGCATGGGCAGTCAGGGTACGGGCCGGAGGAAAACGCATGGAGCAAGGACACCAGGCCGCCGAGGCACCCAGGCGCCACGGCGACCGCCACACAAGGTGGCAAAAAAGTCATCAGGGGAAACGTGTAATTGTGTCACGCTTCGGGCATCACCATTTCGACCCAGTCGTACAGGGCGCCCAGAATTTCCTCGCCGGCCTCGTCCACGGTTTCGGACAACTCGTCGATCAACACCGACAGCTGCTCGGCCGTGCGCGCTCCGCCCTGGCCGTGCAGCAGCACCCGGGCGCAATGCTCGCGCCAGCGCTGCTGCTCTTCGGGGCGCAGGCTCTCGGGCCAGTTGCGCGCGCGCCAGCGAAACACCAGCTCCGGCAGACGCGGATCGTCAAAGCCGGTGTTGTCCACGGCCAGCTCCTGCGGCAGCAGCTCGCGCAGCTGTTGCAGGCGGCGCCGGTCCTGCGGGCCGACAAAGCCGCCGTAGAGGTTTTGCTCCACATCCACCGGATCCATGCTTTCCTGCGGTGCGTACACCTGGCGCCACAGCGCGCTCATGTCGGGCAGGTCGCGGGCAATCAGAGCGTGCTGCACACAGGCCTGCATGTCCAGCCCCCAACGCTGCGCCATCTGCGGCGTGAGGGTCTTGAGGTTGCGTACCACCATCGGCGATTTGTTGAGGTGAATGCTCTTGATGGGCAGGCGCGTGACGCCTTCGGGCAGGTCGGCTGCGCGCGTGAACAGGCGCAGGCGCAGCGCCTCGGCATCCAGCGTGGCCAGCTCGCTGGGGTTGGCGCGCAGATCCCAGGCGATGATCTCGTTCTTGTTGGTGGGGTGCTGGGCCAGCGGCCACATCACGGTGATGCAGCCACGCTCGGCTGGAATCATGCCGCTGACGTGCAGGAAGGGGCGCGCCTGCGCTGCCGTGGCAGGCAACCCCAGCTCCTCCAGCACCCGATCCTTTTTGTGCAGCCCCAGGGCAAAGTCGAACAGCTTGGGCTGCAACTGGCGCATCAGGCGCGCCAGGGCGATGGTGGCCTGCACGTCGCTCAGGGCATCGTGCGCCTTTTCGTGCCACAGGCCGTTGACGCGGGCCAGGTCTTCCAGCTTGAAGGAGACGCTGCCATCCTCCTTCTTCGGCCACTGCATGCCCTCGGGACGCAGCGCGTACATCATGCGCACCACGTCCAGAATGTCCCAGCGGCCACAGCCGTTCTGCCACTCGCGCGCGTAGGGGTCGATCAGGTTGCGCCAGAACAGGTGGCGCGTGACTTCATCGTCAAAGCGGATGGTATTGAAGCCCACGCCAATCGTGCCCGGCTGGCTGAAGGCCTGCTCGATCTTGCGCGCAAAGGCATCCTCGCTGACGCCTTCGGCCAGGCACTGCTGAGGCGTTATGCCGGTGATCAGGCAAGCCTCGGGGCTGGGCAGGTAGTCCGGCGATGGCTTGCAGTACAGCACCAGTGGCTCGCCAATCTGGCGCAGCTGCATGTCGGTGCGCACAGCGGCAAATTGTGCGGGGCGGTCGTAGCGGGGATTGGCACCAAAAGTCTCGTAGTCGTGCCACAGAAAGGTGGGTTCAGGCATGGGGCGCAAGTATGCCTGCTGCGCACCGGTTTCGGTGCGTGTTCTGTCCACACAGCACCACGCCCCACCTGCTGCAACGTGACGCGCTCAGAGCAAGGGCGAAAACAACCGCGCCACGGCTTCGGCAAGGCGGTGCAGGAAGGGCTTGGCGCGGCCATAGGCCACCGGGCGGGCGTGCAGCAGGTCCTGCTCGAACTGCTGGGCCAGTTGCTGGGTGAACAGGACGTTGTACACCAGGGCGCAGACCTCGTAGTTCAGGCGAAAGCTGCGGTTGTCGAAGTTGGCCGTGCCGACCATGCCCAGCATGTCGTCCACCACCATGGTCTTGGCATGCAGCATGCGGCCCTGGTATTCAAAGACCTTCACGCCGCACTCCAGCAGTTCGTCGAAATAGGAGCGCGCAGCGGCCGTCACCAGCAGCGAATCGCAGTGCCGGGGCACCAGCACGCGCACGTCCACCCCGCGCAGGGCAGCATTGGTCAGCGCCAGCATGGCTGCCTCGGTCGGCACAAAGTACGGCGTGGCCAGCCACAGCCGTTGCTGCGCTACGTGGATGGCCGAGACCAGCACGCGGTGGATCGCCTCCAGCGAGCTGTCGGGGCCGGAGGCCATGATCTGCGCCACGTAAGAGCCGTTGTGCTGCACCGGCAGCAGATACTCGAAGTCGTCGGGCAGGCTGTGGTGGCGGTAGTCCAGCGCGTAGGCCCAGTCCTCCAGGAACAGATGCTGCAGCCAGCCCACCACCGGGCCTTGCAGCTGGATGTGGATATCGTGGTAGGCCCTGGGGTTCTGACGCTTGTCCTCCTGGTCGGTGATGTTCACGCCGCCGGTAAAGCCCAGCACGCCATCGACCACGACGATCTTGCGGTGGGTGCGAAAGTTGATCACCGGGCGCATGCGCCGCCCCAGGCCCAGCCTGGGGGGGTGAAACAGCGCCACTTCGCCCCCGGCATCCAGCAACGCCTGGTAGTGGCGCCGGCCCAGGCGCTTGGAGCCCAGGGCATCGACCAGCAGCCGCACCTGCACGCCAGCGGCAGCACGCTCGGTCAACGCCGCCAGCAGGCGCTGGCCGGTGGTATCGGGCTCGAAGATGTAGTACTCCAGATGCACGTGGTGCTGCGCCCGGGAGACGGCGCGCACGATGGCATCCAGCGTATCGGCCCCGCCGACCAGCAGCTCCACACGCTGCGCCGTGGACAGCGGCAGCGACGCCGCACTTGCCAGCCGGACCAGTTGCTGCAACTGCGGCGGCGCCTGGGGGACCTTGTCGCGCAACCGCGCCATGCTGCGGCGCATGCGCCACTTGCGGCGGCTGCGCAGGCGCTTGAGGCGCTGGCGCTGGAAGCGCCGGGGCCCAAAGATGAAATACACCAGCAGGCCCACCACCGGCAGCGCCATCATGGCCAGCAGCCAGCTGAGCGTGGCCAGGGGCGCACGCCGCTCCAGCAGAATCCACACGGCCACCAGCAACCCGTAGGCCGTCCAGATCAGGGACAGCACCAGGGTCACGTGACCATCCAGCAGCCATGTCTGCCACGCCTGCCACAGTGCCTGTGCGGTATCCATCGGGATGGTCAGCACCCGTCAGGGTTGCATGCCGTGCGCATGGGGATCAATCCAGCGTGCGACGCAGGAAATCCCGGGCCGCCGCCAGCACCTGTGCGGTCTGCTCACGGTGCGGGTGGTGGGCGCAATCGAGCAGCAGCACCTCGCCACGCGCCACCCCTGTAGCAATGCGCTGGGCAAATTCCGTGCTGCCGTACTCATCGCGCCGGCCGTGGATGGCCAGCACCGGGCAGGTCACACGCGGCAGCACGTTGTCGAGCGACCAACCGGCAAAGTCCGGGTGCAGCCACACATCCGTCCAGGCACGAAAGACCCAGTCCATGCGCTCGCCATGCCACTTTTGCAGGCGTGCCCACTGCTGGGCGTCGGCAAAAAACCGCTGCGCCGCCCGTATGCCCTCCAGCGTACGCGGCTGCACCCAGGCCTGGGCCGACAGCGACAGCACCGCCTGGCACTGTGCGGGATGGGTGGCGGCAATCTGCAATGCCATCACCCCACCCACGCTGTGCCCCAGCAGGGCATAGCGCGGCAAGCCCAGAGCGGCCATCAGGGCCGGAAAGTGCTGCTGTGCCTCCTGCTCGATGAATTGCAGACTGGGCGCATCGCTGCGCACACTGGAGCGGCCAAAGCCCAGGCGGTCGTAGGCCAGCACTTCACGCCCCGTGGCCTGAGCCAGCCGGACTGGAAAATCGCGCCACTGCCCGACCGAGCCCAGCGACTCGTGCAGCAGCACGATGGGGCATGCGGCGCTGCCCTGCGGCGCTGCCTCAGGCTGCCAGCGCTGCACAAACACCTGCCCGGCCGGCAACGCCACCAGGGTCGATGCGGTGCGCAAGGCGGGTGCGTTGTCGGTCACTGCGTCCATGCGCCCTCCTCCAGCGGCACTGCCGACCAAACCTTTTGTTGCAGATCCAGCGGCAGCTCCTGCGCCAGGGCGGTGTGCTCGCGCTCGTGGTGGTGTTCGATGACGTGGCGCAGGGCATGGGCGGCATCCAGCAGATACAGGCTGGCGCGGCGCCGGGCCAGCTCATCCAGCGGAGGCTGCTCCAGCACGCGCTGCAGGCGCTGGGCGTAGTCGTCGGCCAGGGCGCTGATGCGTTCGTGCTCCAGCAGGTACACCCTGGCCGCCCAGCGCGCGCCCGCGGGCACATGGGGCAGCAGCTCGTGGTTTTCGATGCGGATATGCTCATCCAGCGCAGCGCGCCACTGCACCAGCCGAGTCCGGGCCTGGGCAAAGTCGCCGCCCACCACATCCAGCAGGTGCGCCGTGAGCATGCCCTCGATGCGCTCATGCTGGGCTTCAAAGTAGCCACTCATTCGACTCTCATCCTTCCTCGGGCGCGCGCCGGGCGCCCCCCAGTACCTTCCACAAGGTAATGCGGTTTTGCTGTTCGGCCAGCCGCAGATCGATCAGGCCTTGCTGGGCAGCATACAGGCTGCGCTGGGCATCGAGCACGACCAGGTAGTCATCGGCCCCGGCCTCAAAACGCGCCTGCGACAGTTGCTGCACCTGGGCGGTGCTGGCCACCACGGCGTTTTGCGCATCCAGGCGCGCCTGCCACTGGGCGCGGTCGGCCAGCACGTCGGCCACTTCCCTGAAGGCCGTCTGCACGGCCTTTTCGTACTGGGCCACGGCTGCGCGCTGATTGGCCTGCGCCACCTCGACACCAGCCCGCAAGCGCCCGCCGGAAAAGATCGGCAGCTTCAGCAGCGGCACGAAGCTCCAGGTGCGGTTGGGGCCGGTAAACAGCCCGTCCAGTTCGGTGCTGCCGCTGCCCACGCTGGCCGTCAGGCTGATGCTGGGAAAGAAGGCCGCGCGCGCTACGCCAATCTGGGCGTTCTGCGCACGCAGGGCATGCTCGGCAGCCTGCACGTCAGGGCGCTGCAACAGCACACTGGAGGGCAACTGCGCCGGCACGTCCTGCAGCAGCGCCACATCCTGCAGCAGCGCTCCCGGCGTGGGCTGCAAGGCCGCTGGCAGGGGCACCCCAAGCAGCAGTTGCAAGGCATTGCGGCTGCGCTCCAGCTGTACGCTGTAGCGCGCCACATCGCCCTGTGCGCTGTGCAGGCTGCTCTGGCTTTGCGCCCGGGTCAGGCCGGAGGCAGCCCCCAGCTCCCACATGCGCTGCGTCAAATCGTGCGATTTGGCACGGGCCTGCAGGGTTTGCTGCGCCAGCTGCAGGCGCTCCTGGTCAGCGGCCAGATTCAGCCAGGCATTGGCCACTTCGGCCACCAGGGTGATCTGGACGTTGCGCCGGTTGGCCTCTTCCTGCAGGAACTGCTGCCAGGCCGCGTCCTTGAGGTTGCGCACACGGCCCCACAGGTCGATTTCGTAACTGGCCAGGCCAATGTTGGCAGAAACCTGCTCGCTGACGCGGCTGTCTCCGCCCGAGAGGTCGGCCGCGTTGCGGCTGCGCCGCCCTTCAAGCTGGGCGCTCAGGCTGGGCAGCAAATCGGCGCGGGCAATGCCGTACTGCGCGCGCGCCCGCTCCACATGCTCCAGCGCCACGCGCAAGTCGCGATTGTGGGTCAGCGCCAGGGCCAGCACCTGGCGCAGGCGCTCGTCCTGCACCCAGTCCAGGGTGGCCACCCAGGCCAGATCCGGCTCGGCGGCCTCAGCTGCAGGTTCCGACGCAGCGCCGCTGCGCAGCGCGGTGGGCACCATGCCCTCGGGCTGCTCGTAGCTGGGGGCAAAGTTGCAGCCCAGCAAAATCAAGGAAAAAATGGCTGTAACGCCCGTCCTGCAAGCGCCAGCAGCTATGTTTTTTGCATTTTTATTCATACTGCACCACCTACGCTGCTGCCGGTGTGCGGCTGGCCGGGGCCGGCGGCATCATCGCGCCGCTGCCGCCCCTGAAACCAGGTACGCACCAGCAGGAAGAACACCGGCACCATGAACAGGCCCAGCACCGTGGAAGCGAGCATGCCACCCAGTACCGCTGTGCCGATGGCGTTGCGCCCCCCGGCACCTGCGCCCGTACCCAGTGCCAGCGGCAGCACGCCGAAGCCAAAGGCCAGCGAGGTCATCAGAATCGGCCGCAGGCGCAGGCGTACTGCCTCCACCGTGGCGTCCAGCAGCTTGCGGCCCTGCTCCTGCAGCTGCACGGCAAATTCCACGATCAGGATGGCGTTCTTGGACGCCAGCCCCATGGTGGTCAGCAGCCCCACCTGGAAGTACACGTCATTGGTCAGACCGCGCATGTAGGTGGCCAGCAGCGCCCCCAGAATGCCCAGCGGCACCGCCAGCATCACCGACAGCGGCACCGTCCAGCTTTCATACAGCGCTGCCAGGCACAGGAAGACGAACAGGATGGAGATGGCATACAGCACCGGCGCCTGAGCGCCCGATTGGCGTTCCTGCAGCGAAGCGCCGGTCCACTCATAGCCGATGCCCGCCGGCAGGGTGCGCAGAATGTCCTCCACGATCTGCATGGCCACGCCTGAACTCACACCCGGTGCTGCGCTGCCCACGATTTCATAGGCCGCCGCGCCGCTATAGCGCATCAGCTGGGGTGAGCCATAGGCCCAGTAGCTGCTGGAGAAGACGCCAAACGGCACCATCTCGCCGTTTTTGTTGCGCACGCTCCAGTCGTTGATGTCCTGCGGCAGCATGCGGTGCGGGGCATCGCCCTGGATATAGACGCGCTTGACGCGGCCGTTGTGCAGGAAGTCGTTCACATAGGTGCCGCCCATGGCACTGGAGAGCGTGCTGTTGATGTCGTTGTAGGCCAGGCCCAGGGCAGCGGCCTTGCGGTCATCGATCTGCAGGCGCAGCTCGGTGGCATCGTCCAGATTGGTGCTGCGCACGCTGGTCAGCTCCGGGTACTGGCGCGCCTTGGCCAGGAATTCGTCCTTGGCTGCCAGCAGCGCCTCGTGACCCAGCCCCCCAACGTCCTTGAGCATGACGTTAAAGCCCGCGCTCGAACCCAGGCCGCGCACGGCCGGGGGCATGCTGACGAAGATGCGCGCGTCGCGGATATGGCCCAGTTCCTGGTTGGCGCGGTGTGTCACCTGCGCCGCGCCCTGACTGGGCAGGGGCCGCTGCTCCCAGGGCTTGAGGCGCACAAAGGCGCGCGCCGAGCTCTGGTCACCACTCAGGCCCGAGACCTGGTTGAAGCTGACCACCTCGTCCTGCTGCATGAAGTAACGCCGCACTTCGTCAAGCACCAGCTGCAGGCGCGCATCCGAGGCACCTGCGGGCAGGTTGATGTTGACGGTGACAAAGCCCTGGTCCTCATCGGGCAGGAAGGACGTGGGCAGGCGCTCCAGCAGCACCCACATGGCAGCCAGCACGGCCACAAAAATCAGCAGCATGCGCTTGGCGCGCTGCAGCATCCAGGCCACACGGTTCTGGTAGCGCAGCGCCGTGCTGTCAAAGCTGCGGTTGAACCAGGCAAAAAAGCGGTCGCCAATGCCCAGCACGCCCCGACGGATCCGCCGCTCCTGCCCGGCATGCGCAGGCACTTTCAGGATCGTGGCGCACAGTGCGGGCGTCAGCGTCAGCGCCACAAACACCGACAGCGCCATGGCCGCAACGATGGTGATGGAAAACTGGCGGTAAATGACGCCCGTCGAGCCGCCAAAAAAGGCCATAGGCACAAACACCGCCGACAGCGTCACGCCAATGCCCACCAGCGCCGAGGTGATCTCGCGCATGGACTGCTTGGTCGCTTCTTTGGCCGACAGGCCCGTCTCGTGCATTACGCGCTCGACGTTTTCCACCACCACAATCGCATCGTCCACCAGCAAGCCAATGGCCAGCACCATGGCGAACATGGTCAGGGTGTTGATCGAAAAGCCCGCAGCGGCCAGCACCCCCAGCGTGCCCAGCAGCACCACCGGCACGGTGATGGCCGGAATCAAGGTGGCGCGAAAGTTCTGCAAGAAGAGGAACATCACCAGCACCACCAGCACCACCGCTTCGCCCAGGGCTTTGAGCACCTCACGGATCGAGGCGCGCACAAACGGCGTGGAATCCGAGCTGACAAAGTAGTCGATCTCGTTGGGGAAAAAGGGCTTGAGTTCGTTGAGCTTGGCCACCACCGCATCGGCCACCTGCATGGCATTGGCGCCGTCGGCCAGCACCACCCCCATACCCGCACCCACCATGCCGTTGAGCTTGGATTTGACAGTGAGGTTGTCCGGCCCCAGTTCGACGCGCGCCACGTCCTTCATCGTGACCACGGCACCGTCAGGCGCGGCCTTGAGCACGATGGCTTCAAACTCCTCCACGGTCTTGAGCTTGGTGCGCGCAGTGATGGTGGCGTTGAGCTGCTGGTTCTCCACGGCCGGCAGCGCACCCAGTTGCCCTGCCGAGACCTGGGCGTTCTGGGCGTTGAGCGCGGCAATCAGGTCCGAGGGAATCAGCCCGTACTTCTGCATCAGCGCCGGGTCCATCCAGATGCGCATGGCATAGCTGGTGCCAAAGACGTTGACGTCGCCCACGCCGTCGATACGGCCAATCTCATCGACCACATAGGTCTGCAGGTAGTCGCCAATGTCCACCTGGGTCATGGCAGGGTCGGTGGAATAGAAGCTGTAGGTGGCCAGAAAGTCCTGCCCGCCCTTGTTGACGAACACACCCCGGCTCTTGACCGCATCGGGCAGGCGGTTCATGGCCGCCTGCAGTTTGTTCTGCACCTGCACCTGGGCCACGTCGATGTTGGTGCCGGGCGCAAAGGTCAGCGTAGTGCGCGCGCGGCCCGAGGCGTCCGACGTGGAACTCATGTAGAGCATGTTGTCGATGCCCTTGAGCTGCTGCTCGATGATCTGCGTGACCGAGTTTTCCACCGTCTCGGCCGAGGCGCCGGTGTACTGGGCACTGATGGTCACGCGCGGCGGGGCAATATCCGGGTACTGCTCCAGCGGCAGGGCGAAGATGGACAACGCCCCCGCCAGCATGATGACGATGGCAATCACCCACGCAAAGATGGGGCGGTTGATGAAAAACTGCGCCATGGCCTAGTCCTTTGCGCCCTGTGCGCCCTTGGCGTCGGTGGCCGCGCCGTTGAGCGAAGCGCGCAGTGCCGCTGCGGCAGCCTGTGGATCGACCTTTTCCACGCTGCGCGGCTGGCTCAGGTCCAGCACCACGGGCTGCACCTTGTCGCCGGGCTTGATGCGCTGAAAGCCCTCCACCACCACCCGCTCGCCGGCCTGCAGGCCACCTTGCAGCAGCCAGTAGCTGCCCACGGCCTGAGCCAGCTCCACCGCCCGCTTGACGACCACCTGGGCGTCCCCCTCCTCCTGCACCACCAGCACGCTGGCGCGGCCCGTCAGGTCGCGGCTCACCGCCTGTTGCGGCAGCAGCAGGGCATCGGGCGCCAGGCCCGTGGGCAGATGGGCCTGCACGAACATGCCGGGCAGCAGCTGGCCATCGGGGTTGGGCACCACCGCGCGCAGGGTCACCGTGCCCATGCTGGGGTTGGCAATCAGACCGCTGAACTGCAAGGTGCCGGCGTGGGGATAGCGGCTGCCGTCCTCCAGATCGATGGCAATCTGCATGGCATCCTCGCTGACCCGCTGGTAGCGCCCGGCCTGCCAGTCGCGCTGCAGTTGCAGCAGCTGGGCGGTCGATTGGGTGAAGTCCACGTACATCGGGTCGGTCTGCACCACCTCCGTGAGCGCGGCGGCCTGGTTGGCGGTGACCAGCGCGCCCGGCGTCACATTGGACAGGCTCACCCGCCCGGCAATGGGCGACTCGATGCGTGCGTAGCGCAACTGCGTGCGCGCCGTCTGCAACTGCGCCTGTGCAGCGGCCACTTCCGCCTGGGCCACGGCAGCGGCGGCCTGGTTGTCTTCGTGCTGCTGGGTGCTGATGGCGTCGATCGCCACCAGCTCGGCCGAGCGTTTGGCCTGCAGCTGCAACCGCTGGGCCGTGGCCTGGGCCTTGGCCAGGGCAGCCTCGGCACTGGCGACGGCGGCCTGCAGCAAGGTGGCATCCAGCTGGTACAGCGCCTGCCCGGCCTTGACATGGGCACCCGCCTGGAAGAGCTGCTTTTGCACGATGCCGCTCACCTGGGGGCGGATCTCGGCCATCTGCATCGCCTGCACACGCCCGGGCAGCACTTCCTGCATGCTCTGGCTCTGCGGCTGCAGCACCACCACCCCCACCTGGGGGGCGGCATTGGCGCCAGTGGCCGCAGCCCCGGCCTTGGGATCCTTGCTGCACGCGCTCAGCGCACCCACCAGGACCAGCAGCACGGCCCATCCGAGCAGCGGCCGTGCAGGCAGACGTCTTTTCCGAAAGAAGCGGGACAAAGGCTCGAAAGACTGGGCAGCAGACGGTGCAAACAGAGAGGGCATCATGAACAAGGCAGATCGAATACGGACAGCACGCGCACACGCAGCACATGCACGCCCGGGCGCCAGAAGCTGCGTGCATTGCAGCAGGGCAGCCTGACACCGGGCCAGCGCGCATTGTGAAGGCTGCACATGTCCTGTTTGTAAAGTTGCCCCCCACTGGGGCCCATTGATCGCCCCAAAGCATGCATCACCGGGCACGCGCCGGCCCTGACGCATGGGGCAGCGCAGCAAAAACGGTTGCCCAGCACGGCAAAATCACTGTATATTTTCACAGTTACTGTTTAAAACAACAGGTGATTCATGCTCATCGACACTGCGATTTCGACCACAGCCGACAACACCCCTTGGTCCTCATTCGAGGCCACCGATGCCCCCCTGTACGCCGTCTATCTGCACGACTACCCGGATCTGCCGGATGCCGAGCGCCAGCGCGCCCAGCAGCGCTACGCCCGCACGCTGGAGCGCAAGCTGGGCAGCGCCCAGGCGGTGTACGACACGCTGGATCTGCTGCAACGACTGGAAGAAACCGATCCGCAGGACATTCCTGCCGAGAGCATCACCCAGCTGCAAGCCACCTACCGCCGTTGGCAACAGGCCACACGCGCCGCTACCGAAGCGGGCCTGCAAGGCCTGGCACCGTCGGAGACCTGCTTTTTCGAGGTGCAACTGAACAACTACTGAAACCATAGCTACTGGCGCTTGATCCACAACAAAATCAGGCCCATAGAAGCAAAAAACGCCCGCTAGGCGGGCGCAGAAAGCTCTTTTAAAAAGAGCAGTTGGCACAAGGCAATCAGCGAATCAGCGGCACGCCGGTCTTCGACTGAATTTCTTCAAAGGTCACATCCGGGGCCAGCTCCACGAGCTTGAGGCCCTCGGGGGTCACATCCATGACGCCCAGGTCGGTGATGATGCGATCGACCACGCCCTTGCCGGTCAGCGGCAGGGTGCATTCGGGCAGGATCTTCAGGTCGGTGGTGCCGTCCTTCTTGCGCGCCACATGCTCCATGAGGACGATCACGCGCTTGACGCCAGCCACCAGGTCCATGGCACCGCCCATGCCCTTGACCATCTTGCCCGGAATCATCCAGTTGGCCAGATCGCCCTTGTCGGTCACCTGCATGGCGCCCAGGATGGACAGATTGATCTTGCCGCCACGGATCATGGCAAACGACTGGTCGGAGCTGAAGATCGACGAGCCGGCAATGGTGGTCACCGTCTGCTTGCCGGCGTTGATCAGGTCGGCATCCACCTCCTCTTCCGTGGGGAAGGGGCCGATGCCCAGCATGCCGTTTTCCGATTGCAGCCACACTTCCTTGTCGCCCGTGTGGTTGGCCACCAGCGTGGGGATGCCGATACCCAGGTTGACGTAGAAGCCGTCCTCCAGCTCCTGGGCCGCGCGCGCGGCCATCTGGTCTTGCGTCCAGGCCATGATCAGTCTCCTTTTTTCTCGCGCAGGGTGCGCTTTTCAATGCGTTTTTCCGGCGTGGGGTTGTGCACGATGCGGTGCACGTAGATGCCCGGCAGGTGCACATCGTCCGGTGCAATCTCGCCCAGCTCCACGATTTCCTCGACTTCCACGATGCAGATCTTGCCGGCCGTCGCGGCTGCGGGGTTGAAGTTGCGCGCCGTCAGGCGAAATTGCAGGTTGCCGCTGGTGTCTGCGCGGTACGCCTTGACGAGCGACACATCGGCAACGATGGAGCGCTCCATCACATAGGTCTCACCGTCGAACTCGCGCAGCTCCTTGCCCTCGGCCACGACGGTACCCACACCGGTCTTGGTGAAGAATGCCGGAATGCCGGCGCCACCGGCGCGCAGCTTCTCAGCCAGCGTGCCCTGGGGGGTGAATTCCAGCTCCAGCTCGCCGGCCAGGTACTGGCGTTCGAACTCCTTGTTCTCACCCACGTAGGACGAAATCATCTTCTTGATCTGACGCGTCTCCAGCAGCTTGCCCAGGCCAAAGCCGTCCACGCCGGCGTTGTTGGACACCACGGTCAGGTCCTTCACACCGCTGTCGCGCAGGGCGTCGATCAGGGCTTCGGGAATGCCGCACAGGCCAAAGCCACCCACGGCAATCAGCTGCCCGTCAGCGACCACGCCCTTCAGTGCCTCATGGGCAGAGGGATAGAGTTTTTTCACATTGCCTCCTTTATCGAACGGATGCCGCATAAGATACTACGTAATAAGTTACGTAGTGGTTACGTAGTATTTCCTAACCCACAACCCTGAAGCTGACCCATGGAACTTGATTACCGCCTGGCTTTTGAGATGGCCCCCGTGGGGCTGGTGATCTCGCGCAACCGCATCATGGTGGACTGCAATCAACGCGTGTGCGAGATGTTTGGCACCTCGCGCGAGCTGCTGGTGGGGCAATCGTTTCTGCTGCTTTACCCCAGCGCCGACGAGTACGAGCGCCAGGGCGCACGCATGGCGCCCATCCTCAACGCCAAGGGCTTTTACAGCGACAACCGCATCATGAAACGCGCCAATGGCGAGACCTTCTGGTGCCACGTCACGGGCCGGGCGCTGGACCGCAGCAACCCGCACGCCAGCGGCATCTGGAGCTTTGAGGACCTGAGCCAGCAACGCCCCGTCAAGGCCGAGCTCACCGGTCGCGAGCGTGAAGTGGCCGCGCGCCTGCTCGATGGCCTGACCTCCAAGGAAATTGGCCGTGCGCTGGGCATCAGCCACCGCACGGTGGAAATCTACCGCGCACGCCTGATCCGCAAGTACGGCGCCAACACCACCGCCGACCTGGTGCACAAGCTGGTGGGGGCGGGTTAATCGCTAGCGCCGCACGGCACCGACCGGGCAGGCAGCACACCGCTTGCTGCTATGCTGCCACGCAGCCGACTCTGCCAGTGCAGGAACAGGAGACAAAACCATGCAAAATGTAGAAGGGGCCAGCGGCTTTAGCTACGGTTTTATGCTTCCAGGCACCCTCTCCTGGAATGCCCCGGCCAGCTAGATCGCAACCCAAAAAGAAAAAGTTCGCGCAAATCTGACCCTTGCAGTGGCGCAAGCCGCAACGGCCCGCATAGAATCCGGCCAATTTTTTGCGGCACCGCAGCAAGAACAGTCGTTCTATTTTTAACTTCTGAGAGACAACTCCAATGACCAACGAAGAAATCCTGGCCCAGTACGGGCCGCGTGAAGCCATGGAATACGACGTGGTGATCGTGGGTGGCGGGCCAGCCGGCTTGTCCACGGCCATACGCCTGAAGCAACTGGCCGCTGAAAAAGGCCAGGATGTCTCCGTCGTGGTGCTGGAAAAGGGTGGCGAGCCCGGCGCGCACACCCTCTCGGGCGCCATCATGGACCCCATCGCGCTCACGGAGCTGATCCCCGACTGGAAGGAAAAGGGTGCCCCCCTGAACCAGCCCGTAACCGAAGACGCCATGGTCTTCCTGGGCGAGAAGGGGTCGCTGCGCACGCCCAACTTCCTGCTGCCCAAGTGCTTCCACAACGAAGGCAACTACATCGTGCGCCTGGGCTTTGTCACCAAGTGGCTGGCCGATCAGGCCGAGGCGTTGGGCGTGGAAATCTTCCCCGGCTTTGCCGCCGCTGAAGTGCTGTTCAACGATGACGGCAGCATCAAGGGCGTGGCCACCGGCAATATGGGCGTGGGCAAGGACGGCGAGCCCACCGGCGACTTCCAGCTGGGCATGGAGCTGCACGGCAAGTACACCATCTTTGCCGAAGGCGCACGCGGCCACCTGGGCAAGCAACTCATCGCCAAGTACAAGCTGGATGCGGGCAAGGATCCGCAAACCTACGGCATCGGCATCAAGGAACTGTGGGAGATCGACCCCGCACGCCACAAGCCCGGCATGGTGCTGCACACCGGCGGCTGGCCCATGGACAGCAGCACCTACGGCGGCGGCTTCCTGTACCACCTGGAGGACAACCTGGTCACCCTGGGCTATGTGGTGGGGCTGGACTACGCCAACCCCTACCTCTCGCCCTTTGAGGAAATGCAGCGCTGGAAGACCCACCCCAACATCCGCTGGTACCTGGAAGGCGACGAGTCCAAGGGCATCAAGCCGGGCAAGCGCATCTCCTACGGTGCACGCGCCATCACCGCCGGCGGCATCCTGAGCCTGCCCAGGTTCGTCTTCCCTGGCGGCGCGCTGGTCGGCTGCGATGCGGGCTTTTTGAACGTCAGCCGCATCAAGGGCAGCCACGCCGCGATCAAGACCGGCATGATGGCCGCCGAAGCGGCTTACGACGCCATTGTGGCCGGACGCCAGAACGACACGCTGCACGCCTACGAAGCTGCCTTTGAAAGCAGCTGGCTGTACGACGAGCTGTACAAGGCACGCAACTTCAAGGCCTGGTTCAAGAAGGGCCTGTCCACCGCCACCGTGATGAACGGCATCGAGCAGTTCCTGCTCAAGGGCAACATCCCCTGGACGCTGCACCGCGACAAGCCGGACCACGCTTACCTCAAGCCCGCTGCCGAATGCCAGCCCATCGACTACCCCAAGCCCGACGGCAAGCTGACGTTTGATCGCCTCTCCAGCGTCTTCATCAGCGGCACCAACCACAGCGAAGACCAGCCCGCGCATCTGACCCTGAAGGACGCCAGCGTGCCGGTGAAGGTGAACCTGGCCAAGTTTGCCGGCCCCGAGCAGCGCTACTGCCCGGCCGGGGTGTACGAGTTCGTCGATGACGAGGGCAAGGGCGGCAAGCGCCTGCAGATCAACGCGCAAAACTGCGTGCACTGCAAGACCTGCGACATCAAGGACCCGACGCAAAACATCGTCTGGGTTACCCCCGAAGGCGGTGGCGGCCCCACCTACTCGGGCATGTAAAAAAACCTGTGTAGATTCACTTTTCTTGCAAAAAATAGCCCGTTTATCGGGCTATTTTGCATAAAAGACGCGCAAATTTGATAAAAAAAGCACGATCAATCATTTTCTTGCAATTGACCTGCAAGCACCCCTGAAACCAGCGTAAACCCTGGGCGCCGAAAACTTTCATCGCAACGGCCTGTTTTAGACTAGCCCGACCTGAGTTTTCTTCTTTTTCCTCCTTCACCTCCTCGGAGACACAGCATGCGATTCAAAACCCTGGCTTCTGCCGTGGCCCTGGCCCTTGTCGGCCTGACCAGCGCCCACGCTGCCGAAGAAAAGTCTGTGGCCGTCACTGCCATCGTGGAACACCCCGCTCTGGACGCTGTGCGCGACGGGGTGCAGGCCGCTCTGAAAGAGGCCGGCTACGAAGCAGGCAAAAACCTCAAGTGGCAGTACCAGAGCGCCCAGGGCAACACTGGCACCGCCGCACAGATTGCACGCAAGTTCATTGGCGACAAGCCCGATGCCATCGTGGCCATTGCCACCCCCTCGGCCCAGGCGGCTGTGGCTGCCACCAAGACCGTGCCCGTCGTGTTCTCTGCCGTGACCGACCCGGTGGCCGCCAAGCTGATCAGCAGCTGGGAGCCCTCCGGCACCAACGTCACGGGCGTCTCGGACATGCTGGTGCTGGACAAGCAGATTGCGCTGATCAAGCAGGTGGTGCCCGGTGCCAAGCGCGTGGGCATGGTCTATAACCCGGGCGAGGCCAACTCGGTCGTGGTGGTCAAGCAGTTGCAAAAACTGCTGCCTGAGCACGGCATGACCCTGGTGGAAGCGGCAGCGCCGCGCACCGCCGACGTCAGCAGCGCAGCGCGCAGCCTGATCGGCAAGGTGGATGTGATCTACACCAACACCGACAACAACGTGGTTTCCGCCTACGAGGCGCTGGTCAAGGTGGGACAGGATGCAAAAATTCCGCTGATCGCTTCGGACACCGACTCGGTCAAGCGCGGCGCCATTGCCGCCCTGGGGATCAACTACCGTGACCTGGGTGAACAAACCGGCCGCATGGTGGCGCGCATCCTGCGCGGTGAAAAGCCCGGCGACATCGCCACCGAAACCAGCAGCAAGATGGAACTGTTCGTCAACCCGGGCGCTGCTGCCAGGCAGGGCGTCCAGCTCGATCAGGCTCTGATCGACAGCGCGGCCCAAGTCGTGCAGTAATTGCTGCTTTCCGCTGGCCCAGGCAGGCGCCCAGTTTCCTGGAGCCTGCCTTTTTCATTTCCTGATGCATCTCCTTCCCCACTGAGTCACGCCCATGTCTTTGTTTTCCTTCTTTGGCGCTATTGAAATCGGCCTGATTTTTGCCCTGGTTGCCTTAGGCGTGTACATCTCCTTTCGCCTGCTGCGCTTTCCGGACCTGACCGTCGATGGCAGCTTCCCCCTGGGCGGCGCCGTCTGCGCCGTGATGATCGTGGCCGGCTTCAACCCCTGGGTTGCCACGCTGGGCGCCACCCTGGCCGGCGCAGCGGCCGGTCTGCTGACCGGCTGGCTCAACGTCAAGCTCAAGATCATGGATCTGCTGGCCTCCATCCTGATGATGATCGGCCTGTATTCCATCAACCTGCGCATCATGGACGGCCCCAACGTCCCCCTGATCACCGAACCGACGATCTTCACCCTGCTGCAACCCGAAGGTCTGGAGGACTACATCCTGCGCCCCCTGGTGCTGCTGGTGATCGTGGTGCTGGCCAAGATGGCACTGGACTGGTTCTTTGCCACCGAACGCGGTCTGGCCATTCGCGCCACCGGCTCCAACGCCCGCATGGCACGCGCCCAGGGCATCAACACCGGCGCCATGGTGCTGCTGGGCATGGCCATCTCCAACGCGCTGGTCGGCCTGGCCGGCGCCATGTTCGTGCAGACCCAGGGCGGCGCCGACATCTCCATGGGCATCGGCACCATCGTGATTGGTCTGGCCGCCGTGATCGTCGGCGAATCCATCCTGCCGTCGCGCCGCATCGTCTGGGCCACACTGGCCGTGGTGCTGGGCGCCGTGGTGTACCGCTTCTTCATCGCTGCTGCGCTCAACAGCGACTTCATTGGCCTCAAGGCGCAAGACCTGAACCTGGTCACCGCCGTGCTGGTGACGCTGGCGCTGGTGCTGCCCCAGCTCAAGCGCAAACTCAACGCCCGCGTCTCGTAAGCCGCATGTCCAACACACCAGTGAACCAGAAGAAAGACCTCCCCATGCTGAGCGCACAAGACCTTCGCCTGACGTTCAACCCCGGCACCCCCATCGAAACCAAGGCCCTGCGCGGCCTGTCGCTGGAGATCCCCACCGGGCAGTTTGTCACCGTGATCGGCTCCAATGGAGCGGGCAAATCGACGTTCCTGAACTCCGTCTCCGGCGACCAAAGCGTCGATAGCGGCACCATCAAGATCGATGGTCTGGACGTCACCCGCATGCCCGTGTGGGCGCGTGCCGAGCGCGTGGCGCGCGTCTTTCAGGATCCGATGGCCGGCACCTGCGAAGACCTGACGATTGAAGAAAACATGGCCCTGGCACAGTGCCGGGGCAGCTTTCGCAAGCTCTCGCGTGCCGTGAAAACCGAAATGCGCGAGCTGTTTCGCGAGCGCCTGGCCATGCTGGGACTGGGCCTGGAAAACCGCCTGACCGACCGTATCGGCCTGCTCTCGGGCGGTCAGCGCCAGGCCATCAGCCTGCTGATGGCTGCGCTGCAACCGTCGCGCATCCTGCTGCTGGACGAACACACCGCCGCGCTGGATCCGCGCACGGCCGACTTCGTGCTGCAGCTGACCTGCCGCATCGTCGAGGAATCCAAGCTCACCACCATGATGGTCACGCACAGCATGCGCCAGGCACTGGACGTGGGCACGCGCACCATCATGCTGCACCAGGGTCAGGTGGTGCTGGATGTTTCCGGCGAAGAGCGCGCCCGCATGGACGTGCCCGATCTGTTGCAGATGTTCGAGAAAGTGCGCGGCGAAAAGCTCTCGGACGATGCCTTGCTGCTGAGCTAAAAAAAGGAGCTGCTTGCGCCTGACTGGCAAGGATTTCACGAATAAAACACCATGAAATCTTTAGCAGACAAGCGCAAACAGCTACTTTTTTAGGAATTCAACGCTACATTGACGGCATAAAAAACCGGCTCCCTGAGGAGCCGGTTTTTGTTTGCCTCGAACAGCGTCAGCACTGCATCAGTCCACAGCCGCGGGCGATGGCGCAGCACCGCTGTCCTGCAAGGCCTGTGGGTCGGTGCTGTGGATATCCAGCCGCACCTCGCCAGCGCCGTCCTTGGCAGTGGCATCCCAGTCCACCTCCAGACGGCCACCGTGCACCAGACGGCCAAAGAGCAGCTCATCGGCCAGGCTGCGGCGGATGGTGTCCTGGATCAGGCGCTGCATCGGGCGTGCGCCCATCAGCGGATCGAAGCCCTTGGCCGCCAGGTGCTTGCGCAGTGCGTCGGTGAAGGTGACTTCCACCTTCTTCTCAGCGAGTTGCTGCTCCAGTTGCAGCAGGAATTTATCGACCACGCGCAGGATGACCTGCTCGTCCAGCGGCTTGAAGCTGACGATGGCATCCAGCCGGTTGCGGAACTCCGGCGTGAACAGACGCTTGATGTCCGCCATCTCGTCACCCGCCTGACGCTGGGTGGTAAAGCCGATGACCGCCTTGTTCATGGTCTCGGCCCCCGCGTTGGTGGTCATGATGATGATGACGTTGCGGAAGTCCGCCTTGCGCCCGTTGTTGTCGGTGAGCGTGCCGTGGTCCATCACCTGCAACAGGACGTTGAAGATGTCCGGATGGGCTTTTTCAATTTCGTCGAGCAGCAGCACGCAATGCGGCTTCTTGGTGATGGCCTCGGTCAGCAGACCGCCCTGGTCGTAACCCACATAGCCCGGAGGCGCACCGATCAGGCGGCTGACCGCATGACGCTCCATGTACTCGGACATGTCAAAGCGCACCAGATCCACGCCCAGGATGTAGGCCAGCTGCTTGGCAGCCTCGGTCTTGCCCACGCCGGTGGGGCCGCTGAACAAGAAGCTGCCAATCGGCTTTTCGGGCTTGCCCAGGCCGGAGCGCGCCATCTTCACGGCGCTGGCCAGCACTTCCAGGGCCGGGTCCTGACCAAAGACCACGCTCTTCAAGTCACGCTCCAGCGTCTGCAGCTTGCTGCGGTCGTCCTGCGAGACATTGGCCGGGGGAATGCGCGCAATCTTGGCCACGATGGCCTCGATCTCGCTGCGGCTGATGCACTGCTTGCGCGTCTCCTGCGGCTGGATGCGCTGGGCGGCACCGGCCTCGTCGATCACGTCGATGGCCTTGTCTGGCAACTGACGGTCGTTGATGTACTTGGCCGACAGCTCGGCAGCCGCCTGCAGCGCTTCGGGCGCGTACTCAATGCCGTGGTGTTCCTCAAAGCGGGTCTTCAGGCCCTTGAGGATTTCCACCGTCTCGGCAATGCTGGGCTCGACCACATCCACCTTCTGGAAACGCCGCGACAGGGCCGAGTCCTTCTCGAAGATGCCGCGATATTCCGTGAACGTGGTGGCGCCAATGCACTTGAGCTGGCCGCTGGAAAGCGCTGGCTTGAGCAGGTTGCTGGCATCCAGCGTGCCACCCGAGGCCGCGCCCGCACCAATCAGGGTGTGGATCTCGTCAATGAACAGGATGGCGTTGGGGCGATCCTTGAGCACCTTGATCACGCCCTTCAAGCGCTGCTCGAAGTCACCACGGTATTTGGTGCCGGCCAGCAAGGCGCCCATGTCCAGCGAATAGACAGCGGCTTCCTTGAGTACATCGGGCACGGTGCCTTCAGTGATGCGCCAGGCCAGGCCCTCGGCAATCGCGGTCTTGCCCACGCCGGCCTCACCCACCAGCAGCGGGTTGTTCTTGCGGCGGCGGCACAGGATCTGGATGGTGCGCTCGACTTCATAGTCGCGGCCAATGAGGGGGTCGATCCGGCCTTCCCTGGCGGCCTGGTTCAGGTTGAGCGTGTACTGCTCCAGGGGCGAGGCCTTTTCGCTGCGCTCGCCGCCCTGGCCTTCCTCACCCTCGGCCTGGGTGTCGGCCTTGGCCGGCTCGGAAGGTTCGTTCTTGCGGATGCCGTGGGCGATGAAGTTGACCACATCCAGGCGCGTGACACCCTGCTGGTGCAGGTAGTACACGGCGTGCGAGTCCTTCTCGCCGAAAATGGCCACCAGCACGTTGGCGCCGGTCACTTCCTTCTTGCCGTTGCCCGTCGATTGCACATGCATGATGGCACGCTGGATGACGCGCTGAAAACCCAGCGTCGGCTGGGTATCGACCTCACCCTCGCCCATGACCTGCGGGGTGTTGTCCTTGATGAAATTGGTCAGCGCCGTGCGCAGGTCGTCCAGATTGGCCGAACAGGCACGCAGCACTTCCGATGCGCTGGGGTTGTCCAGCAACGCCAGCAGCAGATGCTCGACGGTGATGAATTCGTGGCGTTGTTGTCGAGCATCGACAAATGCCATGTGCAAGCTCACTTCCAGTTCTTGAGCAATCATGTTTGGACTCCTTTTGCGCTTGCGAGTGGGATGAGAAAACCCTGTGTGGGCCTTGACGACCAATATAAGGCCTGCAGGCCATCATTCAACCGGTTCGCTTACTGCTTGTAGCGGATGACCGGCATGCCGTGCTGTCTGCAGCACCTGCTCGACCTTGGTGGAAGCCACATCGCGCGAGTACACGCCGCAGACGCCTCGGCCTTCGAAGTGGATCTTCATCATGATGCGCGTGGCCTCCTCCTTGTCCTTGGCAAACAACTCCTGCAGCACGACGATGACGAATTCCATCGGCGTGAAGTCGTCATTGAGCATGACCACCTGGTACAGCGGCGGAGGTTGCAGCTTCAGCGGCTGGCGCTCCAGCACCACCGCATCTGCATCATCCTGCTGCGGAAAGAATTCAGGCTTACGAGGCGTGGTAGGGGGTTGAGTGACCATGGGATGTATGCAACTTCATTCTAGCCAACAGCATGGACCCTTGGAGATGCTGCCGGCTCAGGGGGAAAACAAGAAGGCAAGGCAGGAAAAAACTTCTTGCGCCGCGCTGAAGAAAAGGGCCCGGAATGCGCCAACCCTCAGCTGCGCCAGACCAGGCGGCAGGCATCGCTGCCCACCTCGGCCCGCCAGTCGGCCAGGGCCGCATCGCTGGGATAGCACTGGTGCTCGGGGCCCAGTTCCAGCTCCACGCTGGCGCTGGCATCGTCGGCATGGCAATGCAGCAGCACGCGCAGGCGCACGCCAAGGCTCACCGGCAGGCCATCATCGCCCACCTGCTGCCGGGCCGGATAGGCCTGCAACAGACGCTCTATCCGGGGACGTTTGTCGCCGGCTTCAATCAGCAGGTAACGGGCAAAGCGGCAGCGGGCATCGGCCAGGCTCCAGACCTGTGTGGCCTTGATGCGCAGCCCCCCGCTGAAGTGGTCGTGCTGCACCCGGCCTTGCAGGATGACGAACTCATCGTCCTTGAGCAGGTTCTTGGCGGCGTTGTACGTGGCCTCATCCACCGAGGCTTCCAGCACGGCACTTTTGTCGTCCAGCTTGAACAGGCACAGCTTGCCGCCGCGCTGGCTGTTGATGACGCGCAGCTCACTGACGATGCCCGCCATCAGCTGCGGCTCGCGGCTGTCCTTGAGCTCGTCCAGCGGCGTACGGATGAAGCGGCGCACCTCCTCCTGCACCTCGTCGAACAGGTGGCCAGACAGGTAGAAACCCACCGCCGTCTTTTCGTGCATCAGCTGCTCGCGCACACCCCAGGGCAGCACCTGGGCCAGGGGCGGCTCCTGCGTGCTGGCGCCCTGGGCATCGTCGCCCATCATGTCGAACAGGCCGCCCTGGTTGGCGTTGGCCAGCTGCGCGTTGGCGTACTCGAAGGCATCTTCCATCGAGGCCTGCAGCGCAGCGCGGTTGCGCTCGATGCTGTCGAAGGCTCCGGCCTTGATCAGCGCCTCCAGCGTGCGCTTGTTGAGTTTGCTGCGATCGACGCGCACGCAGAAGTCCCACAGACTCCTGAAGGGCCCTTTCACATGGCCCTGAGGCCCCACACCGTGACCATCGCGCGCAGCGACGATGGCCTCGATGGCCGCCTGCCCCGTGCCCTTGATGGCGCCCAGACCGTAGCGGATCACCGTGTCCGTCACAGGCTCGAAGCGGTAGTTGCCACGGTTGACGTCGGGCGGCTCAAAGCTCAGGCCCATCTTCAGCGCATCTTCGTACAGCACCCGCAGCTTGTCGGTGTTGTCCATCTCCACGGTCATGTTGCCGCAGAAGAACTCTGCCGTGTAATGCACCTTGAGCCAGGCGGTGTGGTAGGCCAGCAGGGAATAGGCTGCCGCGTGCGACTTGTTGAAGCCGTAGCCGGCGAACTTTTCCATGAGGTCAAACACCTCATCGGCCTTTTCCTGACTGATGCCCTGCTTGGCCGCGCCCTCGCGGAAGATTTCGCGGTGCTTGGCCATTTCCTCGGGCTTTTTCTTGCCCATGGCACGGCGCAGCAGGTCGGCGCCGCCGAGTGAGTAGCCACCCAGCACCTGCGCGGTCTGCATCACCTGCTCCTGATAGACCATGATGCCGTAGGTCTCGGCCAGCACTTTTTCCACCAGGGGGTGCGGGTACTCGATGGGCTCACGTCCGTGCTTGCGCTCCACGAACGAGGGAATCAGGTCCATGGGACCGGGGCGGTACAGCGCGTTCAGGGCAATGAGGTCTTCGAGGCGGCTGGGTTTGGCCTCCTTGAGCATGCCCTGCATGCCGCGCGATTCAAACTGGAACACCGCTTCGGTCTTGCCCTCCTGGAACAGCTTGTAGGTGGGCCAGTCGTCCAGCGGAATGTCCTCGAACTTGAAGTTTTCCTGCCCCTTGTGGCGTTTGCGGATGAACTCGCGCGCAATTTCCAGAATGGTCAGCGTCGCCAGCCCCAGAAAGTCGAACTTCACCAGGCCGATCTGCTCGACGTCGTCCTTGTCGAACATGGAGACGGCCGATTCGCTGCCCGGCTGCTGGTACAGCGGACAAAAGTCGGTGAGCTTGCCCGGTGCAATCACCACGCCCCCTGCGTGCATGCCGATGTTGCGCGTCATGCCTTCGAGCTTTTGCGCCATCTCGATGAGGTTCCTGACGTCCTCTTCCTGCTCGATGCGGTGCGCCAGCAGGGGTTCGGCCTCGATCGCGTAGGTGTACTTGTCCCCATCCTTTTTCGGGTTGGGCGGGTACTTGAGCGTGACGTGCAACCCCGGCTTGTTCGGAATCAGCTTGGAGATGCCATCGCAAAAGCCGTAGCTCATGTCCATCACCCGGCCCACGTCGCGGATCACCGCACGCGCGGCCATGGTGCCGAAGGTGGCGATCTGGCTGACGGCGTTCTTGCCGTACTTTTCCTTCACGTAGTCGATGACGCGGTCCCGGTTGGCCTGACAGAAGTCCACGTCAAAGTCAGGCATGGAGACGCGCTCCGGGTTCAGGAAGCGCTCGAACAGCAGGTTGTAATGGATCGGATCCAGGTCGGTGATCTTCAGCGCATAGGCCACCAGCGAGCCCGCCCCTGAACCCCGGCCCGGCCCCACCGGGCAGCCGTTGTTCTTGGCCCAGTTGATGAAGTCCGCCACGATCAGGAAGTAGCCCGGAAAGCCCATCTTCAGGATGATGCCCAGCTCGAACTCCAGGCGCTCCAGGTAGCGCGGGCGCTGTGCCTCGCGCTCGGCCGTGTCGGGGTAAAGCTGCGCCAGACGCTCTTCCAGCCCCCGCAGGGACTCCTGACGGAAGAATTCATCCGGGCTCATGCCCGCCGGTGTGGGGAAATCGGGCAGAAAGTGCTTGCCCAGCACCAGCGTCACGTTGCAGCGGCGCGCAATCTCCACCGTATTGGCCAGGGCCGAGGGCACATCGGCAAACAGCTCCTGCATCTGCGCGCTGCTCTTGAAGTACTGCTCACGCGTGAAGCGCCGCAGGCGCTTGGGGTTGGCCAGCACCTCACCCTCGGCAATGCACACACGCGCCTCATGGGCCTCAAAGTCGTCGGGCCTCAGAAACTGGATCGGCTGGGTTGCCACCACCGGCAGCTGCAGGCGCGCGGCCAGATGCACGGTCTGCTCCACCAGGGCCGCATCCTCAGGGCGCCCGGCGCGCTGCAACTCCAGGTAAAAGCGATGCGGGAACATCTGCGCCAGGCGCAGGGCCTGGGCACCGGCCTCGGCCTCATCGCCGCGCAGCAGCGCCTGGCCCACCGGGCCGGCATTGGCGCCGGACAGCAGGATCAGACCCTCGCTGAGCTCCTCCAGCCACGGCCAGGCCACCTGGGCCTGGGCCTGCGCCGGGCTCCTGCTGGCATTGCTGGTCCAGGCCCGCGCCAGGATTTCCGAAAGATTGTGGTAGCCCTGCTGGGACTGCACCAGCACCACCACCCGGCTGGGGGCGGCAGCGCCTTCTTCCTCCATCACCAGCTCGGCACCGAGCAGCGGCTTGACGCCCTTGCTGCGTGCGCTCTTGTAGAACTTGAGTCCCCCGAACAGGTTGTTCAGATCGGTGATGGCCAGGGCTGGCTGTCCATCTGCGGCAGCGGCCTTCAGAACGTCGTCGATACGGCAGGTTCCGTCCACGACGGAATATTCAGAATGCAGGCGCAGATGAACAAACATAGGGGGGCGATTGTATGGCCGCCGCTACAATGCCACGTTCCCATCAGGTACCTCCTAGTCTGAAAGCTGTTTGCCCCATGCTGCGTCTCCCACGCCCTGCCCTTGCTCTTGCCCTTGCCGGTGTACTGGCCGGATGCTCTTCCCTGGAAGAAGACAAAACCGCCAACTGGACGCCAGAGCGCATCTACACCGAGGCACGCGATGAGGTCAGCGCCGGCGGCTACGACAAGGCCGTGCCCCTGTTCGAGAAGCTCGAAGGCCGCGCAGCAGGCACGCCCCTGGCCCAGCAGGCACAGCTGGAAAAGGCCTATGCCCAGTACAAGGCCGGTGAACGTGCCGATGCCATTGCCACTCTGGACCGCTTCATGAAGCTGCACCCCAGCAGCCCGGCCTACGACTACGCCCTGTACCTGAAGGGGTTGACCAATTTCAACGACAAGCTGGGGCTTTTTTCCTGGCTGTCGCGCCAGGATCTGTCCGAGCGCGACCAGAAGGCTGCCAAGGAGTCCTACGAGTCGTTCTATGAGCTGGTGCAGCGCTTCCCCGGCTCGCGCTACGCTCCCGATGCCCAGCAGCGCATGACCTACATCATCAACTCGCTGGCGCAGTACGAAGTGCACGTGGCACGCTACTACTATGAGCGCGGCGCCTACGTGGCCGCCATTGGGCGTGCCCAGGCGGCCCTGTCCGATTACCAGGGCGTGCCCGCCAGCGAGGAGGCTCTGCGCATCCTGGCCAACTCCTACGACAAGCTGGGCATGACCGATCTGCGCGACGATGCCCTGCGCGTGCTGGAAGCCAACTTCTCTGCCGAAAGCGCCGAATCGGCCCTGAGAAAAGACAGGAAGCCCTGGTGGAAGCTTTGGTAAAAATCGGGCCCCAGCCCTTGCCCAGCAAGCACTGACAGCTTACATTTTCAAGGCGTCCAGACCTGCCAGCCATTCCTGGCGCGTCGTCACCAGCGGCATGGATGGCAGGGCGACAAGCAGACGCGGACCGTAGGATTTTTCCAGCAGGCGGGTGTCGGCAATCACCACCGTACCCCGGTCGGTTTCGCTGCGAATCAGGCGCCCCACCCCCTGCTTGAGGGCCATTGCCGCCTCCGGCAGCAGGTAGTCGTGAAAGGCGCTCAGGCCCATGCCCTCCAGCTGGCGCGAGCGCGCCTGCACCAGCGGGTCATCCGGCGGCGCAAAGGGCAGCTTGTCGATGATGAGCAGTTGCAGTGCCTCACCGGCCACGTCCACCCCCTCCCAGAACGTGGCGGATGCCACCAGCACACAACCCCGCCCCTGCACCGTGCCGGCGCGAAAACGCTCCAGCAGTGCGTGCTTGGCGCCCTGCCCCTGCACCAGCACGTCGATGGGCGCAAACAGCCCCAACTGACTTTGCAACTGGCTGCCAATGGCTTGCAGCGCCTTGAGCGTGGTGGTCAGCACCAGGGTGCGGCCTCCCAGGCGCATGGCACCTTCACAGGCCAGGGTCGCCACGGCGGTGCTGTGGCGTGCGACATCCTGCACGGCCGGGGCATCCTGCGGTACGTACAACAGGGCCTGCTGCGCATAGTCGAACGGGCTGGCCACGCGCAGCGTGCGCGCGCCCTGTAGCCCGCAGGTGTGGGTGAACCAGTGCAGATCGGGTGAGTCGCCCAGCGTGGCAGAGGTGAACACCCAGGCCTGCCCCTGCTGCCCGGCGCCGACGATGCCCGGCAACAGCGCCGCTACCGTCAGGGGGGCCTGCGTCAGCACCACATGCCGTGCCTGCCGATCCAGCCAGCGCACCGTATCCGGCGGCGCTGGACGGGCAAACAGCGCCAGGGTCTGCAACAGCTGCCCGGCGCGCGCCTGTAGTTGCAGGATGGCGGGCGCCACCTCGGCCACACTGTCCAGCGCCTGCCAGAAGCGCCGCAGACTGCGCCCGACGATGTGCAGCTGACGCTGCCAACCCTGCTCCTCCACCCCCAGGGGAGCCAGGCCCGACCAGGGCTGGCGCGCGCCCAGTGGCAAGGGAGCAGCCAGCGCACACCACTGCTGCACCGCCTGCTCCAGCACCACCAGCAGGTCCAGCCAGGGTTGCAGGCCGCGCGCATGCTCGGTCGTGATGGCCATGGCATCGCGCGCAAAGCCCAGCAGCTGGCGCGTACTCAGGCTCTGGCCGGCAAATTGCACCCCGGTGTCGTTGAGCTGGTGTGCCTCATCGACGATCACCACGCCGGCCTGCGGCAGCAGTGGTGCCACGCCCTCCTCCTGCAATTGCTGGTCGGCAAAGAACAGGTGATGGTTGACCACGCAGACATCGACCTGCAGCGCCTGGGCACGTGCGCGGTTGACGTGGCAGGTATCCCAGAACGCACACTCACGCCCCACGCAGTTGCTGCGCGTGGAGGTGACCAGCGGCAGCAGCGTCTCGGGCAGGCCGGGCAGCTCGGCCATATCGCCCGTGGTGGTGGCCCGCAGCCATTGCTGCACCTGGGTCAGCGCGCGCAGCACCTGCGGATCGTGGCGCTGCTGGCCCTGGTGCGCCTGCGCAACGCGGTGCTGGCACACATAGCTGCTGCGCCCTTTCAGGCGCGCGGCGCGCAGCGGCAGGCCCAGTTGTTGCAGCAGCTGGGGCAGGTCGCGCTCGAACAGCTGGTCCTGCAAGGCCTTGGTGGCCGTGGAGATCACCACCTTGCGGCCACTGAGCAAGGCCGGCACCAGATAGGCAAAGGTCTTGCCCACGCCGGTGCCGGCCTCCACCACCAGGGTGGCCCCCTCTTCAATGGTCTGGGCCACGGCCTGCGCCATGGCAACCTGCCCGGCACGCGGGCGAAACTGCGGTTGCCCGCGCGCCAGCCAGCCGTCGGTCGCAAAGGCCGACTGCACTTGCGCAACCAGGGAAGAAGTGGAATGGGAAGACATAAAGGCTTGCTCACGTCGCTGTCTGCAATGCGCCCGACTGCACGCTCTGCGGGCTTGCGCTAGCATGCGCGGCTTTCACTTTGCCACGCCCCATGCGCCCTGCTCACCTGACGATTCTGATGCTCCTGATGAGCAATGTATTCATGACGTTTGCCTGGTACGCCCACCTGCGCGATCTGAGCAGCAAGCCCTGGTTCGTCGCCGCGCTGGCAAGCTGGGGCATTGCGTTGTTCGAGTACCTGCTGCAAGTGCCTGCCAACCGCATTGGCTACCAGGAACTCAGCCTGGGGCAGCTGAAAATCCTGCAGGAAGTGCTCACGCTGACGGTGTTTGTGCCGTTTGCCGTGTTCTATATGAAGGAGCCCCTCAAGCTGGACTATCTGTGGGCCGGCCTGTGCCTGCTGGGCGCGGTGTACTTCATCTTCCGAGGGGACTAGCGCCTGCCGGCGGCACGGGCAGCGGCTGGCCACGCTGCGGCTGCGCCGACTGCTGAGCTTCCTCACGCCGCTGCTGGGCACGGCGCTGTTTTTCGCTCCAGGCCTGCTCGGCCTTGCTGCGGCGCTCGGCCTCGGCTGCCTCACGCTCCTGCACCTGCCGGGCATGATCGGCCTGGCGCTGGCGCTGCTGGGCGGCACGCTCTGCGGCCTCCTTGGCGCGCGCGCCTTCCTGCTGGCGCAGCGCGGCATCGGGCACAGGCTTGCGGGTGTGCGCCTGCACCGGTGCCGGGGGCGGCGCGTTGGCCCGCTTGGCTTCAATGGCTCGCAGACGCTCGGCTGCGCGCTCCTGGCGCTCCTGCTGGTTCAGCTCCAGCTCGCGCGCGCGCAACGGCGCCAGTTGCGCACGGGCGCGGGCACGCACGTCCTTGAGGCAGTCTTCCACCGCAAAGCGCTGCCAGCAGGCTTTTTCCTCCTGTGCCTGTGTCGCTGCAATGGCCGCGCGCTGGCGCTCGATGTCGGCCCGCTCGGCCTCGCGGGCGCTGGCCCCTGCTTGCTGTGCCAGTCCTGTTCCATAGGCCGCCAGGCACACGGCGGCAATCCATAAACGCTGCATGACGCGCATTATCGGTGCCAGAACCGGCGCATGCTGCCGGATCAGGTCAGCGCCGTATCCACGTCACGCCGCTCCAGGCTGAGGAATTCCTGCGACTGCATCTCGTTGAGGCGCGAGACGGTGCGCGGAAACTCATGCGCCAGCGGCCCTTCGGTATAGAGCTGCTCGGGCGGCACCTCTGCGCTCATGATGAGCTTGACGCGCCGGTCGTAGAGCACGTCCACCAGCCAGGTAAAGCGCCGTGCAGGCGAAGCCATGCTCACCGGCATGTAGGGCACGTTGGAGAGCATCACCGTATGGAACTGGCTGGCGATCTCCAGGTAGTCGTTCTGCGAACGCGGGCCGCCGCACAGCTCGCGGAAGTCGAACCAGATGGTCTTGCCTGCCCGGCGCAGCGCCGGGATCTGGCGCGATTCGATGGTGAAGACGGGCTTTTCGTCGGGCGCGGATTCCAGCTGCTCGAAGGCCTGCTGCATGGCCGCATCGGCCTGCGGCCCCAGCGGGCAGTGGTAGAGCTGCACCATCTCCAGCGTGCGGCGGCGGTAATCGGTGCCGTTATCGACGTTGATGACTTCCATGCGCTGGTTGAGCAAGTCGATGGCCGGCAGGATGCGGTCGCGGTGCAGCCCGTCGGGGTAGAGCTCATCGGGCCTGAAGTTGGAGGTGGTGACAAAGCCCACATCGTTGTCGAACAGCGCCAGCAGCAGCCGGTACAGGATCATCGCATCGGTGATGTCGGCGACGTGGAACTCGTCAAAGCAGATCAGCTTGTAGCGCTTGGCAATCCTGGCGCCCAGGGCATCGAGCGGGTTTTGCGTGCCCTGCAGGGCATTGAGCTCGCGGTGCACCTCGCGCATGAACTCGTGAAAGTGCAGGCGCACCTTGCGCTTGATGGGCACGCTGTTGAAGAAGCAGTCCATCAGAAAGCTCTTGCCGCGCCCCACGCCGCCATACATGTAAACGCCCTTGGGGATGGCGGGCTTGTTGAACAGCTTCTTCAGGGAATTGGAGCGCCTGGCCTTGTACGCAGCCCAATCGTCGGCGCAGCGCTGCAAGGCGGCCACGGCGCGCAGCTGCGCCGGATCGGCGGTAAAGCCCTTGGCGGCCAGCTCCGCCTGGTAGGCCTGTTCTACGTTCACTGCCATCTCCTTTAAAAAAGATAGCTATTACCGCTTTACCACACTGATTTTCAAGGCCAAATGTATCAAAACTCGCCTTCCAGTCAGCGCCAATAGCTATCTTTTTAATAATACTTGTCTATAAACAGGATAGCTGCCAGCGCTTGCCCTGCAAGCCCTGGCAGCTATTCACCTTGGCTGAAATCAGAAGTTCAGCGTACGCTTGTCAACGGCCAGTGCCGCCTCCTTGGTCGATTCCGACAGCGAGGGATGGGCATGGCAGATGCGGGCGATGTCTTCGGCGCTGGCCTTGAACTCCATGGCCACCACGGCTTCAGCGATCAGCTCGGAGACCATCGGGCCCACCATGTGCACGCCCAGGATTTCGTCGGTCTGGGCATCGGCCAGGAACTTGACGAAGCCGGTGGTGTCGCCCAGCGCGCGAGCACGGCCATTGGCCATGAAGGGGAAGCTGCCAGCCTTGTACTTGACGCCATCGGCCTTGAGCTGCTGCTCGGTGCGGCCCACCCAGGCGATTTCGGGGCTGGTGTAGATCACCCAGGGGATGGTGTTGAAGTTCACATGGCCATGCTGACCGGCAATGCGCTCGGCCACGGCCACGGCTTCTTCCTCGGCCTTGTGCGCCAGCATCGGGCCACGCACCACGTCGCCCACGGCCCAGACGCCGGGCAGGTTGGTCTGGCACAGGTCGTTGACGACGATGGCGCCACGCTCATCCAGTTGCAGGCCCACGGCTTCGGCGTTCAGACCATTGGTGTTGGGCACGCGACCGATCGAGACGATCAGCTTGTCCACAGCCAGGCTGACTTCCTCGCCCTTGGCATTGGTGTAGGCAACAGTGACGCCCTTCTTGGTCTTCTTGATCTCGCCGATCTTCACGCCCAGCTCGATCTTCAGGCCCTGCTTGTCGAACGCCTTCTTGGCTTCCTTGGCCACTTGCTCATCCACAGCGGCCAGGAAGGTGGGCATGCCTTCGAGCACGGTCACATCCGCACCCAGACGGCGCCAGACGCTGCCCATTTCCAGACCAATCACGCCCGAGCCGATCACGCCCAGTTTCTTGGGCACGGCACCCATCGACAGCGCGCCGTCGTTGGACAGGATCTGCTGCTCATCGAACTCCACGCCAGGCAGTGCGCGGGCGTTGGAGCCGCTGGCCACGATAACCTGCTTGGCCACCAGGGTCTCTTCGCTCTTGCCGGAGACCTTCAGCTCATAGCCGCCTTCAACCGCCTTGGAGAACGAGGCCAGGCCGTGGAAGAAGGTGACCTTGTTCTTCTTGAACAGGTACAGGATGCCATCGTTGTTCTGCTTCACGATGGCGTCCTTGCGGGCAATCATCTTGCTGACATCGATGGCCACCTTGCCGGTGCTGATGCCATGGTCGCCAAAGTGCAGCTGGGCGTGCTCAAAGTGCTCGGAAGATTGCAGCAGCGCCTTGGAGGGAATGCAGCCCACGTTGGTGCAGGTGCCGCCAGGGGCCGGAGCGCCCTGGGCGTTCTGTGCTGCATCGATACAGGCCACGCTCATGCCCAACTGGGCCGCGCGAATGGCGGCCACGTAGCCACCGGGGCCAGCGCCGATGACAACCACGTCAAATTGCTTGCTCATAAACAGTCTTTCTCTTGCTTGAAAAAGCCCACCGCCGGAATCCGAGGGTGGGCCGCATTTTCATAAAACCCTGACGACCTGGATTACAGATCGAACAGCAGGCGCGAGGGGTCTTCCAGAGCGTCCTTCATGGCCACCAGACCCAGCACGGCTTCGCGGCCGTCGATGATGCGGTGGTCATACGACATGGCCAGGTAGTTCATGGGGCGGACCACCACTTGGCCGTTCTCCACCACGGCGCGGTCCTTGGTGGCGTGCACGCCCAGGATGGCCGATTGCGGGGGGTTGATGATGGGGGTGGACATCATCGAACCGAAGGTGCCGCCGTTGGAGATGGAGAAGGTACCGCCGGTCATTTCTTCGATGCCCAGCTTGCCGTCCTTGGCCTTCTGGCCGAATTCGGCAATCTTCTTCTCGATGTCGGCAAAGCTCATCTGGTCGGCGTTGCGCAGGATCGGCACCACCAGACCGCGGGGCGAGCCGACCGCGATACCGATGTCGAAGTAGCCGTGGTAGATGATGTCGTTGCCATCGACCGAAGCGTTCAGGATGGGGTACTTCTTCAGGGCATGCACGGCAGCCTTGACAAAGAAGGACATGAAGCCCAGCTTGACGCCGTGCTCTTTGGTGAACTGGTCCTGGAACTTCTTGCGCAGCTCCATCACGGGGGCCATGTTCACTTCGTTGAACGTGGTCAGGATGGCGTTGGTCGATTGCGACTGCAGCAGACGCTCGGCAATACGGGCGCGCAGACGGGTCATGGGCACGCGCTGCTCGGGACGGCCGGTCAGGTCTTCCTTCAGAGCGGGAGCAGCCACCTGGGGCAGCGCAGCCTTGGGTGCGCCGGTGGGGATGGCGCTGCCGGCAGCAATGGCGGCCAGGGCGTCGCCCTTGGTCACGCGACCGTCCTTGCCGGTGCCGGTCACATTGGCGGCAGACAGGTTGTTCTCAGCCAGGATCTTGGCCGCGGCGGGCATGGCCACGCCACCCTTGCTGGCGGCTGCGGGAGCCGCAGCAGGCGCTGCGGGGGCAGCGGCGGCAGGAGCCGCAGCCGGGGCGGCAGCGGGTGCAGCGGCAGCGCCAGCCACGGCTTCGGTATCGATCTTGGCGATCAGCTGCTCGGCGGTGACGGTGGCGCCGTCGCCTTGCAGGATTTCGGTCAGCACGCCAGCAGCGGGGGCCGGCACTTCCAGCACGACCTTGTCGGTTTCGATCTCGATCAGGATTTCATCGACGGCAACAGCCTCACCGACCTTCTTCTTCCAGTTGAGCATGGTGGCTTCGGCGATGGATTCCGACAGCTGGGGCACTTTTACTTCTACGATGGCCATGGAATATCTCTCTTGAGTAAATGGGGACGTGAATAACGAAAGGTTCTACAGGGTATGCACACCAAAGCCCCATGCGCGGGGCATGGGGCTGGCAGGGGCCGTGCTTACTTGGTCAACACAAAGCCCTTGAGTTTGGCGAAAGCAGCTTCCACCAGGGTCTTTTGCTGCTCCACGTGCAGGTGTGCATAGCCGCAGGCCGGGCTGGCGCTGGCCGGGCGGCCTGCGTAACCCAGTTTCTGACCAGCAGACATGTTTTCGTAGATGTTGTGCTGGATGAAGAACCACGCGCCTTGGTTTTGCGGCTCGTCCTGGCACCACACGATGTCGGTGGCCTTGCTGTACTTCTTCAGTTCAGCAGCAAAGGCCTTGTGCGGGAAGGGATAGAGCTGCTCGACGCGGATGATGGCCACGTCGCTGGCACCCAGCTCTGCACGCTTCTTCACCAGGTCGTAGTACACCTTGCCCGAGCAAGCGATCACACGCTTGACCTTGGCGGCGTTTTTCACGATGGCTTCGTTCTGTTCCCCAAGCACGGTCTGGAAACCGCCCTTGATGAACTCGGACAGGGGCGAGGTGGCGTCCTTGTTGCGCAGCAGCGACTTGGGCGTGAAGATGACCAAGGGCTTGCGCAGCTTGCGCACCATCTGACGACGCAACACGTGGAAGATCTGGCTGGCCGTGGTCGGCTGCACGATCTGCATGTTGGTGTCGGCGGCCAGCTGCATGAAGCGTTCCACGCGGGCCGAGCTGTGCTCGGGGCCCTGACCTTCGTAGCCATGCGGCAGCATCAGCGTCAGGCCGTTGATGCGGCCCCACTTGACTTCGCCGGAGGCGATAAACTGGTCGATCACCACTTGCGCGCCGTTGGCAAAGTCACCGAACTGCGCTTCCCAGATCACCAGGGTGTTGGGGTCGTTGGAGGCGTAGCCGTATTCAAAGCCCAGCACAGCCTCTTCGGACAGGATGGAGTCGATGACGACAAACGGTGCCTGCTTGTCGGCCACGTTCTGCAGCGGGATGTAGGTACCTTCGTCCCACTTCTCGCGCTTCTGGTCGTGAATCACGGCGTGGCGGTGGGTGAAGGTGCCGCGGCCGCAGTCCTCACCGGACAGGCGCACGGGATAGCCCGAAGCCACCAGCGAGGCAAAGGCCATGTGCTCACCCATGCCCCAGTCCACATTGATCTCGCCTCGGCCCATGGCGGCGCGATCGTCGATCACCTTCTTGACCAGGGGGTGCGGTGTCACGGTATCGGGCAGCGTGGTGATGCGCTCGGCCAGACGCTTCCACTCGGTCAGCGGAATGGCGGTGTCGGCAGCGTCGGTCCACTTCTGGTTCAGGAAGGGGCTCCAGTCCACAGCGTACTGGCTCTTGAAGTTGGTCAGCACCGGATCCACGGTATGACGGCCTTCATCCAGGGCAGCACGGTAGGCCTTGACCATGTCGTCACCCAGCGTTTCGCCCAGGCCTTGCGCAGCCAGCTTGTCGGCGTACAGCTTGCGCGTGCCGGGGTGTGCGCCGATCTTCTTGTACATCAGCGGCTGGGTGAGCATCGGGGTGTCCTGCTCGTTGTGGCCCAGCTTGCGGAAGCAGACGATGTCCACCACCACGTCCTGGCTGAATTCCATGCGGTATTCCAGAGCCAGCTGCATGCACAGCGCCACGGCTTCCGGATCGTCGCCGTTGACGTGCAGCACGGGCGACTCAACCATCTTCACGATGTCCGTGCAGTAGGTGGTCGAGCCCTTGTCGCGCGGGTCGGAAGTGGTGAAGCCGATCTGGTTGTTGATGATGATGTGCACCGTACCGCCGGTGGTGTAGCCACGGGTCTGCATCAGCGCCAGGGTTTCCTGGTTCACGCCCTGACCGGCGAAGGCGGCGTCACCGTGCACCAGCACGGGCAGCACCTGCTTGCCCTGCGGGTCACCACGACGATCCATGCGCGAGCGCACCGAACCTTCGACCACGGGGTTGACGATCTCCAGGTGCGAGGGGTTGAACGCCAGGCTCAGGTGCACCGGGCCGCCAGGAGTGGAGACGTCGGAGCTGAAGCCCTGGTGGTACTTCACGTCACCAGCAGGCAGGTCTTCAGGAGCGGTGTGTTCGAACTCGGCAAACAGGTCCTTGGGCATCTTGCCCAGGGTGTTGACCAGCACGTTCAGACGACCACGGTGGGCCATGCCGATCACCACTTCCTGCACGCCCTTGACACCTGCGGAGTTGACCAGCTCGTCCATGGCCACGATGAAGGATTCACCACCTTCCAGCGAGAAGCGCTTCTGGCCGACGTACTTGGTGTGCAGGTAGCGCTCCAGACCTTCAGCGGCGGTCAGGCGCTCCAGGATGCGCTTTTTCTGCTCGGCATTGAAGACGGGCTTGGAGCGTGTGGACTCCAGCTTCTGCTGCCACCAGCGCTTTTGCACCTGATCGGTGGTGTACATGTACTCGGCGCCAATGGTGCCGCAGTAGGTTTCGCGCAGCGCATTGAGCAATTCGCGCAGCGACATGGTTTCCTTGCCGAAGAAGGTGTTGCCCACGTTGAACACGGTTTCCTGATCAGCGTCGGTGAAACCATAGAAGCTGGGATCCAGCTCGGGGATGACGGGGCGCTCGGTGCGCTTGAGGGGGTCCAGATCGGCCCAGCGCTGACCCACGTTGCGGTAGGCCGCGATCAGCTGCTGCACGGCCACGCGCTTGCGGCCCATTTCGGTGTCGGCACCGTTGGCCACCACCACCGCGGTGTGCCCCTGCTTGGCGCGCTCAGCAAAAGCGTTGATGACCGGCTGGTGGGGAACGTCCTTGGCATCGGTGCCATCCACGGCGGGCACATGTTGCAGTGCGTCAAAGTATTCACGCCAGGAATCTGGAACACTGCCGGGGTTGGCCAGATAGTTTTCGTACATCTCTTCGACGTAGGGGGCGTTGCCGCCAAAGAGATATGTGTTGCCTTGGTAGGCTTGGTAAACAGAGGGCTGATCGCTCATGCTTCGCTGACATCCGCTTTCCTGAAGAAAGCATTCGTTGGTTGGTGAACCTTCCGCGACACGGCTGTACCGATTGGCGGATGCGACTGTGGCTGTGGAAGGGCCTGTTGTAGCGTCGGGCATTGTGCCACTGAAAGCCAAGCCCTGCGCAGACAGTCCTGCATAAGACTGCAAAGCCGTTGCTTTTCGCAATGGCACTTTCCCTGACTCGAGGCGCACGCCATCGTTCGTACCACATTGCAACATTCGGTGTTGCCCAGTGGTTCTCGCATACCATAGCGGCCACCTTGTCTCATCGCCCGGGTACCTTGCATGCGCTCTGCCAACGCCACACAACGCACTTTCATCCTGCTGCTGACCAGCGTCAGTCTTGGCTTTGCGGCCATTCTGTGGCCCTTTACCGGCGCAATCTTCTGGGCCATGGTGCTGGCCATTCTGTTTCAGCCCCTCAACCGCCGCCTGCGCGTGCGCATGCCGCGCAAGCCCAACCTGGCCACCTTTGCCACGCTGCTCACCTGTCTGGTGCTGGCAATTTTTCCCCTGACGCTGATCACCCTCTCCGTGATACAGGAGACCACAGCCATCTACAGCCGCATGATCAGCGGCCAGCTGGACTTTGGCGCGTACTTCCAGCAGATCTATGCTGCCCTGCCCTCGTGGATCGTGCAGATTCTGGAGGGCCTGCGCCTGAACAACCCCGAGATCATTCAGCAAAAGCTCTCCACCCTGGCCACCGAGGCCGGCAAGCTGATCGCTGGTCACGCAGTGCAGCTGGGCAGCAACACCCTGGGCTTTGCCGTGAGCTTCGGCATCATGCTCTACCTGCTCTACTTTCTGCTGCGCGATGGTCAGGGCCTGGCCCACAAGGTGCGTGATGCCCTGCCGCTGGAGCGCCACCACAAGCAGGAGCTGATCGAAAAATTCGCCACCGTGATCCGCGCCACGGTCAAGGGCAATGTGGTCGTGGCTGCGGCCCAGGGCGCCCTGGGTGGGCTGATCTTTGGCCTGCTGGGCATCCAGGGCGCCGTGCTCTGGGGCGTGCTGATGGCATTCCTGTCTCTGCTGCCGGCCGTGGGCGCCAGCCTGATCTGGGGCCCGGTCTCCATTTACTACCTGGCCACCGGCGCCGTCACCAAGGGCATTGTCCTGGCCGCCTACGGCGTTCTGGTGATCGGCCTGGTGGACAACCTGCTGCGCCCGCTGCTGGTGGGCAAGGACACCAAGCTGCCCGACTACATCGTGCTCATCTCCACCCTGGGCGGCATGTCGCTGTTCGGCATCACGGGCTTTGTGATCGGCCCGGTGATTGCCGCCCTGTTCATTGCCTGCTGGGACATCTACAACCAGCCCGTGCCAGTACCGGACACCGACCCCGGAAACAGCACCACCGCCCGTTCCGATTCATAGGCCTGTGCCCGCGCTGTTGTTACATCTTGCCGATAATGCCGACCATGCCAAACCACACATCCAACCGACTTTTGCGTACCCTGCCCTGGATGGCTGCCCTGCCCCTGTTGCTGACGGGCTGCCTGGAGCAAATCCCCGGCATGGGCCCTCCGCCCAAGGTGGCCGCCAAACAGAAGGAAGACCGCGCCATTGGCGGCGCCTGCCGTTATGCCGTGCGCAGCATTGAGGATTGCTACCTGCTCAACCCCAAGGCCTCCAAGAATGACGTATTTGCCGGCTGGAAGGAAATGGACGCCTACATGCGCGAGCACAAGATCGAAGGCGTTGCCTCCGTGCTGACCCCACCGCCCGGCCCGCCGATCGTGGAGCAGCCCGCCCAGGACGGCATCATCACCGAGCGCGCCTCCGACAACAAAAGCAACTGAGCACGCCTGCGCTACCGCGCAGCGCCCGCCCCCGCAAACAGAAAACCCGGCCACAGCCTGTGCTGCGCCGGGTTTTTTCCTGGGCTGGTGCCTCGCGCTGCGGCTTACTGCACGCGCTCAAACACGGCCATGCTTTCGACGTGGGCGGTGTGCGGGAACATGTTCACCACCCCGGCTGCCACGCAGCGGTAACCGGCCTGGTGCACCAGCAGGCCCGCATCGCGTGCCAGGGTGGCGGGGTTGCAGCTGACATACACCATGCGCTGGGGCGGCTGCCAGTTTTCGTGGCCGGCGGGCAGCGGTGGCGCGCCTTCGGCGCCGCTGCGGGCCTGGTGGATGTCGGCCAGCGCCTTGCACAGCGCAAAGGCGCCTTCGCGCGGTGGGTCGATCAGCCACTTGTCGGCCACGCCATCGCCCATGAGCAGCTCGGGCGTCATCTCGAACAGGTTGCGCGCAACAAATTCCGTAGCTGCCAGCGCGCTACCAGCCTGCCTTTGCGCCTGATTTTTTGCGTAATTTTCGCGCGAGCGCGTCACCAGCGCCTCGCTGCCCTCAATGCCCAGCACCTGTCCGGCCTGGGTGGCAATCGGCAGGGTGAAGTTGCCCAGCCCGCAGAACCAGTCGATCACGCGATCGGTCTTCTGCGCGCCCAGCAGGCGCAGCGCGCGCGTCACCATCACCTGGTTGATGTGGGGGTTGACCTGGGTGAAGTCGGTGGGCTTGAACGGCATGGTGATGCCAAACTCGGGCAGGCTGTAGGCCAGCTGCGCTGCGCCTTCGGGGTCGAGCAGGTGCACCGTATCCGGACCCTTGGGCTGCAACCACCACTGCACGCCGTGCTCGGCGCCAAAGGCGCGCAGACGTTGCAGGTCGGCCTCGCTCAGGGGTTCCAGGTGGCGCAGCACCAGGGCGATGACGCCATCGCCGCAGGCCACTTCGATCTGCGGGCAGGTGTCGCGCGCATCCATGCTGGCAATCAGGGCGCGCAGCGGCAGCAGCATGGCATCCACCTGCGGGGGCAGCACCTTGCAGGTGTGCATGTCGGCGATATAGCGGCTCTTGCGCTCGTGAAAGCCGATCAGCACCTCCCCCTTCTTGACCACATGGCGCACCGCCATGCGTGCGCGGTAGCGGTAGCCCCAGGCCGGGCCTTCGATGGGACGCAGGATGGTTTCGGCCTTGACCTTGCCCAGATGCCACAGGTTGTCTTCCAGCACGCGCTGCTTGATCGCCACCTGCGCGCTGATGTGCAGGTGCTGCATCTTGCAGCCACCGCACGCGCCGGTGTGCAGGCCAAAGTGCGGGCATGCCGGGCGCACGCGCTGCGAGGAAGGCCGGTGGATGTCGGTCAGCTCGGCCTGCTCCCAGTTGTTTTTCCTGCGTTTGGTCTGGGCGCTGACCAGTTCGCCAGGCAAGGCGCCGTCGATAAAGACCACCTTGCCATCGGGGCGGCGCGCCACACCCTGGGCGTCCATGTCCATGGAGGCGATTTCCAGCCAGCCTTCAGGCAGCGCATCGGCACATGGTGGCTGGGTGGGCAATGGGGAGAAGGAAGCGTCCGCCTGAACGTCGGCAGAAGAAGAGAGGGGATTGTCGTTGGATTCGCACATGATGGCGCTATTGTCTCAGAACCCACCCAACACCCCGGCGTGCTGCCTGCCCCCTGCTTCGCCCCACTGCGTGACTTCCGGCATGGTCACATCAGGGCTGCGAGCGCACGATTCTCTTAAAAAAAGAGCTGCTGGCGCTTACCAGGCAAGAGTTTCAGGCAAATTTTTGCTTGAAACCAGCTACCTGTCAGCGCCAGCAGCTCACTTTTTAGCTATCTTCCGGACGATGTCCTACTTGCGCGTATAGATCTGATCGAAGCTGGCGCCATCGGCAAAGTGCGCCTGGGTGGCCTTGCTCCAGCCGCCAAATGCCTGCTCGATGGTCAGCAGCTCCAGCTTGGGGAAGCTGTCGGCAAACTCTGCCTGCACCTTGGGGTCCGTGGGGCGGTAGTGGTGCCTGGCGGCGATGCGCTGGCCTTCGTCGCTGTACAGGTACTGCAGGTAGGCTTCAGCCACGGTGCGCGTGCCCTTGCGGTCCACCACCTTGTCCAGCACCGCCACCGAGGGCTGCGCCAGGATGGACACCGAGGGCACGACGATCTCGAACTTGTCCGTGCCGAACTCCTTGAGTGCCAGGAAGGCCTCGTTCTCCCAGGCCAGCAGCACATCGCCTACGCCGCGCTGCACGAAGGTGATGGTCGAGCCGCGTGCGCCGGTATCGAGCACCGGCACGTTCTGATAGAGCTTGCGCACAAAGTCGCGGGCCTGGTCGGCGCCGCCGTACTTGCGCTCGGCAAAGGCCCAGGCGGCCAGATAGTTCCAGCGCGCGCCGCCGCTGGTCTTGGGGTTGGGGGTGATGACCTTGACGTCCGGGCGCACCAGATCATCCCAATCCTTCAGCCCCTTGGGGTTGCCCTTCTTGACCAGGAACACGATGGTGGAGGTATAGGGCGCACTGTCGCGCGGCAGGCGCTTTTCCCAGTCGGGCGACAAATGCCCGCCGTTTTGCACCAGGGCGTCGATGTCACCGGCCAGCGCCAGCGTGGCCACGTCGGCATCGATCCCGTCGATGATGGAGCGCGTCTGCTTGCCCGAGCCACCGTGCGACTGCTTGACGGTCACGTCCTGGCCGGTCCTGGCCTTCCAGTACTTGACGAATGCCTGGTTGTAGTCGGCGTACAGCTCACGCGTCGGGTCGTAAGAGACGTTGAGCAGCGTCACCGGTTTGGGCGGCTGCTGTGCCCATGTGGTGGAGGCGGACAGGGTCAAGCCGGTCAGCAGGGCGGCCAGAACGGGAATCTTGATAAAGTTGCGGCGGTTTTTCATGAATGGCTTTCTTTTTGGGGACTTGGTGAAACGACGACCGGCATATGCCGTTGCCGTGCATTCTCAAAGCCATTCGTTAAAACTCAAACCAATAATATTTCAGTTTGTTATTACTGAAAAATCTGACACCACAAGGATTTGTACACATGGCACGTACCGTTCATTGCATCAAACTGGGCAAAGAGGCAGAAGGCCTGGACTTTCCGCCCTACCCCGGCGAGCTGGGCAAGCGCATTTTCGAAAACGTCAGCAAGGAGGCCTGGGCCGCCTGGCTGCGCCACCAGACCATGCTGGTCAATGAAAACCGCCTGAACCTGGCCGATGTGCAGGCACGCAAATACCTGGCCAAGCAGATGGAAGCGCACTTCTTTGGCGACGGCGCCGAGCAGGCCGCCGGCTACGTGCCGCCCAGCAAATAAGCCGTGCCATAATCGCCCGTTTTTGCGGGAGAGAGGGCAACGCCACCAGCCCCGCCGAAGGCGCAAACTCCCATAATCGCTCAGGCCCAGATACCGCAAAGAAATTTCGCCGACTGGAGAGCAGCCACCGCCCGCATGCGGGCCAGCGTGGCTCACCGAAGGGGCAAGTGCGCCACCGCCGCGCACGCAACTCTCAGGTACCAAGGACAGAGGGAGAGGCAATCCCACTCAACCACCAACCCTTAACCCTGACAGGTGCTGTGTGCTGCCCTCTACCTCGCTGCTGGAGTCGTTCCAGCTCTCGCAAGTGACCGCCATGCTGGTCATCTACCTGATTGCCATCACGGCAGAAGCCATGTCCGGCGCACTGGCCGCCGGGCGGCGCAACATGGACATCTTTGGCGTGGCCGTGATCGCCTTTGTCACCGCCCTGGGCGGCGGCACCATCCGCGACATGGTGCTGGGCCACTACCCGATCGGCTGGACGCAACACCCCGAATACGTGTACCTGGTCATCACCGCCGGCCTGCTCACCACCGTGGTGGCGCGCCACATGCGCCACCTCAAGCAGGTGTTCCTACTGCTGGACGCCATGGGGCTGGTGGCCTTTTCCCTCATCGGCTGCAGCGTGGCGCTGGAGCACAACTACCCGCGTGTGGTGGTCATCATGGCTGGCATGCTCACCGGCATCAGCGGCGGCATCGTGCGCGATGTGCTGTGCAACCAGGTGCCCGTGGTGTTTCGCCGTGAGCTGTACGCCAGCGTGTCGCTGACCGTGTGTCTGCTCTACTGGGCACTGGAAGTGCTGCAGGTCCAGCACGACATCAGCATCGCCGTGTGCTTTGCCGGCGGACTGGCCTTTCGCCTGCTGGCCATCCGCCTTGGCTGGCGCCTGCCCGTCTTTTCCTACCAGGAGCGTTGGGACTGATGCATCTGCCCCCCTGGCTTTGCCCCCTGCCCCACGCCTGGCAGCAGCAGCGCAGCTGGCGCGTGCTGGATGTCAGTGGCAACTGCCAGACGCTGTGGGCACTGCTGTCCCTGTGGCAGCAGGCGCAGCACCTGGCACCCACCGCCCCACCACGACAGCTGCACTATGTGCTGGTGCTGTCCGATGCGCAGCCGCTGCTGGAACAGGCACCCGTCACCTGGCACACGCAGCTTGTCGGCCTGCTGCCTGGCGTGCAGCGTCTGGTACTGGAGGGCGGCGCCCTGCAACTGACGCTGTGGCTGGGCGATGCCCTGACCCTGCTGCGTCAGCAAAGCGTGGTGGTCGACAGCATCGTGCTGGGTGCAGACAGCCAACCCTGGCTTGTACCCCACGCCCTCAAACCACTGCTGCGCCACTGCCAGCGCGGCACCCAATGGCTCGCTCCACCAGGGGCACTACCTGCCGAACTGCTGCAACGCAGTGGCTTTCGTATCGCAGCGCCTGCCACAACCGACGGCGCTGACTGCGGCTTGCATGCGGTGTTCGATCCTCCCTGGACGCTGCGCAAAGCCCCGCTACCTGCAGCCACCCCAGGCCAGGCCGTGGTGCTGGGGGCAGGCCTGGCCGGCAGCGCCACCGCCTGGAGTCTGGCGCAGCGCGGCTGGCAGGTGCATGTGCTGGGGTTGGATGCAGTGCCAGCCGATGGTGCCTCGGGCCTGCCTGCCGGGCTGTTCTGCCCGCACACCTCGCCCGACGACTGCCCGCTCTCACGCCTGTCGCGCGCCGGACTGCAAGCGCTGCTGCCACGTCTGGCACAACTGCCCCTGCAACGCGGCCATGACTGGGACGCCAGCGGCGTGCTGGAGCACGATTGCGCCCAACCCAGCCAGCTGGCCTGGCACGACGGCCCCGGCCTGGACTGGAGCCGCCCCGCCAGCGCCGCGCAATGCCAGCAAGCCGGCCTGCCCGCCGATGCCCCGGCACTGTGGCACCAGCGTGCGGGCTGGCTGCGCCCGGCCGCCCTGGTCAGCGCCCAGCTACGCCACCCGAACATCCACTTTCATGGTCACAGCGCCTGCTCCCAGATGCGCCACACCGGGCAACACTGGCAAGCGCTGGACGCTGCCGGTCAATGCCTGGCGGAGGGCGACATCGCCATCGTTGCCGCCGGCAGCCATAGCCCGCAGTTCCTGCCCGCCAGCTGGCGCCTGCAATACCTGCGCGGCCAGGTCACCTGGGGGCCGCACACGCCAGAGCATGCACACGCGCTGCCCCCCTTTCCGGTCAACGGCAGTGGCAATCTGGTGCCCCAGGTGCCTGATGCCCAGGGACGGTTCTGGGTCATGGGCTCCACCTTTGAGCGCGATGTCACGCAGCTGCCCATCAGCGCCGCCGATCAGGCCGCCGCCCACGCGCACAACCTGGACAAGCTCGCCCAACTGCTGCCCGCCAGCGCGCCGGTGCTGGCGCCAGCCTTCACCCCCGGTCACGCGGCCTGCCAGCCCACCTGGGGACGGGTGCGCCTGGCCAGCCACGACCGGCTGCCCCTGGTCGGTCCCGTGCCCGGTGGCCCGGACAGCCTGTTCGCCCTCACTGCCCTGGGTGCACGCGGCATCACCCTCTCGGTGCTGTGCGGAGAACTCTTGGCCGCACGCCTGCACGCCGAGCCCCTGCCGCTGGATGCCAGGCTGGCGCAGCAGCTGGGCACCGAGCGCCTTGGCCAAAAACCATAGCTGCAGTCGCTTGATGAATAAGGGCTAGGGCGCTTCCTCGGTCCAGCGCTGCAGTGCATGTTCCACTGCACTGCTGAGGAGAAACTCCTGTTCCAGGCGCCCCCTGCCCTGCTGCACCAGCCAATCGGCCAGCGCCTGCTCCTGCGGGAGCAGCCACTGTCGATATTCCTGTAGCGATGCTGGTGTTGGTTCCACCACCGCATGCTGCGCATGCGCCTCAAAAGTTGGACGATCCATCAGCAAGGCCTGTATCTGCGGCAGATGGCGGCGTGCCGTGGCCAGCATCTTCAGGCCCCAGCTGTCGATATCGCCCCAATAGCCCACCTGGCGCTGCTGCAGCCAGGTGGCGCTGAGCCATTCCAGATCGAGCCCGGATCCCAGCACAGCCACCGTGCCGGGCAGCGGACGGGGCAGGTGGTGCGCGCATTGCTCGTTTTCCACCAGCAGCAGCCTTTGCCCGGGCAGTGCCATGTGCTGCAGTTCCCGGGTGCTCAGGCGCAGACGGGGAAAAGGCAGCAGATCGGGCTGCAGGGGCAGCACCAGCAGCCAGTGGTCGGCGTCGTCGCAGGCACCAAGGAATGCGGTCAGCCCTTCGCGGCTGGCGGCGCCATCAAAGCGCTCGTCCAGCAGCAGCCTGAGCAGTGCGTCATGGCGCTCAAAAAACTTGCTGTCATTGCCCTGCAGCGCCAGGGCACGCAGGGGCTTGCCCTGGGCACATTGCGGGCCCAGTTCCATGGCCATGCGGGCGGCGGTGATGACGGCTTGCAGGGGTGTCTCCCGCCACAGCGCCAGTCGGCGTACCAGCACGTGGTGCAGCGCAGGATCGACCTGCGCCAGCACGGTCTGCAGCGCCTGGTAGTCCTGGACGATGTGCGCCTGTGCCCGCCCTCCGAATTGGCGGATGGCCTGCAGGTATTGCGAGGGCCTGTGGATGACCCAGTGCGCGGGCATGTGCACCGGCTCGCTGGCCGCACGAAAGCGCCGCTGCGTCCATTCCACCTCGCCAATGCCGCTGTCTGTCACGGCCTGCCATTGCTGCAGGTGTTCGCGCAGCAGTGCCGGCTGCGCCAGGAACGTCTGGCTGTCTGGCAGGCCAATGCTCAGGCGCAGCGGCCAGCCTTCGCTGGGTGGCAGCAGATGGGTGGTGCGCCAGTCATTGCGTTGCCAGTAGCGAGCCAGCACCTGAGCCAGTTGCTGTGGGGATTTCATGCCGGTGCTGACGCAGCAGATGCCTGACGTTGCTGTGCACGCTCTTGCAGTTCCTGCCAGCTCAGGCAGATCAGGCTGGCCTGCTGGCCGCGGCGGTGCACCAGCACGGCAGAGCGGGTATGGTCGCGCAGCAGGCGCATTTCCTTGTTGGGCGTGACGAACAGGGCGTGCAGCCCAAACTCCCGCAGCGCCTGGATGATGCGCGCCGCCACGGCCTGCGAGCTCTTGGAAAACGCTTCGTCGAGCACGATGCTGCCAAACAGCGGGCGGTTGCGACCCTGGGGGCACAGCGCATAGCTCAGCGAGGCGGTGAGCACATAGCTGGCGATGATTTCCTTTTCCCCGCCACTGCCGCCTTGCGAGCCGGTGCGCCGCTCCAGCACCTGGCCGCTCGCGCGATCCAGCACCTGCACGGCAAACTGCAGCCGGTAGCGTGCATCGAGCAGGGCCTGCGAGGCCTTGGTGCGGCGCGTGGCGTGCTCGCGCAGCAGTTCCACCATGGCTCGCAGGGCCTGGTAGTGGCTGTTGCCACCATCGTCGCGCAGGCGCTCGGTGCGCAGATGTGCCATGGCCTTGTTGAGCTCCTGCAGGCTCTGGTGCACCACGGGCTGCGGGTCCAGCTGCAGGTAGCGCCCTGGCTGAAAGTCCACGCGCAGCAGGGTCTGGTTGAGCGCGTCGATGCGCTCCTGAATTTCCGTGACCTGGGTCTCGATGCCTTTGAGCAGGGTGCTGACACCCTGGTCGGAGGCATTGTTCAGATACTCCTGAAAGCGGGCGCGCTTTTCCGGCAGCGCCTCTTCTTCGAGCACCTGCAGCCGGGCCAGAAAGTGCGGCAGCTCCGCTAGATCCTCGCTGTGGTCGGCCAGTGCGCCCGTGTCTTCCTTGATGGCCTTGCCCATCTGGCGGATCAGCTCCTTGTGCGTGTCATGGAGACGGCGGTTTTCCTGCTCAAAGCGTTCCTGCAGCTTGGTCAGCATTTCGCGCTCCTGCTGGTGCAGCTGCTCGTGGTGAAGCTGGGGCAGCCGTCCTTGGGGCAGCAGCTGGATCAGGCGCCCATCGAGCGCTGGCGCAGGGGTATCGGCCACCCGCTGTGCAAGCTGGGCGCATTGTTGCCGGGCATGGTCATGGGTGGCGCCCAGCCGTTCCGTCTGTTGCTCCAGCTGGCGCAGCGCCCTGTCGGCCGCCTGTGTGTGCGTCTGGGCGGCCTCCCAGCGCTGCTGCGCCTGGGCCGTGTCGGACTGTGGATCCAGCAGGGCATCCAGCTGCTCCTGCAGCCGCTGGATCTCGGCCTGGGGGCCGGCCACGTCAATGAGTTCGTAGCGCAGCTCCAGCAGCCGTTCCCAGAGGACCCGCTGTTCGCGTAGATGGCACAGTGCCTGCTGGGCCTTGCGTTTGTCGGCATCCAGCTGCTTCCACTGCGCTTCGGCCTGTGTGATCTGTGCAGTGAGCTGGGCCAGCCGGTCACGGTTGTCAAAACCGGTCATCCAGTCCTGGTCCAGACGTCTTTGGTCCTGCTTGTCGAAGTGGTAGGCCTTGCCAGACATCAGCCCCTGCTGCGTCATGGCATGGGGGGTCTGGGCCAGCGCCTCGACATCGGCCACGCAATGGCGATCCAGCGCGGCCAGCAACTGGCGCAGCGCTGCGCTGTGGGCATGGGGCCTGAGGTTGAGCTTGCGGGCAAAGCCGTCGTCCCAGAACGTCACGTCTTCATCCGCCCGGGCTTCGAGCAGGCGCACATGCAGCCGGTTGTGGCGCTGGTTGACCCATGCCAGCGCATCGCGCATCAGCGTGGGGGGCACCAGAATGCGCAGGCGGTGGCTGCCCAGGGCGCGCTCGATGGCGCCACGCCAGGCCTGGTGCGGGGCTGGCACTTCCACCAGCTCGGCCACAAAGGGCAGATCCTCTGGCGTGCATTGCAGGTGCTGGGCCAGATCGGCACGAAACTGCTGGAAGTTGGCAGGCACGTTGGAATGTGGCCGGGCGCGTACTTCCTGCAGTTCCTGTTGCCATTCCTGCAGCTGGGCATGGGCATTGCGCTCGGCCGTGACGGCGGCTTCGGCGGCTTCCTGCAGGGTGGCAGCCTGTGCCTCCAGCTGGTCCAACGCCGCGCGGGCCTGCGCCTGCTGCGCGGCCAGCGTGCCGGCGTTCATATCCTGGCTGCGGGGGAGTGTCAGGGCGAGATTGCGGGCCAGCCTGATGTAGTCCAGCAAGGCTTGCTCGCGCTGCTGCAGGATGCCTTTTTGCGTGGTGATGCTGCTGCGCAGCATTTCAATGCTGTTGCCGCCGGCCTGCAGGTAGTGCGCGAAGGCGTCCTGCTCCTGCTGCCGGGCCTGCTGCAGGGCTTGCCCGGCGGTTGCGCATTGCTGCTGCAGCGCCTGAACTTCACGCTGCAGTTCCTGGCAGCGCGCCTGCCACAGCTGCAGGCCTTGCTGTGCGAACCAGGCGGGCAGGGCGGTTTTCAGGTGCTGCAGCTGCTCGACCAGCCCGGCCTGTCGGTCGGCCTGCTGCTCCAGATCGCGCAGGGGTAGCAGAGACAGAAACTGGCGCGTGGCCACTTCCAGATCGGCATGGATGGAGGCCAGCTGGTCAAAACTGGCGACGACCTCCAGGGCATGCTCAAAGGACGAATGGTCATCGAGCACCAGCTCGCGAAAGATCTCGTCAATGCTGTTGAGCTGCTTCAGCCCCGCGGCGCGGTTGAGCAGCACGAAGGCATTGGGGCCGACTTCAAAAAAGCGCTGCAGCCGTGCCAGATACTGCTTTTTGTTGGCGAAAATCTGCAGCCCTTCGGTGTTCTTTTCCAGCTGTGTGAGTGCGCGGGCACCACCACGGTGGTGCTCTTCCAGCCAGGCGTCCATGCTGTGCTGGCTGCCCTGGGCAAAGAACCAGCGTTTGGCCATGTCGCTGGCGGACGAGCTGGTGCCATCCAGCCAGAACAGTGCGCCCAGCAGCACGGACTCCTCCCCGCGCACCAGGCGCGCGGCAATGGCGGTGACGGTGCGGCCGCTGCGTGCCAGATGCCGGCTGTCGTCGCCACTGTGACCGGGGCCGGTGGCTCCGCGCACGTAGGAAACCAGATCGCGGTCGCTTTCATGGCCGCCCGTGGAGGCCAGGTTGTAGCGCGGGCTGGCGCACAGCAGCGTCATCAGGGCATCGATCAGCGTGGTCTTGCCACTGCCCGTGGGGCCAATGATGGCGGTGTTGCCAGCGTCCAGCAGGGCCTGATGGCGGCCCGCAAAAGCACCCCAGTTGTACAGGTGCAGTTCGCTGAGGTGAAAGCTCGGTTCATGCGTTGTCATGCGAGTCCTCCTGCCTGCGGGTCAGTGCGCGCAGGTGCTGCAGCAGTGCCTGCAGGTTCTGCGGATTGGCCAGGTGCACGATCATGGGCCGGATGAACAGGCGCTCCTGCGCATCCACTTCAGACACCACGCCATGGGTGCGCAGGTTTTCCAGCAGCGTCAGCAGCCGTTTGCGGTCCTGCATGTCGCTGCCGCTGGCACCCAGATAGATTTCCAGCTGCGGCAGCAGCTGCTCCACGCTGATGGACACCGGTACGCCCATGCCGCGTTCCTGTTCCTGCTGCAGGAATTCGCGCCGCAAAATGGCCAGCAGCAGGGATTGCTCCAGCGTCAGGCGCTGGCGGCGCACCAGCGGGTGCGTCCAGGCATCTTCTTCCTCGTCGTCTCCCTGGTAATCCGCAGGAATGGCCACATAGAGCAGGCCGCGGGTGTCGTCCAGACGCACTTCCAGGTCCAGCGGCTCCAGCAGCGTATTGACGCGTGCCAGGTCCGTGGCCACATGCCGGAACAGCTGCGGCTTGCTCTGCTGCTCCAGCAGTCCCTGCCGCAGCAGTTCCTGCATGGCACGGCGCAGATGCCCCGGCGTGCCAGGCGTCACCGGCGCGGCTTCGGTGGCAGGGGCCGGTTCCGGCGCAGGTGCGTTGCCAGGCTGCGGAGCGATCCACTGGTCAAACAGGTCGGCATCTGGGGGAGTGGTAGCCATAGGTTCTATGAAAAAAAGAGCTTTTTGCGCTGATCATTCAATGGTTTCAAGAAGATTTGTATTCAAACTCATGAAATTGCAAGCGCATGAAGCTATGTTTTTGGAAGTATTCAAACCGGCTCAAAGCCCTGCACCGCAGCTTCGGTGAGATGAACTTTGGGCACGGTAAAGCGCCAGGCTGGCTGGCCATCTGCACCTGCGGTGGTGATGTGTTCCTGTTCGGCATCCATGGCCGCCTGGGCCGAGCAGGCCGCAGCGAGCCAGACGGTCAGTGTTTCCAGATCGTGCTCGCCCAGCGGGATGTGCTGTGCCAGTTCCTGCAGGCTCATGGGGCGGCCCTGCTGCTGCAGGATTTGTACGGTCTGCACCAGCAGCGCCTGCTGGTCAAGGCCTGCAAAGGCTTGCCAGAACTCGTCTTCCACCTGGTCCAGATCGGCATACTGCGTGGCCAGCATCAGGTCGGCCGTGCCCTGGGTGCTTTCGATGGACTTGATGCGCAGCCGCTCGATCAGCGGCAGTCCAGCCAGGCTTATTCCCACCGGCGGCAGTGGTGCAGGCTGGCGACGCACGGCCTGGCGCTGCCATTCCACCTCCAGCGCCTGCTGCAGGATGTCATTGAGCAGCTGGCCCACGCGCTGGTTTTCTGCCGCCTGCCCGGTTTTCATGAACTGGCTGACTTCGCGCTCCGTGCGGGCACGCACCTGTTGCACGACCTTGGCTTCCTTGATGAGCAGGCCAACGAGCAAGCGCAGATGGGTCTGCTGCAGATCATCGAGTGCGCGCCGGGCCGCAGGATGCGTGAGGATGCTGCGAATGCGCTGACGCATTTCCGCCAGTTCGCTTTGCCGGTCCAGCTGCTGGTGAAAATTCTCGAAGACGCGCCCTTCCTGCGTGTTGAGCAGGTTGGCGTGCCCTTCGAGCAGCTGGTCCATGACCGCACCGCGGTGGTACTGCGCACTCAAAATGGCCTGGCGCAAGGCACGATCCGCTTCGCGCCAGGAATCCTCCACACGCCGGAAGTCTTCGCGCAGGCTGGTGGCCAGCGCATAGATTTCGCGAATGCCTTCGATGGCCTGCTCCTCGGTCAGCACCTGCAGCTGGCCGGACTGCACCTGTTCCAGCTGCTGCTGCAGTTCCTGTATGTGGCGCTGCAGGTATTCGGCGCGGTGCTGCGGGTTGGGGTCCAGCGCAGCAGCCAGATGGTCGATTTCGCGCTGCACCACGGCCAGCCGCGAGGCAGTGGACGTCATCCAGCGGCTATCCAGCTGCTCCAGAAAACGCAGCGCCGTCTTGAGCGCATCGGTCTCAAAAATTTTGCCTTCCCGTTCCGTGATCAGGGCACGGCGAATCCACTCGCGCAGCTCCTTGCGTGCCTGCGTCGTGACGTCGTGGATGTCGATCTCGTAGTCCGGCTGGTTCGCGTGGGCGGCCAGCATGTCGGCCAGTGCCTGCACGGCCTCCTCAAAGCCGACGCCTTCGCGCTGATGCTCGAACAAGGCCTCCAGGCAACTGAGCATCAAGGGCGCCCGGCGGGAAGCCAACAGCAACCAGGCGGGGTGCTGCTGGCGGGCCTGGATGTACTTCTGGGTGCGCTGCTGGCTGAGAGAGAGCATGGTCGGCGGTCAGGTGGCTGGAGTTTTCTGGGCGTCGGGCGCTGTCTGTCGGGCACTTTACGTCGGGCGGCCCGGCAGTATGGATAAAAATGCAGCCCCCGAACAGCCCCACCCAGCCCCGATCCCCCCATGCAAGCCCTGCTCGACTGTATTGCCCAGCTCACCCCACCCGACCACGCCTGCCGCCTGTTTCATGGGCGTGGCGGGCGCTTTCCCGGCTGTGAGCACCTCACGCTGGACGCCTACCCGCCAGTACTGGTGCTGACCAGCTTCAAGGCGCTGGAGGCGCAGACGCTCGACGCCATCGACCGGGCGCTGACCCAGCGCTACGCCCTGCTGGAGCGGGCGCTGCACTGGGTATTTCAGCAGCGCCAGAGCGGCCAGCCCGCGCACACCCAGCTGATGCGCGGCAGCGTGCCTGAGCCGCACATCGTCCGGGAAGGCGATGCGCGCTACCGCGTGCGCCTGTTGCAAGGGCAGAACCACGGCCTGTTTCTGGACATGGCCGCTGGCCGCCAGTGGGTGGCGCAGCACATCGCCAGCCACCCCCGGCGCGCGCAGGGCCTCAGGGTGCTCAACCTGTTTGCCTACAGCTGCGCGTTTTCCGTGGTCGCCCTGCAAGCCGGTGCGCGGGAAGTGGTGAACATCGACATGGCCAGCGGGGCGCTGGCCACAGGCCGGGAGAACCACCAACTCAATGGCCTGAGCGGTGCGCGCTTTCTGGCGCACGACATCTTCAGCAGCTGGGGCAAGCTCAAGCGCATGGGGCCGTACGACCTCGTGATCAGCGACCCGCCCAGCTACCAGAAAGGCAGTTTTGTCGCCACCAAGGACTACGCGCGCCTGGTGCGGCGCCTGCCCGAGCTGCTCACCCCCGACGGCCACGCGCTGCTGTGCCTCAACGCCCCCGAGCTGGACAGCGCCTTCCTGCGCGCACAGGTGCAGGAACACGCGCCCAGCCTGCGTCTGGTGCAACGCCTGCCCAACCCGCCGGTCTTTGCCGATGTGGACGAGGAGCGCAGCCTCAAAGTGCTGGTCTATCAAAAAGCCTGCGACCTGGTGCTCGACAACGCACAAAAGCTGCTGTAACGCCAGCTCCAGCCCCCCATTCAACGCCCCTGCCCATGCCTGCCCAAGGCGGTGCATGGCTGGGGTATTACGTTTCTTGCAGCACGCCCCGCACGCCCATTAAGCCTTTGCAATAACTTTGTTTTACAAAGTCCGTGAGAATGTGCGCCCTTTGCTATCGTTTTTGCGATCATGTCGTTGCATATCACCGACGCTGAGTTTGCCGACTTCCAGGACTTCGTGTATCAGCACGCGGGCATCAGCATGCATGAAGGCAAGAAGGCACTGATCTGCGCGCGCCTGGGGCGGCGCCTGCAGCACTACCAGCTGCACTCCTACGCGCAGTACTTTGCCTTGATCCAGAGCCCTGAAGCCGTGGCCGAACGGCAGGTCTGCATTGATTTGCTGACCACCAACGAGACGTATTTCTTCCGCGAGCCCCGGCATTTCGAGTGGCTGACGCAGTTGCTGCGCGGCCTGCCGCCCAGCGACCAGACGCTGCGTGTCTGGAGCGCGGCCAGCTCCAGTGGTGAGGAGCCGTACAGCCTGGCGATGACGCTGGCCGAGCACTGCCGGCAGCCGTGGCAGGTGGTTGGCTCGGACATCAGCCAGCGCATGCTGGAGCGCGCACGCCTGGGCCACTACAGCATGATGCGCACGCGCAATATCGCCCCCGCCTTCCTCAAGAGGTACTGCCTGCGCGGCACGGGCAGCCAGGAGGGCACCCTGCTGATCCGCAAGGAGCTGCGCGAGCGGGTGGAGTTCATACAGATCAACCTCAACCAGACGCTGCCGCCGCTGGGGCAGTTCGACATCATCTTCCTGCGCAACGTGATGATCTACTTTGACACGCCCACCAAGCAGGCCGTCATCGACCGCCTGGTGCAGCAGCTGCGCCCGGGCGGCCATCTGTGCATTGGCCACTCCGAAAGCCTCAACGACCTGCAGCACAAGCTGCAGCTGCAGGCGCCGTCGATTTTCCGCAAGCCCTTGAAGACCTGGACCTGATGAGCATCCGCGTTTTGCTGGTCGATGATTCGGCCGTCATGCGCCAGACCCTGGGCGCGCTGATCCAACAAATGTCCGGCATCGAGCTGCTGGCGGCGGTGGCCGACCCCATCCTGGCACAAAAGCGCATGCAGCAGCACTGGCCCGATGTGATCGTGCTGGATGTGGAGATGCCGCGCATGGATGGCATCACCTTCCTGCGGCAGATCATGCAGGAGCGCCCGACGCCGGTGATCATCTGCTCGACGCTGACCGAGCGCGGCGCCCAGACCACCATGGATGCCATGGCGGCCGGCGCGTTCACGGTGATCTGCAAGCCCAGGATCGGGTTGCGCAATTTTCTGGACGAGCACGCCCGGGACTTTGCCGCCACGATCCGCGCGGCCGCACAGGCCGATGCCAAGCGCCTGGCGCCACGCGCGGCAGCGGCGCCCCTGCCGGTCAGCGGCAAGCTCAGCGCCGATGCCATCCTCCCTGCCGTCAAGCCGCAGCGCAGCCTGTCGCAGACCACGGAGCGGGTGGTGGCCATTGGCACCTCCACCGGCGGCACGCAAGCGCTGGAGCAGATCCTGACGGCGCTGCCGCGCCTGAGCCCCGGCATCGTCATCGTGCAGCACATGCCAGAGAAATTCACCGCCGCCTTTGCCCAGCGCCTGGATGGCCTGTGCGCCATCGATGTGCGCGAGGCCCGGCACGGCGACCGCGTCCTGCCCGGCCTGGCACTGATTGCCCCCGGCGGCAAGCACATGCTGCTGCGCCGCAGCGGGGCGCAATACGTGGTGGAGGTGGTCGATGGCCCGCTGGTCAGCCGCCACCGCCCCTCGGTGAATGTGCTGTTTCGCTCGGTGGCGCAAAGCGCCGGCCCCAACGCCATGGGCATGCTGCTGACGGGAATGGGCGACGACGGCGCGGCAGGCCTGCTGGAGATGCGCCAGGCCGGCGCACACACAGTGGCACAGGACGAGGCCAGCTGCGTGGTGTTTGGCATGCCCCGGGAAGCCATCAAACGCGGGGCAGCGCAAGAGGTGCTGCCGCTGCACCTCATGCACGAGCGCATATTTGCATACAACAAATCTGAATGAAGATCAACGGGATAAACCCTTTAATCTCATCAATAATACGCGGGGGTTAACCTTTGTTTGCGATGAACCCCCTACCATCGCGCCAATAGTTTCTTTATTTACCAATTCTTACAAAAAGAAAACCAACGCGCTTGCTGCGCGTGCCGTCACAGCATGTCCTCCATCACCCAGCCATCCCAGCCCGCGCAGAGTGCATCTGCAGTCCCTGGCTTCTTGCACCGACTGCAGCGCCTTGCATTCCAACCCGGCGCCATTGGTCTGGTCACTGGTCTGGCGGGTTTTGCCATCAGCGGCTGGCACCCGGCAGCGGCCGTCGTGGCGCTGCTGGCCACGGTCTGGGGCGCATGGGCACAGCACAGACAGCAGCAGTCGCTACAAGCGCACACCCAGATCAGCGAGGCGCCCGCGCAGAGCCTGCAGGCCATCTCCCAGCAGCTGGCGCCCCTGTGGATGCAACACATCGAGGCTTCGCGTGCGCAGATGGAGGTGGCCGTCACGGAGTTGACGACACGGTTTTCCAGCATCGTGGATCGCCTGGACCAGGCCATGCAGGCCTCGGCACTGTCTTCCGAAAGTGGCAGCTGCGATCTGGTGCAGGTGTTTGAAGAGAGCCAGGCCGAGCTGCAATCGGTGCTGCAGGCGCTGCGCGACTCCATGGACAGCAACAGCGCGCTGCACGGCAAGGTGCAGCAGCTGGAGCAGTTCGTCAAGGAACTGCAGGGCATGGCCGCAGAGGTCAGCTCCATTGCCTCGCAGACCAATCTGCTGGCCATCAATGCCGCCATTGAGGCAGCGCACGCTGGCGAAGTGGGACGCGGTTTTTCCGTACTGTCGCAAGAGGTGCGCAAACTGGCCGCCCAGTCCGGCGAGACCGGTCGGCGCATGGCACAGAAGGTGGCAGCCATCACGGCGGCCATTGAAGAGACGCGCGACAGCGCCGCCCACACGGCCAGGGCGCAGACCGAGTCCCTCTCCCAGTCGCAGCAGGGCGTGACGGCGGTGCTAGAGCGCTTTCAGGGGCTGACTTCGGCCCTGTCCCAGTCCGCGCAGGTATTGCAGGACGAAAGCCGTGGCATTCAGGCCGAGATCGTGCAGTCGCTGGTGCAGTTGCAGTTTCAGGACCGCGTCAGCCAGATGATGAGCCACGTCACCGACAACATGGCCCAGCTCACCAGCCAGCTGCAGGGGCAGCAGTCCGCAGACATTGCCGAGCTGCTCAAGGCGCTGGAGAACTCCTACGCCATGGCCGAAGAGCGCCGCACGCACGCCGCCAGCCACCAGATCAGCACCAGCGCACACCAGCACGACAGCGATGCAGTGACCTTCTTCTGAACCTCCCCTGCTGCGGCAGCGCCCTCCCCTTTTTCTCCTGCTACAAGGAAAGCCTAAAGTGCCCAAGACCATCATGATCGTTGACGATTCGGCCTCTTTGCGCCAAGTGGTAGCCATCGCCCTGCGTGGTGCCGGCTACGAAGCCATCGAGGCGCGTGATGGACAAGATGCCTTGTCCAAGCTCAATGGCCAGAAGGTGCATTTGATCGTCTCGGACGTGAACATGCCCAACATGGACGGCATCAGTTTCGTCAAGGCCGTCAAGGCCCTGCCGGCCTACCGCTTCACGCCCATCGTGATGCTGACCACCGAGTCTCAGGCCGACAAGAAGGCGCAGGCACAGGCCGCTGGCGCCAAGGCCTGGGTGCTCAAGCCCTTCAATCCGCCGCAACTGCTGGCCGTGGTGCAAAAGCTGGTCATGCCATGAGCCAGGACGGGCAAGCCTTCACCATCGAAGGCGAATTCAGCATCTATCGCGCTGCAGAGCTGGCCCAGACGTTGCAGGCGTGGTGGCCACAGGCAGTTGCCTGCGGCGCCGTGCACCTGGATCTGGGCCAGGTCAGCGAGATGGACAGCGCAGGCCTGCAGCTGCTGCTGTCCGCACAGCGCAGTGCCCAGGCGCAGGAGCTGGATTTTCAAGTCACGGCCGCCAGCGCCGCCGTGGCGCAAGTGCTTCAGCTGTGCGCACTGCAGGCCCTGCTGCCCGCTGCCGACCCGGGAGCCGCCGCATGAATCTGGACCAAGCCCTGTACACCTTCATCGAGGAAAGCCGCGAGCTGCTCGCCGAGATGGAAGACAGCCTGCTGCGCATGCACACCGAGGCGCAGTCGCCGGATGCCATCCATGCCATCTTTCGCGCAGCGCACACCATCAAGGGGTCGGCCGGCCTGTTCGGCCTGGACAGTGTCGTGGCCTTTACGCACGTGGCGGAAAGCCTGCTGGATGAAGTGCGCAATGGCTACGTTGCATTGACCGAGCCGCTGGTGCAGCTGCTGCTGGCGTGCTGCGACCACATGTACGCCCTGATCAACGCCATCGAACAAAAGGACAGCCAGGAAGGCAGCCAGTTGCAGGCCCAGGGCGTAGCGCTGATGCAGGCGCTGCAATCCCACAGCAGTAGCCGGCAGCACGCAGCAGCGACCGATGCCAGCGCCACCGCCGCCACAACGCCGGAAGCCCCCCGTCAGGACTGGCATATCGCCGTACGCTTTGGCCCCACGGTGCTGCAAAACGGCATGGACCCGCTGGCCTTTGTGCGCCACCTGTTCTCCCTGGGCGAAGTGCTGCACACCGAGCTGCTGAGCGAGGACATCCCGCTGCTGCCCGAGCTGGACGCCGAGCAATGCTATCTGGGGTTCGTGCTGCACCTGCGCAGCAGCGCCAGCCAGCAGGAGCTGGAGGAGGTGTTCGAGTTTGTGCGCGACGACTGCAATCTGTGCGTCACGCCGCTGATGGAGGCCGCCGGCAACATCGAAGAATCCAGCGCCTGCGCCACGATGCCGCCGGGTGTGCAATGCACGCCCAGCGCAGCCTGCGCCACGCGCGAGCCAGAGGGACAGGCGGCCGGGGCCTGCCCGGCGGTGCCATCGGCCTCTGCGGCTGGTTTTTCGGTCAGCGCCTCCAAGCCCCGCGCTGCCGAGCTACACAGCGTGCGTGTGGATGCACAGAAACTGGAACAGCTCATCAACCTGGTGGGCGAGCTCATCATCGCCTCTGCCGGGGCCACCGAGGTGGCCCGGCGCCTGCGCCAGACCGAGATGCTGGAGGCCAACGCCACGCTCACCGCCCTGGTCGAGCAGGTGCGCGATCAGGCGCTGCAACTGCGCATGGTCAAGATCGGCGGCACCTTCAACAAATTCCAGCGCGTGGTGCATGACGTCTCGCGCGAGCTGGGCAAGGACATCGTGCTCCAGGTCAGCGGTGAGGACACCGAGCTGGACAAGACCGTGGTCGAGCGCATTGGCGACCCCCTCACCCACCTGGTACGCAACGCCATCGATCACGGCATCGAACCGGCCGAGGTGCGCCTGGCGCGCGGCAAGCCAGCCCAGGGCACGGTCAGGCTCAACGCCTACCACGAGTCCGGCTACATCGTGATCGAGATCAGCGACGACGGCGGCGGCCTGGACCGCGAGCGCATCCTGGCCAAGGGCCTGGAGCGCGGTCTGATCGAGCCCGGGCGCCAGCTCAGCGACCGGGAAATCTATGCCCTGATCTTTGAACCCGGCTTTTCCACCGCCGCCCAGGTGACCAATCTGTCCGGGCGCGGCGTGGGCATGGACGTGGTGCGCAGCAACATCACCGCCCTGCGCGGCACCGTGGAGCTGGACAGCCAGCCCGGCCTGGGCACCAAGGTGCAGGTGCGCCTGCCACTGACGCTGGCCATCATCAACGGCTTTCAGGTGCGCGTGGGCCAGTCCGTGTTCGTGATTCCGCTGGAGATGGTGGACGAATGCGTGGAGTACACCGGGTCGCAATCGCACAACTACATCGACCTGCGCGGCAGCGTGCTGCCCTTTGTGTCGCTGCGCGAGCACTTTGCCATTGACGGCCCCGCCAGCGCGCGCCCCAACATCGTGGTCATCAAGCTCGGCAACCAGCGGTTTGGCCTGCTGGTCGATGACCTGCTGGGCGAGGCACAGACCGTCATCAAGCCACTGTCGCGCCTGTTCAGCCACGCCCAGGGCATCAGCGGCTCCAGCATCCTGGGCAATGGCCGCGTGGCGCTGATCCTGGACATCCCCGTTTTACACAACCAGCTGTTGCTCGGCAGCAAGCCCCCCGCTGACAACAGCATGCACCTGGCGCAATAGCGCGTCTGGCTCTACCACCCAACCTCTACCCATCTACTCATTTAGGACCTGGCATGTTTAAAAATATGCGCGTAATCACGCGGCTGGCTCTTGGCTTCGGCCTGATGATCCTGATCCTGCTGGGCATCTCCATGTTCGGACTAGACCGTTTGCACACGGTGTCCGAGCTGAGTGCCACGGTGATGAAATCCTATTACCCACGCGTGCAGCTGGTGCGCGACACGATCGACGCCAACGACCGCGCCCGTCTGGTGACCCGCGATCTGTTCATCGCCAGCACCCCGGAGGAACTGGCGCAGGCGCGCAAGGAATTGATTGAGCACCGCACCCAGGCCCAGAAGAACCTGGCCGAGCTGAACAACGCGCTTGAAACCCCGCAAAGCCGTCACCTCATTGGCATCGTCCTTGAAGGGGCCAAGAGGGTCGCCACCGCCTACGACAACTTGTTTGTCGCCGTGGACGCCCAGGACCGGGAAGCCATGCTGCACCTCTTCCGCACCGAATACACCGTCGAGCAGGAGAAGATGATCAAGGCGCTGATGGACCTCAACCAGCACATCAGCAGCACCATGACGCAGGCTGACGAAGAGGTGCAGCGCACCACCCAAAACATCCAGACCATCATCACCTACGCCAGCATGTTTGCCGTTGCGCTGGCGGCACTGGTGGCCTGGCTGATTGCGCGCGGCATCGGCAAGCTGCTGGGTGGTGAGCCCCTCTACGCGGCAGAAATCATGAACCGCATCGCCCAGGGCGACCTGACCATGGACGTGCAGGTGCGCAAGAACGACACCAGCAGCATGCTGTACGCCACCCGACAGATGGTGCAAAAGCTCCAGCAGGTGGTCGGTGAAGTCAACAGCAGCGCAGAAGCCCTGGCCGGCGCCTCCGAAGAAGTCAGCGCCACCGCCCAGACCCTGAGCCAGGCCTCCAGCGAACAGGCCGCTGGCGTGGAAGAAACCAGCGCCACCATCGAGCAGGCCAACGCCTCCGTCAGCCAGAACACGGAAAACGCCAAGCTGACCGACAGCATGGCCTCCAAGGCCGCGCAGGACGCTGCTGAAGGTGGCGAAGCCGTCAAGGCCACGGTGGCCGCGATGAAGCAGATCGCCCAGAAGATCTCCATCATTGACGACATTGCCTACCAGACCAATCTGCTGGCTCTGAACGCCGCCATTGAGGCAGCACGCGCTGGCGAGCATGGCAAGGGCTTTGCCGTGGTGGCCACCGAAGTGCGCAAGCTGGCCGAGCGCAGCCAGATCGCTGCCCAGGAAATCAGCGACGTGGCCAGCTCCAGCGTGCAACTGTCCGAGCGCGCCGGTGAGCTGCTCAACGTCATGGTGCCCAACATCCAGAAGACGTCGGAACTGGTGCAGGAAATCGCCGCCGCCTCGCAGGAACAGGCCACCGGCATCAGCCAGATCAACACGGCCATGAGCCAGTTGAGCCAGGCCACGCAAACCAACGCCGCCAGCTCCGAAGAACTGGCCGCCACCGCCGAGGAAATGAGCGCCCAGGCCGAGCAATTGCAGCACGCCATCGCCTTCTTCCGCCTGGATCAGGACAGCGCCGCATTTGGCAGCCCCAGCCCGCGCAGCACGCCCAAGAGCGGTGGCAGCAAGCCCAAGCCCGTCACTGCCGCTGCACGCGCAGCCCTGACCCCCAGCCTGGCTGCTCGGCCACGCGCAGCGGCGGCCAAGTCCCTGGACGAATCCGAGTTCGTGAGCTTCTAAGCGATGGACACGCGCATGAACGCTACCGCTACGCAGTCGGTGCAAGTGCCGACCCAGTATCTGACCTTCATGCTCGGCAACGATGCCTATGCGATGGGCATCCTGTCGATCAAGGAAATCATCGAATACACCACCATGACCGAGGTGCCGCTCATGCCCGCCTGCGTGCGTGGTGTCATCAACCTGCGTGGCGCCGTGGTGCCCGTGCTGGATCTGCAAGTGCGCTTTGGTCAGCCGGTCAGCCCCGTGACCAAGCGCACCTGCATCGTCATCGTCGAAGTGCCGGGGCCGGAGGGCCAGCAGGTCATGGGCGTGGTGGTCGATGCGGTCAATGAGGTGCTGGACATCGATGCCAGCGACATCGAGCCGCCCCCCACCTTCGGCGCGCGCATTCGCTCGGACTTCATCTCCGGCATGGGCAAGATCCGGGGCAAGTTCGTCATCCTGCTCAACGTGGACAGTGTGCTGGACCTGGACGATCTGCAGGCACTCTCGCAAGCCCTTCCCGCCACCGCCGAAGTGGGCTGACGCCCGCCGCGCCGCCCCGATCCCATCATGAGCACCATGCACCTGACACCACCTTCAGCAGCGGCAGCTCTGCGCTCCATCATGGTGGTCGAAGACAGCCCCGTGCAACGGGCACACGCTGTGGCCCTGTGCAGACAACTGGGCATCGAGCTGATCTACGAAGCCTGCGACGGCGCCGAGGCACTGCTGCAACTGGGCATGCTGCAGCTCAAGCCCGATCTGATGCTGATCGACCTGCACATGCCGGTGATGGACGGCGTCGAACTGATCACCCACATGCACGAAAGAGGCTGGAAGATCCCGATGCTGGTGGTCTCCAGCCAGCAGCAGAGCATCCTGAACGCGGTGCAGGAGCTCAGCAGCACGCTGGGCCTGCCCATGCTGGGCCTGCTGGCCAAGCCCATGCAGCGCGAGCAGCTGGAATCCGTGCTGCAGCACTACAGCCAGTGCAAGCAGCGCAACGCCCTGCCCTCCTCATCCCGCCCACCGATCGCCGTCACCAGCGCCGACCTGTGCCACGCCATTGACACCGACCAGCTGCAAGTGCATTACCAGCCCAAGGTGGATATCCCCACCGGCCTGGTGCGCGGCATGGAGGTGCTGGCGCGCTGGACGCACCCCGAGCTGGGGCGCATCCCGCCCGACCAGTTCGTGGCGCTGGCCGAAAAGGAAAACCTGATTTTTGACCTCAGCATGCAGGTGCTGCGCAAGACCATCGACCAGGCGGCCCAGTGGCAGCACACCGGCTTTTATCCCCGGCTGGCCATCAACCTCTCGCCGCTGCTGCTGGACAGCCCCTACATCGTCACCGCCATTTGCGACATGGTCACCAGCCGGGGCATCCACCCCTCGCAAGTGGTGCTGGAAATCACGGAAAGCGCCGGCATCGAACACCTTGGCCGAGTGATTGCAGTGCTCACGCGCCTGCGCCTGCAAGGCTTTGGCCTGTCCCTGGACGACTACGGCACCGGCTTTTCGTCCATGCAGCAGCTGGCACGCCTGCCATTTACAGAGCTCAAGATCGACCGCAGCTTCGTGCACGGCGCACACCTGCGCAGCAACCTGTGCGTGATCCTGGACTCTGCCCTGGACATGGCCAAGCGCCTGGAGCTGACCTCGGTGGCCGAAGGCATCGAAACCCTGGAAGACTGGCGCCTGCTGCAGCAGTGCGGCTGTAACGTCGGCCAGGGCTACCTGATCGGCAGACCCATGCCCGCCGAAGACATCCCCGGCTGGCTGCGCAGCCACCGCATGCGCCTGCCCGAGCTGCGCGCGCCGCAGGCGGGGAGCGAGAACAAGGTGGAAGCGCTCGTACGAGCATGAAAGAACGCTCGCAGACCCCCTGCCGCCGGGATTAACTGCTCCCAGTTCCACTCTTCATCGCTGACCCCAAGCCTGAAGGCGAGCACAAACCCTCCAAGGCGTATGAGCCTGGCTATGTGCATGTGGATGTGAAGTACCTGCCCCAGATGCAAGATGAGGACAAGCGCCGCTATGTCTTTGTTGCCATCGATCGAGCCACACGCTGGGTGTTCATTGATATCAAACAGCACAAGACGGCAGCGTCCGCCAAAGCCTTCCTGGCCGCCGTACGCAAAGCTGCAGCGTTCAAGATTCACACCATCCTCACCGACAACGGCAAAGAGTTCACAGACCGATTGTTTGGCAGTCGCACTCGTCAGCCTACAGGCGAGCACGAATTCGACCAGCTATGCCAAGCACTGGGGATAGAACACCGGCTGACCAAACCCAAGACGCCACAAACCAACGGCATGGTCGAGCGCTTCAATGGCCGCCTGAGCCAGGTGCTGCGCTCGCACCACTTCAACAGCGCAGAGGATTTGGAGAAGACACTGCACAGGTTTGTCTGGCTGTACAACCACCACTTGCCGCAAAAGGCACTGGGGCATGAAGCCCCAGTCCAAGCACTCAAAAAATGGAGGATGAAAGTGCCTGATTTATTCGTCAAGAACGTGCGCAATCATCCGGGACCTGACAGGTAACGTTGTGCGCTCATAAGGGCTCCTATTTGAACTGAAATAGGAAGCTTTGAGCTATCTACAAAACTCTGGTCGATTCACTCTTCAGTATCTCGATATTGATATTTATCTTTTAAGTATAGAAATAATTTTACAGAGTAATACCACCATATGGAATTTATGAGCAATCCAAATACAATATTTAATTGTAAATGTTTTATTATAAATAGTGTTATTAATGAGAATGGAAAGGCCGAAAGCAATAAAATCAATGCAGAATCCCATGTGTATATTCCGTAAACACTCATTAGGATTAGTGTGGCACTAAATGCAATTAGAGTAAATATTATTGCTGGATTGAATTTAATCACAAATAAATTCCTATTATATTTGCATGATATGAAAATAAATCAATTGCAAGATTCATCGTTTTTTTCCAGCTAGAGGAAATGGATTTAAACCGATTACAATGGACAAACCAATTTTTTTATCCATGATGTCCTTTTTGGAGTATCCATGAGGAGAGCTTTATTAGAGCGTGTTATGAACTTTGCGGAGGGTGGAGCGAGTTGTAGGTAAAGTTCGAGGATGTTTCGTAGGCTCTACCCCAGCGATGTGAGCGATGAAGAGTGGAGCTTTGTTGCGCCTTACCTCATCTTGATGGATCAAGAAGCACCGCAGCGTCAGCACGATCTGCGCGAAGTCTTCAATGCACTGCGCTGGCTAGTGCGTGCAGGAGCTCCTTGGCGCATGCTGCCCAATGACTTGCCACCGTGGGAGGCGGTGTATCAGCAAAGCAGACGCTGGCTCGATGCTGGCTGCTTTGAGGCAATGGTGTCAGACCTGCGCTCCATCATCCGCGTAGCTCAAGGCAAACAAGGCCAGCCTGGCGCAGTGGTGTTTGATGGCCGCACCCTACAGTCAAGCTGTGAGAGTGGAGCGCGGGCTGGCTATGACGGCTACAAGCGGCGCAATGGCTCCAAAGTTCACATGGCCGTGGACACGCTGGGCCACCTGCTGGCTGTGCATGTCACGCCAGCCAACGAGCAAGAGCGCGATCAGGTTGATGCGCTGTGCCAAGCGGTGCAGCAAGCGACAGGATCGACTGTGGAGAAAGCTTGGGTTGATCAAGGCTACACAGGGCAAAGCGCCAAGGCTGCAGCAGCGCAAAACGGCATTGCTTTGGAGGTTGTAAAGCTTGCACAAGCGAAGAAGGGCTTTGTGCTACTGCCGAGGCGCTGGGTGGTGGAGCGCAGCTTTGGCTGGCTGGCCAGATTCAGGCGTCTGTCTCGTGATTACGAGCGACTGCCAGATGTTCTGGGTGGATTGCACTTCGTGGTCTTTGCCATGCTCATGTCGCCCCACGCTACACCCTTGATTCGATTGGTGCAAAGTTCATAACACGCTCTAATACTCACCACTGCAGAGTCGATACATTCAACAAAGTGAAGTCGTTGTCCAACCAGCCACCAGTGTCGATGTACATCACATTGCCCAGTGATGCAGATTCGTCCACCGTCGTATGACCGACGACCACATAGAACACATCTTGCACAGGGGTCTCATCTTCCGTTTCGATACGGCGCCTGCTCCACTGCGCTTCGTCGCGCAACAGCCCACGCTCCACATCAGTGAGCCGATCATCCGTAAGCGCTTGACGAAACGCTGCCCAGTTGTCCTGCGGACAGTCCGCATGCACGATGCCCACCAAACCACGTGGCGTTTGCACCTCCATAGCCACCGGCAAGGCCTGCAGCACGGCATACACCTCGTGCTGCAAGTCCTTGGGACTGTTCATCAACCACTCACCGCCGTTGTCGGCATAGATCTCTGCAGGGATGAGCCCGTCGAGATACTCCATGGCGATCTGCTCATGGTTGCCACGCACTGCATGGAACCATGGCTGCATTAACCATTGCAACACCCGCTCTGACTGCGGGCCTCGATCTATCAGATCACCCACGGAAAAAAGCCTGTCCTTCTGCGGGTCAAACTGCACAGCATCGAGCGCCTGTTGCAGCTTGGAAAAATATCCGTGCACGTCCCCAACAATCAGGTCACGCCCATTGTGATTGATCTCAAATCTCTTGAAGACCACGCTGCCGCTCCGTTATAAAACCAATCACAATTTTGCCAGGGTCATGCGACAAGTTGCGTCGTACTACGCATTCAATATCTGCCAATGGTCTGTTTTCCCTAAATGAGTTGCGAATGAGACCAACAGCCATCTGGGTAAATCTAGGCGATTCCATCCAAAGCCCAGATGGTTTATCTCTTTGCACTCACCCCGACTGAGGGGGCTTGGGCAATTTGAGCTAGTAAATTACAAAAACAGCTCCGGCAATATCTGAGCTGAAGTACCTTTCAAACACACATCTGCAATGCCATCAAGCTCTGTATCATCAGGATTGATAATCACGATTTTGGCTCCACGCTGGTGTGCCTGAAATACCAAGCCAGCTGCTGGATAGACAGCGCCCGTAGTACCAATTGCCAGCATCAAATCGCACTGCTGTGCTGCTGCCTCAGCATCCTGCAGCGCTTGTGCAGGCAAATTCTCCCCAAACCAAACCACCGCTGGGCGCAGCATATTGCCGCACGCCGAACACTGTGGCGGCTGGCCACCAGCGCTCAGTGCAGCCTGTGCATCACACATGGGGCACGCATCATTTAGCCAACAGTTGCCCATTAGCTCACCGTGCAAGGCAATCACGTGAGGGCTTCCTGCACGTTCGTGCAAACCATCGACGTTTTGTGTGACCAGCGTAAGCTTTCCTGGATGCTGCTGTGCATAGCTTGCCAAAGCGGTGTGACCCGGATTGGGCTGCACATGAAGCATAAGCTCACGCCGCTCGCTGTACCACTGCCACACGCGCGCAGGGTTGGAGCGATAACCAGACACACTGGCCATATCTTGCACATCAAACTCAGCCCAATAACCTTTTTGCGTATCACGAAATGTCGGCACTCCCGACTCTGCACTCACCCCTGCGCCTGTGAGCACTGCCACGTGTTTTGCTTGTTCTAGCCATTGGCGTACCTGTTGCATAGCCGTTTGTGTTTGAGAGTTCATTGATCTTCCTTTTTTGAATCACCATTTACTTGTTTTTTTGTATCAGCAGAAACTGCTATGCGCGTCATGGGTGCGCCTCGTTAAATTGCTGGATGGCTTGCGTCAGCTGGCTAGGTATTGCGCGGTAACACACTTGCACCACATCCAAGCTGTGTCCTTCCACAGATTGCAGGGCGCGCTCAATGGCTTGAAGAATCCATTCAACTGGGTTACCGAATACGCCACCACCCACCAGCGTCAGGTAAACACGCGGGTTGCCTGTGGTGTGTGCATTCAGTACACCAGCGAGTAATGTGGCTTCATAGGTTGCCTCCAACACCAGGCGCGCCATGGGCCCCCAGTCTTTCAGGTCGCCACGGTTGTAAGCAATAGGCAAAGCAGCGCAGTAGGCTTGCGTGAGCTTTTGCCCCGCTGGCGCACCTGCTGCCGTGACTTGGCTGTGATGCTGCACGCCAATTTGCAGTCGCTGACGCAGTTGGTCATGCTGAGCGGCATCCAGTGCCCGCAGCTTCTGAGCGGTGGCTTGCATGGTGGCCGCTGCCGCCATCAAGTAGCCATTGCGCATCTCAAAACCGGTGAGCCCCATACCCTCCAAGGCCGCCAGAACGTCTTGCAGGGTGTTGATTTGCCGCTGCGCGGTCTGCCCCACCCCACCGGGCAGCGCCACCAGGTAATTTCGCACCAGTGTTCCAGCGGCGCAGGCCATCGCACACGCGGGGCCTTGGGTGTGGTCGTAGGCATAAGCCGTAATGCCTGCTTCGGGCGTGACATTGGGTGATGGCATCTCCAGCAGGTTGAACTGGCTGGCAACCTGCACCAAAGCGCCATGTGCTTCAGGTTGCCGGTGCAGTTGAGCCGCATCGGTGGCTACAGCACGCCACATTGGGTTTGCGCCGGATTGCTTGGGTAAGGCTGCCACTTGCTCACGCAGGGAGGCCAGGCTGGGCAGCTGCAGCGCACCTGGGCTGAAATAGCGCGCAGACTGCTCGCTGCCTACGCGCAGTTGTCCATCCGGTTGTAAAGCCAGCAGCGCCTGTGTACCAGCGTAATCCCTCTCGGTAAACCCAAACAGCTCTGTGAACCAGTCCATACCGATGCCTCCTTTGCATTTTTAATCCGCATCTTACCGATAGCGCGTGGTGCCCAAGCACAATAGCCGCAGACGCCGATGTGCTGGCTTTTGCGACAGCCAACGACCCTGGCCTGCCCCTGCTGCGTCCAGAAAGCAGCGCCAATGCTCACAAATATGAAGCTGGTTGCGCTTTATTTATCTAATAATTTATATAGATTGGCATTAAAAACCATACATGATCAGCGGATGCAGCTCTTTTTATCAGAGCAAAGCCGGAATTTCTCCCAGTTACTCTCACCATGCCCTTTACACCGTTTCATATGGGCGTCGGTCTGGTTGCCAAGGCCGGAAGCGACGCACGTTTTAGTCTGATCAGCTTTGCCTTGGCGCAAATCGCCATGGATATCGAACCTGGCATCCGCATGCTCCACGGTGAGGCCGTCTTGCATGGCTGGAGCCACACTCTGGGCGGCGCCTTGCTGGTGGCCGCCATAGTCGGCATCGTCTCGCCATGGATCGTTCGCCCCCTGGTTGCCCGCTGGAACGCAGAAGCCGCCCACTACCGCAAGGACTGGCTGATGCTGCCGCAGCCCCCCAGCCGGTCGGCGGTGGCCGTGGGCGCTTTTTTTGGCACCTTCAGCCACGTGCTGCTCGATGCACTCATCCACGCCGACATGCAGCCTTTTGCCCCCTTCACGCAGACCAACCCGCTGCTGGGCTGGATGGGGCATGACGCGGTGTATCTGGGTTGTGCCGTCGCCATCTTCGTCGGCGCTCTGGTTTGGCTATTGCGCAAGAGGCTTTGCCCATGAAAAAACCCCGCCATGCAAAACATGGCGGGGTTTCCTTATTTCATTGGTGCCGGTGACATGAATCGAACACGCGACCTTCTCATTACGAATGAGCTGCTCTACCGACTGAGCTACACCGGCTGAAGCGCGCATTATAGCGCGCTTTTCAGGGGCTTCAGGCCTTGGCCTGGTCGGCTTGCAGGTGGTAATCGGTGACGCGCTGGACTTCGTTCTTGGAGCCCAGGATCACACTCACACGTTGGTGCAGTTCGGTGGGCTGGATTTCCAGGATGCGCTGGCGGCCGTTGGTGGCCATGCCGCCGGCTTGTTCGACCAGCCAGCTCATGGGATTGGCTTCGTACATCAGGCGCAGCTTGCCGGGCTTGTTGGGTTCGCGCTTGTCCCAGGGGTACATGAAGATGCCGCCACGGCACAGGATGCGGTGGACGTCGGCCACCATGGCGGCCACCCAGCGCATGTTGAAGTTCTTGCCGCGCGGGCCGTCTTCACCGGCCAGGCACTCGTCGATGTAGCGCTTCACGGGCGCGTCCCAGTGGCGCATGTTGGACATGTTGATGGCAAATTCCTTGGTGTCCTCGGGGATCTTGACGTTTTCTTCGATGAGGATGAAGGAGCCCTGCTCGCGGTCCAGCGTGAACATGGCCACGCCATCGCCCACCGTGAGCACCAGGGTGGTTTGCGGGCCGTAGATGCAGTAGCCGGCGGCCACTTGCTTGGTGCCGGGTTGCAGGAAGTCGTCGGTGTGCACGCCGGGGTGGCCTTCGGGTTTTTTGAGCACGCTGAAGATGGTGCCGATCGACATGTTGATGTCGATGTTGGAGGAGCCGTCCAGCGGGTCAAACATCAGCAGGTATTCGCCCTGGGGATAGCGGTTGGGCACGACGTAGATGCCTTCCATTTCCTCGGAAGCCATGGCCGCCAGGTGGCCGCCCCATTCGTTGGCTTCGATCAGGGTTTCGTTGGCGATGATGTCCAGCTTCTTCTGCACTTCGCCCTGCACGTTTTCGCTGCCGGCGCTGCCCATGACATCGCCCAGCTCGCCCTTGTTCACGGCAAAGCTGATGCGCTTGCAGGCGCGTGCCACCACTTCCAGCAGCAGGCGCAGTTGCGGGGGGATGCGGCCATCGACGCGCTGCTGCTCCACCAGGTAGCGCGTGAGGCTGTAACGTCGAGTTGTCATTGCGGTTTCCTTTGCTTGAATTCTCTAAAAAGATAGCTTCAAGCGCTTGCTGGGTAAGCGTTTGAAGCCTTTTTTAATCGTATTTTTATGCCGCTGTAGCCAGGGCGTGCTCGATGATTTCGCGCACGTCGTTGGACAGTTGCTCCTGCGCGGCCACGCGCTGCAGAGCCGCCAGGGCTTGCTCGCGGTAGGGCTGGGCCAGGCGGCTGTAGCGATCCAGCGCCCGCGCCAGGCGCGCGGCCACTTGCGGGTTGATGGCATCCAGCGCCAGCACCTGATCGGCCCAGAAGCCGTAGCCTGCCCCATCGGCACGGTGGAAGGCGGCCGGGTTGGCGTTGCAGTAGCTGAACACCAGGCTGCGCGCGCGGTTGGGGTTGCTCAGGGAGAAGTCCGGGTGCTGGTACAGGCGCTGCACCAGGGGCAGGACGTTGCCGTTGACGTCGGGGCTGGTGGCTTGCAGGGCAAACCATTTGTCCAGCACCAGAGCGTCGTCCTTGGCGATGCGGTAGAAGCGCTGCACGGCCTGCTCGGTCAGCGGGCTGGCGCTGTGGATCAGGGCGTTCAGGGCGGCAACACGGTCGGTCAGGTTGCCCGCCTGCTTGAAGCGCTGATAGGCCTTGCCGGGCCAGACCACGTCGCCGCTGGCCTGCGCTGCCAGGCACAGCATCGACAGGGCCAGTCCAGCCAGGGCGCGGCGCCCGGCGCTGTGGGGCTCGGGGCGGTAGGCGCCGGTGTCGGCATGGGCTTCGTAGGTGGCCAGCCAGTCGGCTTGCAGCGCGGTGGCCAGTTGCAGACACATGGCCTGGCGCACGGCGTGGATGTGCTGCGGATCGACGGGCTGCAGCAGTTGCTCGGCGATGTAGCTCTCCGAGGGCAAGGTCAGCGCCAGTTCCTTGAAGGCAGGATCCAGTTCGTTATCCAAAAGTACAGCACGTAGCGCTTGCAGCAGCTCGGTTTCAAGGTATTTCTTACCTGAAATTTCCGCCAAATCAGCGCCAGAAGCTATGTTTTGAATAGCATTCAGGGCGCTGCGCAGCATCAGGCGCTGGCCTGCTTCCCAGCGGTTGAAGGCGTCGCTGTCGTGCGCCAGCTGGGTGAGCAGCTCGGCATCGCTGGCCGCGTAGTGCAGTTGCACCGGGGCGCTGAAGCCGCGCAGCAGCGAGGGCACAGGCGCGCCGTCGAGTCCTTGCAGGCCGGTGAAGGTCCAGCTCTGCTCGGCCTCGGTCAGCACCAGGGTGTGTTCCAGACCCAGCGTGCCTTCCTGGCCTTGCAGTTGCAGGGGCAGTGCCTGGCCCTGGGTGCTGAGCAGCCCCAGGGTGACGGGGATGACAAAGGGCTGCTTCTCGCTCTGGCCGGGGGTGGCGGGGCAGGTTTGGCGCAGGGTCAGCGTATAGCTGCCGCTGGCGGCATCGAAGGCGCCGCTGGCATGCACCTGCGGGGTGCCGGCCTGGCTGTACCAGCGCTTGAATTGCTCCAGGTGCTGGGCCAAGGGACTGCCGGGGTTGGCATCGGCCATGCATTGCACGAAGTCGTCGCAGGTGACGGCCTGACCGTCGAAGCGCTCAAAGTACAGCTTCAGGCCCTGGGCAAAGCCGTCGCGGCCGACCAAGTTGTGCTGCATGCGCACCACTTCGGCGCCCTTCTCGTAAATCGTGACGGTGTAGAAGTTGTTGATCTCGATGTAACTGTCCGGGCGCACCGGGTGGGCCATGGGGCCGGCGTCCTCGGGGAACTGCACGGTGCGCAAGACGCGCACGTCCTCGATGCGCTTGACGGCGCGCGCCGAAGGGGTGCCGGCCATGTCCATGCTGAATTCCTGATCACGGAACACCGTCAGGCCTTCCTTCAGGCTCAGCTGGAACCAGTCGCGGCAGGTGATGCGGTTGCCGGTCCAGTTGTGGAAGTATTCATGGCCGATCACCGATTCGACGTTGGCAAAGTCCACGTCGGTGGCACTGGCCGGGTTGGCCAGCACGTACTTGGTGTTGAAGATGTTCAGGCCCTTGTTCTCCATGGCGCCCATGTTGAAGTCGCTGGTGGCAACGATCATGAAGCGTTCCAGGTCCAGGCGCAGGCCAAAGCGTGCCTCGTCCCAAGCGATGGCGTGCATCAGCGCGCGCATGGCGTATTCGGTTTTTTCCAGGTCGCCGGGGCGCACCCACACTTGCAGCAGGTGCGGCGTGCCGCTGCGGCTGGTGATGTGCTGCTCGCGCGCCACCAGCTTGCCCGCTACCAGTGCAAACAGGTAGCAGGGCTTTTTGTGGGGGTCTTGCCAGCGGGCAAAGTGGCGCCCGCCTTCCAGGTCACCGCTTTCCACCAGGTTGCCGTTGGACAGCAGCACCGGGTACTGGGCCTTGTCGGCGCGCAGCAGCACGCTGTAGCTGGCCATGACGTCCGGGCGGTCCAGGAAGTAGGTGATGCGGCGAAAGCCCTCGGCCTCGCACTGCGTGAAGAAGGTGCCCTGGCTGACGTACAGGCCGGACAGCTGGGTATTCTTGGCAGGCTGGCAGGTGGTGAAGATTTCCAGCTCGAACGGCTCGGGGCCTTCGGGCAGGTTTTCCAGCACCAACTGCTCGCCCTCGAGCTTGAAGGAGGTGCCGCTGCCATTGACCAGCACGCGTGCCAGGTTGAGTTCTTCACCGTCCAGACGCAGTGGCTGCGCGGCAACGTCGGGGTTGCGACGCACGCGCATCTTGTTGAGCACCCGGGTTTTGGCGGGATCCAGGTCAAAGGTCAATTCGACGGTGTCGATCCAGTACGCCGGGGCGCTGTAGTCCAGGCGCTGGATGGCTGCGGCTTGTCCTTGTTTCATGTTGTTCTCTCTCAAATGCCTTGCTTGAGCGCGGCTTCAATGAACACATCCAAGTCCCCGTCCAGCACTTTCTGGGTGGCAGAGACTTCGACATTGGTGCGCAAATCCTTGATACGGCTGCTGTCCAGCACGTAGCTGCGGATCTGGTGGCCCCAGCCCACATCGGTCTTGGCGTCTTCGAGCTTTTGCTGCTCTTCCTGGCGCTTGCGGATTTCGAGCTCGTACAGGCGCGAGCGCAGGCGCTGCCAGGCCACATCGCGATTGCTGTGCTGCGAGCGTCCGTCCTGGCACTGCACGACGATGCCGGTGGGAATGTGCGTCAGGCGCACGGCCGAGTCGGTCTTGTTGATGTGCTGGCCACCAGCGCCCGAGGCACGGTAGGTGTCCACGCGCACGTCGGCGGGGTTGATATCGATCTCGATGGAGTCGTCGATTTCCGGATAGACAAACAGGCTGGCAAAGCTGGTGTGGCGCCCGCCGGAGCTGTCAAAGGGCGACTTGCGCACCAGGCGGTGCACGCCGGTTTCGGTGCGCAGCAGGCCGTAGGCGTATTCGCCCTCAATGTGGATGGTGGCGCTCTTGATGCCGGCCACGTCACCCGGGGTTTCGTCATCGACGGAGGCCTTGAAGCCCTTGCGCTCGGCGTACTTGAGGTACTGGCGCAGCAGGATGCTGGCCCAGTCGCAGGCTTCGGTGCCGCCGGCGCCGGCCTGGATGTCGATGTAGCAGTTGAGCGGATCGGCCTCCTGGCGGAACATGCGGCGGAACTCCAGCTCCTCGATCAGGGGCTTGAGCTTGGCGGTCTCGGCCTCGATGGTGAGCAGACCAGCCTCGTCGCCCTCCTCCCGGCTCATTTCGTACAGTTCCTGGTTGTCGGCCAGCTCGGTGGTGAGCTTTTCCAGGGTGAGCACTACGGCGTCAAGCGATTTCTTTTCCTTGCCCAGTTCCTGGGCCTTCTTGGGATCGTTCCAGACGGCGGGGTCTTCCAGCGCAGCGTTTACCGTGCGCAGGCGTTCAAACTTGGCATCGTAGTCAAAGATACCTCCGTAGGTCCTGGGTGCGCTCACTCAGGTCCTGCAAGGTGTTGCCAATTTGGTTGATGTGTTCTGCGTCCATGGTGATGTCCTGTTCGTTACGGGTAGATCTGCAAAATGTGTGGTCATGCCCGCGCCGTGGGCGCAGGCAAAAAGGTTGGCATTTTCGCATGCCAGGCCTGGGGGCATTTGTTCCCGGCAAAAGGACACACAGCACGTCACCGGCGCCAGAGGCGCGCAGCACACAAACTTTTACGTTGCTGGTACGCCGCTGCGGCTGCTACAGCTCTTCCACCCGACGTGCCGGGTAGCTGTCCCAGCTCTGGCAGCCTGGGCAATGCCAGAAGTGCTGGCGTGCTTCAAAGCCACATGCGGCGCAGCGGTAGCGCATCAGCGGCCGCACGGCGTGCTCCAGCGCCTGCACCACGGGAGCCGGGGGCTGCACGCCCTCTGCCGGCTGCAAGGCAACCCACTGCCGGGCCACGATGAGGGAGGGCTCGCGCTCCAGGTGGCGCAGCAGCCACTGCTGGCCGCAGGCGCTGGCATCCGCCACCGTGCAGCGTGCAGCGCCTTGCCCATCGGGATCGGCCCCCAGCTGCACCAGTGCCAGCAGCACATCCAGCGCCGGTGCCTGGGCATAGCGCTGGCGCAGCAAGGCCACGGCCTGCCCTTCCCGGCCAGAGCCCTGGGCAAGCTCCAGCAGCAGCGGCAGGGCCAACGGCAGGGCCTGGGGGGCCCGCTGGGCCAGGCACTCCAGCTGCTGCCAGGCAGCATCGGTGTCTTGCAGGCGATGGAGCACGCGCGCCATGTCCAGGTATGGACGGGGGGCATCGGGCGCGGTGGCCAGCGCCTGCTCCAGCAGGGCGCGTGCCTCGGTCAGTTGCTCCCGCTGGGCCAGGGCCTGCGCCTGCTCGCACAGGTAGTGGGACAGGCGCATGCTGAAGTCGCCCTGCCCGTGCTCCTGCATGCTGCGCACGATCGCCGCTGCCTGGACCCAGTCGCGTGCCCGCTCATAGATGCCCAGCAGCGCCAGGCGCGCATCCGGCGCGTAGGGCGTACCCTCCAGGCGGCGCAAGGCATCTTCTGCACGATCCAGCAGACCGGCTTTCAAAAAGTCCTGCGCCAGCCCGTGCTGGGCGCGCTCGCGATCGGCCTGGCTCAGGTCGGCGCGCTGGAGCAGGTGCTCATGCACGCGCACAGCGCGGTGGTATTCGCCCCGGCGGCGGAACAGATTGCCCAGGGCAAAGTGCAGCTCGGCGGTGTCGGGGTCGTTCTGCATGGCCTCGATGAAGGCATCGATGGCCTGATCCTGCTGCTCGTTGAGCAGGAAGTTCAGGCCCTTGAAGTAGGCCTTGGGCGCCTGGCGGTTTTCCAGACGCATTTGGCGCACGTCCATGCGCGAGGCCAGCCAGCCCAGCACGAAGGCCAGGGGCAGGCCCAGCAGAATCCAGCTCAGATCAAAGTTCATTGGGAAGGATGGCGGTGGTGGGCAAGGCGTCCTTGGGGGCGGCGGTGCTGTCCGCAGGTGCGGCGGCTGCCTGCAACTTCTGAATGGTCTGGCGCTGCTGCCACCAGCGCGGCAGCATGACCAGCACGCCACTGAGCAGCCCCAGGCACAAGGCTGCCAGCACCACCAGCACCAGGGGCGCCTGCCACTGGGCACCAAAGAACCAGTGCACCACGGTGACGTGCTGGTTATTCAGGGCAAATGCGAACAGCGTAAAAAAAATGGCCGCCTTGAGCAGCCATAGCAGATATTTCATGAAGGCCCTTCCTGTTGTGCGAACAACAGGGAGGGATTTTAGGCTTGAGGTGGCGGCGTATCCACCGCTTCACGCATCGCCTTGCCAGGCTTGAAGTGGGGAATGCGCTTGGCTGCAACGGCCACTGCCTCACCGCTGCGTGGATTGCGTCCTATGCGCGCGGGACGGTGGGTGACCGTGAAGCTGCCAAAGCCTCGGATCTCAATGCGCTGCCCACGCACCAGCGCCTGAACAATGGCATCTTGCAAGGCCTTGACAGCCTGCTCTGCATCGCGCTGCATCAGAAACGGCAGCCGTGCGGCAAGTGCTTCAACAAGATCGGAACGGGTCATGGTTGTGGACGGTAAAACGAGGAAGCAAAAAATGCATCAAAGGTGCAATAGACAACGGGCGCCGATGAAAGCGCCCGTTGTGTTCCTGTTCATCCTGTCCCGGGCCGCTGCCCGGGTGGGTCAGGAGTGATCAGCCTACTTGTCAGCGTCCAGCTTGGCACGCAGCAGTGCGCCCAGGCTGGTGGTGCCGGCATTTTCCTTGGAAGCCTGAGCCGACAGGTTGGCCATGGCCTCCTGCTGCTCGGCCTGGTCCTTCTGCTTGATCGACAGCTGGATGTTGCGGGACTTGCGGTCCACGTTGGTCACCACAGCAGTCACTTCGTCGCCTTCCTTCAGGACGTTGCGGGCGTCTTCCACGCGGTCCTGCGAGATTTCGGACACGCGCAGGTAACCCACGATGTCTTCGCCCAGCTCGATTTCAGCGCCCTTGGCGTCCACGCTCTTGACCTTGCCGGTCACGATGGAACCCTTGTCGTTCACCGTCACATAGGTGGTGAAGGGATCCTGATCCAGCTGCTTGATGCCCAGGGAGATGCGCTCGCGCTCGACGTCCACGGCCAGCACGATGGCTTCCACTTCCTGGCCCTTCTTGTAGTTGCGCACAGCGGCTTCGCCGGTTTCGTTCCAGGACAGGTCAGACAGGTGCACCAGACCGTCGATGCCAGCGGCCAGGCCCACGAACACGCCAAAGTCGGTGATGGACTTGATGGGGCCCTTGACCTTGTCGCCGCGCTTGGTGTTCTGAGCAAATTCCTGCCAGGGGTTGGCCTTGCACTGCTTCATGCCCAGGGAGATGCGACGCTTGTCTTCGTCGATTTCCAGGACCATGACTTCGACTTCGTCGCCCAGGGCCACCAGCTTGGAAGGAGCAACGTTCTTGTTGGTCCAGTCCATTTCGGAAACGTGCACCAGGCCTTCGATGCCGGGTTCCAGTTCCACGAATGCGCCGTAGTCGGCAATGTTGGTCACCTTGCCGAACAGACGGGTGCCGGCAGGGTAGCGGCGAGCCACGCCCAGCCAGGGGTCGTCGCCCATTTGCTTCAGACCCAGGGACACGCGGTTCTTGTCGGTGTCGAACTTCAGGATCTTGGCAGTGATTTCCTGACCAGCCTGCACCACCTCGGAGGGGTGACGCACGCGGCGCCATGCCATGTCGGTGATGTGCAGCAGACCGTCGATGCCGCCCAGGTCCACGAAGGCACCGTATTCGGTGATGTTCTTCACCACGCCTTGAACGATGGCACCTTCCTTCAGGGTTTCCATCAGCTTGGCGCGCTCTTCGCCCATGGAGGCTTCCACCACGGCGCGGCGGCTCAGCACCACGTTGTTGCGCTTGCGGTCCAGCTTGATGACCTTGAACTCCATGGTCTTGTTTTCGTAGGGAGTCAGGTCCTTGACGGGACGGGTGTCGATCAGCGAACCGGGCAGGAAGGCGCGGATGCCGTTGACCAGCACGGTCAGGCCACCCTTGACGCGGCCGCTGGTGGTGCCGGTGACAAACTCGCCGGATTCCAGAGCCTGCTCCAGCGCCAGCCAGGAAGCCAGACGCTTGGCGGTGTCGCGCGACAGCACGGTGTCGCCGTAGCCGTTTTCGATCATGCCAACAGCCACGGACACGAAGTCGCCCACCTGGACTTCGATTTCGCCCTGGTCGTTCTTGAATTCTTCAATTGGCACGTAGGCTTCGGACTTGAGGCCAGCGTCCACGATCACAAAGTTTTGATCGACGGCAACCACTTCAGCAGTGATCACTTCACCAGGACGCATTTCGGTGCGTTGCAGGGATTCTTCAAACAGGGCGGCAAAAGATTCGGACATGTGTTTCCTTGTTCGCTATGGCAGGTTTCCGGCAGCACCATTGCTGCGCGTTTTTATGACTGCAAGCGATCGGGGTGCAGAAAGGTTTCTGCGGGTTGGATGTAAAAAAACGCACTATCTGCCGGAAACCCGGCAGACACCATGCGGGCGAAAAGGCCTCAAGCCGAAGCAAAAGGCTGGCGCTGTTGCCACCAGGCCAACACCTGCTGCACGGCTTGTTCGACCGTGCGCTCAGCGCTGTTGTCCCAGTGCAAAGCATCCTCGGCAGGTTGCAGGGGCGATGCGCTGCGCTGTGTATCGCGCGCGTCGCGGGCCTGCAGGTCCGCCAAAAGGTCGTGCATGTTAGCAGAGAGACCTTTATCTATCAATTGTTTAAAGCGCCTTTGGGCACGGCATTCGACGCTGGCGCTCAAAAAGACCTTCAGCGGCGCATCCGGGAAGATGGTGGTGCCCATGTCGCGCCCATCGGCCACCAGGCCAGGCAGGCGGCGAAAGTCGCGTTGCAGCTGCAACAGCGCCTGACGCACCGCCGGAAAGGCCGACACGCGCGAGGCATTCATCCCGGCTTCTTCGGTGCGAATGGCCAGGCTGATGTCCTCTCCCCCCAGCAGGACGCGCTGGTCGGGCGTGAAGACGATGTCCAGCGTGCCGATCAGGGCTGCGATGCGCTCGGCCTGTGCCTCCTCCAGCGGAATGCCGGCGCGGCTGGCGGCCAGGCCGGTGATGCGGTACAGCGCGCCCGAATCGAGCAGCGCAAACCCCAGGCGCTGCGCCACCAGGGTGGCCACCGTGCCCTTGCCGGAGGCTGTGGGCCCGTCGATGCAGATCACCGGCGCCGCAGCGCTGGGCTGCACCAGAGTGAACAGCGTCTCGAAATAGTCCGGGAAGGTCTTGCCCACGCATTTCGGGTCTTGAATGCGCACGGGCAGCCAGGCCGGATTGAACGCCGCCAGCGAAAAGCACATGGCAATGCGGTGGTCGTCGTAGGTGTGGATGCTGGCCGCACGCCAGGCGCTGGCATCGGCCGGCGGGGTGATGCGGATGAAGTCTGCACCCTCTTCCACCTGCGCGCCCAGCTTGCGTGCCTCTGCTGCCATGGCGGCGATGCGGTCGGTTTCCTTGACGCGCCAGCTGGCGATATTGCGCAGCGTGGTGGTGCCATCGGCATACAGCGCCATCACCGCCAGGGTCATGGCCGCATCGGGGATGTGGTTGCAGTCGAGGTCAATGGCCTTGAGCGGCCAGCTGCCGCGCTGCACCTGCAACCAGTTGGGACCGCCGCTGATGTCGGCACCCATGGCGCGTGCTGCATCCACAAAGCGGATATCGCCCTGGATGGAGTCCAGCCCCACCCCTTCGATCCGGATGCCTTTTTGGCCGTCCGCGCCCGCAGCAATGGCGCCCAGTGCTATGAAATAACTGGCCGAGGAAGCGTCTGCCTCGACGTGAATTTCGCCAGGCGACTGGTAGCGGCTGCCCGCCGGGATGACAAAGCGCTGCCAGTCGTGGTTGACCACGCGGATGCCAAAACGCGCCAGCAGCTCCAGAGTGATGTGGATATAAGGCTTGGAAATCAGCTCCCCCACCACCTCGATGGTGATGGCGCGCTCCTGGGCCAGTAGTGGCAGCGCCATGAGCAGCGACGTCAGGAACTGGCTGGAAACATCGCCGCGCACCTGAATGGGCACATCCGGGAAGTTGCTGAAATCGGGCGGTGCGATCTTCAGCGGCGGGTACCCGGTGCTGCCCAGGTAATCGATACGGCAGCCCAGCTGGCGCAAGGCATCGACCAAATCGCCAATGGGGCGCTCGTACATGCGGGCAATGCCGGTCATCTCAAAATCGCCGCCCAGCACTGCCAGCGCTGCCGTCAGCGGGCGCATGGCCGTGCCCGCATTGCCCAGAAACAGGGTGGCCGCAGCGCCTGCGGGCAGTTTGCCGCCCAGACCGGTGATGCGCAACGGCGCACCGGGCACCACCTGGCGCGGCTCGACACCGCAACCCAGGGCATGCAAGGCATCGAGCATGACGCGCGTGTCGTCCGAATCGAGCAGGTCGTGCACCGTGGTGGTGCCCTGGCTCAGTGCGGCCAGCAGCAGCACGCGGTTGGAAATGCTCTTGGAGCCGGGCAGCTGGACGCTGCCGCCAGCGCTGGCCAGATGGGGAATGTCTAAGAACTCGGTGGTGTACATGCGATCAGGCACTGGTGTGCTGCGCAGAGGCAGCGATGGCGGTAAAGCACTGGGCGCGCGCGGCGCTGGCGTGTTCGATCATGCTCTCCAGGGCAGAGGTGTCTTCTGCCTGCAAGGCACCCTCGAAGTCCAGCAGCGCCTGGCGGTAGTGCTGCAATTGTTCGAGCACCTCGGAGCGGTTGGCGTGCAGGATGTCGCGCCAGATCTTGGGATCGGCTGCAGCGATGCGCGTGAAGTCACGAAAGCCCGGCCCGGCCAGTTGCAGGAACTCCTCGCCGTGGAGCTGACCGGTGATGCTGTGCATCATGGCAAAGGCCAGCAGGTGCGGCAGGTGGCTGATGGCAGCAAACGCCGCATCGTGCGCCTGCGGGCTCATGCTGCTGACCTCGCACCCCAGCGCCAGCCACAGCAGCTGGGCCTTGTGCAGTTGCGCCGTCAGGGTGCGTTCAGTGGGCGTGAGCACCACCTTGGCACCGCGGTAGAGGTTGGCATCGGCATGCTCCACCCCGGACAGCTCCTTGCCCGTGATGGGGTGGGCCGGCACGAAGCTGCCCAGGTGCGATCCCAGGGCACTGCGGGCGGCCTGCACCACATCGGCCTTGGTGGAGCCCACATCCATCACCAGCATGTCACTGGTGATCAGATGCTTGATCGACTTGAGCGTGCTGCCCGTGGCGGCCACTGGCACGGCCAGCAGCACGATGTCGGCACCGGCCACGGCCAGCAGGGCCGACGGGGCCTCGACATCGATCACGCCCATCTGGCGCGCGCGCTCCGTGGTGGTTGGCGACTTGCTGTAGCCCACCACGCGCTTGACCAGGCCGGCCTTCTTCAGCGCCAGCGCAAACGAGCCCCCCATCAGCCCGCAGCCAATCAGACCCAGTTGTTCAAACATGGCCCTCTCTCCCTTCTTTTCTGTGCGTTCCCTGCGCTGCCTAAGCGGCCACCGGGTAGCTGCCCAGCAGCTTGTAGAAAGCGCTGATCTTCTGCAGATCGGCCAACGCCTGTGCCACGTGGGGTTGTTTGGAGTGGCCTTCGATGTCGATGTAGAAGTAGTACTCCCACTGGCCGGTGCGCGCCGGACGCGACTCAAAGCGCGACATGGAGACGCCGTACTGCTTGAGCGGCGCCAGCAGGTCATACACCGCACCGGGACGGTTGGGCACGGAGATGACCAGGCTGGTGCAGTCGTTGCCGGAAGGCTCCGGCATGGCCAGGGTATGCGGCAGGCAGATGATGGCAAAGCGCGTGCGGTTGTAGGCCTGGTCCTGGATGGCGTGGCTGACGATGTGCAGGCCAAACTGCTGCGCCGCGCGCTCGCTGGCAATGGCCGCCCAGCCGGGATTCTGGGCCGCCAGACGCGCACCTTCGGCGTTGCTCTCCACCGGACGGCGCTCGGCATGCGGCAGGTGCTTGGACAGCCAGGCCTGGCACTGCGCCAGCGCCTGCGGATGGGCCGCGACGACTTCCACGTCCTGCATGTTGTTGCTGGAGCGCAGCAGGTTGTGGCGGATCAGCAGGCTGACCTCGCCGACGATGTGGCAGGGGGTGTGCAGCAGCATGTCCAGCGAGCGTGTGACCACGCCTTCGGTGGAGTTTTCGATGCCGACCACACCGTACTGGGCACTGCCCGCAGCCGTGGCGTGAAAGACCTCTTCAAAGCTGTTGCAGTACATGAAATCGGCAGCACCACCGAAGTACTCGATGGCCGCCTGCTCGCAGAACGTGCCCTCCGGCCCCAGCACGGCCACACGCTGGGGCGATTCCAGCGCCAGGCAGGCGGACATGATCTCGCGCCAGATGGCCGCCACGTGCACATCCTTGAGCGGGCCGGGGTTGGCGTTCTTGATTTTCTCGATGACCTGGGCCACGCGGTCCGGCCGGAAGAAGGTGGAGCCTTCGCGCTTTTTCACCTCGCCGACCTGCTCGGCCACGCGCGCACGCTGGTTGAGCAGGTGCAGTATCTGGTGATCCAGGCTGTCGATCTGCTCGCGCAGCTGGGCCAGCTCCGGACTGGCTTGGGGGGTGGTGCTCATGGGATGCCTCTCAAAATTCATAGCTGCACCCGCCCTTTGACAAACGATCCTGGATAAAAAACCATCCAAAATCTTTACTCAGCAAGCGTGGACAGCTCTCTTTTTTTTCAATCCAACCTGCGCTGGCAGTGCTTCAGGCACTGGTGCGCTCAAACTCCTGCATGTAGGCGATCAGTGCTTCCACCCCCTGCATGGACATGGCGTTGTACAGACTGGCGCGCATGCCCCCCACGGACTTGTGGCCCTTGAGCTGCAACAAGCCATTGGCCTTGGCTCCGGCCAGAAACGCCTCATTGCGGCTTTCGTCGCGCAGAAAGAAGGGGATGTTCATGCGCGAGCGCCAGGCCGGCGCCACCTTGTTGACGTAAAAGTCAGAGCTGTCCACATAGCTGTAGAAGCGCTCGGCCTTGGCGATGTTGCGCTTTTCCATGGCGGCAACGCCCACCAGATCGCCCTCGCGCTGTTGCAGCAGCCACTGGAAGGTGAGGCCCGCCATGTAGATGCCCCAGGTGGGCGGGGTGTTGTACATGGAGTTGTTGTCGGCCACGATCTTGTAGTCGAAGGCGCTGGGGGTGATCGGCAGGGCGTGGCCCAGCAGATCCTCGCGCACGATGACGATGGTCAGGCCCGCCGGTCCAATGTTTTTCTGCGCGCCGCCAAAGGCTATGCCCACGCGGCTCCAATCCACCGGGCGCGAAGCGACGTGCGAGGAAAAATCGATCACCAGAGGCGCCTGGCTGCCCAGCGCTTGCAGGTCGGGCAGTTCGTGAAACTCCACGCCGTGAATGGTTTCGTTGCTGCAGATGTGCACATAGGCCGCATCGGGCGAGAGCTGCCAGCTGCTGGCCTCGGGCACGCTGGTAAAGCCGCTGTCCTGCCCGCTGGCAGCCAGGTGCGCGCTGGCGTACTTGCCGGCTTCCTTGTACGACTTCTGGCTCCAGCTGCCGCTGACCACGAAGTCCACCACGCCGCCGCGCGAGAGGTTCATGGGAATGATGGCGTTGTGTGCAATCGCCCCGCCCTGCATGAACAGGATCCTGAAGTTGGACGGCACGGCCAGCAGCTGGCGCAGGTCGCTTTCAGCCTGCTCATAGATGCTGATGAATTCCTTGCCACGGTGGCTCATCTCCATCACACCCATGCCGCTGCCGTGCCAGTCGCACATCTCGGCAGCAGCGCGCTGCAACACTTCTTCGGGGATCGCCGCCGGGCCGGCGGAAAAGTTAAAGGGGCGGTTCATGACTCATCCAATCTGCCGTCAGCGCTTGTCCACACTGCGCCGACAGCTACCTTATTCATAAGGGAAACGAAACGGTAAACGAAACGGTACTCAGGTGTTGTCGGCTGGTGCGCCAGCCGGGCCGTCTGCTTCGGCGGCATCGCCACCCTCGTTGGTGTCACTGGCGTCATTGGCGTCGTTTTCCACGATGCGTTGCAGGCCACTGAGCTTGGCGCCCTCGTCCAGGTTCATCAGCGTCACACCCTGGGTGGCACGGCCCATTTCGCGGATCTCCGCCACGCGGGTGCGCACCAGCACACCGGTGTCGGTGATCAGCATGATTTCATCCTCCGGCGCCACCAGGGTGGCGCCCACCACCTTGCCATTGCGCTCGGATTGCTGGATGGCAATCATGCCCTTGGTGCCCCGGCCGTGGCGGGTGTATTCCTCGATGTGGGTGCGCTTGCCGTAGCCGTTTTCGGTGGCGATCAGCACGCTCTGCGCGCTGGCGCCGGAGGATTCATGGTCTTCGGTGGGGGTGCCCTCTGCCGTCAGCAACGCATCCTCGGGCTGCGCCTCGGCCACCAGCATGGCAATCACGCTCTGGCCTTCGTCGATGTTCATGCCGCGCACGCCGCGTGCATTGCGGCCCATGGGGCGCACGTCGTTTTCGTCAAAGCGCACGGCCTTGCCGCCATCGGAGAACAGCATCACATCGTGCTTGCCATCGGTGAGCGCTGCGCCAATCAGGTAGTCGCCCTCGTCCAGCCCCACGGCGATGATGCCGACCTTGCGCGGGTTGGAGAACTCCGACAGCGCCGTCTTCTTCACCGTACCCATGCTGGTAGCCATGAAGACGTAATGGTCTTCGGGGAAGTTGCGCATCTCGCCGGTCAGCGGCAGCACGACGTTGATCTTCTCGCCTTCCTGCAACGGGAACATGTTGACGATGGGGCGCCCGCGCGAGTTGCGCGAGCCTGCCGGCACTTCCCAGACCTTGAGCCAGTACAGCCGCCCACGGTTGGAGAAGCACAGGATCCAGTCGTGCGTGTTGGCAATGAAGAGCTGGTCGATCCAGTCGTCGTCCTTGGTGGCCGTCGCCTGCTTGCCGCGCCCGCCACGCTTTTGCGCGCGGTATTCGCTCAAGGGCTGGCTCTTGATGTAGCCCGCATGCGACAGGGTCACCACCATGTTGGTGGGAGTGATCAAGTCTTCGGTGGAAAGGTCCTGCGCACTGTATTCAATGGTCGAGCGGCGCGCGCCCAGCCTGGTCTGGCCAAACTCGGCCTTCAGGGCCGTGAGCTCGTCACCAATGATGGTGGAGACGCGCTCGGGACGGGCCAGGATGTCGAGCAGGTCCTCGATCAGCGCCATGATGTCCTTGTACTCGGCCACGATCTTGTCCTGCTCCAGACCCGTGAGGCGCTGCAGGCGCATCTGCAGGATTTCCTGCGCCTGCGTCTCGGAGAGGCGATACATGCCGTCGGCCTGCATGCCGAACTCGCGCTCCAGCCCGTCGGGGCGGTAGTCGTCGGCATTGACCACTGCACCATCGGCGCGCGTGCGGGTGAGCATCTCGCGCACCAGGGCGCTGCTCCAGGAGCGCTCCATCAGGCCCGCCTTGGCCACGGGAGGTGTGGGGGCATTGCGGATGATGGCAATGAAGTCGTCGATGTTGGCCAGCGCCACGGCCAGCCCTTCCAGCACATGACCACGCTCGCGCGCCTTGCGCAGCTCGAACACCGTGCGGCGCGTGACCACTTCGCGGCGGTGCTGCAGGAAGACGCTGATCAGATCCTTGAGGTTGCACAGACGTGGCTGCCCGTCGATCAGCGCCACCATGTTGATGCCAAAGGTGTCCTGCAGCTGGGTCTGCTTGTACAGGTTGTTGAGCACCACCTCGGGCACTTCGCCACGCTTGAGCTCGATCACCAGGCGCATGCCGGACTTGTCCGACTCGTCCTGGATATGGCTGATGCCTTCGATCTTCTTGTCGTTGACCAACTCGGCCATGCGCTCCTGCAGCGTCTTCTTGTTCACCTGGTAGGGCAGCTCATCGACGATGATGGCCTGGCGCTGCCCCCGGTCGATTTCCTCAAAATGCACCTTGGCGCGCATGACCACGCGCCCGCGACCGGTGCGGTAGCCCTCCTTGACGCCATTGATGCCGTAGATGATGCCGGCCGTGGGAAAGTCCGGCGCCGGGATGATGTCCATCAGCTCATCCACGCTGGCATCGGGGTTGCGCAGCAGGTGCAGGCAGGCATCCACCACTTCGTTCAGGTTGTGCGGCGGAATGTTGGTCGCCATACCCACGGCAATACCGGCCGAACCATTGACCAGCAGATTGGGCAAACGCGCAGGCAGCACCAGCGGTTCGCTCTCGCTGCCATCGTAGTTGGGGCCGAAATCCACGGTCTGCTTGTCGATGTCGGCCAGCATTTCATGCGCGATCTTCGACAGACGAATTTCCGTGTAACGCATGGCCGCCGCGCTGTCGCCATCCACCGAGCCAAAGTTGCCCTGCCCGTCAACCAACATGTGACGCAATGAAAAATCCTGCGCCATACGCACAATGGTGTCGTACACCGCGATGTCGCCGTGTGGGTGGTACTTACCGATCACATCACCCACAATACGGGCCGACTTCTTGTAGGGGCGGTTCCAGTCGTTGTTGAGCTCGTGCATGGCAAACAGCACACGCCGATGCACAGGCTTGAGCCCGTCGCGCGCATCCGGCAAAGCCCGGCCCACGATCACGCTCATGGCGTAGTCAAGGTAGCTGCGACGCATCTCCTCTTCGAGGCTAACGGGCAGTGTTTCTTTGGCAAACTGTGTCATGGAGCAATTTCTAGTTTTGCTGAGGCAGCGAAATGGTCCATTCTAGAGGGAATGAACTGTTGCTGGCGTGCCACACATCGTGAAGAATGTTGGCCGTGTGTGGTTCTTGTGCTCTTGAAATTCCATGCCGGATTGCGCCCTATGGCACAATCACATGCAGCGTTCTTGGTGATGGTCACTGATGACGTCCACGAATTTCGCGAATAGCGGCTTTATCCCAAAGAGGAGAATCATGAAGAAACTCAACAAAGTAGCGATTTTGTTTGCTGGCGCTGCCCTGGCTACGGCCGCTGGCGCACAAACCATCGACAACTGGAAGAACGGCACCAACGAACTGGTCTGGAAGAACGGCACCAACGAGCTGTGCTGGCGCGATGCCAACTGGACGCCTGCCACCGCTGCCGAAGGCTGCGACGGCGCCCTGCAGCAAGCCGCTGCCCCCGCACCTGCTGCGCCTGCCGCTCCCGCCCCCGCCGCTCCCGTGGCTGCCGCCTCGAAGGTGAGCTTCGCCGCCGATGCTTTCTTTGACTTCGACAAGGCTGTGCTCAAGCCCGAAGGCAAGGCCAAGCTGGACGAAGTGGCCAGCAAGGTGCAAGGCATCAACCTGGAAGTGATCATCGCCGTGGGCCACACCGACTCCGTCGGCTCCGAGGCTTACAACCAGAAGCTGTCGGTGCGCCGCGCCGAGGCTGTGAAGGCCTACCTGGTGTCCAAGGGCATCGACGCAAGCCGCGTGTACACCGAAGGCAAGGGTGAGCTGCAGCCCGTGGCCGACAACAAGACCAAGGAAGGTCGCGCCAAGAACCGTCGCGTGGAAATCGAAGTGGTTGGCACCGCCAAGTAATCTTCAGGATTCCACCAAAAAAGCCCCGTTGACCGGGGCTTTTTTTATCGTGTTGCAACGAACCTGAGCGTCAAACCAAAGCAAGTCGGGGGAATATTCATCGTGAGTGACTCTGTAAATGTGGACCCAGCCGAACTGGAAAAATTCTCTGCCCTGGCTCACCATTGGTGGGATACGGAAAGCGAATTCAAACCACTGCACATGATCAATCCCCTGCGCCTGGGATGGATTGACAGCCTTGCACAACTGCAAGGCAAGGAAGTGCTGGACGTGGGGTGTGGCGGCGGCATTCTCGCGGATGCCATGGCACGCAGTGGTGCTGCCAAAGTCACGGGGATCGACCTGGCCACCAAATCGCTGCGCGTGGCTCAATTGCACGCACTGGAGACGGGTACACCCAATATCTCCTACCGGGAAATTTCCGCCGAAGCTCTAGCTGCGGAACAGCCTGCAGGTTTTGATGTGGTGACCTGCATGGAAATGCTGGAGCACGTCCCCAACCCGGCCTCTGTGGTGCAAGCCTGCGCCACCCTGGTAAAGCCCGGCGGCTGGGTCTTTTTCTCAACCCTGAATCGCAACCTCAAAGCCTTTGGCCTGGCCATCGTGGCAGCGGAATATCTGCTCAAAATGCTACCTGCTGGCACGCATGAATATTCCAAATTCCTGCGTCCCAGCGAATTGGCACAGTTCTGTCGCCAGGCAGGCCTTGTCGTGCAGGAGAGCAAGGGACTGCAATACAACCCGATATCCGGCCGCTACTGGCTCAGCCAGGACTGCAGCGTCAACTACATGCTGGCCACACGTCGCCCCAAAGCATGACCCTACCTTCCCTCACCCGACCGGCAGCTGTTCTTTTCGACCTGGATGGCACCTTGCTGGACAGTGCCCCCGATCTGGCGGCTGCAGCCAATGCCATGCGGACCGCACGCCATCTGGACGCCCTGCCCCTGCAGCACTACCGCCCCTTCATCGGCACCGGGGCACGCGGCATGCTGCGCCTGGCCCTGCACGTAGAGGAAAACCATGCCGATTTCGCCACGTTGCGCGAGGAGTTCTTCCAGGCCTACGAGCAATGCATGGGCCAGCAGGCACAGCTGTTTACCGGGGTGGAGCAGCTTCTTGCCACCCTCCAGGCGCAGCACATCCCCTGGGGCATCGTGACCAACAAGATCAGCCGCTTTGCCCAGCCGATCGTGCAGCATTGCCCCGTACTCTCCCAAACCCAGACCCTGGTGTGCGGTGACAGCACACCACACACCAAACCTCACCCCGCCCCCCTGCTGACAGCAGCTCAGCAACTGGGCGTATCGCCTTCGACCTGCGTTTATGTAGGCGACGATGAACGCGACATCCTGGCCGCCAGAGCCGCGGGCATGACGGCCGTGGCAGCCAGCTATGGCTATACGGGAAACGCTCAAAACGTACAGGAATGGGGCCCGGATGCGGTGGCAGACACCCCAGTCAGCTTGCTGAAAACATTGGATTTGCATTAGAATGCTCGATCCACGGGGCTGTCCTGGTTTCGACGTGGGTTCGGGATCGGTTCGGTGCATGTCGAGCTTGAGTGATGCTCGTAAATCTCCATTCAAAAAAGTAACTGCAAACGACGAACGTTTCGCACTCGCCGCTTAAATCCGGTGAGCCTTGCAACAGCACGCTGATGGGCTGGGCAAGGGGGTAGCAATACCTCCCGGCTGCAAGGGAATTCACATCAGCTGGCTTGATACCGGGCACCTTGGTATTGGGCGAGATTCAAGGGTGCTGGCCTTGCTTGAAGCGTGTGTCTGCGCGACCTGCAAGGCGAGAATCAAAACAGAACACTAAACATGTAGATCTGGCCGGCGAAGGCTTGCGGACGCGGGTTCAATTCCCGCCAGCTCCACCAATACCTAAAATCCCAACCCTTATCGGTTGGGATTTTTTTGCCCGATCGCGCCGGTTCCCACGTGTTCTTGGGGGTTCCTGCGGAAGCCTACGGACTTCGCCAGCCGCCCGAATTGGCCGTTCCCGGCCACATTCCACTCTCTCCTGGCCATTCCTCGCTCCGACCTCGCTCCCTGAAACTGGCCCGAAGTCCGCAAAGGCCGCAAGTCAGCGCCATACAGATCAACGGGTTACGCGCGGACGAATCAAGCAGTTGTTTTTTGGCATCGGTAGGCGACGGAAACCGCCGTTATTCAGAGAATGAAGAATGCAGGCATCCCGTATGAGCGAAAAATCATCACCCTCGTGTCCGTGTGTGGATGAAGAGTGATCGCCGCTTTACAATTGACCCATATTTCCATGATAATAAAAATATGGAAGAGAAAGACGTTGTCAAAGCCTTGGCTGCCCTTGCGCAGCCGAACCGACTTCAAGTGTTTCGTGCTCTTGTGGTCACTGGCAAGGAAGGAGCGACACCTGGCGCATTGGCGGATACCTTGGGTGTGCCTGCTGCCACGTTGTCCTTTCACCTCAAAGAACTCCTCAACTCTGGACTTGTGTCTCAGGAGCGCAGTGGTCGCAATCTGATCTACCGCGCAGAGTTCAAGCAGATGAACGAGCTCCTTTCCTATCTGACAAGCAATTGCTGTCAGGGTGAACCGTGCATGGATGAGGCAGCTACCAACTGTGGATGCGAATAAGGAATTTCAAATGAGGCACCTACCCATCCTTTGGCAACGCCTTGTGAGTGAACAGGGCACCACCTGTCCGCGCTGTCACAGCACCGGCGAAGAAGTGCAGCGCGCTGTTAAGACGCTGAAGCTGGCCCTGGAGCCGTTGGGCATCGAGCCCGAACTTCAGGTCACGGAGATTGACGAGGTCACGTTTCTCAAGGACCCCCTGCAATCGAACCAGGTGCTGATTGGTGGTCAGACCATTGAACACTGGCTGGGTGGACAAACCGGCAGCAGCCGCTGCTGCAACGAATGTGGCGACAACGATTGCCGCACGGTGGAAGTTGGCCGGCAGAGTTACGACGTGATCCCGGAGGACCTGCTGGTGCGTGCCGGCGTCATTGCTGCGACCCGCATGCTCGACCCAACGTTGTCCGCCTGAGTCATCGCCAGATACAGATCAACGGTCATTCCACTCCAAGGAGTTCCATCATGACAACCATTCAAGTATTCGATCCCGCAATGTGCTGCAACACCGGTGTTTGCGGCGTGGACGTGGACCAGAGCCTCGTGACCTTCGCGGCCGATGTGGATTGGGCCCAACAGAACGGTGCGCAGATCGAGCGCTTCAACCTGTCTCAGCAGCCCATGGCGTTTGCGGAGAGCGCCATCGTCAAAGGTTTGCTGGAGCGTACGGGTCAGACCGTGCTGCCGGTGACTCTGGTGGACGGTCAGTTGGCACTGGCTGGCCGGTATCCCTCAAGGGACGATCTGGCCCGCTGGGCAGGGCTTCAACCTCAGCCGTCCGAGACCAAAGAAGCCGCATCGTGCTGCTCTGGTAGCCGCTGCTGCTAAACCTAGGGAGCCGGTGTGCTATTTCTCCAGAATCCTCCTCGTTACCTGTTCTTCACCGGTAAAGGTGGTGTAGGCAAAACGTCAATTGCCTGTGCCTGCGCCGTCGAGCTGGCTGACGCTGGCAAAAAAGTGCTGCTGGTCAGCACCGATCCGGCCTCCAATGTGGGGCAAGTGTTCGGGGGCACCATCGGCAACCGAATTACCCCCGTCGACAGGGTGCCCAGGCTGTCCGCGCTGGAAATCGATCCGCAAGGGGCAGCCCAGGCCTACCGGGACCGGATCGTCGGGCCTGTGCGGGGTGTGTTGCCAGACGAAGTGGTCAAAGGCATTGAGGAGCAACTCTCGGGCGCTTGCACGACTGAGATTGCCGCCTTCGACGAGTTCACCGGGTTGCTGACCGATACGGCCCTGACCGCAGGCTTCGATCACATAATCTTTGATACCGCACCCACGGGCCACACCATCCGTTTACTACAACTGCCCGGTGCGTGGAGTGGCTTTCTGGAGGCGGGCAAGGGAGATGCGTCCTGTCTGGGGCCGCTGGCAGGACTGGAGAAACAACGCGCTCAATACAAGGCTGCCGTTCAGGCCTTGGCCGATCCTGGGCGCACGCGCCTGGTGCTGGTGGCACGCGCCCAGGCAGCCACCTTGCGTGAGGCGAATCGCACCCACCAGGAGTTGGCGGCCATCGGCCTGTCCCAGCAATATCTGGTGATCAATGGTGTGTTGCCATTGGAGGCGCTTCAAGATGATCCGCTAGCCGCTGCGATCCACCAACGCGAAGCGTTGGCGCTGGCGAACATGTCTGCTGAACTCAAGGCCCTGCCGCAAGACAGTCTGGCTCTCAAGCCTTTTAATCTGGTAGGGCTGGATGCATTGCGTCATCTGCTCAACGACGCACCGGTGCCCTACAGCACAGTGCCGTCTGCGGTGCAGGCGCCCCCAGCCCCGAATCTGTCACAACTGGTCGACGACATCGCCGCCGATGGCCATGGCCTGGTGATGCTGATGGGCAAAGGCGGCGTTGGAAAAACCACCCTGGCTGCTGCCGTGGCGGTCGAGCTGGCACATCGAGGCTTGCCGGTGCACCTGACCACGTCCGACCCGGCTGCGCATCTTGCGCAGACCCTGGACGGCACATTGAATCACCTGACAGTCAGCCGCATTGACCCCCACGAAGTCACCGAACGTTATCGCGAGCATGTGCTGTCCACCAAGGGGGCGAATCTGGACGCAGAAGGTCGGGCCATGCTCGAAGAGGACCTGCGTTCACCGTGCACTGAAGAGATCGCCGTGTTCCAGGCCTTCTCCCGCATCATCCGCGAGGCGGGCAAAAAGTTCGTGGTCATGGACACCGCACCGACCGGGCACACCTTGCTGCTGCTGGATGCCACGGGTGCCTACCACCGCGACATTGTGCGCCAGATGGGTGATAAAGGCGTCCACTTCACCACGCCCATGATGCAGTTGCAGGACCCCAAGCAAACCAAGGTCCTGATCGTCACCTTGGCCGAAACCACGCCGGTACTCGAAGCAGCCAATCTGCAGACCGATTTAAGGCGCGCCGGCATCGAGCCTTGGGCCTGGGTCATCAACAACAGTCTGGCCGCCTGCGCGCCGGCTTCACCTTTGCTTCGTCAGCGTGCCGGCAACGAGCTTCGTGAAATCGAAGCCGTCGCCACGCAGCACGCACAGCGGTATGCACTGCTCCCCCTGATGAAAAACGAACCGGTCGGTGTTCAGCGTCTGCTGGACCTGGCAGGCCACTCCCTTGAAAAGGTCTGATCGATGGGTGTTTTTGAGCGTTACCTGACCGTCTGGGTCGGGCTGGGCATTTTGGCTGGTGTTGGTCTCGGGCTGGTCATGCCCGACGTCTTCCAGACCGTGGCTGCGATGGAAATCGCGCAGGTGAACCTGGTGGTGGCCGTGTTCATCTGGATCATGATTTATCCGATGATGATCCAGATCGACTGGCATGCGGTGAAGGACGTTGGCAAGAAGCCTCAGGGCCTGATGCTTACGCTGGTGGTCAACTGGCTGATCAAACCCTTCACCATGGCCGCGCTGGGCGTGTTGTTCTTTCAGTACGTGTTCGCAGGCTGGGTCGATCCGCAGTCGGCCAGCGAGTACATCGCCGGCATGATCCTGCTGGGCGTGGCGCCCTGTACCGCGATGGTGTTTGTCTGGAGCCAGCTGGTCAAGGGCGATGCCAACTACACCCTGGTGCAGGTGTCGGTGAACGATCTGATCATGGTCGTTGCCTTTGCGCCGATTGCCGCTTTCCTGCTGGGCGTGACCAACGTGACCGTGCCCTGGGAAACGCTGCTGCTCTCGACCGTGCTGTATGTGGTGCTGCCGCTGCTGGCGGGCATGACGACCCGGCAGCTGCTCGTGAAGCGGTCACCCACCGCACTGGGCCAGTTTGTGGCGAGCCTCAAGCCCTGGTCGGTGGTGGGCCTGATCGCCACCGTGGTGCTGCTGTTCGGTTTCCAGGCCGGCACCATCGTCGAGAAGCCTGGCGTGATCGCACTGATTGCGGTGCCGCTGATCCTGCAGTCCTACGGCATCTTCTTCATCGGCTGGTGGGGCGCCAAGTGGCTCAAGCTGCCGCACGACATCGCCGGCCCGGCCTGCCTGATCGGAACGTCCAACTTCTTCGAGCTGGCGGTGGCCGTCGCCATTTCGTTGTTTGGCCTGAACTCGGGCGCTGCACTGGCCACCGTGGTCGGTGTGCTGGTTGAAGTGCCGGTGATGCTATCGCTGGTGGCCATCGTCAACGCCTGGAAACCCCGTACCGTCTGAACCGTAGAGCATCCCATGACCAATATCACCATCTATCACAACCCCGCCTGCGGAACGTCGCGTAACGTGCTGGCCCTGATCCGCAACAGTGGGGTGGAGCCGACTGTCATTGAGTACCTCAAGAATCCACCCAGCACGGAGCAGATCCAGTCCTGGCTGAGCGCTATGGGCGCTTCGGTGCGCGAGGTGCTGCGAGAAAAAGGCACGCCCTATGCCGAGCTGGACCTGGGCAACCCGAAGTGGACCGATGACGAGTTGCTGGCCTTCATTCAGCAGCACCCCATCCTGCTCAACCGCCCCTTCGTAATCACGCCGCTGGGAGTACGGCTGTGCCGTCCCTCGGAGATGGTGCTCGACATCCTGCCTGATCCGCAGCAGGGCCCGTTCATCAAGGAAGATGGCGAAGTGGTTATCGATGCTGAGGGGCGCCGTGTCTAAATCAGTCTCCAACCCCCTGGCCGATCTGCCGCAAGTTCAAGCCGAACATTTCCGGGCCCCCGATCCTGCTCAGTTGCTGGGTCCGCACTCGTCCCACCCGCCACGCATCCTGCTGCTGTACGGCTCCCTGCGCCCGCGCTCCTTCAGCCGACTGCTGGTTGAAGAAGCTGCCCGGCTGCTGCAGGCCATGGGTGCAGAGACGCGCATCTTCAACCCCAGTGGACTACCTTTGCCCGACGATGCGCCGGACACCCACCCCAAAGTGCAGGAGTTACGTGAACTGACACTGTGGTCAGAAGGTATGGTCTGGTGTTCGCCCGAGCGTCACGGCGCCATGACCGGCATCATGAAAACCCAGATCGATTGGATTCCCCTGGCTGCTGGCGCTGTGCGCCCTACCCAGGGCAAGACGCTGGCGGTGATGCAGGTCTGCGGCGGCTCACAGTCCTTCAATGCGGTCAACCAGATGCGCGTGCTCGGGCGCTGGATGCGCATGATCACCATCCCAAACCAGTCGTCCGTAGCCAAGGCTTTCCAGGAATTTGATGACAACGACCGGATGAAACCATCGAGTTACCACGACAGGGTGGTTGATGTCATGGAGGAACTGGTCAAGTTCACCTGGCTGACCCGCGACGTATCGCCCTACCTCGTGGACCGCTACAGCGAGCGCAAGGAAAGCGCCGAAGAACTCATGCGGCGGGTCAACCTGCCTAATGCGGTGTGAAGAGCGGTGAGTTCCGGACACGACCACAGCCACGCCCCGCCAATTTCAACAAGGCATTTGCTATCGGCATCGGGCTTAACATCGCCTTCGTGATGATCGAAGCGTTCTACGGCTGGAAAATCAACTCACTGGCCTTGCTGGCCGACGCCAGCCACAACTTGAGCGATGTGGCTGGACTGGTGCTGGCCGATGCTACATGCGCAGTTTGAGTTGCGACATGTGTCTTTGCAGTTTGAATCCCCATCTTTTGCTGATCAGTGCCCACTCAACGAAAATTGTTGACCAATTTGGTTGATTTGACATGTCGATGGTAAGCATCTGCGTCCAAAGACGCGCGTCCGCACTTGACGCGTTCCCGCTGCTCATCCCATAGCGCTGGCGGGTCCACCGCTAGGTCAAACAGCGTGATGTGGTTCGGCAGCGCGTCATCCAAGATGGCCGCCACGATGTCGGGCGCCAGCGTCGTCAGGTTGACCATCCGGCTCACGTAGCTGTTGTCGATGCCTTCCCGCGTGGCGATCTCCTTCAAGGACTTCGCCTCTCCTGACTCCAGCATCGCCAGCCAGCGGTGGCCCCTGGCCAGCGCCAGTTGGATGGAGGTTGGTGCTACGTCCCACGGTCTAACCGGCGCGGTTTCGCCGTTTGGCAAGGTGACCAGCTTGCGGCCGCTGCGGCGTTTGATCTGGATCGGGACCGACAGGGTCAGCCTGCCGTCGCTGGTCTGCAGGATGTCGGGCTCGCCGGTCTTCTGGATGCGGATGTCGCTCATGCCAGTGCTTCCTCTCGTTGCTCGACCGGTTCGGGGCGCAGCTCCAGCACCAGGCGTTCGATGCCGTTGGCGCGCAGCCGCACTTCGAGGTCGTTGGGTGACACGATGACTTTCTCGACCAGCAGTTTCACGATCCGGGTCTGCTCGGCCGGGAAAAGTTGATCCCAAATCGCGTCGAGCCGGGTCATGGCCACGGTGATCTTCGCCTCGTCCAAGGTTGGATCGAGCTTGATCGCCTGCGGCAGCATGTCGCCGAGTAGATTCGGGACACGCAGGATTGCGCGCAGTTGGTCGAGTACCGCCGACTCGAGTTCGGCGGCCGGCAAGCGCGGCAGGCCTGAGGCGCCCGCGTGCTCCTTGGCGTCACGCTGAGGCACGTAGTACCGGTACCGACGGCCATTCTTCTTGGTCGTGTGCCACGGCGACAGTGCCCGGCCATCGTTGCCGAACACGATGCCCTTGAGCAGATACACCACGGTTGCCCGAGTCGCGTTGCCTCGCACCCGGCCATTGGTGGCCAGGATCGCGTGGACGCTATCCCACAGTTCGCGGCTGATGATGGGCGGGTGCTCCGCCTGGTACCACTGGTCCTTGTGCCGCAACTCGCCAAGGTAGGTCCGGTTGCTGAGGAGCTTGTAGATGTGGCCCTTGTCGATCGGTCTGCCCTCGCGGGTCTTGCCGTCTTGCGTGGTCCACGCCTTCGACGTCACGCCATCCAGTTTCAGCTCCTTGACCAGCGCCGTACTGGAGCCGAGTTCAACGAAGCGCTGGAAGATGTGCCGGATCAGTTTGGCCTCGCGTTCGTTGGGCAACAGTCGGCGGTTCTCGACGTCGTAGCCCAGCGGTGGCACGCCGCCCATCCACATGCCCTTGCGCTTGCTGGCTGCGATCTTGTCGCGGATGCGTTCGCCGGTGACCTCGCGCTCGAACTGGGCGAAGGACAGCAGGATGTTCAGCATCAACCGACCCATCGAGGTCGTCGTGTTGAACTGCTGGGTGACCGACACGAACGACACGCCGTAGCGCTCGAACACCTCGACCATCTTGGAGAAGTCCGCCAGGCTGCGCGTAAGGCGATCGATCTTGTAGATGACAACCACATCGATCTTGCCGGCCTCGATGTCCACCATCATGCGGCGCAGCGCCGGACGCCCCATGTTGCCGCCCGAGAAGGCGGGATCGTCGTAGTCGTCCGCCACCGGAATCCAGCCCTCGGCGCGCTGGCTGGCGATGTAGGCATGGCCGGCATCCCGCTGGGCATCGATGGAGTTGTATTCCTGGTCGAGTCCTTCGTCGGTGGACTTGCGCGTATAGACCGCGCAGCGCATACGGCGCTTCAAAACGTCGCTCATCGTCCACCTCCCTTCTTGGTGGACGGTTTGGTCTTGGCATTGGATGGCGGCCTGAGCCCAAAGAACAGGGGCCCCGACCAGCGCATGCCAGTGATCTCGCGGGCGATCATCGAGAGGCTCGGGTACATCCGGCCTTCAAAGTCGTACTGGCCATCGGCGGTCGCGATCACGCGGTGTTCGACACCTTTGTATTGCCGAACCAGCACGGTGCCGGCGGCCGGACGGTAATCGCGGTCGCGCTTTTTCACCTTGCCGGTTTCCACCAGGGATTCGATGCGGCGCTGATTCCGATCCAGCAGGTTGGCGTCGACCTTGCGGAGCTCTGCCTCTTGCAGCCGGTACGCAATGCGGCGTTCAAGGAACTGGCGGTTGTGGGTGGGCGTGTCGCCGCCGACCAACTTCTGCCAGAGCGCCCGGATCTCTGCCATGGGCAGCTCGGGCAACCTGGCGATTTGTGCTGCCACCGATGGCGGCGTTGAAAGTGACGTGCTCATTTGGACTCCGTAGTTGTCTTGTTGACGGGGTCTGAATGAACGCGCTGGTTGCCAGAGAAGCCAAGCAGGACTGGCATGCTGCGGGCAAGGAGCTGCGGCGCTGGGTGTATGGCGGTGGGAAAGTGCTGCCGGGCCTTATCACACGGCGGGAGGCCGAAGTGGCGCTACTGCTGTGACCCAGGCGATTTCAGGGATGGCTCACACAAGCGCAGCAGCTGCGCTCGAATGTCCGCAGGAGTTGCCGTCAAATCCACAGTGGCAAATCGAATGGCGTGCCCCTGGATCAGCACTGTCTCGTCCACCATCTGGCCGATCGCAGGATGCAACATTAATCCGCTCGCGCGATCTGCAAGCGCATCGCCGCACCCAACCTGGGAGCGCAGATAGGCGTAGATCTGGTACACGTATCCGCTGCGCAGGGTTTCCTCACGGTACCAACCGCTCGTCACAATCGAGGTGAACTTGGTATCGATGACAATCCGCCGCCCGGTCGACGGGTTTTCGAGCACGACATCAGTTCGCATCGTCGGCAGGATCTTGTCGATCCCCGCCGTCTTCTGCTCGATCTGCCAGCCCATCGTCCCGCCGCATAGCACCCGCCAGCCCTGCGGACTCAATACGACTTGGTAGAAGCCGCCCACCGCCCGCTCGAACAAACGACGTACCCACGTCGCTTCTCGCTCCGGCAGAGAGAGCACATTCGCACCCGACGCCTCCGTAGGTAGCACTAGGTCGAACGCCAGCTTTGCGGCTGCCACCATGAACCGGTCGTCCGCATCGTTACGGCCGAAACGATCGGTGCTCATTTGGGCGCGGGTCGGTGCGTCCCCTGATACACCCATTGCCTTCATGCCACCCGCAAGTGCGCGGCACCGATGGGCAACGTCCTTCCTCTGAACGATCCTGGAGATGGACTCCAAGGCTGCTCGGACGAAACGATTGCGTGGGGTGTCGATGGTGAGTTCGTCGAACCGGCACGCCACCAAGCCTCTATCCATCAACTGATGGCGTTCGGTGGTCAAGACGTCGATCCGGCCACGCACGCGATTGATGACTGCATCACGAGATCGATATCCAAGACTCAAGCGGCGACGCTGTCGCACCTCAACCGAGTGGGCAAGGATCTCCGCGACTAGATCCGGTAGATCGTCCGGGCTGTCTTCCAAGCCGATCTTGCCGATGCCGCGAGTGCGGAACAGGTCAGAGGCGTAGAGCATCAGCAGCCAGAGGTTGCGCACCGGAATGCGTCCGATGAACCCCTCAGCGCTCATGGATGCACTTTCCACCTGTTCTGCGACGGCGGTCATCACCAGCCCTGTGTCAGCCGTGCAATCGCCTTTTGTGCTTCGTCGGGCGCGTCGAACCAGTATTCATCCAGCAACGGGCCGATCTCCGTCTCCACGACCTGCTGGAACCACTTCTTCGTGTCTTCCGCCTCCAGTCGATGTGCGGGTGTCACATAGCTGTGACCAATCCGGAATTGCTTGCCAAGGCGTGCATCCGCCGCGATCTGTTCGTTCAGATCGGCGATACGGCGTTCAATATCCGCGACCAAGCCCGGATCGACAGCACACTCCTTGACCACCCACTCCCGCCAAACCTGGCCCAGTCTTGGCTCCAGCCCAACGAAAGCAAAGCGGCGACGCAATGCCAGATCGACCAGTGCAAGTGATCGGTCAGCAATATTCATGGTGCCGACCACATAGAGATTCTCGGGAATATGGACAGGACGTCGTTTGCCGTCTGCATCCGGATAGCAGAGTTCCAGCGCTTCGTTGGGTGTCCGCTTGCCGGCCTCGAGCAGGGTCAGCAACTCGCCGAAGATCTGCGCCGGGTTTCCGCGGTTGATCTCCTCGATCACCACGACAAACTTCGATGAAGGGTCCTTCGATGCGGCCTTGATGGCTTCCATGAAGACGCCGTCCGCCAGCGACAACTTGCCTTCTCCAGTCGGACGCCACCCTCGAACAAAGTCCTCGTAGGACAGGTTGGGGTGGAACTGCACTGCACGGACCTTGCTGTCGTCCTTCTGCCCCATTAGCGCGAACGCGAGCCGTTTGGCTAGCCAGGTCTTGCCCGTGCCCGGAGGCCCCTGAAGGATGAGGTTCTTTTTTGTGCGCAAACGATCGAGCAAGCGGTCAATCTCGGCCCTCTCCAGGAAACAGCCGTCCTTGAGGATGTCCTCCACCGAGTAGGGAACGATTGGCGCTGCCACCTGAAAGGCTTCGCGAACTTCACCTTCAGTTTGCTGTTCTGCTTCGGCATTTGTACCGATATCGCCAGCCGGCACAGGCTCGTCAACCGGGTCTTTGTACATCCAGGACGCAAGCGACAAGTCCGGGAAACTGTGGACCGGATAGCCGTCTTCGCCGAAGCGCGAACGCAAATCGTCCAGCAGCTTCAGATAGGCCCGACCATCACATGGGCCTTGCTGACCACTGATGGCGACATTCAGGCCAAGCCGCTTGTTGATGTAGTGGCGCGACTGGCTATCCAGGGTCAGGAATTCCCACGGATGCGCCCAGTAGAGACCTGTCGAAAGGTTCCATGCGACACCCCACACTTGGGTTGCCTCGTCATAAGCCCGGATGAAGGCATCGCGAGTGTCCAACTGGTCGCCATCGACCATCTTGCTCGCGGCAACGAATACCTTCCATAGCGCGTCGATGTCGCCCGCACCACGCTTGTCGGCATAGGCGAAAAACCAGGAACGTTGGTTGTTGAGAACGGGAATGCCTTCGAATGAAGGCGGGACCGGCACCGTCACACCCAGCAACTTGGCAAGTTCACCCGCGATGGTCTTGCGGTTGGCATCGGTCATGGATCGGTTAAAGGTGCCCATCGTGGTGAATGGGCAAATATCCCGCAGCGGACCACTGGTTCCATCGGGAAACTTATCCTGGAGATAGGTCAGCCCCGGCACCCGGGACGCGATCTCGTGGATGCCCTCGATGAGCGGAGTTCGATCGTCTGCGTGGGCCAGCAGCTTTTCGGCCACTGCCTCGTAGAAGTCCGTCCACTCGAAGCGCTGCTTTTCTGGTGAAGTTGTGCCGTAACGCTCCCGCCAAAAGGGCTCGTTGCGAAAGCGATCTAAATCCTGCGGCCTGCCGTCAAACGCAAATGCAATCAGCGCATCGTTCATCCATTCGCCGGGCAGCACACGCCAGATCGTTGCTCGGTGAGTGTAGAAGTACCACTCCCGTACCGGCTCGACCTTGGCCCAGTCCACCTTCACCCGTTTCCCGTCGTTCAGGTTTTCGGTGATCGTGCCGACCGCCTTGATGCCCATCACCGAAACCGCTCGGCCTCGGCTATCGAAAGGCAGACCGTGCTTTCGCGTGTAAGACGACTTGATGGCGATCCGCTCTCCCGGGCGCATGGAACGCACCACGTCGAGGAGCTTGTCGTCGTAGCCGTTCTCCCAAATTCCTTCTGCAAGAAATCGCGGCATCTGATCATCATTACCACCATAGCTCGCGCCGACGAACCAGTTTGCTTGCGCGCCTGTGCTGTCTGTTTTTGTATTCATGTCTGTTCTCAAAGGGTGGCGCGCAAAGCGACGAACTGGTTACTCGGCCCTTCCGACCGGAGGTCGAGGTTCGGGCTGTTCGACACCACGTAGGCCAGGGGCCGCGTCAAGTTGAACGGGAACAGCACGGGCAGCGACTGCAGACTGGGCACTGAAACGGGCTTACCGGCGTAGCGGACAGCAGCTTCTATCAGCCAAGCAGTGAGGGCATCGTTGTCGATGCTCGTCTGGGGCAAGCGAATGACGCGCTTGCCTTTCTCGACCCGCTCCACTGCGCCCCAGCTCGCCTGGCTCTGGATGACCATGTTGGTCATGCGCCGGGTGCCTTCGCGCTCCCCATAGGTTTCGCTCATGCGCCGATGCACCTCGGCGGACGCGCAGTCGCCCTGGATGGCGGACAGGCGGCCCACCAGCTCGGCTACCTTGCCAAAGAACGGGTACGTCGCCACGGACATGCCCCAGCACAGTGCTGAGACGGGAGTGTCCGGCTGCGTCTGGTGGATGGCCACGCCGCGATCCGCGTAATCGACCAGTTCGGCGCGTGGCTCCAGCCACAACCGATTCAGTACGGTGCGTGTTTTCTTCTTGGCTTCCACGCCAAGTTCGGCTGCATCGAGCAGTGCATTCAGATCATCTAGTCCAGCCACGCCCGCACGAATATTCAGTGCCGCAGCCGCCCAATCAAGCTGAATGAACCGATCAAAGCCTATTTTTGGGGCTGATGAATTCATTCGGTACCAATCACATAACTGACTTTCACAAAGGGCACGATCAACTCTTCGACCGACACCCCGCCGTGGACCACCACCTGCTCGCCCTCCGGCACAAAGGCGGTTCGTCCGCCTGCGAATAGGGGCATGAAGTTCGCGGGTAGTCCAGCGATGTCCAACCTGACTGTGGTGGGATAGGCCGCAGCGGAATCGGCCAGCAACGGCTCACTCCGGTAGACCCGCACGCGCTCTCCACGCGTCTCGGCAATCACGCCCTGGTTGGGTCTGCCGACGCCGGTGGACTCCACATTGCCGTGGTCCGCCGTGAGATAGATGTGGTATCCCCTGTCCAGCAGCAGCGAGAACAGTCGGTCGACGAATCCGGTCGACAACCAGTTGCCGATCCACATCGCCACGTCCTTCTTAGACCGCTCCTTGTGGAGCCGATCGTCCACCTCATCGATGACCAGGCCCACCACCTTCGGACGCCGGTCGTTCAAGTCCGCCTCAAGCACATCTAGTTGATCAATCTGGCGCAGCGCGCGTCGATACATCACGTCATTCGCGTTGACGCCTTCGTTCTGCCAGAACGTCTTCCACAAGGATTCTTCCTTGTCCGTTCGGTCGATGGAGTCGTCGAACTCTCGCGGCTTCAGTCCGGAGAACAGCGCCTGGCGCGACACCGATGTCACGGTCGGCAGCCAGGCGAACGCCGTTCCCTCGTCGAACGCGAAGCGTTTCGTGGTGGCGATCAGGCGCTCGCGGATCTGTACCCACTGGTCGAAGGCCAGCCCGTCGAATACCAGCAGAGCCACCTTCGTTTCCCCTGCGGACCGCCGATGGCGCAAGAAGCGCGGCACGTGGTGCACCATCACCGGGCCTTTTGTCACCGGCTGCAGGATCAGGTCGGCGTAATGCTTGGCCGCTACCCAGGCTTGCAGGTGCTCGTCTGACTGCGCTTGCAGGACCTTGATGCGATCTCGAATCACCGGCAGGTGTTCGCTGCCTTCAGTGCCTGGCAGACCATGCATGCGGGCCAGGATCTCCCCGTAGCGCTTTGCGAACTCGCTCCAGTCCTTGTGCGAAGAGGCCGCCGTTGGGGTCGTCTCGGTCAGGCCATCGATGCCTTTGAGTACCAAAGCCTGTAATGCCGCCGGGTCCTGGACGATCCCGGCCTTGATCCAACTCGGCATCCCCGCCGGGACGCTGTGCACCGCCAACGGATGCAAGCTGCCGTCGAGGAACATGGAATCGACCAGCACCTGCACATCGGAGTGATCGAACGGAATCTCGATCTTGGCGACGCCATCTTTTCCCAAATAAGCTGGCGGCGGCGGCTCCCCTGTACGCGTGCCATCCAGCCCCAGGGTCTTCAGATAGCGGTACCACGCATCCTGCACCACGCGCAGCAGCGCGCTCTTGGATGCCAGCCATGTGGCGACGGGCAGGCCCGCGAACAAACCTTTACCCTGGATGATGCCTGCCGCGTGCTCGGCAAACAGCGGTGGCAACGAGCGGTTGGCAAAGTGCATGCGCAGCAGCTCACGCCAAAAGTCGACCGGGTTGCGAATGGATCGCGGCGTCAGTTGGTAGACGTGCTCGAGAATGAAGTCCTTGGACTCGTTCTCGCCGCGCGCTGACTGCAATTCGGTCTGGTGGGCATGAAACAGCCCGGCCAAATGCTCCGGCTCGACTTGCTGTACCGCGCTGTATGCCAGCCTGGGGAAGAGCTCCGCAAGGCTGAGCCGGACCACACGTCCGTGGTGCACGATGTCCCACGGCAATTCATTCGCGTCGGCGCTGCGCAGATGCAGAACCAGCGAGGGCGCTGGCCCCGCCTCACCGCGATCCCAGGCTGCGCGATAGCGTTCCTCGTATTCCGCCCGAAAGGCGAACGGGTCTTCGTACAGCATGACCTCGAAGCCGCGACCGCGCAGTTCGGACAACAGCTTTTCGTCCAGCAGCACATCGTCGGGGTCGCACGCCACCCACAGCCGGGTGAGATCGGCCGTGAAGTGGCTGAGAATGCGTTCTGACCACTGGCTCATCCCACCTGTCCTCCGGGCATCACATCGCCGGAGACGCGCACCATCATCACGGCATTCAAATCCGGCACGCTGGCCTCCATGTCGTCCAGAGCGGCCATGCGTGCGTCGTGCTCCTGCTGCAGTCGCTTGCGCCGATGCTCACGCACGGCGGGCAGGCCGATTCGTCCAATGGCCTGGCCTCGGGCCTCGAACGCATACACCGCACGTTCGCGCTCTTCCTTCAGCCGGGCGCGGTGTTCAGTCAGCAGCTCCGTGAAGATCCGTTCACCCTGGGTACTGGCGGCGGCATGCGATGCCTCGAACCATTTCACCGACTCCTCGGCACCGGTCACGGCATGCACATCCACGGTTTCAGTCAGCAGCAGATCCCAGACGCGCTTGGCGGTCGGCACAAAGGGGCGGCCTTCCTCGTTGATGAACACTGGCAGGAAACGCTTCCGGCTCAAACCTTCGGCTGCCAGGCTGATTTCCCATAGCGACCAGATGCCGCGAACCGAATCCGGCAGGCCGGTCACGCGGATCACCGGCAGTGGTTGGCCAGCGACAAAGCGCGGCAGCTCGCTGATCACCGCCCGGGCGCGTGGGTCTTCCATCGTGACCCATTCCAACTCCGGGTTCTCATCCGCCGTGCGGGCGTCAAAACAAGCCTGGGCCGACTCGCTGCCGTCCGCCCACTTCACTCGCCACGCCTTGCCAACCTTCGTTGCCGAGCCGCCGCGCGCAGCCAACCCGCTGGTGATGGCACGCTCCAGCCAGAACTGCGCCGGGTGGTCGCGCCACTTGCGTGCATCGTCGGCGTCCAGATCGTGTTCGGTGGTGAGCAGATCGCTATTCTTCTTCGACTCTGCCAGGGTGGATCGCAGTTGCGACACCACCGCGTCGCACTCCTGTTCGATGGCATCCGGGTTCTGCAGACCGTGCACGAACAGCTCGTCGAAGATCGGGTCGGCCTCGACCGAGTCCATCACGTCGGCCGCCTTGTCGACGCCAAACTCCTGCGCGATGACTTCCAGCTTTTCTTCCAGAACCTGACGCACGCGATGCTCCACCGTGTCTTCAAGCACGAAGTTGATGGCGCGGACCACGTGCTTCTGCCCGATACGGTCTACGCGGCCAATGCGCTGTTCGATCCTCATCGGGTTCCACGGCATGTCGAAGTTGACGATGACATGGCAGAACTGCAGATTCAGACCTTCGCCACCGGCATCGGTGGATATCAGCACGCGCACATCCTTGGAGAACGCCTGCTGCGCACGGGTGCGGGTTTCCAGATCCATGCTGCCGTTGAGCGTCGCCACCGAGAAACCACGGCTCTCCAGGTAGTCGGCCAGCATCGCTTGGGTGGGCACGAACTCGGTGAAGATCAGTACCTTCAGCGCCGGGTCGCCTTCCTCTTGCTGCAGCTTGTAGATCAGCTCCAGGAGCGCTTCGGCCTTGGCGTCTGTGCCAGCGGCCTCGGTTTCCCGCGCCAGTTCCAGCAGCATCTCGACTTCGGACTTCTCCAGCTCCCAGCCGCTGGACTGCATGGCCAGATCCACCTGGGACTGGCCGTCGAGGTCGGCCCACTCGTCGGCGCTGGTGTTCTCGAACAGGTTGGCCTGGGGCTGCGGTGCTTCAAGCATGGCCTGGCGCTTTTCCAGTGTGGTGCGGATGGCTGCCGTGCTGGAGGTCACCAGCCGCTGCATCAGGATCATCAAGAAGCCGATGTGGCGCTGCTTGGCCGCCATGGCCTGGTTGTAGCCGTGGCGCACATAGTCGGTCACCGCCTCGTACAGGCGCTGCTGCGACCCGTGCCGCGCTTGCCATGCCACAGCTTGCAGCCGGGTGACACGCGGCTTGAACAGCGGCTGACCTTCGGCATTGATCGATGCGCGCTTCTCGGTGCGGATCACGAAGGGCCGCACCCGGTCGCGGCTGACGCTGCTCTCGTCCGGGAAGGCTTCGCGATCCAACAACTGCATCAGCCGCATGAACTGGTCAGTCTTGCCTTGGTGCGGCGTGGCCGACAGCAGCAAGAGATAGGGCGTGGCTTCAGCCAGCGCGGCGCCCAGCTTGTAGCGTGCCACCTGCTCGGTGCTACCGCCCATGCGGTGGGCTTCGTCGATGATGACCAGATCCCACGACGCCGAGATCAGGTCCTCGAAGCGCTCGCGGTTGTAGGTGTTCAGTTGCTCCAGGCTCCAGCCACGACGACCTTCCAGCGGCTTCACCGAATCCAGCGAGCAGATCACCTGGTCGTGCATGCGCCACAGGTTCTCTTCCTCACCCGCGCCACCGTTGCGCCATTGCCGGAAGGCCGCCAGCTCGGACGGCTCGATGAACTGGAACTTCTCACCGAAGTGCAGGCGCATTTCAGCCTGCCATTGGCGCACCAGCCCCTTGGGCGCCACCACCAGGATGCGCTTCACCCGGCCACGCAACTTCAACTCGCGCAGCACCAAGCCGGCCTCGATGGTCTTACCCAGGCCCACTTCATCGGCCAGCAGGTAGCGGATGCGGTCACGGCTGATGGCGCGGTTCAGTGCGTAAAGCTGGTGCGGCAGCGGCACCACGCTGGACTGGATCGGGGCAAGCAGCAGGTTATCCTCCAGCGCATCCAGCAGCTTGGCCGCTGCCGTGGTGTGCAGGATCTGCTCCACGCTCGGGCGCACGCTTTCCAGCGAGGCAAGGTCCGCCGCCCGAGCACGCACCACCGCGTCCTTGGCGGGTAGCCACACGCGGTAAGCCACATCGCCCCACACGTCCTGTCGTTCGATCACACGGCACGGCGATGCCTGCCGGGTGAACCAGCACCAGTCGCCGATGGTGAATGCGCTACCGGTCACGCTCAAGCAGCCTCCGTTATCAGGCGGCGCAAACCATCGCGTAGCTTGCCGAAGCTAGGCGAAATATTCCGATCCAGCTCAAGCAACGGCCCGATCTTTTCCGCCCACTCATATTTAACTTGTCCTGGCAACGGCCAACCGGCCTTCTTGATCGCAGCTGAACCACCGGGGTAGATCGCATCCGCCAGTTGCTCCCAAGTGCCGCAAACACTGTCCTGTTGGTAGCGCTGCAGCACATCGATTTTGGCTTTTGGGTAGGCTGCCATCAGCGCCTGTTGGTCACCAAAATACCAAGCCTCCATTTCCTCAATGGCGATTCGGAAGAGAGTATTCGGTACGGGACTGCAGCCCGCCACCAATGCTTTCAACTCGGCCAAAAAATCCACGCAATTGCGCCGGTCCGAGTCGAGCACAACCACCACGGCATCGATGCCCGGAGTCTTGCCGTAACCGCGCAGCAACTTGGGCAACTGATCCAGCAGAATCCGTTTGGCTGGATCACCGGACGAATTCAAATTTTTCGGGACGCGCCCGATGCCTTTGTAACCATGAACGCGCCAGGTATGCGGCTCGCCCTGCTTCCCGAACAACTTGGGCAACAATGATTCGAGAAGCTTCTTGCCGGAAGCATCTTCCACCAGTATCTCGATATGCATTGCTCACCTCGCATCGAGATAGTCGCTGTACCACAACCCGCCCAGCGGCAAACCTTCGGCCACCAGACTCTTCACCACCTCCAGCTCAGAGGCTCGGCGAATGGTAGAAAACCCATCCTGTCCTTTTTCCAGAATCCACACCTCTTCTGGCGATAAGGCATCCACAAAGTAAGGTTGGTGCGTCGTCACAAAAACCTGTGGCGCATTCTTTTTACCCGTAGCGTGCATTCTGAATTCCTGCGCCAGCGCCTCCAACAGCTTGTGATAAAGCCCGTTTTCCGGCTCTTCGATACAGATGAAAGGCGGTGGATCGGGATCTTCCAGCAGCAACAGATAGGCGAACATCTTCAGGGTGCCGTCCGACATCTGCTGGGCAAAAAACGGATCGCTAAATGCACCATCGTTGAAGCGCAACAGCACGCGTTTGTCCGCCGTCACTTCCGTATCTATTTTGGCGATACCGGGGATCTTGCTGGCGATGCGATCAAGAATGGCCTTGAAGCGATCCTTGTGCTCGCGCTCCATGAACTGCACCACGTTGCCGATGTTGTCCCCATGCACGTTCAAGTGCCGCTGCGGCCCGGCGCTGGGCAGGCTGCGTGCCGCGTCGGGGTAGAAATAGGACAGATACCATCCCTTGAGGAAATCCCTGAACTGACCGATGCGTGGGTGCTCTTTGAGTGTGCCCAGGGTAGAAATACCCAGTTCGCGGGGATCGGTCAGTTCCACCGGGCTACTGGTGTTGCTTTCCTCTTGTTCATCGTCAACCGCTTCCTCACCCGCCCAGACGGTGCCCTTGCCGTGCTCCAGGCGTAGAAACGGAAAGGGTCGCCCATGTTTTTGACCTTTTCGGCGCTGCTTCAAGGCTTCTGATAGAACGAATGGGCGGCCGCTTTTGTCCAGGTCAATCGCTAGTTCATAGGTGATGGGCCGTTCGTTCTGAGCTTCGCGATAGTAGATCTCAAAGCGAATCGGCTCCTCGACACCCTTGGACCGTAGCCGTTCGAAACCGCCACGCTGTTTCATGTCGCAAGCTGTTTCCACATCAGTGGCCAGGCAATCGGCGACGAAACCGAAGGCATCGAACAACGAGCTCTTGCCCACGCCGTTCTTGCCAATTACCACCGTGAATGGCGTCAGTGGGTCACCCACTTGCTCTCCAGACAACTTCCCCAGGGTCACGTCGCGCAGCGCACGAAAGTTCTGGACGCGAAATCCTTCGATGATGGCCATTTCAGTTCTCCTCGCTGCGCGTCAGCGCCATGTCGTACAGGGTGAGCAGCTTTTCGTCCTCTTGCAGCGTGGCTTCCGGCAACTTGTCAGCGACGCGCAGGATGGTGGCGTAGTCCTTGGCGGCCCACGCAGCGCGGAAACCAGCACGCAGCACCTCCAGACGCGACTCCTTGATCTTGCGACCTGTATAAGCCTTGTAGGTCTCGAATTCCTTCAGCAGCGCCTTCTCGCGCTTCTTCTCCAGGTCCTGCGCCTTATTCGGGTCGGGCACGTACCAGCGATCCTTGGCCTTGGCTACCAACGCTGGACTGTTCTTCTCCAAACCCCGCAGATCCTTGTGGTTGGTCGAGAGGTAGCTGTGGATTTGACTCGGCACCTCACCCGTCCCGTCGTACTTCAGGAAGTTGTCCTCTAGCAAAGCAGCCAACTCGGGCTTAGCCTCGTGCTTCTTCCACCCTGCTCCAAGCTGACCCATGAACTCAGGGCTGAGTTCTTGGTAAGTTGATGGGCGACGTTTCAAGAAATCTGACAACCAATCGATCGCACTGCGCTCGTCAGAGACAAACATCTCCATCTGTGGCGCGACAGCTACCTGCATACGCTTCTTGTCGTACTCTGTAACTTGATCTGAAAGAAAAATCATCCCATCACGTTCGATGAAACGATGTGTTAGCCCAGCTTGAAATTCATGCGTGGACATAGGTACAGGAGTGTTGTGACGAACGAACCAAGCGACCATACGGTCAAAAATAATTCTTGGGTCTCGCTCGGCTATAAATTCCAGTGCGCTGTCCTTGACTATCACTGTTGGCAGGTAGTTGAGGTGAGTTCTAACAAAGTCCCAAACTGAATCTTCTGTTCCGCCCTGTGCCGCGAAGCGCTCCTCAAGTCCGCCATTTGGTTTGTATGCGGAGATAACTAGATCTTGCTTTACCGCCGTAGTGGTTGTAACAGCTTTGTAGCTTCCTTTTTTCTTGTCTATAGCTGCGACGTTCGCGACCACAAATCCAACTTCCTGCAAAGAAGTTTGAATGGCGTTCCATACAGATGCTTGCGTATTGGAAAACTCAACAGTCATCCACCGGCCTGGTTTGAGGACCCGAAATGCTTCCTTAAACGAGAGTGTCATCAGGCGACGATAATTGTCCAAAGTCTTTCCTTGACTTCGATTTTCAATCGCCTCCGAAGCAGTGCTTGTCCTCACACCGATCCAAGATTCCCAAAGGAAATTCAGCTCGGAGTACATGAGGTTCCCTCCGAATGGAGGGTCAATAAATACATAGTCGACTGATTTGTCAGGCAAACCGATCGAAGTCGCCGAGCCTGTTGAAATGATGTGCGCGTTATCTGACGCCCGGAGTGCATCACTCAAGTCGGAACGTAACTTCCATTTTTCGAGAACATTAAGTTCAAGAGAAACCGAAGGGACATACAACGTACCATCTAATGGCTTATCGACCTTCCCACCCTTTCCGCTGAAAAAGTTCGAGATGTTCAGTCGGCAAAGCCGATTGACAAACTGATGGGTGGAGGTAAAGGCGAATAATTTCTCGCGCGACCTTCCGCTACGTGCGAATGCCCTTAGTTCAGATAAAACGATGAGATTCCTGTGGGTGTAAAAGTGATGGGCCTGATGCATACCAAGCCGAAGGGGTTCTGTAGTCTTGTCTCCCTTAGGAACCTCGTCAGTAGGCACCCAATTTGGTATGGGCATTTTTTGTATGAGGTTAATAATGGCTAGATCCACCGCATCAGGCTTTTTGTCAAAACGCGACCTACCAACCGAGTAGTTAATAAGAACGGGAACAATCTTGGTTTTCTTTTCGTGGACCATTGTTACGGGGTCTACGTATGACTCCCATGATCGCTCAAGATTTTTCTTAATTAAGCTTGAGGAACAGTGAGGGCATTTGATTTCATCGCGAACACCTCCGTTCTTAAAATCGAGGGCCACATCCCAAAAAATCATCTCACCGCTACAGTCTGGACAGGAGAAAACATCCGACCAAACCGTGTAATTGATTGATCCCGTCATTTTGGAGCAATCGGGTGGTTGTTCGTTTGAGGCTATCGAAGCTGCCATTGACGAAACGATTTCCGTGGATGGATTGTGAAGGGTCCGATACATCCAACCAAGTTTTTTCTCCAATTCATTAGTCGATGCAACGATTTCCTGTTGAAAGGAATTATGGTCTGTTGGTGTATTAAAGACCGAGCTTATGAATGACGCGATCGGCGAAAGGTCATTGAGGACTGCATGCCTCGTTCCAATTTTCGAGATTGGGCGCCAAATAGTCTTTCCGTTTTCGGCGATTTCCTGCAGGACAACTCCGTCCTTGTTTACTCGGTATCCAAGCGACTCGACCTCCTTCTGGTTGCCGCACTGATGTGCAGCCACTCCGGTCATTCCAGTTCCACAGAATCCATCAAAGACGATATCCCCCGGTCGGGTGTAGTGGAGCAAGTACCGCATGATTGCTTTATGCGGAACTTTGGTGTGATAGCTATGTGCGTTGTAAACAGGATCATTCTTTCCCTCGCTGACATCTGCTGTAAACGGTTCCAAGTGGTTGTGAGCATCTCGTTCAACCTTGTTACCAAGTTCGGCTACCAATTCAGGTAGAAATGGATTCGGGCAAGCCGTGTAGTACGGCGGGTTAGAAAGCGCGAGAATGTCTTCGTCTGATCCGACAGGAAAACCTTCAATCTTCCGGAACTCGGGGTCCTTGAGTTTCTCTGCAAGCAGCTTCAGGTAGTGCTCACGGCGTGCATCATCGCTCGGGAACGTTTGCCCGAGGCATTCAACCGGGCCGGACTTGGCAGCGTGGTTCTGGAATAAATCACTCATTTTTTGGTCTTCTTTCAAAGAGCAGCGAGTTTGGCTCGCAGTCCGGGATATGAGTAGTAGCTAGTCACATCCCCACGATTCTTGTTAGTCATCTCGTCTACGAAGGTCTGCCACTGGGGCTTCGCATCACTGAGGGTTGACTTGCTTAATTCGAGCACACGCTCAAGAACATCCGGTGTCCCGCCAGCCTCGTAGATCTGGCTGTTTTCCTTCACAGCATCGAGCATTGCCTTCACATCATCGGCATTCATAAACGGTGCAAGCGGGATCATCAACGCCCGCCCGCGCTGCTCAGCAGTTCTCCAACTACCAGAATCACCGTAAATACGAATGGCAGGTGCGATGAACTCACGCCTTGGATTTTGTGAAATGATGCCGATCTGGACATCTTGTTCGAATGAATCAAATCGCGCGAGCAGAATGTCGGCGAGTTCTTGTACTGCAAAGGCATCGAAAGCCGAATGGGCTTTGAGATTGTCTGCATCGGCATCCTGAAGCAGTTTCTTGAACCGGATACGCGTTGATTCCGAAAGCCATTCCCAGATCCGCGTGTCACATTCGAAAAAAGCGCTGGCACTTAACAAAATAGCATCGGGGATCGCATCGAATTTTCGAGCAACGTGATCCTTCGCTGTTTCGTCGTAGATCGCTGTTTTTGCCTTGGAAATTTCTCGCAACGTTCTGGCAACTTGATGTCGCTGCCCGATGTACTTGGCTGACTCGGTGCCGAAAGGTGCGCTCAAAAGCGACTTGATCAAGTTGACGACCATTACATCCTTCGCACGGTCGAGATACTTGGTTCGAACATACGTCCCAATACTGTCGTTGTCTGACGGGAATGATGGGCTAAGTAGGTCGGCGTGAAAGCGCTCAATCGCACTCTTGCCTTGTAACGGGGCGTTGATGAGCAGATGCTTCAGTGCATGTGCGATGTGGGCACGGACCAATTCTGGTGTCGGCTGAAACAAGGCGTCTTCGGTGGCAAAGGCCGGATGCGCGCAGAGATGGCGATCTCTATGCAATCGATCCAAGTCTTCATGCTCATGGTGGGTGAGCAGTTGCAGCTGGTTAAAGGCAGTAGATAGCAAGCCAGTTTCAATCGCTTGCATTTTTGCTATGGATCGATGCTCGATGGCGTGATCCAGATCTTTGACGAATGCCACGGAAGAGGGATCGCCCAATGCCGACAATTCCCTTGCCTTGGCGATGATGTCGTAATCCACCGCGATCCACGTTGACACGATGGCGGAACGTAATGCTCCGCCGCGATAGGCCGATATCGCTTCGCCGATGAGCCGTTTAGATTCAGGATCACGCACGGAAAGCGCTAGGGAATCGATATCCGTTAAGCCATGAATGGTCATAGCACACTCACTCGATCACGAAGCGCAGCTTGGTGGCATCCTTGCCCTTGCAGCGCTCGTTCATGAAGGTGTCGAAGCGCTTGCGCAGGTCGTCCGGGGTGGCCGGCGAGCCGCCTTGCAGCAGCGCCTGCTTGATCTCATCGCCCTTGACCGCGATCTTCTCCAGCCCCGACAGCGCCTCCTGCACGGCGTTGGCGAACTCGGTTGTCATCGGATCTGGCAGCTTGCGCGAGGTCAGGAAGGCGTCGATCAGCTTCTTGGACGCAGGCGACAACAGGCCCAAGCTGTCCTGCGTGAACGGGTCTTCCAGGTTCTCCAGCAGGGTCTGCTGCCAGTTGGCCAGCAGCTCGTCCAGATCATCATCCAGCTTGTGCAGGCGGTTGGCCGCCGGGATCAGCTCCAACTGCTCGGCAGAGGGGCGGAACTGGCAGTGCGGGCAGACGGCGGCCGTGACCAGGGTCGGCTCGTCCAGCGAAGAGCAGCTCTTTAGGCCGTTGAGCGATTCCTCGAAGGCAGTGAGCTGGCTGGTGGGCATCAGCGACACGCCGGCCAACACGCGCAGCGCCAGCAGGCGGTCGTCCTTACGCAGGGCGTTGCGGGTTTTGTCTTCGGCCACGCCCAGCCGCGCCTTGCTGTGGCTGGCGATGTAGGCGGTGATGTAGTCCTTCTTGAGCTGGTTGAGCGTCTGCCGGCCATTACTCAAAATCAGGGCGGCGTGCTCGGCTGTGCGGTCCTGGCTGATCTTCTCGAAGATGTCCTTGCGGACCGCCTCGGCCTGCTTCACCCAGGGGTGCTCGGCAGGCAGCACCATTTCGGCTTGCGACAGGTAGGACGCCGTACTGCCCAGTTCCACCACCAGTTCGAGCAGACGCTCGACGGCGGCCAGGATCTCCAGATTCTTCTTCTGGCCGTCCAGGTCTCCCTGCGTGACGCGCAGGTTCTTGAGCTTGCCGACGGTGTTGTAAGGCGCCAGCGACTCGGTGAACTTCTTCAGCGAATCCAGCCGGGTGTGCCAGTCTTTGGCTTCTTCTTCGCGCAGCAGGTTCTGGCCCCAGAAGCCGAGCTTGCCTTGCTGTAGGTCGGAGCCAGCCTTGAGCACGCGCGGCACCAGGGCGCTGACTTTCTCCTGCAGTTTGATGACCGGCTCGGTGTCGCCCTGGCTGGCCTTCTGCGCCAGACCGGACGGCAGGTCGAACAACTCGAACAAGGCACGCAGCACTGCGAGGTTGATCTCCTTGGGCGCCTCAACGTGCTTGAACTGCTTGAGTTCCTCCAGCGAGCGTTCTGCCAGCTGGGTCAGTTTGCCGGAGTCGATCTTGTCGCCGGTGATGGACAGCACAATGTCGCCAGAGTAAACCAGCCCGCCCAGTACGGTGACCAGCAGGTCAGGCTCCAGCCGGTACTTGGCTGGCACTGTGTCGAAATACTCGACGTCAGACGTTCCCGACAGCAGTTCGCTGCGGTTGAGCACCTGGCCGTGGCCTTTGGCCTTGAGGCGGTTGAGCACCTCCCGCGCGTAGCGCGAGTTGGCCGGATCGACGCGGTCACCATCGAGCAGTTCCAGCGCGTCCAGGATGGCAGCGGCATCCTTGGTGCGAGTGCCGCCGGCCAGGGCGCGCAGGGCATTGCCCACCAGTTGCTTGCGGTTGGCCTCGGTGACCAGCACCGAGAAGGTGGGGTACTCGGGCGAGATGTCGGCAAAGTGCTGACCCAGTGCCAGGCCGGAGACGATGTTCACCACGTCGCGGAAGTTGATGCGCTCGTCCGGGCCCAGTCGTGCGCGGTCGCGCAGGGACACGCCCTTGGACCAGTCCTGCAGGGTCTTGGTCTTACCCTGGTAGGTGACCTCGAACGCGGTCATTTGCTTTTCCTGCAGCCACTTGCTCATGGACCGCAGCGAATCCTGGGCCTTGGACAGGTAGATGGCCTTCGCGCCGCCGCTGGCGGTGGATGCGAGATCCAAGGCCGCCGCGTATTGCGACAGGTAGCGCTTGTAGTCCTCGTCTGGCGACTTCAGGCGGAAGAACACTTCGTCCGCCAGGTTGTTGTCGCTGAACTTCGGCTTGTCGAAGGGCTGGATGAAGTAGATATAGAAATCGCGCTCGGGCTGGGCTGTGGGCCGGTCATTCGGCGCGCCAAAGAACAGGTAGCCCATGCGCTCGACACGGCGCTCCTGCCATTCGATCTGGTACTGCCAGATCTGGAAGCCGGGGTAACGCAGGTCGTCGCTGCACTCCATCAGTGCCTTGATGGCGCTGTAATAGGCGCGGTCCAGCGCATCGTCGGACAGGGCTTCGGCGCGTTTTTCGATCTGCGCGTCGTAGTCGATGTCCTTCTTGAGGTCGAGGTAGTACTGCTCGGTGTCCGGCGCCTTGGAGATGAACTGGCCGTTGACGGTCTTCAGCACCTCCCGCATCACGGTCTGCACCATCGACAGCAGGTTCTCGGCCGGGTCACCCGGTATGTCCTCCACGCCCGGCTGGAACAGGCACAAGGCGTCGCGCAGCTCGGCAGCCGTGGGGCCGATGGGCACATGGATATCGCCGCCCGTGGTCAAGCGGTGGACGGCCAACGCGTTGATGACGCGCAGCGCCATTGCCTTGTAGGCCGGGCGCGTGAAGGCCTGCTGCACACGCGACTCCAGCACTTCGGAGACGCGCAACACTTCCTTGATATTGGGGTCGGCACGCAAGACCGAGTTGGTCTTGATGGTGTCCCAGAAGCTCTCGTAGCTGATGAACAGCGGTTTGTCGGCGGGCACTTCCTGGTCGAGGATGGCCAGCATGGCGGCCTCGATGGTCTTGAGCGCGCCGCGCTTCTCGGTGAAGTGGATCTGCTCGAAGGTCTTCAGGTAGTCCGGGTGAACCGGGAACAACCGCACGTATTCGTCCATGCGCTCGTTCATGGAGCCATAGAACTTGGCGAACGGCGTGAGGTATTCGCGGATCTTGTTCTGCTGGTCGGCCGTTTTCTTGAGCAGGCGCGCGGAGACGACGAAGCTGACGTCCTGGCGGTCGATCAGGATCTGGGTGAAGCGCTCGTTGACTCGGCGCATGCTGTCGGCCACATGCTGGAAGCGCACGCTGTCAAAGATGGCTTCCTGCACACCGGCCACGAAGCGGAACTTCAGGTGCTTGGTGACCTCGCCGATCTGCCGCAGGATGGCCAAGTCGCGAATCAGTTCGTTGTCCTTGCGCGATTGCAGGTATTCCAGGAACTCATCGACCACCAGCAGCAGGCCATGGTCTGGGTAGACCTCATGGAAGGCGGCCATCATTTCTTCAAGAGACTCTTTGTTGTTGAGTTCCTGATCTACCGGCGGGAAGCTGTAGCTGACGCCCAGTTTGTCGAGGAAGCGCTCAAGCTGCTGGGTGATGACCTGGCGCAGCGGCATTTCCAGACCGCCCACCTCGATGCGCAGCACCTTGAATTTTCCGGCGATGGAGGCAACTGCCTCGGCGACCTTGGGGTGGCGAATCATCGGCGCATACGCGGCGTCTTCAGCCACCAACGACAGCACCGACATCAAGTGCGATTTACCGGTGCCGTAGTTGCCGACGATCAGCACGCCCTTGTGATCGACCGAGTCGTCAAAACTGAGCTGGGGAACCATGAGCTTGGAGATCCGCTCGGCCATGTCGTCGGAGATCACGTAGGTCGCGACGAGCTTCTTGGCCTCGTCCGGGCGCCCGGCATCGAGCAGCTGAATGACTGACTCGATCTGCTCGAACTGGATCAGATCTCCGTATTTCATGTTCTTGGCCATATGGTTTTCTCTTCCCTGCTCTCTATTTCAATTCAGGTCAAATTTCGAGTACGACCACGCCGTCACGGCTGTAGTCACGATGTTCTGGATGGCTCATGTCCGCGTACACCAAGCGATCACCGCGCAGCTCGCCAGGCCAGACGGCCACGACGCGCTTGGAGTGAGCCAGCCGCCTGACGAGGTCAAGCGGGTTGATCTGCAGGCCCGGCTCGAACAGCAACTCGAGGTTGTCGAGCAGCAGCGGATCTTCAGTTCGTTCCTTGTCCGCGATCTCCCGCAGCAGTTCGCCTGCCGAGAAGCCGCGCTTGTTGTTCGGCGTGGCAGCCAAACGGCGCCCCAACTCCATGCCGACGTTGAGCGGCTCGATGTTGAGCTTGACGCTGAGTTGGCGCAGCAGTTGGGTCTTGCCACTGCGGCTGGGACCGACCAGCAGGATCAACTTGCTGTTGAGGTCGCCGATTTCGCCGATGAGTCGTTCGAGTTTTGCGAGCATGCTCATCCCCTCAGTCCGACTCGGCTTCAAGCCGTTGTTGATCAGGGGAGCGGTAGCCCGGCGCCAGCACGGCATTGCGCACGCCGTAGATGGCCAGGTGGTCCTTCAGCCACAACCGATACTCGTGCCCGCGCAAGCTGTGGTCGGGCGTGCAGTCCACACTCCATTGGCGAAGGATGTAACCGGCGGTGGCTGCCCGCAGCTTCATCCGCAGCACGCCACCTTGCATGCTGTAGTCCATCTCGGTGATCTCTGGCCGGGGTTGATCCGGGTGCGGCACCAGCTCCAGCTCGACGATCCGGGTCCACTGAATGTCCTGATCGCTCATCTCGTGGGGTGCCACTGGCTGCCCTTTAAGCACCATCGGGCGCTTAATCCGGGTGATGACGAAATCCCGAAACTCCTGCGACTTCCGGTCGAAGGCGCGGACGTGCCAGCGTAGACCGTTGTCGATCAGCGCGAACGGGACGATCTCCCGCTCGGTGCGGCCGCTGGAGATGGAGTGGTACTCGATGCCGAGCGGACACTCCTGGTGGATCGCCCGGGTCACGCTCGCCAGCACATCCAGATCCGGATGCGTGAGCCGCGACGGGCTCTCGCTGGCCACCCACGCCTTGAGCCGCATCGGCTCACCATCGCCAAAGCCCTGGGTCAGCCACGACAGCACCCGCTCTGGGGGGAAGTCGAATACAGGCCGGAAGTCTGGCCCCAGGACGTAGGACTTGCCCTTGGAGTCGTAGTCGATGTTGCCCGGGGCCAACTCCTTGTACAGCGCCAGATCCCTGGATGCGGCGGCGGACTGGATGCCAAACCGAGTGACCAAGTCCTGACGGCGTATCTCCCCGATGAAGCGCACGCGCAACTCCACGAACGCGAGCCGGTCGCGTTGTGGCTGGGTTAGATCTGCAAGCTGTTCGTTCGACATCCTGGCTGGCTCGTTCGGGTTAGCGAATGCTTGTGCTGGTTATTGCGGAAAGTATATGGTCTGCCCTAGATCTGTCCATGACTCTATTTTGATTTGTGTGTACGTCGTATTGTGATAACCACAAGCGGCGCAGCGATAAAAGGATCGGTACGGGCGCCATGCAAGATTTCGCAGAGCTTCACCTCAAGCCAGAGACGTTGGCGCGGTACGGGTTGCCGGACATTGCGTACCCCGCTCCAGCAGCCTATCTGCAGTCGGCCCAGCTCGATAACGGGGACCTGCCGCTGGCTGTGATGCTGCACGGTCTGCAGCAGCGTAGCCGGGATGGAAAGGCAGAATGGCAGCAGGTCGAATCCGCAATGGATCGGCTGGCCGAGCTGTTGGCGCCCGACGATGCCCGCGATGTCATGTCAGCGGCCGGGGACCACTGGTGGCTCGAGGTCGGGCCCGTGGACCTCGGCGGCAAACTGGTCACCATCCAGCGTGGCGGTGCATTGATCGCGGCCATCACCGCCCGGGACGACGGACGCTTGCGGGTGGCCGTGTTTCGCCCGTTGGACGCCAAGAGCGCGGAATACCTGATCAGGCTGGGGCAAGTGCCTCACCCTGAGCACGGAGTCTGCATGCGCGAGAACAACTGGGAGTACGCACTCGACTGCTCCGCCGGCAACGGCAACTACTACGCCGCCGACCGGGGCGAGGCCTACCTGTCCTACTGGGAGAAAGGCCTGGGCATCAGCTGGGACGGCTCCGATGTGCCTGTGTGGCGCAAGCAGCTGGGCCTCGTTGCCCGGCCCGCCGCCCGCGTGGTGGCAGAGTTGGGCGTCTGCTGCACCTTATCCGGCCATGAGGACGAAGAGCCTGTTGCCGATGCGGACGTGGCGGAAGAATTCGAGGCCCCGGCACCTCCGGCCTGGCGCCGCAAGCGCCAGCAAAAGCGCACGGTCCAGGGGCGGTTTCTGGGCTGCCTGCTCGGTGACGCAGTGGGCGATGCGCTGGGTGCACCGGTGGAGTTCATGAAGCGGGCCGAGATTCTGCGTCGCTTCGGCCCGAAGGGAATCACCCAGTACGCACCGGCTTATGGTGGCCTGGGGACGATCACCGACGACACGCAGATGACCTTGTTCACCGCCGAGGGACTGATCCGAGGCTGGGTGCGCGGCTGCTTCAAAGGCATCACGACCTATTCCGGGGTAACGTCGCACGCCTACTTGCGCTGGCTGCAAACCCAAGGCGAACGTCCGACCTGCGACATCGACTTCAGCACCGATGAGCCGGGCTGGCTGTTTCAGCAGCGTCAGCTGCACAGCCGTCGCGCACCGGGCAACACCTGCCTATCGGCCCTGCGGGCGATGACCTCCCTTGGGGAGCCGGCCCGCAACGACAGCAAGGGCTGCGGCGGCGTCATGCGGGTTGCGCCGGTCGGTCTGTTCGCCTGGCGCCTGCGGCAGTACGAATCTCCCCAAGACGCCTTCCGGCTGGGTACCGAGTTGGCTGCGCTGACCCATGGGCACCCGACCGGAGCCCTGACCGGTGGTGTGCTGGCAGTTCTGATCCTGGCCCTGACCGATGGCGCGTCGCTGCGCGAGGCGTTGGCCGCCGCCAAACTCTTACTGCGAGCTGAGCCCGGCTTTGAGGAGACGCTGCGCGCAATCGAGATGGCTGAGGAGTTAGCCGATTCCGGTTTGCCACATGAAGAAGCAATAGCCCGGCTGGGCCAGGGCTGGGTCGCCGAGGAGGCCCTGGCGATCTCCATCTATTGCGCGCTGGTCGCCCGCAATTTCAAACATGGCGTGATCCTGGCCGTGAACCACGATGGCGATTCCGACTCGACCGGAGCGATCGTCGGCAACCTGCTGGGCGCGATGCACGGCGTGAAGGCGATCCCTGCCGAGTGGCTGGAGCCGCTGGAACTGCGCGACGTCATCACCGAACTGGCTGAAGACCTCTATGCCCTCAAGGATTGGGCGATTGGCGAGTACAGCGACAACGAAGAGCTGAACCAGCGGATCTGGCAGAAGTACCCGGGATTCTGAGGGTGGCCAAATCCACGCCCTCAAGACCCAGACGTTACGATCTGGATCGGGAGTGGACCGCGGGTTCGGTTCCGTGCTCCACCACCACTCAGCACAACGCCACACAATGGAACTTCCACTGTGTGGCGTTTTTGATTGAAAAACTCCGCTGTGAAATGCCGCCCTGCGGCACTTCAATCAAATTTCAGCAGCCCTCCCACGCACTGCCCTACCTGCAAGACTTGGCCGGCACCCTTGGCCACCACAGCATTCACGCCAAAGGTGATGGCTCCGTCCAGGCGTGCGTCCTGACGATACTGGGCCAGGGTGGCCCCTACCTCTGGGCTGATTTGGGCCGTGATGGGGTCGATATTGGGGATGGGGCAGCGTGCACATGGTTTGCACAGGCGAAGAGTGACGGGCTCAGCAGCTGCAACCCAGACCGTTTCCATGAAATCCTCTTCATGTTCTGCCAAACCATCCAGCACGATATTGGCGCGAAAGCGCACCCCGTCCACCACAGCATGTCCCTGTGCTTGCAGTCTGTCGTTCAAGGCCACAAAAGCAGCGCTGGTGGTCACCAGCAAGGGATAAGCGTCAGCAAACTGGTTGGGTGCCTGGATGCCGCCTGTCCATTTGGTGCTGGAAAGGCGTTGTTGGGCTGGATCAAACCGCACCAGCCGACATTCGCGCTGCAGGGCACGGCTGAACCACTGGGCGGCTGCGTCGCCCACATCCCATGCCTGAACATGGCTGCTCCACACTTGCACGGACAACTGCGGGGCAGATGCCACAAGTGGTAAGGCCAATGGCACCTCCAGCTCTTCCTGTCCAGGGAAATTCACCCGCAGGACTCCCGCGGCAATGTCCAGGCTGGGCCGTACCAATGCCATTCTTGGCAGGTCACGCTGCGTGAGGAAAACGCCTTGCGGATCAACCACCATCCACGCCCTATCCCACTCCAGGCCGGTGGGTAGCAGCCTGGCTTGCTGCACCGCGATACCCGCACACGATTTGATGGGAAATATCCACAATGCACCGATGGTGCCTGTGACGTCGGCTTGGTCAATGGCAAAGGCAGTCATGCGGCGATTGTCACACGCGCTGCATGCATGACAGCGACCGCCACATGGCTGCCGCACCCAGCGAAGGCCTGACCATTGCCCCTCAACCTCCAATATCCAGCGCAGCATCCCCATGGCCGGGGATCGCCGTCTCGGCATACATGTCCC
>CAMZGS010000008.1 GCA_947306475.1 uncultured Comamonas sp.
CGCCGATGATAGTGCGGATGCCCGTGTGAAAGTAGGTCATCGCCAGGCTCTTATAAGTGCAACACCCCTGTCCTCCAAAGAGGCAGGGGGTTTTGTTTTGCAGCATGCCATGGCAGAGTGCAGCAAAAGCACGGAAAATAAAAAAACAGGAGCACGTTGCGCTTGCTCCTGTTGCATTTGAAAAATAAAACCCTCTGAAATCCAGGCACAAGGAGCGCTACGCGCTCCTTTTTTTATGCTTGAAAGCCTGATGATGGCGTGGGCTGGGCAGCGACGCCTTGCTGCATGCCTTGTCCCAAATACAAACGCCCATCGACAAACACATTCACCACGCCTTGCTCAAACTGCGTCCAGGTCTCGTTCTTGGTCAGCGGAGCGGTGACGATGATGGCCACCCGATCATGGGGTGTGGTCTCGGTGGAGAAATCGACGGTCAGATCCTCATCGGCCAGCTGGGCGGCGGCGAAGGGGTAGGCGCGTTCGGTGTAGAACAGGTTGGTGGTGGCATGGCTCCACAGCGCTTCGCCGTTGGAGAGCAGGAAGTTGAACGTACCGTGCGGCGAGATGCGCCGGGCCAGTTCCTGCAGGGTGATGGTCAGCTCCTCGATGCTCGGCACACCGGCATGGGACTTCCACAGCTCCTGCATGATCCAGCAGAACGCCAGCTCGCTGTCTGTCGTCCCGACCGGGTGGAAGTGCGTGTGCAGTTTGGGGTTGAAGTTTTTCAGATCGCCGTTGTGTGCGAACACCCAGTGGCGCCCCCACAGCTCACGCACGAAGGGATGGCAGTTTTGCAGGCTGACCAGCCCCTGGGTGGCCTTGCGAATGTGGGCGATGACGTTCTTGCTCTTGATGGGGTAGCGGCGAATCAGCTCGGCAACAGGGGAGTCGATGGCGCGTTCGTGGTCCACGAAGTGGCGCAAGCCCTTGTCCTCGAAAAATGCGATCCCCCAGCCGTCGGTGTGATCACCGGTATTGCCGGCACGTTGTGCAAAGCCGCTGAAGCTGAAGCGCACATCCGTGGGCGTGTTGCAATTCATTCCTAAAAGCTGGCACATGGGTGCGTATCCGTTTTTTTCTGGCTAACAAAGGCGCATAGCCTAACCCGGCTTTGCCGGGCCGCTGGCCGTGAGCGCGCTCAGTGGGTGCTTTTCGTGGGGGAGCGCAACTGCGTCGCCGCCACAAAGGCCAGCAGGCACAGCGCCGTGAGCATGGCAAAGCTTTCATGGAAGGCGCTCATGCGTGCCTGCACCTCCGTGAGGGCGGGATTGGCCGCCTGCACCGCCAGCCGCCACTCCAGCACGATGCCGCACAGCCCCACGCCCATCGCACCGCCCAGCATGCGGATAAAGCTGATGGTGCCGGAGCCCTGGGCGATCAGCTCCCGTGGCAGGGGACGCATGGCCCCCAGGTTCAGACTCGGCAGGATGAAGCCCAGCCCAATGCGCCCCACCACGATGAAGCCGGCCAGCAGCCACAGCGCCGTGCTGGGGCCGGCCCAGAGCATCAGGGCAAACGACGCTGCCAGCAGCAGCATGCCGATGCTTACCAGCCAGTGCGTGGGCTGGGTATCCGCCATGCGTCCGACCAGCGGAATGGTGACGGCCAGCACCAGCCCGGCAGGCAGCAGCAAATTGCCCGCGTAACTGGCCGACATGCCCAGGCCCATCTGGATGAACACCGGCAGCAGATAGGTCGAGCCAAACATCGCCGTGCCATAGATGAAGGCCACGATGCAGCCCATCACAAAAGGCCGATGGCCGAACAGCCGCAGATCCATCAGCGGCTGGCCATCGCCACGCAGCAGGTGCCGCTGCCACAGCACAAACCCCGCCAGGCTGCACACCGCCAGCACCAGCAACAGCGCTGCCTGCGTATGGCTGTGGTGAAACGCTACCAGCGCATTGAGCGAGCCAAGTGTGCCGATACTCACCAGGCTCAGACCCAGCAGATCCAGCTTCTTGGGCTGGCTCTGCCCTTGTTCCTGTGTTTGTGGCCCTTCCGGTGTCGAGCTGGGCACCAGCTTCCAGGCCAGCCACAGCGACAGCAGACAGGGTGGCACCACCATGAAGAAAGTGCTGCGCCAGCCTAGCCAGTCCACCAGCAAACCGCCCAGCGAAGGCGCCAGCGCCGGGGCCAGCACCACCCCCATGCCGAAGATTCCGCCCGAGCGCCCCTGCTCATGCGGCGCGAAGGCCCGCAGAATCACCACCGCCGGAATCGGCTGGATGATGCCCGCCGCCGCCCCCTCGGCCAGGCGGGCAAACAGCAGCAGCTCGAAATGTTGCGCCAGCCCACCGCTCACCCCGCCCAGCATCAGCAATCCGATCGCCCAGGCATAGGTGGCACGATAGCCAAAGCGCGACAGCATCCACGGCGTCACCAGCATCGCCACGGTGGAGGCCACCATGAACGCCGACGTGATCCACTGCGCACGCTCCTGGCCCAGCCCGAAATACGCACTCATGGCCGGAATGGCCACGTTCACGCTGGTCGAAGGGATGATGGAGGCAATCACGCCCACCATCAGCGCCATCAGCAGCAACCAGCGGTAGCGCTCGCCGTAGCGGGCCTTGAGCGTTTCAACGGGCGAAGGAGCAAACAGGTGCATGAAAACGTAAAAGACAAATGCGCAAGGGGCAAGAGCGTACGCCGCCCGCCTTAGTCAGGCGATGGTGTCGGGGATAAACCCGCCTGACTGCAGGCCGGACACAGGCAGACCTGCGCGCGCAGTGGTGCGGGTACCTGCTCCAGTGCCTGGGGCGCGATCCGTGCCTGCATGCACCAGCAGCTTTCGGCGGGCAGGCCCGCAGCTACGGCGCATTGGTTGGGGTGGCCGCACAGCGGGCAGGTCAGGGGATGCAAGGAGGAGGGCATGGCGGGGCAGTGTAGAGCGTTGGCTGCCCGATGAATCGACCAGGGTTTCCTGCGCACCGTCATTCGGCAAAGTTCGTAACACGCTCTAGGAATCGCTCATACATGAATGAGAGAACGTGCCGGTGACTATTTGGCAAAGCAATAAACCACAAAGGCACCTCGCGGTGCCTTTGTTGTTTTACAAGCCAAATCGCCCACTAGCGCTTATCCAGCAAGCGCCAGCAGCTATGCTTTTTAAGCGCCAGCCTTGACCTTCAGACGCCATGCATGCAGCAGGGGCTCGGTGTAGCCGGAGGGCTGCTCCACGCCCTTGAACACCAGGTCCTGCGCGGCCTGCATGGCGGCGCCGTTGGGGTTGTCGGCCAGGCTCTTGTAGTTGGGGTCACCGGCATTCTGCTGGTCCACCACCTTGGCCATGCGGGCGAAGGTTTCGCGCACCTGGGCTTCGGTCACCACGCCGTGCAGCAGCCAGTTGGCAATGTGCTGGCTGGAGATGCGCAGCGTGGCGCGGTCTTCCATCAGGCCCACGTTGTGGATGTCCGGCACCTTGGAGCAGCCGATGCCCTGGTCCACCCAGCGCACCACGTAGCCGAGGATGCCCTGCACGTTGTTGTCCAGCTCCTGCTGCTTTTCGGCGTCGGTCCACTTGGGGGCCTTGGCCACGGGGATCTGCAGCAGATCGGCCAGGATGTTGTCGCGCTCGGCGTCGGCGCTGATCTTTTCCAGCTCCTTCTGCACTTCGGCCACGTTGATCTGGTGGTAGTGCAGGGCGTGCAGCGTGGCGCCTGTGGGGCTGGGGACCCAGGCGGTGTTGGCGCCGGCCTTGGGGTGGGCGATCTTTTGTTCCAGCATGGCCTTCATCAGGTCGGGCATGGCCCACATGCCCTTGCCGATCTGGGCGCGGCCGCGCAGGCCCATGGTCAGGCCGACCAGCACGTTGTTGCGCTCATAGGCCTGCAGCCAGGCAGAGGTCTTCATGTCGCCCTTGCGGATCATGGGGCCGGCCTGCATGGCGGTGTGCATTTCGTCGCCGGTGCGGTCCAGGAAGCCGGTGTTGATAAAGGCCACGCGGGCGGGGGCGGCGGCAATCGCAGCCTTCAGATTCACCGAAGTGCGGCGCTCTTCGTCCATGATGCCGAGCTTGACGGTGTTCTCGGGCAGGCCCAGCAGCTTTTCGACGCGGCCAAACAGTTCGTTGGCGAAGGCCACTTCGGCGGGGCCGTGCATCTTGGGCTTGACGATGTAGACGCTGCCGGTGCGGCTGTTGCGGATGCCGTTGGCGCCGTGGCCCTTCAGGTCATGGATGGCGATGGCCGTGGTGATGACGGCGTCCATGATGCCTTCGGGAATTTCCTTGCCTTCCGCGCCCCACAGGATGGCGGGGTTGGTCATCAGGTGGCCGACGTTGCGCACGAACATCAGCGAGCGGCCGTGCAGCTTGATGGGCTGGCCGTTGGCGGCGGTGTATTCGCGGTCGGGGTTCAGACCGCGGGTCATGGTTTTGCCGCCCTTTTCAAAGGTCTCGGTCAGCGTGCCCTTGAGGATGCCCAGCCAGTTGCTGTAGCCCAGCACCTTGTCTTCGGCGTCCACGGCGGCGACGGAGTCTTCCAGGTCCAGGATGGTGGAGACAGCGGCTTCCACGACCACGTCAGACACGCCGGCGGCGTCGCTCTGGCCGATGGGGGTGGCGCGGTTGATGATGATGTCGATGTGCAGGCCGTTGTTCTTGAGCAGCACGGACGTGGGGCTGGCGGCATCACCACGGTAGCCGACGAACTTGTCCGCGTCCTTCAGGCCGGTGGTGGAGCCGTCCTTCAGGCTCACGACCAGCTGGCCGTTTTCGACCTTGTAGCCTGTTGCGTCCTTGTGCGAGCCGCTGGCCAGCGGCACGGACTGGTCGAGGAAGTTGCGTGCAAATTCGATGACCTTGGCGCCACGCACGGGGTTGTAGCCCTTGCCTTTTTCTGCGCCGCCGTCTTCGGGGATGGCGTCGGTGCCATACAGCGCGTCATACAAAGAGCCCCAGCGGGCGTTGGCCGCGTTCAGCGCGTAGCGGGCGTTCAGAATGGGCACGACCAGCTGGGGGCCGGCGATGGTGGATAGCTCGGCGTCCACGTTCTCGGTGGTGGCCTTGGCATCCTTGGGCTGCTCGACCAGGTAGCCAATCTGCTTCAGGAACTGCTGGTAGGCCGCCATGTTGGTGATGGGGCCGGGGTTGGCCTTGTGCCAGGTGTCCAGTTCCTTTTGCAGGCGGTCGCGCTCGGCCAGCAGGGCGGCGTTCCGGGGCGCCAGATCGGCCACGATGGCATCAAACCCCTTCCAGAAGGCGGCCTGATCGACGTCGGTGCCGGGCAGCACCTGTTCGTTGACGAAGTTGTACAGCTCGGTGGCCACTTGCAGGCCGTGGATCTGGGTACGTGCGGTCATGCTTGAAAGCTCCTTGGATGGTGCGAAAGTGAAAAACGTAGCTTGAAAAAATTTGCAGGAGGGATGGGCAAATTCATCACTAGGCCTGAATGCTTGCACTGTATTAGAAATGAATGGGTTAATAAACTCTTCAAAAATCCTAGAACCAATGACTTTTTTGCAAAAGTGAGCGCACCCCGGAAAAGTGGGCTGGGTAAAATGATTTTTTGATAGCTGTAGGCGCCCGCCACTACAGGGTTTGGCGCCAATTTCCTTGTAAATTTTTAGCTGGCATTCATGCCGCAGGGTGGTACGCACCATGGACAAACTCAAGGCGTTCGAATCTTTTGTGTCGGTGGCAACCAGGGGCAGCCTGACCGCAGCGGCCAAGGCCGAGGGGGTGGCGCCGGCCATCATGGGGCGCCGGCTGGATGCGCTGGAGGAGCATCTGGGAGTCAAGCTGCTGGTGCGCACCACGCGGCGCATGACGCTCACGCACGAGGGCAGCGCCTTTCTGGAGGACTGCCAGCGCCTGCTGGCCGACATTGCCAATGCGGAGGCGAGTGTCTCTGCTGGCGGCGTCAAGGCCACGGGCCATTTGCGCATCACCGCGCCTGCGGGCTTTGGCCGTCGCCATGTGGCGCCGCTGGTGCCACGCTTTTACGACCTGCACCCGGAGGTGACGATCTCGCTCAACCTGAGTGACCGGGTCGTGGATCTGGCGGGCGAGGGTTACGACTGCGCCGTGCGCGTGGGCGATCTGCCCGATTCGTCGCTGGTCAGCGTGCGCCTGGCCGACAACCGGCGCCTGTGCGTGGCTGCGCCGGAGTACCTGCGCAAGCATGGTACGCCCCTGCATCCGTCCGAACTGATGCAGCACCGCTGTCTGGCACTGTCCAGCGACGCTTCGCAGACGCGCGGCTGGGCGTTTCGTGTGCCGCGCTCCGAGGCCGACGGCGGTGGCAGCGAGCTGGTACACATCAAGCCCAGCGGGCCGCTGGACTGCTCGGACGGGCAGGTGCTGCACGACTGGTGTCTGGGTGGCTGGGGCATTGCCTGGCGCAGCACCTGGGAGGTGGAGGCCGAGATTGCCGCCGGGCGGCTGGTGGCGGTGCTGGAAGAGTTTGCTGCACCGCCCAACGGAATTTACATGGTGTTTCCCCAGCGCAAGCACATGCCACTGCGCGTGCGCTTGTGGATCGACTATCTGAAAATGCACTACGAGCGCCCGGAGTTCTGGCGTGAAGGAGTTCGGTGATGTCGGTAATGGTGAATCTGGAAGCGCTGCTGGCCAGCCTGCATATCGTGGCCATCCTGGCGTTGGTGGTGTTTTCCTCCAGCCAGGCGGCCCTGTGTCGGCCACAATGGATGAATGCCGCCGTGGTGCGGCGCCTGTTGCGACTGGACTGGATCTATCTGGGCGCGCTGGTGTTTCTGCTGCTGACCGGCATTGCGCGGGTGGTCTGGGGCATCAAGGGCTGGCAGTGGTATGTGGGCCAGCCGCTGTTTCACATCAAGATGACGCTGGTGCTGCTCATCATCGCCATTGCGGCCTACCCCAGCCTGGCCATGCGCCGCTGGGCGCGCCGGCTGGAGGCCACCGGCGCCCTGCCCAGCGTGGAGGAGCAGCACCGCGTGCGCCGCGCCATCATGCTGCACACCCACATCATGCCGGTGGTGGCCGTGGTGGCGGTGTTCTGGGCGCGGGGCTGGTAAGGGCGTAAGTGCCGGCCCGCCGTGGGCAGGGCGGGGCACGTAAAATCTGCGCCCATGCTCATCGTGAAACAGCAATTGCTCGCAGCCCTGGCCGGCGAGCTGGAAAAACTCTCCCCCGGCGCGGGCGCCCGCGCTGCCTTTGAAAACCCCAAGGTGGCCGCCCACGGCGACTGGGCCTGCACGGCGGCCATGCAGCTGGCCAAGCCGCTCAAGCAGAATCCGCGCGCGCTGGGCGAGCAGCTCAAGGCCGCGCTGGAAGCCACCCCGGCCTTTCAGCAATGGGTCGATGCCATCGAGATTGCCGGCCCCGGCTTTCTGAACATCCGCCTCAAGACCGCCGCCAAGCAGGAAGTGGTGCGCGAGGTGCTGAGCCAGGGTGCGAAGTTCGGCTACCAGCCCGAGCGTGGGGAAAAGATCCTGGTGGAGTTCGTCTCTGCCAACCCCACCGGCCCGCTGCACGTGGGCCACGGCCGCCAGGCCGCGATTGGCGACGCGATCAGCAACCTGTACGCCACCCAGGGCTGGAGCGTGCACCGCGAGTTCTATTACAACGACGCGGGCGTGCAGATCGACACCCTGACCAAGTCCACCCAGCTGCGCGCCAAGGGCTTCAAGCCCGGTGACGCATGCTGGCCGACCGATGCGGACAACCCGCTGGCCAAGAATTTCTACAACGGCGACTACATTGCCGACATTGCCCAGGCCTTCCTGAACCGGGAAACCGTGAAGGCCGATGACCGCGAATTCACGGCCAATGGCGATGTGGAGGACTACGACAACATCCGCCAGTTTGCCGTGGCCTATCTGCGCAACGAGCAGGACAAGGACCTGCAGGCCTTCAACCTGAAGTTCGACCAGTACTACCTGGAGTCGAGCCTGTACACCAACGGCCACGTCGAAGAGACCGTGCAGCGCCTGATTGCCAATGGCAAGACCTATGAAAAGGACGGCGCGCTGTGGCTCAAGACCACGGAGTACGGTGACGACAAGGACCGCGTGATGCGCAAGACCGACGGGCACTACACCTACTTTGTGCCTGACGTGGCTTACCACATCCAGAAGTTCAAGCGCGGCTTCACCAAGGTGGTGAACATCCAGGGCACGGACCACCACGGCACCATCGCCCGCGTGCGTGCCGGCCTGCAGGCGGCCGATGTGGGTATTCCCGCTGGCTACCCCGACTATGTGCTGCACACCATGGTGCGTGTGGTGCGCAATGGCGAAGAGGTCAAGATCAGCAAGCGCGCCGGCTCCTACGTGACGCTGCGTGACCTGATCGAGTGGACCAGCAAGGACGCTGTGCGCTTCTTCCTGCTGTCGCGCAAGCCCGACACCGAGTACACCTTCGACGTGGACCTGGCCGTGGCGCAGAACAACGACAACCCCGTGTACTACGTGCAGTACGCCCATGCGCGCATCTGCTCCATCCTGCGTGCCTGGCAGGAGCAGGGCGGCAAGCTGGAGCAGCTGCAGAACGTGGACCTGTCGCCGCTGGAAGGCCCGCAGGCCCAGGCGCTGATGCTGCTGCTGGCCAAGTACCCCGACATGCTGACGGCCGCAGCCAACGGCAATGCGCCGCACGATGTGACCTTCTACCTGCGCGATCTGGCCGCGGCCTACCACAGCTACTACGACGCCGAGCGCATTCTGGTGGACGATGAGCAGGTCAAGCTGGCCCGTCTGGCGCTGGTCGCCGCCACGGCACAGGTGCTGGCCAACGGGCTGGCCGTCCTCGGGGTCAGTGCCCCGGAAAAAATGTGAGTTGCGCCATGCAAGGTCTGAGCACACAACGCGGCGGCACCATCCTGGGTTTCATCCTGGGGGTGGTGGTCGGCCTGGGGATCGCCTTTGGTGTGGCGGTGTACGTCAGCAAGCTGCCCATGCCCTTCCTGAAGGGGGTGGATGGTCAGCGCCCTGCCACCGGCGCCAGCGCGCGTGGGGACATCAACTCCCCGCTGGGTGGCAAGGCGCCGCTGCCAGCGCCAACGGCCCCGCAGACAGCACCAGCGGCTCCGGCAGCCCCCGCTGCACCAGCACCGGCTGCGCCCCCTGCCACGGCGGCAGCACCGGCGGCGGCGACGGGCGCGCAAACCAGCCCGGTGACGGCGCCGACCGTCTCTGCCGACCCGCTGGGTGATCTGGCGCAGGCGCAGCTCAAGGCCGAGGCGGCCAAGCAGGCAGCGCAGGCCAGTAGCGCCGGAGTGAACTACTTTGTGCAGGTGGGCGCGTTCCGCAATCGCGCCGACGCCGAGGCGCAACGTGCCAAGCTGGCCATGCTGAACCTGCAGGCGCGCGTGAGCGAGCGCGAGCAGAACGGCCTGCCCATGTTCCGCGTGCGCCTGGGCCCCTTTGCCGAGCGGGCCGATGCCGAGCAGACCCAGCGCAACCTGCGCGATGCCGGCATGGACGCCAGCCTGGTGCGGGTGCAGCCCTGAGAGCCTGGTACGCTGCGCGTGCGGGGGCAAATACCCTGGCCTGCCGTGGGAACTGCCGCTGCGCCGCATGCTCTGACCCTGCGTTTATTTGGAGATCACATGATGAAACGACGTGAATTTGCCCTGGCTGGTGCCCTGGGGGTGGTAACCGCAGGGTGGGGCGTGCCCGCGCTGGCGCAATCGAATGGCTATCTGGAGCTGAAGAAGCGCGCGTCGGTCTCGGCCCCAGAGGGCAAGATCGAGGTGCTGCAGTTCTTCTCCTACGGCTGCGTGCACTGCAAGAACTTCGATCCGATCTTTGAGGCGTGGGCCAAGACCGTGCCCAACGACGTCGTGGTGCGCATGGTGCATGTGGGCTTCAACAAGAACTTCGAGCCGCTGCAGCGCATCTTCTACGCGCTGGAGACCATCGGAGCCGTCGGATCCACCCACCACAAGGTGTTCAAGGCCTTCCAGGAAGAGAAAAAGCGCCTGAACCAGACCGACGTGCTCTTTCCCTGGGTGGCCGAGCAGGGGCTGGATCGCGCCAAGTTCGAGGCAGCCTACAACTCGTTCAGCGTGGCCACCCAGGTGCGCCGCTCCTTGCAGCTGCAGGATGAGTACCAGGTCGAGGGCACGCCTGCCCTGGGTATTGCCGGGCGCTACTACACCGATGGCACGCTGGCGGGGGGCTTTGACAAGATGATCCAGATCACCAACAAGCTCATCGAACAGGAGCGCAAGCGCGCCTGAGTGGCCGCGCCGTGCGACGAAAACCCGCAGCCCGCCTCGGCGGGCTTTTCTGTGGCTGCAGCAGGGTGACTACAATCACATGCAAAAACCATGCCCTGCTTATGACGCGCCCTCACTTCTCTTCCGTCTCCCTTGCCTCCAGCCTGTCGGCCCTGGCGCTGCTGGCCACTGTGGCGCTGGGCCCCGTGCCCGCCCTGGCCGAGCGTGCCGATCGCGACAAGCCCATGCACATCGAGGCCGACAGCCTGCGCCACGACGAGTTGCAGCAAACCAGCATCTTCACCGGCAATGTGGTGCTGACCAAGGGTAGCATCGTGCTGCGTGGCGCGCAGCTGCAGGTGCGTCAGGATGCGCAGGGCTATCAGTACGGGGTGGTGACCGCCGAAAGCGGCAAGCGGGCGTTCTTTCGCCAGAAGCGCGATACCGCCCCCGGCGCACCTGAGGAATACGTCGAGGGCGAGGCCGAGGTCATTGAATACGATGGCCGCAAGGACGATGTGCGCCTGATCCGCCGCGGGCAGTTGCGGCGCTACACGGGCGGCAAGCTCACCGACGACATTGCGGGCAACCTGATCACCTACAACAACCTCACCGACGTGTTCAGCGTCGATGGCGCAGCGCGCAGCACCACGCCGGGCCAGGGCACGCCGTCCGGCCGCGTGCGTGCGGTGATGGTGCCCAAGGCCAGTGCTGCGCCCGAGGATGCTGCCGCGCAGCCGGCGCCCAGCGTGCCGTTGCAGCCGGCGCAGCGCCTGCAGCAAGTGCCCGGGCAGGATCAATGAGGGGCCGGCCCATGACGCATAACGGCTCCAGCGCCGATACAGGCAGCGGTCTGCACGCCCGCCATCTGGCCAAGACCTACGGCAAGCGCCAGGTGGTGCGCGATGTGTCGCTGTCGGTGCGCAAGGGTGAAGTGGTGGGGTTGCTCGGCCCCAACGGGGCGGGCAAGACCACGTCGTTCTACATGATCGTCGGTCTGGTGCGCAGCGATGGCGGCGACATCCTGATCGACGGCCACTCGGTGGCGCACAGCCCCATGCACGTGCGCTCGCGCCTGGGGCTGTCCTACCTGCCGCAGGAAGCGTCGATCTTTCGCAAGCTCAACGTGCAGGACAACGTGCGCGCCGTGCTGCAACTGCAAAAGGACGAGGCCGGGCGCCCGTTGCCCAAGGACGTGATCGAGGAGCGCCTGAACAGCCTGCTGCAGGAGCTGCACGTCGAGCACCTGCGCGATGCGCCCGCGCTGTCGCTGTCCGGCGGCGAGCGCCGGCGTGTGGAGATTGCCCGCGCGCTGGCCACGCAGCCGCGCTTCATCCTGCTGGATGAACCGTTTGCCGGTATCGACCCCATCGCCGTGATCGAGATCCAGCGCATCATCGGTTTTCTGAAGGAGCGCGGCCTGGGCGTGCTCATCACCGACCACAACGTGCGCGAGACGCTGGGCATTTGCGACAACGCCTTCATCATCAGCGACGGCACGGTGCTCACCCACGGCACGCCGCAGGAGATCGTGGACAACCCCGAAGTGCGTCGCGTGTACCTGGGCGACAACTTCCGCATGTAGGCACCATGGCAGCGGGAGGCATTCTGCAAAAGGGGCGCAATCGGTGATGCAGACGGGACTGTCGCTCAAGCTCAACCAGCAGTTGCAGCTCACGCCCCAGTTGCAACAGGCCATCCGGCTGCTGCAGCTGTCCAGCCTGGAGTTGCAGCAGGAAGTGGAACAGCAACTGCTGGACAACCCTTTCCTGGAAAAGGAAGGCCCCGAGGCCGGCGACACGGCAGACGCGCTGCCAGACGGACTGGCTGCGGCGCAGGGGGTGGATGCCTCCACGGAAAACATCATTTCCATAGCTGGTGGCGCTGATCCTGCCGAGATTTCAGAGGTAAATGTCTCTGAAAATGAGTTTGAGAAAGCGGAACAAGCTCCTGAAATAGGAGTTATCGACTGGTCGTTCAGCGACAGCAGCAGCGGCACGGACGGTGATGACGATGGGGACGAGAACGCCAGCGCCCAGGACCTGGCGCATCGTCCCCCCAGCCTGAGCGAGCACCTGCACGCGCAGATCGTCGGCTGGCGCCTGTGTGCCGAAGACCGTGCGGCGCTGGACTTTCTCATCGCCAATCTGGATGAGGACGGCTACCTGGATGGCGACCTGCCCAGTCTGGCGCAGGCGCTGCTGCCCCCGCAGGCCGATGAGGCGCTGCGCGAGCAGCTCATGCACCACCTGACGGTGGCGCTGCACCTGTTGCAGCAGCTGGAGCCGGCGGGCGTGGGCGCGCGCGATCTGGCCGAATGCCTGCGCCTGCAATTGCAGCACAGCCAGCACCGGGGCGGCGATCCGGCGCGTGCCGCGCTCTACCCTCTGGCGCTGCAACTGTGCGAGCAGCCACTGGAGCTGCTGGCGCGCAAGGACGTGCGCCGCCTGACGCAGCTGTGCGCCGCCCCAGAAAGCGAGGTGCGCGCTGCCCTGGCCTGGGTGGCGCAGCTCGAACCCAAGCCCGCGCGCCGCTTTGTCGATGTGCAGCCGCACCGCATGACGCCCGATGTGCTGGTGCAGCCCAGTGGCACGGGGTTTAGCGTGCAGCTCAACCCCGAGGTGCTGCCGCGCCTGCGCGTGCACGAGGTCTATGCCAACGCCCTGCGCGGCCACCGCAGCAGCGCCGGGCACGAGGCGCTGCAAGCGCGCCTGCAAGAGGCGCGCTGGTTCGTCAAAAGCCTCACGCAGCGCTTTGACACCATCCTGCGCGTGGCCCAGGCCATCGTGCAGCACCAAAGCGGTTTTTTGCGCCACGGTGCCGTGGCCATGCGCCCGCTGGTGCTGCGCGACATTGCCCAGGAGCTGCAGCTGCACGAATCGACCATTTCGCGCGTGACCAATGGCAAGTACATGGCCACGCCGCAGGGCACGTTTGAGTTCAAGTACTTCTTTGGCACTGGCTTGCAGACCGATACCGGCGGCAGCGCCTCCAGCACCGCCGTGCAGGCGCTGATTGCCCAGCTGATTGCCGCCGAGAACCCGAAAAAGCCCCTGTCCGACGCCAAAATCGCCGACCTGCTGGCCGCCCAGGGCATCGAGTGCGCGCGCCGCACCGTGGCCAAGTACCGCGAGGCGCTGCGCATCCCTGTGGCCAGTTTGCGCAAGAGCCTGTAGTCCCTGTGGTGCCGCTGCGTGGGGCCGCACGGCGGCCTGTGTGCAGCCGCCATTGTCAGCGCGTATGCTTGCCCCCCTAGCTTATGAATCAACTGCACTTATTCTTACCCTGCGCCGCTGGCGTGGAAGGTTTTCTGGCCGATGAGGTCCACGCCATCACCGGCGCCAGCGGGCAAGACCTGCTCGTGGGCCGTGGCGGCGTGCTGCTGCGTGGCGCCTGGCGCGATGTGCTGCTGCTCAACCTGCACAGCCGCCTGGCGCAGCGCGTGCTGGTGGAGCTGAGCCAGCAGATGTATCGCAACGAAAACGATCTGTACCGCGCTGCCAGCGAGGTGGCCTGGGAGATCTGGTTCACGCCGCAGCAGACCTTCAAGGTGGAAATCACCGCCCAGCACAGCCCGCTGACCAGCCTGAACTTCGCCGCCCTGCGCGTCAAGGACGCGGTGGCCGACCGCTTCCGCGCCAAGCGCAACGGCGTGCGCCCCAGCGTGGACACGCACCGCCCGGATGTGCGCATCCACCTGCACCTGACCACAGACAACGCCACGCTGTACATCGACACCTCCGGCCAAGCACTGTTTAAGCGCGGCTGGCGCGAGGACAAGGGCGATGCGCCGCTCAAGGAAACGCTGGCCGCCGCTATGCTGGCTGCCACCGGCTGGAACCCGCACGGCCCCAATCCACAGCCGCTCTATGACCCTTGCTGCGGCAGCGGCACGGTGGTGATTGAGGCGGCGCAAATTGCGCGCAAGATTCCGGCAGGCATCCTGCGCCGGTTTGCCTTTGAAAAACTTTTACCGTTCCAAAAGCATGTGTGGGACGCCATGCTGGACGAGGCCGAGGCGCAGATTCTGGATGTCAGCCCGGTGCCGATCTACGGCTCTGACATCTCGCACCGCATGGTCGATTTCGCGCAGCGCAATGCCGAGCGCGCGGGCGTGGCCGACACGGTGCAGCTGCGTGGGGGCGACGCCCTGCAACGCATGCCGCCGTGTACGCAGCCGGGCGTGATGCTGCTCAACCCGCCCTATGGCGAGCGCATTGCCGCTGCCGGCAGCGCCGGGCGCAACGCGCGCGAACGCATGGCCGTGGTCGAGCGTGCTGGCCGTGAGACGGCGCAGACCGAGGACGGCGTGGAGTTCTTCCAGCAGCTGGCCAGCCACTGGAAAAAACATTACAGCGGCTGGAGCGCCTGGATGCTCACGCCCGACCTGAAACTGCCCGGCAAGATGCGCCTGAAGGAAGCGCGCCGCACGCCGATGTGGAACGGCCCGATCGAATGCCGACTGTTTCGCTTTGACCTGATGCAAGGCAGCCCCAAGACGCGCAAGAACGCAGGCGCTGCCCCGGACGGCACACAAGGCGCCAGCGCATGAAAATTCTTTTGCGTTGGCCCCTGTGCAACGCCAGCTACCAGGGGCCGCAGCCGCGCGCGCTGGTGCTGGATACCAATGTGGTGCTGGATATGCTGGTTTTTAGCGACCCGCTGGTGCCGCCGATTCGCGAGCTATTGGCCCAAGGGCAGCTGCGCTGGATTGCCGATGAGGCCCAGCGCATCGAGCTGGGCCGCGTGCTCACCTACAGCAAAGTGGCGCCGCGCGTGGCCTTCTACGGGAAGACCGCCCAGAGCGTGCTGGCCGCTTTTGATGCCGCCGTGCAGTATGTGCCCATGGCGCCCAAGGTGCGCTTTACCTGCACCGATCCGGACGACCAGCACTTTCTGGACCTGGCCGCCCAGCACCAGGCGCTGCTGATCAGCAAGGACAAGGCGGTGCTCAAGCAGCGCAAGCGCCTGGCGACCTACTACGGCGCCACGGTGGGCAACATCCTGGTGTGTGCCCCGGAGTCCGGCGAGCGCGTCGGGGCCACCGAAGGTGGCGCAGCCTGTGCCGTGACGGCCTGAGCGCGGCACAGCACGGTTGCGTGCCCGCGCATCAGGACCTGCCCAGTGTCAGCAGGTTGCGCGCCGGGGCGCTGTACGGGGCGCTGTACGGGGGGCCTTCCATCTGCTGCGGCAGCTTGAAGCCGGCAACGATCTGCGCCAGCTGCTCGGCCTGCTGCTGCAGCGACTGGGCGGCGGCGGTGGCCTGCTCGACCAGGGCAGCGTTCTGCTGGGTGGAATGGTCCATCTGCGCGACGGCGCTGCCCACTTCGCTGATGCCGGTGCTTTGCTCGTGGCTGGCGTTGCTGATCTCGACCATGATGGTGCTGACCTGACCGATGCTTTGCATGACTTCGGCCATGGTGGCGCCGGCGTCCTGGGCCTGGCGGCTGCCGGCGCTGATCTGCGCGACGGAGTCCTCGATCAGGCCCTTGATTTCCTTGGCCGCCTCGGCGCTGCGCTGTGCCAGGGTGCGCACCTCGGCGGCCACTACGGCAAAGCCGCGGCCCTGTTCGCCCGCGCGTGCGGCTTCCACGGCGGCGTTCAGGGCCAGGATGTTGGTCTGGAAGGCGATGCCGTCGATCACGCCGGTGATGGCCTCGATCTTGCGCGATGCTGCTTCGATGCCGCCCATGGTCTGCACCACCTGCCCCACGACGCGTCCGCCCTCGGAGGCAACATCGCTGGCGCTGCGCGCCAGGGCGGTGGCCTCGCGTGCGTGCTCGGCGTTCTGCTGCACCGTGGTGGTCAGTTCTTCCATGGCGGCAGCGGTTTCCTCCAGGCTGCTGGCCTGCTGTTCGGTGCGCGAGGACAGGTCGTTGTTGCCCATGGCGATCTCGTTGCTGGCCATGCGCACGCTCTCTGCGGCAGCGCGGATCTGCAGCAGCACACGGGCAATCTTGTCGGCAAACTGGTTGAAGGCCTGGGCGATCTCGGCCAGCTCATCCCGACCGCTGGTGTCGATGCGGCGCGTGAGGTCGCCCTCGCCGCTGGCGATATCGACCAGGGCATTGCGCACCTGCGGCAGACGGCGCAGCAGGCGGTTGAAGGCCAGACCCATCAGCAGCGCCGCGCCGATGATGCAGGCCAGGGTGGAGACACTGGCGATCCGGGACAGGTTGGTCAGGCCCGAGAGGGCGTCGCTGCGCTCGGCGGCCACGACCAGAATCCAGTCGGTGCCATCGACCTGGGCGGCATACAGGAACTCATCCTGGTCCTTGAGCCGGAAGGTGGCGTGCCGGGTGTCCTGGCTCAGTTTGCGCAGAAAGTCCGCGGTCAGGCCCGGATCCAGGTCGGTGACGGGCTTGAGTGTCATCTCCTTGTCCGGGTGGGCCAGGATGTGGCCGGAGTCGGCGCTGATCAGAAAGGCAAAGCTCTTGGGCGTGGGCCGGATGGCGTTGACCTTGTTGACCACGGTGGTCAGCTCCACGTCGGAGGCAATCACGGCGCTGACCTGGCCGTTGTGGAGGATCGGCTCCACCAGGCTCACCACCAGGTTGCCGGTGGTGGAGTCGGGATAGGCCGGGGTGATGGCCGGCTTGCCTTGCTGTACGGCCAGTTTGTACCAGTTGCGCTCGGTGGCAACGTAGCCGGCAATGCGCGGCACGGTGAAGGCGTGGGAGCCATCGGCGCGGCCGAAGTAGGCCAGATCCAGCCCGCCTTTTTCCGCCAGGTGCAGCATGGGCAGGGGGTCGGGCTGGTCCAGGGCCAGGCGCAGGGCGCTGGTCAGGCGACGTTTGTCAGCGAGCCACTGCGCCATCTCGGCTGCCGCCTGGTGGGTCAGGCCGCCGATGCGCTTGTCCAGGTTTTCCAGCACGTCGCCGCGCACCACGACGAAGGCGATGGAAGACAGCGTCAGCAGGGCAAGGGTGGTGAGCAGCACGCTCAATCCGGTGAGCTTGGTGCGTAGGGACTGGAACATGGGTCCTCCTGGCAGTAGGGCCGAACGGTGTGGGGCGCCAGGAGCGTGCTGCATGGCGCCCGCGGTGCGCGACAAGTCCGTGCAACTTCGCGAGGTTTTCTTACATGAAGCAAACAATTGACACGGCCTGCGCGCATTGTGCGGCCGCAGTGGCGACAATACCCGCCCATGACGATCCGTAAAATCCCGAACACTGCGTCCACGCTGGACACCACCCGCATCGACGACACGCGTATCAAGGCCGTGCGTCCCCTGATCACCCCGGCCATCCTGCAGGAGTGGCTGCCCGCCACCGAGCAGGCCCTGGAGCTGGTCGAGTCCAGCCGCAGCGCCATCTCGCGCGTGCTGCATGGGCAGGACGATCGGCTGATCGTGGTGGTGGGGCCGTGCTCCATCCACGACCACGCGCAGGCCATGGACTACGCGCGCCAGCTCAAGGTGCAGGCCGAGGCCCTGGCGCAGGACTTGCTCGTCGTGATGCGCGTCTATTTCGAAAAGCCACGTACCACCGTGGGCTGGAAGGGTTACATCAACGATCCGTACCGTGATGGCAGCTTTGCCATGAACGAGGGGCTGGAGATGGCGCGGCGCCTGCTGCTGGAGGTGCTGGCACTGGGCCTGCCGGTGGGTACGGAGTTTCTGGATCTGCTCTCGCCGCAGTTCATCAGCGATCTGGTCAGCTGGGGCGCCATTGGCGCGCGCACCACGGAAAGCCAGAGCCACCGCCAGCTGGCCAGCGGCCTGTCCTGCCCGGTGGGCTTCAAGAACGGCACCGATGGCGGCGTGAAGGTGGCGATTGACGCCATTCTGGCCGCACAGGCGCCGCACGCCTTCATGGGCATGACCAAGATGGGCCAGAGCGCGATCTTCGAGACGCGCGGCAATCAGGATTGCCACGTGATCCTGCGCGGCGGCAAGCAGCCCAATTACAGCGCTGCCGATGTGCAGGCGGCCTGCGAGCTGCTGGAGAAGAACGGCCTGCGCCCGCAGGTGATGATCGACTTGTCGCACGCCAACAGCAACAAGCAGCACCAGCGCCAGATCGACGTGGCTGCCGATGTGGCGCAGCAGATTGCCGCAGGCGATGCGCGCATCACTGGCGTGATGATCGAGAGCCACCTGCGCGAGGGCCGTCAGGACATCGTGCCCGGGCAGGAGCTGCAATATGGCGTGTCGCTGACCGATGCCTGCATCAGCATGGAGCAGACCATTCCGGTGCTGGAGCAGCTGGCTGCAGCGGTACGTGCGCGCCGGGTAGCCAGGTAATAAAAAAAGAGCTGCTTGCGCTGATGTAGATTGGGTTTCAGGTGGTTTTTATTCTGAAAACCGCTATTGAAAAGCGCCAGCAGCTCTTTTTATGAGAGCTATTTTCAATCGCTCAGCCGATCAGGCGCCGCAGCACTTCTTGTACTTCTTGCCGCTGCCGCAGGGGCAGGGATCGTTGCGGCCGGGTTGTTCACCCTTGTAGATGGTTTCCACGCGCGGACCCATGCTGCGCCAGAGCTGGCGCAGGTCGTACACCGCCCAGATGGCCTGGCCAAAGGCGTCCAGGCGCTGCTGGCTGGTGGAGGCGGGGCCTTCCTCGTCGTACAGGTTGTGGGTGGGCGTGGCGTTGTCGTCCTCGGTCAGGTCGATGATGCATTCCAGTGCCTCATCGAGCATGCGCGCGGCTTCCTTGTCGCGCGGGCTGGCCCATTCCTCGTTCCAGTTTTCCACGGCGAACATGAAGCCCAGCGCCCACACCTGGGCCAGCGAGGGCACAGCCTCGCCTTGCAGGGCGTCCTGCTCTTCCTGGGGCAGCATGAGCACGGCACCGCGCGTATCCATCACCTCGGGGGCAAAGGCGTTTTCGTCTTCCAGGCTTTTGACGCTGGCATCGTCCAGCTGGCGGCGGATTTCGGCCAGGCGCGCCTGGGCCAGTTCGACAAAGCGCGCCTGCTGGGCGGCGGTTTCGAACACCTCCAGCTGGCCTTCGGGCGACTGCTCATCGCCCAGCAGCACGGGCAGCCATTCGGCAGTTTCGATGGTGCGGCGCGTGCAGGCGATGGCGCTCAGAAAACCATCGCAGAACTCCCACTGCGGGATTTCCTCGGCGCCGCGTGCGCGCAGCGCTTCGAGCATGTCGTCCAGTTCCTGCAAGGCGTCCACGTCCAGGGCAGGGGCGATGGTGTCGGGGGTGGGGGCTTGGGTCATGAGTAATTGCATGGGCGCCATGCGCAGATGGCATCCATGTCCTTGAAGTTCAGGGTTTTGCTAGGTCGGGCCCCGGAGGTGCTGTAGGGTGCGGGGGCACAATACCGCGCATGGTCTGGATGGCTGCCATCGCGCTTTGCGATTGTGCAACGCGATTTCGGCAATTTCGCCACGGGGTCAGGCAGTGTAGCCCTTGGCCCTGCGCCCGCGCATTTGCCAAGGAGTTTTCGCATGGCTTCGTCTTCTTCCGATCGTTTCGTTGGGCTGTTTCCGATTCGCTATACCGCTTTGGTGCTGTGCGTATTGGGTACGGTGGTGGGCACAGTGGCCGCACTGGCCTGGGGGCAGTGGTGGTGGCTGCTGCCGCTGGTGCTGGGGGTACTGTCCATCGTGGGCCTGCGCGATCTGCGCCAAACGCGCCATGCCGTGCTGCGCAACTATCCGGTGATCGGGCACCTGCGCTTCATGCTGGAGTTCATTCGCCCGGAGATTCGCCAGTACTTCATCGAGGGCGACTACGAGAGCCTGCCGTTTTCGCGCGCGCAGCGCTCGCTGGTCTATCAGCGCAGCAAGGGCGTCTCCGACAGCCGCCCCTTTGGCACCCTGCTGGATGTGAGTGCACCGGGCTACGAGTGGGTGAACCACTCCATGCATCCCACCACCTTGCCGTCGCAGGACTTTCGGGTGTGGATCGGTGGTCAGCCGGGCCAGCCGCTGGAGGGCGTCGAGCCGTGTACCCAGCCGTACCACGCCAGCGTGTTCAACATCTCGGCCATGAGCTTTGGCGCCCTGTCGGCCAATGCGGTGCTGGCGCTCAACCTGGGCGCACGCATGGGCGGCTTTGCCCACGACACGGGCGAGGGCTCGATCAGCAAGTACCACCGCGAGCATGGCGGCGATCTGATCTGGCAGATTGCCTCGGGTTACTTTGGCTGCCGCAACCCCGATGGCAGCTTCAGCGAGGAAAAGTTCGTGGAAAACGCCCGCGATCCGCAGGTGAAGATGATCGAGCTCAAGCTCAGTCAGGGCGCCAAGCCCGGTCACGGCGGCATGCTGCTGGGCGCCAAGGTGACGGCGGAAATCGCCGCCGCACGCGGCATTCCGGTGGGCAAGGATTGCATCAGCCCGCCGCTGCACAGCGCGTTTTCCACGCCGCTGGAATTGATGGAGTTCATTGCCCGCCTGCGCCGTCTCTCGGGCGGCAAGCCGGTGGGCATCAAGCTGTGCATTGGCCACCCGTGGGAGTGGTTTGCCATGGTCAAGGCCATGCTGCAAACCAATATCACGCCCGACTTCATCGTGGTCGATGGCGCCGAGGGCGGCACGGGCGCTGCGCCGGTGGAGTTCACCGATCATGTGGGAGTGCCGCTCCAGGAAGGCCTGATCCTGGTGCACAACACCCTGGTGGGCGTCAGGCTGCGCCACCGCATCAAGATCGGCGCCGCCGGCAAGGTGATCACCGCGTTCGACATCGCGCGCATGATGGCGCTGGGCGCCGACTGGTGCAATGCCGGGCGTGGCTTCATGCTGGCGTTGGGCTGCATCCAGGCACAGACCTGCCACACCGGCTTTTGCCCGACCGGGGTGACGACGCAGGATCCCTTGCGCCAGCAGGCGCTGGTGGTGTCCGACAAGGCCGTGCGCGTGGCCAACCTGCACCACAACACCATGCATGCCCTGAAGGAGCTGGTGCAGGCGGCGGGGCTGCATGCGCCGGGGGAGATCACCGCCCACCATATCGTGCGCCGCATCAACGATGCGGAGGTGCATCTGCTCTCGCAGCTCATCATGCGGGTGCGCCCCGGGGCGCTGCTGGGGTCGCTGCATCGTCAGCATCGGGTGTTTCGCCTGTACTGGCCGCTGGCCAGGGCAGAAAGTTTTCAGGTGGCGTCCGTGCCGTTGCACGCCTCCAGTCCCAAGGACCGGGCGGCCGAGCATGAGGACGCGTATTGAGTGGATCGTTGTTTCGAATGGTTGTTGATGTTGCAGATGTCCCGATGAATGCAGAGGCGATGCGGGTGCCCGTGCACGCCGAGCCGGAACCGCCGGATTACGCCGCCTTTCTGGCCGAGCAGTTGCAGCAGCCTGCCGCGCTGGTGGCGCGCCACGACTGGCAGGGGCAGCGCCTGTGGGTCAAGCGAGTCGGGCAGCCGCATCCGGCGTGGCGCTATCGCCTGCTGGCGGTGCTGGCGCAGGTGGCCGGGGTGCCGGTGTTGCTGCCCGTACCCAACCCTGGCGGGCGCGCCGCCATTGCCACCGAAGTGCGGCGCCTGCGCGCCCTGGCGGCAGCGGGGCTGCGCGTGCCGCCCGTGCTGGCTGCGTGCGCGGACGGCTTTGTCATGCGCGATCTGGGGGCGCTGGATGCCGGGGCCGCGCCGCAGCCGGTGCGCAATCTGGGCAACGCCCTGGAGCAGGCCATCCCGCAGGGCGCTGATGTGGTGCTGCTGCATTGGCAGCAGGGCTGGGCAGCCTTGCGTCGCGTGCATGCGGCCGGCCAGTGTCTGAGCCAGGCGTTCGCCCGCAATCTGGTGCTGTGCCCGGATGGGGAGATCGGCTTCATCGATTTCGAAGACGATCCTGCCGCCCACCTGCCGCTGGCGCTGTGCCAGCTGCGCGATGCCCTGTGCTACCTGCATTCGACGGCGTGGATCGTGGCGCGCGTGCAGGCCTTGCCGCAGGCCCAGGCCATCTGGGCCGACTGGCAGCAGGGCCTACCCGAGTCAGCGCGCCAGGCGTTGCAACAGGCCCGGCAGCGCCTGCGTGTGCTGCGCCATCTGCCCACGTCGCGCCGTCTGGGGCGCGATGCGCAGCGGCTGCGACTGGCCTGGCAGTTGCTGGCGCAGGAGGCAGGGTAATCAGGGCAAAAGGGTGCGGATTCCGGGCATCTTGCCGGAACGTGCAGCAACAGGCCGTAAGCTATTGGGCTTTTTGTTACCGCGCGACCTGCGGTAATCCTGCTTCTCCTGTTTCGTATCCCTTGTTTTATGTTCGCTTTCTGGAATAGCTTGCGCATCACCCACCGCTTCATGCTGGTGCTGGGCGCCTTTGTCCTGTCGATCCTGGTGGTGGCTGGTATCGGCCTGTCGGGGCTGTCCTCGGCCAGACACAGCCTGGAAGCCATGCACGATGGTGCCATGGCGCGTTCCCAGCTGGCCAGTGAGTCGATCGAGCAGACCCTGAACAACCGCATGCAGGTGCTGCTGGCGTTTCAGCACGACCCCAGCGGGGCCCTGGCCAGCGTGCACGACCACCAGCTGGAGGAGCACCTGGCGGCGATTGCCGCCAACCAGGCACGCGCCAACGAGGTGCACAAGAAAATTGGCGAAGGCAATCTGGATGAGCACGAGCGTACCTTGCTGGAGGCGGTGCTGACGGCGCGTGCCGCGTGGCGCCCCAAGCTGGCCAAGGCCATCGAGGCGGTACGCACCGGGGATTTCAGCCCCGCCACCATGGCCGACTTCCTGGCCGCCAGCCGCAAGGAGGGGCAACGGGTGCTGGAGACCACGGAGGCCCTGCGTGCCTACCAGCTGGAGACAGCCGACAAGCACCACCAGGCGGCCCAGGCACGCTACCACCAGGCGCTGTGGATTTTTGCCGGGGCGGGGCTGTTGCTGGTGGGGCCGTCGCTGCTGCTGGCGCTGGCGCTGCTGACGCGCCTGAAGAACGGCTTGACGTCGGCCAGTACCTCGCTCAAGCACATCGCCGGCAGCGACCTGTCGCACCCGGTGCACCACGATGGCACGGATGAGATCGGCAGCATGCTGCAGGACATGGAAACCATGCGCTGCAACCTGTCGCAGGTCGTGGGCCAGGTCAAGGCAGGGACGGTGGCCATTGCTGGCGCCTCATCGCAAGTGGCAGCGGGCGCTCAGGACCTGTCGGGCCGCACCGAGCAGCAGGCCAGCGCCCTGGAAGAGACGGCCTCGGCCACGGAAGAGCTCTCCAGCACCGTGCAGCACAACGCCGACAATGCAGTGCAGGCCAGCCAGTTGGCGGACGAGGCACGGCGGGCGGCACAAAGCGGTGGCGAAATCGTGGACCAGATGGTGCAGACCATGGCCTCCATTGATCGTGCGGCGCACCGGATCGTGGACATCATCGGCGTGATCGACGGCATTGCCTTCCAGACCAACATCCTGGCGCTCAATGCTGCGGTGGAAGCCGCCCGCGCCGGCGAGCAGGGCCGGGGCTTTGCGGTGGTGGCGTCGGAAGTGCGCTCCCTAGCCGGGCGTAGTGCCGAGGCCGCCCGTGAAGTGCAGCAGCTGATTTCCGATGCGGTCTCGCGGGCGGAGGCCGGCAACGCCCAGGCGGCGCAGGCAGGCAGTGCCATGCAGGAGATCATCGGTGGCATCCAGCGCGTGGCCAGCATCGTCGATGAGATTGCCTCGGCCAGTCGTGAGCAGGCCTCGGGCCTGGCGCAGATCAACCAGGCGGTGGGGCATCTGGACGGGGTGACGCAGCAGAATGCGGCGCTGGTGGAGCAGACCTCGGCCGCTTCCAATGCCCTGCAGCAGCAGGCGGGCACGCTGGCGGCGCTGGCCGATACCTTCCGGCTGGAAGGGGTTTCCGATGCCTTGACGCTACGCTGAAGATCTGGCAGGAAATTTGCGCAAAAAGGGTCATAAGCGCCGGAAATATGGCGCTTGTGGCCCTTTCTTTTGCGCTTTTCAGCGTGGGGGAAAAGCTACAGAATCAGGTGTGGTTTCAGGTTTGCCGTAACACAGCGTAAGCTCTACCCATGTCTGCCGTTGGGACGGCGGCGTGTCTCTTGGAACAAAGGCGGCTCATGAGAAATTTTTGGAATCGTTTGCGTATTACCCACCGCTTCATGGTGGTGCTTGGCGCTTTCCTGCTGTGTGTGGTGGTGATGGCAGCCATTGGTCTGTCGGGCATGGCCGTTGCGCGTGAAGGACTCAGAAGCCTGTACCAGGAAGCCATGGTGCGCTCGCAAATGTCTGAACAGATCGTGCAGTTGCAGACCGATTCGCGCATGCAGGTGCTGCTGGCCTTTCAGCACGACCCGGAAGGTGAGTTGAGTGCTGCGCACGACCACGACATCAGTGAGCACCTGACCGCCATCGCCAACAACCAGGCCAGTGCCAACGCGATCCACCAGAGCATGGTCGAGGGCACGAAAGACCCGGAAGAGCTGGCCCTGCTGGAGGGGGCCGCCCAGGCACGAGCCGCCTGGCGTCCCAAGCTCAGAAGCGCACTGGATGCGCTGGAGCGTGGCGACTTCAGCGCCAGGATGATGAGCGACTTTCTGGCGGCCACGCGCAACGAAGGCGCACAGGTGCTCATGACCATGGAGATGCTGCGCACCCACCAGCTGATGCAGGCCCATGCGCAGTACAGCCAGTTTGAGGAGCGCTTCCGCCTGGCGCTGTGGATCTTTGGCGGCGCCATCGTGCTGTTGCTCCTGCCTTCGCTGCTGCTGGCGCTGGCCCTGCTGCGGCGCCTGAAGAACGGTTTTCAGGATGCCAGCCAGGCACTCAAGCACATCGCCGGCAGCGACCTGTCGCACCCGGTGCGCCACGATGGCACGGATGAGATCGGCAGCATGCTGCAGGACATGGAAACCATGCGCTGCAACCTGTCGCAGGTCGTGGGCCAGGTCAAGGCAGGGACGGTGGCCATTGCTGGCGCCTCATCGCAAGTGGCAGCGGGCGCTCAGGACCTGTCGGGCCGCACCGAGCAGCAGGCCAGCGCCCTGGAAGAGACGGCCTCGGCCACGGAAGAGCTCTCCAGCACCGTGCAGCACAACGCCGACAATGCAGTGCAGGCCAGCCAGTTGGCGGACGAGGCACGGCGGGCGGCACAAAGCGGTGGCGAAATCGTGGACCAGATGGTGCAGACCATGGCCTCCATTGATCGTGCGGCGCACCGGATCGTGGACATCATCGGCGTGATCGACGGCATTGCCTTCCAGACCAACATCCTGGCGCTCAATGCTGCGGTGGAAGCCGCCCGCGCCGGCGAGCAGGGCCGGGGCTTTGCGGTGGTGGCGTCGGAAGTGCGCTCCCTAGCCGGGCGTAGTGCCGAGGCCGCCCGTGAAGTGCAGCAGCTGATTTCCGATGCGGTCTCGCGGGCGGAGGCCGGCAACGCCCAGGCGGCGCAGGCAGGCAGTGCCATGCAGGAGATCATCGGTGGCATCCAGCGCGTGGCCAGCATCGTCGATGAGATTGCCTCGGCCAGTCGTGAGCAGGCCTCGGGCCTGGCGCAGATCAACCAGGCGGTGGGGCATCTGGACGGGGTGACGCAGCAGAATGCGGCGCTGGTGGAGCAGACCTCGGCCGCTTCCAATGCCCTGCAGCAGCAGGCGGGCACGCTGGCGGCGCTGGCCGATACCTTCCGGCTGGAGGCTGGGCAGATGCAGACTGCCCTGGCAAGAAGCGCCTGATCCTGGGCAGGCTTACGCCTGTCCTTCGGTTGGGGGCAGCAGTTCCAGCAGCTGGGCCAGCACCTGTGCCACAGCCTGCTGGCGCACGGCGCTGCGCTCCCCTGCAAACTGGTGGCAGCGGGCAAAGACCTGCCCGGCCACGTACCAGCCCAGCCATACTGTGCCCACGGGCTTGGTGGCACTGCCGCCGCCCGGGCCTGCAATGCCGGTACTGGCCACGGCCACCTGCACTCCGGCGCGCTGGGCCGCACCGCACACCATGGCGCGCACCACCGGCTCACTGACGGCGCCGTGGGCGGTGATCAACTCTGCCGGCACCCCCAGCAATTCGGTCTTTGCCGCGTTGGAGTAAGTGACAAAGCCACGCTCGAACCAGTTGCTTGAGCCTGCCAGGTCGGTGCAGGCGGCGGCGATCAGGCCCCCGGTACAGCTTTCTGCCGTGGCCAGCATCCAGCCGCGTTGCTGCAGGGCTGTGCCCAGGGCGGCGGTGGTGTCGCGGGTGTCGCTGTCCATGCTCACCACACCCCCAGGTGGCGCCCTCCGGCCAGTACCAGCAGGGTGCAGAAGGCGGCCACCAGATCGTCGAACATGATGCCCCAGCCGCCGCGCCAGCCACTGCCTTTGAAGTGCTGGTCGGCCCAGCGCACGGGCTGGGGCTTGGCGGCATCGAACAGGCGAAACAGGGCAAAGGCCAGCAGCTGTCCCGCCCAGCCCGTGGGCATGAGCAGCCACAGCACCAGCCACATGGCCACCACCTCATCCCAGACGATGCAGCCGGGGTCGTCCACATGCAGATTGCGGGCAGTGACCGTGCAGGCCCACCAGCCCACGGGGATGGACAGGGCAATCAGCAGGCCCAGCTGTGCGGTGTTCAGCCAGTGCTGCAGCACCAGATAGACGCCCCAGGCCCACAGCGTGCCGGCGGTGCCAGGGGCGATGGGCGACAGGCCGCTGCCAAAACCCAGGGCCAGCAGGTGCGCCGGGTGCTGCAGCATGAAGCTCAGGCTGGGCCGGCGGGAAGTGGCGGGCTCCCCGTCTGCGTGTGGGTGTGTCGCGTGGGGCGTGAAGCGCTTGGGCTGCACATCCTGTACGTCGTCGGGGGAAGGGGCTGGGGACATGGTCGTGGTGTTGGTTGGGCAGGCGTGTGCCGGTGGGCTAGGCAAAGTGGTCAAAGCCCGGCCAGCGCTGCGGCATCAGCTGCCCGTCGGGGCCAAAGACGCGCAGGCCGGGCAAGGCCTCGATGCTGCCTATGCGGGTCACAGGGGTCTGGCAGGCACGGGCGGTGGCCTCCACGTTGGCGCGCTGGGCGACGGGAGCGGTGAAGCACAGCTCGTAGTCGTCGCCGCCGGCCAGGGTGCAGGCATCCAGGCGGCTGGTGGCGATGGCGCTCATCAACGGGTGGCTGCCGGCGCGCAGCAGCTTGCGGGTGGCGCTGATGTCGATGCTGGCACCGACCCCGCTGGCGTGCAGGATGTGCCCCAGGTCACCGAGCAGGCCGTCGCTGACGTCGATGGCGCTGTTGGCAATTCCGCGCAGCGCCTGGCCCAGGGCCACGCGTGGCGTGGGCGCCTCCAGGCGCTGGCGCGCCTGGGCCAGCACCGGGGCGGGCAGCATGTGCTGGCGCAGCAGCACATCCAGCGCCAGGCGCGCATCGCCCAGATTGCCGCTGACCCAGATGTCGTCGCCCACCTGGGCGCCACTGCGCAGCAGCGCGCGCCCGCTGGGCACTTCGCCAAAGACGGTGATGCAGATGTTGAGCGTGCCCTGGGTGGTGTCACCCCCGATGAGCTCGCAGTTGTGGGCCTCGGCCAGTTCAAACAGGCCGGTGCTGAAGGCCTGGCACCAGGCAGCGTCGGCACGCGGCAGTGCCAGCGCCAGGGTGAAGGCCAGGGGGCGCGCGCCGCAGGCCGCCAGGTCGGAGAGGTTGACAGCCAGGGCCTTGTGGCCCAGCAGGCGCGGATCGACGTCCGGCAGAAAGTGACGGCCCTGCACCAGCATGTCGCTGGAGACGGCCAGTTGCATGCCGGGTGCGGGAGCCAGCAGGGCACAGTCGTCGCCCACGCCCAGGGGGCTGCGCTGCACGGGGCGTTGGAAGTAGCGCCGGATCAGCTCGAACTCACCCAAGGATTGCTTCATAAAAAATAGCTTTCAGCGCTTGCTTAATAAGGGTTAGAGGCCGAAATCATATAAAAAATCAGAGGGCTTGGGTATGGGGCGTGTGTGGATTTTCAGCCGGCCACCCCACGAAACTTCAGCGCCGCCTGGCGCGTGACTTCACCCAGCAGCTGTTCACGATCCTGACACTCGCGCAGCCAGCGCGCATCGTTGTGGCGCTGCTCGACGCTCTGGCGTAGCAACGCCAGCGAGGGCGCAGCACCGTGGCGCGCGGCATGGTCGCTGATCTGGTCCATGGTCTGCAGAATGTGCTCGGCCAGCGGCATGTGCTCGCCGCTGGCCGGATCGACGTACACCGCGTCCAGCCCGAAGCGGCAGGCCTGAAAGCGGTTGTAGGTGTACACAAGGTAGTCGTCCTCACAGGGGGTGAAGGGCTGGGTGTCCAGAAACCAGGCGGCCAGTGCCTGCACATAACCGGCCAGGGCGGCGGCGCGCTCGATGGTCAGGGGGGTGTCGAAGACGCGGATTTCGATGGTGCCGAACTCCGGCTTGGGGCGGATGTCCCAGTAAAAATCCTTCATGCCCTTGACCACGCCGGTGGCGGTCATCTTGTTGAAGTACTGCTCAAACTCGGCCCAGGTGAGCACGCAGGGCGCACGCCCGGACAGCGGAAAGGCGAACACCGAGTTCAGTCGGGCCGAATCAAAGGCCGTGTCCTGCCCTTGCACGAACGGGCTGGAGGCCGACAGCGCAATGCAGTGCGGGATGTAGCGGCTCATGCGGTGCAGCATCAGCAGGGCGGCATCGGCATCCGGGCAGCCAATGTGCACGTGCTGGCCAAAGATGGTGAACTGCTTGGTCAGGTAGCCATAGAGCTGCGACAGCTCATGAAAGCGCGGCTTTTCGTAGATGCGCTGCTCATGCCACTGCTGGAAGGGGTGGGTGCCGCCGCCGGCCACGGCGATGTTGAGCTTGTCGGCGCTGCCAACCAGCGCATCGCGGATGGGCGCCAGCTGGGCCAGCACGTCGGCGGCGTTGCGGCAGATGCCGGTGGATACCTCGATCATGCTGCGTGTCATCTCCGGAACCACTGTGCCGGGCAGGTCGTGCTTGAGCATCAGGCGCAGCATGTCGCTGGCGTAGGGGGCCAGGTCGTAGTCGTGGGTGTTGACCAGTTGCAGCTCCAGCTCCACGCCCAGGGTCAGCGGCTCCGAGGTGGCAAAGGCTTCAAGCGTCATGGCGAACTCCTATGGTGTTGCGGGCCTCCCCCGCGCGGCGCAAGGCCCAGGTGGCGCCGATGGCTCCCAGAAGTTCCATCAAAAGAATAGCGGGCAGCGCAATGCCAGCAATGGCCTGGCCGGCTTCGGAGCCATTTTGTACAAACGGCGCGGTCATCAGCAGCGCCACGGCCGACAGCGGCGCCATGGCAGTGGCCGTCCAGGCGGCCTGGCGCCAGCTGGCACCGCTGCCCAGGTTGCCCAGTCCCACGCCTACGGCCTTGGCCAGCAGACGCACCAGCACCATGGCCAGCACCAGCAGGGCGATGCCGCCATTCCAGGGGGCGTGCGCGGCCACGGTGGAGACCAGCAGGAACATCAGCATGCCCAGCAGTGTGGAGACGGTGCCCAGGCGCTCACTCCACGGCAGCGGGCGCGGGTGCAGCTGCTTGAGCAGCATGCCCGCCAGCAGGGCCGCCAGCGGTGCCGAGCCCCCCAGCGCGCTGGCGCAGGCTGTGGCCGCAGTGATCAGCGCCAGCACCAGGACGGAGGTGTTCTGGCTCAGCGGACTCATCAGGCGCAGTGCCAGCCGGATCAGCACATACAGCAGGGCAGCTACCGCCATGGAGACCAGCAGCACCTGCACCACCGGGGTGATGTCCTGCCACAGGGATTGGGTCTGGCTGGCAAAGATGCGTGCCTTGGCGGCACCGAGCGTCAGGGCATACAGCGTGGAGAGCGTGGCCAGCACCACGGCGCGGTCGGTCACCGGCCCGGCAGCATGGGTGTCGGCCACCACGCGGGTGAGCACCACGGGCGACGCAGCCATGGCAATCAGGCCCACGGGGCCGGCGATGTGGCTTTCCACGCCCAGGGCCAGCAGGACCAGGAACACGGCCAGGTAGGTGAGCGTGGTCTCCAGCACGCTCTGCACCAGCACCATGGGGTTGTGGCTGAACCAGCGCCAGTTGATGCGTGAGCCGCAGGAAAACAGCACCACGGCCACCCCCAGCTCCAGCGCAAACAGCACCGGCCCCTGCAGCGGCCACAACGGCCCCCCAAAGCCCAGCAGCCCGGCCAGCGCCCCCACCAGGGCGTAGCCCACCACCTTGGGCAGGCCCAGCTGACGCTGACAGGCATAGCCGCACAGCGCAGCAGCGGCCAGCAGCAACGACCATTGCACGGTGGGCCAGCCCGCCCAGGCGGTGGCGCCGGGCTGCCACAGCGGCAGTAGTTCATTCATGGCGGTTCTCCTTTTTCTTCAGGCCGCCATGCCTTGCGCGCCTCTAGGGCAGGAAGAAGCTCGACGGCCGTGCGCGCAAACGCTGGCGGATGGCGGCGTAGATGCGCGAGCGCTCTACGCGGTTGATGTTGTGGGCCCGCAGGGCCATGCGGAAGGCAAGGTAAAAGCTCACCATCACGTTCAGCGCTCCGTTGAAGGGCAGCATGGCCACAGCCCACCAGAACGCGGGTAGTTGCAGCACCGCCTGTCCCAGCGTGGCACAGGCTGCGCCCACTTGTCCGGAGGACAGGGTCACGTGCCGCACTTCCAGCCCCAGGCCGAAGAACGCGGCTACCGCAGGCGTCAGCCCCAGCATCATGCCCAGCGAGATGTTCGCGGCAAAGCCGGAGATGTTGGTGCGCCAGAAGTCCCCCCAGCGCTTGGCCCGGGCACGGCCCAACCAGCGGGTGAAGTGGGGGTTATAACGTATCGCTGAATCCAGCTGACGCAAAACGAACCAGTTTTCCACCCATCCCGCTATAAGGCTGCTGACAAACAGCAACACCCCGGTATAAGCGGCAAACAGCAGGGACGGCCCCAGCAGATGCAGCGAGTCGAGCACATGCCGCGCGTATTCCTCATCCAGCGGCGGGTGCCAGATCTGCGCCAGCAGCAGCGACAGCAATAGCGCCGCCGGAAACACCACCAGCACGTTGCCCAGGATGGCCGCCACCTGCGTGCGCACCAGATTGGCCACTTCATCGACGAACGCCTGCAGCGAGCCGGCATCGTCGTCGCTGGCCTGCATGTCCTTGAGCTTGGCCGCCATGGCCGGGGCCGTCATGGCCGGCTGCTTGGTGGCCACCGTCAGGTGCAACAGTTGTATGAGCACAAAGCTGACGGCGTAGTTCACCCCGGCCCAGAAGCCCCCCCAGAAGGCAGCCCCCGCCACTGCGGCGATGCCGAACTTGAGCAGGGTGGTGAATGCCATGACCAGGCCGCCACCCGCGGCGCGGCGCACCATCTGCAGGTACTCGCTGCGGTTGTGGCTGATGTAGTGTTCGCCGGTTTCGGCACTGCGCTCGGTCACCTTGGCGGCCAGGAGGGAGGAATTGGTCACCCACAGGTTGCGCAGACTGCGCCGGTCGCGCCCCACGCTGACAAAGCCGGCCAGCAGGCGCGCCGCTTCCACTTCCGGGTGCTCGCTGGTCAGACAGTCGAGCAGCTGGCGCACGCGCACGATGCGGGTGCGCAGCTGGCGCACACGGAACACCAGCCCCACCGAGATGCCTTCGGCGGCAAAGTGCTGGTACACCGTGCCGATGGCCGCGCGGCAGGCATCCAGGCGCTCGCGCAGGCGCTGCTCGGCCTGCTCCAGGCGCTCGGGTGTGCGCAGGCCATGCACCACTTCCAGGCGCAGCTCGTCGGCATCGTGGATCAGGGCGTGGAAGGGCTGCTGCTCGCGCGCCTCCTCGCTCATGCGCAGGCGCAGCTCGGGCGAGAAGCCGTGGGCCAGGATCTGCCCGGCGCAGTAGGTGATGGCGCCCAGCAGCGCATGCTGCCAAAAGCCGATGCCCTGGCTGTTGGGCGGGGTGAGCAGCGCCGCCAGGCGCTGCAGCAGCGGCTCGGGCAGGGCGCTGAGCCAGCGCGCGTCGAACTCATCGGGCAGGGCAATGGAAAACAGCTCGGCCGCATCGATGGTCTCGGGCGTGCCGGGCAGCAGCTTGAGGCGCAGGCGGTCGGCCAGCTCGGTGACCATGGCCGTGCGCGGGGCAAAACCGAAATCGGCCAGCAGGGTGGTCAGATCCACCGTGGCGGTAAAGCGCTGCCACCACAGTTGCAGGCGCAGGCGCAGGGTTTCATCGGCCTCGATGGCCGAGACAAAGGATTCGGCCTTGGCCAGGGCCACTTCGATCGATGGGGCGGCCGAGCGCATCCATTGCAGCACGTGGATCAGCCACAGGTGGCGCTCGGCCAGCTCGGCATGGGGGTCTAGCTCGGCCAGCAGGCTTTGCAGGTCATGGGTGGTACGGCTCATAGGAAAACGGGGTTGGGTGGAGCCCCGGCGGGGGCGTCAGTGCAGCGTCTGGCCGCCGCGCGAGGAGGATGCGAACTGCTGCGGCAGGGCATCGACATCCAGGGTGAAGGCGGCAATGGGGCATTCGAACACTTGCGCCTCTTCGGTGATGCCGACGAAATGCCCTTCCATCTGCCCCTGGGGCGTGGGCAGCTCGCAGCCGCTGGTGTAGGTGTGGGCTTCGCCGGGTTCCAGTACGGGCTGGCGTCCGGCCACGCCCAGGCCGCGCACTTCCTGGATGGGCACCCCCCGGTCGTTGCGCACCAGCCAGCGCCGGGCCAGCACCTGCGCCGTGCAGTCGCCGGTGTTGGTGATGGTGACGGTGTACGCGAAACGGTACAACCCTTGCTGCGGCAAAGACTGTTGGGGCAGGTACTGGACGTGGACGTCCACGACGAAGGGGTTTGCAGCCATAGCGCGCAATGGTAAAGCACTGCCCTGACCAAACTGCGACAATCGCCGCCCTATGAGCAGCAACACCCCCACCACCTACCGCATCGCCCCATCCATCCTGTCGGCCGACTTTGCCCGTCTGGGCGAGGAAGTGCGCACCGTCATTGCCGCCGGTGCCGACTGGATCCACTTCGACGTGATGGACAACCACTACGTGCCCAACCTGACCTTCGGCCCCATGGTCTGCCAGGCCCTGAAGCCGCACGCCGTGACGCCTGCCGGTCAGTCGGTGCCCATCGACGTGCACCTGATGGTGCAGCCCGTCGATGCCCTGGCCCAGGCCTTTGCCCAGGCGGGCGCCGACTACATCAGCTTCCATCCCGATGCCAGCGCGCATGTGCACCGCAGCATCCAGGCCATCAAGGCCGCCGGCTGCAAGCCCGGCCTGGTGTTCAACCCGGCGATGCCACTGGACGTGCTCGACTGGGTGATAGAGGATGTTGATCTGGTTCTGCTCATGAGCGTCAACCCCGGCTTTGGCGGCCAGAGCTTCATCGACAGCACCTTGCGCAAGGTGGAAGCGGCGCGCAAGCGCATCGACGCCTGTGGCAAGGACATTCGTCTGGAAGTGGATGGCGGCATCAAGGCCAGCAACATCCGCGCCGTGGCCGATGCCGGGGCCGACACCTTTGTGGCGGGCAGCGCCATCTTTGGCAAGCCGGACTACCGAGCAGAAATCGAAGCTATGCGCGCACAACTGGCGCGGTAATCAGGTTGTTTTTGGTCTGAAAACCTTGCTGGACAGGCGCAAGCAGCTATTTTTTCAATAGAAGCGCCGTGGCGCTGCACGAAAGGGTGCCTATGAAACTTTCCCTGCCCTCCCGCTTGTCCAGGGCGTTTGGTTGTCTGCTGCTGGCCGTCTGGGGCAGCAGTGCGCCGGCTGCCGAGCCGGCCACGGACCACCTGGCGCACATCCAGTCCAGTGGTCAGGTGCGCGTGTGTATCTGGCCGGATTACTACAGCATCTCGCTGCGCGATCCGCGCACGCAGCAGCTGCAGGGCATCGACATCGATCTGGCGCAGGAACTGGGCCGCGACCTGGGCGTGCGCGTGCAGTTCGTGGACAGCTCGTTTGCCAGGCTGGCGCCCGACCTGCTGGAGGAACGCTGCGACGTGGCCATGTTTGCCATCGGCATCACCCCGCAGCGCCAGCAGCAGCTGCGCTTCACGCGCCCCTACCTGGCCAGCGACGTGATGGCCATCACCACGCGCAGCAACCGCAAGATCCGCAGCTGGGCCGACATCGACCGGCCCGGCATCGTGGTGGCGGTGGCCAAGGGCACGCTGCACGAGCCGCTCATGCGCGAGCGCCTGCGGCACGCCCAGCTCTCGACGCCCGAGACGCCGCACGCGCGCGAGCAGGAAGTGCTCTCCGGCCGGGCCGACGTCTTCATGACCGATTTCCCCTATTCGCGCCGCATGCTGGAGACCACCGACTGGGCGCGGCTGGTGACGCCGCCCAGCACCTACCACATCACCTCCTACGCCTGGGCGGTCAAGCCCGGCGACGATGCCTGGCACGCACGCCTGGAGCAGTTCATGCAGACCATCAAGCGCGATGGCCGTCTGCTGGCAGCGGCGCGCAAGCACAAGCTCGATCCCATCGTGGTACTGGACTGAGGGGCTGCATGCCGGATCCCATCCTGCCTCCCTTGACCCCGACGGGCGCCCAGGCCAGCGCGCCCCGGCGCCTGACGCGCAGCACGCTGGTGCTGCTGATCGGCCTGCAATTGCTGCTGGCGCTGACGGTGGCTGCCGGCGTCTGGGCCGTCAGCTCCCACCTGCGCCACCTGATGCTGCAGGACATGCTGAGCCATGCCCGGGTGCAGACCCATAACCTGGAGGATCGCCTGTCGCAAAGCTTTCAGTTGCTGCAGATGCACCTGCAGGCGCTGACGGTGGAGCACCCTGCGCTGGAGCCGACGCAGCAGCATCTGCAGGCGGAGCTGGTGGCGCTGCAGCGCAAGCTGCCCTATATCCGCTCGCTGTCGGTGCTGGATGCGCAGGGGCGCATCGTTGCCAGCACCCAGGAGGCCAACCTGGGCCGCAGCCTGCAGCTGGAGCCGCTGCTGCCCCAGATGGCGGAAGGCACGGCCGGCGTGCTGCGCTTTGGTCACCCCTGGCGCGGGCGCGATTTTGCCGATGGCAGCCCCTGGCCGCGCACGCAGCAGGACCAGCCGGTGACCGATACGGGCTTCTTCCCTGTCGTGCTGGTGCTGCCCGATGCGCCGCAGTGGGCACTGGTGGCCGCCATCAACAGCGACTATTTCATCAATCTGGCACCGGGCCGCCAGGTGGAGGCCACGCCGCTGCAGTACAGCATCTACCTGGACGATGGCACGCTGTTGTTTTCCAGCGCCCCCGATGAACAGCCGGGCGTGGTGCTGCCCCAGGCACAGCGGCTGGCACAGGTGCTGGAGCACAAGGTCGGCACTGCCCAGTGGCCCATGCTTGACGGCGGCGGCGGGGGCCGTGGCGATGTCCAGCTGGCGGCCTTTCGCGTCTCGCGCAGCCACCCCTGGTTTGTGCTGTCGCAGGCCTCCAGCCGCGATGTGCTGCTGCCCTGGCAGGGGCAGGTGCGCAATCTGGCTCTAGGGGCGCTGACTCTGGTGGCGGTACTGCTGCTGGTGACCGGTGCCCTGACCCGGCGCGTGCAGCGTACGCTGGCGCGCGAAGAGCACTATATGGAACAAAGCAGCCTGGCAGCCAGCGTGTTCCTGCACACCAGCGATCTGATTGCCATCACCGATGCCCAGGGGCAGGTGGTGGCGGTGAACCCGGCGTTCGAGCGGGGCATGGGCTTCGAAGCACAGGAGGTGCTCGGGCGCCGGGTGGGGGAGTGGGCGCCGGGGCGCGCTGCGCCAACCGCCTTTGCCGAGCTGTGGGCCACCCTGGGCAGCCGCAGCACCTGGCAGGGCGAGGTGCAGGAGCGGCGCAAGGACGGCAGCGTGCTCACCGGCCTGCTGGCCGTCAATGCCGTCCGCGACCATGAGGGGCGGGTGGTGAACTACGTCGGCGTGCTGCGCGATCTCTCGCGCCTGCATGCGGACGCGGCCACCATCCGCAAGCTCTCGCTTGCGGTGGAGCAAAGCCCGACCAGCATCGTCATCACCTCGACCGCACCGGCCATCGAATACGCCAACCCGCAGTTCTACCGCTCCACCGGCTATACGCCGCAGGAGGTGCTGGGCGTCAACCCGAACGTGCTGCGCTCGGGGCAGACGCCTGCCGCCACCTACGAAGCCATGTGGGCCGCATTGCGTGCCGGCCAGGTCTGGCGCGGTGAATTCGTCAACCGGCGCAAGGACGGCAGCCTCTACGCCGAAAGCGCCATCGTCGCGCCGCTGATCGATGCCGCCGGGCGCACCACCCATTACCTGGGCATCAAGCAGGACATCACGGCCCAGAAAGAGGCGGAAAAGGCCCTGCGTCTGGCGGCCAGCGTCGTGGCACAGACGCACGATGGCGTCATGGTGTGCGACGCACAGCTGCGCATCATCGACGTCAACCCCGCCTTCACCCGCATCACCGGCTACAGCGCCGAACAGGTACTGGGCAGAAAGCCCAGCTTTCTGTCGGCAGGCAGCAAGAACGGCGAGTGCTATCCCGCCGTGTGGGAGGCACTGCAGGCCAAGGGCTACTGGCAGGGCGAATTCTGGAACCGGCGCAGCGACGGCAGCACCTATGTGGCTGCCAGCACGCTCAACGCCGTGTGCGACGAGCATGGGCAGGTGACGCACTACGTCAGCGTGTTCTCGGACGCCACGCAGCGCAAGCACCAGGAGCAGTATCTGGAACAGCTGGCCCATTTCGACCCCCTGACGCGTCTGCCCAATCGTGCCCTGCTGGCCGACCGTCTGGCCCAGGCCATGGCGCGCACCGTGCGCGAGCAGGGGCGGCTGGGGGTGTGCTTCATGGACCTGGATGGCTTCAAGGCCGTCAACGACACCCACGGCCACGAGTCTGGCGACGAGCTGCTGGTGACGGTGGCACGGCGTCTGGAGGCCAATGTGCGCGCCGACGACACCGTGGCACGGCTGGGGGGCGATGAGTTTGTCATCCTGCTCAACAACCTGGGCAGCCTGGACGAATGCGAGCGCGCCGCCACGCGCCTGCTGCGGGCGGTGCGCGAGCCGATCGTGCTCAGCAACGGCCACACCGTGCAGGTGGGCGGCAGCATGGGCATTTCCCTGCATCCGCGCGACGGTCTGGATGGTGACACCCTGCTGCGTTACGCCGACCAGGCCATGTACCAGGCCAAGCAGGGGGGGCGCAACCGCTGGGTGTTCTACAACCCGGAGATGGCCGACACGCCCAGCAGCGCGCGCCTGATCGAGCCGCAAGCACCCCAATAAAATCAAGGTTTTTGCCTGCCAGCGCTTGCCCGGCAAGCGTTGGCAGCTATCTATTCAGGACTGAACATGCAACTGCACATCACAACCACCGCCGCCACGTTGCAGGTGGATGCCGTCATGCTGGATCTGGACGGCACCCTGGTGAACACCCTGGGCGACTTTGCCCAGGCACTCAACCGCATGCTGCTTGATCTGGCGCTGCCTGCCATCGATGCCCGGGTGATCAAGCACATGGTGGGCAAGGGCACGGAGCACTTGCTGCGCTCGGTGCTGGCGCATGTGGGTGTGGCCGATGTGGATGCGCGGTACGCCGAGGCCTGGCAGCGCTATGAACACCACTACCTGCAGCTCAACGGGCAGTTTTCCGAGCTGTATGCCGGGGTGGCAGAAGGTGTGCAGGCCCTGGCGGCTGCCGGTGTGCCGCTGGCGTGCCTGACCAACAAGCCCCTGGCCTTTGCCCGGCCGCTGCTGCGCGCCAAGGGGCTGGAAAAGTTCTTTCAGCACGTCTTTGGCGGCGACTCGTTTGCGCAGAAAAAGCCGCATCCGCTGCCGCTGCTGGAAACCTGCAAGGCGCTAGGCTCCGCGCCCGAGCGCACGCTCATGGTGGGCGACTCCAGCAACGATGCCCAGGCCGCCCAGGCTGCCGGCTGCCCGGTGGTGTTGATGACCTATGGCTTCAACCACGGCCAGCCCATCCAGGCCGTGCCGGCGCTGGCGCATCTGGATGCGCTGACGCAGTTGCGGGCGCTGGCGGATCAGCCGGTCTGAAGGCGTGGCGCCGCCTCAGAACGACTCCCAGGCATCGCCGTCGGCGTCGTTGGCAGCGGCCTTGGCGCTGCGTGGTGGCGGGGGTGTCAGGGCCGCGGGCTTGGCCGCAGTTGGTGTGGCAGATTGGGGGGGCTTGGCCGAATGCTCCGCTTTCAGGCTGGAGGTCGAGGCAGCACGTGCTGCGCTGACCACGGGCCTGGGGGCTGCTGCAGGAGGTGGTGTGGCTGGACGCGCCGCACGGCTGGACTCGTCCAGCTGGAAGAAGTCCATCACCTGCACCAGCTGCGCGGCCTGGTGGCGCAGGCTGTCGGCAGCGGCGGCACTTTCCTCGACCAGGGCGGCATTCTGCTGCGTGACCTGATCCATCTGCGTGATGGCCTGGCCCACCTGCAGCACGCCCGCGCTTTGCTCGCGGCTGGCGGCGCTGATCTCGCCCATGATGTCGGTGACGCGGCGGATGGCGTTGACCATCTCCTGCATGGAGGCGCCGGTGCGGTCGGCCAGCTGCGAGCCTTGCTCCACGCGCTGCATGCTGGTGTCGATCAGCTGCTTGATCTCCTTGGCCGCGTCCGAGCTGCGACCGGCCAGGGCGCGCACTTCCCCGGCCACCACGGCAAAGCCGCGGCCCTGCTCGCCAGCACGGGCAGCCTCCACGGCAGCGTTCAGGGCCAGGATGTTGGTCTGGAAGGCGATGCCGTCGATCACGTTGATGATGTCGGCAATGCGGCGGCTGTTTTCCCGGATGCCGTGCATGGCGGTGACCATTTCATCGACTACGGCGCCGCTCTGGCTGGCGACGTTGCTGGCGCTGACGGCCAGCTGGTTGGCCTGCGCGGCGTTGTCGGCGTTCTGGCGCACCGTGGAGCCCAGCTGCTCCATGGAGGCGGCGGTTTGCTGCAGGGCGCTGGCCTGCTGTTCGGTGCGCTCGGACAGGTCGTGGTTGCCCTGGGCAATCTGGGTGCTGGCCGTAGCCACGCTGTCTGCGTTGTGGCGCACGCTGGCCACGATTTCCATCAGCTTGCTCTGCATGGCGTGCAGGGCGTGCAGCAGCTCGGCAGTTTCATCCCGGCCCTGGGTCGTGATGGTGCGGGAGAGCTGGCCTTCGGCAATGGCTTCGGCGTGGCGTACGGCGTGCGCCAGCGGGGTGGTGATGGAGCGCGCCAGGGCGAGGGCGGCGGCAATGCCCAGCGTCAGCGCCAGGCCCAGCCCGGCCAGCAGCACGATCTGGCCCTGGCGTGCCTTGTTCAGGGCGCTGTCGCGCGCTGCGCCGTATGCCTGGTACTGGTGGGCGGTGAAGTCCTCCAGCGACTGGTTGTAGGCCTGTGCCAGGGGCAGCAGCTCACGCTCCACGGCGCTGGAGACATCCTCCAGCGCGGCCTTGCGCTCCAGCAGCGCAGCGCGCGGCCCACGGTAGGCTTCGCGGCGCTTGCCGATCTCGGCAAACAGGGCGTGGTCCCGCTCGGTGCGCAGCAGGCTCTCGACCTTCTTCTGCGCCTCGCTGATGCGCGCGGAGGTGGCGTCCACCTCGGCCTTCCAGCCATGCATGAAGCTGGCGTCCGCATTGAGCAGGATGGCGCGGGTGCGGATCCAGTTCTGTGCCACCGCCTCCTGCCACTGCATGGTGACGCGCAGGCGCTCGGTGTCCTGCGTGGTCATGGTCTGCATGGCGTTGATCATGTCCTGCAGGCGCCAGATGCCGGCCACTGAAACCAGCGCCATGATGAGAAGGATCAGGCCAAAGCCAAGGTTCAGGCGGGTGCCGACTTTCAGATTGCTCAGTTGCATGGCCAATACTTTCTCTGTCAGGGGAGGGAGGAAGGGGTGGCGGCCGCTCTGCCGCCTGCGTCTGTCTAATCTGGCGGCAGGCCCAGCAGGGCCTGCTTGAGCGTCGGGTCAGCGGGGCGAGGGCCAAGCCAGATGCCCACCAGCGCATCGAAGAACATGCTCTCGGTGAAGGTGTCGGACTTGACGTTGCCGTTGTGCGAGACGATGGTGCCGGTGCCTGGCACCCAGTCCATGGTCAGCTCGTCGCCGGGCTGCAGCTTCTTGATGTCGGTGAACACCTTGCTGATCTGCAGCATGGAAGGTGCCAGACGGTAGAAGGTGGCCTTTTCGGTGTTGTTTTCCAGGCTGCGCAGGAACAGGCGCGAGAGCTCCTCGGCATCGATGGTGCGCAGCGGCACCAGCCGGATGCGCTTGGGGCCCTCCTGGGCGTTGATCTCGTCCAGGGTGTGCGCTTTCTTCGGCAGGTACAGCCCGGCGGCGTACACCTTGAACATCAGCTTGTGGCGGATGCCGGCGCCGTTCAGTTGCAACGTGCTACCGTGCAGGGACAGTTGTGGTGCAAAGCGAACCTGGGCCAGTTCGATCGCGCCTGGGGCAGCAGTCGTGGAGACGGTGGGCGGCACAGCTGCGGCGCGCCCTGTGGCATGGCCCCAGGAAGTGGTCAGGGCACATGCGGCGCACACGGCGGCCATGGCCAGGGAGCGGACGGTCTGGTCGGTCGGCATGACAGGAATCCCTCGGTGCCCGCCTGCCCGGCGGGTGCATTGACTTTTTGTTGTGGAATGGACAGTTTTTTACGGCGTGTATCCATTGTCCGCAGGCCGGCCTGGGGCAGGGGTGATGTTTGAGCAATTAGCTGGTGTTAAAGCACTTTTGCAAGCAGTTGCCTTAAACTTGCCGGTTTTCCCAAAAACTGCCACCACTATCTTGTTCCAGGGAGAAGCTTTTCGCCCTGGATGACACTCCCAGGAGGTATCCACGAAATGCAGGGTTTGCACTTGACCGCCGACTTGTACCAATGCGCTTGTGATCAGGCACTGATGATTTGTGCCGACACCATTGCACAGTTGTGCCGAAGTCAGACCCATGCCTCTGGCCTTACCCTGGTGGACGACAAATGGGTGAAGTTTCCCGAATGGCAGGGCCAGCCCGGCGGGGTGACGGGTACGGTGCTGCTGGCGGAGTCGCACCTGGCCATCCACACTTGGCCGGAGACGGGCAACGTCACCATCGACGTGTACGTGTGCAATTTCTCGGGCGACAACTCGGCCAAGGCGCAGAAGCTGATGGATGGTGTCGTGGCCGCATACGCGCCCAGGGACGCCGTGCGCCAGCAGCTGTGGCGCGGTGACATTTCCACCGACACCGTGGGCCAGTACCCCTGGGTGATGGAGCGCCTGACCGACGATGCCGCCTTCGGTCTGCGCGCACACAACGTGCAGCGCTCGCAAACGCCGTTCCAGACGCTGGAGATGATGGACACGCCCAGCTTTGGCCGCGTGATGCGTCTGGACAACTGCTTCATGACCAGCGAGCGCGACGAATTCTTCTACCACGAGTGCATGGCCCACCCGGCAGCCACGGCGCACCCCCGGCCGCAGCAGGCGCTGATCATCGGCGGCGGCGATGGCGGCATGGCCGAAGAGTTGCTCAAACACAACACCATGCAGCGCGTGGTGCTGGCCGAGCTGGACGAGGCCGTCATCCAGGCCAGCAAGGAGCAGCTGCAGGCCGTGCACAATGGCGTCTGGAGCGATCCGCGCCTGCAGCTGCAGATTGGCGACGGCATGGCCTATGTCGATACGACCAGCGAGCGCTTTGACCTCATCGTCATGGACCTGACCGATCCGGACACGCCCGCCGGTTCGCTCTACAGCGCCCCGGCCCTGCAGCGCATGCAGCGTGTGCTCAATCCCGGCGGTGCGCTGGTGCTGCACCTGGGCAGCCCCATCTTCCACCCCGAGCAGGTGCGCAACCTGACCGCCACGCTGCGCCAGACCTTTGCCCAGGTGGCCTGCTATGGCGTGTACGTGCCGCTGTACGGCGCTTACTGGGGCATGGCGGTGTGCTCGGACACGCTGCAGCCGGCCAGCGTGGGCGCCGAGGTCATCGCCCAGCGCCTGGCCGAGCGCGGTGTGGGCGATCTGCAGTACTACAACGCCGACATTCATGGCGCGCTGTTTGCGCTGCCCAACTACTACCGCAAGCTGGTGCAGGACTGAAGTTTGCCGATGCGGGGCAGTTCTTGAAAAAAGAGAGCTGCTTGCGTTGATGAAGCAACGGTTTCAAGGAAAAAATCCTTGAAACCGTTTTTATTTATGTGGATGCAGCTATTTAATTTTGAGCATTTGTGCCCAGCAGCGCGGCCTTGAGTTGCTCATCGGCTGGCTGCGGGCCCAGCCAGATGCTCAGCAGCGCGGCGAAGAATTCCGGATCGTTCATCGGCGCAGATGGCGCCTGGTTGTTGATGCGAATGCTCAGCCCTGTGGCGGGCACCCAGTCCAGGCTGAAGCTGTCGCCCTTTTTCAGGCGCTTCTGGCGGGCGAACAGTTCGCTGATGTGCAGGATGCCGGGCACCAGGCGCGCAAACTGCTCGCGCTGCGTGTTGCGTTCGATGCCCTGGGTGAAGAGCTTGCCCAGTTCGTTGGCGTCGATGTCGCGCAGCATCTGCACCAGCAGCCGCTTGGGGCCGTCCTGCTCCACCACCTGCTGCAGGCTGTGCGCGGGCTGGCCCAGGTACAGCGCGGCGGTGTAGATCTGGAACACGGCCTTGCGCCGCGTGCCGCTGCCGTTGAGCTGCAGGCGCTGCTCGGCCAGTACCAGTTGCTCGGCGGGCACCGCGTCGTCGGCCTGCGCCATCGGCGCCAGGCCCAGTACGGCCAGCAGCCCGAACACCAGGACGGGACGCGTCAGCGACCGCAGCGGAGGATGGATCATGGCAGTCTCCAGAATAAAAATAAGAACGATCGTTCTTTTTCTGTTGCCATTGTCCCGACCTCGGTGACACAGGGCAAGGCCGAGGCGCGCCAATGGCGGGTAAATCCGCATGGGGATAACGCGAGAGTTCCTGGGCTGCGCCTGGAGGAGTGCAAGCCTTGTGGCGCGCTGCGGCTGCGCTACACTCCCGTCCCATGTTCATTCACTACGCGCGTATCGCAGGTTGTGCCGACCGGGGAGCCTGGCCCTGGCGTAAGCCTGCCCACTTGACCGCTTGAATCGTGTGCCGCCCTGGCACGCACCCGTGGCCCCGCCCGATGCGCGTGGGCCGAAAGAGTGAACTGCAGCGCCCCGGTCTTCCTGTCACCCACGTCACCCAGCGGGTGCTGCGCCTCCCAAGGAAGTCCCCCCGTGATTACCGAGCTGGAATTTCAAAGCCTGGCACGTGCCGGCTACCACCGCATCCCCCTGATGACCGAGGCGTTTGCCGACCTGGAAACGCCGCTGTCGCTGTACCTGAAGCTGGCGCACGCCCACGGCGATGGCTCCAACAGCTTTTTGCTGGAGTCTGTTGAAGGTGGCGAGCGTTTTGGCCGCTACAGCTTCATCGGCCTGCCTGCGCGCACCTTGCTGCGTGCCAGCGGCTTTGGTGATGCTGCCAAGACCGAAGTCGTCACCGATGGCCAGGTGGTGGAGACGCACCATGGCAATCCGCTGGATTTCATCGCCCAGTACCAGCAGCGCCTGAAAGTGGCGCTGGTGCCTGGCCTGCCGCGCTTTTGCGGTGGTCTGGCCGGTTACTTTGGCTACGATGCGGTGCGCTACATCGAGCCCAAACTGGAGAAGACCTGCCCGCCCGATGGCATCGACTGCCCCGACATCCTGCTGCTGCAATGCGAAGAGTTGGCGGTGATCGACAACCTCTCGGGCAAGCTGTACTTCATCGTCTATGCCGACCCTAGCCGCCCCGAAAGCTACAGCCGTGCCAAAAAGCGCATGCGCGAATTGAAGGAGCTGCTGCGCTACTCGGTCAGCGTGCCGCAGATCAAAGGCGGCGACAGCCATCCGGCGCAGCGCAGCTTTGCCAAGCAGGACTATCTGGCTGCAGTGCAAAGGGCCAAGGATCTGATTGCGGCGGGCGACTTTATGCAGGTGCAAGTGGGCCAGCGCATCCACAAGCGCTACACCGAATCGCCTTTGAGCCTGTACCGCGCGCTGCGCTCGCTCAACCCCTCGCCCTATATGTACTTCTACAACTTTGGCGACTTCCAGGTGGTGGGCTCCAGCCCCGAAATTCTGGTGCGCCAGGACAAAGTGGAAGGTGGCGAAAAAATCACCATCCGCCCGCTGGCCGGCACCCGCCCGCGCGGCGCCACGCAGGAAGTGGATCTGGCCACCGAGCAGGAACTGCTGGCCGATCCCAAGGAGCGCGCCGAGCACGTGATGCTGATCGACCTGGCGCGCAACGACATTGGCCGCATTGCCAAGACCGGCAGCGTCAAGGTCACCGAAGCCTTTGTGGTGGAGCGCTACAGCCATGTGATGCACATCGTCAGCAACGTCGAGGGCATTTTGAAGGACGGCCTGAGCAGCATGGACGTGCTCAAGGCCACCTTCCCGGCAGGCACGCTCTCGGGTGCGCCCAAGGTGCACGCCATGGAGCTGATCGACCAGTTGGAGCCGACCAAACGCGGCATCTACGGTGGTGCGGTGGGTTACTTGAGCTTTGCCGGCCACATGGACATGGCCATTGCCATTCGCACCGGCGTGATCAAGGACGGCACGCTGTATGTGCAAGCTGCTGCGGGCGTGGTGGCCGATTCCGTGCCCGAGCTGGAGTGGCAGGAAACCGAACACAAGGCACGCGCCCTGCTGCGCGCGGCAGAACTGGTCGAGGAGGGCCTGGAATGAAAGTCCTGATGCTGGATAACTACGACAGCTTTACCTACAACATCGTGCAGTACCTGGGCGAGCTGGGCGCCGAGGTGCTGGTCGTGCGCAACGACGAAATGACGCTGGAGCAGCTCATCGAGCTGGTCGAGCGCGAGGGCGTGCAGCGCATCGTGATCTCGCCCGGCCCGTGCTCGCCGGCCGAAGCGGGCATTTCCGTGGCCACCATCCAGCACTTTGCCGGCAAGCTGCCGCTGCTGGGCGTGTGCCTGGGCCACCAGGCCATTGGCGCGGCCTTTGGTGGCGACATCATCCGCGCGGGCCAGCAGATGCATGGCAAGACCAGCGTCATCACCACCGACCAAAAGGGCGTGTTTGCCGGACTGCCGCAGCATTTCACCGTCAACCGCTACCACTCGCTGGTCATCGACCGCGCCACGCTGCCCGACTGCCTGGCGGTGACGGCCACCAGCGAGGACGGCGAAATCCAGGGCGTGCGCCACAAGCTGCTGCCGGTAGAGGGTGTGCAGTTCCACCCGGAAAGCATCCTCACCGAGCACGGTCACGCCATGCTGAAAAACTTTTTGCAGCAGCCCTGACCCGTACTTCCCAGGCCATCCACTGCGGTGGCCTTTGTTTTGATAGCTGCAAGCGCAGGATACACAAGGGTTTCATATCAAAAATCCCTGGAAATCATTGATTGGCAAGCGCCTGCAGCTCCTGAATTCAGAGAAAGCCATGTCCAACACCCACCACGTGAACACCATCACCCCGCAGGAAGCGCTGCAACGCACCATCGAGCACCGCGAAATTTTCCACGACGAGATGCTGCACCTGATGCGCCTGATCATGCGCGGCGAGCTCTCGCCGGTCATGACCGCGGCCATCATCACCGGCCTGCGCGTGAAGAAGGAAACCATTGGCGAAATTTCCGCCGCAGCCGAGGTGATGCGCGAGTTCTCCAACAAGGTGCAGGTGCATGACAAGACCCATCTGGTCGATATCGTCGGCACCGGCGGCGACGGCGCCAACACCTTCAACATCTCCACCTGCGCGACCTTTGTGATCGCCGCGGCGGGCGGCAAGGTCAGCAAGCACGGCGGGCGCAGCGTGAGCAGCAAGTCCGGCAGCGCCGACGCCATGGAAGCGCTGGGCGTGAACATCAACCTCAAGCCCGAACAGATTGCCGATTGCATCCGCGACGTGGGCATCGGCTTCATGTTCGCGCCCAACCACCACCCCGCCATGAAGAACGTGGCCCCCGTGCGCAAGGAACTGGGCGTGCGCACCATCTTCAACATCCTGGGCCCCCTGACCAACCCCGCCGGCGCGCCCAACATCCTGATGGGCGTGTTCCACGAAGACCTGGTCGGCATCCAGGTGCGCGCGCTGCAGCGCCTCGGCGCTGAGCATGCGCTGGTGGTCTATGGCCGCGATGGGCTGGACGAGATCAGCCTGGGCGCCGGCACCATGGTCGGTGAACTCAAGGACGGCGTGGTGCGCGAGTACGAAATCCACCCCGAAGACTTTGGTCTGCGCATGGCGGGCACCCGCGCGCTCAAGGTCGAAACGCCCGAAGACTCCAAGGCCATGCTCATGGGCGTGCTGCAGGGTGAGCCCGGCCCGGCGCGCGACATCGTCTGCCTGAACGCCGGTGCGGCGCTGTATGCGGCCAACGTGGTCACGAGCATCGAGGAAGGTCTGCAGCGCGCGCAGGCAGTGATTGATAGCGGCGCAGCGCTCAAAAAGCTGCACGAGCTGGTGGCCTATAGCCAAAAGCTCAGCGCATGAGCCTGCTCGATGCCCCCATTTGGAGCGACCCCGGCACGTGGATTGTGCTGGGCGTGTCGCTGCTGTTTATCGTTGTCGGTGCGGCCATGCACTACATCATCATGAAGGTGGTGCGTGCCCCGCACAGCGCACCAGCGCCCAGCCCGATCAAGAACACCGAGGAAAGCCATGTCTGACATCCTGAAAAAAATCTGCGACGTAAAGGTGCAGGAAGTTGCCGCCGCGAAAAAGGCCGTACCGCTTGCCGAAATGCGCCGCGATGCGGAAAGCCGCCTGTCCACGCGCGACTTTGTGGGCGCGCTGCGCGCCAAGATCGCAAAAGGCCAGGCGGGCGTGATTGCCGAGGTCAAGAAGGCCAGCCCCAGCAAGGGCGTGATCCGCCCGGACTTTGACCCCGTGGACATTGCGCAAAGCTACATGGTGGGCAACGGCAAGATCAGCGCGGCGTGCCTCTCGGTGCTGACCGACCGCCAGTTCTTCCAGGGCCAGCCCGACTACCTCAAGCAGGCGCGCGCCAGCACGCTGCTGCCGGTGTTGCGCAAGGACTTCATGGTCGATCCGTACCAGATCTACGAGTCGCGCGCCATGGGCGCCGATTGCGTGCTGCTGATTGCCGCCTGCCTGGACGATGCGCTGATGGCCGAGATGGAGCAGATCGCGCACAGCCTGGAGATGGCGGTGCTGGTGGAAGTACACGACGCTGAAGAAATGCAGCGGGCACTCAAATTGAAAACCCCGCTGGTGGGCGTGAACAACCGCAACCTGCGCACCTTTGAAGTCGATATCCAGACCACGCTCCAGCTGCAAAAGGAAGTGCCTGCCGATCGCCTGCTGGTGACCGAATCGGGCATCCTGACCCAGGACGATGTGAAGACCATGCGCGATGCCGGCATCCACAGCTTTCTGGTGGGTGAGGCCTTCATGCGCGCGCCCGATCCGGGGCAGGCGCTGGCCAGGCTGTTTGCGGCCTGATGCCAGCCTGTACCTGGCAACTGTGCCTGGCGTGTGGGGGCGCCGCCCCTGGGCCGGAGTTGGTAGCTGCGCGCTGGCTGGACGCCATGGGGACATCCCCCCCATGGAGCGCCTGGTTTTCTCCCTAGAATCGCCCGTTTGTTTCTTTGTGTAAACAAGGCCGCTGTGCTGCATCTGCTCCTGCCCCCCACCGATCGTTACCGCCGTGAATGGTGGTGGCTGGCGCTGGCGTGGCTGGTCATCGGAGTGCTGCTGTCGCTGGGGCTTGGGCTGCACTACCAGGGCATCGTCCGGGGCGAGCGCCAGCATCTGGCGCATCATGCCTCCGTGGTGCGCGACAACCTGGCGCGCCAGTTGCAGGTCATCGACCGGGCGCTGCTGCGGCTGCGGGATGTGGTTTCCAGCACCCCGGATCTGGAGCTGGGTGGCGCCGCCCTGGCGCGGGAGCGCGCCCAGCCGCTGGTCGATGCCATGGAGGGAGTAGGCACCTTCACCTGGGTGTGGCTGGATGCCCAGGGGCAGGTGCGGGCCAGCAATCTGGAGCAGCTGCTGGGCAAGGACCTGAGCGATTGTCCCTGCTTTCGCTCCGCGCAGCAGCACCCGAAGCACGACCGCCTGCTGGTTGGCACGCCGTTCGAGTCTGGCCATGGGCTGTGGAAGCTGCCTCTGGCGCGCGCGGTGTGGGCGGCCGATGGCAGTGTTCAGGGCGTGCTCATCGTGGCGCTGCACCCTAGGGACTTTGCCACCCTGCTGCGCTCGGTGGTGTACGCGCCGGACATGTACGTCATGCTGATCCACGATCAGGGGCAGCGCTTTGTCTGGGAAAAGCAGCCGGGCCGGGAAGATCAGGCAGACGCGGATGAACAGGAGGAGGCCGCCCTGCCAGAGCCGGCGCGCGTGCTGGCCCAGCTGCGCGACAGCGGGGCGCAGCAGCTCATGCTGCGGGACGTGTTGCAGGACGGTCAGCAGCAGCAACTGGTGGCGGTGCATGCGGTGCAGCCAGCGGGGCTGGACATGGACCACCACCTGGTGGTGGCCGTGGGGCGCAGCGTGCGGGCCGTGTTCTCGTCCTGGCGCGTGCTGCTGTGGAGTGCGCTGGCGTTTTATGTGCTGGTGGGTCTGGGGGTGGCGCATGGCCTGCACCTGATGCAGCAGCACCTGCGCCGTCAGGAGCAATCGCTGCAGGACAAGAACCAGGCGCTGGACAACCTGTGGCATGCCGTGCTGGTGGCCACTGGCCAGGGCGTGTGGGACTGCAATCCGCGCACCGGGGTGGCCTACTACTCCATGGCCTGGAAGGCGCTGCTCGGCTACGACGATGCCGATATCGGCAGCAGCATTCAGGAATGGGCGCAGCGCGTGCATCCGGAGGACTGGCCGCGCGTGCAGGAGGAGTGGCAGCGCTGCCTGGATGGCAGCAGCATGGAGTTCGACTGCGTGCACCGCCTGCGCACCAAGGACGGCAGCTACCGCTGGACGCACGGCAAGGGCCGCGTCATCAAGACCGATGTGCATGGCTATCCGCTGCGCGTGGTGGGCACCAACACCGATCTGACCGAACTCAAGCGCCAGGCCGTGGAGCTGCAGGAAGCCCAGTCCATGCTGCAACACCTGCTCCATGCCATGCCGGTGGGTTTGTGCATGGTCGATGAGCAGCGGCGCGTGTACTTTCGCAATCAGCGCTTCATGGACTACTTCGGCTACAGCGAGGCCGAGGTGCCCACCATGGACGAATGGGCGGTGCGTGCCTACCCCGATCCCGAATACCGCAACCAGGTGGGAGGGGAGTGGCGCCGGGCACTGGAGCATGCGGCCACGCACGATGGCTACATCCCCAGCCAGGAGTACCGCATCACGACCAGGTCCGGGCAGGTCATGCTGGTGGCCATCGGTGGCCTGCGCTTTGGCAGCAACCTGCTGGTCACCTTTGTGGACCGCACCGCCGAACACAACTACAGCACCATGCTGGAGCAGCTGGCCTTTGTCGATGCCCTGACCGGTCTGCCCAACCGGCGCCAGTTCGACCAGCGGCTGCAATACGAATGGCTGCGCTGCCGCCGCAACCAGCAGCATCTGGCGGTGCTGATGATCGACATCGACTACTTCAAGCAGTACAACGACCACTACGGCCACCAGAAGGGCGACGAATGCCTGCGCGCGGTGGCCGATGTGCTGCGCACGTGCATGGGGCGCTCCTACGATCTGGTGGCGCGTTATGGGGGCGAGGAGTTTGTCTGCCTGCTGCCCGAGTGCACGCTGGCGGGTGCCCGGGAAAAGGCCCGGCAGATGTTGCAGGCGGTGCGCAATCTGCAACTGCCGCATGCGGCCGCCAAGGGCGAGGTGCAACTGGTGAGCATCAGCGTGGGCGTGGCGTCGCAGGTGCCCGACATGCAGGGGCAGCCCGAGCAGCTGCTGGCCCAGGCCGATGCGCAGCTGTATGCCGCCAAGGAGGCAGGGCGCAACCGCGTGCATGCTGCAGCTATCGAAAGCTAAGCGCCTTGCGCTGATTTACAAACGATTTCAAGGCACTTATGTGCTAAAAACGTTTCTTCTTCAGCGGAACAAGCTACAAGTTTTATGAATTCTTCCCTGTTGCCCACCCCCTCCGACCAGCTGCGCAGCGCCCAGCCCGAGCATTGGCCGGTGGCCCCGGGCTGGCAGGCGCTGGTGACGCAGTTCTTTGCCAGCGCGCAAGGTCAGGCGTTGCAAAAATTTTTGCAGCAGCGCCTGGATGCCGGCGCCGTCATCTTCCCGCCCCAACCCCTGCGTGCGCTGGAGTTGACCGATGCCGATGCGGTGCGCGTGGTCATCCTGGGGCAGGACCCCTACCACGGGCGCGGGCAGGCCGAGGGGCTGGCCTTTTCCGTGGCGCCGGGCGTGCGCCTGCCGCCGTCGCTGCAAAACATCTTCAAGGAACTCCAGCGCGATCTGGGCGTGCCGTTTCCGCCGTTTCCCCATCCCGGCGGCTCGCTGGTGAAATGGGCGCAAAACGGCGTGCTGCTGCTGAATACCTGCCTGACGGTGGAAGAGGGCCAGCCGGCCAGCCACGCCGGCAAGGGCTGGGAGGTGCTGACCGATGCGGTGATCCGCCACGTGGCCGAGCAGGGGCGCCCGACGGTGTTCATGCTCTGGGGCAGCCACGCGCAGGCCAAGCGGCGCCTCATTCCCGGCGATCGCGGGCATCTGGTGCTCACCAGCAACCATCCCTCGCCGCTATCGGCGCTGCGCCCGCCGGTGCCTTTCATCGGCAACGGCCACTTCAGCGCTGCGCGCGCCTTTCGCCAGCAGCACGGCTACTGAAGGGCGTGGCGCGCGGCCTGGTCTGGTTCAGCGTCGGCGCTCCAGCAGCATCGCGTCGCCATAGCTGAAGAAGCGGTACTGCTGTCCGATGGCGTGCTGGTACAGGGCGCGGATGTGCTCGTAACCGGCAAAGGCGCTGACCAGCATCATCAGCGTGCTCTTGGGCAGGTGGAAGTTGGTCAGCAGCAGATCGACCACCTGGAACTCAAAGCCCGGCGTGATGAAGATGGTGGTATCGCCCGTGGTCTTGCCGCTGGCGGCCCACGACTCCAGCGTGCGCACGCTGGTGGTGCCCACGGCCAGGATGCGTCCGCCGCGCTGGCGGCAGCGCTCCAGCGCGGCCAGGGTGGCCAGGGGGATGTCGTACCACTCGCTGTGCATCTGGTGCTGGCTCAGGTCCTCGGTCTTTACCGGCTGAAAGGTGCCGGCGCCGACGTGCAGGGTGACGTTGGCGGTCTCGACGCCCTGGGTCTTGAGGGCGGCGAGCACGCCTTCATCAAAGTGCAGTGCGGCGGTGGGCGCGGCCACGGCGCCGGGATGCCGGGCGAACACGGTCTGGTAGCGTTCGGCGTCTTCCTTTTCGTCCGGGTCTTCGTCGGCGTTCTGGTGGCGTTCGATGTAGGGCGGCAGCGGCAGGTGGCCAAACTGCTCCATCAGTTGCCAGGGCGTGGCGCCGTTGGCACCGTGCAGCGCCAGGTGGAACAGCGGGCCATTGGCATCGGGCCAGCGCCCCAGCAAGGTGGCGTCAAAGCCGCCGTGGGCCAGACCACCGGCCAGGTGCAGGCGCGCGCCGGGCTGGGGCTTTTTGCTGACCTTCATGTGCGCCACGACCTCGTTGCCGCCGGGCAGCACGCGCTCGATGAGCAGCTCCAGCTTGCCGCCGCTGGCCTTCTCGCCAAAGATGCGCGCCTTGACCACCTGGGTGTCGTTGAAGACCAGCAGGTCGCCCGGCTGCAGCAGGCTGGGCAGCTGGTGAAAGATGCGATCGACGGGGGGGCTGCTGCGCCCGTCAAGCAGGCGCGAGGCGCTGCGCTGGGCACACGGGTGCTGGGCAATCAGCTCAGGGGGAAGGTGAAAGTCGAAGTCACGCAGGGAAAAGCGCTGGTTGGGCATGGATGCTTGAGGGCCGAACAAGCCCGTTCCAAGAAAAACAAGGGCGCGATTGTCGCAAAAACCATGCCCCCTGCTGGCGATGGTGGCACAGCCCGTGCCGCCGCATGGCGTCGGGCTGTGCAGGTGCTTACGCGGCAGCGCAGGCCGTCTGCTGCGCCGTGGCACTGGCAGCCGCCGCTGCCAGCATTTCGGCTTGCGCATCGGCGTGGGCAGCGGCCTGCCACAGGCTTTCCAGGTTGTTGAAGGACCACTGCTGCGGGTCTTCGCGCTGCACGATGGTCAGGTGGGGCGCGCGGCTGAGGTCGGTGCGCTCGGGCGGTGCCGTCAGGCAGTGGCGGCTGGTGTCGTAGAAGCGCACCACCTTCGGGGTCAGCAGGCTGTCCTTGTGGACGGCATAGACCACGGCCAGCTCACCGTTGCTCAGGCGCACCAGGCTGCCGATGGGGTACACCCCCAGGGTCTTGACGAAGGCGCCGAAGATTCTGGCGTCCAGGTGGGTGTCGCGCCACTGGGCCATGCGCTGCAGGGCCACGGCGGGCGACCAGCCCTTCTTGTAGGGGCGGTCGGAGGTGATGGCGTCGTACACGTCGCAGATGGCGGCCATGCGCGCCAGCTGGCTGATCTGATCGCCCTGCAGGCGGTCCGGGTAGCCCGTGCCGTCCAGGCGCTCGTGGTGGTGGCGGCAGGCGTCCAGCACCAGATCGTCCTCCACGCTGTGCTTGAGCAGCTCGTAGCCCGCCACGGGGTGGTGCTTCATGTGGGCGAACTCCAGGTCGGTCAGCGGGCCGGGTTTGTTCAGAATCTCCAGATCGGAGTGGGCCTTGCCAATGTCGTGCAGCAGACCGGCCATGGCGGCCTGATGGACGCCGGCTTCGTCAAAACCCAGCTGCTGGGCCAGCGCCACCATGAGGGCGCTGACGGCCACCGAGTGCATGTAGGTGTAGTTGTCGGCGGTCTTGAGGCGGGCCACGCTGATCAGGGCGTCCGGGTTGCGCACGACCGACTCGGTGATCTCGTTGACCAGGCTCGAGTTCTTCAGCATGTTGACGGTCTGCCCCATGCGTGCCTGGCTGAACATTTCCATTACGGCGTCGCGCGCCTGCGCGCACAGGGCGCGGGCATGGGCAACTTCCAGCCCCAGGGGGGTGGCATCGGTGCCGTGCGGTGTGAAGACTTCCAGGACCGGGGGCTCGGCCTGTTCGGGCGCATCGTGCGCAGTGACCTTACCCTGATGAACGTCCAACCCTTTGGACGTGTCGATCCACACCTCCGGCACACTGCTGGTGCGCAGCAGCCGCAGGTCTTCCGGGTCATCCAGCAGAAATGAACTACGCCAGAACGGATGGTGTATCCACGCTCCGCCCAGGGCGTGCACATGCATACCCAAACGTAGTTGTTGAATGGTGACTTTCTTGTACATACGAAACGCTGAACTGTGCTTGGCGCGCGTACGCCAGTGGGCATGGTAGCCTGCGCGACAGCGCCACGTATGGCACCAACTGTCAAGAATTTATGCACGCTGCGCCAGCACACCCACGTCCTGCGTCATCGGCGGCCGCCAAGGCGGCCAGGCCCAGTCCTGCCCGCCAGGCCATGCTCAAGCTGGGGCTGGTGCGCGACATCGATCTGGCCCTGCATCTGCCGCTGCGCTATGAGGACGAGACGCGCATCACGCTGCTGAAGAATGCGCGTGAGGGCGACACGGTGCAGATCGAGGCCACGGTCACCGCCTGCGAGGTGCAACAGCGTCCCCGGCGCATGCTCAAGGTGACGGTCGATGATGGCAGCGCCACCTGCGTGCTGACGTTCTTCAGCTTCTATGCCTCCCAGCAGAAAGCCATGGCCGTGGGTTCGCGCTGGCGCATCCGTGGCGAAGTCAAGGGCGGGTTCTGGGGGCGGCAGATGCTGCACCCCACCTGCAAGGCCGCCGGTGGCGAGCTGCCCCAGGCGTTGACGCCCATCTATCCGGTGGCCGCTGGTCTGCCGCAGGCCTATGTGCGTCGCGCCATTGCCACGGCCTTGCAGCGTGTGCAGCTGCCGGAAACCTTGCCCCGGGATGCCCAGCCGCCGATTGCCAATTATTGGGATGAAAATGGCTTGAAGCCATTGCCCAGTCTGCGTGATGCACTATTGTTTTTGCACAACCCTTCGCCGGATGTGGCGCTCAGCACGCTGGAGGACCGCAGCCATCCGGCCTGGCAGCGCCTGAAGGCCGAGGAGCTGCTGGCCCAGCAACTGTCGCAATACCAGGCGCGGCAGGTTCGGGCCAGCCTGCGTGCGCCGGCGTTGCAGGTGCCGCCTTCCCCTGCCGGGCAACCCAGTCTGGTGGAGCAGCTGCGTGCCGCCCTGCCGTTTGCCCTGACGGCGGCGCAGGAGCGCGTCTGCCGCGAAATTGCCGCCGACATGGCCCGCACCCAGCCCATGCACCGGCTGCTGCAGGGTGATGTGGGCTCGGGCAAGACCGTGGTGGCGGCCATGTCGGCCATGGTCTGTATCGCTGCCGGCTGGCAGTGTGCGCTGATGGCGCCGACCGAAATCCTGGCCGAGCAGCACTTTGCCAAGCTCGTGGGCTGGCTGGAGCCGCTGCTCGTGCCGATGGGCAAAAAGGTGGCGTGGCTGTCCGGCGCGCAAAGGAAAAAGGAGCGTGCCGCCATGCTGGAGCTGGTGGCCAGTGGCGAGGCGGCGCTGGTGGTTGGCACCCATGCGGTGATTCAGGAGCAGGTGCAGTTCCACAACCTGGCGCTGGCCGTGATCGATGAGCAGCACCGCTTTGGCGTGGCCCAGCGCCTGGCGCTGCGCGGCAAGCTGGCGCATGCGGGGCTGGAGCCGCATTTGCTCATGATGAGCGCCACGCCCATTCCGCGCACCCTGGCCATGAGCTACTACGCCGATCTGGATGTCTCGGTGATCGATGAGCTGCCCCCGGGGCGCACGCCCATCGTCACGCGCGTGCTGCCGGACAGCCGCAAGGACGAGCTGATCCAGCGCCTGGCCGCGCAGCTGGCCCAGGGGCGGCAGGTGTACTGGGTCTGTCCCCTGATCGAAGAGAGCGAAAGCCTGGATCTGAGTAATGCCACCGCCACCCATGCCGAACTGAGTGCGGCCCTGCCCGGCGTGCTGGTAGGGCTGCTGCACTCGCGCATGTCGGCAGCCGAGAAAAAGGCCGTGATGGAGATGTTTGCCAGCGGCCAGATGGGGCTGCTGGTGGCCACCACGGTGATTGAAGTGGGGGTGGACGTGCCCAATGCCTCGCTGATGGTAATCGAGCATGCCGAGCGTTTTGGCCTGTCGCAGCTGCACCAGCTGCGCGGCCGCGTGGGGCGCGGTGCCGTGGCCTCGGCCTGTGTGCTGTTGTATTCGGTGGGGGAGAGTGGCCGCCTGTCCGATTCCGGCAAGGAGCGCCTGCGCGCCATGGCCGAGACCAACGATGGTTTTGAAATTGCGCGCCGTGATCTGGAAATCCGTGGCCCCGGCGAGTTTCTGGGTGCGCGTCAGTCGGGTGCGGCCATGCTGCGTTTTGCGGACCTGGATCAAGACATGGCACTGCTGGAATGGGCACGCGCGCTGGCTCCGCGTATGCTCGCCCGGTTTCCGCAACAGGCCCAGCAGCACATCGAGCGCTGGCTGGGCAATAAAGCCGATTACCTGAAAGCCTGAATTGTGTCTGCTCGGCAGATTGGGCAAATATCGACGATCATCCGCCTCCTTTTTGGATGAAATCCGTTCTCTTTTTTGTTGTTTCTTATGACATTGACCGAACTGAAATACATCGTCGCCGTGGCCCGTGAAAGGCATTTCGGTCGCGCTGCCGAAGCCTGCTTCGTCTCTCAGCCCACGTTGTCGGTTGCGGTGAAGAAGCTCGAGGAAGAGCTGGACGTGAAGTTGTTCGAGCGCAGCTCCAACGAAGTCAGTGTCACAGCGCTGGGTGAGGAGATCGTGCGCCAGGCGCAAAGCGTGCTGGACCAGGCCGCCGAGATCAAGGAAATTGCCAAGCGCGGTAAGGACCCTCTGGCAGGCGTGCTCACCCTGGGGGTGATCTACACCATCGGCCCCTATCTGCTGCCCGATCTGGTGCGCAACTCCATTGCCCGCACGCCGCAAATGCCGCTCATGCTGCAGGAGAACTTCACCGTCAAGCTGCTGGAGATGCTGCGCACCGGTGAGATCGATTGCGCCATTCTGGCCGAGCCCTTCCCCGATTCGGGACTGGCCACGGCCCCCCTGTACGACGAGCCGTTCTATGCTGCCGTGCCCAGCACCCACCCGCTGGCGCAGGAAAGCTCGGTCAGCACCAAGCAGCTGCGCGATGAGACCATGCTGCTGCTGGGCGCGGGCCATTGCTTTCGCGACCACGTGCTGGAGGTCTGCCCCGAGTTTGCGCGCTACGCCAGCAACGCCGAGGGCATCCGCCGCAGCTTCGAAGGTTCGTCGCTGGAGACCATCAAGCACATGGTTGCCGCCGGCATGGGGGTGACCCTGGTGCCGCGTCTGTCGGTGCCCACCGATGCGCTGTCCAGTCCGCGCAGGCGTCGTGGCGACGAGCCCTACATCCGCTATCTGCCGATTCAGGAGCCGGATGGCAGCCCGCCGCCCCAGCGCCGGGTGGTGCTGGTGTGGCGCCGCAGCTTCACGCGCTACGAAGCCATCGCGGCGCTGCGCAATGCCGTGTACGCTTGCCCGCTGCCCGGTGTGCACCGGCTGGGCTGAGACGGTGCGGAGGCGAGGCAGTCAGTGAGGCCAAACCGCCGTCCGGCCGTAGGGCGGTGGCTCAATGCGCTACAGTGCTCGTGAGGCCCACATGGTGTGGCGCCCCGCGTTGAAATCAGGAGATTGATCACCATGGCAACCAAGTCCACCTCCAGCAAAACGACCAAGACCGCCAAGGCAGTGGCCGCTTCCTCGTCCGCCGTGTCCATCAACATCGGCATCAGCGACAAGGATCGCGCCGCGATCGCACAAGGGCTGTCGCACCTGCTGGCCGACACCTACACGCTGTACCTGACCACGCACAACTTCCACTGGAACGTGACCGGTCCCATGTTCAACACGCTGCACACCATGTTCATGCAGCAGTACACCGAACTGTGGAATGCGGTGGACCCCATTGCCGAGCGCATCCGCTCTCTGGGTCACAAGGCGCCTGGCTCCTATGCCGCCTTTGGCAAGCTGTCGTCCCTGGCCGATGCGCCGGCCGAGCCGCCCAAGGCCATGGAGATGGTGCGCATCCTGGTCGAAGGCCATGAGGCCGTGGCCCGCACGGCCCGCGAGCTGTTCCCGCTGGCAGAAAAAGCCAACGACGAACCCACCGCCGACCTGCTCACCCAGCGCCTGACGGTGCACGAGCAAACGGCGTGGATGCTGCGCTCCCTGCTTGAGGATTGATAGCTGCTCACGCTTGCTGTACAAGGGCTTCGGCCCTTTTTTCTTTGAGGTGATGATGACCGCTGCTGCTGGCCCGCGCTCCAAACTGGCGCTGTACCTGGATTTGATTCGCTTCGACCGGCCGGCTGGCTGGCTGGTGTTGGTCTGGCCCACGCTCACAGCCTTGTGGGTGGCGGCAGAAGGCTTTCCCGGCTGGCATCTGCTGCTGGTGTTTGTGCTGGGTACGGTGCTGATGCGCAGCGCGGGTTGCACCGTCAACGATATTGCCGACCGCAACTTCGACCGGCACGTCAAGCGCACTCAGGCGCGGCCCATCACCACCGGGCTGGTGAGTGTGCGCGAGGCGGCCATGGTGGGCGCCTCGCTGGCGCTGATCTCGCTGGCGCTGGTGCTGACCACCCGCTGGGAGGCCGTGGCCTGGTCGGTGCCGGCGGTGTTGTTCACCATCCTCTACCCCTACACCAAGCGCTTCTTTGCCATGCCGCAGGCCTTTCTGGGCATTGCGTTCAACTTCGGCATCGTGATTGCCTTTGCGGCGGTCACGGGCCAGGTGGGCAGCACCGCCTGGGTGCTGTGGCTGGCCAATATGTGCATGGTGCTGGGTTACGACACCGAGTACGCCATGGTCGATCGCGACGACGACCTGAAAATCGGCATGAAAACCTCGGCCATCACCCTGGGGCGCTTTGACGTGCTGGGGGTGATGGCGTTTTTCGTCACCTGCCTGGCCCTGACGGCCTGGGTGCTGCAGCCCTACCAGCTGGGCTGGCCGCTGTGGGCCGCTGTGGCCGTGGCGGGGGCGCAGGTGGTGTGGCACTACACCCTGATCCGCAGCCGCCAGCGCCCCGGTTGTTTCACGGCCTTCAGCAAGAGCCACTGGATGGGAGCCACCGTGTTTGCTGGCGTGGCCCTGGGCTTTGCGCTGCGCTGATCGGAGCGCACAGCGCGTACCCCTTTGCCTGTGCTTCGGGCGCCAAATCTTCAGGCACCAAATTCGGCGGCCAGCTCCTGCGCGCGCAGGCGTGCCTTGTGCAGGGCCTCGATGAAGTGCTCCGGCACCTGCATGGCCTGCATGTGCGTGATGGCCGCATGGGTGGTGCCGCCCTTGCTGGTGACGCGCTGGCGCAGGGTGGCGGCATCTTCGCTCGATTGCGCTGCCAGGGCCGAGGCGCCCCGGAAAGTGGCCACGGCCAGCTGGTAGGACTGCTCGGCACTCAGTCCCATGGCGGTGCCCGCTTCGGTCATGGCTTCCAGCAGCAGGAATACATAGGCCGGGCCGGAGCCAGACAGGGCCGTCACGGCATCGAGCTGCGCTTCCTCCTCCACCCAGACAAATTGCCCGGTGCCGCCCATGATGCGCTCGACCAGCTGGCGTTCCTCGGCGCTCACCTGCGGGTTGGCAAACAGGCCGCTCATGCCCTGACCAATCAGCGCCGGGGTATTGGGCATGGCGCGCACGATGCGCTCGCTGCCCAGCCAGCGCGCAATGCTGGCGCAGGCAATGCCTGCAGCCACGCTCAGGTGCAGCGCCTGCCGGGTATGGGGCGCCACGGGGGCGGCCGCTTGCGCAAACATCTGCGGCTTGACGGCCCAGACCACCACATCGGCCTGCGCCAGTGCCTGGGCGGCCTCATCGGCGCTGGCGTGAGCATGCACGCCCCACTGCTGCGCCAGCTGCGCGCGTGCGGGCTCGAAAGGCTCGACCACGGTGAGCTGCTGGGCCGGCATGCCCTGGCGCACCAGACCGCCCAGGATGGCGCTGCTCATGTTGCCGCCGCCGATGAAGGCGATACGTGGATGGGTGGAGAGAGATGTGGACATGGGACGCTTTCTTTTTAGGAGCAGTTGGCGATTGTTAATCAATGAAATAAATGTGTTCTTTTGCTGATATCCGCTACTGACAAGCGGAAGATGCTTCACTTTTGGGATTTTCCGCCTGGCCGCGGCAACCGTGTGCAATGTCGCGTTTCTATAATGAACTTCGTGTCATGGTTTTGTCCCCCTTAGAGCGAAAGTCCGCGAGTCATGCAGCCATCTTCTTCCTCCATGAGTCAGATCAACTTTGCGCAGCTGCTGCGTGCCGGTGAGGGGCTGACCCAGTGGCGCCCCATGCTACTGGGGTTTCTGACCCTGGTGGCTGCTGCCGTGCTGATGGTGGTGGGTGTTGCCGCCGGGGGCGCCATGCGGGGTGGCTTCGGCGCAGCGCTGGCGGGGCTCTGCGTCCTGCTGGCCGGCGTGCTGATGGCTGCCGGCATGTCGGGCGTGGGCATTTTGCTCATGGACAAGGCCAAGGGGGTGGAGCCGCGCGCATTGATGGACGCGCTGGTGGCCGGGCTGTGGTGTCTGCCCAAGCTGCTGGGCTTTGCCGTGGTCATTGTGCTGGTGCTGCTGGCACTGGCGCTGCTGGGTGTGCTGGGGTATCTGCTGTGCAAGATTCCGGGCATTGGCGCCCTGTTCCTGTTCGTGCTGCACCCGGTCCTGGTGATTGTGGCGGCCGTGGTGCTGACAGCGCTGTTCTGGGTGGCCATTCCCCTGTTCACCCCGGCTGTGTGGGATGGGCGAAGCTTCAAGGAGGCGCTCGCGCTGGTGCTGGCGGTGGCGCGTACGCGTCTGGTGCAGACCGTAGTCCTGCTGCTGGGGCTGTACGTGGTGGTATCCATCATCGGCATGCTGGTGGCAACGGCACTGTTTCCCGGCTACGCCTTCATGTCGGGGCTGGCCGCTTCGGTGCTGGATCCCTATGTCTTTGCCGGCGGCATGCACATGCTCTCAGGCATGTTTAGTCCCTACGGAGGCGGGTATGGAGGTTCCGGGTCGGGTCTGCTGTATGCTGGCGTGCTGGCGACGGTGTTGATCTTCGGTGTTGCGTTCACGCTGATGGCGCAGGTGGGCCTGCTGGGCATGAACCTGGTGTACCTCTCGGCCACGGAAGGGCTGGACATCCGTGCCACCCAGGAAGAGCTGGATGCCGGGCTGGCCCAGGCCAGGGAGCGCGCCCAGCATGCCAAGGAGCGGGCACGTCAGGCCGCAGAGCAGATGCAGGAACGCGCACGCGAAGCGGCAGAGCAAGCCCGGGAGCATGCACGCCAGCGCGCGCAGGAGCGTGCTGCGGCACAGGCAGCAGCGGAGCAGGCGGCCAGCGAGGAGGCCGCAAGGCGCGAGGCCGAAGAGCGTGCGGTGCAGGAAGCTGGGCAGACTGCCCCCGACGGACGGGACGATGCTGTTGCCGAGCACCAGGTTGATGCGCCGGCAGCCGCATGTCCGAAGTGCCATGAGGTGGTGGGTGCAGACGACCTGTTCTGTGGTGCGTGTGGCCATCGTCTCAAGCAGGTGGACTGAGAAACCAGTGGCCTGTCGGGGTAATAGGCCCTTGACGTACTAGGTAAATCCTGCGAGAATCGCCCGCTTCACGTGTAAAAGCGTGAAGCGTATCTGCCCAGCGGGAAACTTTCCGGAATGGTCCGGGAGGTGGACGACGGGCCCAAGACTGACCGGCTGCCAAGTTCAGCCCTTGAGAAGACTCTGGGGCTGTCCGCAACTGCTGGAGCAAGTTGGGAATATTGAAATGATCCAAACAGAATCTCGGTTAGAGGTTGCCGACAACACCGGCGCGAAGTCCGTGCAGTGCATCAAGGTGCTGGGCGGTTCTCATCGTCGCTATGCCAGTGTTGGCGACATCATCAAGGTGAGCATCAAGGAAGCCGCTCCGCGTGGCCGCGTCAAAAAGGGCGACGTGTACAACGCTGTAGTGGTGCGTACTGCCAAGGGTATCCGTCGTGCAGACGGCTCCCTGGTGAAGTTCGACTCCAACGCCGCCGTGCTGCTGAACGCCAAGCTGGAGCCCATCGGCACCCGTATTTTTGGCCCCGTGACTCGTGAACTGCGTACCGAAAAGTTCATGAAGATCGTGTCTCTGGCACCTGAAGTTCTCTAAAGGAAGCACCATGAACAAGATTCGCACTGGCGACGAAGTTATCGTGCTGACCGGCCGTGACAAAGGCAAGCGTGGCATCGTGACCGCCCGCAAGGATGAGTCCCGCCTCGTGGTGGAGGGCATCAACCTGGTGAAGAAGCACGTCAAGCCCAACCCCATGAAGGGTACCGAAGGTGGCATCGTGGAAAAGGCCATGCCTATCCATCAGTCCAACGTGGCCATCTTCAACGCCGCTACCGGCAAGGCTGATCGTGTTGGCATCAAGGTGAATGCTGACGGCACGCGCGTGCGCGTGTTCAAGTCCACCGGCGCCGAAATCAAGGCTGCCTAAGGAGTAACACATGGCACGACTGCAAAAACTGTATCGCGAAAAGATCGCGGCCGAGCTGAAGGAAAAGTTCGGTTACGCTTCCGTCATGGAAGTGCCCCGCCTGAGCAAGATCACCCTGAATATGGGTGTGGGCGAGGCTGTGGCCGACAAGAAGGTGCTGGAAAACGCCGTGGCTGACCTGGCCAAGATTGCCGGTCAGAAGCCCGTGGTGACCAAGGCGAGGAAGGCTATCGCTGGTTTCAAGATCCGCGAAGGACAGGCCATTGGCTGCATGGTGACCCTGCGTGGCGTTCGCATGTACGAGTTCCTGGATCGTTTCGTGACGATCGCTCTGCCTCGCGTGCGTGACTTCCGTGGTATCTCTGGTCGTTCGTTCGACGGTCGCGGCAATTACAACATTGGCGTGAAAGAACAGATCATCTTCCCCGAAATCGAGTACGACAAGGTGGATGCTCTGCGTGGTCTGAACATCAGCATCACCACCACCGCCAAGACCGACGAAGAGTGCAAGGCACTGCTCGCCGCGTTCAAATTCCCCTTCAAGAACTGAGGTGGCGCATGGCTAAGAAAGCTTTGATCGAGCGCGAACTCAAGCGCGAAAAACTGGCCGCCAAGTACGCTGCCAAGTATGCTGAACTGAAGGCTATCGCCGGCGACGCCAAGCGTACCGACGAAGAGCGCGATGCCGCTCGTCTGGCCCTGCAGAAACTGCCCCGCAATGCCAACCCCACGCGTCAGCGTGCACGTTGCGAAATCACGGGTCGTCCCCGTGGCACCTTCCGTCAATTCGGTCTGGGCCGCTCCAAGATCCGTGAACTGGCCTTCGCCGGCGACATTCCTGGCGTGACCAAGGCCAGCTGGTAAGCAAGTAGGAGAAATAAGATGAGCATGAGTGATCCTATCGCCGACTTGCTGACCCGTATCCGCAACGCCCAACTGGTGTCCAAGGCCACCGTGTCGGCTCCTTCCTCCAAGGTGAAGGTTGCCATCGCACAGGTGCTGAAGGATGAGGGTTACATCGAAGGTTTTGAAGTCAAGACCGCCGATGGCAAGTCTGAACTGGTTATCAACCTGAAGTACTACGCAGGTCGTCCTGTGATTGAGCGCATCGAGCGCGTCAGCCGTCCCGGCCTGCGCGTGTACAAGGGCCGTCACGCAATTCCCCAGGTCATGAACGGCCTTGGCGTGGCCATCGTCACCACTCCCAAGGGCGTGATGACCGACCGCAAGGCGCGTGCTGCTGGTGTCGGCGGCGAAGTGCTGTGCTATGTGGCCTAACGGGCATTGAAGGAGAAATACTGAAATGTCTCGCGTAGCAAAAGCAAATATCGCCATTCCCGCTGGTGTGGAAGTGGCTCTGAAGGCCGACGCCATCCAGGTCAAGGGCAAGGGTGGTGATCTGTCCCTGGCTCTGAGCCCGCTGGTGACCGTGGCCAACAACGATGGCAAGCTGTCCTTCACCCCCGTTGACGACTCCCGTGACGCCAACGCTCTGGCCGGTACCTTCCGCCAGCTGGTGAACAACATGGTCAAGGGTGTGACCGAAGGCTTTGAGAAGAAGCTGACCCTGATCGGTGTGGGCTTCAAGGCAGCAGCCTCGGGCAACAAGTTGAATCTGAACGTGGGCTTCTCGCACCCGGTCGATTTCGTGATGCCTGCCGGTATCACCGTGGCTTGCCCTACCCCCACGGAAATCGTGATCAAGGGTGCTGATCGCCAGGCCGTTGGTCAATTGGCCGCTGAGATCCGTGCCGTTCGTCCCCCGGAGCCCTACAAGGGCAAGGGCATCCGTTATTCGGATGAGAAGGTCGTGATCAAAGAGACCAAGAAGAAGTAAGGAGCTGCATGATGTTGAACAAGAAAGAACAGCGTCTGCGCCGTGCCCGCCAAACCCGTATCCGTATTGCCCAACAGGGCGTAGCGCGTTTGAGCGTCAACCGCACCAACCTGCACATCTATGCCAGCGTGTTTTCCGAAGACGGCACCAAGGTGCTGGCATCGGCATCCACCGCCGAGGCCGAGGTGCGTGCCCAGCTGGGCGCTGCAGGCAAGGGCGGCAACGTGGCAGCTGCCACGCTGATTGGCAAGCGTATTGCCGAGAAGGCCAAGGCTGCTGGTATTGAAAAGGTGGCTTTTGACCGTGCCGGTTTCGCATACCATGGCCGTGTCAAGGCTCTGGCTGAAGCCGCTCGCGAAGCGGGTCTGCAGTTCTAAGCGGAGCGGATAGAAATGGCAAAATTTTCTCCCAAAGTGCAAGACGAAGGTCGTGACGACGGTCTGCGCGAAAAAATGATCGCGGTCAACCGCGTCACCAAGGTTGTGAAGGGTGGCCGTATTCTCGGCTTCGCTGCGCTGACCGTGGTTGGCGACGGTGACGGCCGTGTTGGCATGGGCAAGGGCAAGTCCAAGGAAGTGCCGGTTGCCGTGCAAAAGGGCATGGAGGAGTCCCGTCGCAACATGGTGAAGGTGTCCCTGAAGGATGGCACCATCCACCACAGCGTGACTGGTCACCATGGTGCAGCCCGCGTGGAGCTGCACCCCGCTCCCAAGGGTACCGGCATCATCGCTGGCGGCCCGATGCGCGCTGTTTTCGAAGTGGTTGGTATCACCGACATCGTGGCCAAGAGCCATGGCACTTCGAATCCCTACAACATGGTGCGTGCCACTTTTGACGCACTGAAGAACGGCAACACGCCGGCTGAAATTGCCGCCAAGCGCGGTAAGTCGGTCGAAGACCTGTTCGCTTGATTGGAGTGACGTGATGTCTACACAACAAACCATCAAGGTTCAGCTGGTGCGTAGCCCCATCGGCACCAAGCAGTCGCATCGCGCGACGGTGCGCGGTCTGGGCCTGCGCAAGCTCAATAGCGTCAGCGAACTGAAGGACACCCCTGAAGTGCGTGGCATGATCAACAAAATCGCCTACTTGGTGAAGGTTCTGTAAAGGATTGATGATGGAACTCAATAGCATCAAGCCCGCAGCAGGTGCCAAGCACGCCAAGCGCCGTGTTGGCCGTGGTATCGGCTCTGGCCTGGGCAAGACCGCTGGCCGCGGCCACAAGGGTCAGAAGTCGCGTTCGGGTGGTTTCCACAAGGTTGGCTTCGAGGGCGGTCAGATGCCCCTGCAGCGTCGCCTGCCCAAGCGTGGCTTCAAGTCGATGTCGCTCAAGTACAACGCGGAAGTGACCCTGCAGGCGCTGGATCGTCTGGGTCTGCCCGAGGTCGACGTGGCAGCCTTGAAGCAGGCCAACCTGGTGCCCGCTTCGGCACAGGTGGTCAAGGTCATCCTGCGTGGCGCAATTACCAAGGCAGTGAAGCTGTCCGGCATCGGTGCAACCGCTGGTGCCAAGGCTGCTATCGAAGCCGCAGGCGGTTCTGTCGCCTGATTAACTGAAAGAGACATCCGTGGCTACTAGCGCAGCTCAAATGGCAAAAACCGGAAAATTCGGCGATCTGCAACGTCGTTTGGTTTTTCTGCTGCTTGCGCTGGTCGTATACCGCATCGGGGCACACATCCCGGTGCCGGGCATCGATCCGGTGCAGCTTCAGCAGCTGTTCAATGGCCAGCAGGGCATACTCAATCTGTTCAACATGTTCTCGGGTGGGGCGCTGGAGCGCTTCACCGTGTTTGCACTGGGGATCATGCCGTACATCTCGGCATCGATCATCATGCAGCTGATGACCTACGTCGTCCCGACATTTGAGCAACTGAAGAAGGAAGGTGAAGCGGGGCGTCGCAAGATTACCCAGTACACCCGCTATGGCACGCTGGGCCTGGCGATCTTTCAGTCCTTGGGTATTGCTGTTGCACTGGAAAGCCAGGCAGGTCTGGTGCTCAGTCCGGGTTTCGGCTTCCGCATGACTGCGGTGGTCAGCCTGACGGCTGGCACGATGTTCCTCATGTGGTTGGGCGAGCAAATCACCGAGCGTGGTTTGGGTAACGGCATCTCCATTCTGATCTTTGCGGGTATTGCTGCTGGCTTGCCCAGCTCGATCGGTGGTTTGCTGGAGCTGGTGCGTACCGGTGCGATGAGCATCCTGGTTGCCATCATCATCGTTGCTGTTGTGGCAGTCGTGACGTACTTCGTCGTGTTTGTCGAGCGCGGTCAACGCAAGATTCTGGTCAATTACGCACGTCGCCAGGTTGGCAACAAGGTGTATGGTGGTCAGTCCTCGCACTTGCCGCTGAAGCTCAATATGGCGGGCGTCATTCCCCCCATCTTCGCTTCCTCGATCATCTTGCTGCCGGCAACCGTGGTGAACTGGTTCAGCGAGGGTGAGTCCATGCGTTGGCTGAAGGACATTGCGGGTACCCTAACGCCCGGTCAGCCGATTTATGTCATCCTCTACGCCAGCGCCATCATTTTCTTCTGCTTCTTCTATACCGCATTGGTGTTCAACAGCCGTGAGACGGCTGACAACCTGAAGAAGAGTGGTGCGTTCATTCCCGGGATCCGTCCTGGTGAGCAGACGGCGCGCTACATTGACAAGATCTTGGTGCGCTTGACGCTGGCCGGTGCCATCTACATCACGTTTGTGTGTCTGTTGCCCGAGTTCCTGATCCTGAAGTACAACGTCCCGTTCTACTTCGGTGGTACGTCGCTGCTGATCATTGTGGTGGTGACGATGGACTTCATGGCACAGGTGCAGAACTACATGATGAGCCAGCAGTACGAGTCTCTGCTTAAGAAGGCCAACTTCAAGACGGCCCTCTGAGGTGCATTGAACAGTTAGAAATGAGAGCTGAGCACGGCTTCGCGGTTACAGGCAGTATCCAGGCCGAAGCGCAGTGCCCGATGTAGAGTTTTAGGAGAAAGAAATGAGAGTTTCGGCTTCGGTCAAGAAAATCTGCCGTAACTGCAAGATCATCCGTCGCCACGGTGTGGTGCGTGTGATTTGCACGGATCAGCGCCATAAGCAGCGCCAAGGTTGAGAAGGTTTAGAGGACTAACATGGCACGTATCGCTGGCATTAACATCCCGCCGCACAAGCACGCTGAAATCGGCCTGACCGCCATCTACGGCATCGGTCGCTCGACGGCGCGCAAAATCTGCGAATCCTGCGGCATCGAGTACTCCAAGAAGATCAAGGATCTGACGGATGCCGAGCTGGAGAAGATTCGCGACCTGATCAACGGCATGACTGTCGAAGGTGATCTGCGTCGTGAAACGACGATGAACATCAAGCGTCTGATGGACATCGGCTGCTACCGTGGCTTCCGCCATCGTCGTGGGCTGCCCCTGCGTGGTCAGCGCACCCGCACGAATGCTCGCACCCGTAAGGGTCCGCGCAAAGGCGCCGTCACCCTGAAGAAATAAGAGCTTGAGAGTTAACTGACTATGGCTAAATCTCCGAATAACGCAGCTGCTCGCGTTCGCAAGAAGGTTCGCAAGAACATTGCTGACGGCATTGCACACGTGCACGCTTCGTTCAACAACACGATCATCACCATCACCGATCGCCAGGGCAATGCTCTGTCCTGGGCTTCTTCGGGTGGTCAAGGCTTCAAGGGCTCGCGCAAGTCCACGCCGTTTGCTGCTCAGGTGGCATCGGAAGTGGCTGGTCGTGCAGCCATGGAGCAAGGTATCAAGAACCTGGAAGTGGAAATCAAGGGTCCCGGCCCCGGCCGTGAATCCTCGGTGCGCGCTCTGGGTGCCTTGGGTATCCGTATCACTTCGATTTCCGACGTGACTCCGGTACCGCACAACGGCTGCCGCCCTCAAAAGCGTCGTCGTATCTAATTTCTTGTTAAGCCCACCGCCGCCCAGTTGCTTTGCGACTTGGGCGGCTCCCGCGTTTCAAACGCAGACGCGGTAGTTAGATAAAGGAACACAAAGTGGCACGTTACATCGGCCCTAAGGCCAAACTCTCCCGCCGTGAAGGCACCGACCTGTTTCTGAAGAGCGCACGCCGCTCGATCGCCGACAAGGCCAAGTTCGACTCCAAGCCTGGTCAGCATGGCCGCACTTCCGGTCAGCGTACTTCCGACTACGGTCTGCAACTGCGCGAAAAGCAGAAGGTCAAGCGCATGTACGGCCTGCTGGAAAAGCAGTTCCGTCGTTACTTTGAAGAAGCGGATCGCCGTCGTGGCAACACCGGTGCAAACCTGCTGGGTCTGCTGGAAAGCCGTCTGGACAACGTGGTGTACCGCATGGGCTTTGGCTCTACGCGTGCTGAGGCTCGTCAGCTGGTATCCCACAAGGCCATCACTGTGAATGGCCAGTCCGTGAACATCCCTTCCTACCTGGTCAAGGCTGGCGACGTGGTCGCCGTGCGTGAAAAGTCCAAGAAGCAGGCCCGCATCGTCGAAGCTCTGGAGCTGGCTGCTCAAGTGGGTTTCCCTGCCTGGGTTGAAGTGAGCAAGGACAAGGTAGAAGGCGTCTTCAAGCAAGTGCCTGATCGCGATCAGTTCGGTGCGGACATCAACGAATCCCTGATCGTTGAGTTGTACTCGCGCTAATTGCCGCTTTGCGGTTTAAAAAATCAACCATCCCGTTCCTGCACCGCGAGGCATCGCGGTGCGGGTGCTTCACCAGCCTTACCGGTGTAACGAGCCGGGGGTATTGAGAGGAAGTTTTGCATGCAAACAAATCTGCTGAAGCCCAAGACCATTCAAGTCGAGCAATTGGGCGCCAACCGTGCCAAGGTCACGATGGAGCCGTTTGAGCGTGGTTATGGCCATACCTTGGGCAATGCACTGCGCCGCGTGTTGCTGTCGTCTATGGTTGGTTATGCAGCGACAGAGGTGACGATTGCTGGTGTGCTGCACGAGTACTCGTCGATTGATGGCGTGCAAGAAGATGTCGTGAACATCCTCCTGAACCTCAAGGGCGTGGTGTTCAAGCTGCACAACCGCGACGAAGTGACCCTGAGCCTGCGCAAGGACACCGAGGGTGTGGTCACGGCGCGCGATATTCAGACTCCCCACGATGTGGAGATCATCAACCCCGATCACGTCATTGCCACGCTGTCGCAAGGCGGCAAGCTGGACATGCAGATCAAGGTGGAAACGGGCCGCGGTTACGTGCCCGGGAATGTGCGTCGCTTTGGTGATGAGCCGACCAAGTCGATCGGTCGCATCGTGCTCGATGCCTCGTTCTCGCCCGTGCGTCGCGTGAGCTACACCGTGGAGAGCGCTCGTGTGGAGCAGCGCACCGACCTGGACAAGCTGGTCCTGGAGATCGAGACCAATGGTGCAATTCAGGCAGAGGATGCTGTGCGCGCCTCGGCCAAGATTCTGGTGGAGCAGCTGGCAGTGTTTGCGCAGCTGGATGGCGACTTTGCCGACGGCGGCATCCTGCAATCCGGCAGCAGCCGAGCCAGCGCCCAGACGTTCGACCCGATCCTGCTGCGTCCCGTGGACGAGCTGGAGCTCACCGTTCGCTCTGCAAACTGCCTGAAGGCAGAGAACATCTACTACATCGGTGACCTCATCCAGCGCACCGAGAACGAGCTGCTCAAGACCCCCAATCTGGGTCGCAAGTCGCTCAACGAGATCAAGGAAGTGCTGGCTTCTCGTGGCCTGACTTTGGGCATGAAGCTCGAGAACTGGCCGCCAGCTGGTCTGGAAAAGCGTTGATTCACAACGCGAGCTATAATCGCCGGCTCTTTGTCTGTCACTGCGGGTAAAGAGCCATAGTTTTTATTCCAAAGTGCACCGGACGGTACCTGATACGGCCGCCCGAACGAACTATCTGAAAAGGAAAGCACCATGCGACACGGCAACGGCCTGCGTAAACTGAACCGTACTTCTGCACACCGCAAGGCGATGCTGCAGAACATGATGAACTCGCTCATCGAGCATGAGGCCATCAAGACCACCCTGCCCAAGGCCAAGGAACTGCGCCGCGTGATCGAGCCCCTGATCACCCTGGCCAAGGTGGATACTGTGGCCAACCGTCGTCTGGCATTTGACCGTCTGCGCAACCGCGACAGCGTGACCAAGCTGTTCAACGTGCTGGGTCCCCGTAACGCTCAGCGCCCCGGAGGCTACACCCGTATCCTGAAGATGGGTTTCCGCGTGGGTGACAACGCTCCCATGGCTTACGTCGAGCTGGTGGAGCGTGCAGAGGAAGTCGCTGAACAAGCAGCCGAATAATCTGCTATAATTCGAGGATTATCGCGAGGTGGAGCAGCTTGGTAGCTCGTTGGGCTCATAACCCAAAGGTCGGTGGTTCAAATCCATCCCTCGCAACCAATTGGAAGGGCTTGTACCGAAGGGTACAAGCCCTTTTTTCGTCCCTGTCTTCTCTCTGGCAGAGGCAGGGGCCGATGCGTGGTGTGGAGACAGTATGAAAAAGCATTTGCTGCTGGCTGTGGTGGATCTGGGGTCCAACAGTTTTCGCCTGGAGAGCGGGTTTTTCGTCGGCAATGACTTCCACAGCACGGCCTACGTGAAACAGAACCTGCGTCTGGGCGCCTCCCTGGAGCCAGAGAGGGGGCTGAGCGCTGAAGCCATGCAGCAAGGCTGGGACTGTCTGCGGGACTTTGGTGTGCGCTTGCGCTCGCTCGGGGTGGATAGAGCCTGTGCCGTGGCAACACAGACGCTGCGGGAAGCCAGCAATGGCCAGATCTTCATCGACCGAGGCAGTGAGCTGCTGGGGGTGCCGATACAACTCATTTCCGGCGAGCAGGAGGCCGACTTCATTTACCGGGGGGTGGTGGCCCAGCTACCTGCAGGGTCGCAGCGGCGCCTGGTCATGGATCTGGGAGGGCGCTCGACCGAGCTGGCGCTGGGGCAGGGGCTGCAGGCCCATACCCTGGCCTCCTACCCGCTGGGGAGTGTGGTGTGGACGGCGCGTTTCTTTGCCGATGGTCGGTTGACAGCCCCGGCTTTCGAACGGGCTTACCAGGCAGCATGTGCGGTGTTGCAGCCAGCGGCAGCACGTTTCATCCCGAACACGTGGGATTGCGCCTACGCCTCGGCGGGAACGGCCAGTGCCGTGCGGGACGTGCTGGAGGCGCACCACAGGCCGGCCGATGTCATCACGCGCCAGGATGTGCTGTGGCTGCAGGAGCAGCTGCTGCGCTGCGAGCACATCCACAACCTGGTGTTGCCGGGCTTGCGTGCCGACCGTGCCCCGGTGGTGGCGGGAGGCTTGAGCGTGCTGCTGGCGGTGTTCGATACTTTGGGGCTGGAGGCCATGCTCCCTGCGCAGGGGGCGTTGCGGCTGGGAGTGCTGCATGGCCTGCAGCAGCAGGCATAGGGCCGAAGGCGGGCCTTCTTCCTGCCCTCGGCTGCCGATGGTGTCTGGTTATGCGGCCCGGCGCTGCTGGTAGGCCTTGCTCCAGGCTTGCAGTTTGCCGTGGGGCAGGGTGGAGAGGCGTTGCAGCAGCCGTCGGCAATAGCCCTTGATCCACAGGCACTTGTTGATTTCATCGACGGGGAACGGGCCGCTGACGACGACGAGGTCAGCGGCCTCCTGCCACAGGCCAGCTGCACGCAGGCGCCGCCGCTTGGTGGCGGCCCAGGATTGAATGCGCGCCGGCGCGCCGTGTTGGTGCAACTCCCCCGTGCAGGCGTCAAAGGCGATGGCCAGCAGATCGGTCTTGAGCTTGAAGCGACGCTCACCCGTGACTGCGCTGGGCTTGTCGCGCATGTCGTACAGGTAGTAGCTGCCGGCTTTGAGCTGATATTGCAAATCCATGGGAGACCTCGGGGCCGCATGGTAGGGCAAAACGGCGGAGCATGAAGTGTCGAAGTGTGGGGAATACACCGGGTTGCTGGTGCCACCGGGGCGGCCCGGCGGCCCATTGTGCGCCAAGTGCGCAGCCGCTACCAGCCCGAAGGTGTGGAGGGGGTGGGGGCGTGCGCTGGCGCATCGAGTCTTTGCAGCGTGAACGCCACGGGAGGCGCTTCGTCCTGCCGCCACTCGCCCTGTATGCGCAAGTGGCAGTCGCTGGTGTCGGCCTGACCCAGCCAGGTGGCGCTGATGCGTCGCCCATCGGTGGATTCTTCCAGTGTGAGCTGTCCCTGGTCCATGTCCCCCACGACCAGCAGACTGTGGCTGCCGCGCTGGGCGGTGCCCTGTACCGTGCCCTGCCATTCTGTGTGTGGGCCCAGCTGCAAAACGGCGTCCAGGCGTGCATCGGCAAAGCGCGCCTGCCAGGTGCCGTGCAAATGCTCGCTGTCCGCGGCGTCTGCCGCAAGGCATTCATTTTTTGAATGATTTTGGCTCCAAACGCTTATGCAGCAAGCGCTTGCAGCTATGGAAAGAATGAGTTTCTTCATGGGTTCCCTGTCTGTCCCTGACTGCGAGCGGCAAATTCGGCGCGCAGCTGACGCAGTCGGTCGCGTGGGTTTTCCGTGGTCGTGGCAGCGTCGAGCTGCATCTCGGCAATGAAGCGGCTGGGCAGGCAGGCGACCATCTCGCGGCCTTTCTTGCGGCGTTTGGTCCAGCTCACCGTCAGGGTGCGCTGCGCGCGGGTGATGCCCACGTACATCAGGCGGCGCTCTTCCTGCAGGCGTGCGGCGGTGTCGTCGCTCACGGTCTGCTGGCGGCCTTCATCGTCGTCCAACTTGAAGGGCAGCATGCCCTCGGTGACGCCGACCAGCTGCACGTGCGGCCACTCCAGCCCCTTGCTGGCGTGCAGGGTGGAGAGCACCACCTGGTCCTGATCGCTATCGCGCTCCGAGATGGTGGACAGCAGCGCAATGTTCTGCGCCACTTCCAGCAGGCTTTTGATTTCGGTGTGTGCCGTGGTACCTGCCGCATCGGGAATCTGGCCGCCTGCGCGCTGGGCCATCCAGTCGCAAAACTCCAGCACATTGCTCCAGCGTGCAGCGGCCACGGTCTCACTGTCCTCGCTGTCGTACAGGTACTGCTCATACCCAATGTCCTTGAGCCAGTCCAGCAAAAAGCTGCGGCTGGCTTCGTGGCCCAGGCAGTGGCGGGCACGGTATTCCAGGTCGTTGATGCTGCGGCCAAACTCCAGCAGGCCATCCAGCGCTTTCTTGCTCAATAGCGCTGGCAGCATGGGGCTGAACAGGGCGCCGAACATGCTGGTCTTGTGCTGGGCGGCAAACTCGCCCAGCTTGCCCAGGGTGGTGTGGCCGATGCCGCGTCGGGGTGTGGTGATGGCGCGCAGGAAGGCAGGGTCGTCGTCGTTGTTGCTCCACAGGCGGAACCAGGCGCACAGATCCTTGATTTCAGCACGATCAAAAAAGCTGGTGCCGCCTGAAACCTTGTAGGGGATGTTGGCGCGGCGCAGCGCTTTTTCAAACGGTTTGGCCTGGTGGTTGGCGCGGTAGAGGATGGCAAAGTCCTTCCACGCTGGTGGCGGGTTGCTGCTGGCGCGCAGGGTCTGGATGCGTGCCAGCACGCGCTCGGCCTCGTGCTCTTCGGTGTCGCAGGCTACGACGCGCACCGGCTCGCCCTCACCCAGTTCGGAGAACAGGGTCTTGGGAAACAGCTTGGGGTTGGGGCCAATCACGTTATTGGCAGCACGCAGGATGGCCGATGTTGAGCGGTAGTTCTGCTCCAGCTTGATGACCTGCAGCTGTGGAAAATCCACCGGCAGCCTTTTCAGGTTGTCCAGCGTGGCGCCGCGCCAGCCGTAGATGCTCTGGTCATCGTCGCCCACGGCGGTGAAATGGGCGCGTTCGCCCACCAGCAGCTTGAGCAGTTCGTACTGCGTGGCATTGGTGTCCTGGTACTCGTCCACCAGTACGTGGGCCAGGAGTTTTTGCCACTTTTCGCGCACTTCGGGGTGGTTTTTCAGCAGGCGCATGGGCATGCCGATCAGGTCGTCAAAGTCCACGCTCTGATAGGCCGTCAGGCGCTCCTCATAGCGCTGCATGATGAGCGCCAGGCTGCGCTCGTGGTCGTTTTGCGCCATGGCCAGGGCCTTGCGCGCGTTCCAGCCCTGGTTCTTCCAGGCGCTGATGGTCCATTGCCACTGGCGTGCGGTGGCTGCATCGGTGGTGCCGCCGGCACAGTCCTTCAGGATGCTGGTGACATCGTCGGCATCCAGAATGCTGAAATTGGGTTTCAGGCCCAGCACATGCCCATCCTCGCGCACCATGCGCACCCCCAGCGCGTGGAAGGTGCAGATCAGCACATCCCTGGCCTGGCGGCCAATCAGGCCGCTGGCGCGCTCGCGCATTTCGGCGGCGGCCTTGTTGGTGAAGGTGATGGCTGCAATGCGCTTGGCCGGCGTGCCGCTCTGGATCAGATGGGCAATCTTGTGCGTGATCACCCGCGTCTTGCCCGAGCCAGCACCGGCCAGTACCAGGCTGGGGCCGTGGATGAAGTGCACGGCTTGGAGTTGGGCGTAATTGAGACCGGACATGGGCGACAGACAGGGGAAAAGCGCAGGAGACGGCAAGACGAAAAAATGGCAGGGCCGCATCATACGCAAGCGCTCTGCGCGGCGTTGACCTGCGACAATCGCCGCCGTGCTCGCCATTCTGTCCGTCACTTTCCCCTTCTTTGCCCTGGTGCTGTGCGGCTACGTGGCCACGCGCCGGGGTGTGTTGCCACTGTCGGCAATTGGCGGCCTCAACAGCTTTGTGCTGTTCTTTGCCTTGCCGTGCATGCTGTTTCGTTTTGGTGCACAGACCCCGATTGCCCAGTTGCTCGACCCGGTGGTGGCCCTGGTGTACCTGCTCAGCGGCACCCTGCTGGTGGCAGCCACGGTCGCAGCCACCGTGCGGCGCTGGGGCTGGAACGATGCGGCCTTTGGCGCCTTGGTCACGGTGTTTCCCAACTCTGGTTTCATGGGTGTGCCCCTGCTGGTGGCATTGCTTGGCCAGGAGAGCGCGGCGCCGGTGATTGTCACCATGGCGCTGGACATGGTGGTGACCACTTCGCTGTGCATTGCCCTGTCGCGCCTGGGCCTGGGGCAGGGCGGCGCTGGTCGGGCGCTGCGCATGGCGCTCAAGGGCATGCTGGTCAATCCGCTGCCCTGGGCCATCGCCCTGGGGGGCGTGGCCTCGGCCCTGCAATGGCAGCTGCCCGGGCCGGTGGATCAGGCGGTGGCCATGCTGGCGGCGGCGGCTTCGCCAGTGGCGCTGTTCACCATTGGCGCTGTGCTGGCTCGCTCACAAATGAACCAGGCCGAGCACGTGGCGGCGCGCTACTACGTACCGCTGGCACTGGTCAAGCTGCTGGTGCATCCGCTGCTGGTGTGGCTGGCCTGCCTGGGGGCCCTGGCCTTGGGATTGGCGCTGTCGCCACTGACCATGACGGCGCTGGTGTTGTCGGCGGCACTGCCCAGCGCCAGCAACGTCTCCTTGCTGGCCGAGCGCTTTGATGCCCACGGTGGGCGCGTGGCGCGCATCATCCTGGTGAGTACGGCGCTGGCCTTTTTCAGCTTCTCGGCAGCGGTGGCCCTGCTGACGGGTGGGTGAGCTTTTACGGGCCGATCGCTTTATGCCTACTCCTGCCGTTTCTTCCACACCCAGCGTACGTGCCATGGCCTGGGTCGCGTTGGTCTATGTGCTGGCCTGGTCGTTGCTGCCGCCGCTGTTGTCGAGCAGCTTTCCGCTGGATGTGGCTGAGAGCCTGTCCTGGGGCCGGGAGTGGCAATGGGGCTACTACAAACACCCGCCGCTGGCACCTTGGGTGCTGCACATCTTTTATGTCGTATTCGGTGAGGTTGGCCCGTACTTGCTGAGCCAACTGTGCATTGCGTTGACGCTGTGGCTGGTCTGGCGCACGGCCCTGCGCCTGATGGATGCCGAGCGCGCCCTGCTGGCGGCGCTGCTGACCATGGCCGTGGCCTACTACACCCGCCCGGCGCTGGAGTTCAACCACAACATTGCGCAGATGCCGCTGTGGGCCGCGCTGGGCTATAGCCTGCTGGCGGCGTTGCAGGATGGGCGGCTGCGCCACTGGCTGCTGTGGGGTTTGTGCGCGGGTTTGGGCATGTTGACCAAATACTCCGTGGCCATCCTGCTGTGCGTGCAGGGGCTGTATCTGCTGGCGGCACAGCGCCAGGTGTTGCGCCAGCCGGGGCCCTGGCTGGCGGTATTGCTGGGGCTGACGGTATTTGCCCCGCATCTGTACTGGCTGCAGGAGTCGGACTGGCTGCCCATGGCCTATGCCAGCAGCCGTGCCGAGACCGAACAGGCGTATCCGCGCCTGGCCGCGTTGGGCTTTTTGGCCACGCAACTGCTCAATCACCTGCCGCTGCTGCTGATTGCCGCCGTGGCGCTGTGGGCTGGCCGTAAGGCTGCCCCCGGCCAAGGGCAATGGCGCTGGCATTGCCGCATGCCGGGTTACGTGCTGACGCTGGCCCTGGGCTCCGGCCTGCTGGTGACGGCCCTGGGCGTGGGCACGGGCCTGCGCCTGCGCGATATGTGGGGCGTGCCGATGTGGGCCTTCAGCGCCATGCTGTTGATGGCGCTGTGGCCCTCGGCCTGGCTGCCCGTGGCGCGGACCCGTCTGCTGCGTGGCCTGCTGGTGTGGCTGGTGCTGGTGTCACTGGTCAGCGGCCTGTTCGTGACCTGGGGTGCGCAATGGCGCAAGCGCCCGTCGCGCATGGATTGGCCCCAGGCGGCCTTGGCGCAGCAGGCGTATGCCACGTGGGATCGTCTGAGCACCTGCCCGCTGGATGTGGTGGCGGGCACTTATTGGCTTAGCGGCCTGGTGGCTACGGCGCGGGTGCCGGGGCCTTCGGTGCTGATCGACCACGATGCCCGTTATTCACCCTGGGTGGATCTGCAGCGCCTGCAGGCACGCGGTGTGCTGTGGCTGTGGCAGGATGACGAACCCGCGCCACCCGCCCCCGCGCCAATGGACCAATTACCCCAAGGGCAGTATTGGCATGCAGGCACCTGGGATCTGGCCTGGCCACACGATGGATCGCCGCTGCGCTTGCAGTGGCGGGCCTACGTTCCGGCAGCTTGTGCGCGGTAAGCGACAATCTGCAACATGCCGGACACGCCCAACGCCCCGCCCTCCACGGATTTCTATGCCGAATACGCCCCAGCTGCGCCGTCGCCCGCCTTGCCGCGCGCGCCCTTGCGCCTGAGCTGCGTGGTGCCCGCCCACAACGAAGAGGCCAACCTGCCACACTTTGTGCAGGCGCTGGCACAGGCGGTGGGGCAGCTGACACCAGATTTTGAAATCCTCATCGTCAACGACGGCAGCCGCGATGGCACGCACGAAGTGGCCTTGCAACTGGTGGAAAACAGCGGCATGCCGCTGCGCTACATCGCCCTATCGCGCAACTTTGGCAAGGAGGCGGCGCTGTCGGCAGGCATTGACCATGCGCGTGGCAATGCCGTGCTGTTGATCGATGCCGACTTTCAGCACCCCCTGGAGCTGCTGCCGCAGATGCACCAGCTGTGGTTGGGCGGCTACGACATGGTCTATGGCGTGATCGTCGATCGTGCGGCAGAGCATGGCGCCAAGCGCGTGGGCACCAGCCTGTTCTACCGCATCATGAACTCGGGCAATGCCGTCAAGCTGCCGCCCAATGCAGGCGACTTTCGCTGGCTGGACCGCAAGGTGGCCGATGCCCTCAAGAGCCTGCCCGAGCGTCACCGCTTCATGAAGGGCCTGTACGCCTGGGTGGGTTTCAAGACGGCCGCTTTGCCATTCGTGCCGCTGGATCGCGCGGCCGGTGCTTCCAGCTTTAACCTGCGGCGCCTGGGGTCGCTGGCGCTTTTGGGGCTGACGTCGTTTACCACCCTGCCGCTGCGTGTATGGAGCGTGATTGGTGGCCTGGTGGCGCTGATGGCGCTGTTCTATGGCGCCTGGATCACGGTGGAGACGGTGCTGTTTGGCGCCGACCTGGACGGCTGGCCCACGCTGGCGGCGGGCATCATGCTGTTTTCTGGCGTGCAGCTGATGTCGATTGGCATTCTGGGTGAGTACATCGGTCGCATCTATGACGAAGTCAAACAGCGCCCCAGCTACCTGGTGGCGCGCGACGAAGACCGCAGCCCACTGCGCGAGGATGCGCATGACTGAGCGCGCCATCGTGCTGTGCGCCGACGACTACGCCCTGCACCCGCTGATCGACCAAGCCGTCATTCAACTGGCAGGCAAAGGGCGTTTGTCGGCCACCAGTTGCATGACCACCTCGCCGCGCTGGGCCACTGCAGCGCACGATCTCAAGCCCCTGCGCCCGCACCTAGCAGTGGGGCTGCATTTCAACCTGACAGAAAGCCACGGTGGTGTGTACCAGGCGCTGGGCCTGAAACAGGCCATCGTCCAGACCTACACGCGCCGCTGGCGTGTGGCGCAGTGGCAGGCGGTGCTGCGCCAGCAACTCGATGCCTTTGAAGCGGCCATGGGCACTGCGCCCGACTTTATCGACGGCCACCAGCACGTCCACCAGCTGCCCGGTGTGCGCCAAGCGCTGCTCGCCGAGCTCAGCACGCGCTACGGCGCGCACGAGCGCCCCTGGGTGCGCTCTACCGTGCCAGCGGGGCAGCTGTGGCGCGCGTCCAAGGCGCTCATCATCGCCTTGCTGGGGGGCTTTGCCGCCACGCGCTTGTGGCAGCAAGCGGGCTTGCGTACCAATTGCGGCTTTGCCGGGGTGTATGGCTTTGATGCCCCTACGCCCCAAGACTATGGGGCGCACATGCAGGCTTGGCTGGCCCAGGTGCAGCCGGGCAGCTTGCTGATGTGTCACCCGGCAGCAGGCGTTATGCCGAACGATGCCATCGCCGCGCAGCGCCCCGTGGAGTGCGCGTATTTGCTCAGCGATGCCTTTGTGCAGGCGCTGCAGGCTCGGGGCCTGCGCGTACACCAAGGCGCGCAGTTGCCAACGTAATGCCTCAGCGTGCTAGGCGTGAGGGAACACCAATTTCGTGCAACACGAAATTCGTGTAATTTTTGCGCTACCATGCAGCCATGAAGAATCTGACCATCACCGTGGAAGACAGCGTGCTGGAGTGGGCGCGCATCGAAGCGGCGCGTCGGGGCACCAGTGTCTCGCGCATGGTGGGGGATTTCATGGCCGAGATGCAGCAGCGCGAAGACGCCTACGAACGCGCCTATCTGGCCTGGCGCACCGATGAACGCACCTGGCGTGCCGACGGTAGTCAGGAAAAATCGGTAGCTAGAACTGCAAGCCCAGCAAGGGCAAAAGCCGAAAAAGGCGCTAAAAAATCCAGCGCCAGCCGGGGGAATGCATGAATCCGGTGTTTGTCGATACCTCGGTGCTGATAGCTGCAGAAGATGTCTCTGGCGGCGCGCTGTACGAGGCATGCCTGTCCTGGCTGGATGTGCTCTGGCACACACGCAGTGGCCGCACCAGCTACCAGGCGCTGGTGGAGTTCTACGACCAGGTGGTCACGGCAGAGCACCCCATGCCGCGCGGCGATGCGCGCGCTGCCATGCGCCGCTACCAGACCTGGACCCCCTGGAAGACCGATGCCGCCACGCTGGAGACCGCCTGGGCGATCGAGGCGCGCCATGATCTGGCCTGGGGCGATTGCCTGGCCCTGGCCTGCGCCCAGCACAGCGGCTGCGCGCACATGCTCAGTTTGTACCTGCCCCATGGGGCACAGTTTGGTGGCGTGACCGTGTGGCACCCGCTGCAGCAAGCGGCCCCGGTCGTCCCCGTGTGAAAGAAAGATGACCATGACCGTTGTTGTTGCTCCAGCCGATGCTGCCGCTTCCGTTTCTGTTCCCGATGCTGTGCTGGCGCGCATCCGCCCCGATGTGTGCGCCATGCAGGCCTACCACGTGCAGCCTGCTGCCGGGATGATCAAGCTCGATGCCATGGAGAACCCCTTCCCGCTGCCCCAGCCGCTGCAGCAGGCACTGGGCGAGCGCCTGGGCGCGCTGGCGCTCAACCGCTACCCTGGCGAGCGCACGCAGCTGCTGCAACAGCGTCTGCTGGACTATGCCCAGGCGCCGCAGGGTGCGGCCATCGTGCTGGGTAATGGTTCGGACGAACTCATCAGCCTGCTGGCGCTGGCCTGCGCCCAGCCCGGCGCCAAAGTGCTGGCACCGCTGCCCGGCTTTGTCATGTACGCCATGAGTGCGCAGTTGCAAGGCTTGGAATTTGTGGGCGTGGATTTGACGCCCGACTTTGACCTGGACGTTGCCGCCATGTGCGCCGCCATTGCCGAGCACCGCCCGGCCATCACCTATCTGGCCTATCCGAACAACCCCACGGCCACGCTGTGGGCGGTGGACAAGGTGCAGGCCGTGATCGACGCCGTCGCACAGGTGGGGGGCATCGTCGTCATGGATGAGGCCTACCAGCCCTTTGCCAGCCGCACCTGGCTGGATGTCATGCGCGCCGAGCCACAGCGCAACGCGCATGTGCTGCTGATGCGTACGCTGAGCAAGTTTGGTCTGGCCGGTGTGCGTCTGGGCTACATGATTGGCCCGCAGGCGCTGGTGGCGCAGGTGGACAAGGTGCGCCCGCCCTACAACGTCAGCGTGCTCAACTGCGAAGCGGCCCTGTTTGCGCTGGAGCACGCCGAGGTGTTCGCCCAGCAGGCGCAGGAGCTGCGCGCGCAGCGCGGCCTGTTGCTGGCAGCGCTGCAGGACATGCCCGGTGTGGAGCAGGTCTGGCCGTCGGAAGCCAACATGGTGCTGCTGCGTGTGCGCGATGCTGCACGCACCCAGGCAGGCATGAAGGCACGAGGTGTGTTGATTAAGAACGTCTCGGCCCTACATCCCTTGCTGGCCAACTGCCTGCGCCTGACCGTGGGCAGCGCCGAAGAAAATTCCCAGATGTTGTTGGCTTTGAAGGAGTCTGTATGAGCAGCCATGCACTTGTGACCACCTCCCCGGCGCGTGTTGCCGAGGTACAGCGCAACACCGCTGAAACGCGCGTGCGCGTGCGTGTCAACCTGGACGGCACGGGCGAAGCCCGCCTGAATTCCGGCATCGGCTTTCTGGACCACATGCTCGACCAGATCGCGCGCCACGGCCTGATCGACCTGGACGTGGAATGCGCCGGTGACCTGCACATCGACGGCCACCACACCGTCGAAGATATCGGCATCACCCTGGGCCAGGCCTTTGCCAAGGCCGTGGGCGACAAAAAGGGCATCCGCCGCTATGGCCATGCCTATGTGCCGCTGGATGAGGCGCTGTCGCGCGTGGTGATCGACTTCTCCGGTCGCCCGGGGCTGTGCATGGACGTGCAGTTCACCGCTGCCAGCATCGGCCAGCTCGACACGCAGCTGGTCTATGAGTTCTTCCAGGGCTTCGTCAACCATGCGGGCGTGACGCTGCACATCGACAACCTCAAGGGCAAAAATGCCCACCACCAATGCGAAACCATTTTCAAAGCCTTCGCTCGCGCCCTGCGCTTTGCGCTGGAGCACGATGCGCGCATGGCCGGTGTCATCCCCTCGACCAAGGGTGCTCTATGAAAAACATAGCTGCTGGCGCTGGTCATGCTTGAGTTTTGAATGTAAAACCATCTGAAATCCTTTATCTACAAGCGCCAACAGCTATGCAAACTATGAACACCTCCACCGTGGCCGTGGTGGACTACGGGATGGGCAACCTGCGCTCGGTGGCCCAGGCCGTACAGACCGCTGCGGCCGATGCGCGCATCACCGTGCGCGTGACCGACGACCCTGCCGTGGTGCGCGCTGCCAGCCACGTGGTGCTGCCCGGGCAGGGCGCCATGCGCGACTGCATGGCTGCCCTGCGCGCCAGTGGTCTGGAAGATGCCGTGCGCCAGGCGGCGGTCAGCAAACCCCTGTTTGGCGTCTGCGTGGGCATGCAGATGCTGCTGGAGCACAGCGAGGAGGGGGACACTGCCGCCCTGGGTCTGTTGCCCGGCCAAGTGCGCCGCTTCGATCTGGCCGGCCAGCGCCAGGCCGATGGCAGCCGCTTCAAGGTGCCGCAAATGGGCTGGAACCAGGTCTGGCCCAGTACACATGGCGGCCAGCGCCATGCGCTGTGGGATGGCATCGACGATGGCGCCTACTTCTACTTTGTGCACAGCTACTACGCCGCGCCGGCCCGGGCCGAGGATTGCGCCGCTACAACAGAGTACGGAATTCGTTTTACCAGTGCCGTGGCACACGCTACGATGTTCGCCACCCAGTTCCATCCGGAGAAGAGTGCTGCCCAGGGACTGCGTCTGTACCGCAACTTCCTGCACTGGAAGCCATAACCTGCTCCACTACCTGTTTCGTCAACCCCCGGCCATCTTTCACAGGCCAACTTTTGCATCTCATCACCCATGTTGCTGATTCCTGCCATCGACCTCAAAGACGGCCAATGCGTACGCCTTAAACAAGGCGATATGGACCAATCCACCGTATTCGGTGACCCCGCCGAAATGGCGCGGCGCTGGCTGGATGCCGGAGCACGCCGTCTGCACCTGGTGGATCTGAATGGCGCATTTGCCGGGCAGCCCAAGAATCTGGCAGCCATCAAGGCCATCCTGAAAGAGGTGGACGGGGAGATTCCCGTGCAGCTGGGCGGTGGCATCCGCGATCTGGACACGATCGAGCGCTACGTCGATCTGGGCATGGAGTACGTCATCATCGGCACTGCTGCGGTGAAGAACCCCGGCTTTTTGCAGGATGCGTGCAGCGCCTTCTCCGGTCACATCATCGTCGGCCTGGATGCCAAGGACGGCAAGGTGGCCGTCGATGGCTGGGGCAAGCTCACCGGGCAGGACGTCATCCCCACGGCCAAGCGCTTCGAGGACTGGGGCGTGGAGTCCATCATCTACACCGACATCGGGCGCGATGGCATGCTCACGGGCATCAACATCGAGGCCACCGTCAAACTCTCGCAAGCGGTGCGCATGCCCATCATCGCTTCGGGCGGCCTGGCGGGCATGAAGGACATCGAGGCGCTGTGCGCCGTCCAGGACGAAGGCATCGAAGGCGTGATCTGCGGGCGCGCCATCTACTCGGGTGACCTGGACTTTGCGGCCGCCCAGGAGCGGGCTGACGAGCTGACCGAAGCGGCATAAATCCGGCGGGCGAACCATACCTGAAGGCCAGGCACAACACCTGGCCTTTGTGTTTGGGGGCCGTCGTGCCACGGCGTGCAGGGCGGGGGCGGGCATTACACTGCCCCACAGGAAGGCAGAGACAACATGATTCTGGTGACAGGCGGGGCCGGCTATATCGGTTCGCATATGTGTGTGGCACTGGCTCAGGCCGGGCAGTCCTATGTGGTGCTGGACAACTTCAGCAACAGCCAGCCCTCGGTGCTGGAGCGCATCGGGCGCATCACGGGGCAGGTGCCGGAGTGCGTGCGCGGCGATGTGCGCAATGCCAGTCTGCTGGCCAATATCTTCGTGCGCTATCCCATCCGGGAGGTGATCCACTTTGCCGGCCTGAAGGCCGTGGGCGAGTCGGTGGCGCAGCCGCTGCGTTACTACGAGAACAATGTTGCGGGTACGGTCACCCTGCTGCAGGCCATGCAGGCCGCCCAGGTGCGCACGCTGGTGTTCTCGTCCTCGGCCACGGTGTATGGTGATCCGGCCAGTCTGCCCATCCGTGAGGACTTTCCGCTGACGGCGACCAACCCCTACGGCTGGAGCAAGTTGATGATGGAGCAGGTGCTGGCCGATGTGGCGGCATCCGAGCCCGGGCAGTGGCGCATTGCGCGCCTGCGTTATTTCAATCCCGTCGGGGCCCATGAAAGCGGTCAGATTGGCGAGGACCCCCAGGGCATACCCAACAACCTGATGCCCTTTGTGGCTCAGGTGGCAGAGGGCCGGCGCGCCTGCCTGAATGTGTTTGGCAACGACTACCCCACGCCCGACGGCACCGGGCTGCGCGACTACATCCACGTTTGCGACCTGGCCGATGGCCACCTGGCGGCATTGCGCTATCTGCGCGCTCACCCCGGGTTGCTGACGGTCAATCTGGGCACGGGCAAGCCGACCTCGGTGCTGGAGATGGTGCGCAGCTTCGAGCAGGCCAGTGGCCGCAGCGTGCCTTATCAAGTGGTGGCGCGCCGGCCGGGCGATGTGGCTGCCTGCTGGGCCGATCCCAGCCTGGCCGAGCAGTTGCTGGGCTGGCGCGCGCAGCGCGACATCGATGCCATGTGCCGGGATGCCTGGCGCTGGCAGGACGGCGTGGCGCGCAGCCTGCGGCAGGAGTAGCCGGCGCCTGCGGCCCGCTGGCTCCAGGGTGTTTGCGGGTAGAAAAGTAAAAAAGCCACCGGCCTGCGCACGGTGGCTTTTGTGTGTGTGGCCTCAGGCCACGGAGCCTCAGGACTTCAGGACTTCAGGATGAAGTCGATGGCGGCCTTCAGGTCGGCGTCGTTGATCTTGTCGGGGCTGTTGGGAGCCATGGGCACAGGGCCAAACGAGCCAGAGCCGCCTTTGCGCACTTTCTCGAACAGAGTGGCCTCAACGCCCTGGCCTTTGTATTTGGCGGCGATTTCCTGGAAGGAGGGGCCGACCAGCTTCTTGTCTTTGGCATGGCAGACCATGCAGCCGGCTTTGGTCATGCTGGCCATGGGATCGGCCAAGGCAGGGGTGGCAACGAAGGCGCCGGCCATCACTGCGGAGATCAGAGCAAGCTTTTTCATAGGTGGGAGCTCCTAGCTTTTTTGAAGGTTGAGGAAGGACGGGGCAGGCGGAGCCTGCCTTGCCGTCCCTGTGTGGGGGTCAGTACACGTCGTTCTGGGTGTTGTGGACGTTGAACTTGCCCGTTGGGGTCACCAGCCGGGCATCCTTGATTATCGCCTTGCAAGTGCGGGTTTTATCGTCCACGACCACGATGGCCGATTCCTTGTCCTTGGCGCTCCAGACGGAGAACCAGACCTCGTCGCCTGCCTTGTTGTATTCAGGCTGCACCACGCGCTTGGCGCCATCGTCCTTCAGGTTCGCGCAGGCCGCAATATCGATGATCTGAGGGCCGCGCTCCAGGTTGTTGATGTCGAACACCGCCACGCTCTGGCTGATCTTTGGATCGGGGTTGAGCGCGGTGTCCACCCACAGATTGGTGGACTTGGGGTGGGTCTTGATGAACAGCGAGCCACCGCCCTGACCCTTCAGGGTCTGTACCACCTTCCAGGCATTGGCCTTGTGCTTTCCGGGGTCGGTGCCAATCAGGGAAATGCCCTCGTCGCCCAGGTCGGAGGTGGCCCAGACGGGGCCGAACTTGGGATGGATGAAGTTGGCGCCGCGCCCCGGGTGGGGGATCTTGCCCACATCCACAATGGCTTCGAGCTTGCTTTCCTTGGTGTCGATCACCACGATCTTGTCCGAGGCGTTGGCCGCCGTCAGGAAGTAGCGGCGCGAGGCGTCAAAGCCGCCGTCGTGCAGATACTTGGCCGTGTCGATCTGCGTGGTCTTCAGGTTGGTCAGATCGGTGTAGTCCACCATCCACACCTTGCCGGTCTCCTTGGCGTTGACCAGGAACTCAGGCTTCTGGTGGCTGGAGACGATGGCTGCCACGCGCGGCTCGGGGTGGTACTCGTTGTTGATGTCCATGCCTCGGGTGCCGACGATCTTCCTGGGCTTCAGGGTGTCGCCATCCATGAGCACGAACTGGGGCGGCCAGTAGGTGCCGGCAATCGCGATCTTGTCTTCCCAGCCCTTGAACTTGGAGGTCTCGACCGAGCGCGCTTCCAGGCCGACCTTGATTTCGGCGACGTTGTCGGGCTTTTCCATCCACAGGTCGATCAGGTTCAGGCGCGCGTCACGGCCAATCACGTACAGATAGCGGCCAGAGGCGGACAGGCGCGAGATGTGCACGGCATAGCCGGTCTTGACGATGCTGATGATCTGCTTGGTGTCGCCATCGATCAGGGCCACCTCGCCCGAGTCGCGCAGCGTCACCGAGAAGATGTTTTCGATGTTGTAGTTGTTCATCTTCCGGGTGGGGCGATCGGCCACGGCGACGTATTCCTTGCGCGTCTTTTCCATGTCCTCCAGGGAGAACTCGGGCGGCGTGGGTGCATCGTGCTGGATGTAGCGGGCCATCAGGTCCACGGTGGCCTCGTCGAACTCGCCGGAGGTGAGCCAGTTGGGCATGCCGGCGGGCGAGCCGTAGCCGATGAACACCTTCAGGTATTCGGTGCCCTTGTCGATGGTCAGGTCCGGTGTCAGGGGTTTGCCGGTGGCACCCTTGCGCAGCACGCCGTGGCAACCCGCACAGCGCTCAAAGTAGATCTGGCGTGCCCGGGCGAACTCCTCCTCGGTCATGGGCGGTGCCTTGGGATTGCTGGACTGGTGCATCGCAGCTGTCGCCAGGGGCGATGCAGCCCCCTGGTACTGGGCCTCGGCATCCTTGGTGGTGGTGGTGGCTTCGCCAGGCTTGGCCGGCTGGGCAGCTGCGGTCAGTGCCATCGAAGAGAGCGCCAGCGCGATAAGGGTGGTCAGTTTGCGTGTGTTCATGAGGAAACTCCTGGTCAGGCCGCCGCCCTGAATTCCCTCCCCAATCAGGGATACCTGCCGTGGGCTGCGACAAAACGGCAGGGTTTGCACGCATTTTGTAGAGCCTGGAAATGCTTTCTTTTGATGCGTCTCAAACAAGAATGCTGCGTAGATCTTTTGTGGCATTTTTGCCGAACACGCCGCAGCCTGGGATGCCTCCCTTCTGAGATGCTGTCTGAAAATATGAAAGAAAACCGATATCATCGGCTTGTAGTAAGCGTGAGTAGCTATTGTTTTTGATTTGGAGATCGTATGCAAACCCGCCCACTTGGTCCCTTCACCGTTCAGAACGTTGGTCTGGGCTGTATGAATCTGAGCCATGCCTATGGCAAGCCACCTGCACAGGAGCAGGCGCACGCCGTGCTGCATGCGGCGCTGGATGCGGGGGTGACCCTGTTTGACACGGCCGCGCTCTATGGCTTTGGCGCCAACGAAAGCCTGGTGGGTCCGGTGCTGGCGCCGCACCGCAGCCGCATCACCTTGTGCAGCAAGGGCGGCATGGCCGGCGTGGCCGGGGACGACGGTGTGGTGCGCCGCGTGATCGACGGTCACCCCAAGACGCTGCGCAAGAACTGTGAAGACAGCCTGCGCCGCCTGGGTACCGACGTGATCGATCTGTACTACCTGCACCGCTGGGATCCGCGCGTGCCCATTGAAGAGTCGGTGGGCGAGATGGCACGCCTCAAGGATGAGGGCAAGATCCGTGCCCTGGGCCTGTCGGAAGTGGGCGTGGACAACCTGCGCCGCGCGCACCGCGAGCACCCGATCGCGGCGCTGCAAAGCGAATACTCGCTGTGGTCGCGCAATGCCGAGCTGGGCACGCTGGCGGCCTGCAAGGAGCTGGGCATCGCCTACGTGGCCTTCAGTCCGCTGGGGCGCGCCTTCCTGACCGGTGTGTTGCAGGATGTGGGCAGCCTGGTGTCCGGCGACATCCGCACCGCCATGCCGCGCTTTGCACCCGATGCCTATGCGCGCAACCTGCGTCTGCTCGAACCCATGCGCGCCATTGCGCAAGAGGAGGATTGCACCCTGGCCGAGCTGGCCATTGCCTGGGTGCTGCATCAGGGCGAACACATCATTGCCCTGCCGGGTACGACCAGCGTGGAGCACCTGCAAGAGGATCTGCGCGGCGGTGACGTGCAACTGAGCGCCAGGGCACTGGCGGCGCTGGATGCACTGTTCCAGCCGGAGGCCATTGCGGGCGACCGCTATGCCCTGCAAGGCCAGCGCGAGGTGGATACCGAGAAGTACGACTTCGAAAAGCGCTGATCCCCGGCAGCCGCCATGCGCAGAAAAGCACCGCAAGGTGCTTTTTTGTTGCCTGTGCGGCAGTGGCCGACTGCCTGGGCGTCAGTGCTTGTGCTGCAGGCGGTAGGTCTGTGGCGGCACACCCAGCCACTGGGCAAAGGCGCGGCCAAAGCTTTTTTCGCTGGCAAAGCCGCAGGCCAGGGCAATGCGCTTGAGCGGCATGTCGCTGCGCAGCAGCAGGGTGCAGGCACGCTGACGGCGCACCTCGTCCTTGAGTTGCTGTACCGAGGTGCCTGCCTGACGCAGCTGCCGGTGCAGGCTGCGCGGCGCCAGGTGCAGCAGATCGGCCAGGCTGTCGGCGGTGTGTGCGCATTGTGGGTGGGCTGCCAGCGCCTGGCGCACGCGCTGCACCAGATCGTGGCTGGGGCGATAGGGGCGCACCTGCAGCGGCAGGGCCCGTTGCAGCATGCGCGACAGGGCCGCTTCGTCACGCACCAGCGGCTGGGTGAGCCAGTGCGCATCCAGCTCGATGCTGGCCAGCGGCGCATCGAAGGCCACCGGGGCCTGGAACAGCACCTCATATACCGCTGCATGGCCGGGCATGACAAACGGAAAGGACGCCTGAAGCAGGGGCAGGGGCGTATCCACCAGCCAGCTGGCAAAGCCGTGCAGGTTGCGCAGTACTGAAAGCAGGCAGAACTCCTGCATGGCACCCAGATCGCGCAGGCAGTGCAGTTCGACACGGGTGCGCCGGGCATCGCTGTGCAGCAGCAGCTGGATGTCGTCGGTCAGCAGGTTGTGGTGGCGGCACCAGCGGGCCATGGCCAGACCCAGATTGGGGCTGCTGATGCTGGCGCGCGCCAGCATGCCGTAGCTGCCCCAGGGCAGGCGCCGCGAGAACCAGCCCAGGGCCTCGTCGTCCAGCTCGCGCATGGCGTGGCCGCAGAGCAGCTCCATTTGCAGCGCCGTGATGCGTGCCTGCGAGTGCTGTACTGCCGATGGCGCAATTTGTGCCGCAGCCAGTGCCTGTGCGGGGCTCAGCCCCCGCTGCTGATAGGCACGCACCACCGCCTGCACAAAGGCCATGGGCGTCAGTGCCGGGTGCGGTGCTCCCAAGGAGGGGGTCACCACATGGGCCAGAACGGCGTGCGACAGCGGGGCAGAGGGGGTGGGTACGGAAGTGGCCATGCTGGCAATTATTGCAACCTTCTCGGCCCGATCTGCGGGGGTGGTGCCCGTATCCTGCAAGGAGAACAATGCAACGACGTGCCTGCCTGCGCGCAGGTTTTGTAGTCCTGAATGGAGACGATGCACCATGACTGTTACCACCACTCTGGAGCTGAGCCACGCTTGTGGCTCCACCGACACCCCACTGATCGAAGCCACGATTGGCGATTTTTTTGCCGACATGGCCCGCCGACAGGGCGAGCGTGAAGCATTGGTCAGTCGCCATCAGGGCCTGCGCTACACCTACACCGGATTGCACCGCGCCGCCCGCCAGCTGGCCAGCGCCCTGCTGGGCCTGGGGCTGGAGAAGGGCGATCGCATCGGCATCTGGTCGCACAACAATGCCGAGTGGGTGCTGATGCAGCTGGCCACCGCCCAGGTGGGCCTGATCCTGGTGAACATCAACCCGGCCTACCGCACGGCCGAGGTGGAATACGCCCTGAACAAGGTCGGCTGCAAGGCACTGGTGACCATGCCCAGCTTCAAGACCAGCGACTACCTGGGCATGCTGCGCGAGCTGGCGCCCGAGCTGGGCCGCTGCATGCCCGGCATGCTGGCCGCCAAGCGCCTGCCCAGCCTGCGCTCGGTGGTGTGGATCGACGTGGCCGGCCAGGGAGAGGAACAGCCCGGTATGCTGCGTTTTTCGGAGCTTATGGCGCGCGGCAGTGCTGAGGATGCGCGTGTTGATGCCGTGGCCGCCACGTTGCGCAACACCGACCCGATCAACATCCAGTTCACCAGCGGCACGACCGGCTTTCCCAAGGGCGCCACGCTCACGCACCGCAACATCCTGAACAACGGTTTTTTCATCGGTGAGTGCATGAAGCTCACCGAAAACGACCGCCTGTGCATCCCCGTGCCGCTGTACCACTGCTTCGGCATGGTGCTGGGCAACCTGGCGTGCTTCACCCACGGCAGCACCGTTGTCTATCCCAACGATGGCTTTGATCCGCTGACCGTGCTGGAGACGGTGCAGGCCGAAAAGTGCACCGGCCTGCATGGCGTGCCGACCATGTTCATTGCCGAGCTGGACCACCCGCGCTTCAAGGAGTTTGATCTCTCCAGCCTGCGCACCGGCATCATGGCCGGCAGTCCCTGCCCAGTGGAGGTCATGAAGCGTGTGCAGGCCGACATGCACATGACCGAGGTGACGATCGCCTACGGCATGACCGAAACCAGCCCCGTCAGCTGCCAGAGTTCCACCGACACACCGCTGGACAAGCGCGTCTCCACCGTCGGCAAGGTGCAGCCCCACCTGGAGGTGAAGATCATCGACCCCGAAAGCGGCGCGGTTGTACCCCCCGGCGTTTCCGGCGAGCTGTGCACCAAGGGCTATTCCGTGATGCACGGCTACTGGGACGACCCTGAAAGAACGCGTGAGGCCATCGATGCCGATGGCTTCATGCACACCGGCGACCTGGCCACCATGGACGCCGAGGGCTATGTGAACATCGTCGGCCGCATCAAGGACATGGTGATCCGTGGCGGCGAGAACCTCTACCCGCGCGAGATCGAAGAGTTCCTGTACCGCCATCCCCAGGTGCAGGACGTGCAGGTCGTGGGCGTGCCCGACTCGCGCTATGGCGAGGAGCTGTGCGCCTGGATCATCGCCAAGCCGGGCCAGAGCCTGACCGAGGACGATATCCGCAACTTCTGCAAGGGCCAGATTGCGCACTACAAGGTGCCGCGCTACATCCGCTTTGTGGATGCCTTCCCCATGACGGTGACAGGCAAGATCCAGAAGTTCAAGATCCGCGAAGCCATGGTCGAGCAGCTCAACCTGCAGGAGGCGCGTACCGCATGATGCTGCGCGCCTGGGTGGAACGCTGGCCGGGCGCCGCGCTGCGCACGCAGGAAGCGTGCGCGCAGCGTGGCCGCTTACAGCGCCGAGTCGCCTGGAGGCAGGCCGGCAGCGCGGCGTGCCACCGCCAGGCGCTTGCGCAGCGAGACCTCGGCCATGTCCAGCTCGCTGACCGAGGAGCGCAGCATCTCGTCGTTGATGCGGTGCGCCTGACGTTCGGCGTACAGGGTGTCGCGCTCCACCTGCAGGCAGCGCAGGCGCAGCTCCATTTCCTTCATGTAGCGCATGCGGCGCTCCTGCACCATCTCCGGGGTGTCGCGCTGGGCTTCGGTGGAAGTGGCAACGCCCGAGGCATCGTCCAGCATGTGGATGCGGTTGCGGTACTCCTGCGTGATGCGTCCCACCACTTCCTGGTACTGCGCCACCCACTGTTCGTCGTGTCCTTGGGCTTCTTCCACGGTCATGGTCAGGCTGGCAATGGCTGCCTTGCAGGCCGCAATGCGGGCCGCGCGCTCTTCGTTCTGGGCCTCGGTGTCCTCATGCGGGGGCATGCGGCGCAGGATCAGGGGCAGGGTCACCGCGCCCAGCACCAGGGTGAACAGAATCACACCGGTGGCCAGGAAGATGAGCAGATCGCGCTCGGGGAAGGGCTTGCCGCTGGGCAGCGCCACGGGAATCGACAGGGCCGCCGCCAGGGTGACTGCGCCGCGAATGCCGGCCATGGTGGTGGCCAGGTTCAGCAGGGCCGAGGGCTTTTCCTCCATGCGCCCCTCGCGGTGAGCCTTGCGCAGCGAGCGATGCACGCCCAGCGTGATCCACACCCAGCGCACCAGCAGCAGCCCCAGGGAAATGGCCGAGACATAGCCCAGCAGCTTCCACCAGTCGTTGCCCGATTGCAGCAGGGTGGTGCCGATGATGGAGGGCAGCTGCAGGCCCAGCAGCAGGAAGATGGCGCCGTTGAAGGCCGCCTCCACCATGCTCCAGGTGCCTTCGGTCTGCAGGCGCTCGGAGATGAAGTTGGAGCGGTCCAGGTCGGCAAAGTTGGTGGCAATACCAGCGGCCACGGCTGCCAGGATGCCCGAGACGCCAATCTTTTCACCCACGATGTACGAGGCAAAGGGCAGCAGGATCAGCAGCAGCACCATCTGCGTGGCGGCCACATCGCCCACGCGGCGCGTGATGGCATCGCGCGCGTAGCTGAAGCCCCAGCCCATGGCAGCGCCAATGCCCAGACCGCCCACAGCCATCCAGGTGAACTCCTGGGCCACGCCCTTCCAGGAGAACATGCCGGTGAGTGTGGCAGCCACGGCGAACTTCACGGCCACCAGACCCGAGGCGTCGTTGAGCAGCGATTCGCCTTCAAGCATGTGCATGGTCTTGTGCGGCATGCCCAGGTTGCGTGTGATGGCCGATACGGCCACCGCATCGGTGGGCGAGACCACGGCGGCCAGCGCAAAGGCCACGGTCAGCGGCATGCTGGGAATCATCCAATGGATCAGGTAGCCCAGCCCCAGCACGGTGATCAGCACCAGCACCAGGGCCAGCAGCAATATGGGTTTGGCCAGGGCGAAGAACTCGCGCTTGGGAATGCGCCAGCCGTCGGCAAACAGCAACGGCGGAATGAACAGCAGCAGGAACAGCTCGGGGTCGAAGGCGATGTGCAGGCCCTCTTGTGGCCAGGCAATCAGCGCCCCCATGGCAATTTGTATCAACGGCAGCGGGATGGCGCTTACGTAACGTGCAGCAATGCCTGTCAGCGCACCCAGCATCAGAACCAGCAGGACGGTTTCAACAGTGTGCATGCCGCGATTGTGCGTGGCCGCCGGGCGCGCCAGCGCAACCACACTGTATTTTTTTGGAAAAAATTTTCGCCCATCTTGGAAGGAGACCAGGCATGACCATCAGCAAACTCAACCCGCGTTCGGCGGACTTTCAGGCCAATGCGGCCGCCATGCAGGCCCTTGTGGACGACCTGCGTGCCCAGTGCGAAAAAATTGCCCAGGGCGGTGGCGAAGCGGCACGCGCCAAGCATCTGGCCCGGGGCAAGCTGCTGCCGCGCGACCGCGTGCAGCAACTGCTTGACCCTGGCTCGCCGTTTCTGGAAGTGGCACCGCTGGCTGCGCTCAACATGTACAACAACGACGCCCCCGGCGCCGGCCTGATTGCCGGCATTGGCCGTGTGGCCGGCGTCGATTGCATGGTGGTGTGCAACGACGCCACCGTCAAAGGCGGCACCTACTACCCCATGACGGTGAAAAAACATTTGCGTGCCCAGGAAATCGCGCAGCAAAACCGTCTGCCCTGCATCTACCTGGTTGATTCGGGTGGCGCCAACCTGCCCAACCAGGACGATGTCTTCCCCGACCGCGAACACTTTGGCCGCATCTTCTACAACCAGGCCAACATGAGTGCCCAGGGCATTGCGCAGATCGCCGTGGTCATGGGCTCGTGTACGGCAGGCGGTGCCTATGTGCCCGCCATGAGCGATGAGTCCATCATCGTCAAGAACCAGGGCACCATCTTCCTGGGCGGCCCGCCGCTGGTGAAGGCGGCCACGGGCGAAGTGGTCAGCGCCGAGGATCTGGGCGGTGGCGACGTGCACACGCGCCTGTCGGGTGTGGCCGACCATCTGGCGGAAAACGATCTGCATGCCCTGGCGCTGGCGCGCAAGGTGGTGGGTCACCTGAACAAGAACAAGGAGCAGAACCCCGGCGATGTGGCGCCTGTGGCGCCCCTGTACGACGGCAAGGAGCTGTACGGCGTGATCCCCACCGACACGCGCAAGCCTTTTGACGTGCGCGAGATCATCATCCGCATCGTCGATGGCAGCCAGTTCGACGAATTCAAGGCCCGCTTTGGCAGCACGCTGGTGTGCGGCTTTGCGCGCATCGAAGGCATGCAGGTCGGCATCATTGCCAACAACGGCATTCTGTTCAGCGAATCGGCCCAGAAGGGCGCACACTTCATCGAGCTGTGCTGCCAGCGCAAGATCCCGCTGGTGTTCCTGCAGAACATCACCGGCTTCATGGTCGGCCGCAAGTACGAAAACGAAGGCATCGCCCGCCACGGCGCCAAGCTGGTGACGGCCGTGGCCACGGCCAGTGTGCCCAAGTTCACCGTCATCATCGGCGGCAGCTTTGGTGCCGGCAACTATGGCATGTGTGGCCGCGCCTTCAGCCCGCGCTTTTTGTGGATGTGGCCCAATGCGCGCATCTCCGTCATGGGTGGCGAGCAGGCCGCCAGCGTGCTGGCTACCGTCAAGCGCGATGGCATCGAAGCCAAGGGCGGCAGCTGGAGTGCCGAGGAAGAGGAAGCCTTCAAGGCCCCCATCCGTCAGCAGTACGAAGAACAGGGCCACCCCTACTACGCCAGCGCCCGCCTGTGGGACGATGGCGTGATCGACCCCGCCGACACGCGCCGCGTGCTGGCACTGGGCCTGGCCGCCAGCCGCAACGCCCCCATTGAGGACACCAAGTTCGGCGTCTTCCGCATGTAAGCAGATCAGCCACAAGGAGGTTGCATATGACCCGTTCCGTGATTGTGTCGGTGAATGCTGGCGTAGCCACCATCACCCTGAGCCAGCCCGAAATCCGCAACGCCTTCAGTGACCAGGTGATCGCCGAAATCACCGCTGCGTTCACCGAGGTCGGTCAGCGCAGCGACGTGCGCGCCGTGGTGCTGGCTGCCGAAGGCCCGGCCTTCTGCGCTGGCGCCAACCTGAACTGGATGCGCGCCATGGCCGACTACACCCGCGAGGAAAACCTGGCCGACGCGGGCAAGCTGGCCGCCATGCTGGAGACCATCTACCGCTGCCCGCACCCCACCATCGCCCGTGTGCAGGGTGATGTGTACGCTGGCGGCATGGGACTGGTGGCGGCCTGCGACATCGCCGTGGCGGCCGAGGGCGCAGGCTTTTGCCTGTCGGAAGTGAAGATCGGCCTGATTCCCGCCACCATCGCCCCCTACGTGCTGCGCGCCATGGGGGCACGTGCCGGGCATCGCTACTTCCTGACCGGCGAGCGCTTTGACGCTGCCGAGGCGCTGCGCATCGGCTTTGTGCATCAGGTGGTGGCGGCCGAGGCGCTGGACGGTGCTGTCGATGGCCTGCTCAAGCACCTGCTCTCTGCAGGGCCTGCTGCCGTGCGCGCCTGCAAGCGCCTGGTGCAGGACGTGGTCGAGCGCGAAATCAACGCCGAGCTGATTGCCCGCACCGTGGAAGGCATTGCCGACATCCGAGCCAGCAGCGAGGGCAAGGAAGGCGTGCAGGCCTTCTTGAACAAGCGCAAGCCGAACTGGTTATCGTGAGCGGGTTCTGACTTTCTGAAAGCCACCGCACCATGAACAGCATGTGGGATTCCATCACGCAATGGCTCTACAGCGTAGGCCTGCACCCGGGCGGCGCTGCCGTGGATCGGGCCAGCAGCGTCGTGCGCGACAGCGCCAGCGAGGTGGTGACCACCGTGGAGCAGGCGGCCAGCGGCATGGACATGTCCAGCCTGCTGGCACTGGCGGCCGCCCTGGGCTGGGCCAGCGGCTTTCGCCTGTACATCGTGGTGTTTCTGGTGGGGGCGCTGGGTGCATCGGGGCTGGTGGACCTGCCCGGTGGCCTGCATGTGCTGGAGCACCCGGCCATGCTGTTTGCCAGTGGCGGGCTGCTGTTTGTCGAGTTCTTTGCCGACAAGATCCCCGGCATCGATTCGCTGTGGGACTTGCTGCAAAGCGTGCTGCGCGTGCCTGCCGGGGCAGCCCTGGCGGCGAGCGTGTTTGGCGCCGACAACGCCACCATGGCCGCCGTGGCGGCGCTGATGGGCGGCACGCTGGCGGCCACCAGCCAGGCAGCCAAGACCACCACGCGTGCCCTGATCAACACCAGTCCCGAGCCGCTGAGCAACGTCGGCGCCAGCTTTGCCGAGGACACTGCCGCCGTGGGTGCCGTGTGGCTGGCACTGGCCGATCCCACCTTGTTTGCACTGCTGCTGGTCGTGGTGGTGATCGTGATGTGGGTGGTCACCTGGATGCTGTGGCGCTTCTTGAAAGCGGCCATTCGCAAAATCAAAGGCTGGTTCGGTGCCCAGGTGCCTGAGGCCAGTTAATTATCAAAAACATAGCAATGAGCGCTTGATGGGTAAGCGTAAAGTGCCAAAACTACTGAGAATGGAGAACAGGCATGTTTAACAAGATTCTGATCGCCAACCGTGGCGAAATCGCCTGCCGCGTGGCGGCTACCGCGCGTCGCCTGGGGGTGCAGACCGTGGCCGTGTACTCGGACGCCGATGCCAACGCCAAGCACGTGGCCGCCTGCGATGAGGCCGTGCACATCGGTGGCAGCGCACCCAAGGACAGCTATCTGCAATGGCAGCGCATCATCGATGCGGCCAAGGCCACCGGTGCCCAGGCCATCCACCCCGGCTACGGCTTTCTGAGCGAGAACGAGGAATTTGCCCAGGCCTGCGCCGCAGCAGGGCTGGTGTTCATCGGCCCGCCCGCCTCGGCCATCCAGGCCATGGGTCTGAAGGCCGAATCCAAGCGCCTGATGGCCAAGGCCGGTGTGCCGCTGGTGCCCGGCTACCAGGGCGAGGACCAGGACCCCGAACTGCTGCAGCGCGAGGCCGATGCCATTGGCTACCCCGTGCTCATCAAGGCCAGCGCGGGCGGCGGCGGCAAGGGCATGCGTCTGGTGGAAAGGCGCGAGGACTTTGCTGCGGCGTTGCAGTCGTGCAAGCGTGAAGCCATCAACAGCTTCGGCAACGACGCCGTGCTGGTCGAAAAATACGTGCTGCGCCCGCGCCACATCGAGATTCAGGTATTTGGCGACAGCCACGGCAACTGCGTCTATCTGTTCGAGCGCGATTGCTCCGTGCAGCGCCGCCACCAGAAGGTGCTGGAAGAAGCCCCGGCCCCCGGCATGACGCCCGAGCTGCGCCAGCAAATGGGCGAAGCCGCCGTGGCCGCCGCCAAGGCGGTGGGCTACGTGGGTGCCGGCACGGTGGAATTCATCGTCGAGCAGCCCGGCGGCTACGAGCGCCCCGAGCAGATGAAGTTCTACTTCATGGAAATGAACACGCGCCTGCAGGTCGAGCACCCGGTGACCGAAGCCATCACCGGCGAAGACCTGGTGGAGTGGCAGCTGCGCGTGGCCAGCGGCGAGCCTCTGCCCAAGCGCCAGGACGAGCTGCGCATCATCGGCCACGCCATCGAGGCCCGCATCTGCGCCGAAAACCCGGACAACCAGTTCCTGCCCGCCACCGGCCAGCTGGCCATCTACCGCAAGCCCGCACACACCGCCTTTGTGCGCAGCGAGGTGCGCTTTGACGACGGTGTGCGCGAGGGCGATGCCATCAGCCCGTTCTACGACTCGATGATCGCCAAGCTCATCGTGCACGGTGACGACCGCCAGCAGGCCCTGGCCCGTCTGGATGCCGCGCTGGCGCAGACGCACATCGTCGGCCTGGCCACCAATGTGCAGTTCCTGCGCTACGTGCTGGCCAGCGATGCCTTTGCCCGGGCGCACCTGGATACGGCGCTGATCGAGCGCGAGCGCGCCGTGCTCTTCAACCAGGACAAGATCGGCCTGGAACTGGCCGTGGCCGCCGCCGTGGCGCAGACCGTGCTGACCGAACGCGCGCAGCAAAGCGCTGATCCGTTCAGCCGCACCGATGGCTTCCATTCCCACGGCGCTGCCACCCGCCGCATCGACCTGCAATACCAGGGCGAGCCGGTGGTGGCCACCTTGCGCTATGCGCGCGATGGCCTGCAACTGCAAGTGGGCACAGGAGCGTTCCAGCCGCTGCAGGTCAGCGCCCAGCCCGACGGCAGCATGGACCTGCGCTACGGCACGCTGCGCGAACGCATCTTCGACTACGCCCTGGGCGAGACGGAATACCTCTTCAGCCGCCGTGGCGCCACCCAGATCACCGAGCTGGATGTGCTGGCCCATGCCGGCGAGGGCGGTGGCGAGGGCGGGCGCCTGAGCGCCCCCATGCCGGGCAAGGTGGTATCGTTTGCCGTCAAGGTCGGCGACAAGGTCACCAAGGGCCAGCCCCTGGCCGTGATGGAAGCCATGAAGATGGAACACACTGTGGCCGCCCCCGCCGATGGCCAGGTGCTGGAGCTGCTCTTTGCCCCGGGCGACCAGGTGGCCGAGGGCGATGAGCTGCTGCGCCTGCAAACCGCTTCGGCCTGATCACCCCCCAAGGAGCTGCCATGAACGCAACGAGTTATCCCCGCCAGGTGCGCATCATCGACGTCGGCCCGCGCGACGGGCTGCAAAACGAAAAGCAGCCCGTGCCTGCCGCCGTCAAGGTCGAGCTGGTGCAGCGCCTGCAGGAAGCCGGGCTCAAGGAAATCGAAGTCACCAGCTTCGTCAGCCCCAAGTGGGTGCCACAGATGGGCGACAACGCCGAAGTCATGGCCGGCATCCAGCGCCGTGCCGATGTGCGCTACTCGGTCCTCACGCCCAACATGAAGGGCTATGAGGCCGCAGTGCTCACCCGGCCCGACGAAATCGTCGTCTTCGGTGCGGCCAGCGAAGCCTTCAGCCAGAAAAACATCAACTGCAGCATTGCCGAGAGCATCGAGCGCTTTGCTCCGGTGGTGGAAGCAGCCCTGGCTGCCGGCATTGCCGTGCGCGGCGCCATGAGCTGCACCGTGGGCTGCCCGTACGAGGGCGAGATCGCGCCCGAGCGCGTGGCCTATCTGGCCGGGTTGATGAAGGACATCGGCGTGCAGCGCGTGGATGTGGCCGACACCATTGGCGTGGGCACGCCGCTGAGCGTGCGCCGCGCCATCGAGGCCACGCTGCGCCACTACGACATCGACCAGATCAGCGGTCACTTCCACGACACCTACGGTCAGGCACTGTCCAACACCCTGGCGGCCATCTCCATGGGGGTGTGGAATTTCCAGTCCTCGGTCGCAGGTCTGGGTGGCTGCCCTTATGCCAAGGGCGCCACCGGCAACGTGGCCACGGAAGACGTGGTGTACATGCTCCAGGGCATGGGCATCGACACCGGCATCGATCTGGACAAGCTGATCGATGCCGGCCAGTTCATCAGCGAGTTCCTGGGCCGCCCCAGCGGCTCGCGCGTGGCACGTGCCATGCTGGCCAAGCGCGCTGCATGAGCATGCCTGCGGCGTCTGCCGCGTTGCTGGAAAAGGCGCGGGCCGTGCGCACCCGCCTGGCCAGCGGCCAGGACGATGGCGCGCCCTGGCCATCGCCCTGCTGCAACATCTGCCGCCTGGATGCGCAGGGCCAGTTCTGCGAAGGCTGCCTGCGCACCCTGGAAGAGCTGTGCCGGTGGGGCAGCGCCGATGCGGCCACCAAGCGTCGCATCTGGTGCGCCGTTCTGCAACGGGCGGGCCTGGAGCCGGGCCAGGGCTGAGGGCCGGGAGGCAAGGGGTGCGCGCCCGCCGCAGGCGCGCACATGGACGCATCGGGGCCGCAAGCGTGTTATCTTGCAGCCCCTCTTTCCCCTTTCCCCTCCACCTTCCCTCTCCTTCAGCCCTGCGGATACCTCATGCTTGCCAAACGCATCATCCCTTGCCTGGACGTGACCGGCGGTCGCGTCGTCAAAGGCGTCAACTTTGTCGAATTGCGCGATGCCGGCGATCCGGTCGAAATCGCCGCGCGCTACAACGAGCAAGGCGCCGATGAACTCACCTTCCTGGACATCACCGCCACCAGCGACGGGCGCGACCTGATCCTGCCCATCATCGAAGCCGTGGCCAGCCAGGTGTTCATCCCGCTGACGGTGGGCGGTGGCGTGCGCACCGTGGACGATGTGCGCCGCCTGCTCAATGCCGGTGCCGACAAGACCAGCTTCAACTCGGCGGCCATCAGCACGCCCGAAGTGATCAGCGAGGCCTCGGCCAAATACGGCGCGCAGTGCATCGTGGTGGCCATTGACGCCAAGCGCCGCACGCCCGAAGACGAACAGCGTCTGGGCGCCGATGGTCAACCCGTGGGCGCAGGCTGGGATGTGTACAGCCACGGCGGGCGCAAGAACACCGGGCTGGATGCCGTGCAGTGGGCGCGCGAGATGGCGCAGCGCGGCGCCGGTGAAATCCTGCTCACCAGCATGGACCGCGATGGCACCAAGAGCGGCTTTGACCTGCAACTGACGCGCGCCGTCAGCGACGCGGTGAACGTGCCCGTCATCGCCTCGGGCGGCGTGGGCAATTTGCAGCACCTGGCCGATGGCGTCACCGAAGGCGGTGCCGATGCGGTGCTGGCCGCCAGCATCTTCCACTACGGCGAATTCACCGTGCGCCAGGCCAAGGAATACCTGCGCGAGCGCGGCATTGCCGTACGTCTGTAAAGCTATTGAAAAGAGAGTTGTTTGCGCTGACTGGATGCAGTTTTCAGTATCTTTTTATTCTGAAAATCAATACAGATAAGCGCAAGCAGCTCCTGTAAAAGGAGTAAACCCATGGACTGGCTGGATCAGTTGCGCTGGGACGAAAAGGGCTTGATCCCCGTCATCGCCCAGGAAAAGGACACGGGCGATGTGCTCATGTTTGCCTGGATGAACCGCGAAGCGCTGCAAAAAACCGTAGAGCTGGGGCGCGCGGTGTACTTCAGCCGCTCGCGCGGCAAGCTGTGGTTCAAGGGCGAGGAGTCCGGCCACGTGCAGATCGTGCACGACATCCGCGTCGATTGCGACCAGGACGTGGTGCTGCTCAGCGTCACCCAGACCGGGCACGAGCCGGGCATTGCCTGTCATACTGGCCGCCACTCCTGTTTTTTCAGCGTGCTGCGCGATGGTCAGTGGCAGGCGGTGGACCCCGTGCTCAAGGACCCGTCCAGCATTTATAAATAGGCCTGTATGACAACACACGAAGATACCCTGGTCCGCCTGGCCGCCGTGATTGAAAGCCGCAAGCCCGCCAATGGCGGCAACCCCGAAACCAGCTACGTGGCGCGTCTGCTCACCAAAGGGCCGGATGCGTTCCTGAAGAAGATCGGCGAGGAAGCCACCGAAGTGGTCATGGCCGCCAAGGATGTGGACCACGGCGCCGACCCGGGCAAGCTGCTCTACGAAGTGGCCGACCTGTGGTTCCACAGCATGGTGGCGCTGGCGCACTACGGCCTGACACCAGCGCAGGTGGTGGCTGAGCTGGCGCGCCGCGAGGGCCTCAGCGGCCTGGAAGAAAAAGCCAGACGTGGCACCCAATGAGCTTTACGCAACAACAAGGCAGCAGGAAGGACGGCGCATGAACCAGGACAAGGAAATCTGGGTGCAAGTGGGCGGAGGCAACAAGACCGAGCAGCAGATCGCCAGCCTGCGCCAGCTCACGCTCATCATCTACATCCTCTACGCCCTGAGCTGGGTGGCGGGTGGCATTCCAGCCATCGTGGCCATTGTGATCAACTACCTCAAGCGCGAGGACGCCGCCGGCACCCTGTACGAGAGCCACTTCACCTGGCAGATCCGCACCTTCTGGTGGGGCCTGGGCTGGGCCGTGCTGGGGGTGGCTACGGCGTTGTTTGTTGTGGGGTTTGTCATTTTGGCGGTGGCGGGTGTCTGGGTTATTTATCGCATGGTGAAAGGCCTGCTGTTCTGGAATGAGTACAAACCCATGCCCATCTGAGCGCCGCGCGCTCAACCTCGCACTGCAAGGCGGCGGCTCGCACGGTGCCTTCACCTGGGGCGTGCTCGATGCCCTGCTGGAAGACGGGCGCTTTGACTTCCCCGGCATCAGCGGCACCAGCGCCGGCGCGATGAATGCCGTGGCGCTGGCACACGGCTTTGCCAGCGCGGCCATGGACCCGTCCCTCTCCCCGCGCCAGCGCCACGCCCTGGGCTGCGAGCGTGCCCGCAAGAGCCTGCGCGCGCTGTGGGAGGGGGTGGGCACGCTGGGCTACTTCACCCTGGGCATGTCCGGCAACCCCCTGCTGGGCATGATGAGCCAGTGGCTCTCGCCCTACCAGACCAATCCGCTGGACATCAACCCCTTGCGCATGCTGTTGCAGCGCGTGGTCGACTTCGATCAGCTGCGCTGCGCCGATGGGCTGGAGGACATGCCGCGCGTGTTCGTCTGCGCCACCAATGTGCGCACCGGCAAGGGCGAAATCTTCAGCGGCCAGCGCCTGTCCACCGATGCGGTGATGGCCTCGGCCTGCCTGCCGCAGCTGTACAAGGCGGTGGAGGTGGAGGGCGAGTATTACTGGGATGGCGGCTTTTCCGGCAACCCGGCGCTCTATCCGCTGATCTACGAAACCGCCTGCGCCGATGTGCTGCTGGTGCAGATCAACCCGGTGGAGCAGAACAGCCTGCCCAGCACCGCCGCCGAGATTGCCGAGCGGGTCAATGAGGTGACCTTCAACGCCAGCCTGCTGGGTGAGCTGCGCGCCATCGACTTTGTGCGGCGCCTGCTGGCCGAGGGCAAACTCGACCCCAAGCGCTACAAGAGCGTGCTGCTGCACCGCATCGATGGCGGTCTGGCCCTGAGCGAATTTGGCGCCGCCAGCAAGACGCGCGCCGATCTGGCCTTTGTGCTCAAGCTGTTCGAGCTGGGGCGCGCCCAGGGGCAGCGCTGGGCGCAAGCCCACTTTGCCGACGTCGGCGTGCGGCAGACCCTGCAGATTCTGGACCACTGTTGAAATTTTTGAACGTCATGGCTGAACACCACACCACCCACCCGACCCACGACCCGGATTGCATCTTCTGCAAGATCGTTGCCGGCCAGATTCCCTGCCGCAAGGTGTATGAAGACGACGAGCTGCTGGCCTTCCACGACATTGCCCCGTGGGCGCCGGTGCACTTTCTGATCATTCCCAAGCGCCATGTGCCCTCGCTGGCCCATGTCCAGCAGGGGGACGCGCAGCTGCTCGGGCGCATCCTGACGCTGGCGCCCAGGCTGGCCGCGCAGGAAGGCTGCAATCCCTACCCGGAAGGGGGCTTTCGCGTGCAGATCAACACCGGCACCGAGGGCGGGCAGGAAGTGCACCACCTGCACGTACACGTCTTCGGTGGGCCGCGCCCGTGGAAAAAGCCGTAATGCGCGCCTGACTGGGCCGTGTGGTCGCCCCCAGGCTCGGTGAGGGCATCAATGGGGCGCGACTACAATGCACCAAGTTTGCGAGGAGATTTCGGATATGGGTACTTTTTCCATTTGGCACTGGGTCATCGTGCTGTTGATCGTGGTGCTGGTGTTCGGCACCAAGAAGCTCAAGAACATCGGCCAGGATCTGGGCGGTGCGGTCAAGGGCTTCAAGGAAGGCATGAAGGAAAGCAGCACGACCGATGCACAGGACGCCGCATCGGCGCAGGTCACCAACCAGAGCAGCACCGATGCTTCCACCATCGACGTGCAGGCCAAGCAGAAGGGCTGAGCCGCACCGTCCCGCACCACTGCCTGGTTGCAATGAACCGTCCGCATGATTGAGTTAGGTCTTTCCAAGATGGCGCTCATCGGTGCCGTGGCCCTGGTGGTCATCGGCCCGGAGAAGCTGCCGCGCGTGGCGCGCACCGTCGGGTCGCTGCTGGGGCGCGCGCAGCGCTATGTGGCCGAAGTGAAGGCGGAGGTCAACCGCTCCATGGAGCTCGATGAGCTGCGCAAGATGAAGGAGACGGTCGAATCGGCGGCGCGCGACGTGCAGTCGTCGGTGCGCAGCACCGCCGCCGAGCTGGAAAAGGACTTCGGCAGCGTCGGCGCCGAGCTGCAAAGCCTGGAGTACGACAGCAGCGGCCACAGCGACCTGGCCGCCCCGTCATGGGAGCAGCACCACAGCGTCAGCCAGGTGGTGCCCACTTACAAACACCCCGGTAAGAACTTCCGCTTGAAGCGCAGTGCCGTGCCACGCTGGTACAAATCGCGCCAGGGTGTGCGCACGCACGTGCAATCGGGCGCAGCGCGCGTGGCGCGCTTTCGTCCCAAACGTTAGACATGTCCCCCAATCCTCCCCCTGAAGACGAACTGGCTGGCACCGAGCAGCCCTTCGTCCAGCACCTGATCGAGCTGCGCGACCGCCTGCTGTACTGCGTGTACGGCGTGGCGCTGGCGGTGGTGGTGCTGGCCATCTGGCCCGGGCCCAACGGGCTGATCGACTTCATTGCCCAGCCCATCAAGGCGCACATGCCGCCCGATGCCAAACTGATTGCCGTGGGCGTGTTCTCGCCCTTCTTCGTGCCGCTGAAGGTGCTGATGATGGTCGGCATGCTGCTGGTGCTGCCCTGGATCATGTACCAGCTGTGGGCGTTTGTGGCCCCCGGTCTGTACAGCCATGAAAAGCGCTTTGCCCTGCCGCTGATCATCTTTGGCAGCATCCTGGCCTATCTGGGCATCGCCTTTGTGCAGTTCTTCGTGCTGGACAAGATGTTTGCCTTCATCCAGGGCTTCACCCCCGCCAGCGTGGCTGCCACGCCGGACATTGCCTCGTACGTGGAGGCGATCCTCTCCCTCTACCTGGCCTTTGGTCTGGCGTTTCAGGTGCCCATCGTGGTCATGCTGCTGGTGCGTTTCGGCATTGTGGAGCTGGCCAGGCTCAAGGCGTTTCGCGGCTACTTCGTCGTGCTGGCGTTCGTGATTGCCGCCGTGGTCACGCCGCCGGATGTGATCTCGCAACTGGCCCTGGCCGTGCCCATGTGCCTGTTGTACGAGGTGGGCATCATCGCCGCCGGCTGGTTTGCCAAGGGACGTCCCGCCGAGGATGCCGAGGGCAGCAGCACCTGAGCAGACCACCACGCGCCGGCTGCCACCAGCGGTGGTTTTACAAAAAGCGTAGCTTGTGGCGCTTGACTGTATTGGGTTTCAGCATCATATGGTGCTGAAACCCTTTGTTCATCTGCGTGGCAAGCTATTGTTTTGTCGTGGCTTGGGGCGCGGCACGGGCATCACCTGCACCTGTAGCGGCTTGCCGCTGCGCAGCACGTCCACGGGGTAGCTCTGGCCGGGGCGCAGTGCGGCCACGGAGCTCATCAGCTCGGCCACGTTGCGCACAGGCCTGCCATCGACCTGGGTCACCACATCACCCGGCTGCATGCCCGCCTGGGCGGCCGGGCCGGCTTGCAGGATGCCGGTCAGCAGCACGCCGCTGCCGTCGCCCACGCCAAAGGTCTGTGCCAGCTCGGGCGAGAGCTCGCCCGCTTCCACCCCGATCCAGCCGCGCGTCACACGCCCGTCGCGCACGATGCCCTCAAGCACCATCCGGGCGGTGCTCACCGGAATGGCAAAGCCAATGCCCATGCTGCCGCCCGAGCGCGAGTAGATCGCGGTGTTGATGCCCAGCAGATGGCCGTTGATGTCCACCAGCGCGCCGCCGGAGTTGCCCGGGTTGATGGCGGCATCGGTCTGGATGAAGTTCTCGAAGGTGTTGATGCCCAGCTGGTTGCGCCCCAGGGCGCTGATGATGCCGCTGGTCACCGTCTGGCCCACGCCGAACGGGTTGCCAATGGCCAGCACGCGGTCGCCCACGGCGACGTGGTCGGAGTTGCCCAGCACGATGACGGGCAACTGCTCCAGGCTGATCTTCAGCACCGCCAGGTCGGTTTCCGGATCGGTGCCGATGATCTGCGCGTTCGTGCGGCGCCCGTCGGTCAGGCTGACCTCGATTTCATCGGCGCCGGCCACCACGTGGTTGTTGGTCAGGATGTAGCCATCGGCGCTCAGGATCACGCCGCTGCCCAGGCCGATCTTTTGCTGGGTGCCCAGATCGCCAAAGAAGAACTGGAACCACGGGTCATCGGCGCGGGGATGGCGCACGGATTGGCTGGTGGTGATGCTCACCACGGCGGGCAGGGCGGCCTTGGCCGCAGCGCTCAGGCTGCCGGCAATCGGCTCGGTGTGCGGGCTGGAGGGCGCTTGCAGCAGGGTGATGGCGCCCTGATTGTCCTGCGCGCCGGGGTGGAGCCACGTCGGCTGCAAGGTGGCCACCACGAAGTACGCGGCCAGCAGCACCGTGACGGTCTGGGTGAATAAAAGCCAATAGCGTCGCATAGCGGGGGGTATCGAAGATGCAGGAGCGCATTGTCCACCAAGCGCGCAGCAGCACTGCGCGGGCGGTGCGCACGGGCACAATAGTCGCATGCATGACGACACCACTTCTTCCTCTCTCGCACCTTCCCCCGCCGGCGGCGTGGAGCGCGCTGCGCTGCTGGCGCTGTGCAACGATGTGTTGCAGCCGGAGCGCTTCAAGGACTATGGCCCCAATGGCCTGCAGGTGGAGGGCAAGGCCCGCGTGCGCCATCTGGTCAGCGGCGTGACCGCCAGCCGTGCGTTGATCGAGATGGCGATTGCCGATGGCGCCGACGCCATCCTGGTGCACCACGGCCTGTTCTGGCGCGGCATGGATGGGCGCGTGACTGGCTGGATGAAAGAGCGTTTGCGCCTGCTGCTGGCGCACGACATCAACCTGCTGGCCTACCACCTGCCGCTGGATGCCCACCCCGAGCTGGGCAACAACGCCCAGCTGGGGCGCCTGCTGGGCGTGAGCGCCGATGCCACGTTTGGCGAACAGGAGCTGGGGCTGATTGGTACCTGCCAGTTTGCCGATGCGCAGGCGCTGGCGCAGCACGTGGAGCAGGTGCTGGGCCGCCGCCCCACCTGGGTCAGCGGAGCGGCGCAGGCGCCCATCACCCGTCTGGCCTGGTGCACCGGTGGCGCCCAGGGCTTTTTTGAAAGCGCCGTAGCCGCTGGCGCGCAGGCCTTCATCACAGGTGAAATTTCCGAGCCCCAGGCACACCTGGCGCGGGAGATGGGCGTGACTTTCATCGCTGCCGGTCACCATGCGACCGAGCGCTACGGCGCCGCAGCCCTGGGGGCACATGTGGCGCAGGCGCTGGGTCTGACGCACCGCTTCATCGATATCGACAATCCGGCCTAGGTTTTATTCATGTAGCTGTCAGTGCTTGCTGGGCAAGTATTTCAGCCAGTTTTTATGCAAAAAAACACCCCTTCCTTGCCGATCGCCATCACCCAGGGCGACAGTGCAGGCATCGGTCCGGAAATCATCGCCATGGCGTTTCGTGACCACGCGCCGCAGATGCAGGGCTGCTTTGTGGCAGGCGATGTGGCCACGCTGCGCCGCGCGGCGCAGGTGGTGCAGCGTCCCGGGCAGCCCGCGCTGCCGCTGGCGGTGATCACCCAGCCGCAACAGGCCTGGGAAGTACCCACTCGCTGCCTGCCGGTGCTCCAGCTGCCCGACATGCCCGGGCCGGCGCCCTGGGGGCAGATCAGTGCCCAGGCAGGTGCCGCAGCAGCGGCCAGCGTGCAGTGGGCTGCACGTGCTGCTCTGGCGGGGCAGGTGGCGGCCCTGGTGACCGCACCGCTGCACAAGGAAGCATTGCATGCAGCCGGGGTGGACTTTCCCGGTCACACCGAACTGCTCCAGGCCGAGGCCGCGCGCCACGCCGGCGTGCCGGTGCCGCAGATGCCGGTGCGCATGATGCTGGCCAACGATGAGCTGCGTACCGTGCTGGTCAGCATCCACGTCAGCCTGCGCCAGGCACTGGAGGCGGTCACGTACGACAACGTGCTGCAAACCCTGCACATCACCGATCGTGCCCTGCACGCGGTTCTGGGGCGGCGCCCGCGCATTGCCGTGGCGGGGCTGAATCCGCATGCCGGCGAAGGCGGGCTATTTGGCCGGGAGGAAATCGACACCATTGCCCCGGCCATCGTCGCCGCACGCCAGGCCGGGGTGGATGCACACGGCCCTTATGCCCCGGACACGGTGTTCATGCGTGCGCGCAATGCACCGGGGCACCCGGGGGAATTCGATGTGGTGTTGGCGATGTACCACGACCAGGGCTTGATCCCGGTCAAATATCTGGGTGTGGAGCAGGGCGTGAACGTCACGCTGGGGTTGCCGCTGGTGCGCACCAGCCCGGACCACGGAACGGCCTTCGACATCGCTGGCCGGGGCGTGGCCAGCGCCAGCAGCCTGGTGCAGGCAACCGTGATGGCACGGCGCATGGCGGCGGGGGCGTGAACCGGGGTGCGGGCTGCGCCGCAGCCGATCTGGGCGAGGATGGTGCGCTGAAGGAAGCGTGAAAAATGCGGGTCCGGCCTCTTGTCAGCGGGAACTTTTGCGTTTTGTCAGAGACGCCGGGTTTGGAGCAAGGGGCAGCGCTCCGCTACAATTTGCTAGTTTATTCCCTAATCTAGCGATGTTTTATCGAGGATCCCCATGAGTGAAACTCCTGTCGACTCCAGCAAGCGGACGTGGATCATCACGTCGGCCTGTGCTGGCGCGGTGGGCGGCGTGGCAGCCGCTGTCCCCTTTGTAAGTTCCTTTCAGCCTTCGGAGAAAGCCAAGGCTGCGGGTGCGGCGGTAGAGGTTGATATCTCTAAGCTGCAAGAAGGTGAAAAGATCACCGTGGAATGGCGCGGCAAGCCCGTGTGGATCGTCAAGCGCTCCAAGGCTCAGCTGGAGGCACTGCCCTCGAACAACGACCAGCTGGCCGACCCGGATTCCCTGCGCAACCCGGCCGAGTTTACGCCCGAGTACGCGCGCAACGTGCATCGCTCCATCAAGCCCGAAATCTTGGTGGCCGTGGGGATCTGCCCGCACCTGGGCTGCTCGCCGTCCGACAAGTTTGCTGCTGGTCCCCAGCCCTCGCTGCCCGATGACTGGAAAGGCGGTTTCCTGTGCCCCTGCCATGGCTCGACCTTCGACCTGGCTGGACGCGTGTTCAAAAACAAACCTTCGCCCGACAACCTGCCGGTGCCTCCGCATATGTACCTGTCGGACACCAAGCTGCTCATTGGTGAAGACAAGAAGGCCTAATAGGGAGACGTCATGGCTCACGAATTCAAGGAAATCGATCCCAACGCGCCGACGGGTGCGAAGGTGATGAACTGGTTTGAGAACCGTTTCCCGACGGCGTTCTCGGCCTACAAGGTACACATGTCGGAGTACTACGCTCCGAAGAACTTCAACTTCTGGTACATCTTCGGCTCGCTGGCGCTGCTGGTGCTGGTGATCCAGATCGTCACCGGCATCTTCCTGGTGATGAACTACAAGCCCGATGCAGAGAAGGCTTTCGCTTCCGTGGAGTACATCATGCGCGATGTGCCCTGGGGCTGGCTGATCCGCTACATGCACTCCACAGGCGCTTCGGCATTCTTCGTGGTGGTGTACCTGCACATGTTCCGCGGTCTGCTCTACGGTTCCTACCGCAAGCCGCGCGAACTGGTCTGGATCTTCGGCTGCGCCATCTTCCTGGCGCTGATGGCCGAGGCCTTCATGGGCTACCTGCTGCCCTGGGGTCAGATGTCCTACTGGGGTGCACAGGTGATCGTGAACCTGTTCTCCGCCATTCCCTTCATCGGTCCCGATCTGGCCATCCTGATCCGTGGTGACTACGTGGTGGGCGATGCAACGCTGAACCGCTTCTTCAGCTTCCACGTGATTGCTGTGCCGCTGGTCCTGCTGGGACTGGTGGTGGCGCACTTGCTGGCGCTGCACGATGTGGGTTCCAACAACCCCGACGGTGTGGAAATCAAGGCGCCCAACGCGCCCAAGGATGCCAAGGGTCACCCCCTGGACGGCGTTCCCTTCCATCCCTACTACACCGTGCACGACATCTTTGGCGTGGCCGTGTTCCTGTTCATCTTCTCGGCAGTGGTGTTCTTCGCCCCTGAGTTCGGTGGTTACTTCCTGGAGTACAACAACTTCATTCCTGCCGACCCGCTGAAGACCCCCAACCACATTGCTCCGGTGTGGTACTTCACGCCCTTCTACTCGATGCTGCGTGCCATCACGACCGAGATGATGTATGTCCTGGTCGCCTGCGTGGTGCTGGGCATGGCGTTTGCCGCGTTCAAGTCCAAGCTGCCGGGCCTGTTCAAGCTGGTGGTTCTGGGTGCAGGTGCTGTTGCCATTGCCCTGATGCTGTCCATCGACGCCAAGTTCTGGGGTGTGGTGGTGATGGGTGGTGCCGTGGTGATCCTGTTCGCCCTGCCCTGGCTGGATCGCTGCGAGGTGAAGTCCATTCGCTACCGTCCGGACTGGCACAAGATCCTGTACGCCATCTTCGTCATCAACTTTGTCATCCTGGCATACCTGGGTGTGCAGCCTCCTTCGCCCGTGGGTGAAAAAGTCTCCCAGGTCGGCACCTTGCTGTACTTTGGCTTCTTTATCCTGATGCCGTGGTGGAGCCAGGTGGGGGCCACCAAGCCCGTGCCCGCACGTGTGAATTTCAAGCCCCACTGAGCCGGAGACCTCGAACATGAAAAAACTGATTCTCTCTCTGGTCGCGGCCCTGGGTATTGCCACGGGCGCGCAGGCCGCTGATGCTGGCATCAAATGGGACAAGGCCCCTGTGGATGTAAGCAACCAGGTATCGCTGCAAAACGGTGCCAAACTGTTCGTCAACTACTGCCTGAGCTGCCACTCTGCCGCGTTCATGCGCTTCAACCGCCTGACCGACATCGGCCTGACCGAGCAGGAAATCAAGGACAACCTGCTGTTCACGACCGAGAAGGTGGGTGAAACCATGGTTGCCGCGATTGATCCCAAGCAGGCCAAGGCATGGTTCGGTGCCAATCCGCCCGATCTGACGGTGATTGCCCGCTCGCGCGCTGGCAGCGGCGGCTCTGGTGCAGACTACCTGTACACCTTCCTGCGTACGTTCTACCGCGACGACACTAAGGCCACGGGCTGGAACAACCTGGCCTTCCCCAGCGTGGGCATGCCCCATGCCCTGTGGGAGTTGCAGGGCCAGCGCCGGGCCGTGTTTGATGGTGAGCACTTCCAGGGCTGGGAGCAGATCACTCCCGGCACCCTGACGGAAGAGCAGTACGACCAGGCTGTGGGCGATCTGGTCAACTACCTGCAGTGGATGGGTGAACCCGGCCAGCAGGCCCGTGTGCGCATCGGCACCGGGGTGCTGATTTTCCTGGGCATCTTCATCCTGATCGCTTGGCGCCTGAACGCAGCGTTCTGGAAAGACGTCAAGTAAGTCCTTGCGATGGCGCTGCCTGCGGGGTAACTTCGGCAGGCAGTTGGATGGACAGAGTGGGTGCCGCCGTGGCATCCCACTCTTTTTGATTTTTAGGAGCTTTTGCCATGATGGTGCTTTATTCGGGAACCACCTGTCCTTACTCCCACCGCAGCCGCTTCGTGCTGTTTGAAAAAGGGATGGACTTTGAAATCCGTGACGTGGACTTGTTCAGCAAGCCCGAGGAGATCATGGCCATGAACCCCTATGGCCAGGTGCCGATTCTGGTGGAACGCGAGCTGATTCTGTATGAGTCCAACATCATCAACGAGTACATTGATGAGCGCTTCCCCCACCCGCAGCTCATGCCCGGCGATCCGGTGGATCGCGCACGTGTGCGCCTGTTCCTGCTCAATTTCGAGAAAGAATTGTTCGCCCACGTCAACACGCTGGAGCAGTGCAATGGTAAAAAGGGCAGCGAGAAGGAACTGGAGAAGGCTCGTACCCATATCCGCGACCGTCTCACGCAGCTGGCACCCGTGTTCCTGAAGAACAAGTACATGCTGGGTGAGAATTTCTCGATGCTGGACGTGGCCATCGCCCCCCTGCTGTGGCGACTGGATTACTACGGCATCGAGCTGTCCAAGAATGCTGCTCCCTTGCTCAAGTACGCAGAGCGTATCTTTTCGCGCCCCGCCTACATTGAGGCACTGACCCCTTCTGAAAAGGTCATGCGCAAGTAAGCCGCCCAGATCAGCAAAAGAGTCCTGCCCATGCTCAATGACACTGCCATCACCTCCACCCGCCCGTATCTGCTGCGCGCCCTGCACGAGTGGTGCTCGGACAATGGCTTGACCCCCTATCTGGCCGTGCAGGTCGATGCGAGTGTGCAGGTGCCGATGGCGTTCGTGCAGGACGGGCACATTGTGCTCAACGTCAGTTACGACGCCACCAGTGCCTTGCACATGGGCAACGACTACATCAGCTTCAAGGCCCGCTTTGGCGGCAAGCCGCACGACATCATGCTGCCGGTGGGGCGGGTGGTGGCGATCTACGCCCGGGAGACCGGGCAGGGCATGTCCTTTCCGGTGGAAGATGCCCCGCAGGCAACTGCGTTGCAGGACGTCGAGCCGGAAGCTTCCCTCAATGGGGAGGATGCCGCCAATCGTCCGGCGCCCGTGGTGCAGCTGGTGCCCACGGCTTCCGAGGCAGATGCAGGGGGCGACGAGCCCGAGCCTCCACCTGCGCCGCCGGCAGGGAGCGCATCGGGCAAACGGCCCGTGTTCAAGCGCGTCAAGTGAGGCAGCCTTCCCGTGCGGGATTCTTCGCTTAGAATTCCGCACCTTGCCGGATTAGCTCAGTTGGTAGAGCACCCGCCTTGTAAGCGGTAGGTCGTCAGTTCGAATCCGACATCCGGCACCACATGTTTTCCCAGCAGCCTGGCTGCTGCGTCCCGTGCCGGTTTAGCTCAGTTGGTAGAGCACCCGCCTTGTAAGCGGTAGGTCGTCAGTTCGAATCCGACAACCGGCACCATCCTTCCCCCGCATTCCGTTTCCCGTCGCTGCTAGTGCCCGGTGCCGTGCAGCACGCGCAGTTGGATTTTCTCCACCTGCCAGCCCTTGCTGCGCAGGTGTGCCTGCAGCGCCGGCAGCAGCTGGCGCAGCTTGCTGGCCGCTGCCGGGCTGCTGACCAGCAGGCTCCATTGCGTCCCGTCGATCGGGCCGGCCTGAATGGCTGTGTGCAGTCCCAGAGGAATCAGTGGCAGCACGCTGCGCAGGCGCTGGCGCGATTCCTGTGCCTGGCGCATCAATTCGGCCAGTGCAGGTGCCTCCAGACTGGCCTGCTGCACGCTGATGGGGTGATGGCGGCGGGTGTTCATGGGCTCATTATGATGCGGTAGTTAGAATCTCTTGTTGGCGCTTTTTTGCCACCTTCGTCTTGTCATGGCGCCGTGCGGTCCCATCTGCACAGCCATTTCATCGCAACACACAACTTAAAGGATTGGGCCGCTGGGCTGCCGCGCAAGCGCAGGCGGACGTCAGCAGGCTTGACTTGCATGGCCAATTTCCTCACTTTCCTCTTCGGTAGCCGCAACGAACGGTTGCTGAAGCAATACCGCAAAACCGTAGCCCGTATCAATGCCATGGAGGTTGAACTGGAGCAGCTCTCCGACGAGGCGTTACGTGGCAAGACCCAGCAGTTCAAGGACCAGCTGGCGCAGGGAAGGACGCTGGATGATCTCCTGCCCGAAGCGTTCGCCGTAGTGCGTGAGGCGTCCAAGCGCGTGCTCAAGATGCGCCACTTTGACGTGCAGCTCATGGGCGGCATTGCCTTGCACCAGGGGAAGATTGCGGAAATGCGCACGGGTGAGGGCAAGACCCTGACTTCCACCTTGCCGGTGTACCTGAATGCGCTGACGGGCAAGGGCGTGCACGTGGTGACAGTGAACGACTACCTGGCTGCGCGCGATGCGGAAACCATGCGTCCGCTGTACAACTTCCTGGGCATGTCGGTCGGGGTGAACCTGCCCCAGGCGCCGCGTGAGGACAAGCAGCTGGCCTATCTGGCCGACGTGACCTACGGCACGAACAACGAATACGGCTTCGACTACCTGCGTGACAACATGGTCTATGACGCCGGTGACCGCGTGCAGCGTGGCCTCAACTTTGCCATCGTGGACGAGGTGGACTCCATCCTGATCGACGAGGCGCGCACGCCGCTCATCATCAGTGGTCAGGCCGACGACAACACCGCGCTGTATCTGGCCATCAACCAGATTGCCCCGCAGCTGACACGCCAGGAAGGCGAAGCCGATCCGCGCACCGGCGAGGGGGTGATCAAGCCGGGCGATTTCACGGTGGACGAAAAATCCCACCAGGTCTTCCTGACCGAGCAGGGCCATGAGAACGCCGAGCGCATCCTGACCCAGGCGGGCCTGCTGCCCGATGGCGCCTCGCTGTACGACCCATCGCACATCGTGCTGGTGCACCACCTGTACGCCGCGCTGCGCGCGCACCATATCTACCACCGCGACCAGCACTATGTGGTGCAAAACGGTGAAGTGGTCATCGTGGACGAGTTCACGGGCCGCTTGATGTCCGGACGCCGCTGGAGCGATGGCCTGCACCAGGCCGTGGAAGCCAAGGAAGGTGTGCAGATCCAGGCCGAAAACCAGACCATGGCCTCGATCACTTTCCAGAACTATTTCCGGCTGTACAACAAGCTCTCGGGCATGACGGGTACGGCCGACACCGAAGCCTACGAATTCCAGCAAATCTACGGGCTGGAGACGGTGGTGATTCCGCCCAACAAGCCCAGCAAGCGCGACGACCAGCTCGACCGCGTTTACAAGACCACGAGCGAGAAATACGCCGCCGCCATTGCCGACATCGAGGAGTGCTACCAACGTGGCCAGCCTGTGCTGGTGGGCACCACCTCGATTGAAAACTCCGAAGTGATTGCGCAGCTGCTGACGGCACACAAGCTGCCGCACCAGGTGCTCAACGCCAAGCAGCACGCCAAGGAGGCCGACATCATCGCCCAGGCCGGCCGCAAGGGCATGATCACCATTGCCACCAACATGGCCGGTCGCGGTACCGACATCGTGCTGGGCGGCAACATCAGCAAGGAAGTGGCCGAGATCGAAGCCCATCCCGAGCTGAGCGATGCACAGAAGCAGGAGCGCATCCAGGCCTTGGGCACCCAGTGGGAGCGTGACCACGAGGAGGTCAAGTCCCTGGGTGGCCTGCGCATCATCGGTACCGAGCGCCATGAATCGCGCCGTATCGACAACCAGTTGCGTGGCCGCTCGGGCCGCCAGGGCGACCCGGGCTCTTCGCGCTTCTATCTGAGTCTGGACGACCAGCTGATGCGCATCTTCGCGGGCGACCGCGTGCGCGCCATCATGGACCGCCTGAAGATGCCCGAGGGCGAGGCCATCGAAGCCGGCATCGTCACGCGCAGCATCGAAAGCGCGCAGCGCAAGGTGGAAGGGCGCAACTTCGACATGCGCAAGCAGCTGCTGGAATACGACGACGTGGCCAACGAGCAGCGCAAGGTCATCTACCAGCAGCGCAACGCCATCCTGGACACGCCCGACCTGACCGACATGGTGCAGGCCATGATCGCCGGCTGCACCGAGGATCTGGTGCGCCAGCACGTGCCTGCCGACTCCATGGAAGAGCAGTGGGACATCCCGGCGCTGGAAAAGGCACTGGCCGACTGGGGTGTGCAGCTGGACCTGCGCAGCCAGGTCGAGAAGAACGAGCACATCACCGACGAGGACATCCTGCAGCTGTGCAAGGACGCCACCCAGGCGGTCTATGCCGGCAAGCTGGAACTGGTGGGCAAAGAGCAGTTCATGCACTTCCAGCGCGCAGTGCTGTTGCAAAGCTTTGACACCAACTGGCGCGACCACCTCTCGGCGCTGGATTACCTGCGCCAGGGCATCCACCTGCGCGGCTTTGCGCAGAAGCAGCCCAAGCAGGAATACAAGCGCGAAGCCTTCGAGCTGTTCAGCCAGCTGATCGACGTGGTGAAGAACGAAGTCACGCGCGTGCTGCTGACGGTGCGCATCCGCGAGCCCGAGGCACTGACCCAGGTCGCCGACAGCATCGAGCAGCGTGCCGAGCACGTGCCCGGCGTGCAGTACAGCAGTGCCGATGGCGACAAGAGCGATGCGCCACCACCGGCGCAGAACTTCCAGCTGCCCCCGGGGGTGCGTGTCGGGCGCAACGACCCTTGCCCATGCGGCAGCGGCCTGAAGTTCAAGCAGTGCCACGGCAAGCTGACCTGACATACCGGCAGCCGCACCACGCACACGAAAACGGGCTGCGGCCCGTTTTTTCTTGCCCCGGTGCGGCCAGCATCACGCACCATAATGTGTCTTTTCCCGTTGTTTGATTGAAGAGAGCACCATGCCCGTCAACCTTCCCCTGCCCCAAGCCCAAGACCTGCGCCCGGTTGCCGGTGTGCGTATCGGCGTTGCCGAAGCGGGTATCCGCAAGGCCCAGCGCAAAGACCTGACCGTGTTCCTGCTGGATGAGGGCGCCAGCGTGGCCGGCGTGTTTACGCAGAACCGCTATTGCGCCGCTCCGGTGCAGGTGTGCCGCGAGCACCTGGCCGCAGGTACGCCGATTCGCGCCATGGTGGTCAACACCGGCAATGCCAATGCCGGCACCGGCGCCGATGGTCTGGCGCGCGCGCGCGCCACCTGTGCGGCACTGGCACAGGAACTGGGCGTGCCTGAGCAAAGCATCCTGCCGTTTTCCACCGGCGTGATCATGGAGCCGCTGCCCGTCGAGCGCATCACTGCCGCGCTGCCCGCAGCCCTGGCCAACGCCCAGGCCGACAACTGGCTGGCCGCAGGCGAAGGCATCATGACCACCGACACCCAGCCCAAGGCCTACAGCCGCCAGGTGCAGGTGGGCGGCAAGACCGTCACCGTCACCGGCATCAGCAAGGGCGCGGGCATGATCCGTCCCAACATGGCCACCATGCTGGGTTTTCTGGCCACCGATGCGGCGATTGATCCGGCGCTGCTGCCCGCCCTGGCCAAGGAGCTGGCCGATGGCTCGTTCAACCGCGTGACCATCGATGGCGACACCTCGACCAACGACTCCTTCATCGTCGTGGCCACGCACCAGGCAGGCAATGCCCGCATCACCGACTGGAATGGCAGCGATGCCCAGGCCCTGAAAGCGGCGCTGCTGGAAGTGGCGCGCCTGCTGGCCCAAGCCATCGTGCGCGATGGCGAAGGCGCCACCAAGTTCATCAGCGTGCAGGTCGATGGTGGCAAGACCGAGGAAGAATGCCGTCTGGTGGCGTACTCGATCGCGCACTCGCCCCTGGTCAAGACGGCGTTCTTTGCCTCTGACCCCAACCTAGGCCGCATCCTGGCGGCTGTGGGCTACGCCGGCATTGCCGATCTGGACCAGACCCGGATCGAGCTGTACCTGGACGATGTGCACGTCGTCACCCAGGGCGGGCGCAACCCAGCCTACCGCGAGGAAGACGGCCAGCGCGTGATGAAGCAAAGCGAAATCACCGTGCGCGTGCACCTGGGCCGGGGCAACGCCAGCCAGACGGTGTGGACCTGCGACCTGAGCCACGACTACGTGACCATCAACGCCGATTACCGCTCTTAATTACGTAGCTTGTTGCGCTTGCTGGATAAGGTTTTTGGCTATAAAACATGCTGAAAACCTTGCAGAACAAGCGCTACAAGCTCTTTTTTTTATGACTGATACGAATTCTTCTGCCCCTGTGGCCTTTGCTGCGCTGGAGCGTCTGGTGCAGCGTGCCGAGCAGCTGATGCAGCGCATCGAGGCCGTTCTGCCCCAGCCGTTGCAGGCACCGGCCGACTGGAGCGCGGCCATTGCCTGGCGCTATCGCAAGCGCGCCAATGGCTGCGGCGTACTGGAGCCCGTGCGCCATGTGGGCGCCATGCGGCTGGACGACCTGCAGAACATCGACGCGCAAAAAGAAAAAATTGTGGCCAACACCGCGCACTTTGTCGCCGGGCGTACGGCCAACAATGTGCTGCTCACCGGCGCGCGCGGCACGGGCAAATCCTCCCTGATCCGCGCCTGCCTGCACGCTTTTGCCGATCAGGGGCTGCGCCTGATCGAGGTCGATAAGGCCGATCTGACCGACCTGCCCGACATCGTCGAAGTGGTCGCCGCGCGGCCCGAGAAATTCATCATCTACTGCGACGACCTGAGCTTTGAAGAGGGTGAACCGGGTTACAAGGCCATGAAGTCCATCCTCGATGGCTCGGTGGCCGCCGCCACGCCCAACGTGCTGGTGTATGCCACCAGCAACCGCCGCCACCTGCTGCCCGAGTACATGAGCGACAACCTGCAAACGCAAAAAGGACAGGACGGCGAAATTCACCCCGGCGAGGTGGTGGAGGAAAAGATTTCGCTCTCCGAGCGCTTTGGCCTGTGGGTCAGCTTCTATCCTTTCAGCCAGCAGGAATATCTGCGCGTGGTGGTGCAGTGGCTCACCAGCCTGGGCCTGAGCGCCGAGCAGGTGGCTGCCGCCGAGCCACACGCGCTGGTCTGGGCGCTGGAGCGCGGCTCGCGCAGCGGTCGTGTGGCCCAGCAGTTTGCGCGCGATTACGCCGCGCGCTGTGCCCAGGGCACGGCAGCGTCGAACGCCTCGGCACGCATTGCCGATGTGGAAGGCTTGAGTGATGGCGCAACCCTCTGAGGCACGGTCGAGCGCAGCCGCTGAGGGCGTGCGCCGCACCGAAGTGGCCGTGGGCATCCTGATCCGCGAGGAGGACGGCGCGCTGCTGCTCACCAGCCGCCCGCAGGGCAAGGTGCGCGCGGGCTGGTGGGAGTTTCCCGGTGGCAAGCTCGAAGCCGGGGAAAGCGTCGAGCAGGCCCTGCGCCGCGAGTTGCAGGAGGAGCTGGGCATCACCATCGACAACTGCCTGCCCTGGCACGTCACCACGCACGACTATGAGCATGCCCAGGTGCGCCTGCACTGGTGCAAGGTCACGCGCTGGCAAGGCCAGTTGCAAATGCGCGAGGGCCAAAGCATGGCCTGGCAGCAACTGCCGCTACAGGTGCGCCCGGTGCTCGAAGGTGCCATGCCCGCGCTGCAGTGGCTGGCGCAGGAGCGCGGCTTGCCCTTTGACGCCGGCATCTATGCCCCGCCCAGCGGGGCCTAGCGTGTGTTTCAGGGCCGGCGGCCCGGGGTGGAGCAGGTGACTACACTTGGGCCATCCCTACAACACATATTGCAAAAGGCTGGGAATGGATGGATTGAGTTGGTTTTTCATTGCCGCAATTGGCGTGTTCTGGCTGCAGACGCATCTGCAGCGCCAGCGCGTGGGTCTGCTGGCCAAGCATCTGGCCCCCACCCAGGTGGAACGGATCCTGGGCACGCTGATCGACGGCTACCTGAATGCGGCTGCCGAGCCCGATCCCCAGCGTCAGGAACAGATGTGGCTGCAACTCAACCAGCAGGAGCAGCGGCTGGTGGAGCATTTCCAGCGCTTTGCCGATGGCTTTGCCACGGAGCCGGCGCAGGCCACGCGCGTGAGCACCCTGCCTTGGGCATTGCCATATTTCGAGCGCCTGTTTCCGCGCTACAGCTTCGACATGCGCCAGGCGCTGCAAATGCACGCCCAGGCCATCCGCAGCGCCTGCGCCCCGGAGCATGTGCGCGGCAAGGAGCGCCGCGACATGGCCTTCACCATGACGGCGGAGCTGCTGCTCATGCAGCATACCTGCCACTGGTTCGGCAAGACGCGTGCCGTGGCCTCGATCCGCATGATGGCGCGCCACAAGACGCAGTACGAGCAGGTGCTGCAGGCCGTACAGCCCGGCACGCGCCAGGCCTATCTGCGCCTGATCGGGGGCGCTTGATTCACCAACACTTGCGCGCCGGAAGCTGCGCAGAGCCTGTGTCTGCGCCTACACTAGCCGGTGAGGATTTTGATTTTTACAGTAACCCACGAAGAGCAAAGGAGGCCAGTATGTACACCTTCAAATCCCGCGCTGCTGCCGACATCCTGATGTTGGAGGACACCGCCAAGCACATCCTGCAGCTGTTGGACAAGACCCCTGGCGAGCCAGGCATCCTGACGGTGGAACAGATTCCGGGCGCCCTGGAGGTGCTGGAAAAGGCCGTGCAGGAGGACGACGCACGCCGCAAGGCGCTGGAGGAGGCCATGCGCTCGGCAGATGCCGAACGTGTGGCCAAGGCCGGGCAGGAGTCGGCCGAGCTGGGCGCCGTCTCGCTGCGCCAGCGTGTGGCGCCTCTGGCCGAGATGTTGCGCACCAGTCTGGCCGAGAAGAAGGACGTGACCTGGCACCCGAAAGGCTAAGCAGCCAGCAGGCCCGCAAATGAAAAAACCGCTGACAAATCGTCAGCGGTTTTTTTGTGCCCTGCAGTGTGCAGGGCCGGTCGGCAGCCAATCTCAGTCGTAGCTGCGCGCGTCCTCGATCACCTTGCCATCGTTGGCCAGGCTGCCCGGGTGGCGCAGCTGCACTTCACAGCGCAGCTTGGTGATCTCGCGCATGGCATCCTGCACCAGCTGCACAAAGCCGCTGGCCGTCTCCAGGGTTTCGACGTGCAGCGTCATCTGGTCGTTGGCCATTTCGCCGGTGACGATCAGGCGTGCACGCTGGATCTGCGGGAAGCGCTTGACCACCTCGGCCACCTGGCCGGGGTGCACGAACATGCCACGCACCTTGGTGGTCTGGTCGGCACGGCCCATCCAGCCCCTGATGCGCACGTTGGTGCGCCCGGTCGGGCAGGTGCCGGGCAGGATGGCCGACAGGTCGCCGGTGCCAAAGCGGATCAGCGGGTAGTCGGGGTTCAGGGTGGTGACGACCAGCTCGCCCACTTCGCCTTCGGGAACCGGGTCGCCGGTACCGGGGCGCACGATTTCGACGATCACGGACTCATCGACCACCAGGCCTTCGCGTGCCGGGGTTTCGTAGGCAATCAGCCCCAGATCGGCGGTGGCGTAGCACTGGTAGCCTTCCACGCCGCGCTCCTGCAGCCACTGCCGCAGCGAGGGCGGGAATGCCTCGCCCGAGAGCAGGGCCTTGGTCAGGCTGGGCAGGGCCACGCCTTGTGCCTGCGCCTTTTCCAGAATCAGCTTCAGGAAGCTGGGCGTGCCGATGTAGCCCGCTGGCCTGAGCTCGGCCATGGCCTGCACCTGCTGCTCGGTCTGGCCCGTGCCACCGGGAAAGACGGTGCAGCCCAGGGCGTGGGCGCCGCTTTCCATCATTGCGCCGGCGGGCACGAAGTGGTAGCTGAAGCAGTTGTGGATCAGCTCACCGGGGCGAAAGCCGGCGGCATAGATGGCGCGTGCCATGCGCCAGTAGTCCTCGCGCTGGCCATCGGGTTCGTAGATCGGGCCGGGGCTGGAGAACACCCGTGGCATGGCCTTGCCGAAGCCGTGGGTGGCAAAACCGCCAAAGGGCGTGCTGGCACGCTGCGCCTGCTGGCGCTCCAGCAGCTGGTATTTGCGCGTGACTGGCAGCTGGGCCAGGGCAGCGCGGGTGGTGATGCTGGCCGCGTCCACCCCGGCCAGGATTTCGGCAAAGGCCGGGCTGTTGGCCTGCGCGTTGGCGATTTGCTGAGGCAAGGCCGCCAGCAGGGCGGCTTCGCGCTCTTGGGGGGTGCGGGTTTCCAAGGCGTCATAGAACGTGTTCATGCCATGGTGTCCTTCTTGGTTGAGAGTTTGGGTTGAAACCGGCCTTAAACCCTGATGGAATAAGCGCAAATAGCTATGTTTTTATGTGTGGTACATCAAGCCAGCCAGCGCTTGCGGCGCTTGTAGCTCTTCACGTCCCGGAAGCTCTTGCGCTCGCTGCCGCCAACGCCCAGGTAGAACTCCTTGACGTCTTCGTTGTTGGCCAGGTCGGAGGCGGTGCCATCCATCACGACGCGACCGCTTTCCATGATGTAACCGTAGTCGGCATACTTTAGCGCCATGTTGGTGTTCTGCTCGGCCAGCAGGAAGGTGGTGCCTTCCTTCTGGTTCAGGTCCTTGACGATGTGGAACACCTCTTCCACGATCTGCGGCGCCAGCCCCATGGAGGGCTCATCCAGCAACACGATGCTGGGGTTGCTCATGATGGCGCGACCAATGGCGCACATTTGCTGCTCACCGCCGGAGGTGTAGGCCGCCTGGCTTTTCTGGCGGGTCTTCAGGCGGGGGAAGTAGGTATAGACCTTCTCCAGGTTGGCGGCGATCTCGCCCTTGTCGCTGCGGGTGTAGCTGCCGGTGAGCAGGTTTTCCTCGATGGTCAGGTGGGCGAAGCAGTGGCGCCCCTCCATGACCTGCACCACGCCACGGCGCACCATTTCCGAGGGCGAGAGGTTCTGGATGGGCTCGCCGCGCAGCTCGATGCTGCCCTTGGTCACTTCGCCGCGTTCGCCCTTGAGCAGGTTGGAGATGGCGCGCAGCGTGGTGGTCTTGCCCGCACCGTTGCCGCCCAGCAGGGCCACGATGCCGCGCTCGTGCAGTTGCAGCGAGACGCCCTTGAGCACCAGGATGACGTGGTTGTAAATGACCTCAATGCCGTTGACCACAAGCACGGGCGCGGCAGAGTTGGGGGTGTTGGTGGTTCGGGTGTCGGTCATGGTGTTACCGTAATTCTTCAAAAAAGGGGTCTGTCAGCGCAGTCCCTGCGGTGCAGGCATGCAGGGCGCAGGGACTGGCCGGCTGTGACGTGCTTCGGGTGGGTTTACGGGCAGGTACGGACCTGGATGTTCTTGTCCTGGGCGTACCGTTCGGCGTACTCCTTGACCAGCGAGGCCACCAGCGATTGGTCGGCCTGGTACCAGTCGGAGACCACGTTCCACTTGCTGCCGTCCCACTGGGCAATGCGTGCCCAGTCGGCGCCGATGTGGTTGCTGCAACTGGTCTGGATGGGGCGCAGGATCTTGCCAAAGCCCAGCTCATTGAGGCGTTCCTGCGTCAGGTTCAGGTTTTCCAGACCCCAGCGCACCTGCTCGGGCGTCATGACCTGGCCCTTGCCGAACTTCTCCTGGGCGGTGCGGATGGCTTCCACCGTCAGCATGGAGATGATCATGCCGCGTGTGTGCGCCAGTGCGCCCAGCTCCTTGGCGTCCTTGGCCGAGCCCTGGCCCTTGTCGTAGAGCAGGGCCTTGACCTCGTCGTGCACCTTGTCGCGCTCGGCGCTGTTGTGGATGGTGACGGTGTTGTAGCCCTTGGCGCCTTCGATGCCTTTGACATCGTGGTCAGAGCCGGCCCACCAGACGGCGTACATCTTCTCGCGCGGGAAGCCCGTGGCCTGTGCCTCGCGGATGGCCGTGGGGGTCATCACGCCGGCCGACCACAGGATGACGTAGTTCGGACGGCTCTGGCGCACTTGCAGCCAGGCGGCCTTTTGCTCCACGCCGGGCGCGGTCACGGGCACCAGCAGCAGCTCAAAGCCTTCCTTGGCAGCGCGCTTTTCCAGCAGCGGGATGGGTTCCTTGCCGTAGGGGCTGTCGTGGTACACCAAGGCAATCTTCTTGCCCTTGAGGCTGCCATTTTCCTTTTTCAGCAAATCCTGGATGATGGCGTCGGCCGCCGTCCAGTAGGTGCCCAGCAGCGGGAAGTTCCATTCAAACACCCGGCCATCGACCGACTGCGACAGGCCGTAGCCGGGGGTGATGACGGGGATCTTGTCGATGGGGGCCTTTTCCGAGACAGCAAAGGTGATGCCGGTGGACTGGGTGTCAAAACCCGAGGCACCGCTGCCCTTGCCCTTCAGGCGTTCGTAGCATTCCACGCCACGGCTGGTGTCGTAGGCGGTTTCGCACTCTTCAAAGGCGATCTTGACGCCGTTGATTCCCCCCTTTGCGTTGACCAGCTTCAGGTAGTCCAGCTTGCCGTCGGCCCATGGGATGCCCAGGGGGGCGAACTGACCAGTGCGATAGGACAGCAGCGGAACAAACTGCTCCTGCGCGAGCGCCGAGGCGCTGGCGGCGAAGCCAGAAACCAGTGCGGTGGCCAGAGCCAAATGTTTGAGCTTCATGTCGATGTCTCCTCATTTCAGGGGGAAGGAGCACGGCCCCTGTGGAGGGAGGCCGTGCCGGGGCGCTGCTCGGGACTGCTTAGTTGCAGCCAGTGCGGCGGGTGAGCTTCTTGTCGGCGAGGTACTTGTCGCCGTGCTCCTTGATCAGGGGCTCGACCACCGAGGCGTCAGCCTGGTACCACTCGCTGCCCATGTTCCACTTCTTGCCATCCCAGCTGTGGATGCGTGCCCAGGTGGAGCCCATGTGGTCGGTGCAGCTGGTCTTGAGCGGACGCATGATTTCCTCAAAGCCCAGTTCCTTCAGGCGCTCGGCGGTCAGGTTCAGGTTCTCATAGCCCCAGCGTACCTGTTCGCCGGTCATGGGCTTGCCCTTGCCGAACTTTTCCTGGGCGGTGCGGATGGCTTCCACCGTCAGCATGGAGATGATCATGCCGCGGGTGTAGAGCACGGAGCCGACTTCATCGCGCGGGCCGGTGCCCAGCTTCTTGTCGTGCACGTGCTTGAGGATTTCCTGAGCCACCTTGGTGTTCTGGCCAAAACCGTTCAGAGCCAGGGCCTGGTAGCCCTTGGCGCCTTCGCCGACGTCGCGCACATCGGGCTCGGCACCGGCCCACCACACGCCGTACAGCTTGTCACGCGGGAAGCCGGTGGCTTGCGCTTCCTTCAGTGCGGTGGCATTCATCACGCCCCAGCCCCACAGCAGGGCAAAGTCGGGGCGGCTCTGACGCAGCTGCAGCCAGGTGGCCTTCTGTTCCACGCCGGGAGCGGTCACGGGCATCAGCTGCAGGTCAAAGCCGTGCATCTGGGCGCGCTTTTGCAGCACGGGGATGGGCTCCTTGCCAAAGGGGCTGTCGTGGTAGATCAGCGCAATCTTCTTGCCCTTGAGCTTGTCCATGCCGCCCAGGCGCTGGCCGATGTGCTGGATCAGGATGTCCGCGCCGGTCCAGTAGCTGCCCATGAAGGGGAAGTTCCAGGGGAAGGCATCGCCGTCCTTGGCGATCGACAGACCATAGCCCAGCGTGATCAGCGGGATCTTGTCCACGGCGGTCTTTTCAGTCAGTGCAAAGGTGATGCCGGTGGCCTGCGGGTCGAAGGAGGCTGCGTAGGGACGGGTCTTCAGGCGCTCATAGCACTCCACACCGCGGTCGGTGGCGTAGCCGGTTTCGCACTCCTCAAAGGCGATCTTCACACCGTTGATGCCGCCATCGCGCTCGTTGATGAGCTTGAGGTAGTCCTGCTTGCCGTTGGCCCATGGAATGCCGTTGGGGGCGTAGGCACCCGTGCGGTAGGACAGCAGGGGGATGAACTGCTCCTCAGCTTGTGCTGCGGCATTGCCGGCAAAACCGGCAGCGGCGGCAGCCAGGGCGGCAGTGGCCAGAGTCAGGCGCGTGAATTTCATGGTTGTCTCCTAGGTTTACAAAGGTAATAGCTATCAAAAGGCGAGCTGTTTGCGTTTGATATTCATTGATTTCAGATACTTTTGCATCCAAAGTCTTTTGTCATCAAGCGGTAGCTACTATTGTTTTTGATAGCCGGTGGGGGAAATCAGCCTTAGTGCGGGAAGGGCCAGACACGCATCTTCTGCTTGCCGGTGGACCACAGCTTGGCGATGCCGTGCGGCTCCACGATCAGGAACCAGACGATCAGTGCGCCGAAGATGATGAACTCGGCGTGCGAGATGCCCGCCGTGGAGATCTGCATGCCAACCAGGCTGGCCAGGGCAGGCAGCACCAGGTTGAGCACGATGGGCAGCACGATGATGAAGGCCGCGCCAAAGAAGCTGCCCATGATGGAGCCCAGGCCACCGATGATCACCATGAACAGCAGCTTGAAGGAGATGTCCACCGAGAAGGCCGCCGGCTCCCAGGCGCCCAGGTGCACGAAGGCCCACAGCGCGCCGGCCACGCCGACGATGAAGGAGCTCACAGCAAAGGCGCTGAGCTTGGCGTACATGGGGCGGATGCCGATCACGCTGGCGGCCACGTCCATGTCGCGGATGGCCATCCACTCACGGCCAATGGCGCTGCGCACCAGGTTCTTGGCCAGGACGGCCATCACCACCAGCACTGCCAGGCAGAACAGGTACTTGGACTGGGCCGACTGGATGGGCAGGCCGAACACTTCCAGATTGCTCACCGACACCGAGCCCGAGGGCGAGTTGTTGGTGAACCACTTGACGCGCAGGAACATCCAGTCGCTGAAGAACTGTGCCGCCAGCGTGGCCACGGCCAGGTACAGACCCTTGACGCGCAGGCTGGGCAGACCGAACAGGATGCCGAAGAACGTGGCGCACAGGCCGCCGATGATCAGCGCCGGAATCAGGGGCATGTCGGGCATGCGGGCCACGACGTTGTAGGCACCGTAGGCGCCCACGGCCATGAAGGCGCCCGAGCCCAGCGAGATCTGGCCGCAGTAGCCCACCAGAATGTTCACGCCCAGGGCGGCCAGGGACATGATGACCAGCGGCGTCAGGATGGCCAGGTAGAAGTAGTCGGTGGCCAGCATGGGCACCACGGTAAAGGCGGCCACCACCAGCAGGATGATGGCGATCTTGTCCTGCAGGATGGGGAAGACCTGCTGGTCGGCTTGGTAGCTGGTCTTGAACTGACCGTTTTCACGATAGAACATGTGTCTTGTCTCCTGAGTGCTCTATGGGTTGTGTGACCGGTCAGACGCGGTCAATGATCTTCTCGCCAAACAGGCCTTGCGGGCGGAACAGCAGGAACACCAGTGCCAGCACATAGGCAAACCAGATTTCGATGCCGCCACCCACGTAGGGGCCCAGGTACACCTCAGAGAGCTTTTCGCCAACGCCGATGATCAGGCCGCCGATGATGGCGCCGGGCACCGAGGTCAGGCCACCCAGAATCACCACCGGCAGGGCGCGCAGGGCCACGGTGGTCAGCGTGAACTGCACGCCCAGCTTGCTGCCCCAGATCATCCCGGCCACCAGGGCCACGATGCCGGCCACGCACCAGACGATGACCCAGATGCGGTTGAGCGGAATGCCGATGGACTGGGCCGCCTGGTGGTCGTCGGCCACAGCGCGCAGGGCACGGCCGGTGCCGGTCTTCTGGAAGAAGAAGGTCAGCGCTGTCACCAGCAGGGCGGCGATCACGGCGGCGATCACGTCTTCCTGGTTGATCATCACGCCGCCGTCGAACACCGATTCCATCAGGAACACGGGGTCCTTGGGCATGCCGATGTCGATCTTGTAGATCTCGCTGCCAAACAGGGTCTGGCCCACGCCTTCCATGAAGTAGGTGATGCCCAGGGTGGCCATCAGGAGCGTGGCAGCATCCTGGTTGACCAGGTGGCGCAGCACCAGGCGCTCAATGAGCCAGGCGCAGACGAACATGATGGCCGCCGCAATACAGAAGGCGGCCAGGTTGGCGACGAGCTTGTTTTCGATGCCCGTCCACTGCGGAATCCATTCCGCAAAGCGCGCCATGGCCAGGGCTGCGAACAGCACCATCGCACCTTGCGCGAAGTTGAACACGCCCGAGGCCTTGAAGATCAGCACGAAGCCGAGTGCCACCAGCGCGTAGAGCATGCCGGCCATCAGGCCGCCAAACAGTGTTTCCAGAAAGAATGCCATTTGTATGTCTCCGGTGTTCCGTGGTGAGTCGGTCGGTCAGTGGCTGCTGCCCAGGTAGGCGCGGATCACGTCTTCGTTGTTGCGCACTTCGTCGGGAGGGCCGTCGCCGATCTTCTTGCCGTAGTCCAGCACCACCACGCGGTCGGAGATGTCCATGACCACGCCCATGTCGTGTTCGATCAGCACGATGGTGGTGCCGAATTCGTCGTTCACGTCCAGGATGAAGCGGCACATGTCCTGCTTCTCCTCGACGTTCATGCCGGCCATGGGCTCGTCCAGCAGCAGCACCTGCGGTTCCATGGCCAGCGCCCGGCCCAGGTCCACGCGCTTTTGCAGGCCGTAGGGCAGCTGGCCCACGGGCGTCTTGCGGTAGGCCTGGATTTCCAGGAAGTCGATGATGTGTTCGACGAACTCGCGGTGGGCGATTTCTTCCTTGTCCGCCGGGCCGATGCCGAAGGGGTTGCGCAGCGCCTGCCACAGCAGGCCGCTTTTGATCTTCAGGTTGCGTCCGGTCATGATGTTGTCGATCACGCTCATGCCCTTGAACAGTGCCAGGTTCTGGAAGGTGCGGGCAACGCCCATTTCCGCCACCTGGCGGCTGTTCATGTGCGCAAAGGTCTTGCCACGGAAGGTGATGGAGCCTTCGGTCGGGGTATAGACGCCGTTGATGCAATTGAGCATCGAGCTCTTGCCGGCACCGTTGGGGCCGATGATCGAGCGGATCTCGTGCTCGCGCACGTTGAAGGAGATGTCCGTGAGGGCCTTCACGCCGCCAAAGCGCAGGCTGATGTTCTTGATGTCCAGAATGACATCGCCGATTTTCTTGTCAGACATGGGTGCGGTTCTTTCAGGGCGAAATGTCAAAAAGGCTCAGGCCGCAGCCTTGGTGGCGGGATAGACCTGTGCGTCCAGAATCTTGAGCGTGGCGCTGACGCTGCCGGTGCGCCCATCCTCGAACTTGACCTGGGTCTCGATGAACTGCTCGGTCTTGTTGCTGTACAGGGCATCGATCAGCACGGCGTACTTCTCGGCGATGAAGTTGCGGCGCACCTTGCGGGTGCGGGTCAGCTCGTCGTCGTCGGGGTCCAGCTCCTTGTGCAGTACCAGGAAACGTGCCACCTGGGTGTCGGCCATGCCCTCTTCAGCGGCCAGGCCGGCGTTGACCTGGCGCACGCACTCGGCCATCAGCTCCAGCACCTGGGGCTTGGAGGCCAGGTCCACGTAGCCGCTGTAGGGAATGCCCTGGCGCTCGGCCCAGTTGCCCACGGCTTCGAAGTCGATGTTGAGGAAGGCGCACACTTTGTCCCTGCCGTTGCCAAAGCACACGGCTTCCTTGATGTGCGAGAAGAACTTGAGCTTGTTCTCGATGTAGTTGGGCGCAAACATGGCGCCGGTGGCCATCCGGCCCACGTCCTTGGCGCGGTCGATGATGCGCAGCTGGCCGTTGGCGGCGATCACGCCGGCATCGCCCGTGTGGAAGTAGCCGTTCTCATCAATGACCTCGGCGGTGGCGTCGGGGCGCTTGTAGTACTCCTTGAGCACCGAGACCCCCTTGAGCAGGACTTCGCCGTTGTCGGCAATCTTCAGCTCGATGCCGGGTGCAGCCTCGCCCACGCTGTTGAGGTCCACCTGACCGTCGCGCTGCAGGCAGACGTAGGCGCAGGTTTCCGTCTGGCCATAGAGCTGCTTGAGGTTGATGCCGATGGAGCGGAAGAACTGGAACAGCTCCGGCCCGATGGCCGCCCCTGCGGTGTAGGCCACGCGGATGCGCGACAGGCCCATGGCGTTGCGCAGCGGCCCGTAGATGAGCAGGTCGCTCAGCTTGTACTTCAGGCGGTCCATGGCGCCCACGGGCTTGCCGTCCAGGATGTCGGTGCCCACGCGCTTGGCCACATCCATGGCCGTCTTGAAGAGCCACTGCTTGAAGGGGGCAGCGTCTTCCATGCGGATGGAGACGGAGGTGAGCATGCCTTCGAACACCCGGGGCGGGGCGAAGTAGTAGGTGGGACCGATCTCGCGCATGTCGATGCTCACCGTGCCGGCCGACTCGGGGCAGTTGATGGTGAAGCCGGCATACAGCCATTGGGCGTAGGAGAACAGGTGGTCGCCCACCCAGGCCGGGGGCAGGTAGGAAATGACGTTGTCGCTCGGGCCGAGCTTGTCCACCTGCACGCCACCCTTGGCTGCGCCGATGAAGCTGGCATGGGTCTGGCACACGCCCTTGGGCTTGCCGGTGGTACCGGAGGTGTAGAGGATGACGCTGACGTCCTGCTCCTGCACGCGCTGGACGGTGCTGTCCCAGACGCCGGGGTGGTCGCGGTCCCAGGCTTCGCCCAGTTTTTTCAGCTCGGCCGTGCTGATCAGGCCAGGCTCGGAATACTTGCGCAGGCCGCGCGGGTCGTCGTAAATGATGTGGCGCAGGGTGGGTACGGTTTCACGCACCTCCAGGAGCTTGTCCACCTGTTCCTGGTTTTCCGCGAAGGCAAACTCGATGTCGGCATCCTGGATGACGAAGGTCATTTCCTGTGCCACAGCATCCTGGTACAGGGGAATGGGAACGGCGCCCAGGCTTTGCACAGCAGCAAAGCCGATGTACACGTGGGGGCGGTTGTCGCTGATGAAGGCCAGGTTCTGGCCTTTGGCCAGGCCCAATGCTGCCAGGCCGCAGGCCATGTGGCGCACGTCGCGGGCGACATCGCTCCAGCTCCATGTCTGCCAGATACCGTACTCTTTCTCACGCAGCGCGGGTGCCTCGGGGCGCTGACTTGCGTGTTGCAAAAGCAGGTGTGGGAATGTGGTCGCCATTGCAGTTCCTCACAAAAAATGTTCTTGGGTTGGTTGCAAACCGTTGCGCGCAAAAAGTCTTGCTTGCGCCAGATTTCCAACAATCGTAGTGAGGGGTTTGACGTTATCGTGTCTTTTCAATGACGATCCTGGGGAAAGTCCTACTCGGGTTATCCAGCCTACTGCCCGTGTTTTTATTTTTCTCCTGTTGTTTATTTTTAACGTATCGGCCTGTTTTCGCACCAAACAGCCATTACCTGTAGCAAACCCTAGATGGCAAGGTGCTGATCTGCCCGGATGCTTGCCTTGTTATGAGTTCTTCGTCCTCTTTGTACCAGCGTCGTCGTCCCCCCAATGCCCAGGAGCTGGAAGGTATTCCCTGGCTGCGCGTGCTGCAGCCGCATGAGCGTGATCGTGCCGTTTCGGCACTGCAGGTCACGCAGGTGTTTGTGGGGGAGTACGTGTGCGTGCTGGGCCGGCAGGTGACGTACTGGTTCGGCCTGGTGGATGGTCTGCTGAAGATGAGTTCGGAAAACGCGCAGGGGGTGAGTGTGACCTTTGCCGGCCTGCCCCCCGGCGGGTGGTTTGGCGAGGGGACGGTCATCAAGCGCGAGCCCTATCGCTACAACGTGCAGGCGCTACGAAAAAGTGTAGTGGCCGGCCTGCCGGTCGATACCTTTCACTGGTTGCTGGACAATTCCCTGGGCTTCAACCGCTACATCATGAACCAGCTCAATGAGCGTCTGGGACAGTTCATCGGCGCACGCGAGATCGACCGCCTGAGCAACCCGGATCTGCGCGTGGCGCGCAGCCTGGCGGCCCTGTTCAATCCTGTGCTGTTTCCCTACCCTGGTGGTGGCAGCCGCCTGCTGCGCATTACCCAGCAGGAGCTGGCCTATCTGGTCGGGCTGTCGCGCCAGCGTGTCAACGAGGCTCTGGGTACGCTGGAGGCGGCTGGAGCGATTCAGGTGGAGTACGGCGGGCTGCGGGTGCTGGATCTGGAAGCTTTGCGCTCAGGCCACTTTGCCAGCCAGAAGTCCGCCCGCAACCAGCCGGCGGAGGCGGAAGCACACTGAAAAATGGAGCAACCCCTTGGCAGGCGAGCGCAGGCAGCTATCGATTTCAGAGGCTAGAGCGCCTGCCGAGGGTCGTCATCCGGGGCGTCCGGCGGCGGCTCGGTCGGGACGCGAAACTCCTCGGCGGCCCAGGCGCCCAGGTCGATGTGCTTGCAGCGTTGGCTGCAGAATGGGCGCCAGGTATTGCTGGGTGCGAACAGCGTGGGCTCACCACAGGCGGGGCATGCCACGACTGGTGCCTGGCTGGGGGTGTTTGCCGATGTCGGGTTCTGGGTGGGCATGGCAGATGGCGCGGGGGTCAGGCGCACAGGGTCAGCTCGAAGTCGGCATTCTCGTTGCAGGGCAACAGGGTGCTGCCGTCCTCACTCGGGCGCAGCAGGCGCACCGACACGATGAGGCGATTGCCGCTGATTTCGGGCACCAGATTCAGCGCCGGGTCAATGCGCAGGCGCAGCAACTGGTAGGCCTTGCTGGGGGGCAGGGATTGCTGGAAATAGCCCTGCTTGGCGGCAACGCGCTGCGGGGTGCCCGTGTCGCGCAACAGTCCCAGCAACAGGAAGATGGCATCGGCCAGAGGCTTGAGGCACTGCCCCCAGCGGTGCAGGTCGTCCTGGCGGCGCTGCGTTGGCAGGTGCTGCCAACGATGGTAGCCGGGAAGGTCGAAGCAGTTGATTCCCCCAGGAATGTCCAGTCGGCTGCGGATGGAGCTGAGCATTTCATTTTCCAGCAGCGGCTGGCCAGTCTTGCCGGTCTGGCTTTGCAGGCTGGCGTAGCGCTGGTCCAGCTGGACCATGATTTTTTCCAGCACGTCCTGGGCAATCTCGGGGTTGCTGCGCAGGCCATCGAGCAGGTGCTTCTGCCGTTCCAGATCGCGCAGTACGTCGGACTTGAGGTCTGCCCGGGCAGCGACTTCGATCAGCTCAAAGATGGTCGCGAGGGCAAAGTGATGATCGAGCTTGGATTCGCGCGTGATCAGCTCCAGCAAACGTTGGAACAATTGTTCCAGGCGTAAGTAGGTACGCAGGCGTTCGTTGAAGGGGTATTCGTAAAGCATCGCGCGGGGAAGGTTGGGGCAAGCGGGGCTGGGCGAGCGGTGCACATCGCGGAGCCCGGTTTCCAGCGCTTCGAATCATAACGGCATCTGTGCTGAAATTGATAGCACCAGCTCGCGTAAGCGCTGTAAAGAAAGGTCATCATTGCAGATCACCCAGTCCGCAGCAGCGCGCCGCTGCGCACGGCTGGCCTGGGCGGCAATGATGGCCTCCACGGCTTGTGCTGTCAGTCCGCTACGTGCTTGCACGCGGGCAATTTGTGTGCTGGTGCGGCAATCCACCACCAAAATGGCGTCCAGCTGGGGGCGCCAGTGGGGCGCTTCCACCAGGAGGGGAATGTCCAGCACCAGCCAGCGAATGCCCTCACGCATGGCCTGCTGGGTGCGGTCGTGGATCGTTTTTCCCACCAGAGGGTGGATGATGGCCTCCAGCCGTGCCCGGGTGGAGGTGTCGGCGAAGGCGCGAGCACGCATGTGGTCGCGATTCAGTGCGCCATCGGCCGTCACGGCCTCGGGACCAAACACTTGCGCAATCTGCGGCATGGCTGCCCCACCAGGGGCCGTCAGGCTGCGGGCGATGGCGTCGGCGTCCAGCACTGTGGCACCACACTCGGCCAGCATGGCCGCAACGGTGCTCTTGCCGCTGCCGATGCCACCGGTCAGCCCCAGGCGAAAAGGCATGCCAGCCGGACGCATCACAGCCCCAACAGCCCGAGGATGCTGCCCAGCATGTTCTGCGGGCCCAGCAGCAGTGCGGCAAAACCGGCTCCCGCCAGAAACGGTCCGAAGGGAATGTAGCCCCCAGGGCGCAGGCTGCTGCGCAGCTTCAGGGCAATGCCGACCACGGCACCAATGACGGAAGATGCCAGGATGATGGGCACCAGCGCCTGCCAGCCAAACCAGGCACCCAGGGCGGCGAGCAGCTTGAAGTCTCCGTACCCCATGCCTTCCTTGCCCGTGGCCAACCTGAAGGCCCAGTACACACTCCAGAGTGACAGATAGCCTGCCGCAGCCCCCCAGACGGCATCGTGCAGGGCCACGGGGGTCCAGCGCAAGGCCGCTGCCAGCAGCCCGGCCCACAGCAAGGGCAGGGTCAGGCTGTCGGGCAGGAAGGTGGTGTCCCAGTCGATCAGTGCCAGGCTCAGCAAGGTGGCGCTGAAGCCACACCATGCCCACCCCGCTGTGCCCGCGCCCCAGTGGTGGATGCACCAGGCAAACAGGGCACCGGTGGTCAACTCAACCAGGGGATAGCGCCAGCCGATAGGGGCCTTGCACTGGCTGCAGCGCCCGCGCAGCAGCAGCCAGCTGATGACGGGAATGTTTTCGAACCAGCGAATGCCGTGGCCGCAGTGCGGGCAACGCGATGCAGGACGGGCGAGGGTAAGGGCAGGGGCAGCTGGAGCCGCTGGCTCCTGGCCGGCGCGTGCCGCCAGATGGGCGGCGCATTCGGCATCCCACTGCGCTTCCATCATCTTGGGCAGCCGATGGATGACGACGTTCAGAAAACTGCCGACCAGCAGACCCAGAACCCCGGCCAGCACCACCCAGGCCGTGTCGGCAGGGAGAAAGACCGGCATCAAACCACCTGGCCGAGCTTGAAGATGGGCAGGTACATGGAGACCACAATGCCGCCGATGATGGTACCCAGGAAGACGATGATGATGGGCTCCATCAGGCTGGAGAGGCCTGCTACCATCTCATCGACTTCCGCTTCGTAGAAGTCGGCGGCCTTGCCGAGCATGTGGTCGATGGCGCCGGATTCCTCGCCGATGGCACACATCTGCAGCACCATGCTGGGGAAGACGTTGGCATCGGTCATGGCAACAGCCAGGCTGGTGCCGGTGGAGACGGCGGTCTGAATCTTGTCCGTGGCCTCCTTGTACACGATGTTGCCCGAGGCCCCGCCCACGGAATCCAGGGCCTCCACCAGGGGCACGCCCGCAGCGAACATGGTGGAGAGGGTGCGCGTCCAGCGGGCCACGCAGGATTTGTCGATCAGCGCGCCAAAAATGGGCATTTTCAGCAGCGCCCGGTCCATGAATTTCTGCACCTTGGGGCTGCGTTTCCAGGCCTGCATGAAGAAGTAGCCACCCCCGCCAAGGACGCCGAAGATGAGCCACCAGTATTCCACGAAGAATTCACTCATGCCCATCACGATCAGCGTGGGGGCTGGCAAATCGGCACCAAATGAGGTGAAAACCTCCTTGAATGCGGGGATCACGAATATCATGATCAGCGTCACCACCACAAAGGCCACGATAATCACCGAAGTGGGGTACATCAGGGCGGATTTGATCTTGCTCTTGATGGCTTCGGTCTTCTCCATGTAGGTGGCCAGACGGTCAAGCAGGGCCTCCAGGATACCGGCGGCTTCACCAGCTTCCACCAGGTTGCAATACAGCTCATCAAAATACATGGGATGTTTTTTGAAGGCCATGTTCAGCGATGTGCCCGTCTCCACATCCTGGCGGATATCGTTGAGCAGTTTGGTGACGCTGGGGTTGGGATTGCCACGCCCGACAATGTCAAACGACTGCAGCAAAGGCACACCAGCCTTCATCATGGTGGCCATTTGCCGGGTAAATAGCGCAATATCCTTGGGTTTGATTTTCTTGCCGGCGCGCATCCGGCGTTTTTTGATTTTTGTCACCAAAATACCCTGGCGACGCAAAGTGGCCTGTGCGACGGCTTCACCGTCGGCGCGCAGTTCGCCTTGCACAATGCGCCCCTGCTTGTCCTTCCCCACCCATTCAAAAACAGCTTCCTTGGAGCTGGCTTTTCGTGCTGCTGTCGCCATAGGTATTCTCTGATCTTATTGTTTAATAAACTATAAATTCCCGGATTATAGGTTGGTGACCGCCAGAACCTCTTCCAAAGAAGTAACACCTTGCTTCACCTTGTACAACCCGGCCTCGCGCAGGGACTTGACGCCTTCCTTGCGGGCCTGGTTGGCAATATCCAGGGCAGTGCCGTCCCGCAAAATGATTTCCTGCATGGTCTCGCTGATCGGCATCACCTGATAAATGCCGACCCGGCCCTTGTAGCCGTTGTTGCAGGCCGCACAGCCCACCGGCTTGTAGGGCACCCAGCTGCCGTCCAGTTCCTCTTCCTGGAAGCCAGCCTCCAGGAGCGCCTCGTGGGGGATATCGACGGGTTCCTTGCACTTGGGGCACAGGCGCCGCGCCAGGCGCTGTGCGGTGATGAGGATCACGCTGGAGGCAATGTTGAATGGTGCGATGCCCATGTTGCGCATACGCGTAAGCGTGGTCGGGGCATCGTTGGTGTGCAGCGTCGAGAGCACCAGGTGACCGGTTTGTGCGGCCTTGATGGCAATGTCGGCGGTTTCCAGATCCCGAATCTCACCGACCATGATCACGTCCGGATCCTGGCGCAGGAAGGATTTCAGGGCTGCGGCAAAGGTCAGGCCGGCCTTTTCGTTGACGTTGACCTGATTGACGCCAGGCATGTTGATTTCCGACGGGTCTTCTGCCGTGGAAATGTTGACCCCGGGCTTGTTCAGCAGGTTCAGGCAGCTGTACAGGGAGACGGTCTTGCCGGAGCCGGTCGGGCCAGTGACCAGAATCATGCCGTAGGGGCGATGGATGGCGTTGAGCAGGCGCTCCTTTTCCTCGGGCTCGTAGCCCAGGGCGTCGATGCCCATCTTGGCACTGCTGGGGTCCAGAATACGGATGACGATCTTTTCGCCAAACAGGGTGGGCAGGGTGGAGACACGAAAGTCGATGACCCGGTCCGGGCCGATCTTGAGCTTCATCCGCCCGTCCTGCGGCACGCGCTTTTCGGAAATGTCCAGGCGCGAAATCACCTTGATGCGCGAGGCCAGCTTGTCCTTGATGGCCACGGGCGGAGAGGCGACCTCGCGCAGCTCTCCGTCGATGCGAAAGCGCACGCGGTAGTTGTGTTCATAAGGCTCGAAGTGCAAGTCCGAGGCGCGCATGTTGAACGCATCGATCAGCATCTTGTGCAGGAACTTGACGATGGGCGCGTCTTCGACATCGGGCGCTTCGGACTCTTCCTCGGCGGCATCGCCGGCGTCCTTGATGTCGTCCAGCTGGAAGTCCGCATCGCTGGAGAAGGTGTCCAGGGCCTGCGCCGTGGTCTTGGTCGCCTGCTCGACCAGGCGCAGCAACTTGTCGTGCTCCGCAATCAGCCAGTCCACCGCCAGCTGGGTGGTGAATTTGATTTTTTCTGCCGCCTCCTTGTTGGTCGGGTCGGCGGTGGCCATGACGATGCGGTTGCCGCGCTTTGCCAGGGGCAGCACCTTGTAGCTGGCGCACAGCTTGGCGTCGAGCAGGTCCTTGGGCAGGTGCAGGGGGTCCAGCGCATCCAGATCCAGCAGTGGGATGCCGAAGATGGCGGAAATGTGGTGCGCCAGATCAGCGGCGGACATGGCGCCGCTGGCAATCAGTTGAGCGACGAAGGAGGTGTTGTTGGCCTGTGCCTTCTGTGTGACGTCTTCCGCGGTGGCAGCGGGCAGTTTGCCCGCCGCAACCAGGGCGCGTGCCAGGCCGGCTATGGCGGTGGGTGGAGGCGTGGTAGCTGTCATTGCGGCAGTGGAGTCCCCGAGGGAGTCCTGGAATGAGTAGGCAGAAGCGATGCGACGGATCGCACACGCAGTGCCGATAGCATAACCCCGGACGCCCCGGGCCAGCCACATTTGCACAGCCCGGGTGGCTGCCTGTTTCTGCCTATTGCTCGTAGCGCTTGCTGCGCAGCAGTTGCTTGATGACCTGGGAGTGCTGCTGCACGCTGGGACCGATCTGCAGGGCCACGCAGGTGGCCAGCACGTCGATGATGAGCAGGTGCAGCAGGCGCGAGACCATGGGGCTGTACAGGTCGTAGCCCTCGGGGTGGTCGGCGGCCAGGTGGATGTCGCAGGCTTTGGCCAGGGGCGAGCCGCTGGCGGTGATGGCGATGGTGGTGGCACCGGCTTCGCGGGCCAGTTCGGCCGCCGCGATGAGGTCGCGCGTCAGGCCCGAGTTGGAGATGACGACCGCGCAGTCTCCCTTGCGCAGCAGGGCCGCGTTCATGAGCTGCACGTGGCCGTCACTGCAGCTCAGGCTGGTCAGCCCCAGGCGGAAGAACTTGTGCTGCGCGTCTTCGGCCACGATGCCCGAGTTGCCAGCTCCGAAAAACACCAGGCGCTGGCGTTTGCGCCAGGTGTGCAGGATGGCCTGGGCGGCTGCTTCCAGCGCGTGCGGGTCGGCTGCGTTGCGGTATTCCAGAAAGGCGGCCACCGAGTTGTCGATCACCTTGACCAGCACATCGGCGCTCTTGTCGTCCGGATCGACGCTGCGGTGCACAAAGGGCACGCCCTCGCTGACGCTGCCCACCAGCTTGAGTTTGAAGTCGGCCAGGCCGTCGTAGCCCATGCTGCGGCAAAAGCGCACCACGGTGGGTTTGCTGACCTTGGCCTGTTCGGCCAGCACGCGCACGGGCTGGCGCGCAAAGGCACCGGGGTCGTGCAGCACCAGGCGGGCCACACGCTGTTCGGCAGGGGGCAAAGAGGGCAGACAGGCGGAAATTCGCTCAAGCATGATCGGGTAGGACAACGAAGCAGTGTGTCATTGTGTGGGCAGGATCCGCGGATACAACCCCCGCAGACGTTGCGGCCTACCTTGGTGCTGTGCCGGGTTGTGTGGGTGGCTCCAGAGGGATATTTTAAAAAGATAGCTGGCAGCGCTTGTAAATGCTGAATATTCGATGCAAAGCTATTTACATTTGTTGTATATCAGGCGGTTGCAGCTATAGAAACTTATAAAGGGGACTGGCCTACACTTCGGACACGACAGACCGGATCCGGCCCCTTTTTCTGACTTCTGCCTTGCACCATGAACCAACTGGAAGCTTTGAAGCAATACACCACCGTGGTTGCCGATACCGGCAACTTTCAGCAACTGGCCCAGTACCAGCCTCGGGACGCGACCACCAATCCCTCGCTCATCCTGAAGGCGGTGCAGCAGCCGCAGTATGCGCCGCTGCTTGAGGAGGTGGTGCAGCGCTTTGCCGACGCACCGCTGGACGACATCATGGACCGCCTGCTGGTGCGCTTCGGCTGCGAGATCCTGCGCGTGGTGCCTGGGCGCGTCTCTACCGAAGTGGATGCGCGTCTGTCGTTCGACACCAACGCCACCGTGGCGCGTGCCCAGCGGCTGATCGAGCTGTACCAGGGGGCCAATGTGCCGATCGACCGCGTGCTGATCAAGATTGCCGCCACCTGGGAGGGCATCGAGGCCGCGCGCAGGCTGGAGCAGCAGGGCATCCACACCAATCTGACGCTGTTGTTCTCCAAGGTGCAGGCCATCGCCTGTGCACAGGCCAGGGTGCAGCTGATTTCGCCCTTTGTGGGGCGCATCTACGACTGGTACAAGAAGCAGGCCGGCAGCCAGTGGGACGAAGCGGCCATGGCCGGGGCCAACGATCCGGGCGTGCGCTCGGTGCGCGAGATCTACCAGTACTACAAGCGCTTTGGCATTGCCACCGAGGTCATGGGCGCCAGCTTCCGCAATACCGGGCAGGTCCTGGCGCTGGCCGGGTGCGACTTGCTCACCATCTCCCCCGATCTGCTGGCGCAGCTGGAAGCCAGCGATGCCCCGGTACAGCGCGCCCTGGATGCGCAGGCCGCGCGCCAGCTGGATCTGCAGCCCATCAGCTACGACGAAGCAAGCTTCCGCTATGCACTGAACGAGGATGCCATGGCCACGGAGAAGCTGGCCGAAGGCATCCGGGCCTTTGCGGCCGATACGCACAAGCTGGAAGCACTGATGCGTCAGGCCGGAGCACGCGCATGAGTGTCCCCAGCCTGTGCCACGAACACCCCGCCTGGGCGGCGTTGCAGCAGCATTACGCCAACGACATCGCGGGCATGGATTTGCAACAGGCCTTTGTCCAGGACGCGCAGCGCCTGCAGCAGCTGTCGCAGCAGGCGCCGCATGTCTATGCCGACCTGTCCAAGAACCGTTGGTTGCCGCGTACCGAAGACCTGCTGCGCGAACTGGCCCAGGCCTGTGGCGTGGAAGCGCAGCGCGATGCCATGCTGGCCGGTGCCCGGGTCAACACCACCGAGCAGCGCGCCGCCATGCACTGGCTGCTGCGCATGCCGCGCGATGGCGGGCAGCTGCGCCAGCACCCAGTGCTGCAACGCTGGCCGCAGGCGCAGTGGGACACCCTGGCCACCACGCACGAGACGCTCAACGCCATGCTGGCGCTGGCCGAACAGGTGCGTGCCAACCGCCAGATCACCGATGTGGTGAACATCGGCATTGGCGGCTCCCACCTGGGGCCGGAGGTGGTGGTGCAGGGGCTGGAAGACTGGGTGGATGCGGGCAAGCGCTTTCACTTTGTCTCCAACGTTGATGGGCACGAGCTGGGGCATGTGCTGCGCCAGGTGCGTCCGGAATCGACGTTGTTTCTGATCGCCTCCAAATCGTTCACCACGGCAGAGACCATGCTCAACGCCCACTCGGCACGGGAGTGGTTCCTGCGCCAGGGCGGCTGTGCCGATGCGGCGGCGCCTGTGTCGATTGCGCGCCATTTCATTGCGCTGACCAGCAATGTGGCCGCAGCGCAGCAGTTCGGCATCACGCGTTATCTGGAGTTTGCCGACTGGGTGGGTGGGCGCTTTTCGTTGTGGTCGGCCATTGGCCTGCCCATTGCCATCGCCATCGGTCAGGAGCAGTTCCGCGATTTGCTGGCGGGTGCGCATGCGATGGACGCCCATTTCTTCAGCGCGCCGATGGCGCAGAACCTGCCGCTGCGTCTGGGGCTGCTGGATGTCTGGTACCGCAATTTCTGTGGTCTGGGCAGCCGCTGCATTGCCCCCTACAGCCACGGTTTGCGCCGCCTGACGGCCTATCTGCAGCAGCTGGAGATGGAAAGCAACGGCAAGGCCGTCACCCGCGATGGCCGCACCCTGGCCGTGCCCACGGCACCCATCGTCTGGGGGGAGCCGGGCACCAATGGCCAGCACGCGTTCTTTCAGCTGCTGCACCAGGGGCAGGAAGTGGTGCCGGTGGAGTTCATCGTGGCGCGCGACGGCGGCAAATACCTGGGGGCGCATCAGCACAGCCTGGTCATCAACGCCATTGCCCAGGCGCAGGCGCTGATGCTGGGACGCCATGGCGACAGCGCCCATCAGGACTGCCCAGGCAACCGCCCCAGCAGTTTTTTGCTGTTGCTGCAGTTCAACCCGGCCTCCATAGGCGCACTGATTGCGCTGTATGAGCACCGCATCTTCACCTCGGGTGCGGTGTGGGGCATCAACAGCTTTGACCAATGGGGCGTGGAGCTGGGCAAGCAACTGGCTCAGCAACTGCGCCGGCGCGAGGAAAACGGCGACTGGCAGGGCGTGGATGCCTCGACTTGCGATCTGATGCGGCGCTTGGGGACTGTAGGGAGTGCACGCTAGCGCTGTTTTGGCGCTCTGGTGCTAGTACGCCGGCCCCACGGTGTCGAGGGGCAGCTGTGCGATTTCCTGCAGCAGCTGTGCCAGGCTGTCTGCGGCGGCCTGCGTCATGGCCTGGCCACGCTCCGCATCGGCGCTGGCAGCGTCGCCCACCGCCCCTTGTGGGTGGTAGTCCTGGATCGCCCAGCCCAGTTTGGCGCTCCTGCCGTTGCCCAGAATCGGGTAGTGCCGGGCGCGCTGCTCGGAGGTGGAGGCAAAGTCTTGTGCCTGCTCCATGGCCACCAGCTCAGGCGCCAGGTGCAGCATCATGGATGTCTCAACAGCCCCCGCGTGGATGCCAAAGCGGTGCTCGTGGGCACTGAACGACTGCTGCACCGCCTCCGGTAGCGGCAGATTGAACCAGCTGCAGTGGTACACCAGCAGGCCGCACTGCTGGCGCAATTGACGCGCCACGATGTCCATGCTGCTGACGTTGCCGCCGTGGGCATTGAAGATCAGCAGCTTGCGCACGCCTGCGCGCGCCACACAGGCGCCCAGCTCGGTCCACAGCGCCAGCAGGGTCGCCGGTTGCAGGCTCAGGGTGCCGGCAAAGGCCAGGTGCTCCATGCTCAGGCCGATGGTCTGCGTCGGCAGGGCCAGCACTGGCACCTCAGGGGGCAGCTGTGCCAGCGCTGCGTGCAGAATGCCATCGGTCAGGGTGCTGTCCACGCACAGCGGCAGGTGCGGGCCGTGCTGCTCGGTGGCGCCTACTGGCAGGATGGCCACGGTGCGCGTTGCCAGACCACTGGCTTGTGCCAAGGCAAAATCGCGTGCACTGACCTGTGCCCAGAAGGGGCGGGGCCAGTACTGCATCGTGGTTGCTGCGGTTGTTTTGGTCGTCTCGGGCATAGGTCGGGCATCTTAAATCCTTGGGTGCGTCGGCCTGGGTCCGCCTGGGGGAACCTCCCCTGCTCTCGTTTTCTCCAATGCCCCCATGTCTTCTGCCTTCCTCTCTCTCTTTGTGCGCCTGTGGTTGTGCAGCCTGGTGCTGATGGGCAGTGCCCAGGCGCAAATCCAGCTGAAGTTGGGTGGCTCTGCCGCCGGCACCGATCAGGCCGGCACGCCCCATGTGCAGGCGCAATTGGTGCTGCATGCTCCCGAAGGCGTGGTGCCGGGCAAGGAGGTGCGCCTGGGGCTGTTGCTGCGGCACCAGCCTGGCTGGCACACCTACTGGAAGAACGCTGGCGATTCCGGCCTGCCGACGCAGCTGAACTGGACCTTGCCCCCGGGCCTGAGCGCCGGGGAGGTGGACTGGCCCGTGCCCCAGCAGATTCGTGTGGGCGATTTGCTCAACTACGGCTACGAGGACACGGTTCTGCTGCCCGTGCCGTTGCAGGTGGCACCGGACTTTGCACCCGATGCAGCCGGGCAGGTGCGCATTGCGGTGCATGCCAGCTGGCTGGTCTGCCGTGTGGAGTGCATCCCTGAGGAGGTGCAGTTGCAATTGCAGGTGCCAGTGGCGCAGAGTCATGCGGCATTTGATGCAGAATTCATAGCTGCAAGCGCCCGACAGCCAAGCGTTTCAGGTCAATTTGACGCAAAAATGACGGTCCTGGCATCGGGCGACCGGGTGGCATTGCAGGTGGCGGGCTTGCCGGATGTGACCCACGGACAGGAGCTGGCGATCTACCCCGAAGCGGCAGACACCTTCCAGCACGCTGCACTATCGGGGCAGCCGCAGCGTTGGCAGGGGGCGGTCTGGCATACGGAGCTGCCACTGTCCGACCTGCGCGGTGCCACCCCGGCGGCGGTGGATATGGTGCTGGGCCTGCCGGTGGCGGGCAGCAGTGTGGCTGAGCAGCCCCCGGCGCAGGCCTGGCGCCTGCATGTGCCGGTGGAGGGGGTGTGGCCGGCGGCTGCGCAGGCGCAGATTTCCCCCGCCCTGGCGGCGGCCCTGGCGAACAATCAGGCGGCGGTGGATGCCGCCAATGTCCCCGGTGCCGTGGGGGTGGGTGTCTGGATGGCGTTGGCAGGTGGCCTGCTGGGGGGGCTGTTGCTGAATCTGATGCCCTGCGTCTTTCCGGTGCTGGCCATCAAGCTGCTGGGCCTGGCGCGCCACGGTGATCACCTGCGCGCCCAGCGCTGGAGTGGCGTGGCCTATGCGGTGGGGACGGTGCTCAGCTTTGTTGCACTGGGCGCTTTGTTGCTGGGCCTGCGCGCGGCGGGGGAACAGCTGGGCTGGGGCTTTCAGTTGCAGAACCCGTGGGTGGTGGCGGCGCTGGCGCTGCTGTTTACCCTGCTGGGGCTGAATCTGGCGGGCATGTTCGAGTTTGGGCGGATGCTGCCCAGTGCCGTGGCCAGTCTGCATCTGCGCCACCCCATGGCGGAGGCGTTTTTGTCCGGCGTGCTGGCCGTGGCCGTGGCTTCGCCGTGTACGGCGCCGTTCATGGGCGCTTCGCTGGGGCTGGCGGTGGCCATGCCTGCCGCGCAGGCTCTGGCGGTGTTTGCGGCCTTGGGGGTGGGCATGGCGCTGCCGTTTGTCCTGCTGAGTTGGGCGCCGGGCCTGGTGCGCCTGCTGCCGCGCCCCGGGCCGTGGATGAATACCTTCCGCCACGCCGTGGCCTTTCCCATGCTGGCCACGGTGGTGTGGCTGGTATGGGTGCTGGGTCAGCAAACCGGGGTGGACGGTATTGCGGCCCTGCTGGCGGTGTTGCTACTGGTGGCGGCACTGGTATGGGCGCTGACACAGCAGGGCCATACGCGCTGGGTGTTGTCGGCTGTGGCACTGGCGTTGCTGGCGTGGCTGGCCCCGCATCTGCGCGCCAGCCTGCAGGCGCCTGCGCCCGCCGCAGCCATTGGTCAGAGTGCCGATGGCAGCTGGCAGACATGGAGTGCCCAGCGCCAGCAGCAGTTGCTGGAAGCGGGCCAGCCCGTGTTTGTCGATTACACCGCTGCGTGGTGCGTGACCTGCCAGTACAACAAGCGCACTACACTGTCCGACCCGCAGGTGCTGGATGCCTTCGTGCGCCGTGGGGTGCAGCTGCTGCGTGCCGACTGGACGCGGCGCGACCCCGACATCACCGCCGCACTGAACGCCCTGGGCCGCAGCGGTGTGCCGGTGTACGTATTGCTGACCCCCGGGCGCAGTCCCCAGGTGCTGACCGAACTGATCAGCACCGATGAGGTGCTGCAGGCCCTGGAGGGTATTTGAAAAAAGAGAGCTGCTTGCGCTTATGTGGCAAGGGCTTGGAGGCCGATTCATATGGAAAATATCGCCCAACACATTCTGAAAGAAAGCAAAACCATCGCTGTGGTGGGCCTGTCGCCTCGCCCGGATCGGCCCAGCCACGAGGTGGCGCGTTACCTGCAGGAGCAGGGCTATCGTATCGTGCCGATCAACCCCGGCATGCATGGCAAGCAGATTCTTGGGGAGGTGTGCTTTGCCAGTCTGCGTGAAGCGGCCGCAGCCCTGGCGCCCAAAGGGGTGCAGATCGACATGGTGGACTGCTTTCGCAAAAGCGAAGATATCCCGCCGCTGGCGGAAGATGCCATAGCCATTGGTGCCCGCTTCCTGTGGCTGCAGCTGGGTGTGCGCAACGACAACGCTGTGCGTCGTGCGGAAGAGGCGGGCCTGCTGGCGGTGCAGGACAAATGCACGCACATCGAGCACCGCCGCATGGCGGCGTAGCGCCTGCCGTCCTTCACCTTCCGTTCCCTTTGACTGTGCGCCTTGGCATCGAGCGCGGGCAAGGCTGCGACAATCCCACCCCATGACTACCTCTTTTGTCCCTCTGACCAACGACACTTTCCTGCGTGCCTGCCGTCGTCAGGCCACCGACTACACCCCGCTGTGGCTGATGCGCCAGGCCGGTCGCTACCTGCCCGAGTACAAGGCCACACGCGCCCAGGCCGGGAGCTTCATGGGGTTGGCCACCAACGTGGACTTTGCGACCGAGGTCACGCTGCAGCCGCTGGAGCGCTTCCCGCTGGATGCGGCCATTTTGTTCAGCGACATCCTGACCGTGCCCGATGCCATGGGCCTGGGCCTGTCCTTTGCCGAGGGCGAAGGCCCGCGCTTTGCCAAGGCCATTCGCGATGAGGCCGCCGTGGCCACCCTGGCCGTGCCCGATATGGACAAGCTGCGCTATGTGTTCGATGCCGTCACCAGCATCCGCCGCGCACTCAATGGCCGCGTGCCGCTGATCGGTTTTTCCGGTAGCCCCTGGACGCTGGCGTGCTACATGGTCGAGGGCAAGGGCAGCAGCGATTACCGTCTGGTCAAGAGCCTGATGTACAGCCGCCCGGACCTGATGCACCGCATCCTGGCGGTGAATGCCGACAGCGTGGCACAGTACCTGAACGCGCAGATCGATGCGGGCGCACAGGCCGTCATGGTGTTCGACAGCTGGGGCGGTGTGCTGGCCGATGGCGCCTTCCAGGACTTCAGCCTGCAATACACCCAGCGCGTGCTGGCGCAGCTCAAGCGCACCGGGGTGGACGGGCAGGATGTGCCGCGCATTGTCTTCACCAAGGGCGGTGGCATCTGGCTGGAGGACATGAAGGACATCGATTGCGAAGTGCTGGGCCTGGACTGGACGGCCAACCTGGGCAAGGCCCGCGCCATCGTCGGTGGTAGCAAGGCGCTGCAGGGCAATCTGGACCCCAATGTGCTGTTTGCGCCGCCCGAGGTGGTGGCCGCGCAGGCGCGCGCCGTGCTGGACAGCTTCGGCAAGCCGCACACCGACCGCAACAGCACTGGTCCGACGCACATCTTCAACCTGGGCCACGGCATCAGCCAGTTCACGCCACCGGAGCATGTGGCGGCGCTGGTGGAGACGGTGCACAGCTATTCGCGCCAGCTGCGTCGGTCCTGAGCATCCCGCCTCTGGCCCCGCTGCATGCCGATGGCTGCAGCGGGGTTTTTTGTTCTGCCAGGGGGTGTGAGGGTGCATGCCGTGTTATCCCGAGAGCGACTTATGCACAAAACCGGAGCAGCACGCATCGGGCTTTGCAGCTCTTGAAGTCATAGCAAAAAAACACGAAAAAATATAGTAACTTATTGATTTCAAACAAAATAAAAAAATATTTCCGAATTTTTTGCGCAATGCCCCTATCGGGCCTGTGCTTTGGTGTATAGAGCACAGCCTTCACATTCCCACAAAGTTATCCACAGTCTGCCTCCTGCAATGTCACCTTCTGCTCCAGCCCCATTTCACCTTGTGCAAGTGGCGGTGCATGCCCCCTTGCACAGTCGGGTGGGGGCGCTGCTGAGCTATAGCCATACCGAGCCGTTGCCACCGGGCACCCTGGTACGGGTGCCGCTGGGCACGCGCGAGTTGCTGGGGGTGGTGTGGGATGCCCCGGTGCCTGAGGCCTTGCCAGCCGATGTGCAATTGCGCCCGGTGGCCAGCGTGCTCAGCCCCTTGCCGCCTCTGGATGCGGCCTGGATGCGCCTGATGGGTTTTGTGGCGCGCTACTACCAGCGCAGCCTGGGTGAAGTTGCCGCCATGGCCTTGCCACCCATGCTGCGCAAGTTGACGGTGGAGCAATTGCAGCGCCGCCTGCAGCGCGCCGCCAGGGTGCCGGCTCAGAGCACAGACGGGTACGATGCTGAGAAAACCGTAGCGCTTACCGCTGAGCAGCAAACGGTTTTCGAACAGATTGAGCGCCAAAGTGGCCCCTTTCTTGTGTACGGCGCTACAGGAAGTGGCAAGACCGAGGTCTATCTGCGCATGGTGCAGCAGGTGCTGCAACGCAATCCCCAGGCGCAGGCGCTGGTGCTGGTGCCGGAGATCAACCTCACCCCGCAGTTGCTGGAACGTTTTCAGCGCCGCTTTGCCCCCGAGTGGGGCGCGCAGGCCGTGGTCAGCCTGCACAGTGGTCTGACCGAAGCGCAGCGCATCAACCACTGGCTGGCTGCGCACACCGGGCAGGCACGCATCGTGCTGGGCACGCGCATGGCGGTGCTGGCCAGCCTGCCGCAGTTGGCCGTGATCGTTGTCGATGAGGAGCACGACCCCAGCTTCAAGCAGGAGGAGGGCGCGCGCTACTCCGCCCGCGATCTGGCCCTGTGGCGCGGGCGCGATGTGGGGGCCAAGGTGATTCTGGGCAGTGCCACGCCTTCGCTGGAGAGCTGGCATGCCTGTCAACAAGGGCGCTACCAAAGGCTGGACATGCCCAGCCGCGTGGGCGCAGCGCAGCTGCCCACGGTGCGCCTGCTGCACATGGGCCAGCAACCGAAAAAAACCGTGCTTGCCCCACCTCTGGTCCAGGCCATCACCGCGCGCGTGCAGCGTGGTGAGCAGGTGCTGGTGCTGCTGAACCGCCGTGGCTATGCGCCCGTCCTGTTCTGTGGCGACTGTGGCTGGAAGAGCGACTGCCCCCACTGCAGTGCCCATCAGGTTTTTCACCAGACGGATGGGCGCCTGCGCTGCCACCATTGCAGCGCCAGCCAGCGCGTGCCGCGCCACTGCCCGGGCTGCGGCAATCCCGATCTGTTGCCCCTGGGGCATGGCACCCAGCAGGTGCAGGCCCAGCTGGAGCAGGCGCTGCGCAATGTGTTGCGTCCCGATGGTCAGCCGGTACGCATTGGCCGCATCGACGCCGACACCACCCAGGGCGCGGGCCAGTTGCAGACGCAGCTGGCCGACATGCACAGCGGCGTTGTCGATGTGCTGGTGGGCACGCAGATGGTGGCCAAGGGACACGACTTTCGGCGCATCACCCTGGTGGCGGCCATCCAGCCCGACAGCGCCCTGTACAGCAGCGACTTTCGCGCCCCTGAGCGCCTGTTTGCCCTGCTGATGCAGGCCGCAGGCCGCGCCGGGCGCGATGCCGATTTCATGGCCCGTCAGGACAGCCGGCCGGAAATGTGGGTCCAGACCCTGACGCCGCAGCACAGCCTCTACCAATGCCTGGCCCGGCACGACTATCCGGCCTTTGCCAGCCAGCAGCTGCAGGAACGTCGGCAGGCGGGCATGCCGCCCTTTGTCTTTCAGGCCCTGGTGCGCGCTGATGCCAAGACCCAGGAGCAGGCGCAAAAATTTTTGCAGGATGCCGCCAGCGCGGGCCGGACTCTGCCTGCTGCTGCCGGGGTCTTTGTCTATCCCCCCATCCCGCTGGCCGTGCAGCGCGTGGCCAATGTGGAGCGGGCGCAAATGCTGGTGGAAGCCGGCAGCCGCAGTGCCCTGCAAAGATTTTTGCAGGCCTGGCAGCCCCACCTGCACGCCGTGCGGGCCCAGCACAAGCAGGTGCAGCGCTGGCTGGTGGATGTGGATCCGCAGTCCCTGTAGCAAAAGAAAACGCCACCCGGCAAGGGGTGGCGCAGTGTGGCTGGGTGGCCAGCGGAGCTTATGCCAGCTGGGCGGTGATGCTGGTCGTGCCAGCAATGTTGTCGGCGATCGGGCAGCGCTTTTCCACGTCGTGCAGGAAGGCCTGCTTTTCTGCTTCCGTCATGTCGGCATCAATCTTCACGTTGGCGCGAATGGCAACAAAACCGGCGCGGCCTTCGGTGGTCTTGCCCAGCAGGAAGCCCTTGTCGATATCGCCCTCGACATGCGCCTCAACCCCACGCAGCGCAATACCGCGCTGCATGGCAATGATGCGTGCGATGGCACAAATGCAGGCCGGCAGGGAGGAGAGGAACACCTCCAGCGGATTGGGACCTTCGTTCTTGCCGCCCGCGGCAACCGGCTGGTCGATGACAAAGGGGTTGGAGCAGTTGATCTCGGTGCGGAAGCTGTCCTTCATGACAGCGCTGACGGTGATGGTGGACAGAGCCATGTGCAAAGCCTCAAAAAATGAAAATGGTGAAAAGTGCGTGACGCACAGGGGCCGGGCCCCTTGCTTGCCTGCTTGAGCAGTTGCAAGATTGCATCATAAAGCAAACACTTTAATTGTTTCTTAAATGAGTGAGGCTTGGGTGCTTTGCGGGTGCTGGGAGGGGCACGCTCAATGGCATTGATGCGCTCCAGCCCTATCCGTAAGCGACTTCACCCCAGGTTCACCGTCCCCCTTGCGTCCTATGAAGCCTCCAGGCCGGGCAATCATGTGCAACACCTGGGAGCGCAGCGTCGGCGTCTTCTCGGGCACCTCCTGGCCCGCCACCATGCACGCCACCTGCCATGTTTTGCGCATGAGCAGCCTTTCTGCATCCCACGGCGGGCAGCTGCGACCCAGGCAGCCAATGCGCCAAGCCATCGGCCTTCACGTTCTTGGCGGAATCGCGCGTCGCACAGACCGTCAGAGTTGGCCAAGCGGTGGCACTTTTTGTCAGGTGGGCAGAGGGGGAACAAAACCTTTTTTTTGGGGAAGCCTGCCCGTTTGTTCCCCTATTTGTTCCCCCGCTTTAAGCTGGCTTGCAGTGTACCTTGTTGGCCTATCTTGAACACTAAAAGGCTGTTTTCCCAATGAAAAAGCCCGCCAACTGGTCTGTGTTGGCGGGCTTTGTTCTGTGTCCTGGTCGGGGTGAGAGGATTCGAACCTCCGGCCTCTACGTCCCGAACGTAGCGCTCTACCAGGCTAAGCTACACCCCGATGTGCGGGTCGGTGGCTCGCACCGAAAGCCACGATTCTATGCTGTTTTTTGTGGCGGTTTCAGGTGCGGCGCAGCAAAAGTTGACTGGCCAGCTGTTCCATGGCCTGGGTGTGGGTGTTGCCGGGCAGCGTCCGCAGCGCATCAATGGCGCGCAGGGCTTCCTGGTGGGCGGCTTCGCGGGTGGCGTCCAGGGCGCCGGTGGCACGGATGATGGACAGGATGGCGGGGAGCTGCTCGGTGCTGCCTTGCTCGATGGCCTGGCGGATCAAGGCGGCGTCTTCAGCGTTGGCGCGCTGCATGGCGATGATCAGGGGCAGGGTGTTCTTGCCCTCGCGCAGGTCGTCACCCAGGTTCTTGCCCATTTCCTGGGTGTTGCCGTCGTAATCGAGCACGTCGTCGATGATCTGGAAGGCCGTGCCCAGGGCCTGGCCGTAGGTGGCACAGGCGGCTTCCACCTCGGGGCTGGCCTGGGCCAGCTGGGCGGCGATCTGCGCGCTGGCCTCGAACAGCTTGGCGGTCTTGGAGCGGATCACGTGCAGGTAGCCTTCCTCGGTGAGGTCAGCATCGTGCGTGTTGATGAGCTGCATGACCTCGCCCTCGGCAATGACGTTGGTGGCATCCGAGAGCACCTTCAGGATGGGCAGGCTGCCCACTTCCACCATCATCTGGAAGGAGCGGGTGTGCAGAAAGTCGCCCACCAGCACGCTGGCGGGGTTGCCAAATGTCTCGTTGGCGGTGGCGCGGCCACGGCGCAGGGTGGATTCATCGACCACGTCGTCGTGCAGCAGGGTGGCGGTGTGGATCAGTTCCACCACGGCGGCCAGCTTGTACTTGTCGGCACTGTCCACCCCCAGGGCGCCTGCCGTCAGCAGCACCAGCGCCGGTCGCAGGCGCTTGCCGCCCGCAGCGATGATGTAGCGCGAGATCTGACCGATCAGGGCCACGCTGGTGTCCAGGCGTTCGGCAATGACCTGGTCGAGCACGCGCATGTCGCCAGCGATCAGGGCCAGAGGGTTGGGGGAAGGGGTGGATGTGGTAGTCAAGATAGGTGCCGCCATGAGGAGCAGCATTATAGAAAGCCGCTGCCCCCGAGGCGGTTTGGGGCGGGCTAAGTGCTTGGCAGCAAATTTGGTTTGCCAGTACAATCGCCCGTTTCGCAGAAATGGGTCTGTGGAAAGATACTCAAGACTGAAAGAGGTTGTATGTACGCGGTCATAAAAACCGGTGGCAAACAGTATCGTGTTGCTGCTGGCGAAAAAATCAAGGTAGAACAGATTGCTGCGGACGTCGGCCAGGAAATCGTGCTTGACCAGGTTCTTGCCGTTGGTAACGGCGCTGAGCTGAAGGTTGGCACCCCCCTGGTGTCCGGCGCTAGCGTGAAGGCGACCGTGGTTGCCCATGGCAAGCACGACAAGGTGCGCATTTTCAAACTGCGTCGCCGCAAGCACTACGCCAAGCACCAAGGCCATCGCCAGCAGTTCACTGAGCTGCAAATCGTGGCGATCGCCGCTTAATTCCCAAGGAGCTAAGTCATGGCACAGAAAAAAGGCGGCGGCTCTACGCGCAACGGTCGTGATTCCAAGCCCAAGATGCTTGGTGTGAAGGCCTTCGGTGGTGAACTGATCAGCGCTGGCTCGATCATCGTTCGTCAACGTGGTACCAAGTTCCACCCCGGCACCAACGTCGGCATGGGCCGCGACCACACCCTGTTTGCTCTGGTGGACGGTCACGTGACCTTTGAGACCAAAGGCGCTTTGTCCAAGCAAACCGTCAGCATCTCGCCTGTTGCTTAAAATTTGAGCTAACACGCGCGCTGTATGGCATCCCAAAGCCCCGCTGGTCGGGGCTTTGGTGTTTTTATCCCTAGAAAGTCTCCTCTGATGAAGTTCGTCGACGAAGCCACGATAGAAGTGATTGCTGGCGATGGTGGCAACGGTGCCGCATCGTTCCGGCACGAAAAATACAAAGAATTCGGCGGCCCCGATGGGGGGGATGGTGGCCGGGGGGGCCACGTCTATGCGGTGGCCGACAGCAATCTCAACACCCTGATTGATTACCGCTACACGCGCCGCCATGAGGCCGGGCGTGGGCAGAACGGCATGGGCTCGGACATGTTCGGCGCGGCGGGCAAGGACATCACGCTGCGTTTTCCGGTGGGCACCATCATCAGTGACCAGGAAACGGGCGAGGTGTTGCACGAGCTGCTGGTGCCGGGCGAGCGCATCGTGCTGGTCAAAGGCGGCGATGGTGGCTTTGGCAACCTGCGTTTCAAGAGCGCCGTCAACCGCGCACCCCGCCAGAAGACGGCCGGGCGCCCGGGCGAGCGCCTGAGCCTGAAGCTGGAGCTGAAAGTGCTGGCCGATGTGGGCCTGCTGGGTATGCCCAATGCGGGCAAGTCCACGTTCATCACGGCGGTCTCCAATGCGCGGCCAAAGATTGCCGATTACCCGTTCACCACGCTGTACCCCAACCTGGGCGTGGTGCGCGTCGGACCGGAGCAAAGCTTTGTGGTGGCCGATATTCCCGGCCTGATCGAAGGCGCTTCGGAAGGTGCTGGTCTGGGGCACCAGTTCCTGCGCCACTTGCAGCGCACGCGCCTGCTGCTGCACATCGTGGATCTGGCACCGTTTGACGAAGGCGTGGACCCTGTGGCACAGGCCAAGGCCATTGTGGAAGAGCTGAAGAAGTACGACAGCGAGCTGTACAACAAGCCGCGCTGGCTGGTGCTCAACAAGATCGACATGGTGCCCGAAGCTGAGCGCGCGGCACGCGTGAAGGACTTCGTCAAGCGCTTCAAGTGGAAGGGGCCGGTGTACGAAATCTCTGCGCTGGCGCACCAGGGTACCGATCTGCTGGTCAAGGCGATCTATCAGCACGTGCGCACCGAAAAAATCGCCGAACAGCCCCAGCAGGCCGAGTACGATCCGCGCTTTGCCGATGATGCATGACGGCTGGCGCTGCATGCTTTAAAACCATAGCTGCAAGCGCTTGCTGGACAAGGGTTTGTGGCCAAAAAAGCTTGAAATCATGTCTGTTGTACAGGACGCGCGACGTATTGTGGTCAAGGTGGGCTCCAGCCTGGTGACCAACGAGGGGCGGGGGCTGGACGAGGCCGCCATCGAGGAGTGGGCACGCCAGCTGGCGGCCCTGGTGCAGGGCGCCGATGGTGTGCGCCGCGAGCTGATCATGGTCTCCAGCGGTGCCGTGGCCGAAGGCATGAAACGCCTGGGCTGGAAATCCCGCCCCAAGGAGTTGCACGAGTTGCAGGCCGCTGCCGCCGTGGGTCAGATGGGCCTGGTGCAGATGTACGAGACCAAGCTGCGTGCGCATGGCGTGGGCAGCGCCCAGGTGCTGCTCACGCATGCCGATCTGGCCGATCGTGAGCGCTACCTCAATGCCCGCTCCACCTTGCTGACGCTGCTGCGCCTGGGCGTGGTGCCGGTGATCAACGAAAACGACACCGTGGTCAACGACGAGATCAAGTTCGGCGACAACGACACGCTCGGTGCGCTGGTGGCCAATCTGGTCGATGCCGATGCCTATGTGATCCTGACCGACCAACCCGGCCTGTACACCGCCGATCCGCGCAGCAACCCCGATGCGCAGTTCGTGCATGAGGCGCGTGCCGGTGATCCGGCCCTGGAGGCCATGGCCGGCGGTGCAGGCAGCGCCATCGGCAAGGGGGGCATGCTGACCAAGATCTTGGCGGCCAAGCGCGCGGCTGGCTCGGGCACGTCCACCGTGATTGCCTGGGGGCGCGAAAAGAACGTGCTGCTGCGTCTGGCCCAGGGCGAGGCCATTGGCACCAGCCTGGTGGCACCGGAACAGAAGAATCAGGCGCGCAAGCAGTGGATGATGGACCACCTGCAGCTGCGCGGCGCCGTCACCATCGATGCTGGCGCTGTGACCAAGCTCACCACCGCTGGCAAGAGTCTGCTGCCGGTGGGCGTGGTGGCGGTGGAGGGTGACTTCTCGCGTGGCGAGGTGATTGCCGTACGCGGCCCCGATGGGCGGGAAGTGGCGCGCGGTCTGGCCAACTACTCCAGCGCCGAAGCGCGCCTGCTGTGCAAGCACAGCTCCGATGAAATCGAGCAGGTGCTGGGCTACAGCGCCGAGCCGGAAATGGTGCACCGCGACAACATGGTAGTGCTGCACCGCTGAAGCGCAGGCAGCAAAAAAAATCCCGCCAGTGCATCGCGGCATCGGCGGGATTTTTTCATTCCTGTTCGTTGGGCTGGTGTGCCAGGGTGGCGCCTGGCGGTAACTCCAGCGATGCGCCAGCTGGCGTCCAGGGCGTGCGCAGGGTGGGGCGTGCAACCTCCAGCTGTGGCGTGGCTGTCGTGGGCTCGCGGCCTTCGCGCACATTGTCGCGGGCGCGCATGCCGCCGCGCAGGTAGCGGTTGCGCTGCTGATCGCCGCGTGGCACGAAGCGGGCCAGCTCGGTGAGCGCCATTTCATAGACGCCGCGCTTGAACTCCACCACCACGTCCAGTGGTACCCAGTAATCGTTCCAGCGCCAGGCGTCGAACTCCGGGTGGTTGGTGGCACGCAGGTTCAGGTCCCAGTCGTGCCCCAGCAGCTGCAGCAAAAACCAGATCTGTTTTTGCCCCTTGTAGTGGCCGCGGGCTTCGCGGCGTATGTATCGATCCGGCACCTCGTAGCGCAACCAGTCGCGGGTGCGAGCCACGACACGCACGTGGTGGGGCGAGAGCCCCACCTCCTCGTGCAGCTCCCGGAACATGGCCTGCTCGGGGGATTCACCCCGATCAATGCCGCCCTGCGGAAACTGCCAGCTGTGGGTGCGTATGCGTTTGCCCCAGAACACCTGGTTCTTCTGGTTGAGCAGGATGATGCCGACATTTGGGCGAAATCCGTCCCGGTCAAGCATAATCAAACCCCAATTTTTAACTTGGGTTCATTATGCATGGCCCCTTGCCTTCGGCAAGCGGGCCATGCCCATTTCCCGTCTTTGAACACCGTTCATCGGACACCCTGTCTCGATCGCCATCTTCCATGAAAGCCTCCCAATTTCTTATCACCACCTTGAAAGAAGCCCCAGCGGACGCCGAAATCGTCAGCCACCAGTTGATGACCCGCGCGGGCATGATCAAAAAACTGGGTGCAGGGGTTTACACCTACATGCCCATGGGGCTGCGCGTGGTGCGCAAGGTGGAAGCCATCGTGCGTGAGGAAATGAACCGCGCCGGTGCCATCGAAGTGACCATGCCCATGGTGCAACCCGCCGAGCTGTGGCAGGAGACAGGGCGCTTTGACAAGATGGGGCCCGAGCTGCTGCGCATCCAGGACCGCCACGGGCGCGACTTCGTCATCCAGCCCACCAGCGAGGAAGTGGTCACCGACATCGCACGCCAGGAATTCAAGAGCTACAAGCAGCTGCCCAAGAACCTGTACCAGATCCAGACCAAGTTCCGCGACGAGCGCCGTCCGCGCTTTGGCCTGATGCGCGGGCGTGAATTCACCATGAAGGATGCCTACTCCTTCGACAAGGACCGCGAGGGCGCGCAGATCAGCTACCAGACCATGCGTGAAGCCTACAAGCGCATCTTTGACCGCTTTGGCCTGCGCTATCGCGCCGTGCGTGCCGACAGTGGCGCCATCGGCGGGGATCTGAGCGAAGAATTCCAGGTGATTGCCGCCACCGGGGAAGACGCCATCGTTTACTGCCCCAACAGCGACTACGCCGCCAACATCGAGAAGGCCGAAAGCCTGCCGCCCGCAGGCCCTCGCCCTGCACCCAGCGAAGTGCTGGAAAAAATCGCCACTCCCGGCAACAGCACCTGCCAGGCCGTGGCCGATCAGCTGGGGCTGCCGCTGGCGCGCACCGTCAAATCCCTGGTGCTGGCCACCGACACCACCAACGAGGCGGGCGAGATCGTCCAAACCCAGATCTGGCTGCTGCTGCTGCGCGGCGACCACGACATGAACGAGGTCAAGGTCGGCAAGGTCGAAGGCCTGGCCAACTTCCGCTTTGCCACGACGGCCGAGATCGTCGAGCACTTTGGTTGCGAGCCCGGCTATCTGGGGCCGCTGAACCTGAAGAAGCCCGTCAAGCTGGTGGTCGATCGCGAAGTGGCCGTCATGGCCGACTGGATCTGCGGTGCCAACGAGGTCGACTTCCACATCCGTGGCGTCAACTTTGGCCGCGACCTGCCCGAGCCCGAACTGGTGGCTGACCTGCGCAACGTCGTCGCTGGCGACCCCTCGCCCGATGGCAAGGGCCCGCTGGCCATCGAGCGCGGCATCGAGATTGGCCACGTGTTCTACCTGGGCACCAAGTATTCGGCAGCCATGAACGCCACCTTCCTGGCGGAAAACGGCAAGCCCACGCTGTTTGAAATGGGCTGCTACGGCATTGGCATTACCCGTCTGCCGGCGGCAGCCATCGAACAGAACCACGACGAGCGCGGCATCATCTGGCCCGATGCGATTGCGCCCTTCACCCTGGTGATCTGCCCCATCGGCATGGATCGCAGCGAGCTGGTCCGGCAGGAAGCCCTCAAGCTGTACGAGCAGCTGCTGTCCCTGGGCGTGGACGTGATCCTGGACGACCGTGGCGAACGCCCGGGCGTCATGTTTGCCGACTGGGAGCTGATCGGCGTGCCGCACCGCGTGGTGCTGGGCGATCGGGGCCTCAAGGACGGCATGGTCGAGTACCAGCACCGCCGCGACAGCAGCGCCACGCAGCTGCCGCTGGCCGAGGTGCTGGAGCAGCTCAAGGCCAGGCTGGGGCTGTAAGAGGCATGCATATGGCACGGTTGTCGCGTCGCAGTTGCTTGCTGGCGGCTGCCTCCTGGGCAGCATGGGCGCATCTGCCCGTGTATGCCGGGGCCCAGCTGGAAGAGCCGCTGATTGATTCCGTGCGCTCGGCCCTGCAGGCGGCGGTGAGCGACCTGTCGCCGCCGGAACCGGTGTTCGCCTCCACCGACGCGCGCCTGAACTACCTGCGCTGGCTTACCGTGACCAGCGACAAGCTGCGTCGGCGCATGCCCGACTGGGAAGCACGGCGCGACTTTCTGCAAACCCTGTGGTACGAGGCCAAGCGCGCGGGGCTGGAAGTTTCCCTGGTGCTGGGGTTGATCCAGGTGGAAAGCGGCTTTCGCCGCTTTGTCATCTCGCACGCTGGCGCGCGTGGCTATATGCAGATCATGCCGTTCTGGGTGCGTGTGATTGGTGATGGCGACGCCAGCAAGCTGTTCCACATGCAGACCAATCTGCGCTTTGGTTGCGTCATCCTGCGCCACTACCTCGATCTGGAAAAGGGTGACATGTACATGGCCCTGGGCCGCTACAACGGCAGTCGGGGTCGCCCCCAGTACCCCAACGCGGTGTTTGCCGCGCAGCGCCAGTGGGTCTTCAACCCGCAGGAAGTGCGCCCGGCCTGAGGCACAGGCGGCGCTGCGCTCCCAGCCTCAACAGTGACCCCAAAAAATGGCCTTGGACCTTGTTCTGCGGGTGCAGGCAACTATGGGTTTTTCCCATCCGTATTGGCAGCCGGTGGCGGGGGGGCAGGGACGCTGCTGCCCGCAGGCGGCAGGTTGGCGCCATCGGCGCTTAGGCGCGTGACCAGCACCTGGTCGATGCGGTAGCTGTCCACGTCGATCACTTCGAACTTGTAGCCGCCCCAATCGACGCTGTCGGTGCGTCGGGGCACGCGGCGCAGCATGACCATCAGGAAGCCGGCCAGGGTGGCGTACTCCTCATCGTGCGGCAGCTCGTCCAGATCCAGGGCGTGCAGCACGTCGTCGATGGGGGTGATGCCGTCGATCAGCCAGGAGTTGTCGTCGCGGCGTACGATCTGTTCCTCGTCGTCCGGGCTGACCAGGTCGCCCATCACCGTGCTCATCACGTCGTTCAGGGTGACCACACCGACGACCAGGCTGTATTCGTTGAGGATGACGGCAAAGTCCTCGCGCACCTGCTGGAACTGGTCCAGCACCTCGGCCAGGGTGAGCTTGTCCGGCACGATCAGCACGCGGTGCAGCAGGCTGTCGTCCTGCAGCGAAATGGGCTGGTTGTTGAGCACGCGCTGGAACAGGTCCTTGGCGTCCACGTAGCCGACAACGTGGTCGATGTCGCCCTCGCACACCGGGTAGGTGGAGTAGGGCTCTTCGGCAATGCGCGCGCGGATGACGTGGTCCGGATCGTCGCGCAGGAAATAGGCCACGTCGTCGCGCGGCGTCATGGCCGAGGCCACGGTGCGCGAGTTCAGATCCATCACATTGGCAATCACTTGCTGCTCGCGCAGTGCCAGCACACCGGCGGCGGTGCCCGCTTCGGTCATGGCCAGAATGTCGTCGCTGGTGACGCGCTCGTCGCGCTGCTCGGGCAGGCCCAGCAGCTTGATCAGCATGTCGGTGCTGCGGCTATAGAACCAGACGACGGGCCGGAACAGACGCATGCACAGCTGCATCGGCCTGAGCACGCGCAGCAGCAGCAGCTCGGGTGCGATCATGCCCAGGCGGCGGGGCAGCAGATCGGCAAACAGGATGAACAGTGAGGTGATCAGCAGGAAGGAGGCCACAAACCCCAGGCTCTGCGCCGTGGACTGCGGCAACCAGTGCGCCAGCGCGTTGCTGATGGTCCCGCTGAAGGCGCCCTCACCGACGATGCCGCCCAGGATGGAAATGGCGTTCTGCCCCACCTGCACCACGGTGAAGTAGTCGCCAGGCTGCTCCTGCAGTTGCAGCGCCTTCTCTGCCCGGGGATCGCCATCGTCGGCCAGCTGGCTCAGGCGCAAGCGGCGCGAAGCGGCCAGGGAGATTTCCGCCACAGCGACAAAGGCGCTGCAGACAATCAAAAGGGCAATGATGAGAAGGCTCTGGGTCAGGGTCATAAGCAGCACAAAAAAACCGCCCTGAGAGGGCGGTTCATCATAAGGGCAAGTGCCGGACCTCGCCCAGGTGGCGAGTGTGTGTGGCCGGGACTCAGGCGGCCAGCACCTTTTGCAGCTCACCGGATTCGTACATCTCCATCATGATGTCCGAGCCGCCAATGAACTCGCCCTTGATGTACAGCTGCGGAATGGTGGGCCACTGGCTGTAGTCCTTGATGCCCTGGCGGATTTCCTGATCGTCCAGCACGTTCACGGTGGTGATCTTGTCTTGCGGCACGCCGCAGGCTTTCAGAATCTGCACAGCGCGGCCGGAGAAGCCGCACATGGGGAAGCTGGCGCTGCCCTTCATGAACAGCAGGATGTCGTGGGTTTTGACCAGTTGGTCGATGCGTTGGTGAACGTCGCTCATGCAGATAACTCCAGCAAAAAAGGCGCTGCGCTCCACTGGCGCAACCGAGCGGGGATTATTTCATTGTCTGCTTGGGCGTAGGCGCTGTGGGGTTGGTTGGTGCCGGCCCCGGCCATTGCCCGCCTGTGCAGCGCCACTGGCCAGCCAGATCCTGGCGGCTGCCCACGGCAGCAAAGCCGGCGTGGCGCAGGATGGTCTGCACGGCCTCGGCCTGATCCCAGCCGTGCTCCAGCAGCAGCCAAGCGCCGGGGGGCAGATGTGCCGGTGCCTGCTGCGCGATGGTGCGGATGTCGTCCAGCCCATCGGCGCCGCTGGTCAGTGCCTGGCGTGGCTCGTGGCGCAGGGCATGCATGTGCGGATCGTCCTCGCGGATGTAGGGCGGGTTGCTCAGGATCAGGTCAAAGTGGCCGCTGACCTGCGCCAGCCAGTCGGACTGCACGAACTGCACCGGTAGCTGCAGCGCCTGGGCATTGGCCTGGGCCACGGTCAGGGCTGCGGCGCTGGCATCGGCGGCCAGCACCTGCGCCTGCGGGCGCTGGCTTTGCACGGCCAGGGCAATGGCGCCGCTACCGGTGCCCAAGTCCAGCACGCGTGCCGGGCTGTTCTCGGGCAGCAGTTCCAGCGCCCATTCCACCAGGGTTTCGGTATCCGGGCGCGGATCGAGCACCCGCGCATCCACGCGCAGCGGCAGGCCGAAAAATTCCTTGCGGCCCGTCAGATAGGCCACCGGCACGGCATCCAGCCGCTGGGTGCACAAGTCGGCATAGCGCTGCGCCTGCGCCTGGGTCAGGACCTGATCGTCGTGCGTCAGCAGCCAGGCGCGCTCGTGCGTGGCGCGGCCCATGACGTGCAGCAGGAGCACCTGCGCGTCGATGCGCGCCAGGCCTTGGGCGAGTGCCTGCCGCAGCGCCTGGGCCACGGTGGGCAAGGAGGGAGCAGCGTCAGGCATTGATGGCCAGCTCTTCGAGCAGCTCTGCCTCGCGTGCGGCCTGCAGGGCGTCCAGCACCTCGTCCAGGTCACCTTCCATGATGGCCAGCAGCTTGTAGAGCGTCAGGTTGATGCGGTGGTCGGTCAGGCGCCCCTGCGGGAAGTTGTAGGTGCGGATGCGGTCGCTGCGGTCGCCCGAGCCGATCAGGCCCTTGCGCAGCGCAGCTTCCTTGGCTTCGCGTTCCTTGCGCTCTTTTTCCTGAATACGCGCCTGCAGCACCTGCAGCGCCTTGGCCTTGTTGCTGTGCTGGCTGCGGCCGTCCTGGCATTCGGCCACGATGCCGGTGGGGATGTGCACCACGCGCACGGCGGAGTCGGTCTTGTTGATGTGCTGGCCGCCGGCGCCGCTGGCGCGGAAGGTGTCGATGCGCAGGTCGGCGGGGTTCAAGGTGATGGCTTGTTGCTCATCGGGCTCGGGCATCACCGCTACGGTGCAGGCGCTGGTGTGGATGCGGCCTTGCGTTTCGGTGGCGGGCACGCGCTGCACGCGGTGGCCGCCCGATTCAAAGCGCAGGCGGCCATAGACGTTGTCGCCCTCAATGCGCAGCACCACTTCCTTGAAGCCGCCGATTTCGTTTTCGTTGGCGCTCATGATCTCCACGCGCCAGCCCCGGTTGGCGGCGTAGCGGGTGTACATGCGCGTCAGATCGCCGGCAAACAGGGCCGATTCATCGCCGCCAGTGCCCGCGCGGATTTCGACAAAGGCGTTGCGCTCGTCGTCGGGGTCTTTGGGTAGCAGCAGGCGCTGCAGCTCGGCTTCGAGCTGCACCAGTTCGGCCTGGGCGCTGGCGATTTCTTCCTGGGCCATTTCGGCCATGTCCGGGTCCTGGAGCAGCTCCTGGGCGGTGGCCAGATCGGCCTCGCACTGCTGGTAGCGCGCATAGCGGCCCGCCACCTGGGTGACTTCGGCGTGCTCGCGCGAGATGCGGCGGTATTGCTGCATGTCGCCCATGATGTCCTCGCGGGAGAGGAGGAAGTCCAGCTCCTGCAGGCGCTGGGCGTAGCGCTGCAGCTGGTTGCGCAGAAAGTCTTGCATGGTGAAGCCTGAGAACTATGGAATAGATAGCTGTCAGCGCTTGCTACGCAAGATTTTCGGTTTGATTTGTCTTTGAGACTAAAGCCAGATCAGCGCTGCCAGCTACGGTAAGTGTAGGGCAGCGCTAACGCTCGGCCACGCGGCCAGCGCCACGGCCACGCAGGAACAGGCGCTGCACGGTGGCGGCGGCCTGCTCGCGTTCGGCCTCGCTGCCCTGGCGCAGGGCGGTCAGGCTGCCGTGCAGCATTTTTTGCGTCAGACCGCGCGAGAGCGCTTCCAGTACGGTGTCGATGTCCTCGCCCTTGGCCAGCAGCTTTTTGGCGCGGGCAATTTCCTGGGCGCGCCAGGCATCGGTCTGCTGGTTGAGTTGCTGGATCAGTGCCACGGAGCCGCTTTGCGGGTCGCGCTGGCGCAGCCAGTGCAGAAAGCTTTGCACGCCGTGGTCGATGATGACTTCGGCCTGCTCCACCGCTGCCTGGCGCTGGGCCTGGCCGGTGCGCACCACGCTGGCCAGATCATCGACGGTGTAGAGATAGACGTCGCGCAGGTCCTTGACTTCGGACTCGATGTCGCGCGGTACGGCCAGATCGACCATGAAGATCGGGCGGTGCTTGCGTTTTTTCAGCGCCCGCTCAACGGCGCCCAGGCCGATGATGGGCAGGGTCGAGGCGGTGCAGCTGATGATGGCGTCGTATTCGTGCAGGTGCTCGGGCAGCTCGGCCAGCGGCATGGTGCTGGCGCCAAACTGCGCGGCCAGCTTCTCGCCACGCGCGGCGGTGCGGTTGGCAATCGTCATCTGCCTGGGGTGGCGTGCGGCAAAGTGGGTGGAGACCAGCTCGATCATCTCGCCCGCGCCAACGAACAGGATGCGGATCTGCGTCAGATCCTCAAACAACTGGCTGGCCAGGCGCACGGCGGCTGCGGCCATGCTGATGCTGTGTGCGCCGATTTCGGTGCTGCTGCGCACTTCCTTGGCCACGGCAAAGCTGCGCTGAAACAGCTGGTGCAAGGTGCTGCCCAGGGCGCCGGCGTCTTCAGCGGCGCGCACGGCGTTCTTGAGCTGACCCAGGATTTGCGCCTCGCCCAGCACCATGGAGTCCAGCCCCGAGGCGACGCGGAACGCATGGCGCGCCACCGAGCCGTCTTCCAGCAGGTAAGAGTGCGAGCGCAGCACATCGGGGCTGACGCCGCCGCACTGGGCCAGCCAGTCCAGGGTGTGCTCCAGCGCCGGGGTGTGTGCGGCGCAGTACACCTCGGTGCGGTTGCAGGTCGAGAGGATGGCGGTTTCCACCTCAGGGTGGCGTGTGGCGCTGGTCAGCGCGTGGCGCAGGCCTTGTAGTGTTGGCGCGATCTGATCGAGCGCAAATGCAAAACGGCCCCGCAAATCCAGCGGCGCCGTGTTGTGGTTGATGCCTAATGCCCAAACTGCCATAAGCGCGAATTATAAAATCACCAGCCTGTTTAAGAGTTTTCCCCATGTTAAGCACTTGACGTGGGTCATGGCAACCATGGCGATGAGCGCCCTTTTCTGGCACCTGATGAATTTTGTCGCTCCGGCGGCCTTTCTGGCCCTGGTGCTGGGCGTGGCCGCGCGTCTGGTGCATGGGGCGCTGTTGCTGCCGCTGTGGGGCTGCGTGGGTCTGAATTTCGTGCTGGGCAGTCTGGTGCTGGGCCTGGGGCTGGTGCTGGCCGACAGCGATGGCCGGCTGGCCACCTACGGCGCCCTGGTGCTGGCCATGGGCTCGTGCCAGTGGCTGCTGGCGCGCGCGCCGGCGGACTGAGGTTTTTTAGCAGAATTTCTCGAAAAAAAGAGCGCCTTGCGCCGATGAATAAAGGGATTCAGGCATAAAACTACCTGAATCCCTTTTCTTTCAAGCGCTAGCAGCTCTGATTTTTATTGCTTGCGCGCGGCGATGGCTTTTTCGGCCATTTCCACCAGGTTGGTGCCGATTTGCGGCTTCCACTTGTCATAGACGCTGCGGGTGGCTTCGGCAAAGGCCTTGCGTTGCTCGGCGTTCAGGTCGGTGACGGTCACGCCCAGGGCTTCCAGTTCCTTGACCAGCGGCTTGCCTTCTTCGACCAGTCCCTTGCGGGCGATGGCGATTTCTTCACGGCCTGCGTCGATGGCAGCCTGGCGCACGATTTCGCGGTCCTCAGGCGTCCAGCTGTTCCACACGTCCTTGTTGACAACGAAGATCAGCGGGTCGTTCATGTAGCCCCACAGGGTGATGTGGTTCTGGCCCACGGATTGCAGCTTGGCAGCCTGGTACACGGCCAGCGGGTTTTCTTGGCCGTCAACGGCTTTGCTGGCCATGGCCGGTTGTGCATCGGCCCAGCTCATCTGCGTGGGGTTGGCGCCCAGGGCGGTGAAGGTGTCCAGGAACAGGGGCGAGCCCACGACGCGGATCTTCAGGCCCTTGAGGTCTTCCGGCTTGGTGATGGCGTGCTTGGAGTTGGAGATTTCGCGGTAGCCGTTCTCACCCCAGGCCAGCGGTTGCACGCCGGCCTTTTCCAGGGCCTTGAAGATTTCCTTGCCAGCTTCACCCTGCACCACGGCGTCCACGGCGGCGTAGTCGGGGAACAGGAAGGGCAGCGAGAACAGGTTCAGCGCCTTGACCTGGGGCGACCAGTTGATGGTCGAGCCCACGGCCATGTCGATCACGCCCTGGCGGATGGCGCTGAACTCGCGCGTCTGGTCGCCCTGCACCAGCGAGGTGCCGGGGTAGAGCTTGATGTTGATGCGGCCATTGGTGCGCTCGCGCACCTTGTCGGCCCACAGCTGGCCGCCCTGGCCCCAGGGGAAGGCGGTGCCCAGCACCAGCGACATGCGGTATTCGTCCTTGTACTTGCCCTGGGCGTGGGCAGCAGGCAGGCCCACGGCCAGCAGGGTGGCCGCAGCGGCGGTGGCGGTCAGCAGGGTGCGCAAACGCAGTTTCATGAAGTTCTCCTTGAGGTCTGAAAATGAAAAGGTAGGGGTGAACGACCGGGCAGCTCCGCTCAGTAGCCCAGGCGCTGCGGCAGCCACAGCGCAATCTGCGGCCATTGCAGCACGGCCAGCATGGCCACCAGCATGCCCAGTACCAGCCACAGCACCCAGCGGGTGGTGGCTTCCATGCGCACCTGGGCAATCTTGCTGGCCACCATCAGGTTGACGGCCATGGGCGGGGTGAACTGGCCAATGGCCACCGTCAGCACCACCAGCACGCCAAACCAGACCACATCCCACTGGTAGTGCTGCATCAGCGGATAGAGCAGGGGCACAAAGATCAGCAAGATGGAAATGCCATCCAGGAACATGCCCAGCACCAGCAGCAGAACGAGCACCAGCAGCAAGATGCCGTAGGAGCCCAGGCCTGAGTTGACGATGGCTTGCGTGATCGGATCGATCACACCCAGCGTGGACAGCGAGAAGGCAAAAATCCCGGCCAGTGAGACCACGACCAGAATCACGGCGGACAGCTCGCCGGCTTCGCGCAGGATCTCGAACAGGTCGCGCACGCCGATGGTGCGGTGCACCACCATGCCGACAAACAGGCCGTAGAACACGGCGACCACGGCGGCCTCGGTGGGCGTAAACCAGCCCATGCGCATGCCGCCCAGGATCAGCACCGGCGCGGCCAGGCCCCAGGAGGCCTCGCGCAGGCTGCGCCAGAACGGCGGGCGTGGCAGGTCAGCCTCCAGCTTGCCCATGCCGTGGCGCCGCGCCAGCCACACGGCAGGCACGATCAGCGCCAGACCGGCCAGCACACCGGGAAACAGGCCGGCGGCAAACAGCGCGGGCACCGAGGCGCCGGGCACCAGCACCGAATAGACGATGAAGGCCACCGAGGGCGGAATCAGAATGTCCGTGGCGGCAGCGGCGGCCACCACGCTGGCCGAAAAGCCACCCGGGTAACCGGCGCGGTGCATGGCGGCAATCATCACCCCGCCCACGGCGGCGGCGGTGGCCGGGCCGGAGCCGGAGATGCCGCCCATGAACATGGCCACGCAGATGGCCACCATCGGCAGCATGCCGGGACCACGGCCCACGACGGCAATGGCAAAGTTGACCAGCCGCGCGGCCACGCCCGAGCGGTCGAAGATCGAGCCGACCAGCACGAACATCGGGATGGCCAGCAACGGGTACTTGCCCAGCCCGGCGTAGAAGTTCTGCGGCACGGCCAGCAGGCCGAACCACTGGCTGTCGCTGTTGGCCAGGGCAATGCAGGCCGCTCCAGCCAGGCCCAGGGCCACGCCGATGGGCACGCCGGCCAGCATCATGGCCAGGAAGGCTACGAACAAAAGGGTGGCAATCATGGCTGTGTCTGTGAGGAGTCGTGGGGGCTGTCGGTGCTGATGCCGGGCTCGAACACGCTGCGCTGGCGCTGGCGGATGAACAGGCCCAGGGCGCGCAGGGCAATGGCGACCGAGCAGATGGGCAGCCACATGGAGTACCACCACTGCGGCACGCCGATGCCGGGGGAGGTCTCCTCGTAGCGCCAGTCGTCCCAGACGACGCGGGCGCTGAGCACGGCCAGCACGCTGAACAGCAGCACCACCATCAGCGCACCGAAACGCGCCAGCCGCTGGCGGCGTGCGGCGCTGCCCTGGCCGCTGAAGAACTCGATGCGGATGTGCTGATCGCGTGCCACCGCCGAGCTGCAACCGACCATGGCCAGCAGGATCATCAGGAAGATGGAAATCTCTTCCGTCCAGGCAAAGGAGCCGTTGGTGAAGTAGCGCACCAGCACGTTGGCAAAGGTGATGAGGGCCAGCAGGGCCATGATGATGACCACCAGCCAGTCCTCCAGCGCCAGGGCGCGGGCCGGAGGCAGGGAGTTGGGTTCAGTGGGTGAGGGTTCGGTCATACAAAGGCACCAGGAAACGGAACGGCACAAAACGTCGTGCCACGGACAATCAAGCGCAGCGCCACCTGGCCGCACGCGCGTGCAGAACAGGTGGCCATTGCATTATTGCGAACTTGCCCCCCAGCCATCGGCCACGCCTGCACCCGTCAAACGCGAGGGCAGGGCCATAATTGCGCGATGGAAACCAAATGGCTTGAGGATTTTGTCAGCTTGGCCGAAACGCGCAGTTTCAGCCGTTCGGCCCAATTGCGTCACGTGACACAACCGGCGTTTTCGCGCCGCATTCAGGCGCTGGAGGCCTGGGCGGGGGCCGATCTTGTCGATCGCAGCTCTTACCCCACGCGTCTGACGCCTGCGGGCAAGACCATGTACGACCAGGCGCTGGAGATGCTGCAGGCGTTGCAAAGCACGCGCTCCATGTTGCGCGCGCACGCCAGCTCGGACGCCAGCATGGTCGGCTTTGCCGTGCCGCACACGCTGGCCTTCACGTTTTTCCCGCGCTGGGTGTCGCAGGTGCAGGCCAGCTTCGGGCCGTTCAAGAGCCGCCTGATCGCGCTCAATGTGCACGACGCCATGATGCGGCTGGTCGAAGGTGGCTGCGATCTGCTCATCGTCTATCACCACAGCTCCCAGCCGCTGGAGCTGGATTCCTCGCGCTACGAGATGGTGAATCTGGGGCAGGAGATGCTCGCGCCCTACTGCAAGCCGGACAACCTGGGCCAGCCGCTGTTTGCCCTGCCCGGCAGCAGCGAGCGCCCGCTGCCCTTCCTGGCTTATGGCCCCGGGGCCTATCTGGGGCGCCTGACCGAGCTGATCCTCAAGGAAGCCGGCATGGCCGTGCACCTGGAGCGCGTCTATGAGAACGACATGGCCGAGGGCCTCAAGGCCATGGCGCTTGAAGGCCACGGCGTGGCCTTCCTGCCCTACAGCGCAGTGCGCGACGAGCTGGAGCATGGCCGCCTGGTCAGCGCCGCGCCGGAGGGTGCCGGCTTCTCCCTGCCCATGAATCTGCATGCCTACCGGGAAAAGCCCAGCAGCAAGGAACCGAACAAACCGGTAACCCAGGCGCTATGGCGCTTTCTGCAGGAACAGGCGGCGCGCCAGGAGCATGTTGCCCTGAAACGGGGCAAAAAAAAATCATAATGTGAGGGATTACCCTTGTATTCCAGGGATGCGATGCGCGTGCTGGCGAATTACGATTGCGCAACCGGCGCCTGCGTTGTGTCGCTTTTGTTGCAGAAAGTGATGCTGCAGTGCAAAAAAGTTGTCGGATTTTGCGCTGGTGCGCCACGAATCTGACAGGGCCGTCTTTCTTCCCACTTCAATCATCCAAGGAGTCCCCATGAAAAAACATTTGCTGGCATTGGCCGTTACCGTTCTGGCTGCAGGCAGCGCGATGGCGCAGTCCGGGGACACGCTGGCCAGAATCGCCGAGCGCGGCGCGGTGAATCTGGGCGTGCGCGACTCGTCGGGTCTGGCCTTCACGCTGGGCAACGGCAAGTACGTGGGCTTCCACACCGAAATGGCCGAACGCATCATCGACGACCTGAGCAAGCAGGTCGGCAAGCCCCTGAAGATCAACTACCAGGTCATTACCTCGCAAAACCGCGTGCCGCTGGTGCAGAACGGCACCATCGACTTTGAGTGCGGCTCCACCACCAACAACCGTGCCCGTCAGAAGGATGTGGACTTCGCCGTCACCACCTACGTGGAAGAAGTGCGCATCATGACCAAGGCCAACTCGGGCATCCAGGGCATCCAGGACCTGAAGGGCAAGACCGTGGCCACCACCACCGGCACCACCTCGGTGCAGACCCTGCGCAAGAACAAGCGCGCCGAGGGCATCGAGTTCAAGGAAATCATGGGCAAGGACCACGCCGACAGCTTCCTGCTGCTGGAGTCGGGCCGCGCCGATGCCTTCGTGATGGATGGCTCCATCCTGGCCGCCAATGCCGCCAAGTCCAAGAACCCGGCCGACTACAAGATGGTGGGCGAGGTGCTCTCGGTCGAGCCCATTGCCTGCATGCTGCCCAAGGGCGATGCCAAGCTCAAGGAAGCCGTGGACAACAGCATCAAGCGCCAGATTGCCGATGGCTCGCTGGCCAAGCTGTACGACAAGTGGTTCATGCAGCCCATCCCCCCCACCAACACCAGCCTGAACATGCCGCCCTCCAAGAGCACGCTGGACGCCTGGGCCAACCCCAACGACAAGCCCATGGAAGAGTACTCGATCGAGTAACGACAGGGCTGCACGCCTTGGCGCGTGACTGTCCGGGCCCGTTCGGCGTCAGGCTGGAACGGGCCTTTTTCATGGGGAGCGGCACCTGTGTGCCGTCAAGGAGAAATACATGCTGAATCTGGATCTGACAGTCTTCTGCCAGGACACCTTGAGCAATGAGGTGGTGGCCAGCTGCTTTGGCAGCGGCATGGACCAGACTTACCTGCAATGGATGCTGAGCGCCTGGGGCTGGACCGTGGCCGTGGCACTCAGCGGCCTGGCGCTGGCGCTGGTGGTGGGCTCCATCATCGGCACGCTGCGCACCCTGCCCGATCACCCGTGGCTGGTGCGCTTTGGCAATGCCTGGGTGGAGCTGTTCCGCAACATCCCGCTGCTGGTGCAGGTGTTCCTGTGGTACTTCGTGCTGCCCAAGATCGTGCCGGCCATGCGCGACTTTCCGCCGTTCATCCTGGTGGTCTGTGCGCTGGGCTTCTTCACCTCGGCACGGATTGCCGAGCAGGTGCGCTCCGGCATCCAGGCCCTGGCGCGTGGCCAGCGCTACGCGGGCATGGCCATGGGCTTCACCACGGTGCAGACCTACCGCTATGTGCTGCTGCCCATGGCCTACCGCATCATCCTGCCGCCGCTGACCAGCGAGTCGATGAACATCTTCAAGAACTCGTCCGTGGCCTTTGCCGTCTCGATTGCCGAGCTGACGCAATTTGCCATGCAGGCCGGTGAAGAAACCTCGCGCCTCATCGAGATTTACCTGGGCGTGACGGTGCTGTACGTCATCACTGCCTTGGCCATCAACCGCATCATGGTCTTCATCGAGAAGAAGGTGCGCATCCCAGGCTTTACGGCAGGCAACGCAGGCGGAGGACACTGAGATGCTGAATTTGGACTTTTCCTTCTATAGCTGGTCGATCATCAACGACTTCGTCCTCAAAGGCCTGTACTTCAGCGTCATCCTCACGGTGGTGGCCACGCTGGGCGGTATCTTTTTTGGCACGCTGCTGGCCTTGATGCGCCTGTCGGGCAAGAAGTGGCTGGATGCGCCCGCAGCCATCTACGTCAACGGCATGCGCAGCATTCCGCTGCTGATGGTGCTGCTGTGGTTCTTCCTGCTGGTGCCCATCATCATTGGGCGGCCCATCGGCGCCGAGTACTCGGCGGTGATCACCTTCATTGCCTTTGAAGCGGCGTACTTCTCGGAAATCATGCGCGCCGGCATCCAGTCGATTCCGCGCGGCCAGGTGTTTGCCGGCATGGCCCTGGGCATGAGCTATGGGCAGAACATGCGCCTGGTGATCCTGCCGCAGGCCTTCCGCAACATGCTGCCGGTGCTGCTGACGCAGACCATCATCCTGTTTCAGGACACCTCGCTGGTGTACATCATCACCGCCTACGACCTGCTCAAGGGCTTTGAGACCGCGGGCAAGAACTTTGGCCGCCCCGAAGAGGCCTACCTGCTGGCCGCCGTGGTCTATTTCGTGATTTGCTTTAGCCTGTCCTACGTGGTCAAGCGCCTGCACCAGAAGATCGCCATCATCCGTTGAGGCACAGAAAGGATTCCCCCCATGATCGAACTGAAAAACATCTCCAAGTGGTACGGCAGCTTCCAGGTGCTCAACGACTGCTCCACCAGCATCAGCAAGGGTGAGGTGGTGGTGGTGTGCGGGCCGTCCGGCTCGGGCAAATCCACGCTGATCAAGACCATCAACGCCCTTGAGCCCATCCAGAAGGGCGAAATCTGGGTCAACGGCACGCCGGTGCACGACCCCAAGACCGACCTGCCGCGCCTGCGCAGCCAGGTGGGCATGGTGTTCCAGCACTTTGAACTGTTCCCGCACCTGACGGTGACCGAGAACCTGACCATCGCCCAGATCAAGGTGCTGGGGCGCAACCCCACCGACGCCAAGGCGCATGGCCTCAAATACCTGGAGCGCGTCGGTCTGCTGGCGCACAAGGACAAGTTCCCCGGCCAGCTCTCGGGTGGCCAGCAGCAGCGCGTGGCGATTGCGCGTGCGCTGTCCATGGACCCCATCGTCATGCTGTTTGACGAGCCCACCTCGGCCCTGGACCCCGAAATGGTCGGCGAAGTGCTGGACGTGATGGTCGGCCTGGCGCAGGAAGGCATGACCATGATGTGCGTGACGCACGAAATGGGTTTTGCCAAAAAAGTGGCCAGCCGCGTGATCTTCATGGACGTGGGCGGCAAGATGCTGGAGGACTGCACCAAGGAGGAATTCTTTGGCAACCCCGACGCACGCCAGCCGCGCACCAAGGA
>CAMZGS010000009.1 GCA_947306475.1 uncultured Comamonas sp.
TTGCTATCCGTGAAGGTGGCCGCACTGTGGGCGCCGGCGTGGTTGCCAAGATCCTCGATTAATTTTCGGGTTTAGGGGTATAGCTCAATTGGCAGAGCGTCGGTCTCCAAAACCGAAGGTTGTAGGTTCGATTCCTACTGCCCCTGCCACCACTTGAAGTGGTTAGTACTCCCAAGCCCGCCCCTCTGGCGGGCTTCGGTGTCTGTAGGTGGAGCGCCTGCAGCAACAGAATGTGAAATATGGCTACATCTCAGGTTGAAACAGTAAGTACGGGTGCCGATAAGGCCAAACTGGCTGCAGCCGTTTTACTGGTTGTGGCGGCCGTTGCTGCTTTTTATGCTCTTGCCAAGCAGGGTGCGCTGATCCAGTGGGGTGCACTTGTGTTGGGCTTGGTGGTTGCGGGCGCAGTGTTCCTGCTGTCGGAGCAGGGCAGGCAGTTGATTGGCTTTTCCAAGGATTCTTGGAAAGAGGTAAAGAAGGTCGTCTGGCCAACGCGCAAGGAAAGCGTTCAGATGACCCTGTATGTCTTTGCCTTTGCGGTTGTCATGGCGCTATTTTTGTGGCTGACAGATAAGACGCTGGAGTGGCTGCTGTACGACGTGATTCTGGGTTGGAGAGGCTAATGATGGATGCAATCGAAACGGGTGCTGGCGGCGGCGAAGGCTTGGCTGCATCGACCAATCCTGATATGCGCTGGTACATCGTGCATGCCTACTCGGGCATGGAAAAGGCGGTCGAGCGCAATATTACCGAGCGCATCCAGCGTTTGGGCATGCGGGAAAAATTTGGGCGCATTCTCGTTCCCACCGAGGAGGTGGTTGAGATGCGCAATGGCAAGCGCAAGACTACGGAGCGCCGCCTTTTCCCGGGGTATGTCTTTGTCGAAATGGTGATGGATGACGACACCTGGCACCTGGTGAAGCACACCAGCAAGGTGACGGGTTTTGTGGGCGGTGCCAAGAATCGGCCTGTCCCCATTTCAGAGACTGAAATCCAGAAGATCGTTGATCAGGTGCAAGAGGGCTCGGACAGGCCGCGTCACAAGATTGAGTTCATGGTGGGCGAGTTGGTTCGTGTCAAGGAAGGACCGTTCACCGACTTCAACGGGACCGTCGAAGAGGTCAATTACGAGAAGAGCCGCTTGCGGGTGTCGGTGGCTATTTTCGGTCGCTCCACACCGGTTGAGCTGGAGTTCTCCCAAGTGGAGAAGACCTGAAGTTCGTTGAGTTTTTGAAGGTCGGGCGCGCTGTGCCCGGCGTTCCCCTTACACGCTTTACGGACTTGCGTGTTGAAAAAGTCCTGAACCCCGGGGAGCCCTTTGCGACCAGATGCTAGGGCGTTATACCCGTAAGGAGCTCGTTATGGCGAAAAAAATCGTCGGCTTCATCAAGCTGCAAGTGCCAGCTGGTAAGGCCAATCCATCCCCCCCGATCGGTCCTGCTCTGGGCCAGCGCGGTTTGAACATCATGGAGTTCTGCAAGGCTTTCAATGCCCAGACCCAAGGTATCGAGCCGGGTTTGCCTCTGCCTGTGGTGATCACGGCATTTGCAGATAAGAGCTTCACCTTCGTCATCAAGTCGCCTCCGGCTGCCGTGTTGATCAAGAAGGCTGCCAAGCTGGAAAAGGGTTCTGCAAACCCTCTGAAGGCCAAGGTTGGCAAGATCACCCGTGAGCAGCTGGAAGAAATTGCCAAGACCAAGCTCAAGGATATGACCGCTGCCGACATGGATGCTGCCGTGCGTACGCTGGCTGGCTCGGCTCGTTCCATGGGTGTGATTGTGGAGGGTGTGTAACATGGCCAAATTGACCAAAAAGCAAAAAGCCCTCCAGGGCAAGGTGGATGCTACTCGCCTGTATCCCTTCACTGAAGCTGTGGCTTTGGTCAAGGAAGCTGCCACTGCCAAGTTCGATGAGTCCATCGACGTGGCTGTGCAGCTGGGTGTGGATGCCCGTAAGTCGGATCAGGTGGTGCGTGGTGCAGTTGTGCTGCCCCATGGTACCGGTAAGACCACCCGCGTGGCCGTGTTTGCTCAGGGTGCCAAGGCTGAGGAGGCCAAGGCAGCTGGTGCCGACATCGTTGGCATGGACGATCTGGCTGCGATGGTCAAGGCTGGTGACATGCCCTTTGATGTGGTGATTGCCGCCCCCGATGCTATGCGCGTGGTTGGTACTTTGGGTCAGATCCTGGGTCCCCGTGGCCTGATGCCCAACCCCAAGGTGGGTACCGTGACTCCCGATGTTGCTACCGCGGTGAAGAACGCCAAGGCTGGTCAGGTGCAGTTCCGCGTTGACAAGGCCGGTATTGTGCACAGCACCATTGGCCGTCGTTCGTTCGAGGATGCCAAGCTGCAGGAGAACCTGGCAGCGCTGGTGGATGCCCTGAACAAGGCCAAGCCCGCAACCAGCAAGGGTCAGTATCTGCGCAAGGTGGCAATTTCTTCCACCATGGGCGTGGGTGTCCGCGTCGATACGCAGACCATCTCGGCGTAATTTGCTAGAATCCCCGGTTCTCTGGAACGAGAGCCGAACGTGGTGGGCTGCGCACTCGTGCGCAGGCCATCCAAGACCGCTGGTGTGCAGTGCTCTGGCTCTGCACTTAATGTTCGTTCAGCCAGCGTAGATGGCGAACCCGCTGCAGATGGAAGTGTTCACTTTTCCTCTAACAGTTGGTCGCTGCAAACCCAAGAGCGCGTATGGATGAGCTTTCGGAAGTACGCATACGAAGGAGTAGACCTTGAGTCTGAATCGCAGTGAGAAAGAAGCGGTCATCAATGAAGTGACCAGCCTCGCCGCTAAAGCTCAAACGCTTGTGATCGCGGAATACCGCGGCATCACGGTCGCCGATATGACCAAACTGCGTGCCGACGCTCGCAGCAAGGGTGTGAGCCTGAGTGTTCTGAAGAACACCCTGGCCCGCCGTGCTGTGGCTGGTAGCCAGTTTGAAGTGGTGGCCGACCAGATGACCGGTCCGCTGGTCTATGGCTTCTCTGAAGACGCTGTGGCTGCTGCCAAGGTGGTGGCCGACTTCGCGAAAACCAACGACAAGCTGGTGATCCGCGGTGGTGCGTTTGCAGGCAAGGCCCTGGACGTCAACGGCGTGAAGGAGCTGGCCAACATTCCCCCGAAAGAAGTGCTGCTGGCACAGCTGTGCGGCTTGCTCAAGTCCCCCATCTCCCGCACTGCGGTGGTGCTGGGCGCTTTGGCGGCCAAAAAGGGCGAAGGCGAAACTGCTGCTGCTTAAACGTAGAGCGCGGCAAAACTTATACCAATCTTGTTAGGAAATCAAAATGGCATTCGATAAAGACGCATTCTTGACCGCTCTGGACAGCATGACCGTCCTGGAACTGAACGACCTGGTCAAGGCAATTGAAGAGAAGTTCGGCGTGAGCGCTGCTGCCATGGCAGCTCCCGCTGCTGCCGGTGGTGCCGCTGCTGGTGGCGCTGCTGCTGAAGAGAAGACCGACTTTGACGTGGTGCTGCAAGACGCTGGCTCCAACAAGGTGGCCGTGATCAAGGCAGTGCGTGAAATCACCGGCCTGGGCCTGAAGGAAGCCAAGGACCTGGTGGACGGCGCTCCCAAGACCGTGAAGGAAGCTGCTCCCAAGGCTGATGCTGAAGCTGCTGTGAAGAAGCTGACCGAAGCTGGTGCCAAGGCTGAACTCAAGTAATTGAGCATTCTTTCCTAAGGCTGGAGAGCTCGCGAGGGCCTCCAGCCTTTGGCGCCTGTGCGATATGCGTTAGAGCGCACAAGAAAACCCAGCGCGCTGGTCTTTCTCGTGTCTTCTGACAACCCGACAGCAGAAGATGCCTTGGCTCGGGCGATGTGCAATGCATCGCCGTCTGCCATTGGTTGGTAGTGGCCAACCGCCAAGCCGGCAAAAGTAGCGCCCACTTTTGCCGGGCAGTGTCGCCCCAGACCCAGGACTCATGTCTTTGCCCGGAGATCTCATGGCCTATTCTTACACCGAACGCAAGCGGATTCGCAAAAGTTTCGGCAGCCGCGATAGCGTGCTCGAAGTGCCTTACCTGCTGCAGATGCAAAAAGATGCCTACACCGCATTTCTGCAAGCAGACGTACCCCCCAAGAAACGTACCAACGAAGGCTTGCAGGCGGCCTTCAACTCGGCTTTCCCCATCGTCTCGCACAACGGTTTTGTGGAGATGAAGTTTGTCGAGTACAACCTCGCCAAACCCGCTTTCGATGTGCGTGAGTGCCAGACCCGTGGGCTGACGTATTCGTCCGCTGTGCGCGCCAAGGTGCAGCTCATTATCTATGACCGTGAGTCGTCCACCGCGCAAAACAAGGTGGTCAAGGAGGTCAAGGAGCAAGAGGTTTACATGGGCGAAGTGCCCCTGATGACCGACAAGGGCTCCTTCATCGTCAACGGCACCGAGCGCGTGATCGTGTCGCAGCTGCACCGCTCGCCCGGTGTGTTCTTCGAACACGACAAGGGCAAGACCCACAGCTCGGGCAAGCTCCTGTTCAGCGCCCGCATCATTCCCTATCGCGGCTCCTGGCTGGACTTCGAATTCGATCCCAAGGATCTGTTGTACTTCCGCGTGGACCGTCGCCGCAAGATGCCGGTGACGATTCTGCTCAAGGCCATCGGCATGAACCCCGAGCAGATCCTGGCGCACTTCTTCGTCAACGACAACTTCCGCCTGATGGACAGCGGCGCGCAAATGGAGTTTGTGGCCGACCGCCTGAAGGGCGAAGTGGCACGCTTTGACATTGCCGACAAGACCGGCAAGGTGGTGGTGGCCAAGGACAAGCGCATCACGGCACGCCACACCCGCGAGCTGGAGCAGTCCGGCACCAAGTTCATCAGCGTGCCCGAGGACTTCCTGCTCGGCCGCGTGCTGGCCAAGAACGTGATCGACCCCGACACAGGCGAGATCCTGGCCAAGGCCAACGACGAGCTGACCGAAACCCTGCTCAAGAAGATGCGTGCCGCACACATCACCGATGTGCAGTGCATCCACACCAACGAGCTGGACCAGGGTGCCTACATCTCGCAAACCCTGCGCATCGACGAAACGGTGGATGAGCTGGCTGCGCGCATCGCCATCTACCGCATGATGCGTCCTGGCGAGCCCCCGACCGAAGATGCTGTACAGGCCCTGTTCCAGCGCCTGTTCTACAACCCCGACACTTACGACCTGTCGCGCGTGGGTCGCATGAAGTTCAACGCCCGTGTGGGGCGCGACGATCCCAACGGTGCCATGGTGCTGTCCAACGAGGACATCCTGGCCGTGGTCAAGATCCTGGTGGATCTGCGCAACGGCAAGGGCCAGGTGGACGACATCGACCACCTGGGCAACCGCCGCGTGCGTTGCGTGGGCGAGCTGGCCGAGAACCAGTACCGCACCGGTCTGGCGCGTATCGAAAAGGCGGTGAAGGAACGTCTGGGTCAGGCCGAGCAAGAGCCGCTGATGCCGCACGACCTGATCAACTCCAAGCCGATCTCTGCCGCGCTGAAGGAGTTCTTCGGTGCCTCGCAGCTGTCGCAGTTCATGGACCAGACCAACCCGCTGGCCGAAATCACCCACAAGCGCCGCGTCTCGGCCCTGGGCCCGGGTGGTCTGACCCGTGAACGCGCAGGCTTTGAAGTGCGTGACGTGCACGTGACCCACTACGGTCGTGTGTGTCCTATCGAAACGCCTGAAGGTCCGAACATTGGTCTGATCAACTCGCTGGCCCTGTACGCCCGTCTGAACGAGTACGGCTTTATCGAGACGCCCTACCGCCGCGTGGTCGATGGCAAGGTGACCAACGAGATCGACTACCTGTCCGCCATCGAAGAAGGCAAGTACATCATCGCCCAGGCCAACGCCGAGCTGGATGAGGAAGGCCGTCTGGTGGGTGATCTGGTGTCGGCCCGTGAAAATGGTGAATCGACGCTGCTCTCGCCCGACCGCGTGCAGTACATGGACGTCTCGCCCGCACAGATCGTGTCGGTGGCTGCCTCGCTGATTCCGTTCCTGGAGCACGACGACGCGAACCGCGCTCTGATGGGTGCCAACATGTCGCGTCAGGCCGTGCCTGTGCTGCGTCCGGAAAAGCCCATGGTCGGTACTGGTATCGAACGCGTGGCCGCGGTGGACTCGGGCACTGTGGTGACCGCACGTCGCGGCGGTATCGTCGATTACGTCGATGCCACCCGTATCGTGATTCGCGTCAACGACAGCGAAGCCGTGGCCGGTGAAGTCGGTGTGGACATCTACAACCTGATCAAGTACCAGCGCTCCAACCAGAACACCAACATCCACCAGCGCCCCATCGTCAAGCGTGGTGACGTGCTGGCCAAGGGCGATGTGATTGCCGACGGTGCCTCGACCGACCTGGGCGAAATCGCCATCGGTCAGAACATGCTGATCGCCTTCATGCCCTGGAACGGCTACAACTTCGAAGACTCGATCCTGATCTCCGAAAAAGTGGTGGCCGAGGACCGCTACACCTCGATCCATATCGAGGAACTGGTGGTGATGGCGCGCGACACCAAGCTGGGTGCCGAGGAAATCACCCGCGACATTCCCAACCTGAGCGAGACCCAGCTCAACCGTCTGGACGAGTCCGGCATCATCTACGTCGGTGCCGAAGTGCAACCCGGTGACGTGCTGGTCGGCAAGGTCACGCCCAAGGGCGAAACCACGCTGACGCCGGAAGAAAAGCTGCTGCGCGCCATCTTTGGCGAGAAGGCTTCCGACGTGAAGGACACCTCGCTGCGTGTGGATCAGGGTTCGTCCGGTACTGTGATCGACGTGCAGGTCTTCACCCGTGAGGGCATCCAGCGCGACAAGCGCGCCCAGCAGATCATCGACGATGAACTCAAGCGCTTCCGTCTGGACCTGAACGACCAGCTGCGCATCGTGGAGATGGACGCTTTCGATCGTATCGAAAAGCTGCTGGTGGGCAAGAAGGCCAATGGCGGTCCGCAAAAGCTGGCCAAGGGCGCCGTCATCACCCAGGAATACCTGGCGGGCGTGGAGAAGTTCCACTGGTTCGACATCCGTCCTGCCGACGAGGCTGTGGCCGCGCAGCTCGAATCCATGAAGAACGCGATGGAGCAGACGCGCCACGAGTTCGATCTGGCCTTCGAGGAAAAGCGCAAGAAGCTCACCCAGGGCGATGAACTGCCCGCAGGCGTGCTGAAGATGGTCAAGGTCTATCTGGCCGTCAAGCGCCGTCTGCAGCCTGGTGACAAGATGGCCGGCCGCCACGGTAACAAGGGTGTGGTCTCCAAGATCGTGCCCGTGGAAGACATGCCTTACCTGGCTGACGGCACCACCGTGGACATCGTGCTGAACCCGCTGGGTGTGCCCTCGCGTATGAACATCGGTCAGGTGCTGGAAGTGCACCTGGGCTGGGCCGGCAAGGGCCTGGGCCAGCGCATCGGCGACATGCTGCAACAGCAGGCATCGGCTGCCGAAGTGCGCTCCTTCCTGGAGGAAATCTACAAGGCACGTGGTCGTGCCCAGGATTTCTCCGACCTGAGCGACGACGAGCTCATGCTCATGGCCAACAACCTCAAGGAAGGCGTGCCCTTTGCCTCGCCCGTGTTCGACGGTGCATCCGAGGCAGAGATCAAGGACATGCTCAAGCTGGCCTACCCCGACGATCTGAAGGAACGCAAGGGTCTGACCGAGTCGCGCACGCAGGCGTATCTGTATGACGGCCGCACGGGCGAGCGCTTCGAGCGCCCGACCACCATCGGCTACATGCACTACCTGAAGCTGCACCACCTGGTCGATGACAAGATGCACGCTCGCTCCACTGGTCCGTACTCGCTGGTGACCCAGCAGCCCCTGGGCGGTAAGGCCCAGTTCGGTGGCCAGCGTTTCGGGGAGATGGAAGTCTGGGCGCTGGAAGCTTACGGCGCGGCGTATGTGCTGCAGGAAATGCTCACCGTCAAGTCCGACGACGTGCAGGGCCGTACCAAGGTGTACGAGTCCATCGTCAAGGGCGAACACGCCATCGATGCCGGGATGCCCGAGTCGTTCAACGTGCTGGTCAAGGAAATTCGTTCCCTGGGCCTGGATATTGAACTCGAACGCTCCTGAGGCTTAACAAAAGTGAGCGCCTGGCGCTGATAAATAAAGGGTTTGCGATAGTTTTCTATCGTAAATCCTTATAAATAAAGCGCTGACAGCTATAGTTTTTGAGGAAAGAGTTACATGAAATCTCTACTCGACCTGTTCAAGCAATTCACGCCCGATGAGCACTTCGATGCCATCAAGATCGGCCTGGCTTCGCCCGAGAAGATTCGCTCCTGGTCCTTCGGTGAGGTGAAAAAGCCCGAGACCATCAACTACCGCACCTTCAAGCCCGAGCGTGATGGCCTGTTCTGCGCCAAGATCTTCGGCCCGGTCAAGGACTACGAATGCCTGTGCGGCAAGTACAAGCGTCTGAAGCACCGTGGCGTGATTTGCGAAAAGTGCGGCGTGGAAGTGACCCAGACCAAGGTGCGCCGCGAGCGCATGGGCCACATCGACCTGGCCGCACCCTGCGCCCACATCTGGTTCCTCAAGTCCCTGCCGTCGCGTCTGGGTCTGGTGCTGGACATGACGCTGCGCGACATCGAGCGCGTGCTGTACTTTGAAGCCTATGTGGTGACCGACCCCGGCATGACCCCGCTGAAGAAGTTCAGCATCATGAGCGAGGACGACTACGACGCCAAGTGCGAAGAGTACGGCTACGACGAGTTCACCGCCAAGATGGGTGCCGAGGGCATCAAGGAACTGCTCGAAGGCATCGACCTGGATGCCGAGATCGAGCGCCTGCGCGGTGACCTGACCGGCTCGGAAGCCAAGGTCAAGAAGAACGCCAAACGCCTGAAGGTGCTGGAAGCCTTCAAGAAGTCCGGCATCAAGCCCGAGTGGATGATCATGGAAGTGCTGCCCGTGCTGCCGCCCGACCTGCGTCCGCTGGTGCCGCTGGACGGTGGCCGCTTCGCCACCTCCGACCTGAACGACCTGTACCGCCGCGTCATCAACCGCAACTCGCGCCTCAAGCGCCTGCTGGAGCTGAAGGCCCCGGAAATCATCGCGCGCAACGAAAAGCGCATGCTGCAGGAAGCCGTGGACTCGCTGCTGGACAACGGCCGCCGCGGCAAGGCCATGACCGGCGCCAACAAGCGTGCCCTCAAGTCGCTGGCCGACATGATCAAGGGCAAGGGCGGCCGCTTCCGTCAGAACCTGCTGGGCAAGCGCGTGGACTACTCGGGCCGTTCGGTGATTACCGTGGGCCCGTACCTGAAGCTGCACCAGTGCGGTCTGCCCAAGCTGATGGCGCTGGAGCTGTTCAAGCCCTTCATCTTCTCGCGTCTGGAGCAGATGGGCATTGCCACCACCATCAAGGCTGCCAAGAAGGAAGTGGAAGCCGGCACGCCCGTGGTGTGGGACATTCTGGAAGAGGTCATCAGGGAACACCCGGTGCTGCTCAACCGTGCGCCCACGCTGCACCGTCTGGGCATCCAGGCCTTTGAGCCCATCCTGATCGAAGGCAAGGCCATCCAGCTGCACCCGCTGGTCTGCGCGGCGTTCAACGCCGACTTCGACGGTGACCAGATGGCCGTGCACGTTCCTCTGTCCGTGGAAGCACAGATGGAAGCCCGCGCGCTGATGCTGGCTTCGAACAACGTGCTGTTCCCCGCTTCGGGCGAACCCTCCATCGTGCCTTCTCAGGACGTGGTGCTGGGTCTGTACCACGCCACCCGCGAGAAGATCAACGGCAAGGGCGAGGGCATGGTGTTCATGGACGTGAGCGAAGTGCAACGCGCCCTGGATGCTGGCGAGGTGGAGCTGCACGCCAAGATCAGCGTGCGCCTGACCGAGTGGACCAAGGACCGGGCCACGGGCGAATTCCAGCCCCAGACCAGGCTGGTGGAAACCACCGTGGGTCGTGCCCTGCTGTCCGAGATCCTGCCCAAGGGTCTGTCCTTCAGCCACCTGAACAAGGCACTGAAGAAGAAGGAAATCTCCAAGCTGATCAACGCCTCGTTCCGCCAGTGCGGTCTGAAGGACACCGTGGTGCTGGCCGACAAGCTGCTGCAAAACGGTTTCCGTCTGGCAACGCACGCCGGTTTCTCGGTGGCCATCGACGACATGCTGGTGCCGCCGCAAAAGGCCGAGATCCTGGCCCGCGCCGAAGCCGAAGTGAAGGAAATCGAGCACCAGTACGTCTCCGGTCTGGTGACGGCTGGCGAGCGCTACAACAAGGTGGTGGACATCTGGGGCAAGGCCGGTGACGACGTGTCCAAGGTGATGATGGATCAGCTCAAGGTCGAAAAGACCAAGGACCGTCATGGCAACGTGGTGGACCAGGAGTCCTTCAACGCCATCTACATGATGGCCGACTCCGGCGCCCGTGGTTCGGCGGCCCAGATCCGTCAGCTGGCCGGTATGCGTGGTTTGATGGCCAAGCCCGATGGCTCGATCATCGAGACGCCCATTACCGCGAACTTCCGCGAAGGTCTGAACGTGTTGCAGTACTTCATCTCCACGCACGGCGCCCGTAAGGGGCTGGCCGACACGGCGTTGAAGACGGCGAACTCCGGTTACCTGACCCGTCGTCTGGTGGACGTGACGCAGGACCTGGTGGTGACCGAGGACGATTGCGGCACCTTCAATGGCACCGTGATGCGCGCCATCGTCGAAGGCGGTGAGGTGATCGAATCCCTGCGCGAACGCGTGCTGGGCCGCACCACCGCCGAGGATCTGCTGCACCCTGAAACACAGGATCTGCTGCTGCCTGCCGGCACCCTGCTCAACGAGTTCATCCTCGATGAGCTGGAAGCCGCTGGCGTGGACGAGATCAAGGTGCGCACCGCGCTGACCTGCGAAACTCGCTATGGTCTGTGTGCCAAGTGCTATGGCCGCGACCTGGGTCGTGGCGGTCTGGTGAACCTGGGCGAAGCTGTGGGTGTGATCGCTGCACAGTCCATCGGTGAACCCGGCACCCAGCTGACCATGCGTACCTTCCACATCGGTGGTGCCGCTTCGCGTGCAGCCGTGCAGTCCAACGTGGAAGCCAAGTCCAACGGTACCGTGGGCTTCAACGCCACGATGCGCTATGTGACCAACACCAAGGGTGAGCTGGTGGTGATTTCCCGCTCCGGCGAAATCGTCATCAGCGACAACGGCCGCGAGCGCGAACGCCACAAGGTGCCTTACGGCGCCGTGCTGAACATCAAGCCGGACGAAGCCATCAAGGCCGGCACCATCCTGGCGCATTGGGACCCGCTGACCCGACCCATCATCACCGAGTACGCCGGTACGGTCAAATTCGAGAACATCGAAGAAGGCCTGACCGTGGCCAAGCAGGTGGACGATGTGACTGGTCTGTCCACGCTGGTGGTGATCGATCCCAAGCGTCGTGGCTCCACCAAGGTGGTGCGTCCGCTGGTGCGCCTGATCGACGCCGACGGCAAGGAAGTGAAGATCCCCGGCACCGACCTGCCTGTGGCAATCGGCTTCCAGGTGGGTGCGCTGATCCAGGTGCGCGATGGCCAGGAAGTGGGCCCCGGCGAAGTGCTGGCCCGTATCCCGGTCGAAGGTCAGAAGACCCGCGACATTACCGGTGGTCTGCCGCGCGTGGCCGAGCTGTTCGAAGCCCGCACGCCCAAGGACAAGGGCACGCTGGCGGAAATCACCGGTACGGTGTCCTTCGGCAAGGAAACCAAGGGCAAGGTGCGTCTGCAGATCACCGACCCCGATGGCCATGTCTGGGAAGAGCTGATCCCCAAGGAAAAGAACGTGCTGGTGCACGAAGGTCAGGTCGTCAACAAGGGCGAACTGATCGTCGATGGTCCGGCCGATCCGCAGGACATCCTGCGCCTGCTGGGTATCGAAGAGCTGGCCCGCTACATCGTCGATGAAGTGCAGGACGTGTACCGCCTGCAGGGTGTGAAGATCAATGACAAGCACATCGAAGTGATCGTGCGCCAGATGCTGCGCCGCGTCGTGGTCGAAAACCCCGGCGATACCGGCTACATCCAGGGCGAGCAGGTCGAGCGCTCCGAGATCCTCAACACCAACGAGGCCATGCAGCGCGAGGGCAAGGTGCCGGCCACGTACTCCAACATCCTGCTGGGTATCACCAAGGCATCGCTGTCCACCGACTCGTTCATCTCTGCGGCTTCCTTCCAGGAAACCACCCGCGTGCTGACCGAGGCTGCCATCATGGGCAAGCGCGACGAACTGCGTGGCCTGAAGGAAAACGTGATCGTGGGTCGTCTGATCCCTGCAGGTACCGGTCTGGCCTACCACCAGGCACGCAAGGCCAAGGAGCAAATGGACGAGGCCGAGCGCCGCGCCATCGCCGAAGCCGAAGAAGCCGAGCTGGCTGCCGCCACGGCTGCTGCCGAGGACGCCGCTTCGGACGAGTAAGCCAGTAAGCTGTACGCTCTGCACCCGCCCGCATGGGTTGGTGCGGCGTACACCGGACTTTCGCCACCCCCTGCAGGCCCGGTCTGCAGGGGGTGTTTTGATTTTGATAAAAAAGTGGTTCTAGCCCTTGTGTAGCAAGCGGTTATAGCTACTGTTTTTAAAAGGGCGTGCGATGAAAGCGATGTGGGCCGATGCCTTGGCACTGGGCTGGTGGTCGTTGGTGCTGTTTGTGCTGTTGTGCTGGTGCCTGGGCGCCTACCGGCGCTTCAAGCGCCTGCGCGCCCAGGTGCGCACGGCCTTTGCGCCGGTGGACGAGCAGCTGCAGAACGCCGTGCGCTGGCTGCAGGGCCTGCCGGCCCAGGCCCAGGTGCCAACAGCGGCGCAGGCAGCCTTTCAGGCGCTGCAGCCCACGGCCGATTTGCTGGTCGTGGCCCTGACGCAGGCACGTACCAACCCGCTCAACGCAGCGGCGCTGGCCCAGCTCGACGGCATCTGGCAAAGCCTGCAGGCTGCCTGGCAGGCCTATGCCCACACCGCCTCCAGTGCTGTGGAGCAGCCGGTGGCGGCGCCCTCTGCGCAGGAGGCGTCCCTGCCCGCCGGTGCCATGTCCTGGATGGCGCAGACCAGCGCTGCCTGGAGTGAGCAGCATGCCGTCCTGCTGCACCGCATGCAGCAGTTCAACCATGCCGTGCAGGCGTACAACGATGCGCTGGTGCTGCCCCCGGGCAGTGCGTGGGCCAAACTGCAGGGTCTGCAACCGGCACGCAGCTTCGCGCTTCCCAACGCAGCGCAGTAAGGGACACCATGTCAACCACCTCCACCACCGAATCCTCCCCAGGCAGCGTGGCGCTGCACCAGCAACTGTGGCGCGTGGCGCAAGCCTTGCAAGGCATACGCGACGGGCGCTCCGGCACTGCCGTGCTGGAGCAGGTGCCCGCCCACTGGCGCCCCGGTGTGCAAGCGCTGCTGTTTCAGGTGCTGCGCTCCTTGGGGCGGGCCCAGGCCCTGCGTGCGCTGCTGGCCACCAAAACCCCAGCGCCCGCCGTTGATGCCTTGCTCTGCACCGCCCTGGCGCTGGTGTGGGACAGCGCCCAGGCACCCTACACCCCCTTCACCCTGGTCAACCAGGCTGTGGAGGCGGCGCGCCGTCACGGGCTGCAACGTCAGGCAGGTTTCATCAATGCCTGTCTGCGCCGCTTCCTGCGTGAGAGCGCGGCCCTGGTGGCGCAGACCGATGGCGATGCACAGGCCCGCTACAACCACCCGCGCTGGTGGGTGGACAAACTGCGCCAGCAATACCCCGAACACTGGCAGGCCATTCTGGAGGCCAACAACCGTCCTGCGCCCATGGCGCTGCGCGTCAATGCCCGCCAATGCCGTGTGGCCGATTACCTGCAGCAGCTGCAGGCGCAAGGCATCGCCGCCCAGCCCTGGGGTGAGCACGGCGTGCAGCTGGCCCAGCCCCTGCCGGTGCAGCGCCTGCCAGGTTTTGCGCAGGGCATGGTCTCGGTACAGGATGGGGCCGCCCAACTGGCAGCGCCCTTGTTGCTGCAGGGGCTGTCACTGCCCGCGCAGGCGCGCATTCTGGATGCCTGCGCTGCCCCTGGTGGCAAGACTGCACATCTGCTGGAAATGCTGCCCCTCGGCCAGGCCAAGGTGTATGCGCTGGAGGTGGATGCCATCCGCAGCCAGCGCATCACCGAGACCTTGCAGCGCCTGCATCTGCAAGAAGATGCCCAGGTGCTGGTGGCCGATGCGGCGCAGGTGGATGCCTGGTGGCCGCAAGTGGCTCAAGGCATGCCGGCGGTTGCTGACGGTGGCCTGGATGCCATCCTGCTGGATGCCCCGTGTTCAGCGTCCGGCATCGTGCGTCGCCACCCGGATGTACGCTGGCTGCGCCGCCCCAGCGATATTGCCCAGCTGGCCCGTCAGCAGGAGCGTCTGTTGCAGGCGCTGTGGCCTTTGCTCAAGCCCGGTGGACGCCTGCTGTACTGCACCTGTTCGGTATTCAAGGAAGAAGGACAGTGGCAGGTGGAGGCGTTTGTTGCGCGCAACAAAAATGCGCAATACCTGCCAGCCCCGGGACATTTGCTGCCCGGGGCTGCATCCGTGCCAGACAATCCGTCTGGTGACCACGATGGATTCTTCTACGCCCTGCTGCAGAAAACAAAAGCACCATCTTCAGCCGCCCATGCATGTGGATAGTGCACGTCGCGCCCTGCTGACGGGGGTGCTGCTGGCTGTCTGCCCGTTTTCCGGCTGGGCGGAGGACGGCGTGCTGCGTCTGCCTGAAGGAGTGCTCCTGCAGCATGAGGGCGATGAAATCCTGTTGAGCAGCGACCTGCAGTGGCAATTGCCCCCCGTGGTGGAACAGGCCCTGCGCAAGGGGGTGCCTGTGCACTTTGTTGCCGAGGCCACGGTTCTGCGCAAGCGCTGGTACTGGAGCGATCAGACCCTGCTGGCCGCAACCCGCTACCAGCGCCTGAGCTACCAGGCGCTCACCCGCCGCTGGCGCCTGCACACGGGCAGCCAGCCATTCGACGGGCTGGGCCTGGGCACGGCCCTGGGCAGTTCGTACGCCGATCTGGATGAGGCCATGGCGGCCTTGAAGCGCCTGGTGCGCTGGCGTATCGGCACGCGCTCCGAGTTGCCCGAGCGGGGCGAAGTCACCTTGCAATTGCGCTTTCGCGTCGATTTGACGCATCTGCCCCGGCCGCTGCAAATCGGTGCCCTGGGTCGTTCGGACTGGAATCTGTTGTTCCAGCAGGAGCACGTCCTGCAATTGGAGCGGCTTTGATGGGCGCCGCCAACGACCACGCCGAGGCCCAGCGTGCCCAGCGCCTGCGCGCCGATGCGCGCTGGGTGGTGGGTGTGGGGGCAGCCGTCATGGCTGCCCTGGGGCTGGTGCTGCTGTTTCTGCTCACTCTGGCCACCAACAATCGTGAGCTGTACGAACGTTACTACGTCTGGCTCTTTGGCTTGAACGTGCTGGTCGCCGGCCTGCTGTGCGTGGTCGTGCTGTGGATGGCCGTGCGTTTGGTGGTGCGTCTGCGCCAGCGCAAATTCGGCAGCCGTCTGCTGCTCAAGCTGGCGGCCATGTTTGCTCTGGTAGGTGTGCTGCCCGGGGTGCTGGTGTATGTGGTGTCGTACCAGTTTGTTGCGCGCTCCATCGAGAGCTGGTTCGATGTCAAGGTCGAGGGCGCCCTCACGGCAGGGGTGAACCTGGCCAGCGTCACCCTGGATGTCATGGCCAACGACATGGCCAGCAATGCGCGCAACGCCAGCATGCAGCTGGCCGACGTCTCCGATGCCGCCGCCGGCGTGCTGCTGGAGCGCGTGCGCGAGCAGCTGGGTGCCACCGATGTGGTGCTCTGGAACAGCGCCGGGGTGGCCGTGGCCTCTGCCGGGGCGTCGCAGCTGGACCTGGCGCCAGAGCGCCCCGGCACCCAGGTGCTGCGCGGATTGCGCAACAGCCCGCGCCCCCTCACCACCATCGAGGGACTGGACGACGACTGGGCTGCTCCCATCAACCCGGACGACGTGCGTGTGCGCATCCTGCTGGCCGTGCCCAGCACCCGATTGGGCCTGTTCACCGATGGACGCTTTCTGCAAGCCACCATTCCCCTGCCGTCCACACTGGTCAGCAACGCCCTGGCCGTGCAGGAAGCGCATCGCGAGTACCAGGAGCGTGCGCTGGCCCGCGAGGGACTGCGGCGCATGTACATCGGCACGCTCACGCTGAGTCTGTTTCTGGCGGTATTTGGCGCAGTGTTGCTGGCCGTGCTGTTTGGCAACCAACTGGCACAGCCCCTGCTGCTGCTGGCACAGGGCGTGCGCGATGTGGCACGGGGGGATCTGACGCCCAAGGCCGTTTCCTCGGCACGTGATGAGATTGGCGGGTTGACGCGCTCGTTTGCGCTCATGACCCAGCAGCTGCTGGAGGCGCGTCAGGCTGTCGATCGCGGGGTCGAGGAAATCCAGGCGGCCCGTACCAATTTGCAAACCATTTTGGACAACCTTACCGCCGGGGTGCTGGTACTGGATGCACAGTGGCAGGTGCTGATCAGCAACCCGGGTGCCCAGCGCATCCTGCATCTGCCGCAGCCGCACGACGGGCAAGGCCTGCGCTTGGGCGAAGTGCCTCACCTGAGCGGCTTTGCCGCCATGGTTGCCGAACAGTTCACCCTGTTCCTGGCCTCGCGGCCCGAGACCGGGCAAACGCGCTGGCAGCAGGTGTGGGAGCTGTCCGCCCAGCAACTGGAGGATGCCGTGGCCGGTGAAGTGCCGCAGGACAAGACCACCCTGGTGGTGCGTGGCGCCATCCTGCCGCACGACCAGCGCCTGGTGGTGTTTGACGACATCTCGGAAATCGTCTCGGCCCAGCGCTCCCAGGCCTGGGCCGAGGTTGCGCGTCGGGTGGCGCATGAAATCAAGAACCCGCTCACCCCGATCCAGCTGTCGGCAGAGCGGCTGGCCCTGCGTCTGGCCGACAAGCTGGCCCCGCAGGATCAGGCGCTGCTCAACAAATCGGTGAAGACCATTGTGGAGCAGGTGGCCGCCATGCTGCGTCTGGTCAACGAGTTTCGTGATTACGCACGGCTGCCGGCGGCGGTGCTCAAGCCCCTGGATGTCAACGCACTGGTGCAGGATGTGCTCCAGCTGTACAACGAAGACAGCGTGCTGGTGCCCGTGCAGGCGCAACTGGATCCGGCCTGTCCGCTGATTGCAGCCGACGCCGGGCAGCTGCGCCAGGTGCTGCACAACCTGGTCCAGAACGCACAGGATGCCAGCCTGCAACGCGCCCAGGTCGAGGGCGTGCCTCCTGCGCCCGTGCGCCTGAGTACGCACTGGATGGAGTCGGCCCGCCGCGTGCGTCTGACCGTGGCCGACAGTGGTCCAGGTTTTTCCGATGCCATCATCCAGCGGGCATTCGAGCCGTACGTCACCACCAAGGCCAAGGGCACCGGACTGGGGTTGGCCGTGGTCAAAAAGATTGCCGATGAGCACGGCGCGCGCATCGATTTGAGCAATCGCATCGAGGCGGGTACGGTACAAGGGGCGCAAGTGTCGCTATCATTTGCCCCAGACAACAACACAAGGCTGCCGTGAGGGGCGGAACCGCATTCAAAGTTTTTTGAGACATGGCAAACATATTGGTGGTGGATGACGAGCTCGGCATACGGGATCTGTTGTCGGAAATCCTGAACGATGAAGGTCACAGCGTGGATCTGGCAGAAAACGCAACCCAGGCCCGCGCAGCCCGGGCAGCGACGGTGTATGACCTGGTGCTTCTGGATATCTGGATGCCCGATACCGATGGCGTCTCCTTGCTGAAGGAGTGGGCAGCATCCGGCCTGCTGACCATGCCGGTGATCATGATGAGTGGTCACGCCACCATCGAGACCGCCGTGGAGGCCACGCGCATTGGCGCCATGTCCTTCCTGGAAAAGCCCATCACCATGCAGAAGCTGCTCAAGGCTGTGGAGCAGGGCCTGAGCAAGAACGCCGAGCAAAGCGCCAAGGCGGCGGCCTGTCAGGCCAGCGGCCGTTTCGTGCGCAACATGGACGACGCTGCCTCTTACAACGACTCCTACGAAACGCTGGACACCACCTCTGCGCACCAGGGCTTCGATCTGGACCGTCCTCTGCGCGAAGCGCGCGACGGTTTTGAGAAGGCCTACTTCGAGTTCCACCTCGCACGCGAGGGCGGCTCCATGACACGCGTGGCTGAAAAGACCGGCCTGGAGCGCACCCACCTCTACCGCAAGCTGCGCCAGCTCGGAGTGGATCTGGGGCGCAGCAGAAAAAATTGAGCACCAGCACCCCAACTTGCCAAAATTGGCAAAAAGTATGCTTATAATCATGGCTTCACTGCATGCGATACACAACGCTGCAATGGCCCGGTAGCTCAGTTGGTAGAGCAGCGGATTGAAAATCCGCGTGTCGGCGGTTCGATCCCGTCCCAGGCCACCAAATTCAAGGCCCTTGATCGGAAACGTCAAGGGCCTTTCTGTTTTCCAGCCCTCCGGGAGGCCGGACAGCATGCCGGCCTTGCCGACATTGGGTAATATGCTCTGTAAAAAATAGCTGTATCCGAAGAGCTGCTTTCAATTTAAGAATAAAAAGTATTTGAAATCCATAATTAAAGAGCGCAATAAGCTCTTAATTTCATAGTAAGCCATCGTCGCCCGAACGCCGGGCACAAAAAAGCCGCCTTCCAGTGAGGCGGCCTGCTCAGGAGCGCTGTGGGTCGATCAGGACACGTCGGTGTTGTCCAACGCGCACTGCGTGGCTTCATCTTCTTCCTGGTCCTTGACGACCAGCACCGGCAGCGTGGCGCGGTTGAGGACGGCTTGCGAGACGGAGCCGATGAAAGCGCGGCGGATGGCGCCCATGCCGCGGGCGCCGACGATGAGCATGCAGGCGCCGAGGCTCTCGGCCATGTCCAGCAGCACGGTGCCGGGGTCGCCGAGCACGACTTCGGTGCTGTAGGTCAGGCCGGCTTCGTCCAGCAGGGCGGTGGCCGGGGCCATCAGGTGTTCGCCGGCGGCGGTGGCGGCTTCGGCGATGGCGTCGGCATCCTGCGTGGCCAGCTCCAGCAGGCTGGCCGGCTCCTGCACGTGCACCAGCGCAATGTGGGCCCTGAGGCCGTTCTGCACCAGTGCCATGCCACGGCGCACGGCTTGCAGGGAGGTGGGGGAGCCATCAACGGCGATGACGATGGTGGTGGTGTTGTCCATGCCAGGGTCCTTCAAGAAAAGTGGGGGTGCGATTTGGGTAGCACTATAGAGCAGCCAGTGCGGCTGTCTGGCGCACTGGCGCTGCGTTGTGCCCTTTGGGGGCAGGAAGGTTCTGGGACAATCAACGCCCTATGCTGCAATTCGAACTGCTTACTACCGACTCCTCCAGCCACGCGCGCCGTGGTCGTCTGACGCTCAACCACGGGGTCGTGCAGACGCCCATCTTCATGCCGGTGGGCACCTATGGCACCGTCAAGGGGGTGCTGCCGCGCAGCCTGGAAGAGATGGGCGCGCAAATCATTCTGGGCAACACCTTCCACCTGTGGATGCGCCCCGGCCTGGACATCATGCAGAGCTTTGGTGGCCTGCACGGCTTTGAGAAGTGGAATAAGCCCATCCTGACCGACTCGGGCGGTTTCCAGGTGTGGAGTCTGGGCGCCATGCGCAAGATCACCGAGGAAGGGGTGCATTTCCAGAGCCCCGTCAACGGCGACAAGCTGTTCATGTCGCCCGAGGTGAGCATGCAGATCCAGACCGTGCTCAATTCCGACATCGTGATGCAGCTCGATGAGTGCACGCCTTATGAGACCAACGGCCACCTGACCACCGAGGCCGAGGCGCGCAAGAGCATGGAAATGAGCCTGCGCTGGGCCAGGCGCTCCAAGGACGAATTCGAGCGCCTGGGCAATCCGAATGCGCTGTTTGGCATCGTGCAGGGCGGCATGTACACCAACCTGCGTGAAGAGTCGCTGCAGGCGCTGGTGGAGATGGATTTCCCCGGCTACGCCGTGGGTGGCGTCTCCGTGGGGGAGCCCAAGGACGAGATGCTGCACATCATGGCGCACACGCCGCACCGCCTGCCGGCGCACAAGCCGCGCTACCTGATGGGCGTGGGCACGCCCGAGGACCTGGTGGAAGGTGTGGCTTGCGGGGTGGACATGTTCGACTGCGTCATGCCCACGCGCAACGCCCGCAATGGCACGGTGTTCACGCGCTACGGTGACCTGAAGCTGCGTAACGCGCGCCACAAGAGCGATCACCAGCCGCTGGATCCGACCTGTACCTGCCATGCCTGCGCCGGTGCGGAGGGCGTGAGCTGGCAGGACGGCGGGCGCGGCGGCTTCTCGCGCGCCTATCTGCACCACCTGGATCGCTGTGGAGAGATGCTTGGGCCGATGCTGACGACGATCCACAACCTGCACTACTACCTGAACCTGATGCAGGAAATACGCAATGCGCTGGATGGTGGGACGTTCAGCGCTTTCCGGGCGCAGTTCAAGGCCGATCGCGCGCGGGGCGTTTGACGCTTGGCTCACCCCTTCCGGAGTTTGTTGATGGTGTTCGAGATTCCCCCAACCTCTGCCGCAGCAACTCCTCGTCCTTTGTGGCTGGGCATTGGTGGGGTGATGCTGGCGCTGCTGGTTGCCTGTCTGGTCGGCATCCTGAGCCGCATTGGCAACTTCCCGGCGTTCTGGCCTGCCAATGCGGTGCTGCTGGGGTTGCTGCTGCGCCATGCCCATCTGGCCAGGCGGCCCGTCACCTGGGCCTGCATGTGGCTGGTGTATGTGCTGGCCGATCTTGTGACCGGCGCCAGCCTGTTTGTGGCGCTGACGCTCAACACCGCTAACATCGTCGGCGTGCTCTGTGGCTGGCTGTTTCTGTACCGGCAGGGCATTCAGAAGCAGGGGTTTCAGCGCCAGCGCGCGGTGCTGGTGATGTTTTGCGGCTGCCTGCTGTATGCCGTCAGCAGTGCGCTGGTGGGCACCTGGCCCAGCCACGTGGCCTTTGGCACGCCGCTGTGGCGCGTGCTGCTGATGTGGATCGCCACGGAGTTCTGCAACTGCGTGCTGGTCTTGCCGGTGATCCTGTCGGCGCCCCGGGGCTGGGTCTGGCAGTGGAAGAGCCCGGTGAACTTTCACTCCTGGCACTACGTGCTGCCCCTGGGGGCGCTGCTGCTCACGGAGGTGCTGAGTCGGGTGTTCCATGGCCCGGGTTCGGTGGCCTTTGTGATTCCGTCCCTGGTGTGGTGCGGCCTGGCCTATGGTGTGTTTGCAACGGCGGTGATCAATTTTGTGTTCGGCATTGCCAAACTGCTGGCCGTGTCGCTGGGTGCCTTGGTGGTGTATTCGCCCGACAACGTGATGGATGTGGCCTCATTCCGCGCGGGGCTGTCGCTGCTGACGCTGGCGCCCCTGGCGGTGGCCAGCATCCAGGTTCTGCACAACCAGACGTTGCAACGGCTCAAACAGGCCGTGAACCACGATTTTCTGACCGGGGCGCTGGCTCGGCGTGCCTTCATGGATCGCGGGCAAAAATTGCTGGCACGCTTGCAGCAGGAAAGCCGCAGCGTGGCGGTGCTGATGGTGGACCTGGACCACTTCAAGCAGATCAACGACCGCTTTGGCCACGCGCAAGGCGATGTGGTGTTGCAAAAGTTTGTTGAACTGGGGCACGCTGCGCTGCGCCCGGGGGACTTGCTGGGGCGTATGGGCGGTGAGGAGTTTGCCCTGGTGCTGCCCGATGCCGATGCCGAGCAGGCCCAGCGTGTGGGCCAGCGCATCGGAGGCCTGATGCGTGAACACCCGTTCGAACTGGACGACGGGCAGGTGCTGCACGTGACCGTGAGCATGGGCGTGTGTGCCGTCTCTGCCGGGCAGCGCCCCATTCCGGCGCTGGAGGTGCTGCTCAGCTGCGCCGACAGGGCGCTCTACCGGGCCAAGGAAAGCGGGCGCGACAGCATCTGCTGCATGCCGCCGCCGCAAGCCGCAGCGCGGGCGGCTGCGGCCTGACCCTGGTCACACCGAATCAGGCGCTTTTGTCGCTGCGTGACTTGCTGGCAGCCGGCTTTTTGGCAGCGGTGGTGCCGCTGGTCTTGCGAGCGGTCCTGGTGGCCGGTGCAGCCTTGGCAGCAGGGGCGCCGTCGGCAGCCGGTGTGGCTTTCTTGGCCGCGGTCTTGGTGCCGGCAGGCTTTTTGACGGCAGCGGGCCTGGTCCTGGCTTCGGCCTTGGGGGTGGAGGCCTTCTGGGCTGCGCGCACCGGGGCGCTGGCCTGGCTGACGGCCTGTTGCATCAGATCGCTGGCGGTCTTGACAGCGGCCTTGGTGAAGTCGCTGGCCATGCTGGCCGCTTGCGCCATGGCGGGCAGCTGGGCTGGGTCTTGCAGCGCCTGGGAGGCGATGGCCTGAAATTGCTGGGTGAGCGCATTCCACCATTGCAGGGCAGCGGTGTTGACGCTGGCTGCTGCGGCGCCGGCAGCGTCTGCGGCGGCTTCGGTGGCCGAGGCAGCAGCATCCGCCGTGGAGGTGGCAGATTGGGCTGCAGCGGGCTGGGCGGCCGGCTCGGTGCTGGCTGCGGCATCCATGGGCCAGTTGGAGACGTTGGCACTGGGTGCTGCCGCCGGGGTGGGGGCGCTGGCGCTGCCAAAGGCCTGGGCAAAGTCGGCCAGGTTGACGTTCATGCCCTTGAGGGTGGAGAGGGTCATCTTCTGCACCTGCAGCGCCTGCACGGTGGCCGAGAGGGCGCGGCTGTTCTGTTCCAGCCAGAACTGCACGGCCTTGAGCTCTTCGATGCGCTTGTCGATTTCCTCCACGCTCACGGTGGGCGCGATCCAGCTGGAGAACGGCGGCAAGCTGTTGCTCTGGCCCGCCTGGGTGAGCTGTTGCAGGAAGTCAAAGCCCGGGATGAATTGGCCAAAGCCAAAGTTCTTGGTGTTGTTCATGGTGTCTCCATATCGATCGGTACGGGGTAGGCGTGCAGCTTAGAGCCGATGACACAACCCGGCAAACGGCATATCACGGGTTGTGTCGATGGCCTCAATGCTGCATGCCGTGGGCATCGTGTTGATGCTGGTGGTTGGGGTGTTCTGCGCCACGGGCCGGGCGGGCCAGCTGCTGCACGGGCACTTGCAGGGCCTGCTCCAGGCGTTCGCCCCTGGCGTTGGTGAATTGCAGTGTGACGGGCACCTCGGTGCCGGCCCGTAGCGGGGCCTTGAGCTGCAGGAACATCAGGTGGTAGCCACCGGGCTTGAGCTCGACGGTCTGCCCGGCGGGCAGCTCCAGGCCGTCGATGGCGCGCATGCGCATGACATCGCCTTCCATGACCATTTCGTGGATTTCAGAGTGGGCTGCTGCCGGGGTGCTCACGCCCACCAGACGCAGTGGCTCCTGGGCCGTCAGGCGCATGAATGCGCCGCTGGCCTGCTGGCCCGGCACGCTGGCACGTGCCCAGGGGGTGTCGATCTGGACGGGGGCATCGGCCCAGGCACTCAGGCTGGCAGCGGCAAGGGCGGTGGCGGCGAAAAGCGAGCGAAACGACATGTGAGGCATCCTTGTTGAAGCAAAACAGAAACGGGTGTGCATCCATTCTAGGTGTCGCCACAGCGTCAAAGTTTGATGTGGAGCTATGAAAAACAGGAGCTTATGCCGCCTGCCACTACTGAAATTCAAGCTTGTTTTTACCTTGAATCCAGTATCTGCAAGCGGTGGCAGCTATGTATTTTGATAAACCCTCAGGCCTCCACAGAAAACTCTGCTTGCAAAAAGCGCAGCAGGCCGCTGCTGCGCCGCGTGGGGTTGGCCACGGCTTCGGCCAGCAGGGCGCTGTGCTGGGTGAGCAGGCTGAAGTGCTCGCGTGCGCGCGTGATGCCGGTATAGACCAGCTCGCGCCCGAGCACGCCGCCGCTGCGCGCAGGCAGCACCAGGGCGGTGTGGGCAAATTCCGAGCCCTGGCTTTTGTGCACCGTCATGGCAAAGGCGGTTTCCACGTGCGCCAGGCGGGCCACGCCCACGCTGCGCAACTCGGCGCCATCCAGAAAGTACACCCGCAGCGCATCGCCGCGCACGCTGGGCAGGGCAATGCCGATGTCGCCGTTGAACACGCCCAGCGCCGCGTCGTTGCGCGTGACCATCACCGGGCGGCCCACGTACCACTCGCCACCGGCGGGCAGCAGGCCCTCGGCACGCAGGGCTTTTTCGATGGCATTGTTCAGGCCTGCCACACCCCAGTCGCCTTCGCGCACGGCACACAGCAGACGAAAGCGCTCGAACGCCAGCAGCACGCTTTCCACCCAGGCACGGTGGGCAGCTTCGTCGCCCGCAGGTGGGCGTTTGCCCAGCGTCTGGGCGTAGTCGCGGTAGCTGGCGGTCTGGCCGCGCCCGTGGATGGCCAGACTCCAGATGTGCTTGAGGTTGGTGCCGCTGCCGTCGTACAGGCTGCCATCCGTGCAGCTGGCCAGCACGCGCTGCGCGCCAGCGGCATCTCCTGCATTGACGGCGCGGGCCAGCTGGCCGATGGGGCCGCCAAAGCGGTGGCTGTGGCGCAGCATGATGGTGCGTTGCGCCAGGGCGCTGCCTTGCGCGTCCTGCAGCGCGGCGGGAATGCTTTGCCCCGCCACGCGCTGGGCGTAGGCCACGCTATCGGGCGTGTAGTGGCCGTCTTCGGCGCTGCGGCACAGGTCGCCCAGCACGGCGCCCGCCTCCACCGAGGCCAGCTGGTCTTTGTCGCCCAGCACGATCAGGCGCGCCGTGGGCGGCAGCGCTTCCAGCAGGGCGGCCATCATCTCCAGATGCACCATGGAGGCTTCATCGACGATGAGCACATCCACCTCCAGCGGGTGGTTGCGCTGGTGGCGCCACTGGCGTGTGCCGGGCTGGCTGCCCAGCAGGCTGTGCAGGGTGCGCGCGGCGCCGGTGCGCTCGACCAGGGCGGGCAGGTCCAGCTCCGGCGCCACCAGGGGGTGCAGTTGCAGCAGCGCCCGGTCGATGGATTGCTTCAGGCGCGCCGCCGCCTTGCCGGTGGGGGCGGCCAGTGCCACGCGCAGATCGTGCGGCTGGGCGCTGGTGGCCCACAGCAGGGCCAGCAGACGGGCAGCGGTGTAGGTCTTGCCGGTGCCGGGGCCGCCGGTGATCAGCGTCAGCCGCCCGCGCAGGGCCAGGGCGCAGGCCAGGCGTTGCCAGTCGCAGTCGGGGCGGGCATCCGCCGACGGGTTGTCGGGGAACAGCCGCTCCAGCCAGGCTGCGGCCTTGGCTTCGTCCACCGGGTCGGTGTGTGCGCAGCGCGCCTGGATGTGCTGCGCCACCAGGCGTTCGTGGTGCCAGTAGCGGCGCAGGTAGAGCAGGGGCTGGGGCGAGTCGGCACCGGCCAGCACCATGGGCTGGCCCAGATCGGCATCGCGCCCGGCCACGCGCACCAGGGGGCTGGTGCGCAGCGCCTCCAGCCATTGGGGCAGGCGGTGTCCGGCAAGCTGCGCCTCCAGTTGTGCCTGGGCGCTGCTTTCCCAGCCGAGCACGCTGGCAGGTTGGGCCAGCAGGTCGGCCAGTGGCAGGCAGCTGTGGCCGCGCCCTTCCAGGTGCGCCAGCAGGGTGGCAGCCAGCAGCAGGGCATCGCTGGCCTGGCTTTGGTGGGTGCGCACAAACTGCATCCAGGCCACATCCAGCTGGCGCAGCACGCCCTGGGTCTGCCAGGCGTGCAGTTGTTCCAGCAGGGGCAGGGGCGCTGCGGCGGTGTCGAACAGGTCGAGAGTGAATGGATCGGCGTGGCTCATGCGGCCTCCGCAGGGGTGGTGATCAAGGCGTGCAGAGCGTCGAGCAGCGGCAGCGGCGCAGCGATGTGGTGCATGCCGCCCGTGCTGCCATCCAGCCCGCGCAGGAAGAAGTACAACGCACCGCCCAGTTGCGCTTCGGGCCGGTAGGCCGCGCCCAGGCGGGCGTGCAGCAGGCGATGCAGCGCCAGCAGGTACAGCGCGGCCTGTACGTCGTAGCGGTGCGCCAGCATGGCCTGCTGCAGGGCCGGGGCGTCGTAGGCGCTGGCATCGGGGCCGAGGTGGTTGCTCTTGTAGTCCAGCACCCAGTAGCGCCCCCGGTGGGCAAACACCAGGTCGGCAAAGCCCATCAGCATGCCGTGCAGCTGGCGCTGGGGGAGCGGTGGGCGTTCCATGCCCGGCAGGATGTGCTGGCGGCACAGGGCATCGACCTGGGCAGCGGGCAGTTGTGCCAGGGGCAGCCAGAACTCCATCTCGGGCAGCGCGGTGTCGATCTCGGGCAGGCGTGCCTCCAGCACGGGCAGGGGGTGCTGGACGATGGCGCTCAGCCACTGCAACACGTCTTCGGTGGCAGTTTCGTCGTAGCCGGCGCGCTGGCAGCGGCGGCGCAGACGTTCCTGCTGCGGCGCATCGAGCACAAAACCGGCCTCGCCCAGCCACTGCAACTGGTCGTGCAGGAAGTTGCCCACCAGCGGCCCCCGACCAAAGCGGTGCCATACGGCCTGGCTGGCGCTGGTGGCGGGGTGGCCAGCGGCTGGAGTGAGTCCGTCATCGCTGGGCAGCACTTCGTCGTCGGCCTGACCAGCCGCCAGCAGCACGGCGTCGCTGGCCACCGGCATGGCGCGCGTCAGCGCCGAGAAGCTGGCCACGCCCCAGTGGCGGTCGAACTGACCGTCGTAGCGCACCGGCGTTGCCAGCGCCGGGGGCTGTTGGTGGGCGCGCAGGGGTGTGCAGCTCGTGGCCCAGTCCAGCTCGTGCAGGTGCTGGAGCTGCATGTGCGGGCAGGCGGCGGTGAACTGGCGCAGGGTCTTCTCCCAGTCGGCAACGCTGCGCGCCTGTGTGCCACCCAGCAGGTAGCCGCTGGCGCCGTGTTCGTTGACGCAATCCTCACTTCTGCCCTGGCGCAGCGCCCCCAGGCCCAGCCACAGCAGATGGCGCGCGCGGGTCAGCGCCACATAGAACAGGCGCAGGTCTTCGCGCAGGCGTTCCTGGTCGGCCTGGGCCAGCTCTTCGTCGCTGAAGTCCAGGCGCAGCCTGCCATCGGGCAGGCGTACCCAGGCGGTGTTTTTGCGCGTCTTTCTGGTGAAGCTGCTGCCAAAGGGCAGCATGACGACGGGGTACTCCAGGCCCTTGCTCTTGTGGATGGTGACGATCTGCACCAGATCGGCATCGCTTTCCAGGCGCAGGGTTTGCGCTTCGCTGTCCTGGCTGGGGTTGGCGATGTGCTGGGCCAGCCAGCGGATCAGCGCCTGCTCGCCTTCCAGGGTGGCGCTGGCGTTTTGCAGCAGCTCGGCCAGGTGCAGGTAGTTGGTCAGGCAGCGCTCGCCCTCGCCGCTGTGCGCTTGGGCCAGCCAGCGCGCGGGCAGTTGCAGGCGGTGCAGGCTGGCGCGCAGCATGGCCAGCACGCCCTGGCGCTGCCACAGCTGGTGCAGCTCGCGCAGCAGCAGGGTGTAGTGGTCGAGCAGTTCATCGTCCTGCGCCAGGCGTTGCAGTTCGGGCAGCGGCAGCGCCAGCAGGCGCGTGGCCAGCGCGGCGCGCACGGCGCGGGCGTTGAGGGGCTCGGCCACGGCCTTGAGCCAATACAGCAGATCCTGCGCCTGCGCGCTGTCAAAGACGGAAGAGCGCTCGGACAGATACACCGAGGCCACGCCCCGGCGCTGCAGTTGCTGGCGCACGGCCTGCGCCTCTTTGCCGCTGCGCACCAGCACGGCGATATCGCTGGGGCGCAGGCGTGTCAATGTCCCCGTGGGCGTCTGAAAACCCATGCTGGGGTCGTTGAGCCAGAGCACGATGCGCTGCGCGCAGGCCTGGGCGTAGGTGTGCATCAGGGTGTCTTTGTTCAGCGCACACGGTGCGCCATCGTCGTCCTCGCCCTGGTGCCAGTGGATCTGCATGGCTGGCAGCGGCTGGCCGTTGGCGCACAGCGCCTGCGCACGGCCATGGGCGCGGGCCTCCAGAAAGGGCAGAGGGTTGTCGCTGCTGCCTTGGCGAAACAAGAAGGCGGCTTGCGGGTGGCGCTGCTCGGCCAGGGCAAACCAGTGGTTGGTGGCTTCCACCAGCGCCTGGGTGGAGCGGTAGTTGGTGGAGAGCACATAGTGCCGCCCGGTGGTGGCTTGGCGCGCCTTGAGGTAGCTGTAAATGTCGGCGCCGCGAAAGCCGTAGATCGATTGCTTGGGGTCGCCAATTAACAGCAGCGCGCAATCGGGCGTGGGCTGCTCGGGCTGGTAGATGTGCTCAAACAGCCGGTATTGCAGCGGCGAGGTGTCCTGAAACTCATCGAGCAGCGCCACCGGGTACTGCTGGCGCAGGCGTTGGCGCAGCAACGCCCCTTGTGGCCCGGCCAGGGCGGCATCCAGGCGTTGCAGCATGTCGGCAAAGCCAAAGGTGCCTGCTGCGCTTTTGAGCCATTGCAGGCGCTGGGCCACCTGCTGGCAGGCATGCCAGCGCAGGCGCAGGCCAATGGGGGCGATGGCCTCTAGGGCGCACAGCAAATCCTCCAGCGCTTGTGCTTGCGGCGGATACTGCACCTGCACATCGCCTTTGCGGGCCTCATCCAAACCGCTGGGAATCAATCGGGTTGCTCCGGTTTTCAGAGCTTCGCGCAGTTGCAGGGTGGGCGTTTGGGCCCATTTTTCCAATGCACTGAGCCAATTGAGGCAGTTTTTAAGTTGCAGCTTGCGCCCGTCCCAGGCGCTTTTGTTGTTGGCCAGTTCGCCCTCAATCCAGGTGCGGTAGTCCTGCGCGCCTTTTTCCCAGCCTTGGGCCAGTTGCTGCAGTTGCTGCTGCTGCTCGGCTTGCCATTGCGGCAGCAGCACGGCCAGTGGGTCAGGGCTGGGTGCTGTGCCGCTGGTGCTGCCGGGCAGCTCGGCACTGCGCAGTTGCTGCATGTCAGCGAGCAGCCGCTCCACCCCGTCCCACTGCGCCAGCACGATGCCCAATAGCCCATCGGGCAGCGGGTAGCACTGCTGGCGCCAGTAGTCGTACACCGCTTCGCGCAGGCGTTCGGCTTCGTCGGGCTCCAGGGTTTCGTCGAACAGGCAGCCGCTGTCCAGGGCGTGCTCGCGCAGCACGCGCTGGCACCAGGCGTCGATGGTGAAGATGGCCGCATCGTCCATGCCCTCAGCGGCCAGCGCCAGGCGCCAGGCGGCCTGCTCGCGCGCCTGGGCATCGGGGTAGTCGGCCAGCAGGGATTGCAGGAAAGCATCGCCCTCGGCCTCGCCACGAAAGCAGGCCACGGCCTGCACCAGGCGCTGGCGGATGCGGTCGGAGAGCTCGCGCGTGGCCGCGCGGGTGAAGGTCATCACCAGGATGTCGGGCGGCAGCAGCGGGCCAATGGCGCAGTCCTCCTCATCGGCGGGGCGGTGGCCCAAGATGAGGCGCACGTAGAGCGCGGCAATCGTCCAGGTTTTGCCGGTGCCGGCGCTGGCCTCGATCAGGCGGCTGCCGTGCAGCGGAAAACTGCGCGGGTCGAGCAAATGGGGGGCGGCAGTGGTGGTCATGTGCAAACTCATGGCGCGGTGGAGGCTTCTTGCTGTGCGGCTTGCAGGGCTTGGGCCAGATCGTCCCAGGCGATCCAGTGCACGCAGGCTTCGCCCCAGGCGCACAGCGGTGCGTACAGGCGCTGCGCCCAGTGGTCCAGGCGGCCATCGCTGCTCAGGGCGTCAAAGTCGGGGAACAGGCGTGCCCAGGCCATGTGCTCGACCTCGCCGTGGTGGGCGTGGTCGCCTTTGTTGCCGCCTTCGTAGGCGCTGCGGGCATCGCCATCCTGCACCAGGGCCAGGGCGGTTTTTGGGGGCAGGGGCAGCGCGGTGGCTTGCCCGGCGTGCCAGGCCTGCAGCACATCGGCCAGGGCCTTGGCGGCGGCTTCGCGTTCCAGGGGGGTGATGTGCAGGCAGCCATCGCGCCCGACGATCCAGCTGTCGCACGCCAGGCCCGTGGCCGCAGCGGCCAGGCAGCGCAGATAGACGGGCAGCAGCTTGTCCAGGCGCGGCGCATCTTTGCGGGCCACATCGCGCGCCACCAGTTGCAGCCAGGCGACATGGCTGGTGCGGCGGCGCAACTGGTCCAGCCAGTCCTGCAACTGCAGGCCCTCATGCACAAAGTCCACGGCATGGTGGGGTGCGCTGTGCGGGTAGTGCTGCAGCAGTTGCTGCCAGGCCTGCATGCCGGGCAGCAGGCTGGCAAGCAGTTGTTGCTGCGCGCGCGTGCCCAGACTGGCCAGGGGCAGTTGGCCGCTGCGCTGCAGGCGTTGCAGCTCGGCCTGCAACAGCGTGTCCAGCGGCGCATCGGGCTGTTGCTGCCAGTGCCCGCTGACCTGGGTTTGCACGCTGCTGACCAGCAGGTAGGCATCCAGCCCGGCCAGGGTGAAGCATTCGTCGTCGTCCAGCTGGCTGTCGTCCTCGTCGAACACCACCTGCAACTGCTGGCGCAAAAAGTGGCGTGCCGGGTTTTGCAGGAACTGCGTCAGCTGTTGCAGGGTGGCGCTGTTGGCGGTATCGGGCGCGGGCAGCGGTGCTGGGGGGGCGGCTTCTGCGTCGGTCGATTCCACGTGCGCGCTGTGCCACTCGTGGGCGTAGGTGAACAGGGGCGAGCCGACCTCAAAGTAGCGGCGGCTGAAGGGCTGCAGCGGGTGTTGGTGGCTGCGCTGGGCCACCACGTCGATGCCGGTGTGCTCCTCGTCCTCGGCACGCCAACCACTACGCAGATAGTCCATCAGCTGCGCCACCAGCACCGAAGGCGGCTGCAGGCTGTTGTCGCGCACATGGTGCCCGGCCCAGCTGATGTAGAGCTGGCGCCGCGCCGAGAGCAGGGCATCGAGCATCAGCTGGCGGTCGTGGTCGCGCCGGGCACGGTCGCCGGGGCGGTATTGGCCGGGCAGCTGCATCAGGTCCATCGGGGAGCGCGGGCTCTGGCGCGGGTAGTCGCCCTCGTTCATGCCCAGCAGGCAGACCAGCTCAAACGGAATGGCGCGCATGGGCATGAAGGTGCAGAAGGTGACGCCCCCGCCGCCAAAACGCTGTTGCAGCGCCGGTTGCTCCAGCGCCTGCAGCCAGGCCGGTTGCACCACGGACAGGGGCAGCGCCTCGTCAAAGCGGGCGTGTTCGCAGGCACGCAACCAGTCCTGCAGGGCCTGTTCCAGGCCTTGCAGCACGGCGCGTTCCAGTTCGTCCTGTGGCTCGAACAGGTCGGCCAGCAGCTGGCGCAGGCGTTGGGCCCAGATCAGCGGGGTGGCCGGTTGCAGCGCTTCTTCCCACCAGGCCAGCAGCCGCTGCAGCAGGGCGGCAAGGATGCCCGCCAGCTCGGCCTCCAGACCGCCGACTTCGGCAAAGGGTTCGATGTCGTCCCAGGCAGCGCTGCGCGGCAGGCCTTCGGCGTGGATGGGCTGGGCACCGCTGGCGTAGCCCAGCAGCATGCGCTGCAGACCAAACCAGGCGCTGTTGGTGTCGCCGCAGGCGTCCAGCGCCAGGTGGCGGCGCTGCTCGGCGTTCAATCCCCAGCGGATGCCGGCGGCGGCCATCCACTGGCGCAACTGTGGTGCGTCGCTTTCCTGCAGGCCCAGGCGCGCGGCCAGGGCGGGCACGTCCAGCAGGTCGGCCAGCTCGCTGATGCGGCAGCGCTGCTGGGGCAGGCGCAGCAGCCAGGCCAGGGCCGCCGTCAGCGGGCTGGCGGCGCTGGCGCTCAGGTCGGCAATGGCAAACGGGATGTGGCGGGCATCGCGTGAGCCGGCGCCGTACTGGCCGAACACGGCACGGATGGCCGGGGCCGCCTGGGCAATGTCGGGCAGCATGACGATGATGTCGCGCGGTTGCAGCGCAGGCCGGTCGGCCGTGGCCGGTTGCGCCAGCATGCGCAGCAGGTGGTCATGCAGCACTTCCAGCTCGCGCACCAGGCTGTGCGCGCTGTGCAGGACGATGGAGTCGTCGCTGGCGGCAATGGCATGTTCTGGCCGGGTCTGGCGCGGGTGCTCGGCCACGGGCAGCAGGTCGCGGATGCTGCGCTGCACTTGTTGTAGCAGTGTCCCCTCGTCAGCAGGCGCTTCATCGTATAGATCCACCATGGAAATGGCTTGCTCCAAGCGGGAGCTGCTCTCAAATTCATCGAGCAGGCGCACATAGTCGCGGCTTTGTCGTCCCCAGGCCATGAGCAGCGGATGGGCGTGGGCGTGCATGGCCTGCAGCGGAATCTGTGTCAGATCGCGCCCCTGGCGCAGTGGGTGACGGCGGCGCTGCTGGCGCAGCAGCTCGCGCCCGTCGATGGCATCCGCCCAGTGAAAGCGGCAGGGGTTGGGCACGGCCAGCACGATCTGGCTGTGGCGCGACAGGGCCGCCAGAAACTCCAGCATCGACAGTGGCATGTGCGTCAGGCCCAGCAGCAGCACGCGCCGCGCCACGGGCAGGCTGCCCACCGGGGCGGTGTTGAGCGTCTCCAGCACCTGCGCGCGCAGTGCCGGGCGGGTGACGGCGCGCTCCTGTGCCGATAGATCGGCCAGCACGGCGCGCCACAGATGCGGCTGCCACTCCTGCCCGGCAGGCAGTGGGCGCGCATCCTGGCCTGGCAGGCCGGGCAGTTCATCGCGTCCGGCTTCCCAGGCCAGCAGCCAGTCGCTGCGATAGACCTGATACTGGTCGAACAGGTCGGCTAGGCGGCTGGCCAGTTGCAGCAGGCGCTGGGGCTGTTCAGGGCGCAGAAAGCGCGCAATCGGCGCAAAAGCCGGGTCGTCCAGGCAAGCGGGCAGCAGGCGCATCAGGCGCCAGGTCATGGGCTGCTCATCCAGCGGCGAGATGCTGGGCACGCGCTGCACGCCCAAAATCTGGCGCCAGCTGCGCCACAGAAAGCGCGCCGGCAGCTCCACGCGCGTGGCCGCGCAGATGCCGCTGCGCTGCGCCTGCAGCATCTTGAACCACTCGGCCGTGCCATTGCTTTGCACCAGCACCACTTCCTGCTCCAGCGGCGCCAGCGGGTGCGCGCTGCTCCAGTCGATCAGCGCCTGGGCCAGGGTTTCGGCGCAGTTGCCGTGCAGGGCCAGCAGGCCGGGGGTGATGGGGTGGGACGAGGAAATGCTCATAGTGCTTGGAATGCAGGGGCTGTGTCACAGCTTAACCATCAATGCGGCGCGACCAGTCTTCGACCTGACCGCGCTCAAGGCGTGCAGCCAGCATTTTTTGCCATGAAGGTGGCAGTGGCAGGGCTGCGAGGGCCTGTAGTTCGTCACGTTCGAGACAGCGTTGGTACAGCACCTGCAGCACACGCGTCAGGGGCCAGTCGGGGTAGGGGCGTTCCAGCAAAAGCATAGCGTCACCCGCTTGTACGGTGCCGCTTTCCTGGACTTTCCAGTACCAACCGGTGCGGCCCGTGGTTTGCACGCGCCGAGCCATGTCGGCACGGCCAAAGCGGGCGTTGAGTTTCCAGCAGGGCTGCCGGGTTTGCGTGAGCACCAGGGTGCTGCTGCCCAGGCGCACCACATCGCTCAGGCACAGCGTCTGCTCGGTCATGTCGGTGCTGGACAGGTTTTCGCCAAAGGCCCCGCATTGGCGCAGCACGGGCAGATCACCCAGTTCGGCCTGCCAGGCGGCGTAGTGCTCATGGGGGTAGTGGTGGATGGCCTTGTCGGGGCCGCCGTGCACTTTGAGGTCGCCCTGCATGTCGCCTTCCAGTCCCAGAGGGCCAGCGTGTACCGGGCCAGCCACGGGGGATTTGGCGATGGCGCTCATGCCACCGGGGCGGCCATCGAGGTGCGAGAACGGCTGGGCTGTGCCGCGCAGTACGGTGTGGACAGTGCCAAGAACGGTCATGGTGTGGTGCGGTGGTGAAAAGACAGGCCTGCATCATCGGCGCAAACAGGACGAGCCCCGTAGAATCCCCGGCCATGTGCATGGTCGCCCCAGCAGGGCTTGCCGAGCCGACGAGCTGATTGCTCCAGATGGCAGGCCGCAGGCGTTCATGGTCCCCTTGCTTGCACAGAGGCTGCCCTGCCGGAAGTGGCATGTCGCGCAGCCCCAAGTCTGTCCTGCCCCTAAAGCTTTCTTTTTTTATCGTGTCCTACGCTTCTGAAACGCGGCGCCGCCGCACCTTTGCCATCATCTCCCACCCGGACGCGGGTAAGACCACGCTGACTGAAAAATTGCTGCTGTTCTCGGGCGCCATCCAGATCGCCGGTGCGGTGAAGGGCCGCAAGGCGTCGCGCCACGCCACATCCGACTGGATGGAGATTGAAAAGCAGCGCGGGATTTCCGTGGCCTCGTCGGTGATGCAGATGAGCTACCGCGATCACGTGATCAACCTGCTCGACACCCCCGGTCACAAGGACTTCTCGGAAGACACCTACCGCGTGCTCACCGCCGTGGACTCGGCGCTGATGGTGATCGACGCGGCCAACGGCGTGGAATCGCAGACCCGCCGCCTGATCGAGGTGTGCCGCCAGCGCGACACACCCATCATCACCTTTGTGAACAAGATGGACCGCGAGGTGCGCGACCCGCTGGACATCCTGGACGAAGTCGAGCGCGAGCTGGGCATGCCTTGCTGTCCCATCACCTGGCCGGTGGGGCAGGGCAAGACCTTTGGCGGGATCATTGATCTGCGCACGCAGAGCATGACGGTGTTCCAGGCAGGTAGCGAAAAACGCCCGGAAGAGTTCGAAGTCATTCCGCTGAGCGAAAAGGAAACCCTGCGCCAGCGCTTTGGCCGCGCTTTTGACGATGCGCTGGAGAGCATGGAGCTGGCCGTGGGTGCCTCAGCCGAATGGAACCACGAGCAGTTCCTGGCGGCCAAGCTCACGCCGGTGTTCTTTGGTTCGGGTGTGAACAACTTTGGTGTGCAGGAAGTGCTCAATGCCGTGGTGGACATGTCGCCCCCGCCCGGCCCGCGTCTGGCCCATCAGGAGGTGAACCGTCAGCGCCAGGAAGTGACCATCAAGCCTGAAGACAAGGGCTTCTCGGGCGTGGTGTTCAAGGTACAGGCCAACATGGACGCCAACCACCGCGACCGCATCGCCTTCGTGCGCGTGGCTTCGGGCAAGTACACCCCCGGCATGAAGATGAAGGTGCAGCGCACCGGCAAGGAGCTGCGCCCCACCTCGGTGGTGACCTTCATGTCGCAGCGCCGCGAAGCGGTGGACGAGGCCTACGCGGGCGACATCATCGGTTTTACCATCCACGGCGGTGTGCAACTGGGCGACTCGATCACCGACGGACCCAACCTGCAATTCACCGGCCTGCCGTTCTTTGCGCCCGAGATGTTCATGACCGTGGTACTGAAAAATCCTTTGCGCTCCAAACAGCTGCAACAAGGCTTGATGGAGTTGGGCGAAGAAGGCGCCATTCAGGTCTTCAAGCCCGATGCCGGCGGCAACATGCTGCTGGGCGCGGTGGGCCAGCTGCAGTTTGAAGTGGTGCAGCACCGCCTGAAAACCGAATACGACTGCGACGTGCGTCTGGAAGGCTGCCAGTACACCGGCGCGCGCTGGATCACCGCCGACACCCCCGCCGAACTGCGCCAGTTTGAAGCCGCCTACCCGCTGCGCCTGGCGCACGATGCGGCCAACACCCTGGCATTTTTGTGCACCAGCCCCTACGACGTGCGCTTGGCGCAGGAGCGTTTTCCCAAGATCCACTTCCATCCGCTGCGCGAGCATGCGGGGCTGGAGTTGCAAAGCAGCTGACCTGTTTGGCTGTTTCTGAAAATTAGTTATGTATGCAAAAGTAGAGTTGTCCAAAAGTAATTGGCTGTTTTTATGGGCAATTGCTTTTTTCTCGATGTGGATCAGGATGAATTTCCACATTTTTGCAGTGGGTTGGGCAGCGCATGATGATTTGCTCTTTGTTCAGCTTGCTGCAAATATAGGTATGGGTAATTGGCTGGGTGATTACAGTAACCTTACTCATGCCAAAGGGGTTGGATATTCTATTTTTCTTCTGATTAATCATGCTTTGGGTTTGCCGCTGAAGTTTGGCGAGCATGCTGCATATCTGGGGGCTGCTTTTTTTCTGGCTATAACCATGGGGAGATTGTTGCAGTCTCGGGCGGCGGTTTTTGCATTTTTTGCGGTATTGGCATTGATGCCGACCGTATGGGCTGCAGCGGTTGCGGGTCGAGTTGTGCGTGAGGGTATTTATGTCACTCAATCGATTCTCATTGTTTCTCTTGGCATCCATTGCTGGATATTAGGTGTAGGCAGAGATTGTTCAGTTGTAGAAAGTTTGAAAAATAATTGGGGCAAGCTGACGCTCTTAGGTGTTGCAGGTGGATGGTTTTGGATAACCCGAGAAGAGGGTGTCTGGCTATTCCCGGCATTGCTGATATTGATGGGTGGATGGATTTGGCAGCAGAAGGCGTACATCCAAAATTGGAAGCCCATCGCTGCTTACTTGCTCTTGCCTCTCGTCAGCGCCTCGGTGGTGGTTGGGGTTGTAAATACCATAAATTATTTTGAATATGGGGTTTTTAGAAACAACGATTTCCGCTCTTCAGACTTTAAGTCTGGTTATGGTGCTTTGACCAGAATTCGTCATGACCAGTGGCAGCGTTACGTCCTCTTTCCTGCCGATGCACGTCAACGTGCGTATGCCATGAGTGCCGCTGCGCGTGAACTGCAGCCGTTTTTTGAGGGGCAGGGGGCCGCCAATTGGCGCAAAGTGGGATGCGATCAAACCGCGACCCAGGAGTGTCCAGAAATTCTGTCGGGCTGGTTTATGTGGGCGTTGCGAGACGCGGTCGCCGCAGCAGGCCATTACAAGGATGCGCAAACTGCCAGTGCCTTTTATCAGCGCCTCAGTGCGGAAATTGATGCGGGTTGTCGCCAGCGCCCTGAGGACTGTCTGCCCAATAGGGCAACGATGTTGCCGCCTTGGCGCAGTGAGTACGTCGGCGATACGCTGAAGGCTTCCTGGGAGGTGTTCAAAACGCTGTCCACTTTTGGAAACGTACCGCCCCACAAGCTGGCGAGTGTGGGAACGAAGGAGCAGCTTTGGCTTTTCGAAGTGGTGACCAATGGGCCTTTGAGTCCAACGGACCCAGCGTTATTAAGTCCTGCATCCCCGCGCGATAAGATTCGAGAAAAAATAGCGTTTTGGTTGTTCAAAATCGTCAAGGCGTTTTCTGGAATCGGCTTGCCTTTGGCCCTGCTTGCCTGGCTGATTTGGTCGATAGTCTGTCTTGTGAAGCGCCAACCACCCAGTGCTGCGTGGATGGTTGCTACTGCACTTTCGGCAGCTATCGTGACACGGGTTGTCTTACTTGGGTTGCTGGAAGTTACCTCCATGCCCAGCAATAATATGCTGTATCTTTTTCCGGTGGCTCCGTTCTCGTTGGCGATGATAGTTTTTATGGTTTTTGCGACGGTTCGTGGGTTAAGTTTTAAAAAATAATTCGATTGAATACTTGAAAGAAATTCAATGCAGTTAACTATACTGATGCCCTGCTTGAACGAAGCGGAAACGCTGGCGACTTGCATTAAAAAAGCCAATAAATGGATAGCAGAATCCGGGGTTGCTGCTGAGGTAGTGATTGCAGATAACGGAAGCACCGATGGTTCTCAGGATATTGCCCAATCCTTGGGTGCTCGGGTGGTTCCAGTCAAAGAGCGCGGATATGGTGCAGCACTTTTTCACGGCAGCATGGCTGCTGCCGGTGAGTGGATCATCATGGGCGACTCGGATGACTCCTACGATTTCAGCAAGCTGGATGCGTTTGTAGAAAAGCTCAAGCAAGGCTACGACCTGGTGATGGGTAATCGTTTCCTTGGAGGAATTGCCCCGGGCGCCATGCCTTGGAAAAACAAGTACATTGGCAATCCTGTGCTCACTTGGATTGGTCGGCTGTTGTTCAAGTGTCCCGCCAAGGATTTTCATTGTGGTCTGCGTGCTTTTAGAAAGGATGCCTTTCTGAAAATGGATTTGCGCACCACAGGCATGGAATATGCCTCTGAAATGGTGATCAAGGCCACGCTGTTCAAGATGAAAATCGCAGAAGTGCCGACCACGCTTTCCAAGGATGGGCGCTCGCGTCCTCCACATCTGCGCCCATGGCGCGATGGCTGGCGTCACTTGCGTTTCATGCTGCTGTTTAGTCCGCGCTGGCTGTTCATCATCCCCGGGCTGACACTGGCTTTGATCAGCTTGGTGATCTATCTGAGATTGCTTGCCGGACCGTTAAAGATTGGGGAAGTGAGCTTTGATGTGCACACCCTTTTCTTTGCCGGGGCGGGCATCATTCTGGGTTATCTGTCTTTTTCGTTGGGCGTGGTGGCCCGGATGTTTGGTATTCGAGAGGGCTTGCTCGGGGAGCACGCAGTGCTCGAAAAAGTGCGCACTTCTCCCGTATTGGAAATAGGCGGCATTGCGGGGTTGGCGCTCATGGTGTTCGGCCTGGTTTCTGGTGGATGTGCTCTTGCAGAGTGGGGGCAACAAAATTTTGGTGCCTTGTCTTCGCAGGGCCTTTTGCGGCAAGTGAGCTTCTCCACCGTGTTGATCTTGAGCGGTGGTGTGACCCTCATGACATCGCTGCTGATCGGCTTTCTGGCCTTGCCCACCAAAAATAAAGATCGTTGATTGAGCATGCACATCAGTCGCTCAGTACTGCTGTTCGGCGTCGTAGGCATTGCCGGTTTGCTGGTGGATGTGGCTGTGCTGGCGCTCTTGCACCCCTGGCTGGGGGCGTATGGTGCGCGGCTGGTGTCGTTCATGGCGGCGGCCAGCACGACGTGGTGGCTCAACCGCCAGCTGACGTTTGCCGGTCGCCCGGCGCAGGTGGGGTTGTGGGCCGAGTACGTGCGCTACATCGGCCTGATGTTAGGCGGGGGCTCGGTCAACTATGCGGTGTATTCGCTGCTGGCCTGGTACTTCCCGCAGACCACGCTGCACCTGTTTGCCTATGTGGCTGCCGGCAGTCTGGCGGGAATGACGGTCAATTATCTGGGTGCCAGCCGCTGGCTGTACCGCCAGGGCCGCTCACGCCACCCTTGAGACGTCGTTGCGAAGCCTGGTCGTACCCACTGGCACTGCCTGCGGCTTCGCGCCCCTGCCGGGGGTGTCCAACCTCTCTTCTGGCTGTTTTGTTATATCGATATGATTATTTGATCCTGGATCAATAGATCATTTCTAGGTACAAACGCGGTCTGCAAAGATTGTTGACCCGGCCACCATGTACCAATACACCCAATTCGACAAGCAGTTCGTCCTGCTGCGTGCCCAGCAGTTTCGTGACCAGCTCCAGCGCTGGGAGCGCGGTGAGCTGACCGATGAGCAACTGCTGCCGCTGCGCCTGCAAAACGGCTGGTATGTCCAGCGCTATGCCCCGATGGCGCGCATTGCGGTGCCGTATGGCGAGATCAGCAGCGCCCAGCTGCGCATGCTGGCGCACATTGCGCGCGAGTACGACCGCCCCGATCCGCAGCTGCTTGAGCGCGCCCAGGCCACCCAGAATGCGCTGGAAGCGGCCCAGCAGGGCCAGACGCTGGCAGCGCCTGCGCTGCGCTATGGCTATGGCCACTTCACCACGCGCACCAATGTGCAGTTCAACTGGATTCCGCTGTCCAAGGCGGCCGATGTGATGGAGCTGCTGGCCAGCGTGTCCATGCACGGCATTCAGACCAGTGGCAACGACATTCGCAACATCAACTGCGATGCCTGGGAGGGGATTGCGGAGGACAGCATCATCGACTGCCGCCCGTTTGCCGAGATCACGCGCCAGTGGAGCACGCTGCACCCCGAGTTCACCTACCTGCCGCGCAAGTTCAAGATTTCCTTCAACGGCGCAGCCGAGGACCGCGCCGCCCTGCGCTGGTACGACATCGGCCTGCAGGGCACGCGCAATGCTGCGGGTGAAGTGGGCTTTACGGTGCTGGTGGGTGGCGGCATGGGGCGCACCCCCATCAATGGATCGGTGGTGCGTGAGTTCCTGCCCTGGGCGCAGCTGCTCAACTACATCGAGGCCATCGTCCGTGTGTACAACGCCTACGGGCGGCGCGACAACAAGTGGAAGGCGCGCATCAAGATGCTGGTCAAGGCCGAGGGCCAGGCCTTCATCGATGCGGTGGAAAAAGAGTTCCAGGACATTCTGGAAAAGGACGGTGCCCCGCACACCATCACCCAGGCCGAGCTGGATCGCGTCTCCAGCCACTTTGTCGTGCCCGACCTCAAGCCGGCCAACCTGCCCAGCAAGGTCGATCCCCAGGGCCAGCTGTACCAGCACTGGCTGCGCCAGAACGTGCGGGGGCACAAGCTGCCTGGCATGGCCACGGTGGTGCTGTCCTTCAAGCGCCCCGGTTTTGCGCCGGGCGATGCCGATGCCGACACCATGGAGGCGCTGGCTCAGCTGGCCGAGCAGTTCTCCGCCGGTGAGGCGCGCCTGACGCGCGAGCAGAACGTGCTGCTGCCCTGGGTGTTCCAGAGCGACCTGCCCGCCTTGTACGAAGCCGCGCGCAAGCTGGGGCTGGCCAGGCCCAACATCGGGCTGCTGACCGATCTGATTGCCTGCCCGGGCGGCGACTTCTGCTCGCTGGCCAATGCACGCTCGCTGCACATTGCCGAGGCGGTGTTGCAGCGCTACCAGGACATGGACGAGCTGCTTGACCTGGGCCCCATCGACCTGCACATGAGCGGCTGCATCAACAGCTGCGGCCACCACCACAGCGGCCACATCGGCATTCTGGGTGTGGATAAGGATGGCAAGGAGTGGTACCAGATCACCCTGGGCGGCTCCGACGGCAGCAAGCTCTCCGGCCCGGCCACGGGCGGCAAGGTGGTGGGCCCGGCCTTCACGGCCGCCGAAGTGCCCGATGTGATCGAGGCGTTGCTGGACACCTACCGCGAGCTGCGCCAGGAAGGCGAGCTGTTCATCGACACGCTGCGCCGCATCGGCCACCAGCCGTTCAAGGAGGCCGCACACGCTGCGCGCCATCCCAAAGATGAAGCCCTAGCCATTTGAACCTCGGCCCCAGGATGACTGCTATGCAAATCATTGCTTACGGCGCAGCACCAGCCAGCGCCAACCCGGAAAAAACCTTGCAGATTGCCAACGACGCCGACATCAACGAACTGGTGGCCGGCGGTGCCCTGGAGGGCATTGAGTTGGTGGAGCTGAACTTCCCCAAATTCACCGACGGGCGCGCCTACACCCAGGCAGTGCTGCTGCGCCGCCGCCACCGCTTTACCGGCGACATCCGCGCCACGGGCGATGTGCTCATCGACCAGCTGGTGCACATGCAGCGCAGCGGCTTCAGCAGCGCCGTGCTGGCCGAAGGTGTCGATGCCAGCGCCGCGCAGCGTCAGTTCGAGCGCTTTGGCGCCTTCTACCAGGGCGACGTGCTGGAGCAGCGCCCGCTGTTTGCCCGCCAGGGTGCAGAGCAGGCCGCTACCGCCGCCACTACCGATCAGGAGACCGTATGAGCCAGCAGTCCCCCAACAGCGCCGTGAGCGCTGCCGAGCTGGCGCGCGTCAATGCCGAGCTGGGCCGCAACGCCGAGGGCCTGGTGGCCTGGGCACTGGGCCTGGGGCAGCGCGCCATCGTGACGACCAACTTCCGGCCCTTTGAGGCCGTGATCCTGCACATGGTCACGCGCGTGCAGCCCGATGTGCCAGTGATCTGGATGGACAACGGCTACAACACCGAGGCCACCTACCGCTTTGCCGATGAGGTGACCCAGCTGCTGGGCCTGAACCTGAAGATCTACCTGCCCAAGCGCTCGCGCGCGCACCGCGAGGCGGTGGAAGGCCCCACCCCGGCGCTGGACGATCCGCGCCACGCCGCCTTTACCGAAGAGGTCAAGCTCGAGCCCTTTGCCCGTGCCCTGCGCGAAACCGCGCCGCAGGTGTGGTTCACCGCCCTGCGCGCCACCGACAGCGCCGTGCGCGCGCAGATGGAGCCCGTCAGTATCAACCCCGATGGTCTGATCAAAGTGGCGCCGCTGCTGCACTGGAGCAGCAAAGACTTGTACGACTACTGCGAAAAGCACAACCTGCCCAACAACTTCGATTACGTCGATCCCACCAAGGGCGAAGAGCAGCGCGAGTGCGGCCTGCATCTGGCGCACTGAGCCGGCGTGCCACCGCCGCTTTTCCACGATCTGATTGTTTGAGTTCCGACATGAACGCACCTTTACACGCCGGGGCGATCGACCCGGCACTGCACCCCTCTGCCCTGCAGCATCTGAGCAACACCCACCTGGATGCGCTGGAGGAAGAAACCATCTTCATCCTGCGCGAAGTGGCGGCCAGCTTTGAGCGCCCGGCGCTGCTGTTTTCGGGCGGCAAGGACTCCCTGGTCATGCTGCACTGCGCTGAAAAGGCCTTTGGCCGTGGCCGCTTGCCGTTTCCGCTGCTGATGATCGACACCGGGCACAACTTCCCCGAAGTGACGGAATTTCGCGACCAGCGTGCGGCCGAACTGGGCGCCGAGCTGATCGTGCGCAGCGTCGAGGACAGCATGGCGCGTGGCACCGTGCGCCTGTCGCGCCCCGACGAGCCGCGCAATGCGCACCAGTCGGTGACGCTGCTCGAAGCCATCGATGAATTCCGCTTTGACGCCCTGATTGGCGGCGCGCGCCGCGACGAAGAAAAAGCCCGCGCCAAGGAGCGCATCTTTAGCCACCGCGACAGCTTTGGTCAGTGGCAGCCCAAGGCCCAGCGCCCCGAGCTGTGGACGCTGTTCAACACCCGCTTGGCACCGGGCGAGCACTTCCGCGTCTTCCCCATCAGCAACTGGACCGAGCTGGATGTGTGGCAGTACATCGCCCGCGAAAACGTCGCCCTGCCCAGCCTGTACTACGCGCACCCGCGCGAAATCGTTGAGCGCCGTGGCCTGCTGGTGCCCGTGACGCCGCTGACGCCCGTGCAAGACGGTGAAACCGTGCAAACGCGCACCGTGCGCTTTCGCACCCTGGGCGACATCACCTGCACCTGCCCGGTGGAAAGCAACGCGGCCACGCCCGAAGCCATCGTGCAGGAGACGCTGACCACCGAGATCAGCGAGCGCGGCGCCACGCGCATGGACGACAAGACCAGCGAAGCCTCCATGGAAAAGCGCAAGAAAGACGGGTACTTCTAATGACTGCCACCAACACAGAACAAACCATAGCTGCAACCGCAGGCGCAGCAAGCCAAAACAGCCAAAAAGACCCAAATTTGCACAACACCGAAGGCCGCGCTGCCGCGCTGCGCTTCATCACCTGCGGCAGCGTCGATGACGGCAAGAGCACCTTGATTGGCCGCCTGCTGGTCGATAGCCGCAGCGTGCTGCAAGACCAGATTGCCGGGGTGAGCAAATCCGGCACAGTGGACCTGGCGCAACTCACCGACGGCTTGGCCGCTGAGCGCGAGCAGGGCATCACCATCGACGTGGCCTGGCGCTATTTCGCCACCGAGGCGCGTAAATTCATCATTGGCGATGCACCCGGCCACGAGCAGTACACGCGCAACATGGTCACCGCCGCCTCGCAGGCCGATGCCGCCGTGGTGCTGGTCGATGCCACCAAGCTGGACTGGGCCAACCCCCAGCTGCAACTGCTGGCACAAACGCGCCGCCACAGCCTGCTGGTGCAGCTGCTGCGCGTACCGGCGCTGGTGTTTGCCGTGAACAAGCTCGATGCCGTGGCCGACCCGGCCCTGGCCTTTGCCCACATCCAGGCGGCGCTGGAAAAATTCGCTCAGGAAGCAGGCATTCAAGCTGCAGCCACGGTGCCAATCTCGGCCCTCAAGGGCTGGAACGTGGTCACCCCCCAGCCCGACTGGTGCGGCTACCAAGGCCCCAGTCTGCTGCAACTGCTGGAACAACTGCCCACCACCGAGGACGATACCGACCTGCCCCTGGCCTTTCCGGTGCAGTGGGTGGAAAAGTTCTCCTCGTCTGCCGACACCTCGCAGGGCCGCCGCATCTTCTGGGGCCGCGTGGCCGCAGGCCAGGTGCAGCCGGGCCAGCAGGTGCAGGTTTTCCCCAGCGGCCAGCTGGCCACGGTGGCCCAGGTGCTCAACCACGTGCGCCAGCCGCAGACCGTGGGTGCGGGCCTGAGCGCCGGCGTGGTGCTGGATCGTGAAGTGGATGTCTCGCGCGGCGACTGGCTGCTGGCCGCCCCGCAAGCCGTAGAAGTGGCAGAGGACGACTTCGATACCCCCGCCGCCGTCAGCCCCTGGCCCAGCCAGAAAACCCTGACCGCCACGGTGGCCTGGATGGACGACGAGCCCCTGGTCGTGGGTCGCGTCTATTGGGCGCTGCATGGCCACCGCTGGGTCAAGGCCAAGGTGCAAGCCGTGGCGCACCAGCTCGATATCCACACGCTGGCGCAGCAGGCGGCCACCACCCTGGCACCCAACGCCATCGGCCAGGTGCAACTGCTGCTGCAGGAAGCGCTGCCACTGGCACCATTCCAGCAGGCACGCAAGCTGGGTTCGCTGATCCTGGTGGACACCGCCAGCCACGCCACCGCTGGCGCAGTGCTGGTGCAGTAAGCCCCGCCGCGCCCGAGCCTGCGGCGTCATGCGTATGCCGGTCGTGTGGCCGGCGTGCGCTGCTGTGCTGGGTCCGCCACAGCTGCGGGAGCTGCGGCGCCCGGCACAATGGCATCCATGTCCGATACCCGATCTGCCCCCCTGCCCACCACCAACCCGCTGGGCGCAGCGCCCGAGGCCCTGGTGCTGTTTGCCCACGGCGCGCGCTCGGCCCGTTGGGCCGAGCCGCTGCACGCCCTGCAGGAAGCGCTGCAGCAGCAAGCTGCCGCGCAGGGCCGCCGCTGCGTGGTGCGCCTGGCGTTTCTGGAGCTGATGCAGCCCGATCTGCCCCAGGTGCTGGCCGAACTGGCCGATGCCGGCCTGCACGACGTGGCCATCTGGCCCGTGTTCTGGGCGGCGGGTGGCCATGTGCTGCGCGATGTGCCCGCCCTCATCGCCCAGGCGCAGCAGCGCGATCCACTGCTGCAGGTGCAGATCTGGCCGGTGCTCTCGCGCTGGCCGGGGCTGCTCGACTGGCTGGCCGGACAGGTGTTTGCCACCCCTCAGGACACAGCAAGCAAGGGAAGCGTGCAGGGTTAACCCTTGGTTCTTACACTTGCCGGCGCCCGCTGCCTGCGGGCGTTGTTTGTTTGAGGAGCTGTTGTGTCTAGCGAATATTTGCGCCCCCTGGCGCAATTGCCCGTGCCCCCGAACCTGCTGGGGGTGTTGACCGATATCGACGATACCCTGACCACCCAGGGCCAGGTGCCGCCGCCTGTGGTGCAGGCCCTGGGCCGCCTGCGCGCTGCCGGGTTGAAGGTGGTGCCGATCACCGGGCGCTCGATGGGCTGGAGCGAGCCGCACGCGCTCGACTGGCCGGTGGATGCCATCGTCGCGGAAAACGGCGCCGCCGCGCTGCGCCGCAATGCACGCGGTGAGCTGGAGCGCCTGTACCAGATCGCCGATCACCAGGTGCGCGCCGCCAATTACGCGCGCATGCAGCAGGTGCTGGCGCAGATCGAGGCGCAGGTGCCCGGCGCGCGCCGCTCCGCAGACTCACACGGGCGCGAGTGCGATATCGCCGTGGACCACAGCGAGCACACCCGGATGGCGCCCGAGCACATGGAAGCCTGCATGGCGCTGATGCGCGCGGCCGGTATGAATGCCACGGTGAGCAGCATCCACATCAACGGCTGGTACGGCCAGCACGACAAGCTGCTGGGCGCGCGCTGGATCCTGCGCCAGCTGTTCGATCTGGACCTGGACGCCACCCTGCCACGCTGGATCTACATCGGCGATTCGCTCAACGACCAGGTCATGTTCCGCCACCTGCCGCACACCGTGGGCGTGGCCAACATCGCGCGCTTTATGCCGCGCCTGCAGCACCTGCCGCGGTATGTGACCCAGGCGGAACGTGGCGCTGGGTTTATCGAGTTGGTGGACCACATTTTGCAAAAATAAGAGCTGTACACGCTGGCCAGATAAGGTTTTTAGAACAAAAGATTTTGTTTTTGATTACTGGCAAGCGTGTGCAGCTATATTTTTTGTAATTGTTCCTGTCAAAATGTGTAAAAAATAAGGGTTTACACCAGTAACCTACGGGTACAACCTCTGCGACATTTTTTTCCATTCTGGGTTGCACCTGGCGACCCGTTGTTGTTTTTGGGGTTGTGCTTATGTCCACCACGATAGGAATCAAAGTCGATGACGCGCTGCGCGAGCGCATTCGCCGTGCGGCGCAGGATGTGGGGCGCACCCCGCATTGGCTGATCAAGCAAGCCGTTGTTCAGTATGTAGATGCGCTGGAGCGTGGCTTACCCACGATCCGCGTTGTGTCCACAGAAACGGCAGCAGCAGGCGCCGAGGTGCAGGAGGCATCCGAGGTGCAACCAAGCGCCAGCACCGAGGTGCAACCCTTCTTGCATTTTGCCCAGTCGGTGCAGCCGCAAACGCCTTTGCGGGCGGCCATCACCGCTGCCTGGCATCGGCCAGAGCCAGAATGCCTGCCCGCCCTGCTGTCCCTGGCGCGCCCCAGCGATGCCGAGCAAACCAACCAAGTGCGCGAGCTGGCCACGCGCCTGGTGCAGGGCCTGCGCGATGCGCCTGCAAGCGGCGGCGTGGCGGCGCTGGTGCAGGAGTTTTCGCTCTCCAGCCAGGAGGGCGTGGCGCTGATGTGTCTGGCCGAGGCGCTGCTGCGCATCCCCGATAAGGCCACGCGCGATGCGCTGATCCGCGACAAGATCAGCAAGGGCGATTGGAAGGCGCACGTGGGCCGCTCGCCATCGATGTTTGTCAACGCCGCCGCCTGGGGGCTGGTGCTGACCGGCAAGCTCACCAGCACCAGCAGCGAAGGCAGCCTGTCTTCGGCGCTGACGCGGGTGATTGGCAAGGGCGGCGAGCCGTTGATTCGCCAAGGCGTGAATCACGCCATGAAGCTCATGGGCGAGCAGTTCGTTACCGGCCAGAACATTGCCGAGGCGCTGGCCAACAGCCGCCAGTACGAAAAACAGGGCTTTCGCTACAGCTACGACATGCTGGGCGAGGCTGCCACCACCGAACAGGACGCCCAGCGCTATCTGCAGGCCTACGAGCAGGCCATCCACGCCATTGGTGCGGCGTCCAGCGGGCGCGGCATCTTTGAAGGGCCGGGCATCTCCATCAAGCTCTCGGCACTGCACCCGCGCTACCTGCGCGCGCAGTACGACCGCGTGATGGGCGAGCTGCTGCCGCGCGTGCTGCATCTGGCCGAGCTGGCCAAGCAGTACGACATCGGCATGAACATCGACGCAGAGGAGGCCGACCGCCTGGAGCTGTCGCTCGATCTGCTCGAAGCGCTGTGCGCTGCGCCCAGCCTCAAGGGCTGGAGCGGCATTGGCTTTGTGGTGCAGGCCTACCAGAAGCGCTGCCCGCAGGTGATCGACTTCATCATCGACCTGGCACGCCGCAGCCGCCGCCGCCTGATGGTGCGTCTGGTCAAGGGCGCCTACTGGGACAGCGAGATCAAGCGCGCCCAGCAGGATGGCCTCTCCGGCTACCCGGTGTTCACGCGCAAGGTCTATACCGATGTCAGCTACCTGGCATGCGCGCGCAAGCTGCTGGAGGCGCCCGACGCTGTCTATCCGCAATTTGCCACGCACAACGCCCAGACCCTGGCCAGCATCTACCACATGGCGCAGACCGTGGGCGGCAGCTACTACAGCGGGCAGTACGAATTCCAGTGCCTGCACGGCATGGGCGAGCCGCTGTACCAGCAGGTCGTCGGCCTCACGTCCGAGGGCAAGCTGGCACGCCCCTGTCGCATCTATGCCCCGGTGGGCAGCCACGAAACGCTGCTGGCCTACCTGGTGCGCCGTCTGCTGGAAAACGGCGCCAACACCTCGTTCGTCAACCGCATTGGTGACCCGAATGTGCCCGTGGCCGAGCTGGTGGCCGACCCGGTGGATGCCACCCTGCGCATCGCCAACCAGGATGGCCGCCTGGGGGCACCGCACCCACGCATTCCGCTGCCGGCCAACATGTTTGCCCACCTGGGCGAGCAGGCGCGGCCCAACTCGCGCGGGTTGAATCTGGCGCATGAGCAGCAACTGGCCTCGCTGGCCGCCGCACTGCTGCACAGCACCACGCAGAACTGGCTGGCCGCGCCGGCCGATGTGCCGCTGCCCTCGGCGCCGGCGCAAACGCCCGGCTGGAGCGCGGTGCGCAACCCGGCGGAGCTGACGGACATCGTTGGCTGGGTGTACGAGGCCAACGTGGCCCAGGCCGCTGCCGCCGCCCAGCGGGCCGCGCGTGCGGCGCCCATCTGGGCCGGCACCCCACCTGCCACCCGGGGCGATGTGCTGGCACGCGCCGCCGACCTGCTGGAGCAGCGCAGCCAGGTGCTGATGGGCCTGATCGTGCGCGAAGCGGGCAAGACCCTGCCCAATGCCGTGGCCGAGATCCGCGAGGCGGTGGACTTTCTGCGCTACTACGGTGCCCAGGTGGCCGCGCAGTTCGACAACGCCCGCGAGCGTCCCCTGGGCGTGATCCTGGCCATCAGCCCCTGGAACTTCCCGCTGGCCATCTTCTGTGGCCAGGTGGCTGCGGCACTGGCTGCCGGCAACACCGTGCTGGCCAAGCCGGCCGAGCAAACGGCGCTGACGGCAGCGGCCATGGTGGATGTCCTGTACGAAGCCGGCGTGCCGCGCGATGCACTGCAACTGGTGCCGGGCCGGGGCGAATCCGTGGGCGCAGCGCTGGTGGCGCATCCGCAGGTGGCAGGGGTGATGTTCACCGGCTCCACCGAGGTGGCACGCATCATTGCGCGTCAGCTGGCCCAGCGCCTCTCGCCCAGCGGCCAGCCGATTCCGCTGATTGCCGAGACCGGTGGCCAGAACGCCATGATCGTGGACTCGTCCGCGCTGGCTGAACAGGTGGTGGGCGATGTGCTGGCCTCGGCCTTCGATTCGGCCGGGCAGCGCTGCTCGGCCCTGCGCCTGCTGTGCGTGCAGGAGGATGTGGCCGAGCGCCAGCTCACCATGCTGCGCGAGGCGTTGCAGGAGTGGACGCTGGGCAACCCCGGTCGCCACAGCACCGATGTCGGCCCGGTGATCGACGAGGAAGCGCGCGCCCAGATCGAGGCGCACATTGCCGCCATGCAGCAGGCCGGGCAAAAGGTCACGCGCGTGGAGCGGCGCGACGGCGCCCTCAATGGCTACTTCGTGGCTCCGGCCATCATCGAAATCGACAGCCCGCGGCGCCTGACGCGCGAGGTGTTCGGCCCGGTGCTGCACGTCGTGCGCTTTGCGCGCGAGCAGCTCGATGCGCTGGTGGACGACATCAACGCCAGCGGCTACGGCCTCACTTTTGGCGTGCACAGCCGCATCGATGAAACCATCGAGCGCCTGAGCAGCCGCATCCAGGCCGGCAACATCTATGTGAACCGCAACGTCATCGGTGCCGTGGTGGGCGTGCAGCCCTTTGGCGGCATGGGGCTGTCGGGCACCGGCCCCAAGGCTGGCGGACCGCTGTATCTGTACCGCCTGGTGCAGGGGCAGCCCAACACCGCGCTGGCGGCACTGCCGCGCACCGAGGCGCAACAGCCCCAGCCCAGCCTGCAACTGCTGCACCAGCTGCAGCAGGCCGTGCTGCCGGGGCTGGAGCTGGCGCACACGCGCGCAGCCTGCGATGCGGCGCTGACCGGCGCACGCCTGGGAAGCAGCGTGCTGCTGCCCGGCCCCACAGGCGAGAGCAACCGTTACCTCCTGCTGCCCCGTGGCCCGGTGTGGGCGCTGCCGTGCACGCCCCTGGGGCTGGTGCACCAGGTGGCGGCGGCCCTGGCCAGCGGCAATGCCTGCCATGTGGTCTTGCCGGAAGAGGACAATGGCTGCGCCGCCGTGTGGCAGGCGCTGCGCCAGGCACTGGGCGATGCCGGGGTACCCTGGCTGCACAGCGCCGAGGAGTCCAGCCTGGACGATCCGGCCGCGCCCATGGCCGCGCTGTTGTTCGAGGGCGACGGCGATGCCTTGCAGCGCATCAACACCCGAGTGATGGCCCGCGACGGAGCCATCGTGCGTGTCGAGAGTCGCAGCAGCGAGGCGCTGCTCGCCGGGCTGGGCTACGACTTGGCAGCCCTGTGTCATGAGCAAGTCATCAGCACCAACACGGCCGCCGCTGGTGGCAATGCCCAGTTGATGACCATGGCCTGAAAGCCAACCGGCACCCGCTTCCACAAGGAGCGGGTTTTTTTGCCATAAAAGGCGCAAATGCTTATCTGGCAAGCGCTGGCAGCTATCAAAACATGAATGGAGATACCATGCAACTCAACTGGAACGACCCAACGGCGATCATGTTTGCCATCTACCTGGTCGCCATGCTGGCCATTGGCTGGCTCGGCTATCTGGGCACCAAGAACCTGTCCGACTACATCCTGGGGGGACGCAGTCTGGGCAGTTTTGTGACGGCGCTGTCGGCGGGTGCCTCGGACATGAGCGGCTGGCTGCTGATGGGGCTGCCCGGCGCGGTGTACGTGGCCGGCCTGTCGGAGTCATGGATTGCGATTGGCCTGTGCGTCGGCGCCTACCTGAACTGGCGCTGGGTGGCGGCGCGCCTGCGCCTGTACACCGAGCGCGCGGGCAATGCGCTGACGCTGCCGGACTTTCTCTCCAACCGTTTTGAAGACCACAGCAACGCGCTGCGCATCGTCACGGCGGTGGTGATTCTGGTGTTCTTCACGCTGTACTGCGCCTCGGGCGTGGTGGCAGGCGCGCGCCTGTTCGAGAACATGTTTGGCATGCCCTACGGCGTGGCGCTGTGGGTGGGCGCGGCCTGCACCATTGCCTATGTGCTGATTGGCGGCTTTTTGGCGGTGAGCTGGACCGACACCATTCAGGCCTCGCTGATGATCACCGCCTTGTTGTTGGCGCCGGTGATGGCCTGGCTGGCGGTCTCCAACCAGCTGCAGCAGGGGGTGGATTTGCACACCATCATTGCGCCCGAGCGCTTTGACATGCTGCGCGGCACGACCTTTGTCGGCATCGTCTCCCTGCTGGCCTGGGGCCTGGGCTACTTTGGCCAGCCGCACATCCTGGTGCGGTTCATGGCCGCCTCGTCGGTGCAGACCATTCCCAATGCCCGGCGCATCAGCATGACCTGGATGGTGCTGTGCCTGGGCGGTGCTGTGGCGGTGGGCATGGTGGGCATTCCCTACTTTGCCCTGAACGAAGCGGGCGCTGCGGCCGTCAACGCCAACGCCGAGACCGTGTTCATGGAGCTGGCCAAGCAGCTGTTCAACCCCTGGGTGGCTGGTGGCCTGCTGGCCGCCATCCTGGCTGCGGTGATGAGCACGCTCTCCTGCCAGCTGCTGGTGTGCTCCAGCGCGCTGACCGAAGACATCTACCGCACCTTCCTGCGCAGGAACGCCAGCCAGCAGGAGCTGGTCTGGGTGGGCCGCGCCATGGTGCTGCTGATTGCGCTGATTGCCATCGGCCTGGCCAGCAACCCCGAATCCAAGGTGCTGGGCATGGTCAGCTACGCCTGGGCCGGCTTTGGCGCCGCCTTCGGGCCGGTGATCATCCTGTCGGTGTTCTGGAAGGGCATGACGCGCAACGGCGCCCTGGCCGGGATCATCGTCGGTGCAGTCACCGTGCTGGTGTGGAAGCAGTTTGGCTGGCTGGGTTTGTATGAAATCGTGCCCGGCTTCATCCTGTGCGCCCTGACGATCTTCATTGTCAGTCGCCTGGGCACACCCTCTCAGACCATGCTGGCCGCCCACGACGAGGTGGAAAAGGAATTTGCCCGCATCGGCGTGCGGTAAGCATTGTTTCCTGTGTTGCAAGGGCGTTGCTGACAGTAAGGACGGCAACGCCCTTTGTCTTGTGGGTTACGGCTGCGGTGTGTCCGTATCGGCATCCAGGGCCTGCACCTGGGCATCGCACCCGGCGCCTGCGGCAATCCAGCGCCGCGCCAGGCGCACGCGCACCTCGCCCAGCAGGCCCAGGGGCGCCTCGCTGATGGCGCCGCACAGGTAGCGCTGCTGTTCCTCGCTCCAGTGCAGCCAATGGCAGGCCCCGCGACGCTTGCGCGACAGCAGCATGCCTATGGGGCAGGGCTCCAGCAGACAGCACAGCCCGCAGCCATTGCAGGGCGCGCCCACGGGCGGCTTGGGCGGGGCCGCCGGGTGGATCAGGGCGTGGGTGCTGTGGGTGCTCATATCGGGCAGCGATGCTAAACGCTCACACAGCAAGCGCCCTTGAAATGCCGGGCCGCAGCCCTAATTGCAGCGGCGTTGCCGACGCAGGGTCGGCGCTTTTCTGTTGCTGACATACACCCTATGAGTAAACAAACCCATTCCTTTCAGGCAGAAGTGGCACAGCTGCTGCACCTGGTCACCCATTCGCTGTATTCCAACCCCGAAATTTTCCTGCGCGAGCTGATCTCCAACGCTTCGGACGCCTGCGACAAGCTGCGCTTTGAGGCCCTGAACGACAGCAGCCTGTACGGCGACCAGCCCAACCTGGAAGTGCGTCTGTCTTTCGACAAGGACGCCAGGACCATCACCATCACCGACACCGGCATCGGCATGAGCCAGCAGGAGGCCATCGACCACCTGGGCACGATCGCCAAGAGCGGCACCAAGGCGTTCATGGAGCGTCTCTCCGGCGACCAGAAAGCGGATGCCCAGCTCATCGGCCAGTTTGGCGTGGGTTTTTATTCCGGCTTCATCGTGGCCGACAGGATCACCGTCGAATCGCGCCGTGCCGGCCTGCCCGAGACCGAGGCCGTGCGCTGGACCAGCAACGGCACGGGGGATTTCTCGGTCGAGACCATCACGCGCAAGGAGCGCGGCACCAGCGTCATCCTGCACCTGCGCGAAGACCAGCAGGAGTTCCTGAGCGCCTGGAAGCTCAAGTCCCTGGTGAGCAAGTATTCCGACCACATCAGCCTGCCCATCCTGATGGAAAAGGAAGAGTGGAAGGACGGCGAAAAAGAGGGTGAGCCCGGCGGCATGGTCAAGACCGGCGAGTGGGAAACCGTCAACAAGGCCAGCGCCCTGTGGACGCGCCCCAAGAAGGACATCACCACCGAGCAGTACCAGGAGTTCTACAAGTCCATCAGCCACGACTACGAAAACCCGCTGGCCTGGGCCCACAACCGCGTCGAAGGCAACACCGAATACACGCAGCTGCTCTACATCCCGGCCAAGGCACCGTTTGACCTGTACACCCGCGACAAGCGCGCAGGCGTCAAGCTCTACGTCAAGCGCGTCTTCATCATGGACGATGCCGAAGCCCTGCTGCCGCAGTACCTGCGCTTTGTCAAAGGCGTGATCGACTCCAACGACCTGCCCCTGAACGTCAGCCGCGAGCTGCTGCAGGAAAGCCGCGACGTGCGCCTGATCCGCGACGGCTCGGTCAAGCGCGTGCTGTCCATGCTGGAAGACCTGGCCAAGCACGACAGGCACGAAGCCGCCACCGAAGGTGCCGACGGCGTGACCGACGTGGTCAGCGAAGAGGACAAGGCCAAGGAAGGCAAGTACACCCAGTTCTACGCCGAGTTCGGTGCCGTGCTCAAGGAAGGCTTGGGCGAAGACTTTGCCAACCGCGAGCGCATCGCCAGGCTGCTGCGCTTTGCCTCGACCAACAGCGACGCACCCACCGTGAGCCTTGCCGACTACAAGGCACGCATGAAGGAAGGCCAGGAGGCGATCTACTACATCACCGCCGAGACGCTGGCCGCCGCCAAGAACAGCCCGCAGCTGGAAGTGTTCAAGAAGAAGGGCATCGAAGTGCTGCTCATGACCGACCGGGTCGATGAGTGGGCGCTCAACTACCTGCACGAGTTCGACGGCACCCCGCTGCAATCGGTGGCCCGTGGCGCCATCGACCTGGGCAAGCTGCAGGATGAGGAAGAGAAGAAGGCCGCTGAAGAAGCCGCCGAAGCCTTCAAGCCCCTGCTGGCCAAGCTCAAGGAAGCGCTCAAGGACAAGGCCGAGGACGTGCGCGTGACCGCCCGCCTGGTCGATTCGCCCGCCTGCCTGGTCGTCAAGGACGGCGACATGAGCAGCCAGATGGCGCGGCTGCTGCGTCAGGCCGGCCAGAGCGTGCCCGTCAGCAAGCCGGTGCTGGAAGTCAACCCCGAGCACCCGCTGGTCAAGAAGCTCGACGGCAGCGTGCACTTCAACGACCTGGCACACATCCTGTTCGACCAGGCCCTGCTGGCCGAAGGCGGGCAGCTGGAAGACCCGGCCGCTTACGTCAAGCGCGTCAACGCCCTGCTGGCCTGATTGGTCCGACTGGCGTTAGCGTCCACACAAAAAACCCTGCCCAATTGCGGGCAGGGTTTTTTTATGGTCGCGCTCTCATTAAAAGAGCTGGTAGCGCTTGCAAGACGTGGATTTCTAGGTATTTTTCCATTGAAATGCAATCCATTCAAGCGCAAGCAGCTATTGTTTCAGGAAGAACAGCACCGTCATGATCAGCCCGGTGGCCACAATGCCCCAGCGCAGCACCGGCGCAGGCAGCTTGCGCGCCACGCGCGCGCCGCCGTAGCCGCCGGCGGTGGCCGCCACCATCATCAGGAACGCCAGCTTCCACTCGACGATGCCGCCAGCGGCGTACACCCCCACGGCAATGGCAGTGAGCAGGGCCGAGACCAGGTTCTTCATGCCATTCATGGCGTTGAGCTGCGTCTGCCCCAGCAGGCCAAACAATGCCAGGCACAGAATGCCCAGTCCGCCGTTGAAATAGCCGCCATACAGCGCCACGGCCAGCATGCCGATGGCCGCCTTGGTCGTCGATGGCGCGCCGTGCTGCTGGCCGGCGGCCCAGGCCCGGATCTGCGGACCAAAGGCAAACAGCGCCGTGGCGGCCAGCAGCAGCCAGGGCACGATCTTCTGGAACATCTCGTTGGAAGTGACCAGCAGCAGCCCCGCACCGGCGGCCCCGCCCAGCAGCGAAAGCACCACCGACTGGCGCATCGTCAGCCCCGGCGGGGCCTGCATGTCCTCGCGAAAGCCCCAGGCGCCGGCGGCGTAGCCCGGCAGCAGCGCCACCGTGCCGGTGGCATTGGCCACCACTGGCGGCACGCCGGTAAAGACCAGGGCCGGCAGCGTCAGAAAACTGCCGCCGCCTGCGACGGCATTCAATGCTCCGGCGACAAACGCTGCCACCAGCAGCAGCACCACGTGTTCGATGGGACCAAAGAAATCCATGTCTGCCCTTTTTGTTGTGTGTCTGTGGATGCAATCCTGCGCACGCGTCTCCAGTACGTGCGCGGCCCTGCAGTGAGGGTGTGGGTGGGCATCTTAGGTGCAGATGAGCGCGGTTGCGGCCATTTGCCGCGCCGCAGCCATCGGGCTGGAGGTGAAACAGCTTTTACCTGCGTGGCGGTAGCGCCGGCGCCGATCGGGTCTGGTCACCGCCGTGGAAGCGAGGAAGCCGCGCGACGCACAAATAATTTATATTTGTATATATTATTTAGAATGCTATTGCGTCACGGTGGCGCGTATCTGTTTTTGTTGCAAGGAGAGAGAGCATGAAAGCCAACATCGGCGGTATCGACCGCATTTTGCGCATCCTGGTGGGCGTGGTGCTGATTGCCCTGGCCGCTACGGGCACCGTCGGCTGGTGGGGCTGGCTGGGGGTGATTCCGCTGGCCACGGGCCTGGTGCGTTTTTGTCCGCTGTACCCCCTGCTGGGCATCAGCACCTGCCCGCTGAAGCAGGGAGGCGCTGAGCAGAAATAAGCGGCCAGGACAAGCGGGGAAAACAGGAGGCAAAGCTTGGCCTTATGCGGGACAGAGATTTGTCATGTGGCGTAAGGTACTGCCCCCTGAAAACACCTTTGTGAACGTCTGCGTTATGACCGCTGTCACCACCTTGCCCGCCACCGCCACTGAGATGGACATGGATGCCGTGCGCCAGCACGCGGCCGAGGTGGTGAGCACCCTCAAAGTGCTGGGCAATATCGACCGCCTGATGCTGCTGTGCCAGCTGGTGCAGCAGGAGCGTACGGTGGGCGAGCTGGAGCAGCTCACCGGCATCACCCAGCCCACGCTGTCGCAGCAACTGGGCGTGCTGCGCCGCGAGGGCGTGGTCGGCACGCGCCGCACGGGCAAGTTCATCTGGTACCGGCTGGAAGATGGGCGTACCCTGCAGATCATGCAGGCGCTCTACGCACTGTTTTGTGCGCCTGGGGCGACGGCAGCCCAGTCCGCCGCCGCCTGATATCTCCCAATACTTCCCAGTACTTCCTAATCCTTGGCGTAGGGGTCGGCGTAGCCGAGCTCCTGCATGATGGCGGTTTCGTAGTCCTCCATCTCCTGCGCGTCTTCCTCGCTGGTTTCGTGGTCCCAGCCCTGGGCGTGCAGCGTGCCGTGTACCAGCAGGTGGGCGTAGTGCTCTTCCAGCGTTTTGTTTTGCTCTTGCGCCTCGCGCGCGACCACCGGGGCGCACAGCACCAGGTCGGCCAGCACCAGCGGCTCCTGCTGGTAGTCGAAGGTGAGCACGTTGGTGGCGTAGTCCTTGTTGCGGTACTGGGCATTGAGCTGTTGCCCCTCGTCAGCGGCAACGATGCGCACGGTGATTTCGGCATCCAAGCTGAGCGCATGGCGGATCCAGCGCGTCACGCGGCTGCGCGTGAGCACGGCGCGGTGCGTGGCCACGTCTTCAATATCGCGGCCAAATTGCAGGGAAAGTTGCAGTTGATTTAGAGCCATTTTGGCCTCCAGTCCTTACGCAGCAAGCGCGGACAGCTATAAAAATAAGAAAAATCAGCGGGCTTGGGCATCGTAGGCATCGACAATGCGCGCCACCAACGGGTGGCGCACCACGTCGGCGCTGGACAGGCGCGTGATGGCAATGCCGCGCACACGCTTGAGCACGCGCTCGGCATCGATCAGGCCGCTCAGGCTGCCCCGGGGCAGGTCGATCTGGCTGACGTCGCCCGTCACCACCGCCTTGGTGCCAAAGCCGATGCGTGTCAGGAACATCTTCATCTGCTCGGGCGTGGTGTTCTGCGCCTCGTCCAGGATCACAAAGGCATTGTTGAGCGTGCGCCCGCGCATGAAGGCCAGCGGCGCGATCTCCAGCGTGTTGCGCTCAAAGGCCTTTTGCACCTTCTCGTAGCCCATCAGCTCGTAGAGCGCGTCGTACAGCGGGCGCAGGTAGGGGTCGACCTTTTGCGTCAGGTCACCCGGCAGAAAGCCCAGGCGCTCGCCCGCCTCCACCGCCGGGCGGGTGAGCACGATGCGCTGCACGCTGCCTTTTTCCAGGGCATCGACGGCGCAGGCCACGGCCAGATAGGTCTTGCCCGTGCCCGCCGGGCCAATGCCAAAGGTGATGTCGTGCTGGGCAATGTTGTCTAAGTACAGCGCTTGGTTGGGCGTGCGCGCGCGCAGATTGCCCTTGCGGGTGTGCAGCTCCAGCGCATCGGGCGCGGCTTGCAGCATGTGGGCGTCGCCCGCCAAGGTGAGCTGCACCATGTCGTCGCTGATGGGGTCGTCGGCCAGTTCGTACAGCGCCTGCAACACGTCCAGCGCCTGATTGGCCTTGGCCTTGGGGCCGTCGATCTTGAACTGCTCATGGCGGTGGGCAATGCCCACTTGCAGGGCGTTTTCGATGGTGCGCAGGTGCTGGTCGGCCGGGCCGCACAGATGCGAGAGGCGGGTGTTGTTGTGGGGGGTAAAGGTGTGGCGCAGGATCACGCGGATAATTCCCTAAAGGACAAAAGCCGCCAAACCCGTGGTCCGTGGCGGCGCTAACAAACAGCCTTGGGGCTGAAAGAGGAAAGCAATGATAGGCAAATTGACTGGCACGCTGGCAGCCAAGCATCCCCCGGAGGTGATCATCGATTGCCACGGCGTGGGCTACGAGGTGCAGGTGCCCATGGGCACCTTTTACCAGCTGCCCGCTGTGGGCCAAAGCGTCAGTTTGCTGACGCATTTTGTCGTGCGCGAAGATGCCCAGTTGCTCTATGGTTTTGCCACGGCCCAGGAGCGCCAGACCTTTCGCGAGCTGATCAAGGTCAGCGGCGTGGGGCCGCGCACGGCGCTGTCCATCCTGTCGGGCCTGAGCGCCGACGATCTGGCCCAGGCGGTGAGCCTGCAGGAAGTGGGGCGTTTGGTGAAAGTGCCCGGCATCGGCAAAAAAACCGCCGAGCGCCTGCTGCTCGAACTCAAGGGCAAGCTGGGCGATGCCATCAGCGCCGGCAGCAGCGCCCTGCAGGCCACCAGCGCCGAGCGCGCCGACATCCTGCAAGCGCTGCTGGCGCTGGGCTACAACGACAAGGAGGCCAATGCCGCCCTCAAGGCCCTGCCTGCCGATGTGGGCGTGAGCGAGGGCATCAAACTGGCGCTGAAGGCATTGGCTAAATAATTTAAGCAAAATCGGCCTCAAACCCTTATCCAGCAAGCGCTGACAGCTATTTATTCAGGAATTCATGAGCATCCACACCGAAGATTTTGGCCAGGGCCCGGGCAGTGCGCCCGCCCCGGCACAGCGCCTGGTGGCCGCCACCAGCGCCTCGCGCGGCGAAGAGGCGCTGGAGCGCGCCCTGCGCCCCAAGCTGTTGCAGGACTATGTGGGCCAGAGCAAGGCGCGCGCGCAGTTGGAAATCTTCATCGGCGCCGCCAAAAAGCGCGCCGAGGCGCTCGATCATGTGCTGCTGTTTGGCCCGCCGGGGCTGGGCAAGACGACGCTGTCGCACATCATCGCCGCCGAGCTGGGGGTGAACCTGCGCCAGACCAGTGGCCCGGTGCTGGAAAAACCCAAGGATCTGGCCGCGCTGCTTACCGGTCTGGAGGCGGGCGATGTGCTGTTCATCGACGAGATCCACCGCCTCTCCCCCGTGGTGGAGGAAATCCTCTACCCCGCGCTGGAGGACTACCAGATCGACATCATGATCGGCGAAGGCCCAGCGGCGCGCTCGATCAAGCTGGACTTGCAGCCCTTTACCTTGGTGGGGGCCACCACGCGCGCGGGCATGCTCACCAATCCGCTGCGCGACCGCTTTGGCATCGTGGCGCGGCTGGAGTTTTATACGCCGCAAGAACTCGAGCGCATCGTCACGCGTAGCGCCGGTTTGCTGCATGCGCCCATCGACGAGGCAGGGGCGATGGAGATCGCCCGGCGCTCGCGCGGCACGCCACGCATTGCCAACCGTCTGCTGCGCCGTGTGCGCGACTTTGCCGATGTGAAGGGCGACGGCACCATCACCCAGGAGATTGCCGCGCAGGCGCTGGCCATGCTGGACGTCGATCCCGAAGGCTTTGATGTGATGGACCGCAAGCTGCTCGAAGCCGTGATCCACCGCTTTGATGGCGGGCCGGTGGGCGTGGACAACATCGCCGCCAGCATTGGCGAGGATGCCGGCACGATTGAAGACGTGATTGAACCCTACCTCATCCAGCAGGGCTATCTGCAACGCACCCCGCGCGGGCGCGTGGCCACGCAGGCGGCCTGGCGCCATCTGGGGCTGACGCCGCCCCAGGGCTGGCAGGCGTAGCGCGGCTGGCTAGGCGGCAGCGTCCGCGCTGAACCGGCTGAACAGGGCGCAGCGCTGGCTGCCCTCTGCGCCCTGCTTGGCCTGGCACAGGGCGACGTCGGCGTCGTGCAGCATCTGGTCGATGTTGCGGTAGTGGCGGTGGCCGGGGGTGATGCCGATGCTGACCGGCACCTGCAGCGCGCGCTCGGCAATGTGCATGGGCTGCTGCATGGCGAGCTGGATGCGCTGGGCCATGCGCTCGGCAGCCTCGGGCTGGCTGCCGGTGTCGGCCAGGACGACGAATTCATCGCCCGAAATGCGCGCGACCACGTCCGTGGGGCGCACGCTCTCCAGCAGGCGCTGGGCCAGCTCGTAGAGCACGGCATCGCCCGCCTGGTGGCCCAGGTCGTCGTTGAAGTGCTTGAAGCCGTCGATGTCCAGATACAGCAGGGCAAAGCCGCGCTCGGGGTAGCGGCGCAGGCGTGCCAGTGCGCGCTGCAGCTGATCGCGCATGAACAGCAGGTTGGGCAGGGTGGTGAGTGCATCGTGCATCACCTGGTGCTCCAGCTGGTGCTGGATCTGCTCGCGCATGGCCACCTCGTCCCGCAGCTCCAGGGTGAGGGCGTGGGTATGTTCCTGCAACTCGCGCACGGCCGCCTGCAGTTGTGCGACGACATCGGGCGGCACGCCGTATTGCGGCAGGTGCTCGATCAGGTCGATGGCCGAGCTGAGGTCGGAAGTGGTGCTGTAGGGTTCGTGGGCAGCGTAGCTCATGGGTGGGGCGCGGGCGGGGAGCCTCTGGTTGGGCGTGGTGCGCCGCGTATTGTGTCAGTATGCGCGGATTTATCCACCCATTGATTCCACCCATTGAGGAGCCTGCGCCATGCGTGAAATAACGTGTTATCTGGACTTTGCCTCGCCCTATGCGTGGCTGGCGTTTGCCCAGTTGCCGCAAACGCTGGAAGGGGTGCACTACCACGTGAGCTACCGGCCAGTGCTGCTGGGCGCCTTGCTCAAGCAGTGGGGCAACCCGGGGCCGGCGGCGATTGCGCCCAAGCGCGCCTGGCTGTATCGCCACGTGAGCTGGCTGGGGCAGCTCCTGGGCGTCGAGCTGCAGATGCCGGCACGTCATCCCTTTTCGTCGCTGCCCCTGCTGCGGCTGGCGCTGCAATGCAGCCCGGCCAGCGGAGCCGGGGCCGGCACCATCAACCGCTTTGTGGCAGAGACGGTGCTGCGCCATGTCTGGCAGGGCGGACACGATGCCCTGGACCCGCAGCGACTGGCCGAGCTGGAGCAGCGCCTGCAACCGCAACTGCGCTGCACCCTGGAAGAGGCCAAGGCGCTGCTGCGCAGCAACACCGAGATGGCGGCCGAGCGTGGCGTGTTCGGCGTGCCCGCGTTCGAGGTCGATGGGCACGTGTTCTGGGGGCTGGACAGCCTGCCCATGTTGCGGGCCTGTGTGCAGGACGACCCCTGGTTTACCCAGCATTGGCAGGCGCTTGCAAGCGTGGAGCAAGGCTTGGAACGTTGAATAGCACGTCATGAGTACCGAAACCGAATCCATACAGCCACTTCCGCCGACAGCGGCCAGCACCGCGCGTGCGCCGCAACTGGAGACCCAGTCGCTGTTGCTGGCGCGCGTGGATCAGGCCTATCTGCGCCCGGCGCACCGGGTGGCAGCCAGCGCCAGCATTGTCGAGGTGGCACGTGTCTTCAAGACCCAGCGCACCACCAGCGTGCTGGTGGAAGGCATGGGCGCGCAGGACGGGGTGCAGGGGCTGGGCATCTTCACGGCCACCTCACTGCAGAACGCGGTCCTGGATGGCCGGCCTCTTGACACCCTGCCCGTGGGGGAGCTGGCCACCACGCCCGTGGTCACCATTGCCGCCAGTGCCACCATCGGCGATGCCATGGCCCTGCTGCTGCGCGAGCGTGTGCACCGCCTGGTGGTGGTGGACGAGCAGGGTGCCATCCTGGGCTTGCTGCGCGCCCTGGATCTGTTTGGCTTTGTGGCCAACCAGTCGCACCTGGTAGGGGTGCAGATCGAGCAGGCGCAGGACATTGCGGCCCTGGCACAGGCGGCGCAAAGCATCACGCCGCTGATTGCTGCGCTGCACCGTGGCGGCATGCGCATCGGCCTGATGGCGCAGCTGGTGCAGCAGCTCAACACCCGTCTGTTCGAGCGCGCCTGGCACATGGTGGCGCCGCAGGAGTTGCTGGACAACAGCTGCCTGTTCGTCATGGGCAGCGAGGGGCGCGGCGAGCAGCTGCTCAAGACCGATCAGGACAACGGCCTGCTGCTGCGCGATGGCTACACCCCGCCGGATGACCTGGCGCAGATCTGCCAGCGGTTTTCCGACGTGCTGCACGATTTTGGCTACCCGCCCTGCCCGGGCGGTGTCATGCTCAGCAACCCGGCCTGGCGTGGCAGCGTGGCCGAATTCAGCCAGCGCGCGCGCCGTTGGTTGCTGATGCCGCAGGACGACAGCCTGATGCAGCTGGCCATCTTCATCGACGCTCATGCCGTGGCGGGCGACGCCAGCCTGCTGGCGCAGGTGCGCACCAATCTGCGCGAGGTCACCATCGACAGCGACGTGCAGCTGGCACGTTTTGCCGCACCGGTGCTGGCCTTCGAGAGCAGCCCCGCCTGGTGGCAGCGCCTGCTGGGGCGTGCGCAGGAGGCGCCGGTGCACGTGAAGAAGGCCGGGCTGTTTCCCATCGTGCATGGCGTGCGCAGTCTGGCGCTGGCGCATGGCGTGCATGCAGCCAGCACCACCGAGCGCCTGCGCGCTCTGGCGCAGGAGCAGGTGCTGGACGCCGATCTGGCCCAGGCCCTGGAAGAAAGCCTGCACTTCTTCATGGAGCTGCGCCTGCAGGCGGGGCTGCGTGAGCTGGAGCAGGGCCAGCCCGTCACCGGGCAGGTGGACATGGCAGGCCTGAGCAGCCTGGAGCGCCAGCTGCTGCACGACACACTGGCCGTGGTGCAGCGCTTCAAGGCCGTGCTGCAGCAGCGCCTGCGGCTGAACGCCGTTTAGATAATCAGCAAAAAGAGAGCCTGAAAGGCTTGCTGGGCAAGCGTTGCAAGCTCACTTTTTTGTGGGCTTGCTCACGGCCGGCGGACCAGATATCAGGCCATCAAGGAGACATAGGACGATGCAGAAGAAATCAGGATGGATGTTGGCCGTCGCAGTGCTTTTTGGGGGCACGGGCGTTGCGCTGGCTCTGCTGTGGGGGCTGTCGTGGCTGGTGCTGGCGGCCGAGCAGCGCGCGCAGTGGGCGCAGGCCTGGGCCCAGGTGGCACCGCTGTGGTGGCTGGTCTGGGCCGTCGGTGGAGGGGCCCTGCTGTGGTGCTGGCGGCGCTGGGTATGGCAGCCGCGCCAGGCACTGGCCCGTCTGGCCGAGCAAGGGCGTGTGCTGCTGACGCTGCACGATGCGCCGCCCCTGGCGCCGCAGCCCGGCCAGATCCAGCCCCTGGCGGAAGTGCTGCAGACGCTGGTGGAGCAGCGCGATGGCCTGCGCCGCGACATGAAGGAAGAAGTGCGCCGCGCCAGCGGTCGCATGCAGCAGGAAAAAGACCATCTGGCCGCCCTGCTGGCCGAGCTGCAACAGGCCGTGCTGGTGTGCAACCTGGAGGGGCGCATCCTGCTGTGCAACCACCTGGCGCGCCAGCAGTGGGGTGCAGGGGCAGTGGGCATTGGCCGCTCGGTGTACGGGTTGCTCGACCGTGCCGTGCTGCTGCACGCCCTGCAGGGCATGCAGCAGCGGCTGGAGCGCGCAGCGGTGTATCCGGGGCGGCAATTTGTCACGCACACGCAGGACGGCCACCTGCTGCGCGTGCAGATGACGCCGGTGCTGGCGGGCGAGGCCCGGCAGGCCGCTGCGGGAGCACAGCCGGCCGCCATGCCGGAGCTGACCGGCTTCATGCTGCTGCTGGAGGATGTGACGCACAGCTTTGCCGAAGAGCAGGCGCGTGACAACATGCTGCACAGCATGACCGAGGGCAATCGCGCCAGCCTGGGGGCGCTGCGTGCCGCGCTGGCCGCGCTGGACCCGCGCAAGGCCCGGCAGCCCGACGTGGCCGACGGGCAGGAGCAGCTTCCGGCCACGCCGATCAGCGCTGTGCAGGAGCGCCTGTGGCAGGTGGTGCACACCGAGCTGGAGCGTGTGAGCGGGCGCATCGAGGCGCTGGCCCAGCGCATTGCTGCCGACGTGCGCACCCGCTGGCCGCTGGAGAGCATGCTGGGTCAGGAGCTGCTGGCGGCTGTGCAGCAGCACATGCAGGAGCAGCTGACGCGGCCAGTGACGGCAGACGAGGCGGAAGACGATCTGTGGCTGCGCGTGGACAGCTATTCCCTGTTGCAGGCGCTGACCTACCTGGGAGAGCGCTTGATCAGCGAATTTGCCGTGCGCAGCCTGCGTCTGCGCCTGCAGCGTGGCGATGAGCGCTACGCGTATCTGGACCTGGTGTGGGTGGGTCATGCCATGAGCACCGAGACCGTGATGAGCTGGGAGATGGACCCCATGCAGCTGGGGGCCGAGCGCAGCACCCTGAGCGTGCGCGATGTGGTGCAGCGCCACGGTGGCTCCATGGGGTTTGAGCGCGAGCGCGCCAGCCACCAGGCGTATTTCCGCTTTCAGCTGCCCCTGGGGGCCGGTCAGTCCACGACGGCAGCACAGGCGCCCGCGCTGCCGCATGTCAGCAGCCGTCCGGAGTTCTACGACTTCGACCTGTTCCAGTACCGCGAGTCGGATAGCGACTGGGACGATCGCCCCCTGCGCAGCCTGCGCTTCACCGTATTCGATACCGAAACCACCGGGCTTGACCCGTCGGGGGGCGATCAGATCATCCAGATCGGCGCGGTGCGCATCGTCAATGGCCGTCTGCTGGCGCACGAGTGCTACGAGCAGCTGGTGCATCCGGGGCGCGACATTCCCGAGGCGGGCATCCCCATCCACGGCATCACGCCCGAGATGGTGGCCGACCAGCCGCGCATCGAGAAGGTGCTGCCGGTCTTCCACCGCTTTGCCGCAGACAGCGTGCTGGTGGCGCACAACGCAGCGTTCGACATGAAGTTCCTGCAACTGCTGGAGCAGCGCACCGGGGTGGTGTTTGCCCAGCCGGTGCTGGATACGCTGCTGCTGTCGGCCGTGGCGCATCCGAATCAGGAATCGCACCGTCTGGAAGCGCTGGCCGAGCGCTTTGGCCTGACCATCTTTGGCCGCCACACCGCCCTGGGCGATGCCATGGTCACCGCCGAGGTCTGGCTGCACCTGATGGGGCAGCTGGAAAAAATGGGCATCCTCACCCTGAGGCAGGCCCGTGAGGCGGCGCAAAAGACCTATTACGCGCGTCTGAAGTATTGATTTGCTTCTGATCTGATAGCTGGTGGCGCCTGTCGGTTGTTTGTTTCATATATATTTATTTTTGAAATCGTTAACTGACAGTCGCATGAAGCTCTATATTTGATAGCGTCTCTTGAGCACCGCCTGCAATTCCCGAACGATGCGCAAGGCTTGCTTGAGCTGGTACTTCTCAAAGCGCGAGAGCTGGCCCACGGGCAGGAAGTTGTCGGGCGATTTGCCAGCCTGGATCTGCCGGGTCTGGTGCGCCAGGCGCAGGTCGCTGACGATTTCCAGCGCATCGCGCAGGTCGCGCGCGGCGCTGGGGCTGAGCTCGCCGCCATCCAGCGCACCGGCCTGCTCCAGACGCTCGCGCGTATTGACGGCGGGCAGCCCGCCGGAGAGGGCGTAGATGCGGGCCAGATCCACCATGGGGGCAATGGCGTTGTGCTTGAGGTCGATGCACCCCGCATGCTGCCCCTTGCGGATCACGCGCAGCCCCCCCAGCCAGCCCAGTGCCGGGTGCTGCGAGAGGGCATTGCGCACCATCAGCCCCAGAAACAGCTTGCTGTCCTGCGCCCGCGCCAGCTCCTCCTGGCGCAGCTGCTCCAGCAGGGCGGCATCGCCATCGATGGCGCGCAGGTCAAAGAACACGCTGCACAGCATCAGTGCCATGGACTCGGGTTGGTCGATCCATTGGCGAAAGTAGCGCCGCCACTGCTGTAGCGGCTGACGCCAGCGCTCGGTCATGGCCATCATGTCGCCGGGGCAATGCACGTAGCCGCAGGCGTCCAGGCCATCGCACACCTGGCGCGTCAGCGCTTCGAAGTAGGCACCGTGGGCGCTGGGGTCGTAATCGTCGGCCAGCAGCAGACAGTTGTCCTGATCGGTGCGCGCGGTCTGCTCCATGCGGGCCTGCGATCCTGCCGCCACCCAGGTCCAGGCCACCGGCGCCGGCCCCAGCTCCTGCTGCGCCAGGGCGATCAGGCGCACGGTGATGGCATCGGTCACCGTGGTCACCATGCGTGCCACGCTGTGCGCGCCGGCACCGCTGCGTGCCAGGGCCAGCTGCATGGCGGGCACCTGGGCACTGCAGGCCGCCAGGGCGGCCACGCTGTCGGCCTTGTGGATGCTGCTGGCCAGTTGCACGGGCGATGGACCCTGGTGCAGTCCCACGTCCGAAGGGGTGACCACACCCACCACCTGGGTGCCTTGCAGCACGGGTATGTGGTGGATGTTGTGGCGTGCCATCAGCGTCAGGGCATCCAGTGCGCTGGCGCTGTCGGGCAGGTGGTGCCGTGCCGCGCTGGCAACGTCGGCCAGTGGGCGCTCGGGCGACAGCCCCTGGGCCAGGACCCGGTTGCGCAGGTCGCGGTCGGTGACGATGCCTTGCAGTTGCCCTTCATGCACCAGCAGCACCGATGAGACCCCTGCCGCCCGCATGGCCTGGGCACCTTCGCGGATGCTGGTGTCGGGCGCCGTCATCAGGGGGGCGTGTCGCACCAGGGCAGCCAGCGGGGTTGCTAGCAAGGCGGTGCTGTCGGGCAGGGGGGAGGCGGAGGGAGGGCTGGAGGTGTCCATGGAAGGCCTGACTGCGTGCGGGTGAAAACTTTGGGAGAAAACGCTCTTCATAGCGCAAGAAAAATTTATGTCAATACAAGTTGCGCCCGAGGATTATGTGGTTAATACCTATTCATATTAATTTTTGTTGCGGTAAAGGGTGGCCTGTGTTTGTCGTTGTTCTTTGTTTTCTTTGACAAATTGCACGAATGGGCATTTTCCCTAGGTTTTTTGGAAAAACCAATGTACGTAAGAGTTGCGTAAGCGAATGGCAAATGATGGCGAGTGTGCAGTCGCTCATGGCTGTGCCTTCTTGCCTTTGACATTCATCAAACTCTAACTTGAGAAGGAGAATTGCCGTTGCGCGAAAAATCATTCGATTCATTTGAAGTTTGATTTTCAAAATTAATTTTTAAAAATGTAAAGGAGACATTGTTTTGAAACAATTGACGGAAAGAGATCATGCCTACTGGCATGCCAACGTGAAACTCATTGCCATTTGCTTGAGCATTTGGGCTTTGGCTTCCTATGGCTTTGGTATATTGCTGCGTCCATTATTCATGGGCATAAAAGTTGGCGGTGCAGATCTTGGTTTCTGGTTTGCCCAGCAGGGATCCATTTTGACTTTTCTGGTCCTTATATTTTTTTATGCATGGCGCATGAACAAGATGGACAAAGATTTTGGCCTTGAGGATTGAGTATGAGTCAGTTCTGGATTAACTTCATTTTCGTGATTGGCTCATTCGTGATCTACACGGTCATTGCGCTGTGGGCGCGAGCCAAATCCACCCGCGAGTTCTATATTGCCGGCGGCGAAGTGAACCCGGTCATGAACGGCATGGCCACGGCGGCCGACTGGCTGTCGGCGGCCTCGTTCATTTCCGTGGCGGGTCTGATCTCCGTGGGTTACGTGAACTCTTCGTTCATCATGGGCTGGACCGGTGGCTATGTGCTGCTGGCCACGCTGCTGGCGCCCTACATGCGTCGTTTTGGTGCCTACACGGTGCCGGACTTCGTGGGCAAGCGCCACGGCACCAAGGCTGCGCGCGTGGTGGCTGTGCTGTGTCTGCTCATCATCTCGCTGACCTATGTGATCGGCCAGATGACGGGCGCCGGCGTGGCCTTCTCGCGCTTCCTGGAGGTGAGCAGCACCAACGGTTTGCTGATTTCCTCCGTGGTGGTGTTCTTCTATGCCGTGCTGGGGGGCATGAAGGGCGTGACCTACACCCAGGTGGCGCAGTACATCGTGCTGATTCTGGCCTTTACCATTCCGGCAGCCTACCTGTCGGTGATGATGACGGGTCATGTCCTGCCGCAAACCGGACTGTTCGGCACGCACGCTGCGTCGGGCTTGCCGCTGCTGGAGAAACTGAATCTGGTGGTGCGCGATCTGGGCTTCCAGGACTACACCGCCGATGTCAGCAACAAGTGGAACATGTTCCTCTTCACCCTGACCCTGATGGTGGGCACCGCTGGTCTGCCGCACGTGATCATCCGCTTCTTCACCGTGCCGAACATTCAGGATGCTCGCTGGTCGGCTGGCTGGGCGCTGGTGTTCATCGCGCTGTTCTACACCACCGTGCCCTCGCTGGCCGCCATGGCACGCTTGAACCTGCTGGAAACGGTGTACCCCGAAGGCACCGACAAGCCGGCACTGGCCTATGACGAGCGCCCCGAGTGGTTCAAGACCTGGGAGCAGACCGGCTTGCTGAAGGTGGACGACAAGAACAAGGATGGTCGCATCCAGTTCTATAACGAGGGCAACAAGGAGTTTGCCGCTGGCACCGCCGCCGAGCGCGGCTGGCAAGGCAACGAGCTGACCGTGAACAACGACATCCTGGTGCTGGCACTGCCCGAAGTGGCCAACATGCCTGCCTGGCTGATCGGTCTGATGGCAGCTGGCGGCATTGCAGCGGCGCTGTCCACCGCCTCGGGGCTGTTGCTGGCAATCTCTTCCGCGATCAGTCACGACCTGCTGAAGAACACCCTGATGCCGCATATCTCGGAGAAGACGGAGATGCTCTACGCCCGCTTGGCCATGACCGGTGCCATCATCGTGGCCACATGGCTGGGATTGAATCCCCCGGGATTTGCGGCGCAGACGGTGGCACTGGCATTCGGCATGGCGGCCGCCACTCTGTTCCCGGCGCTGATGATGGGTATTTTCGTCAAGCGCGTGAACCACAAGGGGGCAGTGGCCGGCATGCTGGCCGGGGCGGCAGTGACCATCGGCTACATCTTCATGTACCTGGGCTGGTTCTTCATTCCCGGCACCAACAACTTCCCCAACACGCCTGAGTACTGGATCCTGGGCATTTCGCCTCTGTCCGTGGGTGTGATCGGTGCGCTCACCAACTTCGCGGTGGCCATCGGGGTGTCGTTGGCCACCGAGGAACCCAGTGAGGAAATTCAAGAGATGGTGCGCCGCGTGCGCTACCCCTGATGGTCTGTTTGCTCAAATAACATATTGAAAACGTGAAATGGGCTTTCTTCGGAAGGCCCATTTTTTCAGGGAGAAAGCATGATCTGGAATTTGTTGGGTGTCTTCATCATCGGTCTGTGTGCTGGTGCGCTGGGTTACGCGCTGCGCAAGTTCAGCAAGGGGCGATTGCCCAAATGGGTGATTCCTGTCTGTGCGGGCAGCGGGATGTTTGCCTATCTGGCCTATTACGACTACACGTGGTACGAATTCAAGCGCGGCCAGCTGCCGCAGGGTTCCCTGGTGCTTCAGGAACATCGAGAGTCGGATTTCTTTCGGCCCTGGAGTTATCTTGTGCCATCGGTGAACAAGTTCGATGTGGTGGATGGGCAGTATCTGGCGCGTGAGCAGGACGGGGAAAAGATCGTCCAGTACATCGTGTACCGCTTTATCAAGGACCCGACCGAGCGCGCGCAGCAGCTGACCCAGGTGCTCAATTGCCATACGCGCGAGCGCGTCGAGCAGGATGGCGCCAAGCCGCAGGCGGCGCCCAGGGTGTTGCAGCAGCCGGTGCAGGAAGCCTTGTACCGGCTTGTCTGCACGGAGCGCTGAGGTGAGCTGTTGCATTGTGACCAGGACGCCACTGGCCTGTGTGTTGCAGCGTGAGGAACAAAAAAGCCGGAAAGGTTTCCGGCTTTTTTTGAGGGAGCCCACGGTCTGGCGGACAGGCCGGGGCAGGCTCTGGGGATCAGTGGCTGGAAGCCTTGGCAGCACCCAGACCGGTTTCCGAACGCACTTGCTGTGCGGGGAAGGCTGCGCGGTCCACCTTGGCGCGGGCGCTGTTGTCGGTGATGGAGAAGAACCACACGCCGACGAAGCCGATGGTCATGGAGAACAGGGCCGGCGAGGAGTAGGGGAACCAGGCTGAACCGGCAGGGTTGCCCAGGGTGGCTTCCCACACCGAGGGCGAGACGATGGTCAGGCCCACGGAAGAGATCAGCCCCATGAAGCCGCCGATCACGGCACCGCGGGTGGTGCAGTTCTTCCACAGCATCGACAGGATCAGCGCAGGGAAGTTGGCCGAGGCGGCCACGGCGAATGCCAGCGACACCATGAAGGCGATGTTCTGCTTCTCGAAGGCGATGCCCAGGAGCACGGCGATCACGCCCAGGCTCATGGTGGTGATGCGCGAGACCTTCAGCTCGGCAGCGCTGTCGGCCTTGCCGTGCTTGAGTACGGTGGCGTACAGGTCGTGCGAGACGGCGGAAGCGCCGGACAGCGTCAGACCTGCCACCACGGCCAGGATGGTGGCGAAGGCCACGGCCGAGATGAAGCCGTAGAACACGTCACCGCCCACGCTCTTGGCCACCAGCACCGCTGCCATGTTGGCCGTGCCGGCGCCGCCGTGGATCACGCCCTTGGTGGTGTCGGCCATTTCGGGGTTGGTCAGCACCAGGGTGATGGCGCCAAAGCCGATGATGAAGATCAGGATGTAGAAGTAGCCGATCCACACCGATGCCCAGCCCACCGACTTGCGGGCTTCACGTGCGTTGGGCACGGTGAAGAAGCGCATCAGGATGTGGGGCAGACCGGCGGTACCGAACATCAGCGCCATGCCGAAGGAGATGGCCGAGATCGGATCCTTGATGAAGCCGCCGGGGCCCATGATGGACAGGCCGGCCTTGGCCGCTTCCTCAGGCGTCTTGCCCGAGTTGGCGGCGATCTGCGTGCGCACTTCCACGCCCTTGGCAAACAGCGCTTCGGGGCTGAAGCCGTACTGTGCCAGCACCATGAAGGCCATGAAGGTCACACCAAACAGCAGCAGGCAGGCCTTGATGATCTGCACCCAGGTGGTGGCCGTCATGCCGCCAAAGAGCACGTACACCATCATCAGCACACCCACCAGCACCACGGCAACCCAGTACTCCAGGCCGAACAGCAGCTTGATGAGCTGGCCGGCACCGACCATCTGGGCGATCAGGTAGAACGCCACCACGATGAGCGTGCCCGAGGCTGCGAACAGGCGGATCGGGCCTTGTTCAAAGCGGTAGCCGGCCACGTCGGCAAAGGTGAACTTGCCCAGGTTGCGCAGGCGGTCGGCCATCAGGAAGGTGATGACGGGCCAGCCCACCAGGAAGCCGATGGAGTAGATCAGCCCGTCGTAGCCGGTAGCCATCACCGCTGCCGAAATACCCAGGAACGATGCGGCCGACATGTAGTCGCCGGCAATTGCAAGGCCGTTCTGAAAGCCGGTGATGCCACCGCCGGCGGTGTAGAAGTCGGCGGCCGACTTGGTCTTGCTGGCAGCCCATTTGGTGATCCACAGGGTACCTGCCACGAACACGCCGAACATGATGATGGCGATCCAGTTGGTCTGCTGCTTGGCAGCTTCACCGATGTCGCCGCCAGCGGCCAGGGCCAGCGGGCTGGCCGTCAGGGCGGCCAGGGCCAGCGCGAGGCTGGCGGGGTTCTTCACAACACGAGTCATTTGGTCACATCCTTGAGCAGGTCTTCGGTCATGGCGTCGAATTTGTTGTTGGCCATGTACACGTAGTACACGGTGATGGCGATGGTGAACAGGATCACCCCCATGCCCAGGGGAATGCCCAGGGTGGTCACGCCTTCACCGATGGGCCGTGCCAGCAGCTCTTTGTCGAATGCGATCAGGCCGACGTAGCCGTAATAGACGATCAGCATCAGGATGGTGAGTGTCACCCCCAGCGGATTGCGCTTGGCGCGCAACTCCTTGTACTTGGGGTGGCTCTGGATTTTGTCGACGATTGGGTCGCTCATGTTTGCCTCCTTGGTTTTTGTCAGAAAACAGTAAGTAAAAACCTGCCTTGACAAAATTCATTCTGGAGAGCGGCCCTGACCATTTGCTTACTGCGGAACAGCAAAATTCTCGGGGTTTGCACCAGTGATTTCACAATGAAAAACAAACAACTAGGGAAGACCCTGGCTTTGTTGCTCAGGATGTTTTCGAGCGTCAATTGCGTGGTTTTATTGTCAGAAAACTGTCAGAAATCGGCGGAATAGTGTCCCGACAGGCCCGGCCATCAGCCTGCGACATAACTATTTCCCAAGGAGACAAATATGGCTGTAAACGTTGCAATGAGCGCTGGGGGCAAGCCGGCACCGCGCCCCATGACCACGGCGGAGCGCAAGGTGATCCTGGCCTCGTCGCTGGGTACGGTGTTCGAGTGGTACGACTTCTATCTGTACGGGTCGCTGGCAGCCATCATTGCCAGGCAGTTCTTTGCCGGGCTGGATCCGACGTCGGCCTTCATCTTTGCGTTGCTGGCGTTTGCCGCCGGCTTCATCGTCCGCCCCTTCGGGGCCCTGTTCTTTGGCCGCCTGGGTGACATGATCGGGCGCAAGTACACCTTTCTGGTGACCATTCTGATCATGGGGGTCTCGACCTTCATTGTCGGCATCCTGCCCAACTACGCCACCATCGGGGTGGCAGCGCCCATCATCCTCATCATCCTGCGCCTGCTGCAAGGCCTGGCGTTGGGCGGAGAGTACGGTGGCGCGGCCACCTATGTGGCTGAGCACTCGCCTCCAGGCAAGCGCGGTGCCTACACCGCCTGGATCCAGACCACGGCCACCATGGGGCTGTTCCTGTCGCTGCTGGTGATTCTGGGCACCCGCACCATTACCGGTGAGGAAGTGTTCAACGACTGGGGTTGGCGCATCCCATTCCTGGTGTCCATCCTGCTGCTGGGCATTTCCGTGTGGATTCGCATGCAGCTGTCCGAGTCGCCGGCCTTCCAGAAGATGAAGGCCGAGGGCAAGACCTCCAAGGCGCCGCTGTCGGAGTCCTTTGGCCAGTGGAAGAACCTGAAGATCGTACTCATTGCCCTGTTTGGTCTGACGGCCGGTCAGGCGGTGGTGTGGTACACGGGGCAGTTCTACGCGCTGTTCTTCCTGACGCAGCAACTGAAGGTGGATGCGGTGACGGCCAATCTGATGATCGCCGCTGCCTTGCTGGTGGGTACGCCGTTTTTCCTGGTCTTTGGGGCGCTGTCGGACAAGATCGGCCGCAAGCCCATCATCATGCTGGGCTGCGCGCTGGCCATTGCGACGTATTTCCCCGTCTTCAAGCTGCTGACGGAGATGGCCAACCCCGATCTGGCGCGTGCCCAGGCCAACAACAAGGTGGTGGTGGTTGCGGATCCCAGGGAGTGTTCCTTCCAGTTCAACCCGACCGGCACGGCCAAGTTCACCAGTTCCTGCGACGTTGCCAAGCAGGTGCTGGCCTCCAGCTCGGTCAGCTACGACAACGAAGCAGCGCCTGCCGGCACGACCGCTGTCATCCGGATTGGTGAGCATGTCATCCAGAGCTACTCCTCCACGGGCCTGAGTGCCGAGGAAGCCAGGGCCAGGGATGCAGAGTTCAAGAAGGTGGTAGCCGACACCTTGAAACAGGATGGTTATCCGGCCAAGGCCGATCCTGCCAAGATGAACAAGCTTGGCATGGTGGCCATCCTGACGTATCTGGTGATCCTGGTGACCATGGTCTATGGCCCGATTGCCGCCATGCTGGTGGAGCTGTTTCCGACGCGCATTCGCTACACCTCCATGTCGCTGCCGTACCACATCGGCAATGGCTGGTTCGGCGGCTTGCTGCCCACCATGTCGTTTGCCATCGTGGCGCAGACCGGCAACATGTACAACGGTTTGTGGTATCCCATCATCATCGCGGGCATGACCCTGGTCATCGGCATGCTGTTCCTGAGTGAAACCAAGGATGTAGATATCTACGCGCAGGACTGATTTCAGGCGCTCTCCTAAAATCGCCGCGGCCATCGGTCTTACAAGTGTTGCTTGAAGTAGCCGGTGGCTGCAATTTCACTTTTCAAGGACTTTCTTATGACCAAGACTTCCCGCCTGATGTTGGCCGTTCTGGCCGCTTGCGGTACCAGCGCTGCCCTGGCCCAAAGCAGCGTGACTATTTACGGTCGCGTAAACACCTCCATCGAACACCAGAAGAACGGTAAGGAATCCGTTACCGGTATGTACGACAACAGCTCGCGTATCGGCTTCAAGGGTGAGGAAGATTTGGGGAATGGCTTGAAAGCAGGCTTTGTCCTGGAAGCCGGTTTCAATTCTGACGATGGTTCCGGTCCGCTGACTTTCACCCGTCAAAGCGAAGTGAACCTGTCGGGCAACTTCGGTATGGTGCGCCTGGGGAACTTCTTCCCCGAGTCCTACTACGCCACGTCCGACTACATCGGCCTGCACAACCACGAAACCGGTTCGTCGGCCGACGTGCTGTACTACGACGCTGCCTGGTTCGATGGCAATGGCACCGGCAACAAGGTTGCCTACCGCACGCCGACCTTCAGCAATTTCTGGGCTGAAGCCAGCGTGAGCCTGCACGAGAAGGCCAAGACTGCGCCCGCAGTGAACAAGAACGCCTACGACCTGGCGGCCAACTACAACAATGGCCCCCTGTCCCTGGGCGCCGGCTACAGCTACTGGAACAACAACCACCAGTTTGCCCTGCGCGGCCTGTACAGCTTTGGTCAGTTTGTCGTTGGTGCTTACTACCAGCGCAACAAGGACGACAATGCCATCCTGGGCACTGGCGCCGGCAACCGCAACAACTTCCGTCTGTCCGGCATGTATGTGCTGAACGCTTCGGAATTCCACGTGAACGTCGGCCACGCCGGCAAGTGGAGCAAGGTGGACGATTCTGCTGCCACGCAGTGGACGCTGGGCTACAACTACAACCTGAGCAAGCGCACCAAGGTGTACACCTACTACACCAAGGTCAACAACAAAAAGGGTGCCAGCTACATGACCGGCACCGCTGGCGACGACTTCTCTTCCTTCGCCCTGGGCGTGCGTCACAACTTCTAAGCGTTTGGACACATGCAAGAAAAGCCCCCGATGCCGATCGCATCGGGGGCTTTTTTGTTACGTGTCTGTAACTATCTGTTAAACAAGCAAAAGTGGGTGGTGGGCCGCTTGCCTGCACAATGCACGGCATGAGCAAACAAAAGACTTCCGTCGTCTGTCTGGTGGCAGCGCTGGCGCTGTTGACCGGGTGTTCCTCCCCTTCAGCGCATGTGGGTGTCGGGGTGCCCGTCGGCCCCGTTCAGGTTGGAGTGGGCGTTGGCACAGGGGGTGTGTCGGCAGGAGCGACGGTGGGGCACGGTCCGGTTGGTGTGGGCGTTGGTGTGAATCAGCGCGGACAGGTGAGAGGTGGCGTCGGGGTAGGGACGTCCACTTCGGCTGGCAAGGCGCGTGTCGGAGTGGGTGTGGGCACTTCGGGGGTGTTGTACGACCCGCAGACGCCACGTGGCCAGGTGGCGCCCGGGCAACGTGCTTCGGATGCTTCCGGCACGCCCGCCGCAGCACCCCTGCGTTGGCGCGATGCGCAGGGACGCATCGTTTCCGAGTGCCAGGCTTTTGGCAACTGTACCGAGCGTTGAGCGATGCTGACCCTGATTTATGACACCGTACGTCGCTATGGCTTGAGTAGCGAGCAGGCCGCCAGATTGTGGGATTGTGCACAGCCAGGAGAGCCCCCCGCAGGCTGGGTGCAGCGGCTGTGGCGCAGTCTGCTGGTGGTGGCAGCCTTGTTGCTGGGCGCCGGGCTGATTTTCTGGATTGCCGCGCAGTGGCCGGAGCAGACGCGCAGCTTCAAGCTGCATGTGTTGCAGGCGGCAGTGGCGCTGCCCGTGCTGGTGGCGGCACTGGTGGCGCGTGTGCGCGTGCCGGCGTTGCTGCTGGCGACGCTGGCGTTGGGCGGCTTGCTGGCGTTTGTCGGACAGACCTACCAGACGGGGGCCGACGCCTGGCAACTGTTTGCCACCTGGGCCGCGCTGGCGCTGGTGTGGGTGTTGGTGGTGCGCAGCGATGGGTTGTGGGCGCTGTGGCTGGTGATTGCCGGGGCCGCCCTGGCCCTGTGGGGCAGCATGTACAGCCTGTGGGGTGTGCTGCACGGCGTCAACCTGTTGCAGGTCTATGGCCGGGAGGTGCTGCCCTGGCTGGTGCTGTGGTTGCTGCCCCTAGCATTGCCCCGCCTGGGGCCGGTGGCACTGGAACAAAACCGCATCAGTCGTACGGTAGGGGCTGCCCTGGCGCTGGCGGCCTGGACAGGGCATGGCATGCACGCGGTGTTGCGTAGCGATTTCCTGCTGGTGGTGTACCTGGGTACGGCACTGCTGGTGGCGCTGGTGCTGTGGCAGGCCCGGCGCAGGCACGACATGGCGGTATTGGGCCTGGGGTTGCTGGCCGCCAATGTCTTGTGGTTGTCCGGGATTGGGCGCTGGTTGTTCGATGGTTTGGAGGCGTCAGGGTCGGGGGGGTTTCTCTTGATGACCTTGCTCATGGCCGCCAGCGTGGGGGGCAGTGTCCATTGGTTGTACCAACAGCAAAAGCGGGGTGATGCATGAGCAAGCCAGAGGTCACGTGGTGGGCACAGGCCAGGGCACAGGGGCTGTTGCCAGCCGACGCCGAGCCCATGCCGGCAGCGCACAGCCCGTCGTGGGTGGTGCAGGCCCTGTGCTTTGTGGGGGCGCAGTTCGTGTTGTGGCCCTTCATGGTTACGCTGGCCCTGTTGCTGGAGGACTGGTTGCTGGAGGGCGCGGGCGCCTTGCTGACCAGTGCGGCTCTGGCCGCAGGCGGCCTCTGGCTGCTGCGCCAGAGTCGTCAGGTGTTTGTCGAGCAGCTGGGGATGAGTATGTTGCTGGCCGCGCAGGTGCAGTGGGTGATCGGCTGGGCCAGCTGGCTGGATGCACCGCCCTGGCTGGTGATGCTCAGCTTGCTGCTGTTGCAGCTGACGCTGGCCTGCCTCAGCCAGGTGGTGTGGATTGAGCGCCTGTTCGGGATGCTGGCCAGCTGGTCACTGTTTGCCCTGCCCGCTTTGCCCGTGCTGGATGTGGATGCAGCCATGGGCCGTGATGGCTGGTGGCAGGTGCTGACGCAATGGCCCAACCACACGCTGCTGCTGGCAGCGTTGTGGGCACTGTGGGTACACCGCCAGGGGCGTTGGCTCACGCGTGTTGGGGCTGCCACGGCCAGTGTGCTGATGGAAGGCGCCGTTGTGGGGCTGCTGCTGGCCCTGGTGTTCAAGAGCTGCACGATGTGGGCCATGGTGGGCGGTGCGCCCGCTGGCTCGGCCGATGTGGCCGATGCTGGGCAGGCCCTGCTGTGGACACTGTCCTGGCCCAAGGTGGTGCAGGCTGCTGCGGTTCTGCTCAGTGCCCTGTGGCTGTACGGGCGCTGGCGCCCGCAAGGGCGGGCCCGGGGGGTGCTGGCGCTGATGGCGGTGGCTGCCCTGGCCGCTTGCCTGGCGGTGGACAGCATGGGGGCGCTGGCGTTGGTGGCGGCATTTGCCGCCGGCACGCGGCGCTGGCGCACGCTGTGGCTGGCCCTGGCGGTGTTGCTGGTGGAGCTGGCCAATTTCTACTACGCCCTGCAGTGGCCTCTGACGGACAAGGCTGCCGCCTTGGCCCTGCTGGGCAGTGTTTTGGCACTGGCACTGTGGTGGCTGCGCAGCCCGCCAGTGCCGCAGTCGCCGGTATCCGGTCATGCCCAACGGTCGCAGCAGCCGATGCGTTCCTGGCTGGTCAGCATGATGGTGCTGGCCGCCGCAGCCTTGGCGCTGGGTCTGGTGCAGATGGATGTGCAGCGCAAGGAACAGGTGCTGGCGCAGGGACAAAGGATCTTTGTGCCGCTGGCGCCGCGTGATCCGCGCTCGCTGTTGCAGGGCGATTACATGGCACTGAACTTTGCCTATCCCGAGGCAGTGCGTGAGCAGCTCAAGGCGTACCTGAAACAGCACCCCAGCGCTTCCAGGGTGCTGGTGGTGGCGCGTCTGGACGAGCGGGGCGTGGCGGAAGTGGAGCGGCTGGCACAGCCCGCAGACATGGCCTCGGCACCAACGCCGGCACAGGGCCGGGTGCTGCTGCCCCTCAAACGCCTGAAAGGCAATTGGGTGGTGGTCACCGACGCCTTCTTCTTCCCGGAAGGCCGGGGCCGCCCACTGGCTGCCGCACGGTTTGGCGAGTTCCGTGTCCTGCCCAGTGGGCAGGCACTGCTGGCCGGGTTGGCCGATGAGCACCTCCAACCGCTGCAGCCGGCGGCGCAGTCCGCAGATGAGCAGCTTCGTGTCCTTGAGGCTGCCGATTCAGCCGACGGCGCGCAGGAGGAACCGCCGGTGCAGGAAGACGGCACACTGCCCGAGGAAGAGCCGGAGGCAGAGGCCGAATAGGCACTGTTACAGGTGGGCAAATGGCAGCTGCTGCTTGACCAGAATCACCGTGCATGGCGCATCGCGCGCTACGCGGATCGGCACGGTGGCAATGAAGCGTTGCAATTGCAGGCCGTGGGTGGCTGCGCCCAGGATCATCAGGCCGACGTTGTTGCCTTCGGCAAAACGCACCAGGGCCTGCGCCACGTCGTTGGCTTCGAGCACGTGGTAGCTCACCCCGTGGCCCTCCAGATCCAGGCCCTGTGCCCAGTGCTTGAGGCGCGCGCGGTGCGTGCGATGCAGCTGGGTTTCGCTGCGGCTGCTGTCGGTGCTGCTGCTGGCGCCAGGCGCAATCACCGTGACGACGGCCAGCCGCGCCCCCGGCCGTGTGGATAGCGAACGCGCCACCGCCTGGCGCAGGCTGTAGAGCGTGGCATCGCTGGCGTCGCGGTGTGGCACGGCCACCATCAGAATGGGGGTGTCGTCCACCTGCTGGCTGGGCAACGGGCTGGGGTGGTACTCCATGCCGGCGGCCCTGATCCAGCGGCGCAGCCTGGCCCCCAGCGGCAGCGGGCGCAGGCGCTGGCCGCGCTGGGTGATGGGCACCTGCTGTGGCTCGCTCAGGTCAAAGGCCAGTTGTGCGGCACTGGGGTAGCGCTGCGCGGCCTCAGGCTCCAGGCAGCGTAGCACGATCTCCTGCAGCCAGTCGGGCACCTCGGGCCGCAGGGCGCGCGGTGGCGTGGGCGCCAGCCACATGCGCTGGCGCATGCCGCCATTGGTCTGTGGGCAGCCAAAGGGCAGCTCGCCGGTGAGCAGCTCGTACAGCATCACGCCCAGGGCGAAGACATCGCTGCGGATGTCGCCACGCACGCCGACGATCTGCTCCGGGGCAATCCAGGCGGGGGAGCCCACGGCGGTGCGCAGCTCTTCGGCCAGCAGGTCCGGGTAGTGGGCGTGGCAGGAGAGGCCAAAGTCCAGCAGCACGGCGCTGCCATCCGGGCGGATGATGACGTTGCTGGGCTTGAGATCCAGGTGGCAGCAGTTCTGCTGGTGCAGGCTGTGCACGGCCTGGGCCATGGCGATGCCCAGGCGCACCACGGTGTCGATGCCGGGGCGCTCGTCCTGATCCAGCCAGTGCTGCAGCGTCTGCCCCTCAATGCGCTCCATGACGATGTAGGGCAGGCGCAGCAGGTCGCCGGCAGCCACAAAGCGCGGCACATGGCTGCCTTGCAGGGCGGGCAGGATCTGCAGCTCCACCTCGAAGCCGACGATGTTCTCTGCCCCGTCGCCCGCCGTCATGCGCGGGATCTTCATGACCATGGGGAAGGCGCTGCTCTTGCCGCTGTCGTTGGTGTAGGTGACGGCATAGATGTGCGCCATGCTGCCGGCGTGCAGGCACTCGTGCACGGTAAAGCCGTCGATTTCGGTACCAGGGTCGAGTTTTTTCATTGTCCCAGTTCCAGGCGCAGAGCGAAGAATTCGGGCAACGGCGTGGTGCGCACTGCGGCTGCCGCTGCGGCGCAGTCGTAGTCCACGCGGTGGAAGGTCAGGGTGGCCAGGGCCTCGTCGTACAGGGCGTACATGGCGCGCGTGTCGCCATCGCGCGGCTGACCGCAAGAGCCAACGATGGCCAGCCAGTGCCGGTGCTGCGGCACCGGAATGGTCACGCCGGGCTGTGGCACAAAGCGCATCAGCTTGGCCGTGGGCGTGTGGTAGTACAGCGACTGTTGGTGTACATGGCCGCAGAAGATGTAGCGGATGCCGTCATTGAGCGCATGGGCTGCGTGGATGCTGCGCTCAGCCTGCACGTTGTCGCTGATGTAATGCCAGGCCGCCGGTTCGTACGCGCTGGCATGCACCAGCAGCAGCGAGCCATAGATCTGCTGCACCGGCAGCTGGCGCAGAAAGTCCAGGTGTGCGCTGCTGAGCTGCTGGTGCGTCCAGGCCGCGCCTTCTTCGCCCATGGTGCTGGGGTGGGGCGGAGGGTGCAGCGCCATCGCGTCGTGGTTGCCCTGAATGGCCCAGGCGCCGCGCTCCACCTCGGCCATGATCAGGTCCAGCACCTGCGCGGGCTGACCGCCGTAACCCACCATGTCCCCGAGGAAGGCCAGTTGGTCCGCACCGTGCGCGCGAGCGTGCGCCAGGCAGGCTTGCAGCGCGGGAAGGTTGGCGTGGATGTCCGAGAGCAAGGCAATCTTCATGTCAGGCATGATCCGGGGGAAAGCTGGCATCTGGCTTGCAAACAGGGGCGTGCTTTCCTGGTGCTTTCCCGTAAGGCAACCTGCGCCCCGATGGCCAGGGGTGCGACACTTGACCGTGTCGCTGCTCTGGGCCCGCTTATGTTTCGTGTGCAATCGCTGTCCAACAAGATCAAGGTCTTGAGCCTGTTGTTTTTACTGGCCGGCCTGTCATCGGTCAGCGTCACCCTGTGGGTGACCTGGCAGCTCGAAGGGGGCGCCGCTGCGGTGAATGAGGCCGGGCGCCTGCGGATGCAGGTGTTCCGGATGCAGCTGTCCCACCAGAACCATGAGCGGAACCTGCTGGCCCAGGGGAACGCGCGCTTTGGCGCCAGCCTGCAATTGCTGCGTGACGGCGATCCGGCGCGGCCGCTGTTGATTCTGTGGACGCCCCAGATGCGGGCGCAATTCGAACGGATCGAGCAGGACTGGCAAAGGCTGTCTGCCCTGGAGGAGCGGGCCACGTCGCCGGAATTTCGCGCCCAGGGCGATGCCCTGGTGCAGGTGATTGACCACTTGGTCACCTTGCTGGAGCGGGAAATGGTGCGCTGGACAGCGGGGCTGCACCTGTTCCAGTTGGTGATGGTGGCGTTGGTGATCGGGGCGACCATCCTGTTCTGGATGATGAGCTACTGGGAAGTGCTCTACCCGCTGGAGCGTCTGGAGCAGGGCATGGCCGATATCCGTCAGGGGCAGTTGCAGACGCGGTTGCAGCTGGAGACGGGCGGGGAGTTTGGCCGGGTGGCCTCGGGCTTCAACCTGATGGCGGCCTCGCTTCAGGCGGCCCGGGAAAATCTTGAATTCAAGGTGCGCGAGAAGACGGCCAGCCTGGAAGCGCAGCACGCCCAGCTCCAGGCCCTGTACACCGTCAGCGCCCAGATGGCCGAGGCCGACAGCTTGCAGAATCTGGCCCAGGGTTTTGTCCAGCAGGTGCGGGCCACCGTCCAGGCCGATGCCGTGTCCGTGCGCTGGTCGGACGAGGCCAACGAACGCTACGTGCTGCTGGCCAGCGACGGCCTGCCCCAGGCCCTGAGCATCCATGAGCATTGCCTGCCAACCGGCGCATGCCTGTGCGCGCCACCGCAGGAAGGGGCCAAGGTCCGGGTCATTCGCCTGAATGCCGAGGAAACCATGGCGCTGCCGCACTGCCGCGAAGCGGGCTACGCCACCTTGGTGGGGGTGCCCCTGCGCCACCAGCAGCGCCTGCTGGGGGAGGTGAACCTGTACTTTCTGGAAGAGCGGGTGCTGACCCCGGAAACCCACGCCCTGCTCACGGCGATGGCCGAGCACCTGGCCAGCGCCATGGAGGGGCTGCGCGTCACGGCCCTGGAGCGCGAGGCCGCCGTGGCCCAGGAGCGCAGCCTGATTGCCCGCGAGCTGCATGACTCCATCGCCCAGTCGCTGGCTTTCCTGAAAATCCAGACCCAGCTGCTGCGCGATGCCATTGCCAAGGACAATGCCGTTGCCCGTGACCGCAGCCTGAGCGAGCTGGAAGTCGGGGTGCGTGAGTGCTATGCCGACGTGCGCGAGCTGCTGGTGCACTTTCGCACCCGCACCAGCGATGAGGACATCGGCAACGCCCTGCGCTCCACCCTCTCCAAGTTCGAGCACCAGACCGGCCTGAAGGGCGCCCTGGTCATGTCCGGCCAGCAGGGCCTGCCCCTGCCGCCGGATGTGCAGGTGCAGGTGCTGCACATCGTGCAGGAGGCGTTGTCCAACATCCGCAAGCATGCCCAGGCCTCGCGGGTGACCCTGAACGTGCAGCGTCACCCGGTCTGGGTGTTCACCATTTCCGACAACGGCAGCGGCTTTGCCCCGCAGGACGTGGCGCCCGACTCCCTGCACGTCGGCCTGGGCATCATGCAGGAGCGTGCCAAGCGCATCCAGGCCGATCTGCAAATCTCCTCCACGCCGGGGGAGGGCACCACGGTGCGCCTGCAACTGCCGCCATTTCTGTCCCTGGACGATTCGCCTTGAGAACCATGTCTGCCACCACCACCAGCACCGATCCCATCTCCGTCTTTGTCGTGGACGACCACACCCTGTTTCGCCGGGGGCTGATTGCCCTGATCGGCCAGGATGCCGGGCTGCAGGTGGTGGGTGATGCCAGCGATGCCGGACAGGCGCTGCGCCAGGTGCCGGTGCTCCGGCCCCAGGTCATCTTGCTGGACAACCACCTGCCCGGTGTGCTGGGGGTGGATGCCATTGCCAGCCTGCGCCAGGCCAGCCCGGGCAGCCGCGTGGTGATGCTGACCGTCAGCGAAGACGGCCAGGACCTGGCCACCGCCCTGCGCAATGGGGCGCAGGGCTACCTGCTCAAGACCATGGATGGCGACCTGCTCTTTGAAGCCATCCGCCGTGCCGCGCGTGGTGAGCCGGTGGTCAGTCCCGAGATGATGGGCAAGCTGGTCGCCGCCTTCCAGAGCCAGGGTGCCCCGGAGCCTGAACCGGCGCTGCCGGAAGAGGCTGGCACCGAAGCCTCCCCCCTGTCCCCGCGCGAGGAGGAAGTGCTGCGCGAAATCGCCAAGGGCGCCAGCAACAAGGAAATCGCCCGGCGCCTGGACATCGCCGAAACCACGGTGAAGATCCACGTGCAGCACATCCTGCGCAAGCTGGGCGTCAGCTCGCGTGTACAGGCGGCGGTGTATGCCTCCGATCGTCTGCGTAGCGAAAATTGATAGCTGCAATCGCTTGCTGGACAAGCGTTTTAGCCTATTTTTATTAAAAATTTCGGGCGCAGGTACTACGTCTTTGGAACTAGGGTTTTGCCCGCACCATCGTTCTTCTGCCGAGGGCTTTAACCCCACTGGTGGATAGGCAGGTCCACAGCGAGCGGGGAGGATCGGTGTCATTGCAGCAAAAAGGATTTTTGCAATGACCTCCACCCCTTCTTCCTCCGTCAGTGCAGAGCGCCACAGCCGCCAGGCGTGGTCGGTGCTGATCGCCAGCACACTGGCTTTTACCGTGTGCTTCATGGTCTGGATGATGTTTGCCGTGGTGGGCATCCCGATCAAGCAAATGCTCGACCTGAACGCCACGGAGTTCGGCCTGCTCACCGCCATGCCGGTGCTCAGCGGCTCCCTGATCCGGGTGCCCCTGGGCATATGGACGGACAAGTTTGGCGGGCGCATCGTCATGGCGGTCTTGCTGGCCGTGACCGTGCCGGCCATCTGGTCCATCTCCTACGCCACGCAGTACTGGCAGTTCCTGGCCATTGGTCTGCTGCTCGGTCTGGCCGGTGGCTCTTTTTCCGTTGGCACGCCCTACGTGGCCCGCTGGTTTCCCAAGGAGCGCCAGGGCATGGCCATGGGGATCTTCGGGGCCGGCAATTCGGGCGCGGCGGTGAACAAGTTTGCTGCGCCGGTGATCCTGGTGGCCTTTGGCTGGAAGGCCGTGCCGCATGTGTACGCCGCCATCATGCTCGGAGCGCTGATTCTGTTCTGGCTGATGAGCTACAGCGATCCGCGCCACCTGGTGCCGAGCAACGTCCGGTTCGTCGATCAGCTCAAGACCCTGAAGGACCCGCGTGTGCTCAAGTACTGCCAGTACTACAGCATCGTCTTTGGCGGTTATGTGGCGCTGGCGTTGTGGATGGTGCAGTACTACGTAGGTGAGTACGGGCTGGACATCCGCATTGCGGCGTTGCTGGCCGCGTGCTTTTCACTGCCCGGCGGGGTGCTGCGCGCCATCGGCGGGGTGCTTTCGGACAAGTACGGCGCGCACAGCGTGACCTGGTGGGTGATGTGGGTGAGCTGGATCTGCCTGTTCCTGCTGTCCTACCCGCAGACCGACTTCACCATCCAGACCGTCGATGGCCCCACCACCTTCCATCTGGGGCTGAACGTCTATGCCTTCACCGCCATCATGGCCGTGCTTGGCGTGGCCTGGGCCTTTGGCAAGGCCAGCGTGTTCAAGTACATCAGCGACGACTACCCCGACAACATCGGCACGATCAGCGGCGTCGTGGGGCTGGCCGGCGGGCTGGGCGGGTTCGTGCTGCCCATCATGTTTGGCGCTCTGCTGGACTGGACGGGCGTGCGCTCCAGTGCCTTCATGCTGATGTACGGCGTGGTGTGGGTGTCCCTGATCTGGATGTATTTCACCGAAGTGCGCCGCATCGATCCCCTGGCCGACCACGCCCGACCCTCCCATTAACGCCATCGTCAGGAGATCGCTTCCCATGACCCCCACACCTTCTTCCCATCCAGCCGGACGTCAGGGGCGGATGCTCACCCTGTGGACCCCCGAAGACAAAGCCTTCTGGGAGCGCGAGGGCGAGGCCATCGCCAAGATCAATCTGTGGATCTCGGTGCCCGCGCTGTTCCTGGCCTTCGCCATCTGGCAGGTCTGGAGTGTGGTCGCCGTGAACCTGCCGGCGCTGGGTTTCAAGTACTCGACCAACCAGCTGTTCTGGCTGGCTGCCGCCCCGGCGTTGTCCGGCGCCACGCTGCGTATCTTCTATTCCTTCATGGTGCCCATCTTCGGCGGCCGCCGCTGGACTGCGCTGTCCACCGCGTCGCTGCTGATCCCCGCCATCGGCATCGGCATGGCCGTGCAGGACAACACCACCAGCTACCCGACCATGCTGGTGCTGGCCCTGCTGTGCGGCCTGGGCGGCGGCAACTTCAGCTCCAGCATGGCCAACATCAGCTTCTTCTTTCCGAAGGAGCGCAAGGGTTCCGCGCTGGGTGTGAATGCCGGCCTGGGCAATCTGGGGGTGTCGGTGGTGCAGTTCCTGAGCCCGCTGGTCATTACGGCAGGCATCTTCGGTATCTTTGGCGGGGAGCCCCAGACCATCGTGAAGAATGGCCAGGAGCAGATGGTGTGGGCGCAGAACGCCGCCTTCATCTGGGTGCCGTGGATCGTCATTGCGTCGATCGCCGCCTGGTTCGGCATGCACGACATTGCCGACGCCAAGGCCAGCTTTGCCGCGCAGGCCACCATCTTCAGGCGCAAGCACAACTGGCTGATGTGCGTGCTGTACCTGGGCACGTTCGGCTCGTTCATCGGTTTTGCGGCGGGCTTTCCGCTGTTGATCAAAAGCCAGTTTCCCAGCGTCAACCCCCTGGCCTACGCCTGGCTCGGGCCGCTGGTGGGCGCGGTGATCCGCCCCTTCGGTGGCTGGCTGGCCGACAAGGTGGGCGGCGGCCTGGTGACGTTCTGGAACTTCATCGTCATGGCGCTGGCCGTGCTGGGCGTGCTGTATTTCCTGCCCAAGGGCACGGGCGGCTATGCGCTGCCGTTTGGCCCGCAGGACGGCAGCTTCGGCGGTTTCTTTGCCATGTTTCTGGTGTTGTTCCTCACCACCGGCATCGGCAACGGCTCCACCTTCCGCATGATCCCCGTGATCTTCCTCACACAAAAGCTGCGCGAACTGCGCAGCAACACCGAGGCCGCCAAGGCACAGGCCATCCGCGATGGCAACACCGAGGGCGCTGCCGCCGTGGGCTTTGCCGGCGCGCTGGGGGCGTATGGCGGCTTCTTCATCCCCAAGAGCTATGGCAGCTCCATTGCAGCGACCGGCGGGCCCGAGTTCGCACTGTGGATGTTCGCCGTTTTCTACACCCTGTGCATCGTCATCACCTGGTGGTACTACGCGCGCAAGAGCGCGGAAATGCCTTGCTGATGCCTCCCCGACCCCGACAACGATTTCAAGGAGTCCCACGATGAGTCATTTTCTCGACCGTCTCACTTATTTCGCTCAGCCGCGCGAGAGCTTCTCGGACGGTCACGGCCAGACCAATGGCGAAGACCGTACCTGGGAAGATGCCTACCGCGGTCGCTGGGCACACGACAAGGTGGTGCGTTCCACGCATGGCGTCAACTGCACGGGCTCCTGCTCGTGGAAGATCTACGTCAAGGGTGGCATCGTCACCTGGGAAACCCAGCAGACCGACTATCCGCGCACCCGCGCCGACCTGCCCAACCACGAGCCGCGCGGCTGTGCCCGGGGCGCCAGCTACAGCTGGTACCTGTACAGCGCCAACCGCGTGAAGTACCCCATGGTGCGTGGGCGCCTGCTCAAGCACTGGCGCGCGGCGCTGGCGGTGGCCAGAAGTCCGGTCGATGCCTGGGCCAGCATCGTCGAGAACGACGGCGCGCGGCGCGAGTGGCAGAAGCAGCGCGGCCTGGGCGGCTTCGTGCGCAGCACCTGGGATGAGGTGAACCAGATGATCGCTGCGGCCAACGTGTACACCATCCGGCAGTATGGGCCGGATCGCATCATCGGGTTCTCGCCGATTCCGGCCATGTCCATGATTTCCTACGCTGCCGGCTCGCGCTACCTGAGCCTGATCGGCGGGGTGTGCATGAGCTTTTACGACTGGTACTGCGACCTGCCGCCCTCCAGCCCGCAGACCTGGGGCGAGCAGACCGACGTGCCCGAGAGTGCCGACTGGTACAACTCCAACTTCATCATCGCCTGGGGCTCCAACGTGCCGCAGACGCGCACGCCCGATGCCCACTTCTTCACCGAGGTGCGCTACAAGGGCGCCAAGGTCGTGGCCGTGACGCCCGATTACTCCGAGGTGGCCAAGCTGGCCGACCTGTGGATGCACCCCAAGCAGGGCACCGATGCCGCCGTGGCGATGGCCATGGGGCATGTGATCCTGAAGGAGTTCTACTTCGACCAGCGCTCGGCGTACTTTGACGACTACGCCCGCCGCTACACCGACCTGCCCCTGCTGGTGGTGCTGGAGGATCGGCAACTGCCCGATGGCCGCATCGTCAAGGTACCGGGGCGCTACGTTCGCGCCAGCGATTTCGTCGGGCAACTGGGCCAGACCAACCATCCGGACTGGAAAACCGTGGCCTACGACCTGGAGGGCAAGGTGGCCCTGCCCAACGGCTCCATCGGCTTTCGCTGGGGGGCGGAAGGTGGCCCCGACCAGGGGCTGTGGAACCTGGAGAACAAGGACGCACGCGACGGCAACACCGTCAGGCTCAAGCTCTCGGTGCTGGAAGACGGTGCCCAGGCGCACGAGGTTGCCGACGTCGCCTTCCCCTACTTCGGCGGCATCGACACCCCCAACTTCAACGCCAACGACCAGGGCGACGACGTCATGGTGCGCCGCGTGCCCATCACCTATCTGGATCTGCAGGGCGAAGGCGTACAGGGCCGCGTGGCCGTGGCCACGGTGTTCGACCTGCAAGTGGCCAACTATGGCGTGCACCGTGGCCTGGAGGGCGAGGGCCCGGATGGCGGCTACGACGCCAACGTGCCCTACACCCCGGCGTGGCAGGAAAGCATCACCGGCGTGCCGCGTGACCAGGTGATTGCCATTGCGCGCCAGTTTGCCGACAACGCCGACAAGACGCACGGCAAGAGCATGGTCATCATCGGTGCGGCCATGAACCACTGGTACCACTGCGACATGAACTACCGCGGCATCATCAACATGCTGATGATGTGCGGCTGCATCGGCCAGAGCGGCGGCGGCTGGGCGCACTACGTGGGCCAGGAAAAGCTGCGCCCGCAGACCGGCTGGACGGCGCTGGCCTTCGCCCTGGACTGGAGCCGCCCGCCGCGCCAGCAGAACTCCACCAGCTTCTTCTACGCCCACACCGATCAGTGGCGTTACGAAAAACTGGGCGTGGAGGAAGTGCTCTCGCCCCTGGCCGACCCACAGGCCTACCAGGGCGCGATGATCGACTTCAATGTGCGCGCCGAGCGCATGGGCTGGCTGCCCAGCGCGCCGCAGCTGCAAACCAATCCGCTGCAAGTGGTCCGGGACGCACAGGAGCGCGGCATGGACCCGAAGGACTACGTGGTGCAGTCGCTGGCCGATGGTTCGCTCTCCATGAGCTGCGAGGACCCGGACCACCCCGCCAACTGGCCGCGCAACATGTTCGTGTGGCGCTCCAACCTTCTGGGCAGCTCGGGCAAGGGGCATGAGTACTTCCTCAAGCACCTGCTGGGCACCTCGCACGGTGTGCAGGGCCGGGATCTGGGCCCGCAGGAGGCCAGGCCCGAGGAAGTGCAGTGGTACGCCCAGGCGCCCGAAGGCAAGCTGGATCTGCTGGTGACGCTCGACTTTCGCATGAGCACCACCTGCCTGTACTCCGACATCGTGCTGCCCACGGCCACCTGGTACGAGAAGAACGACCTCAACACCAGCGACATGCACCCCTTCATCCACCCGCTGTCGGCGGCGGTGGACCCGGCCTGGCAGGCACGCAGCGACTGGGAGATCTACAAGGGCTTTGCCAAGGCCTTCAGCGAAGTCTGCGTGGGCCACCTGGGCGTGGAAAAGGAGGTGGTGCTCACCCCCATCATGCACGACACCCCGGCCGAGCTGGCGCAGCCCTACGGCGTGAAGGACTGGAAGAAGGGCGAGACCGCACTGATTCCCGGCGTCACCGCCCCGCAGATCACCGTGGTGGAGCGCGACTACCCCAACACCTTCAAGCGCTTCACGGCCCTGGGGCCGCTGATGGACAAGGTGGGCAACGGCGGCAAGGGCATTGCCTGGAACACGCAGACCGAGGTGGAGCAGCTGGGCGATCTCAATGGCCGCGTGCGCGAGGAGGGCGCAACGCAGGGACGCCCGAAGATCGTCAGCGACATTGACGCCACCGAGGTGGTGATGATGCTCGCCCCCGAGACCAACGGCCACGTGGCCTGCAAGGCCTGGGAGGCGCTGTCCAGGCAGACCGGGCGCGACCACGTGCACCTGGCGCTGCACCGTGAGGACGAGAAGATCCGCTTTCGCGACATCCAGGCGCAGCCGCGCAAGATCATCAGCTCGCCCACCTGGAGCGGGTTGGAGAGCGAGAAGGTCAGCTACAACGCCGGCTATACCAACGTGCATGAGCTGATTCCCTGGCGCACCCTTACAGGCCGCCAGCAGTTCTACCAGGACCACCCCTGGATGCGCGACTTTGGCGAGAGCTTGTGCGTCTATCGCCCGCCGGTGCACCTCAAGGCCCTGCACGAGGTCGAGGGCAAGATGCCCAACGGCCACCCCGAGATTGCGCTCAACTTCATCACCCCGCACCAGAAATGGGGCATCCACAGCACGTACAGCGACAACCTGCACATGCTCACCCTGAACCGGGGCGGCCCGGTGATCTGGCTCAGCGAGGACGATGCCCGGCGTGGCGGCATCCAGGACAACGACTGGGTCGAGCTGTTCAACGCCAACGGTGCAATTGCCGCCCGTGCCGTGGTCAGCCAGCGTGTCAACCCCGGCATGGTGATGATGTACCACGCGCAGGAAAAGATCGTGAACACCCCGGGCTCGGAAATCACCGGTACGCGCGGCGGCATCCACAACTCGGTGACGCGCGTGGTGCTCAAGCCCACCCACATGATCGGTGGCTACGCCCAGTACAGCTACGGCTTCAACTACTACGGAACCATCGGCACCAACCGCGACGAGTTCGTGCTGGTGCGCAAGATGCGCCGCATCGACTGGATGGACGACGAAGGCCAGGCGACGGCCCGCCACGCCTGAGAAAAAAGGAGAACGCAATGAGAATTCGTGCCCAAATCGGCATGGTGCTGAACCTGGACAAGTGCATCGGCTGCCACACCTGCTCGGTCACCTGCAAGAACGTCTGGACCAGCCGCCCCGGCGTGGAATACGCCTGGTTCAACAACGTCGAGACCAAGCCCGGCATCGGCTACCCCAAGGAGTGGGAGAACCAGGACAAGTGGAACGGCGGCTGGATGCGCCACGCCGACGGCTCCATCACCCCGCGCCAGGGTGGCAAGTGGAAGATGCTGATGAAGATCTTCGCCAATCCCAACCTGCCGCAGATCGACGACTACTACGAGCCCTTCACCTTCGACTACGACCACTTGCAGTCGGCGCCCGAGACGAAGGCCGCACCCACTGCGCGCCCGCGCAGCCTGATCACCGGCCAGCGCATGGAGAAGATCGAATGGGGGCCGAACTGGGAGGAAATCCTCGGCGGTGAATTCGCCAAGCGCAGCGCCGACGTCAACTTCGAGCAGGTGCAGAAGGAGATGTACGGTCAGTTCGAGAACACCTTCATGATGTACCTGCCGCGCCTGTGCGAGCACTGCCTGAACCCGGCGTGCGTGGCCTCGTGCCCCAGCGGCTCGATCTACAAGCGCGAGGAAGACGGCATCGTCCTCATCGACCAGGACAAGTGCCGCGGCTGGCGCATGTGCGTCTCGGGCTGTCCGTACAAGAAGATCTACTACAACTGGCAGACCGGCAAGGCCGAAAAGTGCATCTTCTGCTACCCGCGCATCGAAGCAGGCCAGCCCACCGTGTGTTCCGAGACCTGCGTGGGGCGCATTCGCTACCTGGGCGTGCTGCTGTACGACGCCGACCGCATCGAGGAAGCAGCCAGCGTCGAACGCGACCGCGACCTGTACCAGGCGCAGCTCGACATTTTCCTGGACCCCAACGATCCAGCCGTCATCGCCCAGGCCCGTGCGGATGGCATTGCCGACAACTGGATCGAAGCAGCGCAGAAAAGCCCGGTTTACAAGATGGCGATGGACTGGAAGATCGCCCTGCCGCTGCACCCGGAATACCGGACCCTACCCATGGTGTGGTACGTGCCGCCGCTGTCGCCCATCACCGCAGCGGCCAACGCCGGCCACTTGGGGGTCAATGGCGAGATTCCCGACGTTGGCCAGCTGCGCATCCCCGTGCAGTACCTGGCCAACCTGCTGACGGCGGGCGACACGACCCCGGTCGTGCGGGCGCTGGAGCGCATGCTGGCCATGCGGGCCTACCAGCGTGGCGTGCATGTGGACAAGGTGCAGAACCTGGCTGTGCTCAAGCAGGTGGGCCTGACGGTGCACGACGTGCAGGACATGTATCAGGTCATGGCGATTGCCAACTACGAAGACCGCTTCGTCATCCCCAGCACGCACCGCGAATACGCGGAAAACGCCTTTGACGTGCGCGGCAGTTGCGGCTTCTCGTTCGGCAACGGCTGCTCGGACGGCAGCAGCCCAGTGAGCATCTTCGGCAGCAAGAAAAAACGCACCATCCCGATCCAGGCACAGGTGTAGGAAAGGAGCAGCACCATGTTGAAAGCAACCTCCACCCCGGACAGCCTGCGCATCACCCTGCGCGTGCTGGCCCGACTGCTGGACTACCCGAACGAGCAGCTGCGCCCCCAGATCGGGCCGCTGCTGCAGGCCCTGGCGGAAGACAGGGTTCTGGGCCGGGAGCGCCTGGCCGAGCTGCAGGCCCTGGGGCGCCAGCTGGCGCAACAGGACCTCTACGCCTTGCAGGAGCGTTATGTGGACACCTTCGACCGGGGGCGGCAGACCTCGCTGCACCTGTTCGAGCACGTTCACGGCGATTCGCGCGAACGCGGCCCGGCGCTGCTGGATCTGGCGCAGACCTACGAAAGAGCGGGGTTGATCCTTGATGCAGCCGAGCTGCCCGACCATCTGGGCGTGGTGCTGGAGTTCGCCTCCACCCAGCCTGCGGCACTGGCCCGTGAGTTTCTGGGCGAGATGACGCACATCCTGAACGCCCTGTTCACCGCCTTGCTGCAGCGGCGCAGCCCGTATGCCAGCGTCATCGCCGCCGTCCTGGAGGCCGCCGGTGAGAAGGCCCAGGCCGTGCCCCTGGCCGAGGAGCCGGACATGGACGCCGTCTGGGCCGAGCCCGAAGCCTTTGGCGGCTGCTCCACCCAGGGGCAAAGCCGTCCGACGGTGCAATCGGTGCGCAAGACCCGTTCTCAATCTTCCCAAGGAGTTTCGCCATGACCGCCTGGATGGATACCTTCTTCTTTGGCCTGTACCCCTACATCTGCCTGGCGGTGTTCTTCATCGGCAGCTGGATTCGTTTCGACCGCGACCAGTACACGTGGAAGAGCGACTCCTCGCAGCTGCTGCGCCGGGGCAGCCTGCGCTGGGGCAGCAACCTGTTTCACATCGGCGTGCTGTTCCTGTTCTTCGGCCACAGCGTGGGCATGCTCACCCCGCACTTCATGTACGAAGCCTTCATCAGCGCCGGCAACAAGCAGCTCATGGCCATGGTCAGCGGCGGCATCGCCGGGCTGATGGCCTTCATCGGCGTGAGCCTGCTGCTGCACCGCCGCCTGGCCGATCCGCGCATCCGCGCCACCAGCAAGACCAGCGACATTGCACTGCTGTGGCTGCTGTGGGTGCAGCTGGCGCTGGGCCTGGCAACCATTCCGCTGTCGGGTCAGCATCTGGATGGCTCGGTCATGCTGCAACTGGCCGGCTGGGCACAGTCCATCGTCACCTTCCAGGGCAATGCCGTGGGGCTGCTGGCCGGGGTGCACTGGGTGTTCAAGCTGCACATGGCGCTGGGCATGACGATCTTCCTGATCTTCCCCTTCACCCGCCTGGTACATGTGTGGAGCGGCTTCGGCACCCTGGCCTACGTCGTTCGCCCCTACCAGCTGGTGCGCGCCCGGCGCATGAATGTGCCCGTGGGGCAGAACCAGCCGGGGGCAGAGCGCGGTTTTTAAAAAACATAGCTTGTTCCGCTGATACATGAAGGATTTCAAAGGTAAAACCACATGAAATCCTTTGCATACAAGCGGGAGCAGCTCTTTTTTTGAAGTTGTCTGGGGCTTGCCGGCCAACACGCGCTCCTGCAAGGGATGTGCGCCGCCGGTGCCCTGAGCGAAACGAGGAAGGCAAAGAAAATGGCCATGACTGCATCTGCCGACATCGCCCACATCAACGGCATCCCCTTGCACGCCCCTGGCGAGCAGCTGGCGCCGCAGCTGCTGCGCCAGCGCGCCTGCATCGAGTTGCTGCGCCAGCAGGCCCAGCAGCAAGGCCTGCTGGCGCAGGACGACCCCGTGCCCCAGGAGGGCATCACCAGCGCCGCCGCCACCGCCGCCATCGAGCAGCTGCTGGAGCAGGCGCTGAGCGTGCCCGATCCGTCGGAGGAGGCCTGTCGCCGCTACCATGCCGCCCATCCCACCATCGGGGCGCAGGGCGAGCGCGTGTACCTGCGCCACATTCTGTTTGCCGTCACGCCGGGGGTGAACGTCACCCTGCTGCGCCAGCGGGCCGAGGCGCTGCTGCTGGAGTTGCGCTGCGCCGACGAGGGCGGCACGGCTTTTGCAGAAGCCGCCCGCAAGTGGTCGAACTGCCCCAGCGGCGCCGAAGGCGGTGACCTGGGCTGGCTCACCCGGGCGGACTGCGCCCCGGAATTCGCCCGCGAGGTGTTCGAGGGGCAGGAGATCGGCGTGCTGGCCCGCCTGGTGCACAGCCGCTTCGGCCTGCACGTGGTGCAGGTCTGCGCCCGGCAGAAGCCGCAGCCTCAACCTTTTGAGCGGGTGCATGAGGCCGTGGCCCAGCAACTGCGCCACCAGACTTGGCTCAACGCCCTGCGCCAGTATTTGCAGCTGCTGGCCGGTGCGGCAGAAGTGGTCGGCATCGATCTGGATGCCGCCGACACCCCGCTGGTGCAGTAAGCGCAGGCGCCCATGCCCGACGACGAGCTGCTGCAGCGCATCCGGCACTTCCACCACAACGCCTTTCCCCAGTATCGGGCGCAGTTCCAGGCGCTGGTGCAGGACGGTCAACACCCGACAACGCTGTTCATCGGTTGCTCCGATTCGCGCCTGCTGCCCTATCTGCTCACGGGGGCGGGGCCGCCGTATCGCTTCCCCGAAGGGCTGATACCCGCAGTGCTTGACCTTGCCATCATGGCAAGGCTTACAGTTGCCGCATGACTGAAGGAAACATTGCCAAGACTGCCGCCACCAGCGCCGCTGCCACCGTCACCCTGCCGGTGCAGGGCATGACCTGCGCTTCCTGCGTGGGCCGGGTCGAGCGGGCCCTGAAAAAACTGCCCGGCGTGGCCGAGGTGCAGGTCAACCTGGCCACTGAAAGCGCGCAGCTGCACTTTGCCGGTGCGCCCGATGTGCCTGCCGCCATCGCGGTGATTGAAAAAGCGGGCTACAGCGTGCCGCAGACGCACATCGAATTGCAGGTGCAGGGCATGACCTGCGCCTCCTGCGTGGGGCGTGTGGAGCGGGTGCTGAAAAAACAGCCCGGTGTGCAGGAGGTGTCCGTCAACCTGGCCACCGAGCGCGCCAGCGTGCGTCTGCTGGCGGGCACGCCCGTGCAGGCCCTGGTGGCCGCCATCGCCAAGGCCGGTTACAGCGCCAGCCTCGTGGCGCAGGACGGGCAGGCAGCGGATGCTCAGGCCGAGCGCCAGGCCGCCGAGCGCGCGCAGCTGCAGCGCAGCCTGCTGTGGGCGCTGGTGCTGGCCCTGCCGGTGTTTGTGCTGGAGATGGGCGGCCACCTGTGGCCCGCGCTGCATGGCTGGATCGATGCCCACATCGGCATGCGCAACAGCTGGCTGCTGCAATGCGCGCTCACGGCTGCCGTGCTGATGGGGCCGGGGCGGCAGTTTTACCGTTTGGGCGTGCCCGCCTTGCTGCGCGGCGCGCCGGACATGAACTCCCTGGTGGCACTGGGCACGGCAGCGGCCTTTGCCTATTCGGCGGTGGCCACGTTTGTCCCCGGCTTGCTGCCAGCGGGCACGGTGCATGTGTACTTTGAGGCCGCTGCCGTCATCGTGGCGCTGATCCTGCTGGGCCGCTTCATGGAAGCGCGCGCCAAGGGCCAGACCTCCGAGGCCATCCGCCGTCTGGTGCAGCTGCAGGCCAGCACTGCGCGCGTGCAGCGCCAGGATGGGCAGTGGCAGGAAGTGGACATTGCCCAGGTGCTGGCAGGCGACGTGCTGCAGGTGCGCCCCGGCGAGCGCATCCCCGTTGATGGCGTGGTGCTGCAGGGCGCAAGCTTTGTCGATGAGTCCATGATCAGCGGCGAACCCGTGCCCGTGGCCAAGCAGCCGGGCAGCGAGCTGGTCGGCGGCACCGTCAACCAGAACGGCGCCCTGGTGCTGCGTGCCACCAAGGTGGGGGCCGATACGCTGCTGGCGCAGATCATCCGCATGGTGGAGCAGGCGCAGGGCGCCAAGCTGCCGATTCAGGCACTGGTCGATAAGGTGACGATGTGGTTTGTGCCCGCCGTCATGGGTGTGGCGGCGCTCACTTTTCTGGTCTGGTGGCTGTGGGGGCCGCAGCCGACGCTCAACTTTGCGCTGGTCAATGCCGTGGCGGTGCTGATCATCGCCTGCCCCTGCGCCATGGGGCTGGCCACGCCCACCTCCATCATGGTCGGCACCGGGCGCGCGGCGCAGCTGGGCGTGCTGCTGCGCAAGGGTGAGGCGCTGCAGCAACTTCAAAACACACGCGTGGTGGCGGTGGATAAAACCGGCACGCTCACCCAGGGGCGGCCGGCGCTGACCGATCTGGAACTGGCCCCCGGCCAGTGCCGCGCGCCGGTGCTGGCGGCCATCGCTGCCGTCGAAGCCCAGTCCGAACACCCGATTGCCCGCGCCATCGTGCAGGCCGCACAGCAGGAAGGCCTGGCGCTGCCCGAGGTCCAGCAGTTCGAGGCCCTGACCGGCATGGGCGTGCGTGCCCAGGTGGGCAGCCAGCGCATCGAGATTGGTGCCGACCGCTTCATGCAACAACTGGGGCTGGATGTGGCGCCCTTTGCCAGCGCGGCCGAGCGCCTTGGCCAGGAAGGCAAAACCCCGCTGTACGCCGCCATCGACGGCCAGCTGGCCGCCATGCTGGCCGTGGCCGACCCGATCAAGCCCGGCACGCCTGCAGCCATTGCCGCGCTGCATCAACTGGGGCTGAAGGTGGCCATGGTCACCGGCGACAACCGCCACACCGCCCAGGCGGTGGCGCGTCAGCTGGGCATCGACGAGGTGGTGGCCGAGGTGTTGCCTGGCGGCAAAGTGCAGGCCGTGCAACGCTTGCAAGAGAGCCACGGCACGCTGGCCTACGTGGGCGATGGCATCAACGACGCACCCGCGCTGGCGCAGGCCGATGTGGGTGTGGCCATCGGCACCGGCACCGACATTGCCATCGAGGCGGCGGACGTGGTGCTCATGTCTGGCGACCTGGGGGGCGTGCCCAAGGCGATGGCCCTGTCGCAGGCCACCATGGGCAACATCCGGCAGAACCTGTTTTGGGCCTTTGCCTACAACGTGGCGCTGATTCCGCTGGCCGCCGGGGTACTGTACCCGGTCAATGGCACGCTGCTCTCGCCGGTGCTGGCGGCGGGGGCCATGGCGCTGTCCAGCGTGTTTGTGGTGAGCAATGCGCTGCGCCTGCGCCGCTTTGAACCGTCCAAAGTATCATAAAGATAGCTGCAGGCGCTGGTCAGATAAGGTTTTCAGCAGAAAAACCGCCTGAAAACCTTGCTGGGCAAGCGCCTGCAGCTTCCATTTTTAAACCCCAAACACCGAGAAGGCGCGCTCCAGCACGCGCATGAAGGGCTGCTCCATCATCGGCAGCGTGGCCGTGATGCCCACCATGCCCAGCGTCAGCGTGATGGGAAAGCCCACGGCAAAAATGTTCATCTGCGGCGCAATGCGCGTGATGATGCCCATGGTCAGGTTGGTGAACAGCAGCAGCGCCATCATCGGCAGCGCCAGCCACAGCGCGCTGGAAAACAGTGCCGAGCCAAACTCGTGGATGCGCATTTGCGCCACCGCCTGCAGGAAGCTGCCATCCACCGGGAAGACAGTAAAGCTTTGCATCACCGCCAGCAGCACAAAGATGTGGCCGTTGACGACGACAAAGAACAGCGTGAACACCTGCACCAGAAAGCGCGAGACGGCGCTCAGCTGCCCTCCGCTGACCGGGTCAAAGAACGAGGCAAAGTTCAGGCCCATCTGCAGGCCGATGGCTTCGCCCGCCATCTCCAGCACGGCTATCACGAGGCGTGCGGAAAAGCCGATGGCCAGGCCAATGCCCACCTGCTGGATGACGGTGGGCACGGCTTCGGGACTGTTGAGCGCAATCACCGGCTGGCCGATGAAGGTGGCCTGCGCACCCAGCGCAATCACCAGCGCCATGCCCACCTTGTAACGCATGGGAATGGCGCGCTGCGAGAACACCGGTGCCACCGAGAACATCGCCAGGATGCGCAGAAATGGCCAGATGACGGGCGAGAGCCACGCCATGATCTGCGCTTCGGAAAAGCCAATCATCGCCATGCTGCCCGTGTGGCCCCATCAGCCCAGGGCTGCGGGAAGGCCTTCAAAGGTGCGGCGGATGAAGTCGGTGATGGTGCTGAGCATCCAGGGGCCTGCGATCATGAACACCACCGCTGCGGCCACCAGCTTGGGGACGAAGGACAGGGTGTTTTCGTTGATCTGCGTGACGGCCTGAAAAATACTGACCACCAGGCCCACCACCATCACCGTCAGCAGCACTGGCAGCGACACCATGAGCAGCAGCGTCAGCGCTTCACGCGCAAAGGTCAGAACGGTCTGGGAGTTCATGGCAGCAAACCCTCAAGGGCAAGGTGCAGCGCACCTAAATGGCAAAACTGGAGGCCAGCGAGCCAATGAGCAGGTTCCACCCATCGGCCAGCACGAACAGCATGAGCTTGAACGGTAGTGCCACCAGCACTGGCGAGAGCATCATCATGCCCAGCGACATCAGCACCGAGGAGACGATCATGTCGATCACCAGGAACGGGATGAAGATCATGAAGCCGATCTGGAAGGCGGTTTTCAGCTCGCTGATGACAAACGAGGGCACCACCACGCGGAAGGGCGCCTGCTCGATCTGCGTGCCTTCGGGCAGTCTGGCCAGGCGTGCAAACAGGGCGTAGTCGGACTGGCGTGTCTGGCGGATCATGAATTCGCGCATCGGCGCCTCGGCGCGTTGCACGGCTTCTTCAAAGGAGATGGCGTTCTGGCTGTAGGGCTGGTAGGCCTCGCTGTACACCCGGTCCAGCGTCGGGCCCATGACAAACAGCGTCAGAAACAGCGACAGCCCGATCACCACCTGATTGGGCGGCGAGGACTGTGTGCCCAGCGCCTGACGCATCAGGCTGAGCACGATGACGATGCGGGTAAAGCCGGTCATCATCAGCAGCATGGCCGGCAGGAACGACAGGGCCGTGAAGAACAGCAGCGTCTGGATGGGAACAGAGTAGCTGCTGCCATTGGGGCCGGAGCCCACCATCAGCGGCAGGCTGGGGGCCTGCTGGGCCAGAGCGCCCAGCGGCAGCAGTGCCGCTGCGGCGAGAAGAATCTTGAAATCCGCACGCATGATTGCTCGCCTGCTTCAGTCCTTGGGCGCGGCCTGCAGCGCCTGCGCAAAGCTGGCCGGTGCCGCCACGGAGGCGGGCATCTGGGGCGGTGGGGCCTGCACCGGATCCGTGCCCCAGACGTGCAGGCACTGGATGTGCTGCGGGGACACGCCCAGCACCAGGCAGGCGCGCTCGCCATTGCGCTCCAGCTCCACCGTCACCACGCGCTGGCCGGGGCCCAGGGCCATGGCGTGCAGCACCTGGCCTTGGACGCCCGCCACACCGCGTGCGGCATTGGCACGCTGCTGCAAGCGGCGCAGCAGCCACGGCAAGGCGGCCATGGCCACCACGACGGCGGCCAGGGCCAGCAGGGAAACGCTGAGGCTGGAGTCGGTCACTGCAAGACCATCAGCCGCGGCTGACGCGGCGCAGTCGCTCGGACGGTGTGACCACGTCGGTCAGGCGGATACCGAACTTGTCGTTCACCACCACCACTTCGCCTTGGGCGATCAGATAGCCGTTGACCAGCACGTCCATGGGCTCACCGGCCAGGGCATCGAGCTCGACCACCGAGCCCTGGGCCAGTTGCAGGATGTATTTGATCGGCACCTTGGTGCGGCCCAGCTCCACCGACAGTTGCACTGGAATGTCCAGCACCATGTTGATGTCGTTGACGGGCACGCCCGAGCCGCCGCCCGGCGGGGGGCTGGCGAAGGCGGGGGCCGGCTGACCGGTCAGCGGGCCGCCTTGCTCGGCGTCCAGCGCATTTTGTGCGCCGTCGAGTTGTTTTTGCTCTTCCAGAGCCTCGGCCCAGTCCGAAAACGGATCATCGCCAGCTGGGGTATCGTTGTTCTGGTCCATTGCCATTATTTCTCTCCGGTCCAACTGGACTCTGCACTGCGCAGACACTGCTCAATGCGAATTGCATACTTGTTGTTGTGGGTGCCGTACTGGCACTCGAAGACGGGAACCCCGCCGATCGAGGCGCGAATGCGTGGCTCACGCACCAACTCGATGAAGTCGCCGGGCTTCATGGCCAGCAGCTGCTCCACGGTGGCGTCGGCACGTGCCAGCTCGGCCACCAGGGTGACTTCTGCCGACTGAATCTCCCGCGTCAGCACCTTCACCCAGCGCCGGTCAACCTCCATGGAGTCGCCCTGCGTGGAGGAGTACAGGATGTCGCGGATGGGCTCCAGCGTTGCATAGGGCATGCAGATGTGGATTGCCCCGGAAACATCACCGATCTCCAGCTGGAACGCGGTGGACACCACGATTTCGCTGGGCGTGGCGATGTTGGCAAATTGCGGCTGCATCTCCGAGCGCTGGTAGGCCAGCTCCAGGGGGTAGATGCCGTGCCAGGCCTTCTTGTACTCCTCGCTGATGACGTCCACCAGGCGGTTGATGACGCGCTGTTCGGTGGCGGAAAAGTCGCGGCCTTCGATGCGGGTTTGCAGACGGCCAGCGCCGCCGTACAGGGTGTCGATGATGCCGAACACCAGTGAGGGTTCGCACACCACCAGACCGTTGCCGCGCAGCGGCCGTATGCCCACGATGTTGAAGTTGGTCGGCACGGCCAGGCGGCGCAGGAAAGCGCTGTAACGCTGCACGCTGACGGTACCTACCGACACTTCGGGGCTGCGACGGATGAAGTTGAACAGCCCGATGCGGAAGTTGCGTGCAAAGCGCTCGTTGACGATCTCCATCGTCGGCATGCGCCCACGGACGATGCGTTCCTGGCTGGAGATGTCGTAATTGCGAAACGAGCCTTCTTCCGCCTCCGTAATGTCGGTCTTCTGGCTTTCGCCAGTCACCCCTTCCAGAAGGGCGTCGACTTCTTCCTGAGACAGAAAAGAATCACTCATGGTGCATCCCTGCAGTCTTTACTGAATGATGAAACTGGAGAACAGCACGCGGCGCACCGGATTGGCGGGGCGGCGGGGCTGCTCGTATTCATCGTCGTATTCGCTGTCTTCGCTGACGCGTGCAGCCCTTCTGTTGCCACCCAGCGGGCGCGCCACTTCCCGACGGATGTCGGCCGCCAGCTGCTCCTTGCCTTCGCGACCTAGCAACTCACTGGCGCTGCGCTGGGAGACCAGGCGCAGGATGCCATCGCGAATGCTGGGCATGAACTGCTTGACCTGTTCGGCGGTCTTGTCGTCCTGCAGCTCCAGCGTGATGCCCAGCTGGATGAAGCGATCACCACCTGGATCGGCCAGGTTCACGACAAGGGTTTCCAGAGGAAGAAAGGTGGGTACCAGCGCTGCGGCCGATCGGTTGCTTGCCTCCTCGTCCCTTTGCTGGTTCATCACTGTCAGCAGCACGATCGTGGCTGCCACCACCAAAAGCGCCACAACGGCGCCGATGACGATCAGTTTCTTGCCATTCTTTGCTGGAGGAGCGTTACCTGCAGTGTTGGATGCTGCCACGTTGGTATTCCTTGTTGATAAACCCTGTCGCATCCGTTCTGCAACAAGGAAAAAAATTGCTACCTATTATTACCATTGGAGCCGCGAATCATAGCCAAGTTGGGCCGCGGCGCGCGCGCCTTGGGCGCAGATTCCGAGTGCTTTTGGTGTCTGTTACAGACTCAGGCATAGACGTTCAGGCGCCCTTGTGGTGCTGTGGTTGCACCTTGGGGTTGGGCGTCCTGCGGCAGGGTTGCGGCCGATATTGTCGCCTGACGGGCAGTTCCCCAGCCGTCGGCAGGGGTGTGTGCCGAGCCTTCCTGGTTCCGGGCGTCGGCCTGCACGTGCGCACCTGCCAACTGCAGGCCTTGCTGCGCCAGCATCTCGCGCAGTTGTCCCATGCCGTCGTCCAGCAGGGCGCGCATTTCCTCCTGGTTGGTGCGCAGCACGACATGGGCTTCCTGCCCGTGCAGCTGCACCTGCACCCGCACCGGCTGGCCATCGCGCTGGATGAGCACTTCGGCACGTTGTTGCTGGCCTTGCAGCCAGAAGCGCAGGTCCTCCTGGCGGGCCTGCTCCTGGGCCTGTGCCCACTGGGCGTTGTGGTTGGCCTGGGGGGCCTGCACGGCCTGCTCCGTCAGGCGGGCTGCGCCGCTGCTGTGCAGTCCGGTGGCTGTTGCGCTGTGTTCGGCGGAGGCATCGGCATTGCGGCGGGGTGTTGTGGGGCGCTCTGCGCCCAGCCATTGCGCGGCCCATTGCGTCACCAGGCTGGCAGCGGCCTGCAGCGGCGGCGGTGGGCTGCCTGTATCCAGCATGCCGTGCAGGGCGATACGACCCAGTTGTGGGGCCTGTTCAGCAGGGTCGTCCGGCGCCTGGGTATCTCCTGCCAGCCCGGCCAGATTTTTCGGATCAGTGGCGTGCTCCAGTTGTTCGGACTGCGCGGCCAGGCTTACGGCCTGGGCGGCGTTGGCGATGGTTGCAGAGTCGGTGCCATTGGCCTGGACGGGTGAGGATACGCCCAGCGATGCGGTGAGCAAGCCTTGTGTGGGCTTGCCCCAGCTGGCACTGGAGGCCAGTGCCGAATCCGTCAGCGGTTCGGCGGGTACGCCGTCGCGCACGGCACGGTCGGCCTGGGTGTCCAGGTGCAGGGTCTGGCCCACCAGGGTGCTCAGGTCGGCCAGTGGCAGCAGGTCGTCGTCGGTCAGCGCGGCGGAAGTATCCAGCGCTTGCCCGGAGGTGACCGGGGGCGTGTCCAGTGCATCGCTCAGGTCCTGGGTGACGACGGAGGGGAGGCTGTCCAGAGTTGGCAGCTCTGCGGGCTCCTGGATCTCCTGACCCTGCAGCAGGGCCAGAAATGGGGGTGGCGCATCCTCGCCAGAGGCATTGGTTGCAGCAGAGGGTTTCTTGCTGGCGGAGCCTGTGGCTGCCACCACGGCGGGCGGTGCGGCTGGCGCAGAAGCAATCGTCATGGTTTATGCCTCCTGAAATTGCATACCGAAGGTGCGGCCAATGAACTGCAGCGCGGCACGCTCATCGGTTTGTTTTTGGTCACGGCGCTGCTGGGCCAGCGCCATGTCGCGGCGGCGCATCTGCACCACTTTTTCCAGGCTGGACAGGCGCAGTTCGGCGGTCATCAGGGCATGGCGGGCAGCCTGCAGACGCAGCTCCTGATCGCGCATGACCTTGGTCTGCAGCTCCAGGGCATGCTGCAGGCGCTGCATGAACTGGCGGTGGTGGTACATCACTTCGGGCTTGAGCTCCATGCCTTCCTGAGCACCCCAGCGCTGCTGCATCTCCTGCATGTACGACTGCAGTTGATCCATCTGCCCTTGCGCAGCGGCATGGGACTGCTGACGTTCGCGCAGCGCCTGGCGGGCTTCATCGCGTTTGCGCGTGGCCATCTCGATGGCCACCATCAGCGCATTCAGTGAAGACATACCCACACTCCCTTTCAAAAACTTTCCAGCATCGCTCTGACGTTATGCCGCACTCTCCAGCACCTGGGCCATGGCCTCCAGGCTCTCATCCAGGGAGGCGCCTTCGAACATGGTCTGCTGCAGAAATTGGCGCATGGCAGGCTGCAGGCGTATTGCTTCATCGACCTGCGGATCCGAGCCATTGACGTAAGCCCCTACTTGTATCAAGTCCTTGCTTTTTTGATAGCGCGAATAAACGGCCCTAAACCGTCTAGCTAATTCGAAATGCTCACGCGAGACGACGTTGTGCATCACACGCGAGGCCGATTGTTCGATGTCGATGGCCGGGTAGTGCCCTTCCTCTGCCAGCGCACGCGAGAGCACATAGTGACCGTCCAGAATGGCGCGCGAGGCGTCCGCGATCGGGTCCTGCTGGTCGTCGCCTTCGGAGAGCACGGTGTAGAAGGCCGTGATCGAGCCCACACCGTTCAGGCCATTGCCGCTGCGCTCCACCAGCGCCGGCAGCTTGGCAAAGCACGATGGGGGATAGCCCTTGGTGGCCGGAGGTTCCCCAATGGCCAGCGCAATCTCGCGCTGTGCCTGGGCGTAGCGGGTGAGCGAATCCATGAGCAGCAGCACGTGCTTGCCCTGGTCGCGGAAGTATTCGGCAATCGCTGTGGCGTAGCTGGCGCCCTGCATGCGCAGCAGCGGTGGGGCATCGGCGGGCGCTGCCACCACGACGGCGCGGTCGCGGTCCTGGGCGCCCAGAATGTCTTCGACGAATTCCTTGACCTCGCGGCCACGTTCGCCGATCAGACCCACCACGATGATGTCGGCCTTGGTGTAGCGCGCCATCATGCCCAGCAGCACCGACTTGCCCACGCCCGAGCCGGCAAACAGGCCCAGACGCTGTCCGCGCCCCACGGTCAGCAGAGCGTTGATGGCGCGCACGCCGGTATCCAGAATTTCGCGCACCGGGGCGCGCTCCATGGCGTTGATCGGTTCGCGCTCCAGCTCCAGGGCCTGTACGTCGCGCAACTGGCCACCATGATCCAGGGGAATGCCCTGGGAGTCCACCACCCGGCCCAGCAGGCCATTGCCCATGGGCAGGCGCAGCACGCCGGTGCTCATGTCCGGCACCCTGGTATCGCCCAGACGCAGGGGAGGAATGAAGGGCGGCGCCGGCCGCACGCTGGCGCCGGCAGACAAGCCTTGAATGTCGCCAGCGGGCATCAGGAAGGCGCGCTCGCCGGAGAAGCCGACCACTTCGGCCAGCACCGGTTCACCGCCGGGCATCTGCACATGGCACTGCGCGCCAACGGGGGCGCGCAGGCCGGAGGCTTCCAGCACCAGTCCGGTCAGGCGTGTGAGTGTGCCCTGGCTGGACAGCGGCAAGGGCTGGCGCAGGCGCTGCTGCCCCAGGCGCAGCATGGACTGCAGTTGTTCCGCCATCTCAGCCATGGGATGCGCCCTCGTACCATGTGGACACCAGCCCCAGCGCCGCAACGGCGCGCTGCCAGCGTTTTTCCAGGCTGCCATCGACCTGGGCGCCCTGGCTTTCCACCCAGCAGTCGCCCACCGGCACGCTGGCATCCTGCAGCCATTCGATCTTCGGGTTGGGCCAGGCGGCGCGCACGTGCGCTTCCAGGTGCTGCCAGTCGTCGGGGTGGAGACGCACGGTGGCTGGTCTGGTTTCCGCCCCCAGCATGTCCAGCGCCTCACGCACCACCGGCATCAGCGCCTGGGGATTGGTGCGCAGCTCCTGGCGCACCACCTGGCGCGCAATGTCGCAGGCCAGCTGCAGCAGGTCGGGTGCCACCTGTTGCTGCAGCCCGCGGATGCCCTCCTGCGCCTGGCGCAGCACCTCGGCCAGACGCTGGCCGATTTCGCGCCCCTGGTTGTCCTGATACTCCTGCAGGCGCTGCTGCCATTGCTCTGCGGCCTGCTGCTCACCTTGCTGCAGGCCCTGCGCAAAGCCCTCCTGGCGGGCCTGCTCCAGCATCTGCTGCAGTTCTTCTTCGCTGATGGCCGGCTCTGGCGGGGGCGGCGGTGGTGCCGGTTCCTCGGCCTCGGCTTCGGACTGGGCTGGCGGTTCGGTCTGCGGCTCTTCAATGGCTGTGGGTGTGGCCGGGGGGTCTTCCAGCAGCGGGCGGAAGTCCTCATTGTCCTGGGCCAGCGGGGGCAGCATGCCTTCGCCCAATCCGCCCAGGGCAACATCGCCGAATCGCCAGATGCGCACCTGGGCTTCCTGCAACTCTTCGCCGGGGATGAAGCGTGCCTTGGCCTTGGAGTGGTTGGAGCTACCAGTCATGTCGTGCTCCCATTACACGAAGGCGTCTTCGGCGCCGCCACCGATGGTGATCTGCTGCTCGTCGGCCAGACGGCGCACGATCTTGAGCACTTCCTTCTGCTGTGCCTCCACCTCGGACAGGCGCATCGGGCCGCGGCTTTCCAGGTCCTCCTTGAGCGCTTCGGCGGCACGCTTGGACATGTTGGCCAGGATCTTGTCGCGTACTTCCATCGAGCCGCCCTTGAGCGCCACGATCAGCGTCTCGGAAGCCACCTCGCGCAGCACCAGCTGCAGCGAGCGGTCGTCCAGCTTGACCAGGTCGTCGAAGACGAACATCTTGTCCATGATCTTCTGCGCCAGATCCGCGTCGTAGTTGCGGATCGTGTCCAGCACGGCCACGTCGGCATTGCCGCCCAGCAGGTTGAGCATTTCGGCCGCCGTCTTGACGCCGCCCAGCGAGGTCTTGCGGATCTTGTCGCCGCCGGCCAGCACCTGGTACAGCACCTCGTTGAGGTCCTTGAGCGCCGAGGGCTGGATGCCTTCGAGCGTTGCCACGCGCAGCATGACCTCGCTGCGCATGCGCTCGGGCAGCTGCATCAGGATGGCTGCAGACTGCTCGTACTCCAGGTGCACCAGGATGGCTGCCACGATCTGCGGGTGCTCGTTGCGCAGCAGCTCGGCCACCGACACCGGGTCCATCCACTTCAGGCTTTCGATGCCCGAGACGTCGCCGCCTTGCAGGATGCGATCGAGCAGCAGGGAGGCCTTGTCGTCGCCCAGCGCGCGGCGCAGCACAGACTTGACGTAGTCGCTGGCGTCCTCCACCAGCAGACTTTGTGCGGCGCAGTCGTCGGTGAAGCGCGAGATCACAAAGTCCACTTTTTCCTTGGTCACGCCGCGCATGCGGGCAATGGTCTCGCCCAGCTTCTGCACCTCCTTGGGGGAGAGGTGCTTGAACACCTCTGCGGCTTCCTCCTCGCCCAGGGACATGAGCAGGATGGCGGCGTCGTTCAAACCACGTTCGTCCATAGCAACACTTCTTTATGTCTATTCCAGCGGTACGGTGGCGCGGCTTCAGCCTTCGCTGCCGTTGACCCAGGTCTTGATGATGTTGGCCACCGCAATCGGGTTCTGCTTGGCCAGTGCGCGCGCCTGCTCCAGGCGCAGCTGTTCGGGAGGCACCTCGCCCGACTTTTGCGGCAGGGCAGGGCGTTCCAGCTCCTCGGCCTCGAGCAGGTCGAGCTGTTGCTGCATTTCCTTCTTGCGGCGGCTCTTGACCAGCGGACGTACGACGCCGAACGCCAGGATCAGGGCGCCGAGCACAAAGCCCAGGGGCCAGCCGATGGTCTTGATCAGGGCAATCGTCTCGGGTTGCTGCCACACCGGCAGGTCGGAGGCCAGGCGCAGCTCCTGCTGGAAGGGCGCATTCATCAGGTTGACCGAGTCGCCGCGCTCGGCGTTGAAGCCGATGGTTTCACGCACCAGGGCCAGCATCTGGGCCTGCTGCTGCTCCGTCATGGGCTGGGGTGTGGCTACGCCACCGGGCTCCAGCGGCTGGCCGGGCAGGTAGTTGACCACCACGGCGGCTGTCATGCGGCGGATGGTGCCGGTGCTGCTGCGCGTGACCTTGACGGTCCTGTCCACTTCGTAATTGGTCACGATCTCGCGCTTGCTGCCAGGAATCTGCATGAAGGAGCGCTGCTGCTCCTCTGCCGTGCGCAGCGGCTGGGCCGGACCGTTGATGGGCGCGGCGGCAGCTTGCGGCGGCTGGTTGGTGGTGGCGCCGGGCACGCCAGTGGGCGGCAGGTCCTTGGGCGCGCCGGTGCTCTCCAGCAATTGCTGGCTGCGCACGGCGCTGGAGGCCGCCTCACCCTGGTTGGGCATGTGCATTTCGGAGGTCGATTCCGACTGCGAGAAGTCGATGTCGGCCGTCACCTGTGCCTTGACATTGCCTTTGCCGACCACCGGCTCCAGGATGTCCAGAATGCGCTGCACGTACTGCTTTTCCAGCTGCTGCTGGTACATGAGCTGCTGGATGTCCACCGGGCTTTCCTTGCCATCGGGCGACTGCGACAGCAGCTTGCCCGTGTCGTCCAGCACGCTCACGCTGCTGGGGGAGAGTTCCGGCACGCTGGATGCGACCAGGTGCACGATGCCGGCAATCTGCGTGCGATCGAGCATGCGCCCGGGGTGCAGGCTCACGATCACCGAGGCCGAAGGCTTTTGCTGCTCGCGAAAGAAACCATTCTGATTGGGCAGCGCCAGGTGCACGCGCGCATCCTGCACGGCCGACAGGCCCTGGATGGAGCGCGTCAGCTCACCTTCCAGGGCGCGCTGGTAGTTCACCCGCTCCTGAAACTGGGTGATGCCGAACTTGCTGTTGTCCATCACCTCGAAGCCGGCCACCGAGCCCTTGGGCAGCCCCTGGGTGGCCAGCTTCAGTCGCACGTCGTGCACCTTGTCGGCCGGGATCAGGATGGCGCCGCCGCCTTCGGTGTAGCGGTAGGGCACATTCATTTGCGACAACTGCGCCACGATGGCGCCAGCGTCCTTGTCCCCCAGGTTGGAGAACAGCACGCGGTAGTCGGGCTGGCGCGCAAAAAGGGCTGCGGCCACTACGGCGACCACCGTCAGTGCGGCGATGCCGCCCCAGCGCAGGCGCTGGTTGCGATCCATCTGTTGGAGGCGTTGTTGCCACGAAGCCGCAGCTGCCGGTGCTCCGGCAACGGCAGGGGGTTGGGCGACAGGTACTTCAGCGACAGCAGACATATTCTTCTTCCACAAACAAGGGGCCAGGGCCAGCACCGGCTCACGCGGTGGCATTGGTGGCACGCAGCCCAAGGTGCCGTCGATTATTCGGAATCGCCCAGGCGGCGTTGGCTCGATAAAGCGTCGCTTTGCCCATTTATTCGCGCTGCTGCGGTCGGGGCGCAGCGCCTACGATCGGCACCAACTTAGACAACTTCCCGCTTTTTCTCTGAGACATCTGGGAGAACACCATGGATCTACGCATTCAAAGCAGCACCCACCCTCTGCGCCCCCTGACATCGACCAGCGATACCGCTGCCCGCCTGACCAAGCCCCTGCAGGCCGCCGAGGCGGAAGGTCACGGCTTTGGCGTGGCCCTGGAAAACGCCCTGCGTGCGGTCAGCGCCGCACAGAACCACCAGTCCCACCTGCAGCGCGAGGTGCAGCTGGAAAACCCCGCTGTCAGCCTGGAAGAGACCATGGTCGCCATGCAGAAGGCGCAAATCGGTTTTCAGGCCACGCTGCATGTGCGCAACCGCCTGGTGCAGGCCTACACCGATGTGATGAACATGCAGGTCTGAGCACGCTGCCCGGACTTCTGTCTACCCTTTCCCTTCTTGATGCCGCTCTTCCTTCGGGGATGGCGGTTTTTTTTATGCTTCTTGTTTTTTTATAGCTGGTTGCGCTTGTATGTGGCGATTTCAGATTGAAAAGTATCTGAAATCGTTGAGCTGCCAGCGCTGGCAGCTCATTTTTTTATGAATATCAGTCGGCCTGCACCACTTCAAAGCTGGTGGTGATCTGCGCCGTCTTGCCCAGCATGATGCTGGCCGAGCAGTACTTCTCGTGGCTCAGCGCAATGGCACGCTCCACCGCGCTGGCGGGCAGGTCCTTGCCCGTCACCGTAAAGTGCATGTGGATCCTGGTGAACACCTTGGGCTCGGTCTCGGCACGCTCGGCCTTGAGCTGCACGCTGCAATTGCGCACTGCATGGCGCCCGCGCTTGAGGATCAGCACCACGTCGTAGGCTGTGCAGCCGCCGGTGCCGGCCAGCAGCAACTCCATGGGGCGCGCCGCCAGGTTCTGCCCGCCATTGGCGGGGTTGCGCTCATCGGGCGCGCCGTCCATGTTCACGATGTGGCCACTGCCCGTCTCGGCCACAAAACCCATGCCGGAGCGCGTACCTGCTGCCCCCGTCCAACTTACCGTGCATTCCATAAATACCACTTTCGAAAAGGTGTTTACATGTTTATGTTGCATTGCAGCATATTCCTTGCGTACAATGCGCAGCAACAGGAATGTAGCGCATGCAACATTCTTACCCCTTGTCTCCTCCACCCCCAAAAAGGTGGATTCCAACCCCAGCCGCTACGGTCTGGGGTTTTTTTTTGCTATGCCGGTCTTCGTCCCGTGCTGCACTGCGCAGGAGCGCGCGCCAGCATGCCTATGATGCCGGTTTGCCTTGTGCATGCTTTCCCGTTTTTCGTCATGACCACTACGCCCCCCGTCTCCAGCACCCCGCCTCTGACACCTGCCGACTACCTGACCCGCATCCTCAACGCCCGCGTGTACGACGTGGCGCAGGAAACCGATCTGCACGTGGCCAAGAGCCTCAGCCGGCGTCTGGACAACAAGATCCTCTTCAAGCGCGAAGACCAGCAGCCGGTGTTCAGCTTCAAGCTGCGCGGTGCGTACAACAAGATGGCCAACCTCACGCCCGGCCAGCTGCAGCGGGGCGTGATCTGCGCCTCGGCCGGCAACCACGCCCAGGGCGTGGCGCTGGGCGCGCGCAAGCTGGGGTGCCGGGCCGTCATCGTCATGCCGACCACCACGCCCCAGCTCAAGATCGATGCCGTGCGTGCCTTGGGTGGGGAAGTCGTGCTGGCTGGTGAGAGCTATTCCGACGCCTACCAGCATGCCGTGCGTCTGCAGGAGCAGCAGGGCCTGACCTTCATTCACCCTTTTGACGACCCGGACGTCATTGCCGGTCAGGGCACAGTGGCCATGGAGATGCTGCAACAGCTGCAGAAGTTGGGCAGCCCGCGCCTGGATGCGGTGTTTGTGGCCATTGGTGGCGGTGGTCTGATCTCGGGCGTGGCCAACTACATCAAGGCGGTGCGCCCGGACATCAAGGTCATTGGCGTGCAGACCAAGGATTCGGACGCCATGCTGCAATCCGTGCGTGCCGGCAAGCGCGTGGAGCTGGCCGATGTGGGGCTGTTCTCCGACGGCACCGCCGTCAAGCTGGTGGGGCAGGAGACCTTCCGCATTGCCAAGGACCTGGTCGATGACTATGTGGTGGTGGACACCGATGCCGTGTGTGCGGCCATCAAGGACGTGTTTGTCGATACCCGCTCCATCGTCGAACCGGCCGGGGCCATGGCCGTGGCCGCCATCAAGCAGTACGTGGCCGAGCACGGCACCCAGGGGCAGACCTATGCTGCCATTCTGTGCGGTGCCAACATGAACTTCGACCGCCTGCGCTTTGTGGCCGAGCGCACCGACGTGGGCGAGGAGCGCGAGGCGCTGTTTGCCGTCACCATCCCCGAAGAGCGCGGCAGTTTCCGTCGCTTTTGCGAGCTGATCGACCAACTGCCCGGCGGCCCGCGCAGCGTCACCGAGTTCAACTACCGCATCAGCCACCAGCGCAATGCGCACGTGTTTGTCGGTCTGAGCACGTCCTCGCGCGGTGAGTCCGGCACCATCGTGCAGCATTTCCAGGGCCACGGCTTTGCCGCGCTGGATCTGACGCACGACGACATGGCCAAGGAGCACCTGCGCCATATGGTGGGCGGCCACTCGCCGCTGGCGCAGCAGGAGCGCCTGCTGCGCTTTGTCTTCCCGGAGCGTCCGGGGGCGCTGCTCAAGTTCCTCAGCCTGATGCGTCCGGACTGGAACATCTCCCTGTTCCACTACCGCAACCAGGGGGCGGACTATGGCCGCATTCTGGTAGGCATGCAGGTGCCCGAAGAGGACAACGAAGAGTTCAACGCCTTCCTGCACAGCCTGGGCTATCCCTGGGTGGAGGAAACCGACAATCCCGCCTACCAGCTGTTCCTGCAATCGGCATAAGGCGCCTGTGTGGCGGCGTCGGCCGCTGTCGGTGCTCGTTCCACGACCATGCTGTTCGCCCGCCACTTTCTGCTGGCCCTGCAATTTTTCAGCCGCATCCCGGTGACGGGGCGGCTGGCTGCGTGGGTAGGCTACAGCCCGGCCATGCAGCGCGCCTGCGCGGCGCATTTGCCCGGGGTCGGGTGGCTGGTGGGCGCGTGGGCGGCGCTGTGGTTGTCGCTGGCGGCCTGGACATTGGCGCCCAGCCCGTGGATGCCCTGGGTTGCCGCGTGCCTGAGCACTGCGGCCACGGTGTTGCTCACCGGCTTTTTCCATGAAGACGGTCTGGCCGATGTGGCCGATGGTCTGGGCGGCTTTGTGCCCGCAGCGCGGGCGCTGGAGATCATGAAGGACTCGCGCCTGGGCTCCTATGGCGTGCTGACGCTGTTGCTGACCATCTGCACCAAGCTGGGCTGCATCGCCCTGCTGGTGCAGCAGCATCCAGGACGGGCGGCAGCCTTGGTGGCGTGCAGTCATGTGCTTTCGCGGCTGGCACCGCTGGCGTTGATGTGCAGTACGCCCTACGTGGGCCTGGCGGGGCAGTCCAAGGCGGTGGACATGCTGGGGCGCCAGCTCGAAGGCAAGGATTTTTTCACCGGGCTGGCCTGGGCCGTCCCCGCTGCCGCCTTGCTGGCCTGGGCCATGCCCCTTTGGGTGGTGGCGTTTCTGTTGCTGGCGGCTGCCGTGGTGGCCTGGCAGATGCGTGCCCTGTTCCTGCGCCGCCTGGGCGGCATTACGGGCGATTGTCTGGGGGCGACCCAGCAGGTGGCGGAGCTGGCGTTGTTGCTCACGGCCAGTGTGGCGCTGCTGCATCTGCCCCAGGGGGCATGAGGGGGGGGGATGGAGCGCATCCTGCCCAGCCTCTGGTTGCTGCGCCATGCCCGGCCGCAGATTGCCCCCGGCATTTGCTATGGGCAGCTGGATGTGCCGGCGGATCGTCTGGTGACCTGGCACGCTGCAAAAGAATTTGCAGCCGTGGCCCCGCGGCGCGCCAGTCTGTGGACGTCTTCACTGCAAAGATGCGAGCAACTGGCGCTTGTTCTGCAAGGGTTGAGGCCGGATTTGATGCTCAAAACTCCAGCGCCTGACCTGCGCGAACTGGACTTTGGCGCCTGGGAAGGCCAGCGCTGGCAGGATCTGCCGCGTGCGCAACTGGATGTCTGGGCCAGGCAACTGGCCTGCTATCGCCCGGGTGGTGCCGAAAGCCTGCATGCCATGTTGCAGCGTGTGGCCCGGGCGCTGGTGCGCTGCTGGCAGGTCGATGCCCAGGGTGGGCACCAGCACTGCATCTGGGTGTGTCACGCGGGCACCATGCGCTGTGTGCAGTGGTTGTTGCAGTATGGCCTGCAAGCGCCAGGCAGCGCCCAATGGTGGTTGCCAGCGCCCGGCTACGGTCAGTGGCTGCGCCTGCCCTGGTCTGCGCTGCCGCTTGATTTGCAGCGGCTGGCACCGAGCTAGGGTCTTTCTTCCAGGAGTTTTCGTATGTCCCTTCCCAAGCTTTCCATGCTGGATCTGGTCACCGTGCGTCAGGGCTGCAGCGTGCGTCACGCCCTGGACCTGAGCGTGGCCACGGCCCGCAAGGCCGACGAGCTGGGTTTTGCCCGCTACTGGCTGGCTGAGCACCACAACATGTCGGGCATTGCCAGCTCGGCCACGGCCGTACTCGTTGGCCACATTGCGGGTGCGACCCAGCGCATCCGCGTGGGGGCCGGCGGCATCATGCTGCCCAACCATGCGCCGCTGGTGGTGGCCGAGGCCTTTGGCACCCTGGCCGAGCTGTACCCCGGGCGCATCGACCTGGGGCTGGGCCGCGCGCCCGGCACCGATGCGGCCACCATGCGCGCGTTGCGTCGCAATCGTGTGGAAACCGAGGAGGACTTCCCGCGCGATGTGACCGAGTTGCAGCGCCTGCTGGGTCCGCTGGATGAAAGCGCCCCCATCAACGCCACCCCGGGGGCGGGCACCCATGTACCGATCTGGCTGCTGGGCTCCAGCCTGTTTTCGGCCCAGCTGGCGGCCAGCAAGGGACTGCCCTATGCGTTTGCCTCGCACTTTGCGCCGCGCTATCTGTTGCAGGCCATTGCGCTGTACCGGCAGCTGTATCAACCTTCGGCTGCGCATCCCCGGCCGTATGTGATTGTTGGCGTACCCGTGGTGGCCGCACCCACCGATGAAGAGGCCAATTACCTGGCTTCCAGCGCCCAGCAGCGTGTGCTGGGCATTCTCACGGGGCGGCGTGGCAAGTTGCCCCCGCCGGTGGAGAACTTCATGCAGCAGCTTGACCCTGGTGCGCAGGCTGCGATTGAGGATTTTCTGGGTGTGGCGGCCATTGGTGGGCCGGAGACTTTGCAGCGCCACTTTGCCCGGCTGGCAGAGCTGACACAGGCCGATGAGTACATGATGGTGACCGACATCTTTGACCCCGAGCTGCGCCTGCGCAGCCTGGAAGTGACGGCCCAGGCGTTGCAATGGCAGCGCATGTAAGGCGGAAGAGACAGACACAAAAAAGCCCGGATGCACTGGAGGCACATCCGGGCGGTGGCAACACCTTGGAGGGTGTATGAAACAAGCAGAACGTCAGTGCAGCGCCGAGCTGGTGGGAACGGCCCCCAGGTGTTCCAGCGTGGCCAGCCACGGCTCGGCCAGAACGCGGATCTGGGCATCGTTTTGCAGGATGCGCTGCATGATGCGCGTCTTTTCCTTGCGCTGCTCGGGCGAGAGCTCATGCTGCGCAGCCTGGGCGCGTAGCTCACCAATCAGCACGGCACAGGCTTTTTCGTAATCGGCAACCGCCTCCCAATCGCTGTTCATTGCCGCCTGCAGCATGTCGGCGCTGGTGTTTTCGATGGCCCTGTAAAAATCGAGCAATTGCATTCCCTGGATTCCTTTGTCTTTCTAGGCCGCAGGCGTGGCGTTGCCTTGCGGGCCGATTTCCTTCCAACCCTGTGCCACGGGCTGCAGCACGTTGATCACTTCCGCGACCAGTTCGGCGTTGTTGTGCACGTTGGCCTGGGTCAGCTGCTTGACCGAGTAGTCGTACAACAGCTTCAGGTTAGCGGCCAGTTCACCGCCCTTTTCCAGGTCCAGACCGGCCACCAGCCCTTCCTGCAGGATGCGCACGGCCTTGCCCAGGTGGCGGCCCTTTTCCTCGATCTCACCACGCTCGATGGCGCCGCGCGCAGCATGCAGGCACTGGAACAGGCCGTCGAACAGCATCTGGATCAGGGCGTGCGGGGAGGCGTTTTCCACCGCCGCATGTGCACCCACCTGGCGGTAGGCGTTGGCTCTGTTGAAACCTGGAGAAGAAAACATGCGAATCCTTGTAATCTCGAAAAATCTGGTGAAGCCCGCAGGCGGCGTTCAGCGGTCCGCCATCAGTCCTTGGACTTGTTCCAGGCGGTCGTCATCTGGGTGACGTAAGCGCTCAGCGCATTGAGCGAGGACATCTTCACGTCCAGCGCCGAATACTGCTGGTACAAGCGCGTCTCCAGGGTCTGGGCGCGCTTGTTGACCTTCTCCTGTTCGGCGGAGTTGCTCTTGAGCGTGCGCTCCAGCGAGTCGGTCTTGGTGTTGAGCGTGCCGTCAAAAGCCAGCAGCTTGTCGGTAAAGCTCTTGAAATTCACGGCGATGCCGCCGCCCTGGCCCAGGCTGTCGGCCTTGTTGGCAAACAGGCCCTTGAGCGATTCCAGATCGGCCAGGCCCTTGTCCAGCTTGCTGGTATCGACCGAGAGCTTGCCGCCCTGCTGCATCTGGATGCCGATATCGGCCAGGCGCGTAAACGCCCCCTTGCTGCCGGAGATGCCCTGGGTGAGCATGCGCAGCGAGTTTTGCAGGCTCACCGTGGCGCTGTCGCCTTGCAGCACACCGGCGGTCTTGGTCTCTTCGGTGTACTTGGTGGACTTGGCCAGCAGTTCGTTGAGCTCGTTGTAAGCGTCCACAAACTCCTGGATGTTCTTCTTCATCGTCTCGGTGTCGGCCTTGACGGTGATGGTGGCAGCGTTGGTGGTCACTTCAGAGACGGTGAACGACATGCCGGGAATGGTGCTGGCAAAGGTGTTGGTGCTGGACTCCAGCTCAACGCCGTTGAGTTCCACCTTGGCGTTGGCAGCAGCCTGTGTCTGGCTCTGCCCCAGCTTGGTCAAAGCGGGATCGATTTCCACGGAGAAGGCCTTGTCGGTGCCGGTTTCTTTGGAACGCAGCATCAGGCGTTCCTTGCCGTCCACGTCGGTCACCACCGAGGCTTGAATGCCCATCTCTGCTTCGTTGATCTTGGTGGCAATCTTGGTGAGGGTGTCCGAGCTAGAAACACTAATCTCTTTTTCCACCGCACCCATTGTGAGCTTGATGTTGCCACTGGCACCCATGGCTTCATCCTTGGCCAAGGCGACGGCACCGGCCCCACCAATTACCGTGGTCTGGGCCTGGGCCAGTTGGGTGACTTTGATGTTGTAGGTGCCGGGCGCAGCAATACCGGTCATGGCGCCGGTGATGGTGCTGTTGCTGGAGCTGATGGTGACGCCGTTCCAGGCACTGTCGCGCGTCAGCTTGGAGACGATGTCACCCAGCTTGGAGGTCAGCGATTTGATTTCGCCATAGGTGGAGATCTGCGTCTGGATGCCCTCGGCCTTGACTTCAAGCTTCGCCAGTGGACTTTTTTCCAGCGCCACCATCTGCTCGACGATCTTGGCGACGTCCAGGCCACTGCCGATACCTGCGGATGAAATTGCCATGATGAACACTCCTATTGCATTGCACGCCCAAACAGCAAGCGCTCAGGCATGTATCGGGTTCGATTGTGAACCGATCGGCCCTTTTACAAAAGCCCAAACAAAACCTATAGCACCCGTCAATCCCCTTGACTCATCCGCGCCACAGCACAGCCAGGGGCTGCATGCCTTATCGGCAAGCGGCAGGGGAACTTGAGGGCAATTTTCTACAGGCCAGGAGAGGAGGACTGGGCGGCGCAGGGCCACCGCCCAGATGGCGTGCGGTTCCTGGAGGGGCGATGCGCGCTTACTTCAGGCGCATCTCTGCAGCCCGGGCGTGGCCTTGCAGGCCCTCGCCGTGGGCCAGCACGCTGGCAATGCGTCCCAGCGTCTGGGCGCCTTGTTCGCTGACTTCGATCAGGCTGGAGCGCTTCTGGAAGTCATAAACACCCAACGGCGAGGAGAAGCGTGCGGTACCGCTGGTGGGCAGCACATGGTTGGGGCCGGCGCAGTAGTCGCCCAGCGATTCACTGGTGTAGGCGCCCAGGAAAATGGCGCCGGCGTGCTTGAGCAGCGGCTCCCACTTGTGCGGTTCGCGGCTGGAGACTTCCAGGTGCTCGGGCGCGATGCGGTTGGAGATGGCGCAGGCCTCTTCCATGTCGCGCGTCAGAATCAGCGCGCCACGGCCCGACAGGCTCCTGGCGATGATTTCCTTGCGCGGCATCTCAGGCAGCAGACGGTCGATTTCGCGCTGCACGGCGTCGATGTAGGCCGCGTCAGGGCACAGCAGGATGGACTGGGCGAGTTCATCGTGCTCGGCCTGGCTGAACAGATCCATCGCAACCCACTCGGGCGGCGTGGTGCCGTCGGCCAGCACCAGAATCTCCGAAGGGCCGGCAATCATGTCGATGCCCACCTGGCCAAAGACGCGCTTCTTGGCGCTGGCCACGTAGGCATTGCCCGGGCCGGTGATCTTGTCCACTTTGGGGATGGTGGCTGTGCCATAGGCCAGGGCCGCCACGGCTTGTGCGCCGCCGATGGTGAAGCCGCGCGTCACACCGGCGACATAGGCCGCAGCCAGCACCAGCGGGTTTTTCTCGCCCCTGGGGGTGGGCACGACCATGATGATTTCCGGTACACCGGCCACGTGGGCGGGGAGGGCATTCATCAGCACGCTGCTGGGGTAAGCGGCCTTGCCGCCGGGCACATAGATGCCCACGCGGTCCAGCGGGGTGACTTTCTGGCCAAGCAGGGTGCCGTCGGCATCGCGATAGCTCCAGCTTTCGCCACTGGCCTTCTTTTGTGCCTCGTGGTACTGGCGCACACGCTGGGCGGCAGCGGTCAGGGCTTCGCGCTGCTCGGCAGGCAGGCTGTCGTAGGCGGCCTTGAGTTCGGCCTGGGTCAGCTCCAGCGCGGCCATGGTGTCGGCCTGCAGGCCGTCAAAGCGTGTGGTGTATTCCAGCACCGCTGCGTCGCCACGCGCCTGCACATCGGCCAGGATACTGGCCACGCGCTCTTCAATGGCGGCGTCCTGCTCGGCCGACCAGTGCAGGCGCTGGGCAAAATCTTGTTCAAAAGTGCCAGAAACTGTTGATAGACGGGCGGGTTTAGCTACCAAATTCATGAGATTTTCCTGATTAATCCTGGGCAATGGCGCGGGCAAAGCTGTCGATGATGTGGCGCAGCGGCGCCTGCTTGAGCTTGAGCGAGGCCTGGTTGACCACCAGACGCGAGCTGATGTCCATGATGCGCTCGACTTCGACCAGATCGTTGGCCTTGAGGGTGTTGCCGGTGGAAACCAGGTCCACGATGGCATCGGCCATGCCGGTCAGCGGCGCCAGTTCCATGCTGCCGTAGAGCTTGACCATATCGACGTGTACGCCCTTTTGCGCAAAGAACTCGCGTGCGATGGTGGTGTACTTGGTGGCCACCTTCAGGCGTGCGCCTTGTTGCACGGCTGCTTCATAGTCAAAGCCGGCGCGCACGGCGACGCTGACGCGGCACTTGGCAATTTGCAGGTCCAGTGGCTGGTACAGGCCCTGGCCGCCGTGTTCGATGAGTGAGTCCAGCCCCGAGACGCCCAGGTCGGCGCCGCCATACTGCACGTACACCGGCACGTCCGAGGCGCGCACCAGCACCACGCGCACATCGGGCTGGTTGGTCGGGAAGATGAGCTTGCGCGACTTTTCCGGGTCTTCGGCCACGGTGATGCCGGCAGCGGCCAGCAGGGGCAGGGTTTCTTCGTAAATGCGGCCCTTGGACAGGGCGATGGTGATGCTCATAGCGCAGCAATCTGTGAATTAGGAAATGCGTTCAATGTCGGCCCCCAGGGCGCGCAGCTTGTCTTCCATGCGGTCGTAGCCACGGTCGAGGTGGTAGATGCGCTCCACGGTGGTCTCGCCATGCGCCACCAGCCCGGCAATCACCAGGCTGGCCGAGGCACGCAGGTCCGTGGCCATGACGGTGGCCCCCGAGAGGCGCTGGCCGCCGGTGATGGTGGCGACGCGCCCGTCGGTGGCAATCTGCGCGCCCAGGCGGCGCAGCTCGTTGACGTGCATGAAGCGGTTTTCAAAGATCGTTTCGGTGACCGTGCTGCTGCCCTGGGCCACCAGATTCAGCGCCATGAACTGCGCCTGCATGTCGGTGGGAAAGCCGGGGTATTCGGTGGTGCGAAAGCTTTGGGCCTTGAGCGGCCCTTCGCTGCGGATGCGGATGCCGCCCTCTTCGGTCAGCACCTGCACGCCGGCGTCGGTGAGCTTGTCCAGCACGGCGCCCAGATGATCGGCGCGGGCGTGGTGCAGGAACGCTTCGCCGCCGGTGGCAGCGACAGCGCACAGGAAGGTGCCTGCCTCAATGCGGTCGGCCACCACGTAATGCTCGCAACCGTGCAGCTTTTCCACGCCGTCGATGACGATGCGGCTGGTGCCATGGCCCTCGATCCTGGCGCCCATCTTGATGAGCATTTCGGCCAGGTCGGTGATCTCGGGCTCCATGGCGGCGTTCTCCAGTACGGTGCGTCCCTCGGCCAGGCAGGCGGCCATGAGGAAGTTTTCCGTGCCCGTCACGGTGACCATGTCGGTGGTGATGCGTGCGCCCTTGAGGCGCGTCTGGCCCAGCGGCAGACTGGCGACCATGTAGCCGTGCTCGACGGTGATTTCGGCGCCCATGGCCTGCAGGCCCTTGATGTGCTGATCGACCGGGCGCGAGCCGATGGCGCAGCCGCCGGGCAGCGACACCTTGGCACGGCCAAAGCGCGCCAGCAGCGGCCCCAGCACCAGCACCGAGGCGCGCATGGTCTTGACCAGCTCGTAGGGCGCTTCGGGGTTCAAGTCATCGGGGGCGGTGAAGCTCATGCCGCCGCGCTCGCCGTGGGTGTGGGTTTGCACGCCCATGTGGTCCAGCAGGCGGCGCATGGTGGCCACGTCGTGCAGGCGCGGTACGTTGTTCAGGCGCACGGTGTCGGCGGTGAGCAAGGCAGCGCACATCTGCGGCAGGGCGGCGTTCTTGGCACCCGAGATGGTGACCTCGCCATGCAGGCTGCGGCCTCCGCGAATCAGCAATTTATCCATGACCAACCGTTGGGTGAGTGGGGGAAGGGCGCCGGGCGCGCGGGCAGGCGTGCGCCAGCGGCGACGGGACGGGGACAGGCCCCCTCAGGCCTGCCGCTCGGCCCACTCGGCAGGAGTGAGCGTCTTCATCGACAGGGCGTGCAGCTCGTCGGTGGCCATTTTGGCCTGTACGGTGGCGTTGACCATGCGCTGGCGTTGCACGCGGTTCTTGCCCTCGAAGGCGGAGGAGACGATGACGGCAAACCAGTGGCGGCCGTCGCCTTCGACTTCAATGTGCTCGCATGCAAAACCTGTAGCTATCAGCGCTTTAATATCCTCAGCATTCATGGGGAAACCTTTTGAAATCCTTGTGTGACAGGCGCAATCAGCTTCTGATTTTGTAGCCTGTGCGCAGCAGTTGCAGTGCCACGGCGCTGACCAGCACCCAGGCGCCGCCAGCCATGGCCAGACTCAGCCAGGGCGAGACGTCGCTCTGCCCGAAAAAACCGTAACGAAAGCCGTCGATCATGTAGAAGAACGGGTTGAAGCGGCTGAAGCCCTGCCAGAACTCGGGCAGGGAGTGGATGGAGTAGAACACGCCCGAGAGGAACGTCAGCGGCATGATCAGGAAGTTCTGGAACGCGGCCATCTGGTCGAACTTGTCGGCCCACAGCCCGGCAATCAGCCCCAGCGTGCCCATCATGGCGCTGCCCAGCAGCGCAAAGACCAGGATCCACAGCGGCTGGGCAAATTCCGGCGTGGCAAAGAACAGGGTCGAGATGAACACCCCGGCGCCCACCAGCAGGCCACGCAGCACGGCCGCGCCCACGTAGGCACCAAACCAGGCCCAGTGCGACAGGGGCGTGAGCAGGATGAACACCAGCGAACCCATGATCTTGCTCTGCACCAGGCTGGAGGCGCTGTTGGCAAAGGCGTTTTGCAACATGCTCATCATCACCAGTCCGGGGATGAGGAAGGTGGTGTAGCTCAGGCGGTCATAAACCAGCATGCGCCCTTCCAGCACATGGCTGAACACCAGCAGATACAGCACGGCGGTGAGCACCGGCGCGGCCACGGTCTGGAAGGCCACCTTCCAGAAGCGCTGCACTTCCTTGAGCAGCAGGGTTTGCCAGCCCAGGTTCATTGGACGTTCTCCTTTTGCTGCTGCATGACGTGGATGAAGACGTCCTCCAGATCGGCGCGGCGGATCTCCACTTCCTGCGGCCGCACGCCGCCCTGGCGCAGGGTGGCCAGCAGCAGCTCCACGTCGCTGGCATCCTGCGCCGGAATCTGCACGATGCGCCCGGTCACCCGGGCACGGCCATGGAGTTCGGCGGGCAGCGCATCGTCGGTCTTGAATTGCAGCACGGTGCTGGAGGCCGACTTGAGCAGCTCGTCCATGCGCGCCAGCGTGACGATCTGTCCGCGCTTGAGCATGGCCACGCGCGAGCACAGCGCCTCGGCTTCTTCCAGATAGTGGGTGGTCAGCAGCACGGTGTGGCCTTGCTTGTTGAGCCGGGAAATGAAATGCCATAGCGTCTGGCGCAGCTCCACATCCACGCCGGCAGTCGGCTCATCGAGCACGATGACCGGTGGCTTGTGCACCAGTGCCTGCGCCACCATCACGCGGCGCTTCATGCCGCCGGAGAGCTCGCGCATGTTGGCCTTGGCCTTGTCGGCCAGGCCCAGGCTTTCCAGGAGTTCATCGATCCAGGCATCGTTGTTGCGGATGCCAAAGTAGCCCGATTGCAGGCGCAGGGTTTCGCGCACGTTGAAGAACGGGTCGAACACCAGCTCCTGCGGCACGATGCCCAGGCGCTGGCGTGCGGCGGCAAAGTCGCCTTGCACGTCATGCCCCAGCACGCTCACGCGTCCGCTGCTGGCGCGCGTCAGGCCGGCCAGGATGCTGATCAGGGTGGTTTTGCCGGCACCGTTGGGGCCCAGAAGGCCAAAGAATTCACCTTGTTCAATCTCCAGGCTGACCTGCTGCAGCGCGTGGAAATCTCCCTTGGGGGTGGAGTAGGTCTTGGATACGGATTGGAAAGAAACAGCGCTCATGGAGCCGGCGATTCTAATTCTTGGCCCGCTTTCGTTTGTGCGCTGCACCAATGGCCGTTCGGCCTATGCGTTTCTGGCGGCAGGGGGGAAGTCTTCGGCTGCTTCCTCGGCTGCATCCGCATCCTGTCCCTCCAGCAGGGGCAGCACGCCATAGGCCAGGGCCAGGGCGCGCAACTGGGTGGGCCAGCCCTGCACGCGCAGGCTGGCGCCAGCCTGCATGGCCTGGCGGCGGCAGGCCAGCAGCAGGGCCAGGCCAGCCGAGTCAAAGCGCTCCACGGCGCTGGCATCCAGCACGCACACCGCACCCGCTGGGGTGGCAGCCACACCGTGGCGCAGCGTTTGCAGGGCAGCGCGCGCCACGCTGGCGTCCAGGCGTGGCGGCAGGGCAATGGTGTGGGGGGCTGCGGAGGACATGCTTGCTTGATCGATTACTGCGCAGGCTTCTGCCCGGACACATCCAGCTCGATGCTGCGGCTGGACAGGGCCGCCAGCAGGGCGTCGATGCCGCCCTTGTTCAGCTCCTGGGCAAACTGGGTACGGTAGGTTTCCACCAGCCACACACCCAGAACGTTGAAGTTATAGACCTTCCAGCCTTCGCCGGGCTTTTTCTCCAGGCGGAAGTCCAGCTGCACCGGCTCGCCCTGACCGTGCACTTCGGTGCGCACCAGCACGTCGGTGTCCCCCGCGGCAGCGCGCAGGGGCTTGACCACCACTTTCTGGTTGTTGACCTGGGACAGTGCACCGGCGTAGGTGCGGATCAGCATGCTCTTGAAGGCTTGTTGCAACTGTTCGCGCTGCGCCTCGGTGGCGTTGCGCCATTGCGGGCCCACGGCGGCAGAAGTCATCTTGCGGAAGTTCACGTAGGGCATCACTTCGCGATCGACCACGACCGAGATGCGCTCAATGTTGCCGCTCTTGAGCTCGGGGTCCTTCCTGATCGTTTCCAGCAGGTCGGTGGACAAACGCTTGATGAGTGCATCGGGGGCCTCATCGGCGCCCTGGGCCCAGGAGGTGGGCAGGGCGGTGCACAGTGTCAATGTGGCCACCAGGGTGGCCAGGGTGCGTCGTTGGATGGTCATGTGCTTGTGTGCTGCTTGCGCAGGGGTTAATCGTCGAAATCTTCAATGCGGCCGGCATCGTCGCCTTGCTCGTAGAGCCCGGGGTCACGCTGGCGCAGGTAGAAGTCGCGCACCAGGCTGTAGCGGTCCAGTGCCACGGCGTCCAGCGTGTCGGTGGTGTTGAGCAGGCGGGCGCGTTTGTCCGTCCAGCGCAGTGCCGTCAGGGAGTTGCGGTGCGAGACGGGGTGCATGTCGTTCAGCACATAGCCTTGCCAGTCCACCGGCAGGGCGACCGTGTCGCGCAGGGTGGAGGGGCCGATGAGTGGCAGCACCAGGTACGGTCCGGGCTTGATGCCCCAGTGCGCCAGGGTCAGGCCAAAGTCCTGCCTCTCGCGTGGGATCTGCGCGTACGTGGCAATGTCGATCAGGCCACCCAGGCCCAGGGTGGTGTTGGTGGTAAAGCGCACCAGGTGGTTGTAGGCTTTCTCGCCCTTGCCCTGCAAGGCAAAGTTCACCATCGACCACAGGTCGCCGATGTTGTCGAAGAAGTTGCCCACGCCCGTGCGCACCGGCTGGGGGGTGATGGTCTGGTAGGCCGTGGCCACGGGTTTGAAGACGGCCTCATCGACCCGGTCGTTGAAGGTCGTCATGGAGCGGTTGTAGCGTTCCCAGGGGTCCTGCGGGTGTGCTGCCTGGTTCTGTTGCGGTGCGCTGGCGCAACCGGCAAGGCCCAGGCTGGCAACCACCAGCAGCGGCGCCAGCGCACGGCGCGCGGCAGCCAGAACGCGGGGACGGTGGGCGTGGTCGGGATGCTTGGTCATGGTGTGCTTGTCCTTCATTTGCCACCCTCCTGCGCCTTGCTGTAGAGGAACTGGCCAATCAGATTTTCCAGCACCACGGCCGACTGCGTGGCGACGATGCGGTCGCCCTGGGCCAGGTTGGCCTCGTCGGCGCCGGCTTCAATGCCGATGTACTGGTCACCCAGCAGGCCGCTGGTCAGGATCTTGAGGGAGCTGTCCTTGGGGAAGGCATAGCGCTTTTCCAGCGAGATGTGCACCGTGGCCTGGAAGGTCTGGTCGTCGAAGGTGATGCTGTCCACGCGACCGACAACCACGCCAGCACTTTTGACGGCAGCCTTGGGCTTGAGACCGCCGATGTTGTCAAAGCGAGCCGTCACCTGGTAGGTGGGCTCAAAGCTCAGACTGAGCAGGTTCGCCGACTTCAGCGCCAGAAAGGCCAGCGCCAGGCCGCCGATCAGCACGAACAGCCCCACCCAGACATCGTTTTTGGAAGATTGCATTGTGTTTTCTCCTGCCCGCGCTTACAGACTGAACATCGACGCGGTGAGCAAAAAGTCCAGACCCAGCACGGTCAGCGAGGCCACCACCACGGTGCGGGTGGTGGCGCGCGAGACGCCTTCGGGCGTGGGCTTGGCGCTGTAGCCCTGGTACAGAGCAATGAAGGTCACGGCCAGGCCAAAGACCACGCTCTTGATCACGCCGTTGGCCAGATCGTTCCACCAATCGACGCCATCCTGCATCTGGCCCCAGAAGGCACCGCCATCGACACCGATCATGACCACCCCCACCACCCAGCCGCCCAGCACGCCCACGGCACTGAACACGGCGGCCAGCAGGGGCATGGTCAGCACACCGGCCCAGAAGCGTGGCGCCAGAATGCGGCGCACGGGGCTGATGGCCATCATCTCCATGGCCGAGAGCTGTTCGCCCGCCTTCATCAGGCCGATCTCTGCCGTCAGGGCTGTGCCGGCGCGTCCGGCAAACAACAGGGCGGTGACCACGGGCCCCAGTTCGCGCAGCAGCGACAGCGCCACCAGCAGGCCCAGCGCCTCGGCCGAGCCGTAGCGTTGCAGGGTGTAGTAGCCCTGCAGGCCCAGCACAAAGCCGACGAACAGACCCGAGACGCCAATGATGGCCAGCGAGTAATTGCCCAGAAAGTGGATCTGGTCGCCCATCAGCCGAAAGCGGCGCAGGCAGGCAGGCAGCAGCACCAGCAATTGCAGCAGCAGGCGCGTGGCACGCCCCAGGGCGGCCAGTTGGGCGCGGGTGGAGCGCCCCAGGGAAGCCAAGGCGGTCTTCATGCGCGACCTCCAAAGTCTTGTTCCAGGCTGGGCGCCGGGTAATGAAAGGGCACCGGCCCTTGCGGGCGCGCGTGCACGAACTGCTGCACCAGCGGATCGGGGTTGGCCATCACTTCCTCAGGCGTGCCGTGCGCGGCCACGCCGCCTGCGCCCAGGATGATGACCTGATCGGCCACGTGGAAGGTTTCCTCCAGGTCGTGCGAGACCACGATGCTGGTCAGGCCCAGGGCATCGTTCAGGGTGCGGATCAGGCGGGCAGCGGTACCCAGGGAAATGGGGTCCAGCCCGGCAAAGGGTTCGTCGTACATGATGAGTTCCGGATCCAGCGCAATGGCGCGCGCCAGAGCCACGCGCCGCGCCATGCCGCCAGAGATTTCGCTGGGCATCAGATCGCGCGCGCCGCGCAGGCCGACGGCGTGCAGCTTCATGAGCACGATGTCGCGCACCAGCGCTTCGGGCAGGTCGGTGTGCTCGCGCAGTGGGAAGGCCACGTTGTCAAAGACGCTCATGTCGGTGAACAGGGCACCGAACTGAAACAGCATGCCCATGCGCCGGCGCATGGCGTACAGCGCGGCATGCTCCATCTGGCCCACGTCCTGGCCATCGAACAGCACCTGCCCCTGCTGGGCGCGCACCTGGCCGCCAATCAGGCGCAGCACGGTGGTCTTGCCACCGCCGGAGGCACCCATCAGCGCCGTGACCTTGCCGCGCGGCACCGTCAGCGACAGGTCGCGCAGCACCACCCGCTCACCGTAGCCGAAGGTGACGTTGCGAAGCTGTACCAGCGGCGCCGGTGCCGACGTGGGGGAGGGGGACTCGGGGGCAGACATAGGGACGATGGTAGCCACGCTTTCACAGCATATTTTGTAAAAAAGCGCGTGTGCGCTGCTGCTGTGGCGCGGCGAAGAACTGTGCGGCGGGGGCCTGTTCGACGATTTCGCCCTTGTCCATGAACACCACGCGGTTGGCCACTTCGCGGGCGAAGCCCATTTCGTGCGTCACCACCAGCATGGTCATGTGCTCCTGCGCCAGGGCGCGCATGGTGCGCAGCACCTCGCCGGTAAGCTCCGGGTCCAGCGCCGAGGTCGGTTCATCAAACAGCAGGATGTCCGGCCCCATGGCCAGGGCACGGGCGATGGCCACGCGCTGCTTTTGTCCACCAGACAGCCGGTTGGGATAGGCGTCGCGCTTGTCCAGCAGGCCGACCTTTTGCAGCAGCGCCTCGGCCACCGGCACGATGGCCGCACGTGGCATTTTCTTGACCAGCATCGGCGCTTCGATGATGTTTTCCAGCACCGTCAGGTGGGGAAAGAGGTTGAACGACTGAAACACCATGCCCATCTTGCGCCCGATGCTACGAATTTTTGCATCGCTGACATACTGGGCGCGGCCCTGGGCATCGGTATCGACCAGCACCTCACCCTCGATGGTGATGCGCCCGCTGTCGATGGTTTCCAGGTGATTCAGGCAGCGCAGAAAGGTGCTTTTGCCCGAGCCCGAGGGGCCGATGATGGCCACCACGTCACCACGCAGCAGCTCCAGGCTGATGCCGCGCAGCACGGGCGTGGTGCCAAAGCTCTTGCGGATGTTCTGGGCACTGATCATTGCTTGCGGCATGGGCTCAGGCGTCAAATCGGGCATGGCGGCGCTCCAGGTATTGGAAGATCCAGGTCAGTATCAGTGTCATGCCCAGGTAGAAACAGGCGGCCACGATGAAGGGCGTGAACGTGAAGTCGCGCTGCACCACACCACGCGCCACGCGCAGCAGATCGTTCAGGGCCAGCACGTAGATCAGGCTGGTGTCCTTCACCAGGGTGATGGTTTCGTTGCTGATGGGCGGCAGGATGCGCGCCCACATCTGCGGCAGGATGATGCGGCGCATGGTCTGGCCGTAGGTCAGGCCCAGCACCTTGGCGCCTTCATACTGCCCGCGGTCAATGGACTGGATGCCGGCGCGAAAGATCTCTGCGAAATAGGCCGCGTAGTTGAGTGCAAAGGCCACCACCGCTGCCGGAAAGTCCGGCAGGCGCACACCGATCACCGGCACAAACGGCAGGGCAAAGTAGATGAACAGCATCTGCAGCATCAGCGGCGTGCCACGCATCAGCCAGATGTAGCCGCCCACCACCGCTGACAGTGGCGCAAAGCGCGACAGGCGCGCCAGCGCCAGCACCAGGCCCAGGGGAATGGACAGCAGCATGGTGATGGCAAACAGCTTGAGCGTGACCAGCGCCCCGGCAGACAGGGGGCCAAGCAGTGAGATTACATATTCCATGAACAGGCCTTGGTGCGGCCCCCGGCCCAGGGATTGCCGCGATGGCGGCAAGGTGCGACCAGTGGGGTGAAGAAAACGCAAAAAACCGGCAAGGCCTGATCGGTCTTGCCGGCTGCTGGGGGCGCAGAACAGGCGCGGATTCTACCTGCTCCCGAATTTTTGGCTTACTTGATGATGTCTTTGCCGAACCACTGCTCGGCAATCCTGGCAGCGCTGCCGTCCTGCTTCATGCTGTTGATGGCTTCCTGCAGCTTGGCCAGCAGTTCGGTGTCGTCCAGACGCAGGCCAACGCCGTATTCTTCGGTGCCAAAGTGATCTTCCAGCACGGTGTACAGCTCAGGCTTCTTGGCCACGTAGTAACGGCCCACCACCTCATCGACCACCACAGCATCCAGGCGGCCGGTGCTCAGGTCCATCAGCGCGGCCACGTTGTCGCCAAAGGTCTTGAGCTCCTTGAAGGAGTTGAAGACGGCTTCTTCCTTCTTGATGGCGTCCACTGCGCTGGAGCCTTCCTGGGCACCCACGACCTTGCCTGCCAGGTCGGCCTTGGTGGCAATGCTGGAGCCAGCAGCCACGACCACGATCTGGTGGTTTTCCATGTACGGATCGGTGAAGGCGATGCTCTTCTTGCGCTCTTCGGTAATGGTCAGGCCATTCCACAGAGCATCGACGCGCTTGCCCGCCAGTTCGGCTTCCTTGGCGCTCCAGTCGATGGGCTTGAACTCCACCTCCACGCCCATGCGCTGGGCGGCAGCGCGCGCCATGTCGATGTCAAAGCCGACCAGCTCGTTTTGCTCATTGCGAAAGCCCATGGGCGGGAAGTTGTCGTCCAGGCCCACGACGATCTTGGTGACGGCAGCCGGTGCCGCAGTGGCAGCCTCGGGGGCGGCCGCGGTCGGGGCCGGGGGCTCGTTCTTGCCGCAGGCGGCCAGCAAAGCGGTCAGGGCCAGGGAGGCCAGCAGGGTGCGCTTGTTCATGAGAGATAACTCCAATTTGGATGTGAAACCTGCGATTGTGCCGGCAAATCTGTCTGTGCTTGCTCCCCCGTCAGGGGCGGCACAATACGCCACCCCCGACGAAAGCCATGACCACTGCACATTCGAACCCATCCTCTGCTTCCGGCAGCGCGCAGCCAACCCTGGTGGGCAAGCACCCCTGCCCCGAATGCGGAGGCAATCTGGAATGGAGCCCCAAGGTACAGAATCTGCGCTGTCCCTATTGCGGCACGCAGGTGCCCTGGCAGGCGGGACAGGCTGATGCGGGAGCGGGGCAGCAGGCCATCGTCGAGCACGATCTGCTCGAGGCCTTGCAGCACCCGCGTTCCGGCCGGGGCTGGGGGCAGGGGCGCTACGAGGTGCAGTGCCAGAACTGCCGAGCCATCTCCACCTTCGAGCAAAAGCACAGTGCCCAGCGTTGCGACTTCTGCGGCTCACCGGCCATCGTGGCGCACGAGACAGGGCCCGACGCCATCACGCCCGAGAGCATCCTGCCCTTCAAGATCAGCGACGGTCAGGTGCGCGACCGCATCCGCAAGTGGTACGGCAGCCGCTGGTTTGCGCCCAACAAACTCAAGACAGCGGCACTGACCGATACCCTGCATGGCGTGTACCTGCCGTACTGGACGTTCGACGCCCACGCCAGTGCGCAGTGGCAGGCCGAAGCCGGCTACCACTACTACACCACCGAGAGTTATTACGACAAGGATGGCCACCTGCAGACGCACGAAGTGCAGCACACGCGCTGGGAGCCGGCCTGGGGTGAGCTGGAGCATTTCTTTGACGATGCGCTGGTGCCCGGCACGGTGGGCGTGCATGCCCCGCTGCTGCGCAAGATAGAGCCGTTTCCCACCACCAGCGACCTGAAAGCCTACAGTCCCGAATTTGTGCGTGGCTGGACGGTGGAGCGCTACCAGATCGACTTGGGGCGCGCCGCCAGGATCAACGAAGCGGACATGGACGAGGCGCTGCGCCAGATGTGCATCCAGCAAATCCCCGGGGATACATGGCGCAACCTGTCCATGCAGCGCCAGTACCAGGGGCGCACCTTCAAGCACGTGCTGGTGCCGGTGTGGCTGGTCAGCTACACCTATGGCGCCAAGACCTACCAGGTGGTGGCCAACGGCTACACCGGCGCCATCGCCGGCGAGCGCCCGTACAGCTGGGTGAAGATCACCCTGGCCGTACTGGCTGGATTGATCGCTCTGATGCTGCTGCTGATGTTGGTGGCCGAGCAGGACAGCGAGGACTTTTCTGGAGAGCCTGACATCGGCCTTTTCCAGGACGACGAAGAGTTTTTAAGAGCGCCTGGCGCTGGATCGACGAAGATTTTCAATATCGACTAGGGCGTGTTGTGAACTTTGCGTAGGGCGGAGCGGGTGTGGCTCCAGCGGCAGCGTGTTTGAGTACCTCGACCGCCCTGAACAAACCATACCTCCTTGATCTGGCCTGTAATTTTTCGCCTTGAGAGGCACAGAGCTTGCAGGTATGGTTTTGCCACTGCCTGTTTTCTTGCAAATTTCTCCGAGGACTTCGATGGGGCCGAAGCCTGTGTTGCCACAATCGGGCGATTCGTTTCGCCCCGGACTGGACGAACAAATCAACATGCAGCACCCGCTGGCGCGGCTGGCCGCCTTGATCGAATGGGCCGAGATTGAGCGCACGTTCACGGTGTCGTTTACCTGCGGGTGTGGCTGCCCCACGCCTAGTCGCCGGCTTGCTGTACCTGCAGCACACCTTTGATGTTTCCGATGAGGCCGTGGTCCACACCTGGGTTGAATCGACCAAAGTTTTGTAGATAGCTCAAAGTCTCCTATTTCCGTTCAAATAGGAGCCCTTATGAGCGCACAACGTTACCCAGAAGAATTCAGGATTGAAGCCGTCAAGCAAATCCTGGAGCACGGCCGCAGCGTGGCCGATGTCTCACGCCGGTTGGGCGTGAGTTCGCATAGCCAGTCCAAAGGATTGGATCAAGGGGTGCTCCATACGTAGTAGGCAACACCTTCGTAACGGAAATGAGGCAGGTTGTTGATGACCGTGTCGCGTTCGCCTTCCGTGGCTGTGTAGAAGTGTGCACCCGTCTGTTGGTTGTAGAAGCGGTAGATGGGGCGCATGCCGCTGACGGCCACAGGGCTTGCGTACCAGGTCAGGCCCTCATAGCGAAGCTGAGGGAGGCTGGCCTGGATCGATTCGCGCTCTTCGGGGCTGATCGTGTAGAAGTGTGAGTTGGAATCGTTGTTGAAAAAGCGTGCCACGGGATTCAGACCGGGTGCTTTTTGGGTTGCAGCGTAAAACCCAATGCCTTCATAGCGATAGGTAGGCAGGCTGCTGATGATGGCATCGCGCTCAGGCGTGCTGTTGGTGTAGAAGTGCGCCCCTGTGGCGCTGTTAAAGAAGCGATATACCGCCTGGCGTTGTACAGCGGGATTTTCAGGAGTGCCGGTAGTTGTCAGCCACCCTTTCAAGGCCGGGAGGATGCTGGAGAATTTTCCGTAAACGGAGGTTTTCTCTGCCTGAGAGCAGGAACCGCTGCCGCCGGAGAGTACACCGGTCAGGCGACCGCTATGGAAAAGCCCCGAGCCGCTGCTGCCACCCTCGGTGGTGCCACTTTGCCATTTCACGTAGTAGTACGAGCTCTCGCGCGTCGGGTCGTACGTCAGATAGCAGCTGAACGAACTCTGGCCTTGAATGGGGTCGCAATTCGCATAGGAGCTCAACTCCCCGAAGCTGATCTTTTGCAGATCACCTGTGGGGTGATGAATGCCAACCAGGGACTGGCCAATTGCCATGGTTGCGGCATCCCATCCCGAGAATACGGCGCCAGCCGGTGGGACGTCATTGAGGCGCAAGAGTGAGAAATCGGCATTTGCACTGGCATGCAGCAAAACGGCCCCATTACGGAGAATTTTGCGATTGGCAGACACGCTCTGATCGTTGCATGAAGTGGAGCGATAAAACCACCAGGTTTGCAGGCTCGATGCGGCAGATTGCGTACTAATGCAGTGGTTGGCCGTCAAAAAGTAGGGGGTGTGTGAGCTGGCTGCATCATTGAGCAGTGTGCCTGTGCATATATACCCTGAGCCATTGTCAACATAGCTCATGCGGGCAACGGAGTTGCGCTGCATGTCATATCCATCGTGACAGCTGGCGTCGATGTTGCAGCTTGAGGCTGCGTTTGGGTCGAAGCTGACACCATCGGCTCCGTGGAAAGAAAAGATGTCGGCGTAAATGTGAATCAGGCGGGGAATGGTGATTTGGACCTGGCTGCGCTCGGTGCCAGGAGGCAGCTCGATTTCCAAAGTGGCCTCTTCACCCTGGATCTCTGGAGCCCACCAGGTGTGTGCTGCGATCCCGTCTTCGCCAGCACGGCGGTTGTTCTGAAGGATTCCAAGAACGTTCTGGCCTGAGGTTTCATAAACCTCATCGTGGTTGCTCTGGCTGTATACCCGCAGGATGGAGGTCGCCGGCAAGGAGGTGATCTCTACCCCCAGACGGAGGGCGTAAGCCTCCGGAGAGCGCATGCTGATGGCCAGTGCCCAGCCACCGGTTGCTGTGGGGATCCAGGAAGTTTGCTGCTGAAAATCCTGGACGGACTGGGTTTCGGGGATCGAGCGAGAGGCTCCCACTTGCGTTGCACCGTTGACGACGCCTTTCTGTGGTCCTTGGTATGTCCATTTGCCCAAGTTGATCTGATGGGGCTCTATCGCCAGGCGCGTACGGTGCGCCCGTTGTTGCACTGCCGTTGAGACTTCCGGCTGTATGACGGAATCCGTGAGCAACGGTAGAGCCTCGTGCTGCGGACTCTGGGCATGCCCTGATTGGGGTAAGAACGAAAAGGCAACCGTTGCGGTTGCAGCCATCAGCCATGATCGGCACTCGTACGATTCCATATTTCCCTCGATGTGTTTTTATGCTCAGAACCGCTCACACGCGCCCTTGATGTGCCATTGCTCAACCGTGGCGTACAGGTTGGCACTGCCTGCGGTTTTGCAGCAACCACAAATTTCCGATTTGCTGGGAAATGTGAGTGGCGCTTAATGCGCTGCGGAAGTTTAGGTGCTTCCAGTACAGAATTATGGATGCACTAACCATAAGGTGAACGCATCGTTGAGACGCGTGCTTGCAGAGCAATACAAGCGCCACCCCTCCCTGATCAAAATTCAGGATTTGCGGGTGTCCTCCTCATATTGCTGTGCAAAAAGCGGCAATCGGTGCAGGGGATGAATGCAGGACGAAGCAGTGCCTGCAGGGCAGCGTGTTACTGTTGTGGCGGCAACTCGGCCCGGGCCAGCAGTGGCTGGCGCTGGTCTTTGTCGGAGAGCAGATAGCCACCTTCCACTTGCGGCCAGGTGATGGCCAGATCCGGATCGTTCCACGCGATGCCGCGATCGCTCTCGGGTGCGTAATAGGCCGTGGTCTTGTAGAGGAAGTCGGCGGATTCGCTCAGCACCACAAAGCCGTGGGCAAAGCCTGGGGGCAGCCACAGTTGCTTGTGGTTGTCCTCGGTCAGGGTTTCGGCCACCCACTGGCCGAAGGTGGGCGAGCCGGGGCGAATGTCCACTGCCACGTCCCACACTGCACCGCGCACCACGCGCACCAGCTTGCCCTGGGCGTGTGGGGGCAGCTGGTAGTGCAGGCCGCGCAGCACGCCGCGGCAGGAGCGGCTGTGGTTGTCCTGCACAAACTCGAAATTCGTGCCCGTGGCTTCGTTGAACACTTGCTGGTTGAAGCTTTCGGTAAAGAATCCCCGGGCATCGCCGAACACTCTGGGTTCGAGCACCAGCACGTCAGGGATGGCGGTGGGCGTTACTTTCATCGTACTCCTCCTTGCAGACAGCGCAGCAGATACTGGCCGTAGCCGTTCTTGAGCAGCGGCTGCGCCAGGCGTTCGACCTGCTCGGCGTCGATCCAGCGGTTGCGCCAGGCAATTTCCTCGGGACAGGCCACCTTGAGGCCCTGACGCTGCTCGATGGTGGCAATGAACTGTCCCGCTTCGAGCAGGCTGTCGTGCGTGCCGGTATCCAGCCAGGCGTAGCCACGGCCCATCAGCTGCACGTTGAGCTGTCCTTTTTCCAGGTACAGCTTGTTCAGGTCGGTGATTTCCAGTTCGCCACGCGGCGAGGGTTGGAGCGATTTGGCCAGCTCCACCACCTGCTGGTCATAGAAATACAGGCCGGTGACGGCGTAGTTGGATTTGGGCTGCTGCGGTTTTTCTTCCAGACTGAGCACTTTGCCGTGGGCATCGAACTCGGCCACGCCGTAGCGCTGCGGGTCCTGCACGTGGTAGGCAAAGACGGTGGCGCCGGTTTGCTGGGCACCGGCCTTGTACAGCAGTGGCTGAAAGTCGTGGCCGTAGAAGATGTTGTCGCCCAGCACCAGGGCACTAGGGGCGCCGGCCAGGAATTGTTCGCCAATCACAAATGCCTGGGCCAGACCATCGGGGCTGGGTTGCACGGCGTATTGCAGGTGCAGGCCCCACTGGCTGCCATCGCCCAGCAGCTGTTCAAAGCGCGGGGTGTCCTGCGGGGTGCTGATGATGAGGATGTCGCGCATGCCCGCCAGCATCAGGGTGCTTAGCGGGTAATAAATCATGGGCTTGTCATAGACCGGCAGCAGTTGCTTGCTGATGGCCAGGGTGGCCGGGTGCAGGCGGGTGCCCGAGCCACCGGCCAGGATGATGCCTTTGCGTGGTGCAGTCATGGTGTCTGAAAAGAATAGCTGTCAGCGCTTGCTGGACAAGGGCTGGAGCCTGTTTTTATTGAAAATTACAAAATCTCCCGCAGCATGCGGGCCACGCCTTGTTGCCAGTGCGGCAATGTCAGGCCGAAGGTGGTTTGCAGCCTGGTGGTATCCAGGCGCGAGTTGTGTGGGCGCTGCGCCGGGGTGGGGAAGGCGCTGGTGGGCACCGGGACGATGTCCTGCACCTGAATGGGCAGATCGGGTCGCAGGAGCCGGGCTTGCTCAATCACATAGCTGGCGTAGGCGTGCCAGTTGGTCTCGCCGCCGGCTACGCAGTGGTACAGGCCACCATCCTGCGGGTGCCGTTGCAGGTGGGTGATGGCATGCGCGGTGATGTCGGCCAGCAGGTCGGCGCCGGTGGGGGCACCCCACTGGTCGTCGATCACGGTCAGGCGCTCGCGTTCCTGGGCCAGGCGCAGCATGGTCTTGGCAAAGTTGCCGCCGCGTGCGGCATAGACCCAGCTGGTGCGCAGGATCAGGTGTCTGCAGCCCGATTGCTGGATGGCCTGCTCACCCTCCAGCTTGGTGCGGCCATACACCGACAGGGGCGCAGGCTGATCGCTTTCCACCCAGGGGCGCTGCCCGCTGCCGTTGAACACGTAGTCGGTGCTGTAGTGGATCAGCCAGGCATCCAGGCGGGCGGCCTCTTCGGCAATGCGCCCGGAGGTGGTGGCGTTGAGCAGGCGTGCCAGCTCGGGCTCGCTCTCGGCCTTGTCCACGGCGGTATGGGCGGCGGCATTGACGATCACGTCCGGCTGCAGGGACCGTACGGTGGCAGCCACCGCATCGGGTTGGGCAAAGTCGCCGCAATGTTCGCTGCTGTCGTGATCCAGTGCCGTCACCTGCCCCAGGATGGCCAGACTGCGTTGCAGTTCCCAGCCGACCTGGCCGTTCTTGCCGAATAGAAGAATCTTCACTGCACGGCTCCATACTGCTTGGCCACCCAGTCCCGATAGGCACCGCTTTGCACATTGGCCACCCACTCGGGGTGCTCCAGATACCACTGCACTGTCTTGCGGATGCCGGTGTCAAAGGTCTCGGCAGGCTTCCAGCCCAGCTCGCGTTCAATCTTGCGTGCGTCGATGGCGTAGCGGCGGTCGTGGCCGGGGCGGTCCTGCACGAAGGTGATCTGTTCAGCGTAGGACTTGCCATCGCTGCGTGGGCGCAGCTCATCAAGCAGCGCACACACGGTCTTGACGATGTCGATGTTGGCCTTCTCGTTCCAGCCGCCGATGTTGTACACCTCGCCCAGGCGCCCGGCTTGCAGCACGCGCGCAATGGCGCGGCAATGGTCGCGTACGTACAGCCAGTCGCGGATCTGTCGGCCATCGCCATAGATGGGCAAGGGCTTGCCTGCCAGGGCGTTGACGATGACCAGCGGAATGAGCTTTTCCGGGAAATGCAGCGGGCCGTAGTTGTTGCTGCAGTTGGTGGTCAGCACCGGCAGGCCGTAGGTGTGGTGCCAGGCACGTACCAGGTGGTCCGAGGCAGCCTTGCTGGCGGAGTAGGGGCTGTTGGGTTCGACCCGGTGTGTCTCGGCAAAGGCCGGCTCGTCTGGGGTCAGGGTGCCATAGACCTCGTCGGTACTTACGTGCAGAAAGCGGAATGCTTCCTTTTGTGTAGCTGGCAGCGCGCTCCAGTAGTGGCGAACAGCCTCCAAAAGCCTGAAAGTGCCGACCACATTGGTCTGGATGAAGTCTTCCGGCCCATGGATGGAGCGATCGACGTGCGACTCAGCGGCAAAGTTGATCACGGCGCGTGGCTGGTGTTCGGCCAGCAGGCGCTCCAGCAGGGCGCGGTCGCCAATGTCGCCTCGCACAAAGATGTGGCGCGCATCGCCTTGCAGGCTGTCCAGGTTGTGCAGGTTGCCTGCGTAGGTGAGTTTGTCCAGATTGAGCACAGGCTCGTCGTTGTGCTCCAGCCATTCCAGGACAAAATTGGCGCCGATAAAGCCTGCGCCTCCCGTTACCAGAATCATGTTGTTCCTCTCTCAGCGCACGCCTGGGTGCTGCCGATGGTTCATGCTGCGGTGTTGATGTGCGTGTCGGTTTGCGCCTGTTGCTGTGCCCGGCGTTGTTCGGCCATGACCAGCAGCCCCTCGAAGATCAGGTTGTCCACCAGCTCAAAGGGGCGCGTCATGCTGGGCACCATCTTCCAGCCGGCCCCGCCGGCCATGATGCAGGCAGGCTCCATGCGGCAGTGCAGGTACAGGTGCTGGTAGGTGCGCTCCACGGCCCCGGCAATGGCGTAAGTGCCGCCGCTGGTCAGGGCATCGCTGGTGTTGGTGGGAAAGGGCGTCACTATGCCGGTGGGAACATGCAGGCCGGCGGTGCCGGTTTCCAGCGCGCGCAGCATGATGCCGTGGCCCGGCAGGATCAGCCCTCCCAGGAAGCGGCCGTCGGCATCCAGCGCATCCACTGTGACGGCCGTACCCACCATCACCACCAACAGCGGGCGTGGGCTGCCGCGCTGCAGGATGCGGTGGCGCGCGCCAATCATGGCCACCCAGCGGTCAGCGCCCAGGCGCAGCGGCTGGTCGTAGCCATTGACCACACCCGCCTCCTGGGCTGAGGGCACCACCCACTGCGGCGTGAAGTTCCAGCCGAGCATCTGGTCGATCTGCTCATGCACGCGTCGCCGGGCGCTTTCGCTGGCCACAGCACAGCCCAGCATGTAGCTAGGGGTGGGCAGACAGCTCCAGGAGCCCTCGGCCAGGCGCTCGATTTGTTCCAGGAACTCCGCACCCTGCGCCACGAGTGCTGCCCCGGGGCGGGGTGCTTCGTACATGGCCCACTTCAAGCGGGTGTTGCCTATGTCTATGGCCAAAAATGTCATAAGGGCGCGATTATGCGAAGTTTTGCCGCAGTCGGGGCGCGTATCCGTTGCAAGGCTGGGAGTGGTGCGGGGCTGCTGTGCTCCTGCAATTGTGAAAAACTTTGTGTGTCGTCGGCCCATCGGCTGCGTGCCGTGGGGATAGCCGTTACAGTGTCTGCCTACATTTCTCGTAACACCACTTGGAAGGAGCCAAACCCATGGGTCTGTTTAGTTTTATCAAGGAAGCGGGCGAAAAACTCTTTGGCGGCAAGGAGGCTCAGGCAGCCACCCCCGTGGCACCCAGCGCGGAAGAGCTGAACGCCAAGGCCGCTGCGGCAATCACCAAGTACATTGAAGCGCAGAATCTGGGGCTGGAGGGGTTGCAAGTGGCCTTCGATGGCAGCGCTGGCAAGGTGACGGTGCAGGGCAGTGCACCCACCCAGGCCGTCAAGGAGAAAGTCACCCTGTGCTGCGGCAACGTTGCCAACGTGCAGAGCGTGGAAAACCTGATGACCGTGGCCAACCCGGAGCCCGAAGCCCAGTACCACGACGTGGTGCCTGGCGACACGCTCAGCGCCATTGCCAAGAAGTACTACGGTAACGCCAACAAATACCCGGTCATCTTTGAGGCCAACCGGCCCATGCTGACCCATCCGGACAAGATCTATCCCGGGCAGAAGCTACGCATTCCACCGCTGTAAGCCTCGATCCTGTTGCTGTTGGTTGTTCCCCTTGAAGATTGCCCCGCACATGCGGGGCTTTTTTCTGGCATTTCTTGATCTATTGGTGCCACGGCAGGCCACGCAGGCGCCAGCCGTTGATGTGGCCGCGCTGGCCATTGGCATCCAGCTCCCCTTCGAACCCTTCCAGCACGTTGTATGCCTCCAGCCCCAGTGCGGTGGCCTGCTGGGCAGCGGCTACGGAGCGCACGCCGCTGCGGCACAGCAGCAGCACCTTGCGTCCCGGTGGGACTGCGGCCAGCAGCTGGGCATCGAAGTCGGGATTGAGCTGCATCTGTGGCCACTGCTTCCAGGCCACGGCAATGGCTCCAGGCACCTGTCCGACCCAGGCACGCTCGGCATCGGTGCGAACATCCACCAGGACAGCCTCGCCGGACTGCACCCATTGCCACGCCAGGGTGGGGGGGATATCGCCTGCGTAACCTTGTGCGGGGCGGACTTCCGGCAAGCTTTCGGGAAGTGCTGGAGCATTCAACATGGGTGCGTGTCTTTCTTTCCTGTCAGGGCAGCCACATAAAACTGAACGTACGGGCCACGTCAATGTCGATGGCGCAAACCGTTATTCTGGGCCATGCCCTGGAAGGAATTTACCGCTTTGCTGTTGCTTGCGACGGCCATGAGTTTTACCCCTGGCCCCAATACGGCCCTGTCAACGGCCATTGCCGCCAACAGAGGTCTGGCAGCGGCCATGCGTTTCGTGGTGGCGGTGCCGGTCGGGTGGTGCGTCTTGCTGCTGCTGTGCGCCGCAGGTGTGGGGGGCGCTGTGGAGCAGTTTCCGGTGTTGCGTGGTGCCATACAGTGGCTGGGCTGTGCCTACCTGCTCTGGTTGGCCAGCCGTCTGGCACGCAGCGGGCAGCTGACGCAGGCCAATCTGCGGCAGCTGCACATCGGGTTTGGGCAAGGGGTGTTGTTGCAGTTCGTCAACATCAAGGCCTGGATGCTGGCGCTGAGCATTGTTGCCGGCTGGATTGCCGGGCAGTCGCAGTGGGGCTCGCGACTGGCGATTGTGCTGCCCGTGATGGTGTTTTTCGCCTTCAGCAGCAATCTGCTTTATGCCTGTGTCGGTGCCGCCTTGCGCCATTGGTTGGCCCAGGGCAGGCGCTTGCTATGGTTCAATCGCTGCATGGCAGTGCTGCTGGCAGGCACGGCGCTGTGGATGCTCAGGGCCTGATGGCGCGCATGCGTGCGCCTTGTCGCAATTTGAGTGCGAGGGCGGGAACACTTTGCAGCGCCACAATATGCGCTTTTGTGATGGAAGCGCTTGGTCGCCAGCCGACTGCCAACCGTTTTTCAAAGTCCCCCGGGATGCATCCCGGCACAACCTGCGAGACCCTTCACCATGAGTACCCAATGGACACTGGCAGCGCGCGCTGCCAAGATGAATTCGTCGGCCATCCGCGAAATCCTCAAACTCACCGATCGCCCCGGCATCATCAGCATGGCCGGGGGGCTGCCATCCCCGAAAACCTTCCCCATCGAAGCCTTTGAGGCAGCCTGTCACACGGTGCTGCAGCGCGATGGCACGGCTGCACTGCAGTACTCCACCACTGAAGGTTTGCCTGCGCTGCGTCAGGCGGTGGCCGATTTCCTGCCCTGGGACGTGGATCCTGAGCAGGTGCTCATCGTCAGCGGTTCTCAGCAGGCCCTGGATCTGATCGGCAAGGTGTTTCTGGACAAGGATAGCCGCCTGCTGGTCGAGCGGCCCACCTACCTGGGCGCCTTGCAGGCCTTCACACCGATGGAGCCCATCGCCGTGGGCGTGGACAGCGACGAGGAAGGCATGCTGGTCGATGACTTCGCGGCGAAGGTGGGTACGGGTGCTGACAAGGCACGCCTGGCCTACGTGCTGCCCAACTTCCAGAACCCCACGGGCCGCACCATGAGCGAAGCCCGGCGTCAGGCGCTGGTTGACAAGGCGCGGGAGCTCGACATTCCGCTGGTCGAGGACAACCCCTACGGCGACTTGCGCTTTGAAGGGGAATCGCCCTTGCCGTTGGCGGCCCGCAATCCTGAGGGCGTGCTCTACATGGGCTCCTTTTCCAAGGTGCTCGCGCCGGGGCTGCGTCTGGGCTTTGTGGTGGCGCCCAAGTCGATCTACGGCAAGCTGGTGCAAGCCAAGCAGGCGGCAGACCTGCACACCCCCAGCTTCAACCAGCGCGTGGTGGCAGAGGTCATGAAGGATGGCTTCCTGCAGCGACACATTCCGACCATTCGCACTCTGTACAAGGAGCAGCGCGACGTCATGCTTGCCGCCCTGGAAAGGGAGATGGTCGGGCTGGATGTCAGCTGGACGCGCCCGGTGGGTGGCATGTTCCTGTGGGTGCAGCTGCCCGAGGGCATGGATGCGGAAAAGCTGCTGCCCCTGGCCGTGGATCGGGGCATGGCCTTTGTGCCCGGCGCCCCCTTCTTCCCCGGCAATCCACGGCACAACTGCCTGCGCCTGTCGTACGTGACGGTCTCCCCCGCGCAGATCGACCAGGGCATCGCGGCTCTGGCTGCGGCCATCAAGGCGTACCCACAGGGGTAAGCGGCGCACTGTTCTGTCTTGTTGCAGTAGAGCAACACAAAACGGCGTTTTTGGCCCCGCGTGGGGCCGTTTTCTTTACCGTAGTGCTGGTTCTCTGGTGCAATAGCCCCAACTTCCCGAAAAAGGAGGTTGGCGCGGCCTGATATGGCCGCCTTTTTGGTGGCTGGTGCCGCGCCCTCTGTCAACCTTGGAGTAATTGCAATGAAAAAATCCCTGATCGCCCTGGCCGTGCTGGCCGCTTCCGGCGCTGCCATGGCTCAATCTTCCGTGACCCTGTACGGTGTGGTGGACACCGGCCTGACCTACAGCAAGGGCGCTGAGTCCGTGTACGGTCTGACCCACGTGGGCGGCAACACCAACAGCCGTCTGGGCTTCCGCGGCGTGGAAGACCTGGGCAACGGCCTGAAGGCTACCTTCAACCTGGAAGCCGGCATGGGCGTGGACGATGGTACCGACTACTTCACCGGCTCGGGCATGGCTTTCCGTCGTACCTCGACCGTTGGTCTGGAAGGTGGCTTCGGTTCCGTGCGTCTGGGTCGCATGCTGACCTCCTCCTACCTGGCTGCTAGCCGTTATGACGCTTTCGGCGATACCGGCATCGGTGGCTCCCTGGCTTGGCACAGCCAGACCGGCTATCAAGCCCGTACCCAAAACGCCGTTTCCTACACCAGCCCCAACCTGAGCGGCTTCAAGATCGGCGCTGAGTACGGCTTCGGTGAACAAGTCAAGGCTCGCGACAGCCGCTACTTCGGCCTGGGCGCAACCTATGACAATGGTCCTCTGAGCTTCGGCGCAGGCTATGACCGTGCCAACAATATCGGTTCCGATGACCTGACCACCTGGCACCTGGGCGGCGCCTACAACTTCGGCGTTGCCAAGCTGCTGGCCTTCTACAAGCAAACCAAGTACAAGGACGTGTTTGTTGGCGGTAGCGAGAAGTTCAAGACCTTCGGTCTGGGCGTGACCGCTCCTGTGGGTGCTGCTGGTGAAGTGAAGGCTTCCTACAACCACTACAAGGTTTCGGACGACGGTGGCAAGGCCAACCAAGTGTCGCTGGGCTATGTGCACAACCTGTCCAAGCGTACTGCCCTGTACGGTACCTACTCCTACATCAAGAACAAGGATGGCTTGGCTCTTCAGCTGAACGGCGCCATGGCTGGTGCTGGCCTGAAGAACGGCAAGCAGCACGGCCTGCAAGCTGGCATCCGCCACGCTTTCTAATCCACGCTGGGCCTAGCCCAGTTTGGTCAAGAAGCTGAGAACCAGCCCTTCGGGGCTGGTTTTTTTATGTGCGCCGCAAGTCGGGTGTCTGTGAGTCTGATCTTGCGCAGATGTGTGTGCGTTTCCTAGGGCAAACCCCTGTGACAAAGCTGTCACGCAGTATTTACGAACGACTGTGCTTTTTTAAAATGGATCAGCTTTCCGATGAAGCTGCCAACTACTCCAAGCACATTCTTTCCAAGGAGACATTACATGCAGATGAAAACGATCACCCTGGCTGCTTTGGCCGCATGCGGCATGGGTGCGGCCATGGCACAGTCTGCCCCGAGTACCAGCAAGGTGGAACTGTGGGGCGTGGTGGATGCGGCCGTGCGTCGCACCACCAACGAGGGTGCAGAAAAAAACGGTTTGACCAAGCTGATCGGTGGCGGCATGTCCCAGAGCCGCTTTGGTATCAATGTTGAAGAGGACCTGGGCGGTGGGTCCAAAGCGCTGGTGCACATGGAGCATCGCTTTAATGCCGATACTGGCGAGAAAGACGATACGGCACCTTTCTTCCAGCTGGCCTATGTGGGCCTGCAGGGGCCTTATGGCCGTTTGACCATGGGGCGCCAGTGGAACGTGCTGTTCGACGTGGTGACCAGCACCTACTCTTCCTTCCCCTATTCGCCTTATATGGATGCGTACAAGCCGGAGCTGGGTATGGCTGCCGGCGCCCGCACCAGCAATGCTCTGAAGTACACCCTGGCCACGCCCGATCGCAAGTGGGTGGGTACGCTGCAGTATTCGTTCGGAGAGAAGAACAACACCCGTAGTGTGCAGGATCACGCCATCCGGGTGCTGAATGCCCAGGGGGCTCCCATTACCGCAGGGTCGGCCCTGGATGTGGGGCTCGGCCACCCTGTGCTCGGTCCCAAGCCACGGGACATCATCAGGGCAGCCGTTACCGCAGTTGTGGACCTTCCCGATGATCCAACAGGGCTGAAGGGTGCCGTGGAGGATGTCGGCGTCGGTGCCATGAAGACCATGGGAGGCTTCCTGCGCTACTCGGCCAACGGCTTGTCGCTGGGGGCGGGTTTCCTGCGCACGGAGTTGCCCGGAGGGTCGGATCTGGATGCCTACACCCTGGGTGGTTCCTACCGTACCGGTCCCTGGTACTTCAACGCCGGGTACGGTCTGAACAAGTTCAAGCCCGTAAGTACCGGCAGTACGGCAGGCTCCTACATCAACTACCTGACCGACCGCCAGATTCTGAACAAGATGTGGAGCGGTCAGACCAATGGCGGCTTCTACGGTGGGTACTTTGAGGATGGCGCCGACAAGCGCCAGATGTTCAAGGTCGGCTTTGGCTATCAGGCCACCAAGCAGCTGAATGTGGGAGCGCACTTCTTCCGCGCCAAGCAGTCTGGCTCCAGCACGGGGCGCTACAACGGTCATGCCAACTTCATGGTGTTGGCCGCTGACTACGCTTTCAGCAAGCGCACCGATGCTTATGCTGCCATCGACTACACCAAGATCAGTGGCGGCGACGGCCTGGTGATCGACCGGATCAGCCATGCCAGGACGCGTACCGGCATCACGGTTGGTTTGCGCCACCGCTTCTGAGCGCAAGGTACGGCTGAGGGGTGTGCAACGCTCCTCAGCCGCTTCAAGGTGACTTCTCCTGCTTGATATCCAGCCTGAGGGCTGGATTTTTTGTTTGCCTCTTCAAAAAGAGGAGCTGGTAGCGCTTTTCAGGCAATGATTTCAGTCATTTTTATTCGTGAAATCATTGCTGTTAAAGCGGGCAAAGCTATTGTTTTATACAAGCTGGTTGCGGATGGCGTACACCGTCAACTCGGCGTTGTTGCTCAGCTGCAGCTTTTCCAGCACGCGTGCGCGGTACACGCTGACGGTCTTGGGGCTGAGCATCAGCTCCTGGGCGATGTCGGTCAGGCGCTTGCCGCTGGCGATTTTTTGCAGCGTCTGCATCTCGCGCTCCGAGAGGGCCGCGTGCAGCGCCTGGCTGGTTGGCTGCGCCAGACTGTCGGCCAGCATCTGTGCCACTTCGGGGGTGAGGTATTTGCGCCCGCTGTGCACGGTGCGCACGGCTTCGATGAGCTGCATGGGGTCGCCCGACTTGTTGGCATACCCCTGGGCACCGGCCTTGATGCAGCGCAGTGCGTATTGGTCTTCGGGGTACATGGAGACCATCAGCACGCGAACGTGCGGGTGTGTCTCGCGCACGCTGGCCAGAACCTCCAGGCCATTGCGACCAGGCAGATCGATATCGAGCAGCAGCACCTGGCAGGGGGTGCTGCGCAGCAGTTCGCGCAATTCGGCATAGCCGGCAGCCTCTCCGGTCACGCGGATGTCGGTGGCCTCCGCCAGGGTGTCGCGGATGCCGCGGCGCAGCACGGCATGGTCATCACACAGCACAACGTGGATCAAGTTGCTCTCCCTTCATGGTCGGTGGTCTGCGGGGATGGCTGCAATGGTATCGAAACGATGATGCTGGTGCCGTGGCCTGGCCGGCTGCTGACGTCCAGCCAGCCACCCACCGTGCGTGCGCGCTCGGCCAGTCCGCGCAGGCCAAAGGCCTTGGGCTTGCCACGAGCATCAGGCGGGATGCCGCAGCCGTTGTCGCGTACCTCCAGCGTCAGCACCTGCTCGCCATCGGACAGCTCGATGGCAACCTGTGTGGCCTGGGCGTATTTGCTCACATTGGTCAGCGCTTCCTGGGCCGTGCGATAGACCACCACCTGGATGGCGGGGTCAACGTCGATACGGTTGCGGGTGCATTCCATATGTACGGGGATGCCGGTGCGCTGGGTGAAGTTGCTGGCCAGCCATTGCACGGCCGCCACCAGGCCCTGATCCAGGATGGGTGGACGCAGGTTCATCATGATGCGCTGGCTGGCGCCCAGCGCGTGCTGCAACATCTCCAGCGCAGTCTGGGCATGGGCCTGGATGCCTTCGGGCTGCGCGGGATTGCGGGCAATCCACGACAGGTCGAATTTGACGGCCGTCAGCGCACCACCAATGTCGTCGTGAATCTCGCGTGCGATGGCGGCGCGCTCCTGCTCGATCGATTGCTGCAGGTGCTCTGTCAACTCGGCCAGCTGGCGCTGCGATTGTTCCAGTGCCAGTACGGCCTCCTGCCGCAGGCGGTGTGCTTCGGCCACTTCCAGTGCGCGCGTGAGCACGTGTGGCAGGCGTGCCATGTCGTCCTTGAGCAGGTAATCGGCCACCCCCTGGCGCATGGCTTCCACAGCGGCGGCTTCACCGATGGCGCCGGAGAGCAGCACGAAAGGTGGGGGATGCTGCAGCTGCTGCACCTGCTCCCAGGCCTGCATCGCGGTAAAGCCGGGCAAGTAGTAGTCGGCTACCACGATGTCGAAAGCGTGGGTTTGCAGCAGATGCACAAAGTCCGCCAGGTTGTCGGTGCATTCGATCTCACAGTCCATGCCCCCCTGGCGCAGACACTGCCGCACCAGGCGCTGATCGGCGCGGGAATCCTCGAGATGCAGGATAAACACGGGCTTTCCTGCGGCTGAATCACTGGGTGGGGGCGCTATGATTAGAGACATTTTGCAATAATTGGTCAGATTGAGGGTTCCGCAGGCAGCCCGGCACTTGTGTGGTGCCGCGATGCTGCAAGAATCGGGATGTGCCCAGCCTTCGTGTCGTGCGGTAGCCGGCGCAGTCCCCCAACCATGGAGAAGTCATGCAAGAAACGCAAACGCCATCCCCTGAACCTGTGGTACAGGTGCCAGTCATGGTTGCGGCCGAATTGCAGGATTCCCTGTTGGTCGTCATGCGTGACCTGCAGCGTTTGATCAGTCTGCTGGATCATGCCACGACGAACCTGATGGAGCGCTTTTCCGAAGCCAGCGGCCTGTTGTCCGATGAAGCAGATTTTGGGCGTAACACTGCGGAGCTGGAAGCTGCGCGCAAGGCGCTGCGCAGCGCGGTGACGGAGCTGCAGTTTCACGATATGGCCACGCAGCTGATCTGGCATACCACTCAGGTGTTGCAGGGGTGTGCTTTCCGGCTGTCGGCGGAAACCATGGATCGCGAAGAGGATGAGTTGGAAATGCCCGTGGCTCCCATATTGCCGGAGCGCCCAAACCCTGTGACCCAGAGCGAAATGGACGTTGGCTCCATTGAGCTGTTCTAAGGGGTTTGTGGCCTTTTGCGAACCGTACCCATATTTCATAACAACCGAAACACCTATCCTGCTGGAGTTTGTACATGCACGCTATCCTCACAGTCGATGACTCGCCATCCATGCGCAAAATGGTGACCTTCACCCTGACGGGGGCCGGTTATAAGGTGGTGGAGGCCGTGGATGGCGTGGATGCCCTGGAAAAGGCAGAGGCGCACCAGATTTCCCTGGTTCTGGCCGACCAGAACATGCCTCGGCTCGATGGCATTGGTCTGACCAAGAAGTTGCGTGAGAACCCGAAGTTCAAGGACACCCCCATCCTCATTCTGACCACCGAATCCAGTGACCAGATGAAACAGGCCGGTCGTGCTGCAGGTGCCACAGGCTGGTTGGTCAAGCCCTTTGATCCCAACCGTCTCATTGAAGTTATACAGAAGGTGATTCGCTAGGCGTCAACGCGTTCAGCGCGTTTGGGAATGCGGTCGTAGTACCAGGAGTTTTTATGGCGGATACACATCAGGGCGGGGCCGGGAGCGATTTTGACCTGACCCAGTTTTATCAGGTCTTTTTTGAAGAGGCGGCAGAAAATCTGGATCAAATGGAGCAGATGCTGCTCAATTTGGATCTCTCGCAGGCCAATGACGAAGAGCTCAACGGCATCTTCCGCTGCGCCCACTCCATCAAAGGGGGGTCTGCGACGTTTGGCTTCAACGATGTGGCCGAGCTGACGCACAAGATGGAGTCGCTGCTCGACAGGCTGCGGCGCCACGAGATCACCCCCATTCCTGAAATGGTGGACGTCCTGCTCGAATCTGCCGACGCATCGCGCAGCCTGCTGGCTCGCCATCAGGCGGGTGGTGAAGGCGAGGCCCTACCAACCCAGGATCTGGTGCAACGTATCGTGGCGCTGGCTGCAGGACAGAATCCCAGCGCTGGCGAGGCGGCACCAGCCCCCGTGCAGGCACCGGCACCGGCGCCTGTGGTGGAGGCGCCGACCCCTGCTCCCGCAGCAGCGCCGGCCCCGGCATCGGCCATGCCAGCACCTTCGGCGCCAGGGCAGGAGCGGCGGCTGCAGTTGAAGATCGGCCCCGTGGAACATCTGGAGTCGGTGGATGCCATCAAGGAGTTGTTCCGCGACATCCCTGGCTTGGGCAGCATTGAGGATCTACCCTGTGCAGAGCCCCAGTACCGCCTGTTTTCCGTCACCACACAGTCCAGTAATGAGGATTTGCTGGATCTGATGGTTTTCCACGTCAGCAAGGATCAGGTGCAGATTACGGAGCAGGCGCAAGCCACCGATTCCACCGCGCAGCCACAGGCAGCTGCCCAGGGCGGCGCAGCCGTGGTGGATCCTGATAGCAATCTGGCAGAGGTGTCGGTGGAGCACGTGCAGCCCTACGGCATTTTCGAGGGTGCGCCGGGAGCACCGCCGGCTGCCAAGCCGGCTTCCGCGGCTGCCAAGTCCACGACCACGCGCCCCAACATCGCGCAGATGGAGTCCACCAGCATCCGCGTGGAGGTCAAGAAGGTTGACCAGCTGATCAACCTGGCTGGTGAGCTGGTCATCATTCAGGCCATGCTGGCGCAAAACAGTCAGACGCTGGATCCGACGGCCAACCAGCAGCTGCTGGCAGGTTTGGCGGACCTGGATCGCAACACGCGCGACCTGCAGGAAGCGGTGATGTCGATTCGCATGATCCCCATGTCCACGGTGTTCAGCCGCTTCCCGCGCATGTTGCGGGATCTGGCCAACAAAATGGGCAAGAAGATCAACCTGGTGACCCAGGGTGAAGCCACGGAGCTGGACAAGGGGCTGGTGGAAAAGATCACCGACCCGCTGACGCACCTGGTGCGCAACAGCGTGGACCACGGCATCGAGATGCCTGAAGACCGCATCAAGGCAGGCAAGACCGAACACGGCACCCTGACCCTGGCCGCATCGCACCAGGGTGGCTCCATCGTCATCGAAGTGCGTGACGATGGCCGCGGCATGAACCGCGAGAAGATCCTGCGCAAGGCCCGCGAGCGTGGCATGGATGTTTCGGACAGCATGCCCGACAACGAGGTCTGGATGCTGATCTTCGCCCCGGGCTTCTCCACCGCCGAGCAGGTGACCGACGTTTCCGGCCGTGGTGTGGGCATGGACGTGGTGCGCAAGAACATCGCCTCGCTCAATGGCTCGGTGGAGATCGACTCGGTTGAGGGTGTGGGGATGCGCGTCTCCATCCGTCTGCCCCTGACCCTGGCCATCATGGATGGCATGTCCGTCGGGGTGGGGGAAGAGGTGTACATCCTGCCCCTGTCCTCGGTGGTCGAGTCCTTCCAGGTCAATCCGGACGATGTCAGCACCGTCACCCAGGGCTCGCAACTGGTCAAGGTGCGCGACGAGTACATGCCTGTCATCAGCCTGGAAAAGGTGTTCAGCGTGCCGCGCAAGGAAGGCGACAAGTCCAGCGACATCATGGTGGTGATCGAGTCGGATGGCAGCCGCGTCGCACTGCTGGTGGATGAGCTGCTCGGTCAGCACCAGGTGGTGGTGAAGAACCTGGAAAGCAATTACCGCAAGGTGCAGAACGTCTCGGGTGCCACCATCCTGGGTGACGGCACGGTGGCCTTGATTCTGGATACCAGCAGCCTGGTACGCAGGGTGCGCTGATGCCAGTGGCATCTGATTAACATGAACAATTGAATAGGGCAGGCAAAGGAGTAGCCATGACTATCTTGGGAAAAAATACAGAAAATACAGCTTCGGGTGCACGTGAATATCTGACTTTCCGTCTTGGCAAGGAAGAGTATGGCATCGAGATCTTGAAAGTGCAGGAAATTCGCGGCTACGAGCAACCCACCCGAATTGCCAATGCCCCTGAATTCATCAAGGGCGTGGTCAATCTGCGCGGCACCATTGTGCCCATTGTGGACATGCGGGTGAAGTTCAATTGCTCGGAAGTGGAGTACAACAGCTTCACGGTGGTGATCATTCTGAATCTGCACAAACGTGTGGTTGGCATCGTGGTGGATTCGGTCAGCGATGTGATGGAGCTGGCTCCGGAATCCATTCGTCCTGCTCCCGATATTGAAAGCTCCATCGACAGCGCATGCATTCTGGGGCTGGGCTCGGTGGGCGAGCGCATGTTGATTTTGTTGGATATCGAGAAGCTCATGTCCAATGTTGACATGGGCCTGGTTGCACCCGCTGAGTAATTGCATCGCTTGCAGCGAGGGCCCTCTGCGTCATTGACTTGTCGATGACCGGAGCTGGGTACATAGCTTGTGCTGCAGCACGCTGCAGTGATAGGTAGAGTCCATGCGTCGGTTTGAACGTTCTACGCCCGCGGCCCTCCGGCCAGATCCCGCAATGGGCAGCGGTTCCGTGCCTCAGGAGCGTGAATTTGCCTGGACGTCGGCGGATTTTTCCCGAGTGCAAGGGCTGATTTACAAGCATGCTGGCATCAGCCTGCACGACGGCAAACATGCCATGGTGTACAGCCGCCTGTCGCGGCGTCTGCGTGAAACGGGGCATGCCAGCTTTGATGCTTACCTGGATTGGCTGGAAAAAAGCGGCGATGCGCACGAATGGCAGCAGTTCGTGAATGCGCTGACCACCAACCTGACGGCGTTCTTTCGCGAAAACCACCATTTCGAAGCGCTGGCGCAGCTGCTCAAGTCCAGGCCCGCGAGCACCCCGTGGCGAGTCTGGTGCAGTGCTGCCTCCACCGGGGAGGAGCCCTATTCCATCGTCATGACGGCGCTGGAAGCCTTGGGGCCGCAGGCCAATTTCAAACTTGTTGCCAGCGATATCGATTCCAAGGTGCTGGCCACTGGTGCGGCGGGGATTTACCGTCTCGAAGGGGTCAAGAACATGAGCCCCGAGCGTTTGCGCAATTTTTTCCTGCGCGGCAAGGACAGCAATGCGGGCATGGTGCGCGTCAAACCCGAGCTGCGGCGCATGATCGAATTCATGCAGGTCAACCTCATCCGGGACGACTGGCCATTCAAGGAACCTTTTGACGTGGTCTTCTGCCGCAATGTGATGATTTATTTCGACGCACCAACGCAGCGCAAGGTTCTGGAGCGTATTCACAAGGTGATGAAACCTGGGGGGACGCTTTTTGTTGGCCATGCGGAAAATTTCAGCGATTCGCGCGATCTTTTTGTTCTGCGCGGAAAAACCATATACGAGCGAGTTTGAATTTGAAAGAAAATGTGCGAGCCAATATAGCCCTTTCTTTCCAGCTCTGTTTCTAGCAACAAGGACGGCAGCATGAATCCTCTTTATTCAGGATTGGCCACCAATGCCGATGGTGTGGGGCGCGGTGCGGCCGCGTCCGATGCCTGGAACGCGAAGCGCAACATCATGCCGAAAATTGCGCCGCGCAGCATTGCGGTGGAGGCACGTCAGGATGCCGCCGCACCTGCCTCTCGCACCGCGCTGGAGGAGTTGCGCAAACGCACTCCCAAGCCGGGGGAAGCATCCTTTTTCTATTTCGATCACCACTTCCAGTACGCTGCCGTGAAGGTGCTGCCGGGTGAATATTTCGTTACCGACCAGAATGTGATGATCTGTACGGTGCTGGGCTCCTGCATCGCAGCATGCCTGTGGGATCGGACGCGCAACGTCGGTGGCATGAACCACTTCATGCTGCCTGAGGGTGACACTGCCGATACCTCCGGCCGCTATGGCTCGTTTGCCATGGAAGTCCTGATCAATGAGATGCTCAAGCTGGGCGCACGGCGGGAGACCATGCAGGCCAAGATCTTCGGGGGTGGTCAGGTCATGGCCAGCTTCACCACCATGAACGTGGGAGAGCGCAACACCGACTTTGTCACCCAGTTTTTACAGACAGAGCGCATCCCCATCGTTTCCGAGGACGTGCTCGACATCTATCCGCGCAAGGTTGTGTATTTCCCCACCACGGGCAAGGCGATGGTCAAGCGCCTGGCCCATGCCCATCCAGAAGTGCTGATCGAACGCGAGCGCGCCACGGGCAGCGCTGCGCAACTGGTCAAGAGCAGCGCCGGCGGCAGCGTGGATTTGTTTTGATGAAAAGGGCTGATAAGGCATGAAGAGCAAGATTCGGGTGATTGTGGTGGACGACTCAGCACTGGTGCGCAGCTTGCTGGCGGAAATCATCAACCGACAAGGCGACATGGAGTGCATTGGCACGGCCAACGATCCTTTGGTGGCCCGCGAGATGATTCGCGAGCTCAACCCGGACGTCATCACCCTGGATGTGGAAATGCCGCGCATGGATGGCATCGACTTTCTGGGGCGCCTGATGCGCCTGCGTCCCATGCCGGTGCTGATGATTTCCACCCTGACCGAGCGCGGTGCTGAAGTGACCATGCGTGCCCTGGAACTGGGAGCCGTGGATTTCGTGGCCAAGCCGCGCATTGGCGTGGCCAACGGCTTGCAGCAGCTGGCCACCGAGATCGTGGACAAGATCCGCATCGCCGCCAAGGCCCACGTGCACCGTGTGGTTCGTTCGCCCTCGGCCGGGGCAGCGGCGCCAGCGGCCAAGCCGGCAGCTTCCAGCGCTGGCCTGTTGGGGCGGGTCTCCACCGAAAAGCTGATTGCCATTGGCGCCTCCACCGGGGGCACCGAGGCGATCAAGGAAGTGCTGATCCACATGCCGGCCGATGCGCCAGCCATCGTCATCACCCAGCACATGCCGCCAGGCTTTACCACCAGCTTTGCCGCGCGCCTGAACAGCCTGTGCCAGATCACCGTGAAGGAGGCGGTGCATGGCGAGCGCATTCTCCCGGGCCATGCCTATATTGCTCCGGGTGGCAGGCAGTTCGCCATCAGCCGCAGCGGTGCCAACTATGTGGCAGTGGTCAATGACGATCCGCCCGTCAATCGCCACAAGCCTTCGGTGGAGGTGCTCTTCAAGTCGGTGGCGCAGTTTGCCGGCCGTAACGCTTTCGGCGTGATGCTCACCGGCATGGGAGCCGACGGTGCCGCTGCGATGCGCGAGATGCGCGATGCCGGCAGCTACAACTACGTGCAGGACGAAGCCAGCTGCATCGTCTTCGGCATGCCGCGTGAAGCCATCGCTCACGGCGCAGCCGATGAAGTCCTGCCCTTGAGCAAGATTGCCGAAGCCTTGCTGGCGCGCCTGCGCTCTGCCGGGGCAGACGTGCGGCACCGCATCTGACGAGGCCACCCAGCGCAGGAACTCTAAAAAAGAGAGCTGCTTGCGCGCGATAACGAAGGATTTCATGGTGTTTTATGCCTGAAATCCAGGGTGGATAGGTGCAAGCAGCTCTCTTTTTTATATGCTGGAGAGCAACTCCCAGCGCTCCAGGGCCTGCATCAAGGCCTCTTCAATTTCCGCATCGCGTGCGTGCAGCGCCAGGGCGCGGGCGTTGTCGCGGGCGTAAATCTGCGGATCAGCGAGTTCGGCTCGCAGACTGGCCTGTTCGGCTTCCAGGGCCTCGATCTGGGAGGGCAGCTGTCCCAGCTCACGCTGCTCCTTGTAGCTGAGCTTGCGTTTGGCAGGCGGCGGCGCATTTCTAGTTGCCTTGGGTGCTGCCGCGGGTGCCGGGACAGGGGATGCAGCCTTGCCGGCCTGTGCAGCGGCCAGTGCCTGACTGCGCTGCGATTGCACCAGCCAGTCCTGCACGCTGCCCTCGTATTCGCGCCAGCGGCCATCGCCCTCGGCGGCAATGATGCTGGTGACCACGTTGTCCAGAAACGTACGGTCGTGGCTGACCAGAAACACCGTACCGTCGTACTGCTGCAAAAGATCTTCCAGCAGCTCCAGTGTCTCGATGTCCAGGTCGTTGGTGGGCTCGTCCAGCACCAGCACATTGGCAGGGCGTGCAAACAGGCGGGCCAGAAGCAGGCGATTGCGTTCCCCGCCGGACAGGGAGCGCACCGGCGAGCGCGCTCGTGCTGGCGGAAACAAAAAGTCCTGCAAATAACTTTTCACGTGCTTTTTGTTCTTGCCGATCTCGATCCACTCGCTGCCGGGGCTGATGAAGTCTTCCAGCGTGGCATCCAGGTCGATCTGGGTGCGCATCTGGTCGAAGTAGGCCACTTGCAGGTTGCTGCCCAGGCGTACCTTGCCGTCATCGGGCGCCAGCTCGCCCAGAATCATCTTCAGCAGCGTCGTCTTGCCGGCCCCGTTGGGGCCCAGCAGCCCCACCTTGTCACCGCGCAGAATGGTGGCGCTGAAGTTGTGCACGATGCGCCGCTCGCCAAACTGTTTGGAGACGCCGGTCAGCTCCGCCACGATCTTGCCCTGGTAGCTGCTTTCCTTGCCCGAGGCAATGTCCATCTGCACATTGCCCAGTGCCGTACGTCGTGCCTGACGTTGGGCGCGCAGCTGCTCAAGGCGTTCGATGCGGCTGACACTGCGCGTACGCCGTGCCTCTACACCCTTGCGGATCCAGATTTCCTCCTGGGCGAGCAGTTTGTCGGCCTTGGCATTGATGACGGCTTCCTGCTGCAACTGCTCGCTCTTGAGCTGCTGATACTGCGAGAAGTTGCCGGGGTAGGAGCGCAGCTGCCCGCGGTCCAGCTCCACAATGCGCGTGGCAATGCGGTCCAGAAAGGCACGGTCGTGGGTGATCGTGACCACGCTGCCCTTGAAGTTCAGCAGCAAATCCTCCAGCCAGGTGATGGAATCCATGTCCAGATGGTTGGTAGGCTCATCCAGCAACAGCACATCCGGCCTGGCCACCAGCGCCTGTGCCAGTGCCACACGCTTTTTCGTGCCGCCGGACAGATCTCCCACCCGTGCGCTGCCATCCAGGTGCAGGCGCTGCAGGGTCTCTTCCACACGCTGCTCCCAATTCCAGGCATCCAGGGCCTCGATGCGCGATTGCAATGCATCAAGGTCCACTCCGGGCGGATGGGCCAGATACTGCTCGCGCAAGGCAGCGGCCTCGGCCAGTCCCAGGGCAGCGGCCTCAAACACCGTGTGCTCGGGAAGCAGGTCCGGCTCCTGTGCCACGTAGGCAATGCGAAGGTCCGTCTGCACCTGCAATTGCCCATCGTCGGCATGCGCCAGGCCGCCCAGAATCTTGAGCAGGGACGATTTGCCCGCTCCGTTGCGCCCGATCAGGCCGATGCGTTCTGCGCTCTCCAGCACAAAGTCCGCGTGATCCAGCAAAGCAACGTGGCCAAAGGCCAGCTGCGCGTCAAGTAATGTGATCAGTGCCATAGGGCGCAAATTATCAAGGCACCGGGGGAGGAGCTGCCGGCTTCCCGGACGCAGATGTTGTGACGACCTCCCAAAAACGGTGTTATAGTCACGTCCCTCGCAACGACTGGCAGCGAGGAAGCGGCGC
>CAMZGS010000010.1 GCA_947306475.1 uncultured Comamonas sp.
ACCGCTGACCTCTTGCATGCCATGCAAGCGCTCTCCCAGCTGAGCTATACCCCCGTTGCAGACACCTTGTTTTCAACAAACTTCGTTATCTGCGAAGCCTCGCATTATATACAGCTTTTTAGCGCCGTTTCAAATTCTCGAGAACTTTTTCGCGGCCCAGCAGTTCCAGCACCGCATCCACCGACGGCGTGTGCGCCGTGCCCAGGGTGAGCACGCGCACCGGCATGGCCAGCTGGGGCATTTTGACGCCCTGCTCCTTGAGCACCTGCTTGATGGCGGCGGCAATGGCCTCCTTGTTCCACTCCACGCTTTGCATGGCGGCGGCAAAGGCATCCAGGATGGGGTTGGCCGCTTCGGTGACGTGCCTGGCGTAGTCCTCGGCGTTGCGCTCCACGCTGTCTACATAGAACAACCTGGCCCAGTTGGCCAGATCGACCAGGGTGTCGCAGCGGTCCTTGAACAGTGCGCAGATGCGCACCAGACGGTCACCATCCGCATCCAGCAGCCCGGCGTCCACGCCTGTCTTGACCACAAAGGGCCTGACCAGCTGGGCCAGCTTGGCGTCGTCGGTCATCTTCATGTGCTGGGCGTTGACCCAGCGCAGCTTGGCTTCGTCGAACTGACCGGCGCTGCGGCCCAGGTGGTCCAGGTTGAACCATTCCAGGAACTGCTGGCGCGTGAAGATTTCGTCGTCGCCGTGGCTCCAGCCCAGGCGTGCCAGGTAGTTGATCATGGCGTCGGGCAGATAGCCTTCGTCGCGGTACTGGGTGACGGCCTTGGCGCCGTTGCGCTTGGACATCTTCTCGCCCTGCTCGTTGAGCACGGTGGGCAGGTGGGCAAAGGTCGGCACCTGGGCGCCCAGGGCTTCGAAGATGTGGATCTGGCGCGGGGTGTTGTTGACGTGGTCGTCGCCACGGATCACGTGGGTGATGCCCATGTCCATGTCGTCCACGCAGACGCAGAAGTTGTAGGTCGGCGTACCGTCCGGACGAGCGATCACCAGGTCGTCCAGCTCGGAGTTCTGAAACTCGATGCGGCCCTTGCACTTGTCGTCCCAGGCCACCACGCCGTCCTTGGGTGTCTTGAAGCGCAGCACGGGCTTGACGCCTTCAGGAATGGGCGGCAGCACCTTGCCCGGCTCGGGGCGCCAGGTGCCGTCGTAGCGCGGCTTTTCCTTGTTGGCCATCTGGCGCTCGCGCAGGGTGTCGAGCTCTTCCACGGTCATGTAGCAGGGATAGACGTAGCCTTTTTCCTGCAGCTGGGCCAGCACTTCCTTGTAGCGATCCATGCGCTGCATCTGGTAGAACGGGCCTTCGTCGTGGTTCAGCTCCAGCCACTGCATGCCTTCCAGGATCACGTCCACGGAGGCCTGGGTCGAGCGCTCCAGGTCGGTGTCCTCGATGCGCAGGATGAAGTCGCCGCCATTGGCGCGGGCAAAGGCCCAGGGGTACAGCGCCGAACGGATGTTGCCCAGGTGGATGAAGCCGGTGGGCGAAGGCGCAAAACGGGTACGGATTTTTTGGGTCATAGGTCTTGGTGGTCGTTGTCTCGTCGTTCTGTCATTGCAGGCTGTCCAGCCCGCGCAGCAGGTCGGCCTTGAGGTCTTCGATGTGCTCCAGGCCCACGCTCATGCGCACCAGCCCCTGGCCGATGCCGGCAGCCTGGCGCTGCTCTTCCGTCAGGCGTCCGTGCGAGGTGCTGGCCGGATGCACGATGGTGGTCTTGACGTCGCCCAGGTTGGCCGTGAGCGAGCACACGCGCGTGCTGTCGATGACGTGGAAGGCGCGCTGGCGCAGCTCTTGTGCCGAGGCGTTGGCACCAGCCTTGACGTCAAACGCCAGCACGGCGCCGCCCATGCCGTTTTGCTGGCGCATGGCCAGCTCGTGCTGCGGGTGGCTCTTGAGGCCGGGATAGTACACACGCGCCACGTTGGGGTGTGCTTCCAGCCAGGTGGCCAGCTCCAGTGCTGCTGCGCTTTGCGCCTTGACGCGCAGCGCCAGCGTCTCCAGCCCCTTCATCGCCGTCCAGGCGTTGTAGGGTGCGGCATTCAGGCCACCGCTGCGCAGGAAAGTGCCCATGACCTTATCGACCGGATCGATGCGCCCACAGACGGCGCCGATCATGACGCGGCCTTGCCCGTCCAAGAATTTGGTGCCCGAGTGCACCACGATGTCGGCGCCAAACTGCGCCGGGCGTTGCAGGATCGGGGTGGCAAAGCTGTTGTCCACCACCAGCAGCGCGCCGTGGTTGTGGGCGATATCGGCCAGCGCCTGGATGTCGCACAGGTCGGTGAGCGGGTTGGTCGGCGTTTCGGCAAACAGCAGCCTGGTGTTGGGGCGGATGGCCGCTTGCCAGGCGGCGGCATCGGTTTGCGGCACGAAGGTGGTTTCCACACCAAAGCGCGCCATCTCGGAGCCCAGCAGCTTGATGGTGGAGCCAAACATGGACTGCGAGGCCACGATGTGGTCGCCTGCCTTCAATGCGGTGAGCGCCACCAGCAGGATGGCGCTCATGCCGGTGCTGGTGGCCACAGCGCATTCGGTGCCCTCCATGGCGGCCAGGCGCTGCTCGAAGCTGGCAACGGTGGGGTTGGAAGTGCGGCTGTAGGTGTAACCCTCTTCCTGGGCAGCAAAGCGGCGCGCGGCCGTTTCGCAATCGGGCTGGATGAAGCTGCTGGTCATGTACAGCGCTTCGCAGTGCTCGCCCCAGGGGCTGCGCGGCTGGGCCTGACGCACGGCCAGGGTTTCGGGATGCAGGCCTGGGGGCAGAGATCTATCGGTCACGACACAATCCTCGGTTGCCCGACCCATGCGTCATGGGCGCAATGCCGGGCGTATTCGTAAACTATAAAAACCAGAGCTGCTGGCGCTCTCCATACAAGGAATTTGGCATGAAAACCACTCAAAATCCTTGGTACATCAGCGCAAGCAGCTCACTTTATGAAAAGGCTACAGCGCCTTTCGTTGCTGTGCCCGGGTCCTAGCCGGCGTTGGGCAGCGACAGGCGCGAGGTGGATTCGCCATCGTCGTCGGCATTGAGCGGCGCGGCAGCATGCAGCGGCGGATCGTCGGAGATGTCGCCGGTGATGTACTGGGCATCAAAGCACGAGGCTTCAAAGCCTGCCACGGCAGGATTGATCTGGGCGATGGCCTGCTTCATGGCCTCCAGGTCCTGGTAGATCAGCGCATCGCAGCCGATCCACTGGCGCACTTCCTCTTCGGTGCGGTTGTGGGCGATCAGCTCCTCGCAGGTGGGCATGTCGATGCCATAGACGTTGGGGTAACGCACCGGCGGCGCCGCCGAGGCCAGATACACCTTGGCCGCGCCGGCATCGCGCGCCATCTGCACGATTTCCTTGGAGGTGGTGCCGCGCACGATGGAGTCATCGACCAGCAGCACGCTCTTGCCCTTGAACTCGCTGCCAATGGCGTTGAGCTTCTGGCGCACCGACTTCTTGCGTGTGGCCTGGCCGGGCATGATGAAGGTGCGGCCCACGTAGCGGTTCTTCACGAAGCCTTCGCGGTAGGGAATGCCCAGGCGCTGGGCCAGCTGCATGGCGCTGGGGCGGCTGGATTCGGGAATCGGGATGATGGCGTCGATCTGGCTGGGCGGCACGGTGGAGATGACGCGCTTGGCCAGCGTCTCACCCATGTTCAGACGCGCCTGATAGACCGAGATGCCGTCAATGACCGAGTCGGGACGGGCCAGATAGACGTATTCGAACACGCAGGGGTAGAGCTGGCTGCTGGCTGCGCACTGCTCGCGCTCGATGCGGCCATCCAGGTGCACGAAGAGCGCTTCGCCCGGTGCCACGTCGCCTTCCAGCTGGTGCAGCGTGCCCTCCAGCGCCACCGATTCGCTGGCCACCATCACCGTGCCATCGGCACCACGGCCCCAGCACAGGGGACGGATGCCGTTGGGATCGCGAAACGCCAGCAGGCCATGACCGGCAATCAGCGCCACCACGGCGTAGGAGCCCTTGACGCGCTGATGCACGGCGCGCACAGCAGCAAACACATCGGTCGTGCGCAGGGCGCCGCCGCTGGTGGCACGTGCCAGCTCATGCGCCAGCACGTTGAGCAGCACTTCCGAGTCGCTTTCGGTATTGGTGTGGCGGTGGTCGGTATCGAACAGCTCACGGCGCAGACGGCGGGCGTTGGTCAGGTTGCCGTTGTGCGCCATGACGATGCCAAAGGGTGCGTTCACGTAGAACGGCTGGGCCTCCTCCTCGCTGGCAGCGTTGCCGGCCGTGGGATAGCGCACCTGCCCCAGGCCCACCGTGCCCGGCAGTGCACGCATGTTGCGCGTGCGAAAGACGTCGCGGACCATGCCCTTGGCCTTGTGCATGAAGAACTTGCGTTCCTGCTGCGTGACGATGCCCGCCGCATCCTGGCCTCGGTGCTGCAACAGCAGCAAAGCATCGTAAATAAGCTGGTTGACTGGTTGGGTGCTTACGACACCGACAATTCCACACATAGGATTACTTTTCTATAGATCAGGGTGCGGGGCGGACACCCCGCGGTTGGGTTTGCGGACCGCCCCGGATTGCTGCCGGCACGGCCCTGATTCCTTTCTCTGGCACCGCTACTGCGTGCCGTGCAGCATGCGCCCCCATGATTGCGGCAGGCTGGGCAGCGCCTGCGCCAGGCCTTGCGCCAGCCACGCTGCCGAGGTTGACTGCTGCCACCAGCTCTGGCTCTGCCAGCCTGCGGCCTGCACCACCATGGCCAGCACCAGCAACAGCACCAGCGCGCGCACCACACCAAAGCAGGCGCCAAACACGCGATCGACCGGCCGCAGGCCCACCATCTGGATCAGCTTCTTGGCCAGGCTGGCCAGCAGCCCCCAGGCAAAAGTCAGCACGATGAACAGCACGATGAACACGCCGGCATACAGCGCCTGCGGCGCGGCATTGCTGAAATAGGCGCTGGCCTGGGGCAGCAACTGCGGCACCAGCAGGCGCGCGGCAAAAAACGCCACCACCCAGCCCACCAGCATCAGCAGCTCATACACCAGCCCGCGCCAGGCGCCCAGCAGCATCGACAGCAGCAGCGTGGCCAGCACCAGCATATCCAGCAAGGCCAGGGCGTTGCTCATGCGCGCACCTTTTCCTTACAGCGTGAGCACGGCACCTGCCAGACCCAGGGCCTTGGCACGTTCAGCGGCCTTGACTGCATCCTCGCGGTTGCTGAACGGCCCCAGGCGCACGCGGGTGCGCGGCCCTGCGGCGGTATTGACCGTCTGGGTATAGGTCTTGAGCCCGGCACCTTCCAGCTTGCGGCGTACTTCGTTGGCCGCGGCCACATCGGCAAAGGCCCCCACCTGCACGATGAAGCGCCCGCCCTGCGGCGCTGCGGCAGCCGGGCTGGCGGCTGCGGGCGGCGGAGGTGCCTTGCCTTCCAGCAGGGCACGGGCACGGGCGGCCTCGCGCTCGGCGGCCGACGGCGTGGCCGCAGGCTTGGGCGGCTCCGGCTTGGGTTCCGGCTTGATTTCTGGCTTCGGTGCCGGCTTGGGCTCAGGCTTTGGTTCCGGTTTGGGCGCAGGCTTGGGTTCGGGCTGTGGCACCACGCGCGGCGGCTGCGGCGGCATGGGGGGCGGCACAGGCGTCCACACTTCACCATCGTCGTCCAGCTCGGGTTCCGCCACCTGCGGGTTCTGCGACTGGGGCGGGCGCATGTCGGGCGTGGCCCCGTGGGTCTGGGCCTGCTCGCCCGGCACCACCAGGGGGGCAACCTTGTTGCGGTCCGGGATCTCGATGGGAATGTCCACCGGAATCGGACGTGGCTGGGAGTCAAACAGCAGGGGAAAGCCGATCACCCCTGCCACAATCAGCACGGCTGCACCCAGCAGACGGTGACGCGCGCGTGTGCGCATCTGTTCCACACTGTGCGCCTGGGCTGCGCGCGAGCGACGCACGGGCGCAGGCTCGCGCTCTTCGCTGCCGCTGCGCTTGCCCAACCAGGGAAATTTGAAGAATGCCATGAAGTGCGGTATTTGCAGGCCTTAGCCTAAATGCTTGGCATGCAGACGCGGCGGACCATCCTTGACCACCTCGCCCACCGTATAAAAAGAGCCAAAGACGACGATTCTATCAGCCGCGCCCGCAGCGGCCATGGCCGCCTGGAGTGCCCGCTCGGGGCAATCGAATGTGCTGCTGTACTTCAGCTGCGGTGCCTGCTCGGGCTGGGCACCACTCTTGCTGCGGTGCACCGTCAGGCGCACATTGCCGGATGCCGTGGCTTCCCCATCACGCTCGGCGCCCTGCGGCGCCGGGGGCTGCGCACCCTCGGGGGCGGCCAGCGGCTCCAGCGCACGCCACTGCTGCTCCAGATCCCTGGCCTTGGCGGCACGCTCAATGGGCAGATCGGTGAAGTACCAGCGATCCATCAACGGGCTGATCATCTCCAGCATCGGGGCCAGGTCCTTGTCCGCCATGGCACCAAAGACGGCATGGGTCACCGGGAAGGTCTGCCCCATGGCCTGCAGATTGGCCGCCAGCGCCGCCACGGAGTGCGGGTTGTGCGCCACATCCAGTATCAGCACCGGCTCGCCGGGCAGCACCTGAAAGCGCCCGGGCAGTTCCACCATGGCCAGGCCCGTGCGCACGGCCTGCGCAGTCACCGGCACCTTGTCGCGCAGCGCCTCGAAGGCGGCCAGCACACCTGCTGCGTTGACCAGCTGATTGGCACCGCGCAGGGCCGGGTAGGACAGGCCGGCGTAACGACGCCCGCGCCCGGCCCAGGCCCACTGCTGCTGGTCGCCGCTGTAGTTGAAGTCCTCGCCAAACCGCCACAGATCGGCGCCAATGGCCCGGGCGTGCTCCAGCACGCTTTGCGGTGGCATGGGGTCGCTGACCACCACCGGGCGGCCGGCGCGCATGATGCCGGCCTTCTCGCGGCCAATGGACTCGCGATCCGGCCCCAGAAAGGCGGTGTGGTCCACATCCACGCTGGTGATGATGGCGCAGTCGGCATCGATGATGTTGGTGGCATCCAGCCGCCCGCCCAAGCCCACTTCCAGGATGATCACATCCAGCCCGGCCAGACTCAGCAGCCGCAGGATGGCCAGGGTGGTGAATTCAAAATAGGTCAGCAGCACCTCCTCGCCGTCTAGGCGCGCAGCTTGCACGGCAGCAAAGTGGGGCAGCAGCGCATCGGCTGCGACGATTTCCCCATGCACGCGGCAGCGCTCCTCAAAATGCACCAGGTGCGGCGAGGTATAGACCCCGGTGCGATACCCGGCCTGCAAGGCCACCGCCTCCAGCATGGCGCAGGTGGAGCCCTTGCCATTGGTGCCCGCCACCGTGATCACCGGACAGGGCATGCGCAGCTGCATGCGCTGCGCCACGGTCTGCACGCGCTCCAGCCCCAGGGCGATATTGGCCGGGTGGATGTGCTCGCAATAGGCCAGCCACTGGGCCAGCGTGGTGAAGGTGGAGGGGGTGGTGGACAGGAGGGAATCTGAGGTTTGCATAAGGCCTGCGATTGTCGCGCAGCAAAGCATGCCATCATGGCGGGCATGACTACCCACGCGCAAATTCATGTGTACGGCATTGCCAATTGCGACACGGTGAAAAAGGCCCGTCAGTGGCTCACCGCCCAGCAGCTGGACTTTGCATTCCACGACTTCAAGAAAGAGCCGCCCACTGCCGAGCAAGTCCAGACGTGGCAGCAGGCCGTCGGCTGGGAAAAGCTGCTCAACCGCCAGGGCCAGACCTGGCGCAAGCTCGATGCCGACGCCCAGGCGCGCATCCAGGACGCGGCCAGCGCTGCCGCCTTCCTGCTGCAGCAGCCCAGCGCCATCAAGCGCCCGGTGGTGCAGTGGGCCGATGGCCGCATCACCATCGGCTTCAACGCCGACACCTGGGCCGGCAACCTGTCCGCCCATCCGTGACGAAAGGGGTGCCATGAGCACAAAAAATCAGAGCATCCTGCGCTTGCTCACCGTGGGTTTTGGGCTTTTTCTGCATCTGACCACCAGCGCGCAGGACGGCGCCATCCCGGCGGGTGCCGTCCATGCCAAGGTCATCCAGACCACCCCCATCCTGGTCCGTGAGCGCCTGCCGCACGAGGAATGCGTCGCCCTGACCCAGGAGCGCCAGCAGTGCCGCACCACCTACCGCGTGCATGAGCGCACCCAGGGCTACGAGGTGACCTACCTCTACCAGGGCCGGCAGTACACCACCGAAATGGCCTACGACCCGGGCGCCACTGTGCTCATCCTGCCACCACGGGCGCAGAACAGCTACAGCAGCCAGTCCGACCCGGAAAACGCCAGCGTGCAGCCCGGACGCAAGAGCTATGGCTCAGCCCCCGTGGGGGACAGCACGCTCAGCATCGAATACCGTGACCCTCAGCCCGACATCCCCATCGTGCTGGACCTCCACGCCCCCCTGAACGCCAGACCGGGCCAGCCACACCGCCGGCCAACACCCGCAGCGCCTCCCGGCCAGCGCCCCGGGCATCCGGCAGGCCAGCCGCCCGGAGTACCTGGCCACTGAAGCCTCCGGGCCGACCGGGCTGGCCTAAAATGGCCGGCTTCGTTCCAACTTCAGCGACTACGCGTTCCCATGACTACCGAGCAGTTCTCCGGCGTTACCCTGACCACCAAGGCCAATGTCTATTTCGACGGCAAGTGCGTCAGCCACAGCTTTACCCTGGCCGATGGCACCAGGAAGTCCGTGGGCGTGGTACTGCCCGCCACACTGACCTTCAACACCGGCGCTGCCGAAATCATGGAATGCGTGGGCGGCTCCTGCGAATACAAGCTCGATGGCAGCAACGAGTGGAAAACCTCCACTGTGGGCGAGAGCTTCCAGATCCCGGCCAATTCGAAGTTCGACATTCGTGTGACCGAGGCCTACCACTACATCTGCCACTACGCCTGATTGCGGCCTTTCTGATTCAAAGCTTTTTTGGCCTCTAGCCCTTATCCAGCAAGCGCTAGCAGCTCTTCTTTTTAAAGAGAATTCCTATGCAAACCATTCTGCAATCCGTACCCGTCGGCCAGAAAGTCGGCATCGCCTTCTCCGGCGGCCTGGACACCAGCGCGGCCCTGCGCTGGATGAAGAACAAGGGTGCCCTGCCCTACGCCTACACCGCCAACCTGGGCCAGCCCGATGAAGAGGACTATGACGCCATTCCCCGCAAGGCCATGGAATACGGCGCCGAGAGGGCCCGCCTGATCGACTGCCGCCCCCAGCTGGCCAATGAAGGCATTGCCGCCATCCAGGCCGGTGCCTTTCACATCTCCACCGGTGGCATCACCTACTTCAACACCACCCCGCTGGGGCGCGCTGTGACCGGCACCATGCTGGTGGCCGCCATGAAGGAAGACGACGTGCACATCTGGGGCGACGGCTCGACCTTCAAGGGCAACGACATCGAGCGCTTCTACCGCTACGGCCTGCTCACCAACCCGGCGCTGCGCATCTACAAGCCCTGGCTGGACAGCACCTTCATCAACGAGCTGGGCGGCCGCAAGGAGATGTCCGAGTTCCTGATCAAGGAAGGCTTTGGCTACAAGATGTCCGTGGAAAAGGCCTACTCCACCGACTCCAACATGCTGGGCGCCACCCACGAAGCCAAGGACCTGGAGCACCTGAACTCCGGCATCCGCATCGTCAACCCCATCATGGGCGTGGCCTTCTGGAAGCCGGAAGTGGAAGTCAAGGCCGAAGAAGTGTCCGTGACCTTCGAGGAAGGCCGTCCCGTCGCCCTGAACGGCGTGGAGTTTGCCGACCCCGTGGCCCTGTTCCTGGAAGCCAACCGCATCGGTGGCCGCCACGGTCTGGGCATGAGCGACCAGATTGAAAACCGCATCATCGAAGCCAAGAGCCGCGGCATCTACGAGGCCCCCGGCATGGCCCTGCTGCACATCGCCTACGAGCGTCTGGTGACCGGCATCCACAACGAAGACACCATCGAGCAGTACCGCATCAATGGCCTGAAGCTCGGCCGCCTGCTGTACCAGGGCCGCTGGTTCGACCCCCAGGCCATCATGCTGCGCGAAGCCGCTCAGCGCTGGGTGGCCCGCGCCATCACCGGCACCGTGACGCTGGAACTGCGCCGCGGCAACGACTACTCGATCCTGAACACCGAGTCGCCCAACCTGACCTACGCCCCTGAGCGTCTGTCCATGGAAAAGGTCGAGGATGCACCGTTCAGCCCCGAAGACCGCATCGGCCAGCTGACCATGCGCAACCTGGACCTGATCGACACCCGCGACAAGCTGGCCATCTACGCCAAGGCCGGCCTGCTGCGCGTGAGCAGCGCCAGCGCCCTGCCTCAGCTGGGCAACGAAGGCGCGTAAAACCAGGGCGTCTGTCCCCGCGCCTGCCCCCTGCCGGGTGGGCGCGGCAAGCGCCCCCCAAGCACCACGCAAGACCAACCCACAAAACCGCCCTTTTGCCAGGCGGTTTTTTGTTTGACAGCACAATGCCCGCCGTCCGGCACCTGACACCAGAAAAACGCACGACTGTGCAAAATTTTTGAATTTGATCTGGATTTCCCGGTGAATTTTTTCACCCTGGGTTGCTGCCACTCCCTACAATGGCCGACGCCTCCCGACCCTTCTGGGCTGGGCCGAAAATACATTGAAGAAAGTCTTCCCTATGCGCAAAACAATCTGGGCCCTGGCCCTCATGACCGCTGGTATGGGTACGGCCTATGCGGCCGATTTGAAGGTGGCCATTGACCCCACCTACGAGCCTTTCACCTTCAAAACCGCCGATGGCAAACCTGCCGGGTTCGATGTGGACATCGCCGAGGCCATCTGTGCCGAACTCAAGCGCAAGTGCGTGTTCGTCGAGCAGGTCTGGGACAGCATGATCCCCGGCCTGCAGGCACGCAAGTACGACATCATCGTCAGCTCCATGTCGATCACCGAAGAGCGCAAGCGCGTGGTCGATTTCTCCGACCGCTACTACAAGACGCCCAGCGCCATCGTGGTGAAGAAGGGCACGGACTACACCGGCCCCGCCTCGCTCAAGGGCAAGAAGATCGGTGTGCTCAAGGGCTCCACCCAGGAGAAGTGGGCCATGGGTGAACTCAAGCCCGCTGGCGTGACCGTGGTGCCCTACGAGGCGCAGGATCAGGTCTATCTGGACATCAACGCCGGCCGCCTGGATGGCACTGTGGCCGACAAGGTGGAAGTGCACGGCGGCTTCCTGAGCAAGCCCGAAGGCAAGGACTACGGCTATGTCGGCCCCGACCAGTACGAGCCCAAGTACTACGGCGATGGCATCGGCATCCCCGTGCGCAAGGGCCGCAAGGATCTGCTCGACCAGATCAATGCTGCCATCAAGACCATCCGCGCCAATGGCACCTACGACCGGATCGCCAGGAAGTATTTCGATTTCGACCCCTACGGCAACTGATGCCCAGGCATTCGTAACCACGCATCCCCACCCTCAGCCCGCCGCTGCGCCCCACCGGCGGGCTGCGCTTTCTGGTGTTTTTTGACTGCTTCCTGAAGCATTGCATGCGCGCATGAGCGACTATTTCTTCTCCATCCTGCAAGGGGCGCTGCTCACCGTGGCCGTATCGTTGGCCTCGCTGCTGGTCTCCACCGTGCTGGGCCTGGCCGGCGCCACGGCCAAGCTGTCGGGGCGCCGCCCGCTGGTCTGGCTGGGCACCCTCTACACCACCGTGGTGCGCGGCATCCCCGAGCTGGTGCTGATGCTGCTGGTGTTCTACGGCGCTGCCATCGGCATCAACAACCTGTTTGAGGCCATGGGCTCGGAGTTCGTGCTCGACCTCAACCCCTTTGTCGCCGGTGTGCTCACCCTGGGCTTCATCTACGGCGCGTACATGACCGAGACCTTCCGCGCCGCCATCCTGGCCATCCCCAAGGGCCAGATGGAAGCGGCCTGGGCCTTTGGCATGGGGCCGCTGCAGACATTCCTGCGCATCACCCTGCCGCAGATGGTGCGCTACGCCCTGCCCGGCTACACCAACAACTGGCTGGTGCTGATCAAGGCCACCGCCCTGGTCAGCCTGATCGGCCTGCACGACATGACCTATCTCGCCAAACAGGCCAGCGCAGCCACGCGTGAGCCGTTTGTCTTCCTGCTGTTTGCTGCCGGGCTGTACCTGGTGTTCACCAGCCTGTCGCTGGCGGTGCTCAAGCGCATCAACGAGCGCTACAGCCTGGGTACGGAAAAGGTGCAGCTATGAGTTGGGAGATTGTCTTTGCCCCCGAGCAGCTGCTTGCCTTCTGGAACGGGCTGCTGACCACCCTGGGCCTGCTGCTCTCCAGTCTGGGCATCGGCGCCATCGTGGCCATTGCCTGCGCGCTGGCGCTGACCAGCGGCCCGTGGTTCGTGCAGAAGCTGGTGGGAGGCTTCACCTACTTTGTGCGCGGCACGCCGCTGCTCATCCAGCTGTACCTGATCTACTACGGCCTGGCCCAGCTGGACTGGATCCAGCAGCGCTGGGACGAGATCTGGCCCTGGACCCACTTCAAGGAACCCTTCTTCTGCGCTCTGCTGGCCTTCACGCTGAACACCGCCGGCTACACCGCCGAAATGCTGGCAGGAGCCATCCGTGAGACCAACCCCGGCGAAGTGGAAGCTGCGCGCGCCATGGGCATGGGCCGTTGGCAGATCATGCATCGCATCGTGCTGCCCAGCGCCCTGCGCCGCACCCTGCCGCCCTACAGCAACGAGGCGGTGATGATGCTGCACTCCACCAGCCTGGCCAGCACCGTGCCGGCGCTGACCGACATCACCGCCGTGGCCAGCCAGATCTACTCCGACTACTACCTGCCGTTTGAAGCCTATCTGGCCGCCGCCGCCATCTACCTGTGCGTCACTTTTGCCCTGATCGGCTTCTTCCGCCTGCTGGAGACGCGCTTCCTGGCCTATCTGGCACCGCGCAAAAACTAACTTTCCGCTGCTTTCATGACCGATACGACCTACAAACTCCAGGCCGAAAACATCCATAAAAGCTATGGCAGCCACCAGGTGCTCAAGGGCGTCACCCTCCACGCCCGCGCAGGCGACGTCATCAGCCTGATCGGCAGCTCCGGCTCGGGCAAATCCACGCTGCTGCGCTGCATCAACCTGCTGGAAAAACCCCAGCAGGGGCGCATCATCGTTGCCGGGGAAGAGCTGCAGCTCAAGGCCGGGCGCAACGGCGAACTGGACGCCGTCAACCCCAGGCAATTGCAACGCCTGCGCACCAAGCTGGCCATGGTGTTTCAGCACTTCAACCTGTGGGCGCACAAGACGGTGCTGCAAAACATCATCGAAGCGCCCGTGCACGTGCTGGGCGTGCCCAGGGAACAGGCCGTGGCCAGCGCCCGCAAATACCTGCAGCTCGTGGGCCTGGAAGGACGCGAGGACGTGTACCCCAACCACATGAGCGGCGGCCAGCAGCAGCGCGTGGCCATCGCCCGCGCCCTGGCCGTCGAGCCCGAGGTGATGCTGTTTGACGAACCCACCAGCGCGCTGGACCCCGAGCTGGTCGGCGAGGTGCTGCGCGTCATGCAGCTGCTGGCCCAGGAAGGACGCACCATGGTGGTGGTGACGCACGAAATCGGCTTTGCGCGCGAAGTCTCCAACCACGTCGTCTTCCTGCACAAGGGCCTGATCGAGGAACAGGGCGACCCGCGCCAGGTGCTGACCAGTCCGCAAAGCGAGCGGCTGGCCAAGTTCCTCTCGGGCAGCCTGAAGTAATTGCAGTAATTCATAGCAACAGTGGGGCTTGCGCAAAGGCTGGAAGCGCTTTTGAGCGGGGCATAATCCCCCCGTACGGGCCGCTTCGAGTCCGGCATGGAGACTTGTGTGCCCCCTTCTTGTGCCTCTGAAGCTGCACCCCGGCATCGCCTGGGCGCGTGGCGCATCCCCCCCGCCTGGATCGTTGTGCTCTCAGGCATCGTCGTGGCGATGCATGTGGGCAAACTGCCGCCCGCCATCCCCGTCCTGCAACAAGCCCTGGGCGTAAGCCTGGTGCAGGCGGGCTTTCTGCTCTCTGCCGTGCAGCTGGCGGGCATGGCCCTGGGGGTGGTCGCAGGCATGGCTGCCGACCGCATGGGCCTGCGCCGCAGCCTGCTCACGGGCCAGGCCATCCTGGCAGCGGCCAGCCTGGCGGGCATGGCGGTGACCCATCCCACAGGGCTGCTGTTGTTGCGCGCGCTGGAAGGGGTGGGCTTTTTGCTGGCCGCGCTGGCCTCGCCCAGCCTGATTCGGCAACTGGTGCGCCCGTTGCAACTGCCGCTGTACCTGGGCCTGTGGAGCACCTACATGGGCACCGGCATTGCCCTGGCGCTGCTGGGCGGACCGCTGGCACTGCAATGGCTGGGCTGGCAAGGCTGGTGGGGACTGCTGGGGCTGCTGTCCTGCGCCGTGGCCATCTGGCTGCTGTACGCCATCCCCAGCGATCACGTGCGCGCCAGTGCAGCCCTGGCCCCGATGGCAGCGTCCCCCAGTCCCGCGACACCACCCGCTTCCTGGTGGGCCCCTCTGGCGCTGACGCTGCGCCACCGTGGCCCCTGGCAGGTGGCTCTGTTGTTTGCCCTGTATTCCAGCCAATGGCTGGCGGTGATTGGCTTTCTGCCCGCCATCTACGCGCAGGCGGGGCTTGGTAGCGCACAGGCCGGAGCCCTGACGGCACTGGCCTCCTGGATCAATGTGGTAGGCAACATTTCCTCAGGACGCCTGCTGCAACAAGGCTGGTGTGCGCGCCATCTGCTGTGGGTCGGCTACGGCAGCATGGGCCTGGGCACGGTGCTGATCTTTGGCATCTGGACCGAAGGCCTGCCCATGCTGCGTTACCTGGCAGTGCTGGTGTTTTCCGCCGTCGGCGGGGTGATTCCAGCGGTGCTGTTCTCGCTGGCGGTGCGCGTCGCGCCCAACGAGCGCACCGTCTCCACCACCGTGGGCTGGATGCAGCAATGCTCTTCCGCCGGGCAATTCCTGGGGGCCCCCCTGGTGGCCTGGGTGGCCAGCCAGGTGGGCGGCTGGCACTGGACCTGGGCGCTGACCGGCGCCGCCTCCTGTCTGGGCTTGTGGCTGGCCCGGCGTGTGCGCTTTCAGCCAGCGCACCAAGCCTGAACATGCAACAAAAAACATAGCTGCTGGCGCTTTCATTTTCAGGGTTTCATATGATTTTCTATATGAAACCTTTGCCCCATCAGCGCTAGCAGCTCTCTTTTTCAAGAAATTCCGCACTGCATGCTCAGACAGGCAGCGCCCACCAGCGCCCATCGACCTGCCGCACACGGATGCGGTGATCGAACACCGCCTCCAGCGCAGCATGGGTGGCCGCATCGGCTGTCGCGCCCTGGTGCAGCACGCGTCCGCGCTGGATGATGATGAGCTGGTCGGACTGCAGCGCAATGCCCAGCTCATGCAGCACGCTGACCACGGTGATGCCCTGGGCGGTGAGCTCGCGCGCTGTGTCCATCCATTCGCTTTGGTGCGGTGGGTCCAGATTGGCCAGTGGCTCATCCATCAACAGCACCTGCGCCTGCACCGCCAAGGCGCGCGCCAGCAGCACGCGCTGGCGCTCCCCCCCGGAAAGTTCGGCCACCGGACGCTGGTGCCACGCCCAGGCGTGCGTGCGGCGCAGCGCCTGCTGCACCACCGCATGATCCTGCGCGCTGGGCGCGGCCAGCCAACCCTGGTGCGGCAAGCGGCCCAGCATGACCACCTCGTAGCTGCTCAGGTCGGCCACCACGGATTCGTTCTGCCCCAGCCAGGCCAGCTGCCGGGCGCGCTGGCGGGCAGGCCAGTCGCGCAGCGGGCGACCCAGCAGTTCGAGCTGCCCCTGGCCGGGCTGCAAACCGGCCAAGGCACGCAACAGGGTGGATTTACCCGCGCCGTTGGGGCCGACGATGGCCGTCCAGCGGCCCTGCGGCACCGTCATGCTGACGTCATGCAGTATGGGCACTTTTCCGGCAGAAACGCATAGCCCGCTTGCGCTGAGTGCTACGTTTTCCTTCATAGCCCACCCCGCTGACGACCACGGTGCATCAGCCACAACAGGTAGCTGCCGCCCAGCAAGGCGGTGAGCACGCCCACAGGCAGCTCCTGCGGCGCCATCAGGCTGCGCGCCAGGATGTCGGCCCCCAGCAGCAGCAGCCCCCCCATGGCACTGGCCAGCCACAGACTGCGCCGGTAGGGCGCACGCACCAGGCCGCGCACCAGATGCGGCGCAGCCAGCCCGACAAAGGCGATCAGCCCGGTCTGCGACACTGCGGTGCCGGTGGCCAGGGCCAGCACGGCAATCAGGCCTGCGCGCAAGGCCGCCAGCGGCAAGCCCAGGCTGATGGCCGTGGCCTCGCCCAGGGACAAGGCATCCAGCACCCGCGCCAGCGCCCAGGCAGCCAGGCTGCACAGCCCCCAGACCAGCGCCATCAGCACGCACGCCGACCAGCCGACCAGGGCGGTGCTGCCCAGCCCAAAGGCTTTCATGGGCTGCAACAGATCAGGGTAATGCAGCTCCAGCAGATCGCGCACGGCGCCCAGCACCATGCCCACCACCACCCCGGCCAGCAACAGCCGCAATCCATGCACCACGCCCTGCGCCAGTACCAGGGCCAGTACCACGGCCCCGGCCGCCCCCAGAAAAGCCATGCCCACCATGCCCAGGTGCTGCAACCACGGCATGCCTGCGCCCACCGCCAAGGCAGCGCCACTGCCCGTCAGCGCCAGGGCCAGCGCCGAGCCCAGGGCCGCGCCCGAGGCACTGCCCAGCAGGAATGGATCGGCCAGCGGGTTGCGAAACAGCCCCTGCGCCACAGCCCCGGCCAGCCCCAGCAGCGCCCCGGCCAGCCAGGCACCCAGGCTGCGCGGCAGGCGGATCTGCCACAGGATCTGCCGGGCAACGGCATCGTGCGAAGACCATAGCGCCTCCAGCCCCATGCTGCCTACGGCCATGCCCAGCAGCAGCAACAAAGCGCCGAGCAGCAGCAGCACCGGCCCCAGCCAGGGGCGCTGGGTCTGCATGGGGCGCGCAGCAGTGGGGGGCTGGACCGGCTCAGGGCACACGGCGGGGCGCTTTCTCGCGCAGGCATTGCGCCAGCAGGTGGGCCGCTTCGGCCATGCGCGGGCCGGGGCGCAGCAGAATGTCGAGCTGCTGCGGCGCAAAGCGGCAAATGCGTTGCTGCTGCACAGCCGCCAGCCCCTCCCAGCCCGGGTAGGTGAGCGCTCCCCCCACCTGGCCCTGGATGATGATCTGCGGATCGGCGCGCAGCACGAACTCGGGGCTGAGCTGCGGAAACGCGCCCAACTCGGCCGGCACCACGTTGTGCGCCCCCAGGCGGCTCAGGATTTCCCCGATGAACGACTGCGGGCCCGCAGCAAACGGCCCGCGCGCCACTTCAAAGTACACCCGCACGCCGCGCACCTGTTCGGGCACACTGGCAGCGGCGGCATCCAGCCCGCTCTGGATGCGCTGCCACAGGGCATCGGCGCCCGTGGCAGGTGGCAATTGCAGCAAGGCACCCAGGCGCTGCAACATCTGCTGCACCTGCGCCTGGTTGTCGGCATCCAGCGCCACGGTGCGCACCCCCAGCGCCTGCAAACGCCGGGCTGCCTGGGTCGAGCGCGACAGCAGCACCACATCCGGACGCAGCGCCACGATGGCTTCCACACTGGGATCCAGCCCTCCGCCCACCACCGGCAGGCGTGCCACAAGCTGCGGTGGCCAGGTGGAATGGCGATCCACCCCCACCAGACGATCGCAGGCGCCCAGCGCGCACACGGCCTCGGTAACTGCAGGCTGCAAACTCACGATGCGCTGTGGGGGAGCAGAGGTATCCCCAGTCTGTGCCCAGGCCTGCACACCCCAGATGCACAGCGCCCACGACAGCACCAGGCAACGGCACAGCACCATCATCATGCGGCGCGGCCTTTCACGGCCAGTGGCACGCCGGCCACCATCAGCGTCAGCACATCGCACACCTGCGCCACCCGCTGGTTCAACACCCCCAGGGCATCGACAAAGGCACGTACCTCCTGCCCCAGGGGAATGACACCCAGACCGATTTCGTTGCCCACCAGCACCACCGGGCCACGCGCCTGTGTCAAAGCTTCCAAAAAAAGAGCTTCCTGCACTTGCCAGTCTTGTGTTTTCGGCAGATTCTCTGTACCGTCTCCCGGTACCGACGGCGGCATGAGCCAGTTGGTCAGCCACAGCGTCAGGCAATCGACCACCACCAGCGTCTGCGGCTGGCTGTGGCGGCGCAGGGCCTGGGCCAGATACAGCGGCGCATGCTCGGTCTGCAACCGGGGTGCACGCCGGGCGCGCTCCTGCTGGTGGCGGGCAATGCGCGCCTGCATTTCCGCATCGGCAGGCACGGCGGTGGCCAGCAGCACGGCCTGGTGGCAGGCATCGCCCTGCAACCACTGCTGGGCCAGGGCTTCCGCACGGCGCGACTTGCCGCTTTTTTGCCCGCCCAGAATCAACTCAGTCCTCAGCCAAGAGGCCTTGGGGTCATGTATGGAAGACACCGCACGCCTGTTCAAGAAAACCGGGGATTGTAGAAGGTGCAAATGTGAAAAAAGTATCACTTTGCAGCTACAAACCCAAGGCACGCACCCCAATTGAGGGAGCGCGCCTACAATACCGCCCCTGCATGACTACATCCTCACCTATCGATGCCCTGACTCCCCGAGTGGAGCAATTGTTGGAACAATTTCAACAGTTGCAGCGTGCCCACAGCGATCTGCAGGCACAGCTGGAAGCCGTCACCCAGGAACGTGACTCCCTGCGTCTGCGCCTGCAGGCCGCCCGCGCACGGGTGGATGAGTTGATTGCACGCCTGCCCGTCAACCAGGAGCGACCATGAGTCAAGTGCCCGTCAAGATCATGCAGCAGGACTATGTTCTGAGCTGTCCCGACGGTCAGGAAGCTGCCTTGCAGGAAGCAGTGGCCAAGGCCAACCAGGCCATGCAGCCCCTGTGCGAGACCGCCAAGGTCCGCACCCGCGAGCAGGCCGCCGTGCTGGTGGCGGTCAACTTTGCCTTCCAAAACCTCGCGCTGCAAAAACACATCTCGCAACTGGAGCAACAAGTGGCCCAGCTGGCGCTGGCGGCCACCGCAGCCGAACAACAGCCAAACACCACACCGGACAAGGCCGCAGCGGAGCGCATCCAGGCCCTGTGCGAGCGCATCGACACCGCCCTTGGCAAGACGACCGCACCGCCCGAGTCCCAGCCAGCCCCATAACGTCAGTCAGGTCGCCCGACAAGGCTGCTGACAGTCGCCCGGGATCTGCGGGATCTGCCGGAAGGTGTAAAATCGCGCCTGTCTGCAATTCTGTCGGGCTTTATATTGCCTTGAACCAATGCTCCTTGAGCACGGGCTTGGTACATTGCCCTGCAAGCGTGATCGTCTCGCGTCAGATGAACCCAATGCTTGGCTGCCCTCGCCCACCTGAACCCCCGGTTCAGGTTGACGGCCCGGTGGTTTTGCAGACACCTCCCCGCCTCTGAGCGTCTTTCTTCCCCCCTCTCCCGCATTCCCCCAACAGCCTGGCAGCCCGCCTTCACGGGCGTCCCTTGGACTTCGAGCAGGAGGCTTGCGCTGATTGCTTGCCTAGGCGCACCACAGGGCCGGGCCATGCACGGCATCCAGCCACAGGGCCCACAGCGCCACCACCATCAGCATGGCACCGGCTGCGCGCGTGCCCCAGGCAGCACGCCAGCGCCCGATGGCACCCTGCAGCACACGCCAGGCCACAGGCGCCAGCCACAGCCACAGACCGCTGCCCACACCAAAGGCCAGCATACCCAGGGCCCCCGCTGCAGCATTGGCCGCCAGGGCAGCCACCAGAACGGCCGAATACAACAGACTGCACGGCAGCAGTGCCCAGGCCATGCCCGCAATCACCGTGCCGCCAGGACGCTGCACCAGAGGCTGCACCCTGGCCCAGACGGCTCGACCGGCCCGCTCCAGCCACTGCGGCTGCTGACCCTGCAACACCATCAGACCGCCCCAGAACAGGATGGCCAGATGCATGCCTGTCCACACCGGGCGCAGCCAGGCCGTGCTGTCGGCCAGCCAGGCCAGTTGCCCCACTGCCACCGCAGCCACCGCACCCAGCAGGCTGTAGCCCAGCAGGCGCCCGCCATGAAAGCCCAGCCAGCCCCAGGTCAGCAGTGGCCCCTCCGCCACCCGTCCCCGTCCGGCAACCACCGCACATGGTGCGGCACACATGGCAAGACAATGGGGCCCGCCCAGGAGTCCCATCACCAATGCCGTCCACAACAGAGAAGCGAGAAACATAGGGATCAGATGATCCGCGAAAAGCGCTCCCGGCTTCTGTCGGCCTGCAAATAACGATCGAACACCAGGGCTACTCCACGCACGAAGAACCAGCCCTTGGGCGTGACACGGATGCAGTCGTCCAGGATTTCCACCAGCCCCTCTTCCTGCTGAGAGCGCAGAACCTCGAACTCTGGCGCAAAGTAGGTCCTGGCATCGATCAACCAGGCGTTGTTGATGGATTCGAACAGCAACTCGCCCTGGCACATGATGGACATGATCACGGCGCGGCGGATCAGGTCGTCCTGGCTCAGCGCCAGACCGCGCACCACAGGCAGGATGCCCTGGTCGATCAGGTCGTAATAATCCTCCAGCGTCTTGGCATTCTGGCTGTAGGTGGAGCCAATGCGCCCGATGGCCGACACCCCCAGGGCAATCAGATCGCAATCGGGATGGGTGCTGTAGCCCTGGAAATTGCGGTGCAAACGCCCCTGACGTTTGGCCACTGCCAGAGCATCATCGGGCAGGGCAAAGTGGTCCATGCCCACGTACACGTAACCCGCATCCATGAAGCTGTCGATGGCCGCCGACAGCATGTGCAGCTTGTCGCCCGCCGAAGGCAGGTCCTCGCGCAGAATGCGCCGCTGGGGCTTGAAACGCTCGGGCAGGTGCGCATAGCCATACAGGGCGATGCGATCGGGGCGCAGTTCGTTGACCTGTTGCAGGGTGCGCGCAAACGACTGCGGAGTCTGCTTGGGCAGTCCGTAGATCAGGTCCACGTTCAGTGAGCGAAAGCCGATGTCGCGCGCCGCCTGCACCAGGGCAAACACCTGGTCCGCCGGCTGGGTGCGGTGCACGGCAGCCTGCACATCGGGGTCGAAGTCCTGCACGCCAAAGCTCAGGCGGTTGAACCCCATGTCCCACAGCGCCTGCAGACGCTGCTGCGTGACGGTGCGTGGATCGACCTCGATGGAAAACTCCCCGGCCTCATCCAGCTCGAAGCGCTGGCGCAGCACAGCCATCAGGCCGGCCAGCTCTTCATCGGACAGGAAGGTCGGCGAGCCGCCACCAAAGTGCAGCTGGCTGACCACCTGGCCGCGCCCCAGGTGCTGCACATGCAGGTCCAGCTCACGCTCCAGGTACTGCAGGTAGGTGGCAGCACGCTCGTGGTGCTTGGTGATGATCTTGTTGCAGGCGCAGTAGTAGCACAGCGATTCACAGAACGGCACGTGCACGTACAGCGACAATGGCTGCACGGACCTGGCCGAAAGCGCCCTGCGCTGCTGGAGGGCCAGTGCGTAATCGTCTGCTCGGAAAGCTTCGACAAAGCGGTCCGCCGTGGGGTAGGAGGTATAGCGAGGCCCCGGAACGTCGTAGCGACGCAATAAATCGGGCGTGACAAGACTCATGGACGAACTTCTCCTTGCATAACCGGAGCATTCTCAAATAAAAAAGTGCGTCCCGCACTTGACATGTATCAAGCAAGGACCTAAAAGAAAACGGGCGATAATTGATTCGAGTCAGTGCCTACGTCGCACCCCATGCGTTGCGTGGCCTGCGTTTTTGTTTTTTTCATGCCTGCTGGCAGGCGCACAGCCTCTGGCCGCGAGTTCGATGATATCTAGCCCCTCCTTTCAAGTGACCTGCTCCAACTGCAACCTGCGCGAACTGTGCATGCCGGTGGGGCTGGATCCAGAGCAAATGCAACGCGTCGAAGAAGTAGTTGCCACCCGGCGCAAGGTCAAACGCGGCGGCATGTTGTTCCAAAACGGTGAGGCCTTCACTTCGCTCTACGCCATCCGCACCGGCTTTTTCAAGACCTGCGTGGCCACCGAGGATGGACGCTACCAGGTCACGGGCTTTCAGATGGCCGGCGAGATCATCGGCCTGGATGGCATCGTCACCAGCCACCACTCGTGCGATGCAATTGCACTGGAAAACGCCGAAGTGTGCGTGATGCCGTTCAACCGGCTGGAGGAAATCTCGCGCGAGGTCACGGCCTTGCAGTCGCACGTGCACAAGGTGATGAGCCGCGAGATCGTGCGCGAGCACAGCGTGCTGCTGCTGCTGGGCAGCATGCGCGCCGAAGAGCGCCTGGCCGCCTTCATCCTGAACCTGGTGCAGCGCCTGCACGCACGCGGTTTTTCCTCTTCCGAACTGGTGCTGCGCATGACGCGCGAGGAAATCGGCAGCTACCTGGGCCTGAAGCTGGAGACCGTCAGCCGCACCTTCTCCAAGTTCGTGGAAGACGGCATCGTCGAGGTCAAGCAGCGCCACGTGCGCATCCTGGACACCGACGCCCTGCACCGACTGGTGAACAATTCACGCGAACGCCGCTGACCGCGCGCCCATGCAAAAAGGCCAGAAACCCTACAGTTTCTGGCCTTTCACGCACACACCCCACCCGTGAGACTTACAGATACCACTGCAAGGCTTCAGGATTGCGCTTGGTGGTAAACCACTGTGGCTCCAGGGTCAGGCGGTCGGGACGCACGGGATCATCGCGGCCCACCAGATACACCATCATCTCTCTGCGACGCAGCAACACATGGCTGACGGTTTCTTCGCGTCCCCCTTGCAAGACACGGGTGCCCGGCTTGAAAACCGGCATCTGGAACATGCGCGGTCGCGCCGTGGTGTTGATGGAAGAAGTGCTGTTCATCGTCATCCCCAAACTTGGTAGTTGCACACAATCGATACTGCTCTATCGGCATCCGCCCCCCAGAGTTGAGAACTTTTTGCCCCTGCTTTCACTACCCCAATAAATAGAAGGACTTGCTGTGCGTTTCAAGCCCGACAACTTCACTTTGGCGCTGCTGGGCACCGTCACCCTGGCCAGCCTGCTGCCTGCCACCGGCACCGTTGCCCAGGTGCTGGAGTCCGTCACGGCCTGGGTGATCGTGCTGCTGTTTTTCCTGCATGGCAGCAAGCTCTCGCGCCAGGCCATCTGGGCCGGCATTGGCCACTGGCGCCTGCACCTGGCGGTCACGGCCACCACCTTCATGGTGTTTCCCCTGGTGGGCTGGGCCCTGCAGCCCGTGCTGTCCTGGCTGCTGCCCACCTCCCTGGTGCAGGGCATGCTGTTTCTGTGCGCCCTGCCCGCAACGGTGCAGTCGGCCATCGCCCTGACCAGCGTGGCGCGCGGCAACATCCCGGCAGCGGTGTGCAGCGCTTCGGGCTCGACGCTGATGGGCATTGTCTTTACCCCGCTGCTGGTGGGCATCCTGCTGGCGCACAGCGGCCACGCCGGCGATCCGCTGGAAGCCGTGGGCCGCATCGCCCTGCAGTTGCTGCTGCCCTTTGCCGTCGGGCACCTGCTGCGCCCCTGGACCGGTGCCGTGCTGCAACGCCTGGGCAGCAAGATCCGCATCATCGACCAAGGCTCCATCCTGCTGGTGGTGTATGCCGCCTTCAGCAAGGCGGTGGTGGGCGGGCTGTGGCAGCAGATGCCGCTGCAGTCCATGGCCACGCTGTTCGTGGTCTGCGCCGCCTTGCTGGCACTCATGATGGGCTGGTGCCTCTGGATCAGCCACCGCATGGGCCTGGACGCCGCCGATGAAGCGACGTTGCTGTTCTGCGGCGCACAAAAGAGCCTGGTCAGCGGCATTCCCATGGCCAAGGTGCTGTTCTCCGCCTCGGTGGTGGGCCCCATGGTGCTGCCGGTGATGCTGTTTCACCCGATGCAGATCATGGTCTCGGCCGTGATTGCCGGTCGCTATGGCCGCCGCGCGCAGCTGCCGGAAGCCGCCCAGCCAGGCACCGCAGGCCATGGCTGACAGGGGCTGGCTGCCGCGCTGGTGCGCCTGCTGGGGAGTGCTGGTGCTGGCCCTGCTCGTCAGCGGCTGCAGCCTGCCACCCCTGCAGGGGCGCAGCGTCAGCAGCGCAGCCACACCGCACAGCACCCAGGACACGCTGCTGGGGCGCAAGCTGGAGCAACTGCGCCAGCAGGCGCAGCCCCGCCCCCTGGACAGCGGCATCTACCCCCTGGACAACCCGCAGGAAGCCTTTGCCGCGCGCATGCTGCTGGCGCGCACTGCGCAGGTCACGCTGGATGTGCAGTACTACATCTGGCGCGCCGACACCAGCGGGCTGCTGCTGCTGCAGGCGCTGTGGCAGGCGGCCGACCGGGGGGTACGCGTGCGCCTGCTGCTGGACGATGGCGGCACCGCTGGCCTGGACAGCATCCTGCACACCCTCAACCAGCACCCGCACATCGAGGTGCGGCTGTTCAACCCCCTTGTGCTGCGCTGGCCCAAGACGCTGGGCTATCTGCTGGACTTTGCGCGCACCAACCGGCGCATGCACAACAAATCCTTCACCGCCGACAGCCAGGCCAGCATCGTGGGCGGGCGCAACATCGGCAACGAATATTTCGGCAACCCGCAGGGCGTGCTGTTTGCCGATCTGGACGTACTCACCACCGGCCCGGTGGTGGGTGAGATTGCGCAGGACTTTGACCGCTACTGGGCCAGCCTCTCGGCCTACCCGATCGAGCGCATCGTCACCGTGCCCTACCACATGGACATGCCCACCCTGCACGCGCGCATGCAGGCGGCTGCGGCCAGCGAGCAGGGGCAGCGCTACCTGCGGGCCCTGGAGCACGGCGACCTGGCGCGCTGGCTGCAGCAGGAGCAGCAGCCCTGGTTGTGGGCGCCCACACACCTGATCAGCGACAACCCGGCCAAGGCGCTGGGGCAGGCCAGCGACCAGCAGCTCATCGGCGCGCAGCTGGCGCGTGCCATTGGCCAGCCGCGCCGCCAGGTGGATCTGGTTTCGCCCTACTTCGTGCCCACCCAGGCGGGGGTGCAGGCCATCCAGCAACTGCGCGCCCAGGGGATTCAGGTGCGCGTGCTGACCAACTCGCTGGAGGCCACCGACGTCAGCCTGGTGCATGCCGGCTATGCGCGCTACCGCCCGCAGCTGCTGGAGCTGGGCGTGCAGCTGTACGAACTGCGCCGCCAGGCCCCGCCAGAGCTGCCCCGCCCCCTGCACGAGCGCATCAGGCGCCGCTGGCTGCTGGCCAGCAGTGGCTCCTCACTGCACGCCAAGACCTTTGCCATCGATGGCGAGCGCGCCTTTGTCGGCTCGCTCAACTTCGATCCGCGCTCCGTGCTGTTCAACACCGAAATGGGCCTGCTGATCGAAAGCCCCGCCCTGGCCGAGCAGATCCACAACGCGTTCGAGCAGGCCATCCCCTGGCGCTCCTACCGCATCCAGCTGGGCGAGGATGGGCGCCTGCACTGGCACAGCGGCCCGCCGCAGGCCGAGCACATCTTCCACAGCGAGCCCAACAGCCGCTGGTACAAGCGCCTGGGCCTGTGGCTGCTGCAACACCTGCCGATCGAGCCACTGTTATGAAAAAAAGAGCTGCTGGCGCTGACCCTGCGGTGATTTCAGAAGAAAAACCCTCTGAAACCCGCACCAGATCAGCGCCAGCAGCTCCTTATTCCATGAAAACTGGCGATCAACCGCCGCCGCCCGGCAGGCGCGCCAGTTCACGCTCGATGCCGCGCACGTCGCTTTCCAGACGCGAGATCTTGGTCTTCAGATCGTTGACACGCGCCTCGTACAGCTCGGGCTTGCTCTGCTCCACTTCGGTTTTCTGCGGCTGGCCGTTGTTGTACTCGGCCTGCAAAGTGAGCAACCGCTCCTGCGCCTTGGCCAGCTCGGCCTGCAGGATGGCCCGCGCATCGTTGTCGCGCGCCTGCTGCTGGGCGCTGTCCACCTGCGTGCCGGCCGGCCCCTTGCTGGCGCGTGCCGTTGAAGCACCGGACGAGGAAGAGGACGACGAGGAGCGCGTCCCCTGGGTGTGCACCACCGTGACCGAGCCCCCCTCAACCACCCGACAGTTGCGCTGCTTGGCCACGGTCGCGTTGTTGGTGTACTCGTTGCCACAGCGGTAGATGCGATCCTGGCTCCAGCTCAAGGGCGCAGCCACCAGCAGGGCCACAGCACAGACTGCCTGGGTGATGGTTGGTTGAAACATCGCTTGATCCCTTCAGAAAAATCCCCACGAAACTGCCGATTGTGCAATGCACCTCCGGCGCTGCAAAGGAAGTTCTTGCCCCATTCGGCTTGCACCCCCCGGACGCTTGCCTAGAATGCCACTTGTGCACACAGCTGCCACCCTGCACTTGCATCACAAAAAGCCACTTCCTATACAGAAAGTTACGCGATGACCGCACAGAACACCGCCAACGCAGAGCGCGTGATCAAGAAATACCCCAACCGCCGTCTGTACGACACCAGCACCTCCACCTATGTGACCCTGGCCGAAGTCAAGCAGCTGGTGATGCAGCATGAGCCCGTGGTCGTCAAGGATGCAAAGACCGGCGAGGACCTGACGCGCTCCATCCTGCTGCAGATCATCCTGGAGGAGGAAGCCGCCGGCGCGCCCATGTTCAGCGAAGCCATGCTGGCCAACATCATCCGCTTCTACGGCCACGCCATGCAGGGCTACATGGGCAGCTACATCGAAAAGAACGTGCAGATGTTCTCGGACTTTCAGTCCAAGCTGGCCGAGCAGACCGGCAACCCCGATGCCTGGGCCAAGATGATGCAGATGCCCCAGGCCATGCTGCCTGCCGGCTACGTCGAGCAACTGCAGAAGATGCAGGAGCAGATGCGCCAGCAGACCGAGCAGATGATGAACATGTTCAGCTTCAAGCGCTGATCGCCCCCCGGCGGGCGCCCCCTGCCCCCAAGAAAAAACCCCGTGCGCAGCACGTCTGCACACGGGGTTTTTCAATAAGGCGAGCACCTTGCGCGCTTGCCATCGGCATTTCAGGCCATTTTTTGCCTGAAACCCAATGCCAGCGCGCGCCAGCCGCTTGTTTTAAGAGAGCAAGGCCGGCTCGCTGCCGCGCGCTGCGCGCCCCAGCTGTGCTGCCGGCGCCTGGAAGGTCTGCTGGTACTGCTGGGGCAGCTTGAAGGCCAGCACCGCTTCGCGCAGCTGCTGCGCCTGCGCGTGCAGCTGGGCGGCGGCGGCGCTGGACTCTTCCACCATGGCTGCGTTCTGCTGGGTCATCTGATCCAGCTGCGCAATGCCGGTGTTGACCTGCGCGGCGCTGTTGCTCTGCTCGTTGGTGGCGGCGTTGATCTCGGCCACGATGTCCTGCACGCGCGTGACGTTGTCCAGGATGCGCTTCATGGCCTCGCCCGCCTCCTGCACCTGCTGGTGGCCGTTGCTCACGCTTTGCAGGTTGGTGTTGATCAGCTGGCGAATTTCCTTGGCCGCCGTGGCGCTGCGCTGCGCCAGGCTGCGCACCTCGCCGGCCACCACGGCAAAACCACGGCCCTGCTCGCCGGCACGCGCCGCTTCCACAGCGGCGTTCAGGGCCAGGATGTTGGTCTGGAAGGCGATCGAGTCGATCACGCCGATGATGTCGCCAATCTTCTGGCTGCTTTGCTGCAGCTCCTGCATGGTCTCCTGCACCAGCTGCGCCTTGGCAAAGCCCTCGTGGGTGGTCTCGCAGGAGCTGCGCGAGAGCGCCTCGGCCTGGCGCGTGGCGTCCGAGCACTGCTGGGCAATGCCGGTCAGCTGCTCGATGGCTGCCGCGCTTTCCTGCAGGTTGGCGGCGGTGCTTTCCGTGCGGCTGCTCAGATCGTGGCTGCCGCTGGCCACCTCGGCGCTGGCGGTCGTGATGCCCTGCGAGACCTCCAGCACCTTGGCCAGGGTGGCGCTGAGCACGTTGCGCATCTGGTCGATGGCCTGCAGCAGCTGGCCGCTTTCATCGCGGCTGTAGCGGCTTTGCGGTGCAGCGCTCAGATCCAGACTGGCGATGGCATGCGCCGCTTCCCTGGCCTGCCGCAGAGGGACGGTGATGCTGCGGGTCACATACACCGCCGTGGCGCTGCCCACCACCAGGGCCGCCAGCGTGAACAGCACCAGCTGCCAGACGTTCTTCTGGCGTGCCAGGCGGCTTTCCTCGGCCAGCTGGTCCAGCTTGGCGTGCTGGTACTTGGTCAGATCGTCCACCGACTGCAGATAGGCCTTCATGGTCGGCTCAAAGCGCTCGGTAAAGACCCGCTCCGCACCGCTGACGTCACCTTCGTTCTTCAGCGCAGCAATCTGCTTGCGCAGGGCCAGATACTCGTCACGCAGCTTCGAGGCCTTGTCCAGCATGGCCAGCTCCTGCGGCGACTTCAGGTTGGCCAGGATGATCTTCATCTGCCGGGCCGTATCCGCCGTGGCGTCCTTGGTGGGCTTGTCAAAGTAGGGCACCAGCACCACATCCGCGCTCTTGGCAATGGCCGCTGCGCGCTGCACGCCGGCGGTGACGTTGTTGGACCAGCGCTCCAGGGCGCGCTCCGTCACCAGCACTTCATTGAGCATGTGGCGCATGATGCGGTCCTGCTCCATCGACTGGTGCACCGACAGTGCCGCGCCCCCGATCAGAAACACAAAAATGCACACGAGCACCACTGCCAATTTGCGTCCAATTGGCATATCGCTAAAAGACATATTTCCTCTCCAACTCATGCCGTCGAATAATTTGAAAGTGCAAAATGCTTAATGAATGGACGGCACACACTTTTGCAGCAAGGGTGAATTTTAGTGATGGCCCCAGTACTGCAAAGGCGCGGCAGCACCGCCCGGACCAGCGCCCGCTGCCGCGCGTTATCGCCATAAGTCTCGATCTGGCAACGACTTACCACAAAGCACGTAAGTAGTTACCGAATCCGTATCAAAATGAAACAAAACTGAAAGCACCCATGCCCCACATGTACGTCGAATACACCGACAACCTGCAAGGCCTTGACGAGGCCGCGCTGCTGCAGGCCCTGAATGCCGCCGTCTGTGGCCACCCCACCGTGACGGATGAGCAGGATCTGAAGACCCGCATCACCTGCCTGAACCGCTACCGCATCGGACTGGACGGCACGGGCCGCGCCTTCGTCCACGTGCAGCTGCATCTGCTCAGCGGCCGCAGCGCGCAGACCAAACGCGAGTTGTCCGAGCGCATTGCCGCCGTGCTGAAGGCGCAGATCCCGCCGCAAAATGGCCTGCACGTGCAATTGAGCGCAGATATTGCGGATATGGATCGGGATGCCTATTTCAAAGGCCGCCTGTAATCAGATGATTTTAAAAAATCAATCGATTATCGAAAGAAAATTCAAAATCCATAAGGAACGACCATTCTTTTCGTCTTTTCGACAAAATCCTCCATCGTGATCGACTGACCGCTGCGCAGCTTTCACGGCCATTGCCCCCCAAAGGCGGTTGTCGGCACAAGGCCTGTTGCCACACAAACCAGCGCGGCAGGGTATAGGAGCGCCCACGAAGGGCCGGAGGGCGTTTGAAATAGAATCACCGACCCACGAGCAGCACGCTTGTCCCGCTTAAAAATCCAATGCAATCAAACGATTACGATAAAAAGGCCGAAGCCGTCATCCCCAGGATCGGCATGGTCTCCCTGGGCTGCCCCAAGAACCTGACCGATTCGGAACTGATCCTCACCCAGCTCAATGCCGAGGGCTACCGGACCGCCAGAAGCTTTGCCGGCGCCGATCTGGTCATCGTCAACACCTGCGGCTTCATCGACGATGCCGTCAAGGAAAGCCTGGACACCATCAGCGAGGCCCTGGCCGAAAACGGCAAGGTCATCGTCACCGGCTGCCTGGGTGCGCGCACCAACGAAAGTGGCGACAACCTGATCACCGACCTGCACCCCAACGTGCTGGCCGTTACCGGCCCGCATGCCGCGCAGGAAGTGATGGACGCCGTGCGCCAGCACCTGCCCAAGCCGCACGACCCGTTCACCGATCTGGTGCCCGGCATCCCCGGCGCCGTGGGCGAGGCCGGCATCAAGCTCACGCCGCGCCACTACGCCTACCTGAAGATTTCCGAGGGCTGCAACCACCGCTGCACCTTCTGCATCATCCCCAGCATGCGCGGGGACTTGGTCTCGCGCCCGATTGGCGATGTGCTCAAGGAAGCCAAGGCGCTGTTTGCCGGTGGCGTCAAGGAACTGCTCATCGTCAGCCAGGACACCTCGGCCTACGGCGTGGACATCAAATACCGCACCGGCTTCTGGGATGGCCGCCCGATCAAGACGCGCTTGTTCGAGCTGGTGCAGGAGCTGGGCAAGCTGGCGCGCGAATATGGCGCCTGGGTGCGCCTGCACTACGTCTATCCCTACCCCAGCGTGGACGACATCCTGCCGCTGATGGCCGAAGGCCTGGTGCTGCCCTATCTGGATGTGCCGCTGCAACACAGCCACCCCGATGTGCTCAAGCGCATGAAGCGCCCGGCCAGCGGCGAAAAGAACCTGGAGCGCATCCAGCGCTGGCGCGAGATCTGCCCCGAGCTGGTGATCCGCTCCACCTTCATCGCCGGCTTTCCGGGCGAGACGGAAGAAGAGTTCCAACACCTGCTGGACTTTGTGCGCGAGGCGCAGATCGACCGCGCCGGCTGCTTTGCCTACAGCGATGTCGCTGGCGCAGCGGCCAACGCCCTGCCCGGCCAGCTGCCGCAAGAAGTACGCGAAGAACGCCGCGCCCGCTTCATGGCCGTGGCCGAGGAAGTCTCCACCGAGCGCCTGACGCGGCGCATCGGCCAGACCCTGCAAGTGCTGGTCGATAAAGCCCACAGCCTGGGCAAGAAAGGCGGCATCGCGCGCAGCTGGGCCGACGCGCCCGAGATCGACGGTCTGGTGCACCTGCAACCCATTGCCAAGGCCAGCCAGCAGTACAAGGTGGGGGACATGCTCAAGGTGCGCATCACCGCCACCCAGGGGCACGATCTGGTGGGTGAGGTGATTTAAGCACCTGCCCTACGCTTTTCGTAGCAGTTTGCGCTCTCCACCAAACGATTTCAGGCATTAAATGGCCTGAAATCGTTTTTTTATGCGCGCCAGCTACTCCGTTTTATAGAGCAGCGCCACGGCGCGCGCTTCCATGCTCTGGCGCTGGCCGACGGGACCAAGCTTTTCAGCCGTCTTGGCCTTGACGTTGATCTGCCCGACCTCCACGCCCAGCGCCTGGGCAATGGCAGCGCACATGGCGGGCAGGTGCGGGGCCAGCTTGGGCGCCTGGGCAACGATGGTGCTGTCGATGTTGATCACCTCGTAGCCCGCAGCGCGCACGCGGCGTATGGCTTCGGTGAGCAGCACGATGGAGCTGGCGCCGTAGAACTGCGCGTCCGTGTCGGGAAAGTGGCGACCAATGTCGCCCAGGGCGGCGGCGCCCAGAAGGGCATCGGTGATGGCATGCAGCAGCACATCGGCATCCGAGTGGCCCAGCAGGCCGTGCTCGTGCGGCACCTGCACGCCGCCCAGCATCAGGGGGCGACCGGGCACCAGGGCGTGCACATCCCAGCCCTCACCCATGCGTAGATTCTTCCAGTTCATAGCAAATTCATAGCTGGCAGCGCTTGCTGGACAAGCGCTTGATGCCAATTTCCTTCAAAATTTTTGGGGTTAGAAAAAGCGGTTGCCCGGCTCGGCCACCGGGGCGGCGCTGTGGGCAAAGCGCTCGGTGGTCGGGGCGCTTTGCCGGTAGGCCAGCACGGCGCTGGCCAGGGCGAAGTCTTCCGGGTAGGTGACCTTGAAGTTCTGCGCCCCGCCGGGCACCAGCTTGGGGCGGTGGCCCGCGGCTTCCATGGCGCTGGCCTCGTCCGTGGCGGCGGCGCCCATGCGCTCCAGGGCTTGCAGCAGCACGCCCAGGCGAAACATCTGGGGCGTCTGCGCCAGCCATTTGTCGCTGCGATCGACGGTGGCCACCACGCGCACGCCACCGGCGCCGGTGACGGCGGTTTTGACGGTGTCGGGAATCTTGTGCGCCAGCAGGCCGCCCACGCTGTCGTGCGCGCACTCCTCGATCAGGCGGCGGATCTGCTGCGGCGTGACCAGGCAACGCGCAGCATCGTGCACCAGCACCCAGTCCTGCTCCTGCGCACCGCGCTCCAGCAGGGCACGCAGGGCGCCGATGACGGTCTGCGCGCGCGTCGGGCCGCCGCAGGGCACCGTGAAATAGCCCGCTGCCGGATAGGCGTCCAGAAAGCGATCCCCCGGCGCCACGGCCACCAGGGTGGCGCGCAGCTCCGGCACCGCCGTAAAGGCCGCCAGGGTGTGCAGCACCAGGGGCTGGCCCAGCAACGGCTGGTATTGCTTGGGCAGGGCAGGATCGCCCATGCCGGGGGCGATGGCACGCGAGCCCGTGCCCGCGCAGGGCAGCACGGCCCAGAAGCGCTCGGCGCCCGGGGCCGCGCCGGGCGCAAGAAGATCCAGTGGTGCAGTGGGTGAAGTCATGGTCCGGCGATTATCTCCCCCAGACCAGCACCGCCTGGGCACGTTGCCGGACGCTGCCTAGGCGGCGCTGGCCTTGCCGGCCACGGGCTGCTGCGCCGCCGCCGCTCCACGCGCACGCAAGGCGGTGGCGGCAATGCCGCTGATGGCCACCAGCACCATGCCCAGCCAGCCCAGGGCGTTGATCTGGTCATTGAACCAGAACACGCTGTAGGCGCTGGCAAAGATCAGCCCGGTGTATTGCAGATTGGCTGCCACCAGGGTGGCGCGCGGCGTGCGGGCGCCCGAATAGGCATAGGTCATGCACAGCTGTCCGCCAGCAGCCAGGAGGCCAATCGGCAGCAGATAGAACGCCTCCTGCCAGCCCGGCCAGGGCGACAGGCCCAGTTGCAGCATCAGCGCGCCGCCGCCCACGGTACAGCCCACGCAGAAATAGAACACCGTGCGCGCTTCAGGCTCTCCGGCGCGCGCCAGGGCCGAGACCTGGATATACGCCATGGCCGAGAGTACCCCCGAGAGCAGACCTGCCGTGGCCGCCACCACTGCGCTGCCGTGCTGCGGCACGTCCAGGTTGGGTTGCAGCAACAGCAGCACACCGACAAAGCCCAGCAAAATGGTGCCCAGCAGCGCCAGGTTCGGGCTGCGCCGCTCGCCAGCGTAGCCGGGGCGCCAGGTCCACAGCGCACCCAGCAGGAAAAAGGCGGCCATCCACAGACTGCTCATGTAGTTGAAGGTCATGCCCGTGGCCAGGGGCAGCTTGGAGATGGCATAGAACCAGCAGCCCATGGAGGTGACGCCCACCAGCGAACGCCAGCCATGCATCCACGGATGGCGCGTGCCCAGACCCACGCCCTGGCGGCGTGCCAGCCACCACAGCACGGCCATGCCGATCAGGCCACGGTAAAAGACGATTTCCGGTGTCGTGAAGAATTCGCTGGCGTGCTTGACGAACACGCCCATGGTGGCGAACAGAAAGGCGCTCGCCACCATCCAGAGAACTTGCATAGATTTCCAGTGTTTGCGGTATTTAAATAGCTTCTGACGCTGACCAGACAAGGATTTCAAGGCTATTTTGCGATCAAATCCTTACCCTGCAAGCGCAAGCAGCTATGCTTTTAGCGAACTGCCCGCTACCACAACCGGGGCAGCACCAGCTCGGCAAAGGCCTGGGGTGCCTCGTACTGCACCCAGTGGCCGGCGCCGGGCAGCAGTTGCAGCTGACCGTTGAAGCAGTCCGCCACCTGTGGCCACAGGCCACGGTAGAGCACATCCTGCTCACCATACACCGCCTGCACGGGGCATGCGAGGCGCGGCAGCGTGCGGCGCAGCACATCGGTGCTGGCCAGGCGACGGCGCGGCAGGCGGTCGCGCTGCACGTTGGCGGTGTGCAGAGCCAGGGTGTCGCGGTCGATCCGGCTGGTGTCGCAAAGCATCAGCGCCGCCAGGTTGTAGCAGTGGCGGCGCAGCTGCTCCTGCGCATCCTCCAGGTGGCGCCAGCCCCTGAGACGGTAGATCGGCTTGTCGCGCAGCCCCAGCCCGGGCGGCCCCACCAGCAGCAGCTGGCGCACCAGCGCCGGATAGGCTGCCGCCAGCAGTGCCGCCGTCATGCCCCCCAGGGAAAATCCCATGATCTGCACCGGCTGGCCGCCCAGCCAGTGGCGCAGGCCGGCGGCCAGCACGGGCAGCATGTCGTCGGCATCCTGCTGGCCGGGCAGCGGGTCGGACGCGCCAAAGCCGGGCATGTCCAGTGCCCAGACCGGGTGCCCCGCCTGCGTCAGCGGCCCCAGCATGCGCAGCCAGTGCGTCCAGCTGCCGCTGCCGCCATGCAGCAACACCACGGGCGCCTTCAGACAGACGCCGGGCGCCGGTGCGGCAGGCCAGTGGTGGGCCGTGAGCACGCCGCCGGCGTGGGCCAGCGTCACACACTGCGCCCGCGCGCGCCAGTGGGCGACGGGCCCGGGCACCACCAGGCCTGCGGCCACGGCAGCATAGTCGGCAGCCGGGCCGGGCCAGGGCAAGGCAATGATGTCGTCTTCCTGCGCCGGGGTCAGGCCAGCAGCAGCGCCCGGGTTGTGGAGCTGGGCCGCTCCTCCTGTTGCCGCTCCTACCACTGCGCCACGGCCTCCACCGCCAGGGCATAGCCTTGCACGCCCAGGCCGCACATCACGGCACGCGCCACAGGCGACAGGTAGGAGTGGTGGCGGAAGGCCTCGCGCGCAAAGACGTTGCTGATGTGCAGCTCCAGCAGCGCCACGCCCGTGCCCTTGATGGCATCCATCAGCGCAATGCTGGTGTGCGTGTAGGCACCGGCGTTGAGGATGACGCCCGCCAGCTCGCCACGTGCGTGCAGCTGACCAGCCTCGTGGATCCAGTCGATGAGCTGCCCTTCGTGGTTGCTCTGGTGAAAGCGCAGCTGCAGGCCGCAGCGGGCGCAAGCCTGGGCGCACAGCTGCTCTACATCGGCCAGGGTCTGGGCGCCATAGACCTGGGGCTCGCGCGTGCCCAGCAGATTCAGATTGGGGCCGTTGAGCACAAAAACCGTCTTCGGCATGGTGGGTTCTCGCTTACTGCAAAAGGCGGTGATTATCCCGCGTTGCCGCTGCCAGGCTGCGGGCGCCTGCCTACAAGCCCGCCTACAATCGCGTGCCATATGAACAGCACCAACCACACCAAGGCAGAAGTCCCGCCCGAGGCTGTTGCCAAGCCCACCAACTTTCTGCGCCAGATCATTGAAGCTCACCTGGCCGACGGCACCCACGCTGGCCGCACCTGGGGCGGCAGCCCCGGCGATGCCCGGCACCACCAGCAAGGCCAGGTCGATGAGGCCAGGATCCGCACCCGCTTTCCGCCCGAGCCCAATGGCTACCTGCACGTGGGCCACGCCAAGTCCATCTGTCTGAACTTTGGTCTGGCACGCGACTACGGCGGCGTGTGCCACCTGCGCTTTGATGACACGAACCCGGAAAAGGAAGACCTGGAGTACGTGGAAAGCATCAAGGACGCCGTGCAGTGGCTGGGCTTTGACTGGAAGGATGCGCAGGGCAACAGCCACCTGTACTACGCCAGCAACTACTTCGACTTCATGTATCGCGCCGCCGTGTACCTGATCGAGCAGGGGCTGGCCTATGTGGACGAGCAGACGCCCGAGGAAATGAAGGCCAACCGTGGCGACTTCAGCCGCCCCGGCGTGAACAGCCCGTTCCGCGACCGCAGTGTGGCCGAGAACCTGCAGCGCTTTGCCGACATGAAGGACGGCAAGCTGGCCGATGGCGCCGCCGTGCTGCGCGCCAAGATCGACATGGCCTCGCCCAACATCAACCTGCGCGATCCGGCCATCTACCGCGTGCGCCATGCCGAGCACCACAACACCGGCAACCAGTGGTGCATCTACCCGATGTACACCTTTGCGCACCCCATCGAGGATGCGCTGGAGCACATCACCCACTCCATCTGCACGCTGGAATTTGAAGACCAGCGCCCGTTCTACGACTGGCTGCTGGACCACCTGCGCGAAGGCGGTCTGATCGCCACACCGCAGCCACGCCAGTACGAGTTTGCGCGCCTGAACCTGACCTATGTGGTCACCTCCAAGCGCAAGCTCAAGCACCTGGTCGATAGCGGCACGCTGACCGGCTGGGACGACCCCCGCATGCCCACCATCGTCGGCCTGCGCCGCCGCGGCTATACGCCTGAGTCCATCCGCAACTTCTGCGAGCGCATCGGCGTGACCAAGGACTACAGCTGGATCGACTACGCCACGCTCGAAGGCTGCCTGCGCGAGGACCTGGAAACCAAGGCCCACCGCGCGATGGTGGTGCTGGATCCCGTCAGGCTGGAGCTGACCAACTGGACCGAGGTGTTTGGCAGCGCCGACCACCTGGAACCCTGCAGTCTGCCCGCACTGCCGCACCATGCCGAAGGCGAGGAGGTGCCCCAGCGCCACTTCACGCTGGGCCGCGAGGTCTGGATCGAGCGCGAGGACTTTGCCGAAGTGCCGCCCAAGGGCTACAAGCGCCTGTTCCCCGGCAACAAGGTGCGCCTGAAGGGCGGCTACGTGATCGAATGCACGGGCTGCGAAAAGGACGCTGACGGCCATGTGACCAAGGTGCTGGCCACCGTGGTGCCCGACACCAAGAGCGGCACACCCGGCGCCGATGCCGTCAAGGTCAAGGCTGCCATCACCTGGGTGGGTGTGCAGGACGGCATTGAAGCCGAAGTGCGCCTCTACGACCGCCTGTTCACCGATCCCCAGCCCGATGCCGGCGGCAAGGACTACCTGAGCCTGCTCAATCCGGACAGCCTCAAGGTCATGACCGCCTATGTGGAACCCTCGCTCAAGGCCGCACAGCCGGATGACAAGTTCCAGTTCGAGCGCTTTGGTTACTTTGTCGCCGACCGCAAGGACCACACTGCCGACAAGCCGGTGTTCAACAAGATCACGGGTCTCAAAGACAGCTGGGGCAAATAAGCACTTGGCCTGCTGCCCGTTCTGAAAGCGCCAAAGGCTGCACTCGTGCAGCCTTTGCTGCGTTTGGTAGCGCAGGCGCAAGCGCCCCATGCTCTCAATAAACAAGCGCTTAGCGCTGGACAGCACTGGTTTTTAGGCAAAAAACATTATGAAAACCAGTCATATCTTCAGGCACAAAAAAAGGCTGCACCACCTGCAGCCTTTTTTGCCTTTAGCCCTTGCCTGACGGGCGCAATACGCTCTCTTTTTTGCGATTTTTTAGTCGGCAGGGCGCCCCACGCTGGCCAGCGCCTGCAGCGGGCCGGTCTGGCGAATCAGCTCCACCTGCTCGGGCTGGCGCACGTAGATGGTGCCGCCAAAGGACAGGGCGTTGATGGAAATACCCTCAAAGTGCTCCTGACTGCGCGGCACCAAGAGCAGCCAGCCGTCCCCCACCAGCATGTTGAACGAGGGCAGCAGGCCATCGGCACCCGGTTGCAGGCCCAGGTGCTGACGCCCCAGGTCGTACGCCGCGAGCATGGCGGCCGCACTGGCCACCGGGTCGGCCCCCAGACCCGCCTCGACCTTGAGCAGCGCATGCGCCATGGGCAGCGCCGGGTGCCTATATACCGTGCCGGGCCGGGCATCGCGCGGCAGATCTGCGGCCAGCTGCGCCAGCGAGGCATTGCCCGGCTCGGCCGGCACCCACTGCACGTGCTTGTGACGCTGGCTGGCCCCGGCGGGCGCGCCGCCGTTGTAAAAGCCCAGGCCGCCCAGGGTGCCGAGCAGTTCGGCCAGCACCCAAAAGTCGCACAGCTCCAGCGGCGTGAGCTGCTCGGCAAACTCCCGCCGCGCCAGCACCAGGTGGTGCAGGCAGACGGGGAACTTGTTGAGCACGATGGTGTGCTGCGTGCCAATGGGGCCCACGGTCAGCGCCGGGTCGGGGTTCAGAAAGGGGTTGAAGTTGGGATCGCGCGGGCCACCGGGCAGGATGACCGATGCGCCGGCGGCGTCCTTGCCGGCAGCAGGGGCTGCGGCCTTGGCCGCGTCCTTGCGCGCCAGGGCCTCAGCCCAGCGCACGATAAAGCGCAGGCCGCTTTGCTCAATCACGGTTTCGCTGGTTTGCAGCGGGCTCAGATCACCGCTGGCCAGAGCGCTGGCGGTGCGTGCGCGGATGGCGTCCATCCTGCTCGGTTGCATGGTGCTTCCTCCAATCCAATGCCAATGACCGGCCCATGCTACATGCCCCAGACCAGCGTACCGCCGTGGCAGCCTGGCGGCTTTCCCCGATTGCGCCCGGCGCGCAAACGCTACTCAGAAGGCTGCCCAAGCACCCGGCGCTTTAGCTGCCGGGCAGCTCCACCACCTCATCCCACTCCATGTCGGGCAGTGTGTCGTAGTGCAGCACCAGCACCCAGCGCGGGGTGGCGTCGGCGGCCAGTTGCTCGGCCAGCTGGTTGAGTGCCCGGCTCAGATAGCGGATGGAGGCCAGGTCCAGCCCGGCATCCGGCGCGTCGATCAGCGTGATGGGCGCCCCGCTGGCCAACGACCCCGCCTGCCAGACCTTGCGCAACGTGCCGGTGGAAAGCTGCCACCAGCTCTTGCCCAGGTGCGGCTCCAGCGCAAAGCCCTGCACGTGCTGCTGCCAGGCAGCTTCGTTCCACTGCGGCCAGCGCTGGCGCTGCTGGGTCAGCCAGTCGGCAATGCTCTGCTCGGGCGCGTAGTCGGTCAGGGGCACGCTGAGGACCTGTGCGCGGTAATCGCTGCTGCCGCCCACCCAGTCGCCACAGCGCACCTGCGCCGGTGCGGGTGCACTGTGCGTGCCGGCCAGCCAGGGCAGCAGGCGATGGCGGGCCTCGTCCAGCGCATCAAGCAGCAAGTGCACACCCGGCAGCAGGGAGGCATCGGGGGCAACGTCGGCGGGCAGTGCGTGCCAGGAGAGGAGTTGTTGCGTCATATCGGCTTGAAGTCAGTGTAAAAAAATGAGCTTGTACCGCTTGCCAAATGGAGATCTCATGATATTTTCATTATAAATTTCAATACAGACCTGCGGTTCAAGCTATGAATTTCATAGTTACTGCATTTGCTCCGAGCGGCTCCCGATCTCGGGCCAGCGCCAGCGCAGAAACACCCAGGACAGCAAACCCACCAGCATCAGCACCAGCGAGGCCCCCGCCAGGGAGATGGCCGAATGCATCACCAGCGGCGCGAGCAACCCGGCCACCACGCCGTTGGCGCTGGAGCCAACCACCGCCTGCAGCGAGGCGGCCATGCCCCGGCGCTCGGGGTAGAGGTCCAGACCCAGCAGGGTCACCACCGGCACCATCAACGCCCAGCCAAAGGCGTAAATCGCCAGCGGCAGGATGGCCCAGCCGACATGGGCGGGCCACAGCAGGTTGGCGATCAGGTTGAGCACCGAAATCACCAGCATGATGGACAGGCCATGGCGCACCTGGCGCTCAGGCGCAACCCTGCCAGCCAACCGCCCGCTGGCCCAGGAGCCCGACATGACACCGGCGATGGTGAGCAGAAACAGCCAGAAGAACTGCGTCGGCGCCAGGCCCAGCACCTCGCCCAGAAAGGCCGGGGCCGAGAGCACGTACAGGAACATGCCATTGAAAGGCACGCCGCTGGCCAGGCACAGCAGCACAAAGCGCACATCGCTGGACAGCTGCCCATAGCCCTTGAGCAGATGGCGCACGCGAAACGGCTGGCGCTGCGCCAACGGCAGCGACTCGGGCAGCACCTTGAGGTTGATCAGCCACAGCAGCAGGCCAATGCAGGTCATGAACCAGAAAATGCTGTGCCAGCCCAGGCTGACAAACAGCCAGCCGCCCAGAATCGGCGCCATGGCCGGAGCCAGACCAAAGAAGATGGTGATCTGGCTCATGACCTTCTGCGCCTCGGTGGGCGTGAACAGGTCGCGCACGATGGCGCGCGAGACCACCACACCGGCGCCACACGACAATCCCTGGAGCGCCCGGCAGACAATCAGCTGCGTGATGTCCTGCGCCAGCGCGCACCCCGCAGAAGCCAGCGTGAACACCATCATCCCCCACAGAATCACCGGCCGGCGCCCAAAGCTGTCGGCCAGCGCTCCGTGGAACAGGTTCATGAAGGCAAAGCCGAACAGGTAGGCCGACAACGTCTGCTGCATGTGCACGGGCGTGGTCTGCAGCGACTGCGCGATGCCCGAGAAGGCGGGCAGGTAGGTGTCGATGGAAAACGGGCCGACCGTGCCCAGCACGGCCAGCAGGACGGCCAGGGCCCAGCGCGGGCCGCGCCACAGATGTTGAGCGTCAGGGTGCATGAAAAAAGCTGCGCAAGCCGATAAAGCGCGCCATTATGGAGCGCTGCGCCCCCAGCCCGGGCCCTGGTGCCTAGAGCGTGTTATGAACTTTGCCGAATGATGGTGCGTGTTGTCGGTAGAGTTCGAGGATGTTTCGTAGGCCTGACTCCAGCGATGTCAGTGATGAAGCGTGGAGCTTTGTTGCACCTTACCTAAAAGTGGGTGGTGAAGTTGTGCCGCCAGCAGCAGGAATCCGCGTCCTTTAGGGCGGGGAGGATGTCACCGACCAGACTTACTCTTTGGCGTGCAGCGAAATCATGCGACAGGGCGAGGCCAAGCATGGTACCGGTGTCGTAGATGTCCTCCACTGCTCTGGCCGCCTCGAATCGAGCGGCTCCAGCCCGCGGGCCGCTCTGGCTTGATGCTCTTGCACCTGCTCTGCCTTGAACTTCTCCACAAACGCAATCAGCTTCCTGGGTTCCCACTTCGCCCACTGATCCAGTTGGTGCTTGAGCTCCTTGACGCCGAACTTGGCACCATGCCGGGCGGCAATGGCATCCCGATGCCCGGCCAGCAGCTCCTTGGCCCAGGCCTTGTCGGACTTCGTTTCAGCGGCGTTCTGCCGGGCCTTGGCTTTGGCTGTAGCTGCCTGCTGTTTCTCGTATTTGTCCAACTCTGCGTTGATGCTGCTGGTACGGCCTGGGATGTTCAGCTCCCCATGATCGAGTGGCGAGGGCGCGGCAGCCTGTGCTGCTACTTGCCCTGCTTCTCCCTTCGCCTGGCCAGCCGCTGCAGGTTGTGGTCGTTGTCCTTCTCGCCCAGGTACGCCAGCGTTTTGGTCAGCAGCTGGCGGGCTTGCGAAGATGTCGGATTGCTCTTGGCCTTGGCCTTCTTGTCGTTCGATTCTTGCACGGGTGTTCTCCAGTAGTTCGCGGCCACGGGCGCGATTGAAAGACTCCCCACGGTAGAAGATGCGCAGGAAGTCCACTGTAACAGTGGTCCATCGCGCCAGCGAAGAAGTCGTTTTGCTGGACGAACTCCGCCACGGGACGGCCGTCGCTGCAGGCACGGCGCACCACGGCCACGGCTTCCATCAGACATGCCATCGCCCGTGTTGCGCGGCAGCACACCATCGTGGCCTTGCTCTTTGGCCCGAACGATGTAGTCATTGAAGCGAATGGGGTCGTAGTTGCGCCCACCTTCATCAATCACCAAGGGGTTCTGCAACGACACGTAGGCGGGCATGATGTTGGCACCGCCATTTGCGCCAGCCTCTTCGGCATATTCGCTTGCGATTTCAGGGGAGGACGACAGGAAAAATCCCTTGCGCGCATCCACCTCGCGGGTGTGAGATCCGCTTTTTTTACCATCGAACACCGAGAAGTCTGCGCCGGTGCCGTGGTACACCACCAGCGGCTCGCCGGTGGCGGAATCCACCACCTTGGAAACCGCCTCGGGATTGACACGCGCCAGCGGGCGGCGTATAAAGTCAGAAAGCCCAGCGATAGGGGCGAATCTTGAACCAGCTTGCTGGTCAGGCCGCCCATAGGAATCCTGGGCTTTTTCTTTGCCGTCATGCAGCGCGACAGCGTTGTAATACCACTGCCCATCCGATTGATGGCGCACCGTGAACGAAGCCACCAACGGCACACCATCCACATCCACCCGCGCCAATAGCGTGGAATAGCCCTCAATGTCTGGGCCGTCACCGCCACGCGAAGGCTCAGTCCGCGCGTAAATAGATGCTGGAATCAGCGCTTCAATGTCAGCCGCTACCAGAGACTTGGCAGGGTCTCGCGCCGAACCGCTGGTTTTTTTCGCCCCCGCACGTCCAACTTGAATCATCCCCAGCTCTGGATGCTCAATCTGCGTTTTTTCGCGCACCATGCGATCAAGCTCTTCGGCCATCTTCTGGCGCAGCTCGGCGTGGCCCAGACCGCGCCACGCATCAGGCACACGCACTTGCACAGGCTCCATCGCGTCCAACCGCTCTTGAGCCCGCACAGCCTCCCAATCCCCAAACCAGGCCTTGAAATTGGGCGTGCGCACCTGCACCCACTGGCCATAGGTCAGCTTGGTTTTGCCTGCAGCCTTGGCCCGGTCATAGGCAGCCTTGCCGCCATAGGCGCGTTCCGTTTCCTTGAACTGGCGCTGCGCTTCGGTATCGGCGTTGCCTGAGCGGCTGAGCATGGGGCCATCCGCTGCTGAGCCAGCATCAGCACCACGCTCCACCCACCCACGCGCAGGCAGCAAATAGCCCTGCACAATGTCCGCATCCGTCAGCTCCAGCGCTTTGAAGCCGGGCACGTGGGCGCGCAGGAAATTGCGGATAGCCGCAATGGCGCGCTGCACAAACCCCAGGTCTGGCCGCGTCTGCGCCAGCTCGGCCAACACCTCCTCGGCCGCATAGCCAGCATGCTCCGGGTTGCCCATGTCCAGGCCGTACTCCTGCGCCTTGGCCTGCACGTCCTTGCGGCGCAGCTTGATCACCTGGTCCAGCACGCGGTCCAGATCCTTGCCGAAGTGGCCACGCAGCCCGTGGTGCCCCAGCACCTCGTGGTACAGCACCCGGGCAGCATCCGCCGACGTGGGCAATGCGCTGGCCACCAGATATACCTGCCCTCGGTACCAAAAGCCCTCTGGCTCGCCCATAGCGCCCTGAGAGCGCTGCGCCGCATCGGCCTTGCGCACTGCCTCGGGCACGCGCTCATCCTGCATACTGTCCACCACGGTGACGTTGGGAGCCTTGGCCCAACCCTTGGCCAGTGCGTCCACCGTGCGCTGCACCATGGCTCGGCGCATCTTGACGGCGGTTGGGTTGGTTACGGGCTTGCCGCTCTTGCTGTAGAGGATGTCGGGGTTGGTGTTAGCGCCATGCTTGCCTGCTCTGCGGCTAAACATCGGCTGAATATCCGCCGCCTCTGGCGTCATCAGTGCCTCGTCCCAGATCACATAGTTGTGACTGCCTTGGCCGCCGCTGCGGCTGTTGCCGTCCAGGTAGCGCAGACCAGGGATGCCGATGGATTGCAGGTATTCGCTGGCGGCTTTGGCGGAATCGCTGCGCGACATTCCGTCCAACATCATGCGATCACGCACCATGCCTTCATAAAACTGCTGGCCTGTGTATTCGCCAAGCGCCGATTCATCCATCACATCGGCACGAATCAACGCCCGCCGCACCTTCTCCGGCTGCTCACTCAGCGGCTTGTCCCAATCGAGCAGGTCGGATTCTTCGACGGGCAAGTCAAGACTGTAGAGCTGGCCTTCATTCAAAACGGACGGCTCACCGAGTCGCAGCGCTGCCTCTTGCAATCCAAGGGCTCGCTTCAGCTCAGCCTCGGGTAATGGCTTAATCCCAGCATAAGCATTGCCATACAGCCTATCGCGCAATGGATTGGCAAATTGCTGCCACACCTCTCGTGCACGCATCCCGCGTGCCCCTGATTGAGCGGTTCTAAGCGATGCATTGATCGCATCCACCACCTCAAGCTCATATTGCGTAGAAGGCGATTTATCGAAATACACTTGTGCGCCGCTGAGCTTGTCTGCGTATTCTTTTGCCACCTCCCGCATGGATGCAAAGTACATCCCCCAGCCATACGCCTGCGCCCCCTCGCCCGTGCCAATCTTGTTCAGCCTAAAGCCAGTCTTCTCAATGCCACGGTGTGGCGTACCGTGCCACACGCGCAAGAACAGCGCCTCGATAAGCCCAGGCTTCTGCTTGGCCGCCGGCAGCTTGTCCAGCACCTGCTCCAGTTTGTCGCGAAAGGCTTCGACATCCTGCAAGTAAGCATTGCTGCCCTGGTCTTTCCAGCCATTAGTCAGCGTCTTCAAAAACTTCAGGAACGCCTTGGCAACACGGCGGAACGCGCTTTGGTCGCGCTCGGCTAGGCGCTGCAAAAACACCGGGTCAGTCAGCGCATCTGATACAGCAGCAGCGGTCAGCTCCTCAATCGCATGGTCACGACCACGGTCTTGACCTTCCTCTTTGACGTTGCGTTCATGCCAAGCATCCAGCCTGCCCTGGCGGCGCACCTCGTCCTCCAGCTCCTGGTACAGCTGGGGATTTGTGCGCTTGAGGTTATGCACCCACTCGTGGGCGGCAGCCAGCGTGACGGGGTGCTGACTGTCCTCGCTGATATACAGCGTGCCATCGCGGAAATTAACCCCGTTGAAATCCTCTACTTCGGGGGTAAGGTTTCGGAATAAAACGACTCGCGTTCCTGTGGTGTCATGGAGTCGATCCAATGCCCGATTGAGAGCGTCAGGCAGTGATACGGGGCGGACTTGCCGGAATCGAACTCGCCCAGCACGCCCACTTCGCGCAAGCCAGTTGTTGATTTTGTTTTCAAGCGTGCGGCTTTGCGCAGTTTCTGCGACCGGTAGGGTTCGAGGCAAGCCACTGGCAAAGTGTCGGGCAGTTTCTTTTCCATCTTGTGCTCCTTGTTGGCCACCATTATCGCTGCGCGGGCTAGCTTCTGCGTTTTCCGTAAAGTCTGCGGATGATTGGTCTGCCTGCGCCTCCTGCTGCGCCAGGCGTGCCGCCCCGGCAGGATCGGTCATACCCGTGGTATCCAGGCCAGGATAGTTGCGCGCACCCTCCCAGAACGACAACAGGTAGGGTTTCACCCCGTCGCCCATGTCTTCCACCATGGCCTTGGCGTAATCCGCGAAACTGCGAATACCGCTCTCGATGTACGCTCCCGCGATGGTCATGCCGTCCACCAGCAGCTCTGGGTCAATGCCGCTATTGAGTGTGCCCAGCTTTTTGCGCATGCGCTCGCGCGCTGCTGCCACCTTGTCGGCAGTGAACAGCTTGTTGTCGGCAAACTGCTCTTGCTTTGCTTCTGTTTTTTGGGCGGCCTGCTGCTGGGCGGTTTCTACGTTGGCGCGGGTGATGGGTTGCTCGGCCTTGCTGGTAGTGGCAGAATCACCTTGCGGGCTGGATTGAGAGGGGTTTCCTTGCACCAATCCAGATTCATTGTCGGCAGTGCGCGATGTCTTGCCGACCCCGCTCCACTTCCCCTTATCGTCTGGATGCGCGGTCACCAGCCAGGTTTTCTGCTCACCATCCCAATCTTTTGAACTGATCTGCACGTACAGGCGATGCAGTCTTCACATCGTAGAAATCGCCATCTACCGAAGGCTCCAGTTGCACCGCCAAGCGCTGTCCGGTTCCTGATTGCGCAAACACCACATCCAGCGCAGAGCCTGGACGCTGGTAAATCGCTGTAAAGTTCGCCGCAACAGATGCCACAAATGCTTCTGCAGAATCAAATCCCAGTCTTTGGAACTGATCCAGGTGGCGATTGCGGATATGCGTCAGTCCCCACGCCTCATTACCCTGACGCAGCCGAATCTTGCCCGCCTGCCTGCGCATGGCTCGGCCCATCTCGGGTGTAATCTCGCCGTAGTCTAGGCCGCCATCGGGATTGGGCACAAAGTCTGTCGGTTGCCCGCCTGCACTGCGGCTAAACATCACCTCCTGAGCCTTCTCACTCAGGCCAAACATCTTCTGGCGGCTGCTCAGCACCCCGGCATCCTTAAGCGCACGCGCCACATCGGCGCGCGTGCTGCCCTTGGGCACGGTGACCGGCTCGCCGCTGTCATAGTTCACCGCCTCGTACTCGCCAATGTGCACCACGCCATCGCGCACCGTCACAGGGTCAGCGCTGCCTGGCGCTACGCCAACACGCAGGCCGGTTTCTTCTGGCGCAGCCTGGGCACGCTCTGCCTGGCGCTGGGCCTGCTTGGCTTGCTGGCGCGCCTTGGCCCCTGCCTGCTGGGCTTGGCGTGCAGTGATCTGTGCGCCTGCCAAGCTTGTGCCGTTTTCTGGTGGCATCGGCTGCTGCACCGCCGCGCTGGCCTCAGCACGCTTTTGACGAAAACGCTCCAGCCGCTCATGCAGGTTGGCTGCAGGCGATGCTGTGCCATCAGTTTCTATAGCCGCCAGCGCTTGACTAGAAACATTTTCCGCATCATTTAATGCGGAAGTGCTTACTGGTTGTGCGCTAGCTGCTACTTGTTTTGCATCTGCTGCTGGTGCTGGCAACGCAGCAGCAGTGCCGGGTGCTTGCTAGGCCTCCCAGCGCATGGAGGCCACGTCGTGGGCGAAGATGGGGTAGTTCACCCAGGCGCCCTGCAGCCCCTTGTGCAGCACGGTACCCACCGCGCCGTTGAAGATCCAGACATTGGCGGCATCCTGTGCCAGAAAGCGCTGCAACTGCACCAGCAACAGCTGCTCCTCGCGCGCGCTGCGGGCTGTGGCGTGCTGGTGCAGCAGGGCACGGAACTCGGCATTGTCGTAGCCAAAGTAGTAGTCGGGGTCACCATAGATGGCGTAGTCCAGCGGCTCGACGTGGTTGATCAGCGTCAGCTCAAACTTGCCGGCAAACGGCCCCGCCAGCCACTGTTGCCAGGTCAGTTGCTCAATCTCCAGCTCAATGCCGACCTGCGCCAGATTCTGGGTCAGCTCCGCGCCACCCTGCCGGGCGTAGGGGGTGGGAGGCAGGCTGAGCTTGAGGGACACCGGCTGGGTGACGCCCGCTGCGCGCAGCAGACTGCGCGCGCGCTCGGGGTCGTAGGGATGGGTGCTGGAGAGGCGGATGTAGCCCGGCTCGCTGGGCGCAAAGTGGCTGCCAATGACCGTGCCCTGCCCCTGCAGCACCTTCTGGATGAAGCTCTCCCGGTCGATGGCATGGGTGATGGCCCGGCGCACGCGCACATCCCGCAGCAGCGGCAGGCGGTGGTTGAAGGCCAGCAGCCCCTTGCCCGAGGAAGAGCCCATCAGCACCTGATAGTGGGTGCTGTCGCGAAAGCGGTTGAACTCTTCGCTGATGAAGCTGAAGAACAGATCGACCTCCTGCCGCACAAAGGCGCGCACCTGATCCTGCGTCTCCGGGATGAAGCGAAACACCACGTGCTCAATGGGCGGCAGCTCGCCCCAGTAGTTCGACGTGCGCTGCAGGCGAATCTCCTTGCCCGGCACCCAGCGCAGAAACTGGTAGGGGCCGGTGCCGATCGGGTGGGTCGCCGCCTGGTGCCAGGTCTGCGGGTGCAGCACCACGGCCGTGCTCTCCCCAAGCCGAAACAGCAAATGCGTATCCGGGCGCTTGAGGTGCAGCACCACCGTGCGTGCATCGGGCGCGCTCAGGTGCTCAATGTTGGCAAACAGCTGGAGTCTGGCCTTGTTGCCACTGCCTGGCTGCTGCGCACGGGTGAAGCTGGCCACCACGCAGTGGGCATCACAGACCTGGCCGTCGTGAAAGCGCAGCCGGTCGCGCAGCGTAAAGCGCCATTGCAGCCTGTCCGGGCTGTGCTCCCAGTGGCTGGCCAGGCAGGGAGTGACTTGTCCATCCTGCTCGATGCGCGTGAGCCCCTGCAGGATGTTGTAGTGCGCCACCTGGGCATTGGCCGCAGCGGCAGATGTGGTGGTATCCAGACTGTTGGGCTCCAGCGGCATGGCGATGCGTACCGCATTGGTCTGGCTGGCGGCCTGCGCCGCCCAGGGCAGCGCGCTGGCTCCAGCCAGCAGTGCCAGCGCCTGACGTCGCGACAGGCCGAGTCCGTCTCCCGCCCGCGCCAATACCCCAGGCGTGCGTGGGCTGCCGGACAATAGGGACGCCGAAGGCGGGCTGGCGAAATGGGTCACCAAGTGCTCATGGAGCCGCTGCGGGGCGGATAACTTCATGGAAAACCGTACTTTTTTAGGATGGATGTGGCCATGAACGCAATTTACCGGAAAAACATCGTGCAAACTGTCGCGCATTACGCAAATTGATACAAAAGACAGCACTTTCTTTCATGGCTAACTTTCGGGGCAAAGCCACCCCTGCCTGGCAAAAAATCGCGTACTGGTTGCTGGTGCTGTGTCTGGCACTGCTGGCTCTGTACGCGCTGGGCCAGGCGTATCAGCAACGCGCCCTGGAGTACCGTCACCAGATCGAGGCGCGCCTGCGCATCGTGGGCGAGAACCAGACCCGCAACATCACCAGCTGGCGCCGCAGCCGCATGGCCGATGCCAGCGCCCTGACGCAAAACCGCCTGTTCTCCACAGCGCTGAGCCACTGGCTCGCGCGGGGGCGCGCGGACACGCAACGCCGCCAGCTGCTGGAGAGCCAGATCCAGACCCTGGTGGAGTACAACGAGTTTGCCGTCGTGCACATCCTGGACCTGCAGGGCCAGTTGCTGCTGAGCACCGACAACGCTCCCCTGCGCCCCTTGCTGGAGCTGGAGCGCCAGGCCATGCAGGAAGCGCTGGCCACGGCCCAGCCTGTGGCCGTGGAGCCGCAGGCCGACGGTTTCTTTGCCTTCCCGTCCTTCGGCATCATGGCGCCCCTGTTCGATGGACTGGAGCCGGTTGGCGTGGCATGGCTGGTGGTGGATTTGCGCTCCACCCTGTTTCCCATCGTGCAGGGCTGGCAAATGGACAGCTCCAGTGCCGAAGCAGTGCTCATCCAGCGCACGGGGGATCACATCATCAACATCACCCCGGCGCACAAGACCCACCTGCCGGCCCTGAGCAACCCGCTGCCCATGACGCGCACCAGCAGCCCCGGCGTGCAGGCCGTGCTGGGCGCACGCGGACTGGTGCAGGGCACCAACTATCAGGACAAGCCGGTGCTTGCCATGGTCAGCGCCATCGAGGGAGCCCCCTGGTGGCTGGTGTTGCAGATCGACGAAGCCGATGCCCTGGGCGACACCCAGCGCCGCGAAGGTCTGACCCTGGGGTTGTCGGTCGGCGGGGTGCTGTTTTCGGTGGGTTTGCTGATCGCGGCCTGGCAATGGAAGGCCTGGCGGCGTGAGCGCCTGCTCAAGCGCGACCTGCAACTGCAAAACCGCTGGCTGGCATCGGCCCAGAAGGCAGCATCGCTGGGCTATTTCGTGCACGACATCCGTCAGGGAAGCTTTTACGTCTCGGATGCCACCGCCCACGTCATCGGACTGCCCCAGGGGGGGTGGTTTCCGGAATCACGCTGGGCCTCCGTGGTCTGGCCGGAGGACCGGGCCCAGATGTTCGAGGAATACACGCAGGCCATGCAGCAGGGCCAGGGCCTGAACTCGGTGTTTCGCATCGTGCGCGAATCCGACGGGCAGGTGCGCTGGCTGCAAATGTGGGCCGAGCGCGATGCCCAGGCAAGCGACGACGCCAGCGCCGATGCGCACCACTTCCGGGAGCCGGATACGCCACGTATCGTGGGGATTGCCCAGGACATCACCGAGCGCAAGCGTGTCGAAGAGGAGCTGGCCAGCCACCGCCAGCGCCTGGAAAGCCAGGTCCGGCGGGACCCGCTGACGGGCATCGCCAATCGTCTGGCGCTGGAAGAGGCGCTGGACAGCGAATGGCACCGCTCCATCCGCCAGGGGCAGAACATGGCCTTGCTGATGCTCGATCTGGACCATTTCAAGGTGTACAACGACACCTATGGACACGTGCAAGGCGATGCCTGCCTGCGTCAGGTCGCACAGGCCCTGGCCGGCACCGTCGGACGCGCTGGCGAGCTGGTGGCCCGCTACGGTGGGGAAGAATTCGTGGTACTGCTGCCCAACCACACCCCGGAACAGGCCAGGGCTGTGGCCCAGCGCATCGTGCTGGCCGTGCGCGACCTGCGCATTCCCCATGCCCACCACGTCGTGGCGCAGGAGCACGTCACCATCAGCGTGGGAATCGCCGGTGCCCTGCCCGGCATGGACGTGCCCCAGAACGTCGGCAAGACCACCCTGCTCGAGCAGGCCGACCAGGCCCTGTACACCGCCAAGCAGGCCGGGCGCAATCGCTGCTGGATGTACGGCGACCCCCAGCCCACCCCAGCCGAGGCGTGATTGCGCCCACATGTCGCCGCCAGCGCGTGGCCGGCGGCGGTGTACAGTCGCCCCATTTGCGCCTTGATGGCAAGGCGCTGCAACAGCGCATGGTGCGCTACTGGGTATTTACATCATGGATATTGCTTCCCCTCTGGCCCTGCTGGGCGGTATTTCTGCGACGCAATTTATGCGCACCTACTGGCACAAAAAGCCCTTGCTGGTGCGACAGGCAGTCCCGGGCTTCAAGCCCCTGCTGGGGCGGTCCGAGCTGCTGCAGCTGGCAGGACAGGATGGAGTGGAGTCGCGCCTGGTGCGTCAGCTCGGTGGCGGTCAATGGAGCCTGACCCACGGCCCCCTGCCCCGCCGCCGCCTGCCCCGGCTTAATCAGCCCGGCTGGACTGTGCTGGTGCAGGGGGTGGATCTGCACGTGCAATCCGCCCATGAATTGCTGCAGCAGTTCCGCTTTGTGCCCGATGCACGGCTGGACGACCTGATGATCAGCTTCGCCACCGACCAGGGAGGTGTGGGGCCGCACTTCGACAACTACGACGTCTTCCTGCTCCAGGCCCATGGCAAGCGTCGCTGGCGCATCGGGCGGCAGAAAAACCTCAGCCTGCAGCCTGACGTTCCCCTGAAGATCCTGACCCACTTCGTTCCTGAGGAAGAGTACGTGCTGGAGCCCGGCGACATGCTCTACCTGCCCCCGAAATGGGCGCACGATGGCATCGCCGAGGGCGAGTGCATGACCTACTCCATCGGCTTTCGCTCCCCGAAGCAGGACGAGCTGGCGCGCGAGATCTTCCTGCGCCTGTCCGACCCCAGCGATGAGCTCGCCGAAGAGGTGGTGTACCAGGACCCCAAGCAGCCTGCCGTGACGCACCCTGCGGAAATGCCCGCAGCCCTGCTCACCTTCGCCCGCGAGGCGCTGCAAAAAGCCCTGGCCGAACCACTGGCCCTGGAGCGCGCCCTGGGTGAAGCCATGAGCGACCCCAAGCCCAATGTCTGGTTTGAACCTGCACAGGACTTTGGCCTGATCGAGAACGTGCGCCTGAACCAGCGCACCCGCATGCTGTACGACGCCCACCACATCTTCATCAACGGCGAGAGCTATCTGGCCAGCGGGCGTGATGCCGAGCTGATGCGCCAGCTGGCCGACACGCGCCGTCTGGCCTCGCATGAGGTGCAGCAACTCAGCGACGATGCGCTGGAGCTGCTCTCGTCCTGGGTGGATGCCGGCTGGGCACACAGCACCCCGGAATAATCTGCAAAAACGTGTCAACCGACCGGCTGCAGCCCACGTTGAGGACAGCAGGCTCCAGTTGAGTTAAGTCAAACCGGTATAGACTTCGCGCTGGTTTGCGGACGCGCTCTTTTGGAGATTGCGCGTCTTTCTGCATTGACAACCATTTCTTTGAGGTGCTCCCCATGAAAAAATCCGTAGTTCTGGCAACCGTTATCGCCGCCGCTGCCCTGGCCGCCTGTGGCCAAAAGGAAGAAGTGGCTGCTCCCGCACCGGCGCCCGCTCCTGCAACCGAGCAAGTCGCCCCCGCCCCTGCTGAAACCGCTGTGGACGCCGCCAAGGAAGCTGCTGAGCAGGCCGTGCAAGCTGCTACCGATGCTGCCGAGCAAGCTGGTGACAAGGTAGAAGCCGCTGCTGAAGCCACCAGCGACGCTGCCGCCGAAGCCAAGGAAGCTGCCGAGCAAGCCGTGGAGAACGCTACCGACGCTGCCAAGGAAACTGCTGAGCAGGCTGCTGACGCAGCCAAGGAAGCTGGCGCTGCCGCCGCCGAAAAGGCTGAAGCTGCTGGCGAAGAAGCCAAGCAAGTGCTGGACGACGCCGCCGAAGCTGCCAAGCAGGCTGCTGACGAAGCTGTCAAGGCCGCTACCGACGCTGCCAACAAGTAATGAACTGATGGCACACCAGCGCGGCGGCAGGTCGGCCTACCTGCCCGGGTTGGCAGCCTGATCCACAAAAGAACCTGCACGCCACTGGCATGCAGGTTTTTTTATTGCGCAAGGTATGCAACAGGAAAGAAAAAACCGCTGCAACAAGTGCAGCGGTTTGGTGTGAAGGACAGGAAGCTGACAGCCCCTACTTCATGTCCTCAGCCAGCACGCGCAGGATGCGCTGTGCAACATCTGCCGTCTCAGGCTGCCCCTGAGCGTCGAGCACCACCACCTGCGTGCCTACACCCTGACTGCGGATGGCCACCTGGTACTGTCTGGCCTGGCTTTCTGCCTTTTTCTTGCTGCCAAACTTGCGGCTGAACCAGCCCTGCTTTTCCTGCGTGGTCTTCGGATCTTCCTTGACCACATAACGCACGTAGTACAGGCCCTTGCTGCGGTCACGATCCTCGACCGTGAAGCCGGTGCGATCCAGAGCCACACCCACACGGCGCCAGGCACGGTCGAAATCTTCGGACAGCGCCAGAGCCGCCTGACCATCAATGGTGGTAATTTTCACCCCACCTGCAGCCACATCGCTGCCTTGCGCCTGGGCCGCAGCAACCAGCGCCTTGGACTGCTCTTCGCTGGTACCCAGCTTGATCATCAGGCGACGCAGGAACTCGGTCTCCAGTTCCGGATCGGCCGCACGTGGCTGCCAGATGGTGGAATCCTTCTGGCTGGAGGAATACACCTCTTCCATCCCCCGGTGGGTGATGAAGATTTCCGTCCTGCCATCGGGACGACGCTCCAGGCGGGTGCGGAACTTGTCGCGCTCGCTGGTGGAGTACAGCGAGTCGAACACCTTGCCCAGGGTCTTGCGGATCACGTCCTGCGGCAGCTTGGCGCGGTTCTCGGCCCAGTCGGTCTCCATGATGCCCAGGTCCGGCTTTTCCTGATCGAGGTTGAAACCGTGATCCAGCCAGAACTCGCGCGTCGGCTCCCACAGTTGATCGACCGGACGATTCACCAGCAGCCAGCGCTTGTCGCCATCGCGCAGAATCTGTACATCCCCCACCTGCAGCGGCGCAGCACGCTCGGCCACCGGCACCTGCTGTGCCTGCCCTGCCTGGAGCGCCAGCGCCGAGACGGACTTGTCCTGCGCCGTGGTGTAGCGCGTATCCCTGGCAAGCTGGGTCAGATCCGGCGGCACCTCCAGCGTGCTGGCTTTCTTGGCGCTCTTGTAGTCGATCCTGTCTTCCTCAATGACAGAGCAGGCCGACAGGGCCACTGCCAAGCCAATCAGGCTGGCACGGGCGAGGTGATGTTGCACTTTCACGCGATATCCTTGGAGTGTTGCAGCTCTAAATTAAAAATCGGAAAGTGGCGAGTTTAGAGCAAGCCGGCGTTGCGCAGGGCTGCTTCCACTACGGGCTGATGGGCCTGGCTCAGCGGCGTCAGCGGCAGGCGGAGGGCACCGCCGCAGTGGCCCATGCGCGCCACAGCCCACTTCACGGGAATGGGGTTGGACTCCACAAACAGGCTGCGGTGCACCGGCATCAGCTGACGCTGAATGCGCATCGCCGTATCGCGGTCGCCCGCCAGCGCGGCCTTGCACAACTGGCTCATCAGGCGCGGCGCCACATTGGCCGTCACCGAAATGTTGCCGTGGCCGCCGCACAGCATCAGCGCCACAGCCGTGGGATCGTCGCCCGAATACACACCAAAGTTCTCAGGCAGATCGCGAATCAGCCACTGCGCGCGCTCAATGTTGCCCGTCGCTTCCTTGATACCGACGATGCCCGGCACCTGCGCCAGACGCAGCACGGTGTCAGGCTGCATATCGGCCACCGTGCGACCGGGCACGTTGTACAGCACCATGGGCAGGTCACCCACCGCCTCGGCAATGGCCTTGTAGTGCTGGTAGATGCCTTCCTGCGTGGGCTTGTTGTAGTAGGGCACCACCTGCAACTGGCTGTCGGCTCCCACCTTCTTGGCGTACTGGGCCAGAGCGATGGCCTCGCGCGTGCTGTTGCCGCCGCAGCCGGCCATGATGGGCACACGCCCTGCGGCCTGCTCCACGGCCACGCGGATGATTTCGCAGTGCTCTTCAATAGTGACGGTGGGCGACTCGCCCGTGGTGCCAACCACGCCGATGCAGTCGGTGCCTTCGGCAATATGCCAGTCGATGAGCCTGCGCAACGCCGGGTAATCGACGCTGCCGTCTTCAAGCATGGGGGTGATAAGGGCAACGATGCTGCCCCGTAGGGCGACGGTGGAAGTGCTCATAGCGGTCTGGACTGAAAAATCTGGGGATGGTGCGTAGATGCAATGAAGAACGCAAAACGCCCATTCTAGCGACTGTGCAGGGGGCGATTTTTCGTCATTTCCAGCCTTTTGCCCCAATGCACATGCCGTTGCGGCAAAAAGATGCGGCACATCGTCAGGACAGTGGCAACAGGGGCGCAGGAGGCACTTCGCCACCCGGGCGGCGCGCCAGCACGCGCTGCACCACGCGCATGGGCTGGGGCAGCAGCCCATGCTCGAAGGCGACGATGTGCCAGCCGGCACACACCTGCAACAGTTCGCCCGGCGCCAGCAGGAACTGCGCACGCGCAGGACGGCCATAGGCGGCATTGCCCTGGGCAAACGTCTCATGGAGCAGCCAGCCACCGGGGACCACGCTGTCCAGAATCTGGGGCCACAAGGGGCGCCACAGGTAATTGGTCACCAGCACCAGATCGAACCCCTGCCCCGGCAACGGCCAGGGGCCCTCTTCCAGATCGGCCACGACGCAGGTCGCGCAGTCGGACAGACCCGCCAGCGCCTGTGCATCGCGATCGACAGCGGTGACCACATGCCCCTGCTGCGCCAGATACCGCACATGGCGCCCGCTGCCACAGGCCAGGTCCAACACCCTGGCGCGGGCTGGCAGCAGATGCTGCCAGCGCAACACCCAGTCAGATACCGGAGAAGAAGAATGCATGAATTTGATAGCTACCAGCGCTTACCAGGCAAGGGATTGATCCACTTTTCATTCAAAAACACGCCCACGCCTGATCGGCCATGGTCAGCATGAAATCCGGCTCCAGATACCAGCCAAACACCACCGCCAGCACCAGCACGACCAGCAGCCAGCCCACAGCGCGCAGCACGGGTGCCCGCCATGAGGAAGAGCGCTCAGACATCTGCCCCCACCCTCCTCATGCTCAAGCCTGGACCGCCGCCTGGGGCGCAGCACGCTGCACCGCCGTCTCGCGGATGGGCAAATTGATCAACGCAGCAGCCACCCCCAGGGCAATCATCAGGTACCAGAGCATGTCGTAATTACCCTGAGTGTCGTACAGATAGCCACCCAGCCAGATGCCCATGAAGCTGCCCACTTGGTGGCTAAAGAACACGATACCGCCGAGCATGGACAAATGCTGCACGCCAAAAATCTGCGCGATCAGGGCATTGGTCAGCGGCACCGTCGATAGCCACAAAAAGCCCATCGCCGCCGAATACAGGTACACCGACCAGGGCGACAGCGGCGCCAGCAGAAACAGCACCGTCACCAGCGCGCGCATGCCATAGATGCCCGAGAGCAGATACTGCTTGGGCAGGCGCTGCCCCAGATTGCCCGCAATATAGGTGCCAAAGATGTTGAACAGCCCCACCAGCGCCAGGCTGTAGCTGGCCACCTGCGGCGCCATGCCAAAGTCCTTCAGATAACTGGGCATGTGCACGCCAATGAACATCACCTGAAAGCCGCAGACAAAGTAGCCCAGCGTCAGCAGCACAAAGCTGCGATGGCGGAAGGCTTCGGCCAGGGCCTGGCCCACCGTCTGCGTGCGTGACACCTGCGCCTGCCCCTTGCCAAAACCGGGCTCACGCAGGCCAAAGGCCAGCACACCAATCAGCAGCACTGCCAGAGCCAGCACCAGCAAGGCATGGCTCCAGCCCACGGCAGCGATCAAGCCACCCTCCACCGGCACCATGAAAAACTGCCCGAACGAACCAGCCGCTGCCGTCACCCCCATGGCCCAGCTGCGCCGGGCCACCGGAATCTGGCGCCCCAGCACGCCATAGACCACGGCATAGGTGGTGCCCGACTGAGCCGCCCCGATGACCAGGCCCGCACTCAGGATGAACAGCCAGGTCGTCGGCGCCAGGGCCATGCCTGCCAACCCCAGGGCGTACAGCAGCGCCCCCACCAGCAAAATCCTGAAGGCTCCCCAGCGATCGGCCAGCATGCCGACAAAAATGCCCAGCACCCCCCAGGCAATGTTCTGCACCGCAATGGCCAGCGAGAAGGACTCCCGACTCCAGCCCATATCCTGCGTGATCGGCTGCAACCACAGGCCAAAGCCGTGGCGTATGCCCATCGACAGCGTCACCACCATGCCCGCGCACAGCAGCACTTGCAGCATGGGCAGCTGCTGGGGCGCCACAGATGGGGAAGAAACTTCTATATTGCTTTTTTGCATAATTAGATAACTGTAGCCAAAACGCCATTGGCCCACGGAAAGCACGGCGTTGGTTTTCGATGAGCGCAGGCATCGCCAACCATGAGAACTGTGTTTTTATCCAGCCCATTGGGGGCTGCAATTACAATGCGCCCCCATGGCTGATACCCCATTAGTTCCTGCTTCCCCCACCCCCTCTCGTTCCACCACCGCTGCCTACTCCGAGCAATCCATTCGTGTGCTCAAGGGCCTGGAGCCCGTCAAGCAGCGCCCCGGCATGTACACCCGCACCGACAACCCCTTGCACATCGTGCAGGAGGTGATCGACAACGCCGCCGACGAAGCCCTGGCCGGTTTTGGCAAGAAGATCCGTGTGGTGCTGCACACCGATGGCTCGGTGAGCGTGGAAGACGATGGCCGAGGCATCCCCTGCGGCCTGCACCCGGAAGAAGGCGCCCCGGTGGTCGAGCTGGTCTTCACCCGGCTGCACGCCGGCGGCAAGTTCGACAAGGGCAATGGCGGCGCCTACAGCTTCTCCGGCGGCCTGCACGGTGTGGGCGTGAGCGTGACCAACGCCCTCTCTACCCGACTGGAAGTGACCGTGCACCGAGATGGCGAGCTGGCCAGCCTGGCCTTTGCCGGTGGCGACGTGGTCCAGCCCCTGCAACGCCGCCCCTTGCAGGCCGGCGAGCGCAAGCAGGGCACCACCGTGCGCGTCTGGCCCGATGCGCGCTACTTCGACAGTGCCCAGTTGCCCATGGGCGAGCTGGTCCACCTGCTGCGCTCCAAGGCCGTGCTCATGCCCGGCGTCACCGTCACCCTGGTGCAGGAAAAGACCCGCGAAACGCAAACCTGGCAATACAAGGGAGGACTGAAGGACTACCTCGAACAATCCCTGAGCGGCGAGCCCCTGATCCCCCTGCTCGAAGGTGCCGGTTTTGCCGATGCCCACGACGACACCTTTGCCCAGGGCGAAGGCGCCGCCTGGTGCCTGGCCTTCACCGAGCAAGGCACGCCGCTGCGCGAAAGCTACGTCAACCTCATCCCCACCAGCGCGGGCGGCACCCATGAAAGCGGCCTGCGCGATGGCCTGTTCCAGGCCGTGAAAAACTTCATCGAGCTGCACAGCCTGCTGCCCAAGGGCGTCAAGCTCATGCCCGACGACGTGTTTGCCCGCGCCAGCTTTGTGCTCTCGGCCAAAGTCCTTGACCCGCAATTCCAAGGCCAGGTCAAGGAAAAGCTCAACAGCCGTGACGCCGTGCGCCTGGTCTCCAACTTCGTCAAACCCGCGCTGGAGCTGTGGCTCAACGCCAATATCGAGCACGGCAGAAAGCTCGCGGAGCTGGCCATCAAGGCTGCCCAGCAGCGCCAGAAGGCCGGCCAGAAAGTCGAAAAACGCAAAGGCAGCGGCGTGGCCGTGCTGCCCGGCAAGCTCACCGACTGCGAAAGCCGCGACACCAGCATCAACGAAGTCTTTCTGGTCGAAGGCGACAGCGCCGGCGGCAGCGCCAAAATGGGCCGCGACAAGGAAACCCAGGCCATCCTGCCGCTGCGCGGCAAGGTGCTCAACACCTGGGAAGTCGAGCGCGACCTGCTCTTCAAGAACAACGAAGTGCACGACATCTCGGTAGCCATCGGCGTCGATCCGCACGGCCCCGAGGACACGCCCGACCTCTCCGGTCTGCGCTACGGCAAGATCTGCATCCTGAGCGATGCCGACGTGGACGGTGCCCACATCCAGGTGCTGCTGCTCACCCTGTTCTTCCGCCACTTCCCCAAGCTGGTGGAAGCCGGCCACATCTACGTGGCGCGCCCCCCCCTGTTTCGCGTGGACATTCCCGCGCGCGGCAAAAAGCCCGCCGCCAAGCTCTACGCCCTGGACGAAAGCGAACTGCAATCCATCCTGGACAAAGCTGCCAAGGAAGGCGTGGCGCGTGAAAAGTGCCAGATCAGCCGCTTCAAAGGCCTGGGCGAAATGAACGCCGAACAACTGTGGGACACCACCTTGAACCCCGACACCCGCCGCCTGCAGCAGGTGCAGCTGGGCGATATGGACTTTGCCCACACCGCCAGCCTGATGACCCAGCTCATGGGCAAAGGCGAAGCCGCCGCCCGCCGCGAGCTGATGGAGCTGCACGGCAATGCGGTGGAAGTGGATGTATGACGCCATCAGGACCACTACTGGCGATTGACGACACTAACGCGCGACGATACTATCCAAGATGGCAATTCAATCTTTTGCTGATGCGGATACCCAAGCGCTTTTTGAACAACGTCGGGTGCGCCGCTGGGTAAACATTGAAACCGTTGCCCTGCGCAAGTTGGCGATGCTCCATCGCGCCGCCGTTTTGGACGACTTGCGCATCCCTCCCGGTAACCGCTTGGAGGCGTTGCATGGTGATCGCGAAGGCCAGTACAGCATCCGTATCAACGACCAATGGCGTGTGTGCTTTGTCTGGCAAGACGGACACGCCACGCAAGTCCATATCGTGGACTACCACTGAAAGGAGGACGACATGACCAACAAAATCGCATGGCCGCATCCTGGCGAAATCCTGTTGCATGAATTTCTGGAGCCTATGGGCCTGACCCAATACCGGCTGGCCAAGGAAATTGGCGTTTCGCAGCGGCGCATCGGCGAGATCGTGGCTGGCACGCGCTCCATCACCGTCGATACCGGGCTGCGCCTGTCCAAATTTTTTGGCACATCCGATGGGTTCTGGACCGGCTTGCAGTTCGACTACGACGCCGCTACCGCCAAGGAACGCATGGCCGATGTGCTGGGGCGCATCCGGAGATTCGAGCCTGCAGCCACACCCAGCCACCCAACCCATTCCCCACTGCGCCAGCGCACCCGAGCCTCGCGCTCTAGCCCCTGAACCGATAGCAGGGCATTCCCGTGTTGCCCTCCTCACTGGGGCAGGCGGGGAGGCCTGCAAGAAGGGGCAGGCACCAAAGAATTTCAATGTTTTATGCCTGAAATGCTTGCTGTACAAGCGTTAGCAGCTACAAAAATAGAGAGATGGCACTGATAAAACAGTGCCGAAAAACAACCCACCGGAGGATTCCTTGTCTGCCATCCATGATTTGATTGCCCAGGTCAGCGACCCTCGACTACGTGAGCGGCTGGCTGCCGAGTGGGCCAGTGCTTCAAAAGAAAAGAAATTCGGTTTGGTGTTCGAAGATCACCTGCCCGAGTTGTTGCCACTGCACGGTGCCAAGCCACGCAAGGGCGATCTGGTGTGTCGCCGTCAGGGTGCGCTGAAAGATGTGTGGCAAATCCAGTCCATCCACGCGGGCGTAGCGACCTGCGTCAAGCCCAGCAACGAGGCACACCCCAGCGAACCGACCCGCGCTGCGGCAGAGCCGGTGCAGTTCATGGTGGATGAACTGCTGGTGGTGCGTGAATTTGGCGAGCCGATCTTCCCCGCGCTGGTGCCGGTAGATGCCGTGGCCAACGGCCCGCTTGACGCCCCCTGGCACACGCTGATCGAGGCCGACAACTACCACGCGCTGCAACTCTTGGATTACCTCTATGCCGGTCAGGTGGATTGCATCTACATCGACCCGCCCTACAACACCGGCGCGCGCGACTGGAAGTACAACAACGACTACGTGGACGGCAACGACCAGTGGCGGCACAGCAAATGGCTGGCCTTCATGGAAAGGCGGCTGAAGCTGGCCAAGCGCCTGCTCAAGCCGGATACCGGGGTGCTGATCGTCACCATCGACGAACACGAGGTGCATCACCTCGGGATGCTGCTGGAGCGAGAGTTTCCCGAAGCGTACAGGCAAATGGCCACTATTGTGATTAATCAAAAGGGTGTGTCACAGGGCCGGCTAGCGAGAGTTGAAGAGTACGCCCTGTACGTCTTCATGCCTGATGCGTATTTGAAAACTCATCATGATGATCTGCTGTCACCAGACCGATCCGACCAAAAGCGGTTCCAAGTCCCTAGGTGGGAGTGGTTGCTTCGTGGTGGTAGCAATTCGAGACGGTCTGATAGACCGCTGCTCTTTTACCCAATTTATATTGACACCATTCGTAAAAAGATTACTGGTGTTGGCGAGCCCTTACCACTTGGCGAAACCCCTGATCTTGACGCATTCCCGGAGGGAACTGTTGCGTGGCCTATTCGAACTGATGGCTCTTATGGCAACTGGCAAGTTGGGCCATCGAGTTTTAAGGAGCTCATTGACGCCGGATTTGCCCGTCTCGGTGGCTATGACAAGAAACGAAGAACTTGGACTGTTCAATACCTAAACAGGGGGACTAGAGCCCGCATTGAGAATGGTGAGATTGTTGTTGTTGGGCGCAACAAGCAGACCAACGCTGTAGAGATCGAATACGCAAGCTCAGACTCGCGACTTCGTAATATAAAAACAGTCTGGCATCGAGGAATTCATGACTCGGGTATTTATGGATCAAGTCTCTTGAAATCTATCCTCGGAGAGAGTAGTAAGTTCACTTTTCCCAAGTCCCTCTATTCCACCCGCGATGCAGTGGCCGCCGTTGTGCGTGATCGCCCCAACGCCCTGATCGTGGATTTCTTCGCAGGCAGCGGCACCACGCTCAACGCCGTCAATCTGCTCAACGCCACCGACGGCGGCCAGCGCCGCTGCATTCTGGTCACCAATAACGAAGTCTCCGCCGAGGAGGCGGCCGCACTGAGCGCACGCGGCCTGCAACCCGGCGATGCGGATTGGGAAGCGCAGGGCATCTGCCGCTCAGTGACCTGGCCGCGCAGCAAGTACACCATTCTTGGTCGCCGTGACGATGGCTCGGTGCTGACCGGTGAGTACCTGACCGGCAAGACGGTGGAGCGCGAGAAAGCGCGCAGCTTCACGCAGATCGGTTTTGTCGATCCTTTGCAGCTCGACACACTGCCCAAGAAGAAGCAGTTGGTGGCGCTGATCGACGGCTTGCCGCAAACGCTGGTGAAAGAGCCGTGCCCCTTCATCGTGTCGGAGGACCACAAGGCCAGCGTGCTGTTTGACCCGGCGGCCGCGGAGGATTGGCTGGAGGCGCTGGACGGGCAAGAACACATCACCGACTTCTACATCGTCACGCCCGTCAAGCGTGTGTTCGACCAGTTGAAGGCGCAGGTGGTGGAACTGCTCGGGCCGATCCTGGTGCCCGAAGAAGAAAAACGCCCGATGAGCGCGGGCTTTGCCGCCAATCTGGCGTACTTCAAACTGGATTTTCTGGATAAGGAGCGCGTTAGCCTGAGGCTCGCATTCCGTGAAATTTTGCCGCTTCTGTGGTTAAAGGCGGGGGCTGTAGGGCCACGCCCTGAACTTCCCAAAGGTGCGCCAGAGCCTGCACTGTTTGCACCAGAGAAAAGCAATTTTGTGGTGTTGCTCGACGAAACCCGCATGAGCAAATTGCTCAAAGCACTGGAAGGACGTAGCGGTTTATCGCAGGTGTTCATCGTCACCGATGCGGATGAGTCGTTCAAAACCATGGCGCAGGACGTTCGCGAAGTGGCGGGCAAGGCCAACCCAGACTTGTCGGTGGTGCAGTTGTACCGCGATTACCTGCTCAATTTCATGATCAACAAGAATCAGGACCGCGCTGCCGGTCACACCGATACCCAGGGAGCGCGGGCATGAAGGTCACGCTGTTCGATTTTCAGAAAGACGCGCTGGGCAAACTGCGCGAGGCCTTAGTGAGCGCACGTAAGAGCGTGTCGCCGGACAACCAGCAAGTCATCACTTTCTCCGCAGCCACTGGCAGCGGCAAAACCATCATGATGACGGCGCTGTTCGAGGCGATTCTGGATGAGCCCGATGATCAACTTGCTTGGCCGCTCGATTGGGTGCCGCAACCCGATGCCGTGATCTTGTGGGTGTCGGACATGCCCGAGCTCAACGAGCAGACCAAGCTCAAGATCGAGAGCAAGTCGGACAAGGTGTACCGGGTTAATCAGCTCATCACCATCGATGCGCATTTCGACGCGCCCCGGCTGGCAGGCGGGCGCATCTATTTCATCAACACGCAGAAGCTGGCGGTCAATCAGCCGCTGACCAACCGTGGCGACGGACGGCAGCATCTGATCTGGGAAACGCTGACCAACACTGCGCGCGCCATTCCCGACCGCTTTTATGTGGTGATCGACGAGGCGCACCGTGGCATGACTTCGGGCAAGGGTGCGCAGGCCGCGCAAACCTTGATGCAGCGCTTCTTGCTGGGCTACCCCGAGGTGGGCCTGGTCAAGATGCCGATGGTGATTGGGGTGTCGGCCACGCCCAAGCGATTCCTGGATTTGATGGCGAATGCCGAGCACACCGTGACCAGGCGCAAGGTGGCCGTGCCTGCTGAGGAGGTGCGCAAGTCCGGCCTGCTGAAAGACCGCATCCTGATCCATCACCCTGAAGCCGCCACCACGGCGGAAATGGCGCTTTTGGAAGAGGCGGCACGGCGCTGGGGGCAGATGACCGCGGCTTGGCGCGCTTACTGCCAGGAGGAGCAGGAGCAAACCATCTGGCCGGTGCTGGTGGTGCAGGTGGAAAACGGCTCAGACCGGCAACTGACCAAGACCGACCTCGGTGCAGCGTTGACCGTGATCGAGAGTGCCATTGGCCGTCGCCTGAAAGAGGGAGAGGTCGCCCATGCGATGCACGACACAGGCGACCTGGACGTGGGCGGCCGCCGGGTGCGCAAGGTCGAAGCCTCGCGGATTGATGCGGACAAAAACATCGGTGTGGTGTTCTTCAAGACCAGCCTGTCCACCGGCTGGGATTGCCCGCGCGCCGAAGTGATGATGTCGTTCCGCCGTGCGGAGGACCATACCTACATCGCCCAGTTGCTGGGCCGGATGGTGCGCACACCTCTGGCACGCCGTATCGAAAAGGATGCGGCGCTCAACGATGTGCATTTGTTCTTGCCGTACTTCGATACGGGTGCCGTGGAAAGCGTGGTGGCCTCGCTGCACAACGCGGAAGAGGTGCCGCCTGCCGAGACGGGCTCCAGCCGCCATCTGGTGGTGCTCAAGCGGCGCGAGGGCTGCGAGTCCATCTTTGCGGCGCTTGACGAATTGATCACCTACCGCGTGAACGCCGTTCGGGCACAGAGCCCACTGCGCCGGTATATGGCCATCTCACGCAGCCTGACCATCGATGAGATTGATGACGAAGCCTGGGGCCGGGCCAAGCAGCAGATTGTCGAGTGGATGGGGCAGCGCATTGCAGCGATCAAGGCAAGAGGCCAGTTCGATGCTGCGGCCAAGGCGATCACGCAGGTGGGTCTGCGGACCTTGGCTGTCAATAGCGGCACTGGTGTGGCAGAGCCCGAGCCAACCCAATATGCCGTCGATGCATCCGATGTGGATATCGACCGTCTGTTCGAAGAGGCTGGGCGCGCCTTCAGCCACGGTTTGCAGATGGAGTATTGGCGCGCCCACGCGGATCGCGATGCGCTGGATGTGAAGGTCGAAGCCATCGTTCTGGCTCGCAACGCGGCAGAAATGGCTATTCTCGAATCGTTAGCAGAGGCTGCCTTCGATGGTCTTTACGACCAGCACAAGAAGGCCATCTACCAACTCAAGGAGCAGCGGCGCGTCAATTACGAGAAGCTGCGGCTGGCGACGGCCAAGCCCAACGAGGTGCCATGGCAATTACCGGCATCCATCGACTTCAAGCGACTGCCGACGGATCCCCTCTGGGAGCGCCATCTGTATGTGGAAGGCAACGGCCAGTTCCGTGCCGAATTGGGCTCCTGGGAGGCCGGGGTGTTGAAGGAGGAACTGGCCAAACCTGAAGTGGTCGGCTGGTTGCGCAATCTGGATCGCAAGCCGTGGTCGCTGGAAATTCCGTACGAGACGGGAGGCGATGTGCGGCCGATGTTCCCGGATCTGGTGGTAGTGCGTAAAGACGGCGATGGATTTGTCATCGACATTCTGGAGCCACATGATCCCAGTTTGGCCGATAACTTTGAGAAGGCCGTAGGGCTGGCAAAGTTTGCTGAGAAGCACGGAGCATTGTTTGGACGCATTCAGTTAATTCGAAAACAGTCATCTGCTGGAGGGGAGCATTTCGCGCGCCTTGATATCAACCAGGCTGCCATGATCAAGAAACTGTTGCTGGTGACTGGCAACCCGCAGTTGGATGCCCTGTTTGCATCGAATGCGATCTAAGGATGTTGCCTTTAGTTAGTGCTACTGCCTCCAAAAGGTTGAATGCGTTTAGGGCGTGTAGAGCTTTCATAGAGCCAATGGATGAAAGCGAGGTGCAGGTGCAGGTGCAGGTGCAGGATGACACCTTGCTGGAAGACGCTTGATGCTATTCTGAAATTTAGAATTTTTTTGGCCTCTAGCCCTTATCCAGCAAGCGCTAGCAGCTATTTTTATTGAACTATGACAGAAATTTCCCCCCTCCAGCCTTCCCCCGCCAGCCACGATGGCGACACCCTGCCCCTGGGCAGCTATGCCCAGCGGGCGTATCTGGAATATGCGCTGTCGGTGGTCAAGGGGCGGGCGCTGCCCGATGTGTGCGATGGCCTCAAGCCCGTGCAGCGCCGCATTCTGTACGCCATGCAGGCCATGGGCCTGGGCTATGGCGGCGCCAATGGCAACACGGCTGCCAAACCGGTGAAGTCTGCCCGCGTGGTGGGCGATGTGCTGGGGCGCTTTCACCCGCATGGTGACCAATCGGCCTACGACGCGCTGGTACGGCTGGCGCAGGACTTCAACCAGCGCTACCCGCTGATCGACGGCCAGGGCAACTTTGGCAGCCGCGATGGCGATGGCGCCGCCGCCATGCGCTACACCGAGGCGCGCCTGTCCAGGATTGCCAGCCTGCTGCTGGATGAAATCGACCAGGGCACGGTGGAGTTTGTGCCCAACTACGACGGCTCTACCCAGGAGCCGCAGCAGCTGCCCGCGCGCCTGCCATTTGCGCTACTCAATGGCGCCAGCGGCATTGCCGTAGGTCTGGCCACGGAAATCCCCAGCCACAACCTGGGCGAGGTGGCCGCGGCCTGCGTGGCGCTGGCCAAAGACCCGCAACTGAGCGACGAGGCGCTGTTTGCCCTGATCCCCGGCCCGGACTACCCTGGTGGTGGCCAGATCATCAGCAGCGCCCAGGAGATTCAGCATGCTTACCGCACAGGGCGCGGCAGCTTGAAGGTGCGCGCGCGCTGGAAGGTAGAAGAGCTGGCGCGCGGCCAGTGGCAGCTGGTGGTGTACGAACTGCCCCCGGGCGTATCCACGCAAAAGGTGCTGGAAGAGATCGAGGAGCTGTCCAACCCCAAGGTCAAGGCAGGCAAGAAGGCGCTCACGCAGGAGCAGCAGCAACTCAGGGCCACGGTGCTCAATGTCCTCGATGGCGTGCGCGACGAGTCCAGCAAGGAGGCGCCTGTGCGTCTGGTGCTGGAGCCCAAGAGCAGCAAGACACCGCAGCAGGAGTTGATCAATACCCTGCTGGCGCACACCAGCCTGGAGACTTCGGCGCCCATCAATCTGACCATGGTGGGCATTGATGGCAAGCCAACGCAAAAGTCGCTGCGCCAGATGTTGCAGGAATGGCTGGCCTTTCGTCAGACCACGCTCACCCGACGCAGCCAGCACCGCCTGGACCGCGTGCAGGCGCGCATCCACATTCTGGAGGGGCGCCAGGTGGTGCTGCTGCACATTGATGAGGTGATTGCCATCATCCGCGACAGCGACGAGCCCAGGCCGGCGCTGATGGCGCGCTTTGACCTTACCGAACGCCAGGCCGAGGACATCCTGGAAATCCGCCTGCGCCAGCTGGCGCGGCTGGAGGCCATCAAGATCGAAAAGGAATTGCAGGAGCTGCGCGAGGAAGAAGGCCACCTGCTGGACATCCTGGCCAACCCCAAGAGCCTGCAACGCCTGCTGGTCAAGGAAATTGAGCGCGATGCCAAAACCTTTGCCGATGCGCGGCGCACGCTGATCGAGGAGGCGCAGAAGGTCAGCGCCGAAATCAAGGTGGTCGATGAGCCGGTGACGGTGGTCATCTCGGAAAAAGGCTGGGTGCGCGCCTTGAAGGGCCATGACCATGAGCCGGCCAACTTCAGCTTCAAGGCGGGCGATGCGCTGTGGGGGCACTTTGCCTGCCGCAGCGTCGATACGCTGATCGTCTTCAACAACCTGGGGCGGGTGTACAGCGTGGCCGTGGCCAGCTTGCCGGGTGGGCGCGGCGATGGTGTGCCCATCCACAGCCTGATTGAGCTGGAGAGCGGCACCCACATCGTCGGCTACTTTGCCGGTGCGCCCGGCACGCGCCTGCTCATCAGCGGCAGCGGTGGTTACGGTTTTGTGGCGGAAGCAGCCAGCATGCTGACCCGCAACAAGGCGGGCAAGGCCTTTGCCACCATTCAGGCGGATGAAACCCTGTGCCCCCCTTGCGTCATCGACCAGGAGGGGATGGAGGCGGCCACCCACGTGGCCTGTCTGTCCAGCGATTCCCTGGTGCTCACCTACCCGCTGTCCGAGCTGAAAACCACCACGGGCGGGCGTGGCCTGCAACTGATGAAGCTGGGCGAAGGTGCCCGCCTGATCGGTGCCGTGGCCTACACGCGCAGCGTGCGCGTCAGCGGCCAGGGCCGAGGCGGCAAGGCGCGTGAGGAGGTGCTGGAAATCCGCAGCCTCAACAACGCTGCTGGCAAACGCGCCAGCAAGGGCAAGCCTGCGGGCTGGACGTTCAAGCCGTTGCGCCTGGAGCGTGTGGAGTAAACCAGGCTGGCTGGCGGCAGCGCAAAAAAACAACCACCCCTGGGGGTGGTTGTTTGCATTTGACGTGGTGCTGTGGGATCAGACGTTGCCCATGCGCTCCCGGTACCAGCGGTGGAAGTGCTCCATGCCGGCTTCCATCGGCTTCTGGTAAGGGCCCACTTCGTTGTCACCGCGCTCCAACAGGGCACGGCGCCCTTCGTCCATGCGCTCGCCGATCTCGTCGTCTTCCACTGCGGTCTCCATGTAGGCGGCCTGCTGGGCAGCGATGAACTCCGGCTCGAAGGCGACGATTTCCTCGGGGTAGTAGAACTCGACCACGTTCATGGTCTGTGTCGGGCTGATGGGGTGCAGGGTGGAGACGGTGAGCACCTGCGGATACCACTCGACCATGATGTGCGGGTAGTACGTCAGCCAGATGGCGCCACGCTCCGGCATCTCGCCGCCCTGGTAGGCCAGCAGCACTTCGTGCCACTTCTTGTACACGGGCGAGCCGGGCTTGCCAAAGCTGGGGGCCACGCCCACGGTCTGCACCGAGTACTCGGTGGCAAACTGCCACTGCAAGTCGTCGCAGGTGACGAAGTTGCCCAAGCCGGGGTGGAAGGGCGCAACGTGGTAGTCCTCCAGATAGACCTCGATAAAGGTCTTCCAGTTGTAGTTGCAGTGGTGCATTTCGACGTGGCCCAGGCGCATATCCTTCAGCGACAGGTGCGCTGCGGCGCCCATGCCTGCCAGGTCGGCGGCAATGTCGCGGCCCGTGTCCTCGAACAGCAGGCCGTTCCACTCACGCAGGCGGTAGTTGTTCAGGTGCTTGCACGGATCCTGCTCAAAGTGCGGTGCACCCAGCAGTTGGCCGCTGGGGCTGTACGTCCAGCGGTGGATGGGGCAGACCACGTTGCCGCCGGCATGCCCCGACCCTTCGGTGTTCAGGTTGCCACGCCCCCGGAGCATGATGGCCTGGCGGTGACGGCATACGTTGGAGATCAGCTCCACCTGCCCCTGTGCAGTGCGCACCAGGGCTCGGCCTTCCTTTTCGTGGGGCAAGGCGTAGTAGTCGCCCACTTCTGGCACAGCTGCCGTGCTGCCCACATAGCGTGGACCGTTGGCAAACAGGGTCTGCATTTCGCGCTCGAACAGCGCAGGATCGAAATAGCTGGAAACCGGCAACTGGGTGACTTCCAGCTGCTGTTGCTGAAGGCTTAAATCAGTCATAAACGTGGGCTGACCTAAAACTCCCCCACAGGGAGACACAAGAAGAAAGGACCAACGGACAAAAAGCAGAACCGGCCGCAGCCCCAACAGTGCATGCTGAAACTGCAACCGGTGTGCAAGAACGCGCCATTGTACGAACAATGGCGTTGTGAAGGCCTACTTACATCAACAGATGCGCACCTTGTCGGTACGTTTTGCGCACACGCGCCCCGGCGCGCATGCCTTTAGATGGCGTCCAGATCCAGTTCCCCGGTGCGGATGCGCACCACGCGCTCCACCGAGGTGACGAAGATCTTGCCATCGCCAATCTTGCCTGTCTGGGCAGCGCCCACGATGGCGTCGATGCAGCGCTCGACATCGTCATCGGCCACCACCACTTCGATCTTCACCTTGGGCAGGAAATCGACCACATACTCTGCCCCACGGTACAGCTCGGTATGGCCCTTCTGACGGCCAAAGCCCTTGACTTCGGTCACTGTCAGACCACTGGCGCCGCATTCAGCCAGGGCTTCGCGCACTTCCTCAAGCTTGAAGGGCTTGATGATGGCTGTAATCATTTTCATGCTGTCGTTCTCCAATAATCAAAAATGTAGCTATCCGCGCTTGTCTGACAAGGGCTAGATGGCCAAAACATGCGTCATCGGCATTTGCCAATCCTGTCCAAAGGCGCAAGAGGAAACGCGCGGGCCCACGGGGGCCTGGTAGCGTTTGTAGGCATGGATGCGCAACGCCCGCACGATGCGCTGCACCAGCTCGGGATCGTGACCTTCGGCAACCAGCCGGGCTGCGCTGGCGCCCTGCTCCAGGTAGCGCCGCAGCACCTCGTCCAGCACCGCATAGGGCGGCAGGCTGTCCTCGTCCTTCTGGTTGGGGCGCAGCTCCGCGCTGGGCGGGCGGGTGATGATGCGCTCCGGAATCGGGTTGCTGCCCGTGCCAAACGGGTCGTTGGCGTTGCGCCAGCGCGCCAGGGCAAAGACTTCGGTCTTGTACACGTCGCACAGCGCGGCAAAGCCGCCAGCCATGTCACCATACAGCGTGCTGTAGCCCATGGCGATCTCGCTTTTGTTGCTGGTGGTCAGCACCACATGGCCCAGCTTGTTCGAAAGCGCCATCAGCAGTACGCCACGGCAGCGTGCCTGCAAATTCTCTTCAGTGGTGTCGGCCGGGCGCCCGGCAAACAGCGGCGCCAGGGCCTGCTCGAATGCCTGCACCTGCGAGGCAATGGCAATCACATCGTGCTGCACGCCCAGGCGCTGCGCCATCTCCTGGGCATCCTGCCAGCTCATGTCGGAGGTGTAGGGCGAAGGCATCATCACCGTGCGCACGCGCTGCGCCCCCAGAGCATCGACCGCAATGGCCAGCACCAGGGCCGAATCAATGCCCCCCGACAGCCCCAGCAACGCACCGGGGAAGCGATTCTTTTCCACATAGTCGCGCACAGCCAGCACCAGGGCATGCCACAACGCGGGCAGCGGTTGCAGCTGCGGTGCCTGCGGGCCATGCAGTTCGACAGGCTGCCCGGCCTGCACCGCGCCACCCAACTGCACGTCCACCTGTGCAGGCGCAAAGCTGGGCGCGCGCATGGCCAGTTGGCCCTGGGCATCCACGGCCATGCTGCAGCCGGCAAACACCCAGGCGTCCTGACCGCCGACCAGATTGGCGGTGACGATGGGCAGGCCCGCCGCACGCGCGCAGTCGGCCAGCTGCTGGGGCCACTGCGCATAGTGTTCGGCTTCAAACGGTTGGGCCTGCAGCGCCAGCAGCACATTGGCACCTGCTGCACGCGCCGCCTGCGTGCAGGCGGGCTGCAACACATCGTCGCCCAGCAGTACGCCCACGCGCACACCACTGGTCAGCGCCACCACGCACGGCGGGGTCTGCGGGCCGGGCTGGTACTGGCGGCCATGCAGCAGCGCAGCGCCTTCCAGCCCGTGGTGTTGGGCTGCCGTGCCCAGCACCGCACCATCGCGAATCACGCTGGCGCCATTGCAGCGGCGCGCACTGCCGGACACGGCCTGGCTGTGGCCGACCAGCAGCGTCAGGCCCGGCCACTGGCGGCTGGCCTGCACCAGCTGCGCCAGGGCGGCATCGCTGGCTTCCTGGAAGGCTGAGCGCAACACGTAGTCCCCCGCTCCCGGGCCACCGGCCAGCACCTGGGCGGGCAGGATCAAGGCATCGGCCCCCTGGGCATGGGCCTGTTGCGCTGCGGCAAGGATGTACTGCAGATTGGCATCCCAGGCGCCCAGCGGCAGGTTGGGCTGACAAACGCGCAGGAAATAACTCATACGAAGCGTCCCGTGAGGCGGCAAAACCTCGGATTATCGGTCCATGCTTCCTACCCGGCAGCGCGTGCCCATCAACGTCCGTTACACAGCACAGGATTCCCCCGTATGATTCCAAGAGAAGCAGTCTCGGACATTTATGAAGTCGCTCGTGCAGTTTTCCCTCTCACACTGGCCCCGCTGGCTGCTGTTTTGCCTGTTGCTGGCATGGCTGCTACCGGGCTGCAAGGCACGCCTGGACAGCAGCGCCGACTACCGTCCCACGTTCGGTGCCCAGCCTACCAGCCAGGTGCAGCAGCGCCCGGTGCGTGTGGGGATTCACCCCCTGCACAACCCGGCACTGCTGTTTCAGCGCTACGGGCCAATCGTGGAGCGTCTGAACGAACGCATCCCGCAGGCCCTGTTCACGCTGGAAGCCTCGCGCAACTACCAGGAGTTTGAAGACAAGCTGGCCAGGCGCCAGCTGGACATCGCCCTGCCCAACCCCTACCAGACGCTGCAGGCACAAGAGCATGGCTACCGCATCTTCGGCAAGATGGGGGACGATGACATGTTCCGCGGCCTGGTGCTGGTACGCATCGACAGCGACATCCACCAGCCCAGCCAGCTGCGCGGGCGGGCGATCAGCTTTCCTTCGGCCACGGCCCTGGCCGCCACCATGCAGCCACAGCTGGCACTGCACCAGCAAGGCCTGCCATTTGACAGTTACGAAGCGCGCTATGTGGGCTCGCAGGAGTCGTCCATCATGAATGTCATCCTGGGGCAAACTGCCGCCGGCGCCACCTGGCCGGCGCCGTGGCAAAGCTTTCAGCAGACGCACCCCGAGCAGGCCCGGCAACTGCGTGTGCTGCTGCAAACCCCGCCGCTGGTAAACAACGCCCTGATGGCCAAGGACGACCTGCCCGAGCCTCTGCTGCAGGCCGTCGCAGACGTCTTGTTCACCCTGCACCAGGACGATGCCGGACAAGCCATGCTGGCCGCCCTGCCGGTGTCGCGCTTTGAGCCTGCATCGGCCAGCACCTACCAGCCTGTTCAGCAGTTTCTGGACGAGTACGAGCGTCAGATTCGCCCCTTGAAGAAGCCAGAGCAGCAATGAAGCCTTCCACCTCGCCGCTATGGCGCACCTTACGAGAGCGCTGGTACAACACCAGCTTTGGACGCCGCCTGACATGGGGCGTCACCAGCCTGCACCTGCTGCTCATGGTCCTCGTGGCCACGGACCTGGTCTGGCGTCAGCACTTCTTCCTGCACGACCAGGGGCTGCAGCACGCCAACAGCCTGGCGCAGACGCTGGCGGTCAGCAGCGCCTCCTGGGTCATGGCCCACGACGTCGCCGGCCTGCAGGAAGTGGTCGAATCCGTGGCCAGCAACCCCCAGGTGCGCTACGTGATGGTGCTGACCACCAATGGGCAGGTGCTGGCGCACAACAATCGCCAGTGGCTGGGCTCCTACGCCAACGATGCCATCAGCACGCGCCTGCTCACAGCCCCGGCCGCAACACAGACGCTGATACACAGCAGCGATCTGGACGATGTTGCCGCCCCGATCATGACCGGCACGCAGGTGCTGGCCTGGGCGCGCGTGGGCATCGACCAGAGGCACATCCACACCAACCTGCTCGCCCTGGTGCTGCGCAGCCTGGGCTACGTCATCCTGGGCACACTGCTGGCCTATCTGCTGGCGCGCGTGACGAGCAACTGGCTGGTTCGTGGCCTGCAACGCCTGGCCTCCGGTTTTGAGCGCGCAGGCAGCGGCGAGCGCGGCTTTCGCCTGGAGCAGCTGCACAACGACGAGGTCGGGCGCCTGGGCCAGCGCTTCAACGCCTTGCTGCACGACCTGGAGGCCAACGAATCCCAGTTGCGCGCCATGGCCACCACCGACTTTCTGACCGGGCTGCCCAATCGACGCAGCTTCATGGAAGGAATGCAGCACGAGCTGGCACGCCTGCAACGCTCCCCCGGGCAGGATGCCACTGTGATGATGCTGGACCTAGACCACTTCAAGTGCGTCAACGACACCTACGGCCACGCCACGGGCGATGCCGTGCTGCGCCACGTGGCACAGCTGATGCAGGACAACACGCGCAAGACCGATCTGTGCGGCCGCCTCGGCGGGGAAGAGTTCGCCATCCTCCTGCCCCAGACCGACGTGCAATCCGCCCAGGTGTTTGCCGAGCGCCTGCGCGCTGCCATTGCCTGCACCCCCACCCAACTGCCCGATCAGACCATTCCCATCACCATCAGCATTGGGCTGAGCCCCCTGCTGCCCGGCGACGCCCTGCCCGACCACGCCCTGGCGCGCGCCGACCAAGCGCTCTACCTGGCCAAGGAGCTGGGCCGCAACCGGGTCGAACTGCATGCCGCCGCCGGGGAGTGTGGCACTTCGAAGAATCAAAAAACATAGCTGTCTGCGCTGACCAGTATTGAATTTCAGTGTCATTACAACCTGAAAACCAGGAATAGCAAGCGTATGCAGCTATAAAAAAAGAGGCAATCCCCTTGCAGGATCGCCTCTTTTTCGCAGCTGAACCAGCGCCGGGGCTTACAGCTTTTGCGACATCATGAAGTTGTCGAAGCGGGCCTCGGCAAAGCGGAACCACAGCACCTGATCGCGCTGGAAGTTGCGGTAGTCGCTGTAGATCTTCTTCCAGTCGGGGTTGCTGTTTTCCAGCTCGCTGTACAGCTCCATGGCGGCCTTGAAGGAGGCATCCATCACCTGTTGCGGGAAGGGCAGCACCCGGGCCTTGGCAGCCACCAGTTGCTTCAAGGCAGCCGGGTTGCGGGCGTCGTACTTGGCCTGGGTGGAGACATGGGCTTCCAGCGCTGCAGCGCGCACCACGGCCTTGTATTCGCTGGACAGACCGTTGAATGCCTTGTCGTTGATGTAGAACGACAGGTGCAGCGAGCCTTCCCACCAGCCGGGGTAGTAGTAGAACGGTGCAACCTTGTTCAGGCCCAGCTTCAGATCGTCGTAGGGGCCGATCCACTCAGCGGCGTCGATGGTGCCCTTTTCCAGCGACTGGTAGATCTCGCCGGCGGGGATGTTCTGCGGCACCACGCCCAGGCGCTCCAGCACCTTGCCGGCAAAGCCGCCGACGCGGAATTTCAGACCCTTCAGATCGTCCAGCGACTTCACTTCCTTGCGGAACCAGCCCCCCATCTGGGTGCCGGTGTTGCCACCAGGCTGCACCACGATGTTGTACTTGGCGTAGAACTCGTTCATCAGCTTCTCGCCATTGCCATCCAGCATCCACGACGTGAGCTGGCGCGAGTTCATGCCGAAGGGAATGGCACCACCAATGGCAAACACCTCGTTCTTGCCAAAGAAGTAGTACGGTGCGGTGTGGCACATCTCCACAGTGCCGCTTTGCACGCCATCGACCACGTTGAAGGCGGGCATCAGCTCACCGGCCTGGTGCACCGAGACATCGAACTTGCCACCGGTCATGCGCTTGACGGCTCCGGCAAACACATCGGCTGCACCGTAGATGGTGTCCAGCGACTTGGGGAAGCTCGAAGCAATGCGCCAACGCAGCGCAGCCTGGGCATGGACGGCGGGTGCAGCAGCGGCAGCCAGGATACCGGCCATACCGGCATTTTTGAGCATTGAGCGACGATCCATAAGTGTGTGTCTCCTGTTGAAAGGTCATTGAGGGCAGTGCATTCTGACGGCTTTTGGACGATTACCCCCAAAAAAAGCTTGAATGTTTTTCACAGATGTCTGCGATAAAAAACAGGGGCCTGCTTACCCCTATTGACAAGGATAAGCAAGCCCCTGTATGGCCGATCAGGCTGCTCCGGGCAGCCTGGACGGTGCACGCCTTACAGCTTGATGGAGTGCATGTAGCTGTTGTAACGGAACTCGGAGTAGCGGTCCCACAGCAGCTGATCGCGCTGGAAGGCGCGCATGTGCTGGTGGATCTTCTTGAACATGGGCGACTTGGCTTCATGCTCGGCAAACACTTCCATGGCGGCCTTGTAGCCGGCATCCATGAAGTCCTTGGGGAAGGAGCGCAGCTTGGTGCCTTCAGCCACCAGCTTCTTCAGGGCGACGGGGTTCAGGGCGTCGTACTTGTTGGTCATGTCGCGTGCGGCCACCTTGCAGGCCACGTCCACCATGGTCTGGTATTCCTTGGGCAGAGCGGCATAGGCCTTGGTGTTGATGAAGAACTCCAGTTCTGCACCGCCTTCCCACCAGCCGGGGTAGTAGTAGTAAGGAGCCACCTTGGCAAAGCCGAGCTTCTGGTCGTCGTACGGGCCGACGAACTCCACGGCATCCAGCGTGCCCTTTTCCAGAGCCTGGTACACCTCGCCCACGGGCATGTTCTGCGACACCACGCCCAGCTTGGCCATCGCATCGCCAAACAGGCCGCCGCCCAGACGCATCTTCAGGCCCTTGAGGTCTGCAACCGACTTGATTTCCTTGCGGTACCAGCCACCCATCTGCGTGCCGGTGTTGCCGGCGCTCTGACTGCGGATGTTGTACTGCGCGTAGAACTCGTCCATCAGCTGGCGGCCACCGCCGTGCTCCATCCAGGCATCCATCTGACGTGCAGTCAGACCGAAGGGCACGCCGCAGCCAAAGGCAAAGATGTAGTCCTTGCCGGTGAAGTAGTAAGGCGCCGTCAGCGCCATTTCCACGGTGCCGTTCTGCAGGCCATCGACCACGCCAAAGGCGGGCATCAACTCACCGGCTGCGTGCACCGAAACTTCGAACTTGCCGCCAGAGAGGTCGCGCACCGTTTGGGCAAACTTTTCACCGCTGCCGAAAATGGTGTCCAACGACTTGGGGAAACTGGCGGCCATGCGCCAACGCACCGACGGCTGTGCATGTACGGCCGGAGCCACGCCGGCAGCCAAAACACCGGCGATACCGGCACGCTTGATCAAGGAACGACGATCCATAGCATCTCCTGGATAAATAGGTGTGCGTGAACGCGCATCAGGCCCATTGCCCAGTGCGCTGCGCGAACTGCACAGTATTCCATAAGCAAATGCCGGCTTTTGCTTTAAAAAATGTGAATCTGCCCGAACTGCCTACGCAAAGCACTATGGCAGACATAACATTAGGGAAAACCCCAGGATCATCCACCAGGCGCACCCCTTTCCCTTGGAAGAAAGCGTGCGCCCAGCCTTGACTACGACAGAAAGCGCTGACGGATGCTGCGCTCAATGCCCTCAGCATCCAGCCCTTGCAGGGCCAGCAACCTGGCCGGGTCGCCATGTTCGATGAAGCGGTCGGGCAGCCCCAGCTGCAGCACCGGCCTGACGATGCCCGCCTGGGCCAGTGCCTCCATCACGGCGCTGCCTGCCCCGCCCTGGATGCAGCCCTCTTCCACCGTCACCAGGGCATCGTGGCTGGCTGCCAGTTGCAGCAGCAGCTCGGTGTCCAGCGGCTTGGCCCAGCGCATGTTGGCCACGGTGGCATCGAGCTTGTCTGCCGCCTCCAGTGCCGGGTACAGCAAGGTGCCAAACGCCAGAATGGCAATCCTTTGCGCCTGCTCGGGGTTGTGCATGGTGCGGCGGATCTCGCCCTTGCCAAAGGGCAGGCTGCTCAGGTCCGGCAACGGCGCCACACCGACACCGGCGCCGCGCGGGTAACGCACGCACACCGGATGGTCCTGCTCGTAGGCCGTGGTCAGCAGCTGGCGACACTCGCGCTCATCGGCCGGGCAGGCCATGCTCATGTTCGGGATGCAGCGCACGAACGCAATGTCGTACGCACCGGCGTGCGTGGCACCGTCGGCCCCCACCAGCCCGGCACGATCCAGGGCAAACACCACAGGCAGCTTTTGCAGCGCCACGTCGTGGATCAGCTGGTCGTAGGCACGCTGCAGGAAGGTCGAGTAAATCGCCACCACAGGCTTGAGGCCCTCGCAGGCCAGGCCAGCACCAAAGGTGACGGCGTGCTGCTCGGCAATGCCGACGTCGTAATAGCGGTCCGGGAAACGCTTGTGAAACTCCACCATGCCCGAACCTTCGCGCATGGCCGGGGTGATGCCCACCAGGCGCTGATCGTGCTCCGCCATATCACACAGCCACTGACCAAACACCTGGGTGAAGGTGGGCTTGGGCGGGGTGGCGGGTTGCACGATCCCCACCTTCGGGTCGAACTTGCCGGGGCCGTGGTAGGTGATGGGGTCCATTTCGGCGAGCTTGTAGCCCTGGCCCTTTTTGGTGACCACGTGCAAAAACTGCGGGCCGTCGAGCTGGCGGATGTTCTCCAGCGTGGGGATGAGCGAATCCAGATCGTGTCCGTCGATCGGGCCGATGTAGTTGAAGCCAAAGTTCTCGAACAGCGTGGCCGGCACCACCATGCCCTTGGCGTGCTGCTCCAGACGCTTGGCCAGCTCCAGCAGCGGGGGCACGTTCTTGAGCACGTTCTTGCCCACATGGCGCGCAGCAGCATAGAACTGGCCGCTCATCAGCTGCGCCAGATAGCGGTTGAGCGCGCCCACCGGCGGGCTGATGCTCATGTCGTTGTCGTTGAGGATGACCAGCAGATTGCCATCCAGCACACCGGCGTTGTTCATGGCCTCAAAGGCCATGCCCGCCGTCATCGCACCATCGCCAATCACCGCAATTGCGCGGCGCTTTTCACCCTTGCGCTTGGCCGCCATGGCCATGCCCAGTGCTGCCGAGATGCTGGTGGACGAGTGCGCCGTGCCAAAGGTGTCGTAGGGGCTTTCGGTGCGCACCGGAAAGCCGGAGATGCCGCCCAGCTGGCGCAGCGTGGGCATGCGATCGCGCCGGCCAGTGAGGATCTTGTGCGGATAGGTCTGGTGCCCCACGTCCCAGACGATGCGGTCGTAGGGCGTATTGAACACGTAGTGCAGCGCCACCGTCAGTTCCACCGTTCCCAGGTTGGAACTCAAATGCCCTCCCGTCCTGGACACACTGTCGAGCACGTAGGCCCGCAGCTCATCGGCCACCGCTGGCAACTGCCCGCGCGCCATGGCACGCAGATCGGCAGGATCATTTATTTTTTGCAGCAAAGGGTAGGCATTGGCTGTCATTTATCCAATCTCTCAGAGCTAAAAGCACCAAGGGGCCTGCGGCCCCAGCTATCTTTATATGAGCACCAGGTGCCAGCACTGCACTAATGCGAGCGCCCCACCACCTGATGGGCCAGTGCCAGCAAAGCGCGCGTATCGGCCAGACCCGAGCGCTGCAACGCCTCACAGGCCTGCACCAGCAAATCCTGCGCCAGCGCCTGCGCGTCTTCCAGCCCCAGCAGGGCCACGTAGGTTGGCTTGTCGCAGGCGGCATCCTTGCCCGGAGTCTTGCCCAGCGTGGCGGCATCGGCCACCACGTCCAGCACATCGTCCACCACCTGAAACGCCAGCCCCAGCGCCTGCGCGTAGCTGTGCAGGGCCGACAGCGTCTGCGCATCCACCTGTCCGCAGGCAGCGCCCAACTGAACGCTGGCCTGCAGCAAGGCGCCGGTCTTGAGGCTGTGCATCTGGCGCAGCTGCGCTTCCGTCAGCTGCCGGCCTACGCTGGCCAGGTCGATGGCCTGGCCACCAGCCATGCCCTGTGCGCCGGCCGCCAGTGCCAGAATGCGGCAGCACTGCGCCTGGATGGCGGCGGGCACCTGGTCTTCATGCGGGGTGAGCAATTCAAAAGCCTGTGCCTGCAAGGCATCGCCTGCCAGCAGTGCGCGCGCTTCGCCAAAGGCCACATGCACCGTGGGCTTGCCGCGGCGCAGCACATCGTTGTCCATGCAGGGCATGTCGTCGTGCACCAGGGAATAGGCATGGATCAGCTCCACCGCACACGCAGCACGCAGCGCGGCCTGCCCATGCCCGCCCACGGCCTGCGCCGCAGCCAGCACCAGCAAGGGGCGCAGACGTTTGCCGCCGTCGAGCACTGCATAGCGCATGACCTCCCCCAGTCCGGCGGGGGCTCCCACGCCCACCCAGTCCGTCAGGGCCTGCTCCACCTGGGCCAGCTGCTGCTGCGCCCAGGCAGAAAAGTCGAAATCGTGGTGTGCATGCTGTTGGGTCTGGGCTGGCATCAGTGCTTTCCTGCTTCGGGCGTCCAGGGTTTGAACTCTCCCCCGTCAATTTGCAAAATCTGCTGTTCCACCGCATCCAGCTGGGCGTGGCAGTAGCGCAGCAGCACCGAGGCACGGCGATAGCCTTCCAGCATCTGCGCCAGGGACAGAGTGCCCGATTCCATGGCTTGAGCCAGCTCCTGCAACTCGGCCTGGGCGGCTTCGTAGCTGGCGGGCTCATCAAGAGGGGATTTGGCGGCGGCGCGCTTGGCAGGCATGGCGAAGGTCAGAACAGGACGAAACCACGCATTCTAGTGCGCTCCCTGTACTGCGCCGAGCGAGCGGGTTGCAATTGGCGCGGGACCGCCGCTTTGCTGCACCAACGAAAAAAGGAGCCGAAGCTCCTTTTCTTTCTTGAACGTCCCGCCGACATGGCACCCACGGGACACAAATTCTGGAGCGGGAAATCGGTCTCGAACCGACGACCTCAACCTTGGCAAGGTTGCGCTCTACCAACTGAGCTATTCCCGCATTGCTGTGTGATGCTCACCTTTTCGTCAGCGCTCATCAACAGAACGGGCGCAATTATGAACCATTTTTTGGACCCTTTCGGGCATTTCTGGAAATTTTTCGAGTGTCGCAGGTCGCTGCGGTAGGGTGCAGGATGGGCAGCCAAGCCCAGTGATGGAGCTACCGAATCCCTACAATGAGCCCCCTGCTCACACGCTGGAGTCTGTCTTGAAGCTCACTTGCGCACCTTCTTCCTGGCTGCACCGCACGCTGCCAGTGTGTGCTGCTGGTCTGTTGGGCGTAGCCAGCTTGCTGCTGCTGCCACCACCGGCTGCACTGTTGGCCGCAGCCCCCGAACTGGCAGCACTACCCCCCTGGGCACAACGTGTACTGCCGAGCCTGAACCCACTGCTGCTGGTACTGGGCTTCAGCGCCATCGGAGGCGCGCTGGCGCATCGGGCCGGACTGCACAGTATCCTGGCAGGCACGGCGCAGGGACAGCCCACACCTGTTCGAGTATGGATTGCGTGCGCGGGCTGGGGCTTGCTGGTGGGCGCGGCTGTGCATACCCTGGATCGGCTACTGGCTCCTGCACTGGGCCAGGCCTGGCAGGATTTGGCACAGACTCAGACGGGGTCGCCCGAGTCTCGCCTGCTTGTTGGTCTGGTTTACGGCGGCCTGGCCGAGGAAGTCATTGCCCGCTGGGGGCTTCCGTCTATGGCTGGCTGTTCTGCCGCCACCACCTGGAAGCCGCCATGGTCGCCCACGCCGCCAGTCACCTGGGGCTGTGGGCCTTGCAGGCTATGGTCTGACTGGCTGCGCTGGCCCACGAAGCCGGACTCAGCCGTTACGCACTGGTACGCAGCTTTGCGCGCGCCACTGGCCTCACCCCCCACGCCTACCTGGTACAGCGCCGACTACAGCACGCCCGCAGCTTGATCGCTCAGGGTACGCCGCTGGGCGAAGCCGCACTGGCCAGCGGCTTTGCGGCCACTTTGGTCGTACTGGGGGCCAGACTGGCGCTAACGGACCGATAGCCTTCCTGTTTGACCCTCACCGGAAAAAACAGAGGATGGTGATGCTTGAGCACCGCACCACGCTTTGCATCCGTTTGAAGACAGACCTCTGCTGGCCTTGCCGGCTGTCCCATGCCAAGGAGTCCCCATGGAACACCACACCACCACTGCCATGACCGTGTTGCGCCGCTCGCAACATCTACGCCTGCCAGAGGTTGGCGCAACTGCCGGGCAGATCTGCGCCGAGTTATACGCCGAGGCCCAGGAACGCGGACTGAAGGTCGAAGGGGTCCCAATCTTCGCCGCCCGGGGACTACCGCAGGATAGCCGTACCGTGTTCGAGCTCGATATCTGCCTGCCGGTAGCAGGCGACGGTCTTCCCACGCTGCCAGCCATGCACTGTGTTCGGCGGCTTTACGAAGGGCCGTTGACGGAGCTGTTCACGCGGGGCTATCAACCACTACTGCAAGCCATCGCCCAAGCGGGTTTGCAGCCCAATGGAAACAGCCGAGAGATCTACCACGTCTGGCATGGCCCCGGGGCCAATGACAACCGTATTGAAATCCAGATAGGTATTGCCCCGTGAACCATCCCCCTGCCCGTTTTGCCCCAACGACACCTCACCGCCAGTGACTTTCCGACATACCGCTCTTGGTACGCCAACAGGTTGATCGATCAACACCCTGACCCATGGACGATGCGTGGCTGGCCCATGTGCTGGCCGACACTGAAGGTGCCATCGCAACACAAAAACCATAGCTTTTGGCGCTGCTTCTGTGAGGTTTTCAAGATCAAACCTTGCCAAAACCCTGAATACGTGAGCGCAAGCAGCTATAAAAAAGCCACCTCTTGCGAGGTGGCCACGCATGGCCGACCAAAGGTCGGCCTCTGTCAGGGGCACTTACGCCAGGCTGGCGATGGCCGCATTGAAGGTGGCGCTGGGGCGCATCACGGCGTCCAGCTTGGTCGGGTCGGGCAGGTAGTAGCCGCCAATGTCGGCAGGTTTGCCTTGCACGGCGGTCAGCTCGGCCACGATGGCGGCTTCGTTTTCGGCAAGCTGCCTGGCCAGAGGAGCAAACTTGGCGGCCAGGGCGGCATCCTCGGTCTGCTCGGCCAGTGCCTGGGCCCAGTACAGGGTCAGGTAGAACTGGCTGCCACGGTTGTCGATCTGGCCGACGCGGCGGGCCGGCGACTTGTTCTCTTCCAGCAGCTTGCCGGTGGCCTGGTCCAGCGTCTTGGCCAGCAGCTTGGCCTGGGCATTGTTGTTCTTGATGCCCAGGTCTTCCAGCGACACGGCCAGCGCCAGGAATTCACCCAGCGAGTCCCAACGCAGGTAGTTCTCTTCCAGCAGCTGCTGCACGTGCTTGGGCGCGGAGCCACCAGCACCGGTTTCGTACATGCCGCCACCAGCCATCAGCGGCACGATGGACAGCATCTTGGCCGAGGTGCCCAGTTCCAGAATCGGGAACAGGTCGGTCAGGTAGTCGCGCAGGATGTTGCCGGTCACCGAAATGGTGTCCAGGCCACGGGCGACGCGCTCCAGGGTGTAACGCATGGCGCGCACCTGGCTCATGATCTGGATGTTCAGGCCGGTGGTGTCGTGGTCCTTCAGGTAGGTTTCCACTTTCTTGATCAGCTCGGCTTCGTGCGGACGGTAGGGGTCCAGCCAGAACACGGCGGGCATGCCGGAGTTGCGGGCACGCGTGACGGCCAGCTTGACCCAGTCGCGCACGGCAGCGTCCTTGACCTGGCACATGCGCCAGATGTCGCCCTCTTCCACGTTCTGGCTCAGCAGCACTTCGCCGGTGGCGATGTCCACGATGTCGGCCACGCCGTCTTCGGGGATTTCAAAGGTCTTGTCGTGGCTGCCGTATTCCTCGGCCTTTTGCGCCATCAGGCCCACGTTGGGCACGGTGCCCATGGTGCGGGGATCGAAGTTGCCGTGCCACTTGCAGAAGTTGATCATCTCCTGATAGATGCGGGCGAAGGTCGATTCAGGCATCACGGCCTTGCAGTCGTACTGCTTGCCGTCAGCGCCCCACATCTTGCCGCCGGCGCGGATCATGGCGGGCATGGAGGCATCCACGATGATGTCGTTGGGCGAGTGGAAGTTGGTGATGCCCTTGGCCGAATCGACCATGGCCAGCTCGGGACGGTGCTCGTGGCAGGCGTGCAGGTCCTGGATGATTTCGTCGCGCAGCGAGGTGGGCAGGGTCTGGATCTTTTCGTAGAGCGTGGCCATGCCGTTGTTGACATTGATGCCCAGCTCATCGAACAGCTTGCCGTGCTTCTCGAAGGCTTCCTTGTAGTAGATCTTCACGCAGTGGCCGAACACGATGGGGTGCGAGACCTTCATCATCGTGGCCTTGACGTGCAGCGAGAACAGGATGCCGGCGTCCTTGCAGTCCTGCAGTTCCTTTTCGTAGAAGGCGCACAGCTCCTTCTTGCTCATGAACATGGAGTCGATGATCTCGCCTTCGAGCAGCTTGACCTTCTCCTTGAGCACGATGGTCTTGCCCGACTTGGTCTTGAGCACCATCTGCACGTCGCGGGCCTTGTCCAGGGTCATGGACTTTTCGCCGTGGTAGAAGTCGCCCTTGTGCATGTGCGACACGTGGGTCTGCGACCACTGCTTCCACTCGCCCATGGAGTGGGGGTTCTTGCGGGCGTAGTTCTTCACAGCCAGCGGAGCGCGGCGGTCGGAGTTGCCCTCACGCAGCACGGGGTTGACGGCCGAGCCCAGGCACTTGGCGTAGCGGGCCTTGATTTCCTTTTCGGCGTCGGTGGTGGGGCTTTCCGGATAGTCGGGGACGGCGTAGCCCTTGCTCTGCAGCTCCTTGATGGTGGCCACCAGCTGACCGACCGAGGCGCTGATGTTGGGCAGCTTGATGATGTTGGCATCAGGCTCCAGGGTCTTCTTTCCCAGCTCAGCCAGGGTGTTGGGCACACGCTGCTCTTCGGTCAGGTAGTCGGGGAACTCGCCCAGGATACGGGCTGCCACGGAAATGTCGCTGGTCTCCACCTTCACACCAGCGGTGGCGGCAAAGGCCTGCACCACGGGCAGAAAGGCGCCGGTTGCCAGGCGGGGGGCTTCATCTGTCAGGGTGTAGATGATCGTCGGTTGCTGTGTAGTCATCGCTTGCTTTTGGCTCTATAGGGTTGCTGCAGACATGGGCCGTGTTCTGGGTACACACCACGATTGTCGGGTACTGGAGCTCGGCCGTCCTCCACGGAAGCCTCGTGCAACTGCCGACGCGCGCCAGCTTGTGACCGGGTGCTTTTCGCATCATTGCAATCGACTTCCACCATGCAAAATTCTAACCGCTATCGGCGGAAGCACCCAACTCTTATACAAGACCTTCCAAAAAATTCTTCTATAAGACCCGGGTTTACACCGAGGTACGCGGCAGAAAGCTGGGACATCGAGCGTAAAAAAACCCGCTGGTTTTCACCAGCGGGTTTACAGGCATGCCCCGGATGCGTGCACCCGGCAGGCAGAAGGCGCACTCAGGCGGCAAAGTTGGCCTGGGCGAAGTCCCAGTTGGCCAGGTGGTTCAGGAACACTTCCACGAACTTGGGACGGGCATTGCGGTAGTCGATGTAGTAGGCGTGCTCCCACACGTCCACCGTCAGCAGAGCCTTGTCGGCGGTGGTCAAAGGTGTGCCGGCAGGGCCGGTGTTGACGATGTCCACGCTGCCATCGGGCTTCTTCACCAACCAGGTCCAGCCGGAACCAAAGTTGCCCACGGCCGACTTGGTGAACTCTTCCTTGAACTTGTCGAAGCTGCCCCACTTGGCGTTGATGGCATCCAGCAGAGCGCCAGTAGGAGCACCACCGCCCTGGGGTTTCATGCAGTTCCAGAAGAAGGTGTGGTTCCAGATCTGCGCTGCGTTGTTGTAGATGCCGCCGGAAGACTTCTTGACGATTTCTTCCAGGTCCATGTTTTCAAACTCGGTACCTTTTTGCAGGTTGTTCAGGTTGACCACATAGGCGTTGTGGTGCTTGCCATGGTGGAACTCCAGGGTTTCCTGGCTGTAGTGGGGTGCCAGGGCATCAATGGCATAAGGCAGGGGGGGCAGGGTATGTTCCATGGTGTTTCCTCTTGATAGTTGGTTGTTGCGCAAAAAATCGTGCAGCGTGTTTTTTTGACGCAGCGCAAAAAACGCTACGCGGCCATTGTAAGAACAAGCGCCCAAAACCTGAGGGCCGTCACTTGTAAGCCCGCACAACATATGTCCGGTGCAGCTACAACAGGCGCGGCTGCACCACCGTCACGTCCACACGCCCATCGGCCAGATGCACCTGCAGTGCTGATCCCACGGGGGCCTGCGCCACGCGCGTGACGCTCTGGCCGTGCACGTCGGTCACCAGCGCAAAGCCGCGCTCCAGCACATGCTGTGGGTTGAGCAGCTCCAGGCGCTGCTGCAGCAGTACCAACTGCTGGCGGCGCTGCTGTAGCCAGGCTTGCGTTTTTTGAACCAAATCACGTTCAAACCCTTGCTGGACAAGCGCCAGTCGCTGTAATTTTGATTGCATTAGAGCCTGCAACTGCTGGCCCTGACGCTGGCAGTGCATGCGCTGGTGTGCCAGCAATGCGCCGCGTTTGCCCAGGCGCAATGCCAGGCTATCCAGCCCTTGCTGCTGCGCTTGCAGGCGTTGCTGCACACGCAGCTGCAGGCGGCTGTGCAGGTGCTGCAGCTGCTGCAGACAATCGCTGCGCGCCGGTGCGGCCAACTCGGCGGCGGCCGTGGGGGTAGGTGCGCGCACATCGGCGCAAAAGTCGGCAATGGTGAAATCGGTCTCATGCCCCACCCCACTGATGATGGGCACGGGACTGGCCACAATGGTGTGCGCCAGCGCCTCGTCGTTGAAGGCCCACAGATCCTCCATGGAACCACCACCGCGCACCAGCAGGATGGCATCGATGTGGGGCACGCCACTTTGGCCACTGCGCCGCACCAGGGCGTAGAGCTGCTCCAGCGCAGCGCGCAGCGACTGTGGCGCTTCTTGCCCCTGCACCTGCGCAGGCGCCAGCACCACTGGAATGTGCGGCACGCGCCGCTGCAAGGCAGTGACCACATCGTGCAAGGCAGCGGCGCCCAAAGAGGTCACCAGACCCAACCCACGCGGCATGGCAGGCAGGGGACGCTTGCGCTGTGCATCAAACAATCCCTGGGCCTGCAGGCGTTCCTTGAGGCGCAAGAACTGCTCCATCCACGCACCCTGGCCTGCACGTTCCAGACTTTCAACAATCAGTTGCAAATCGCCGCGTGCCTCATACACCCCCAGCTGGCCCTGCAACTGCATCACATCACCATCGCGCGGCACAAAGTCCAGCTGCTGGGCTGCACGACGAAACATGACGCAGCGCAGCTGACCGCCTTCATCCTTGATGGAAAAGTAGCAGTGACCGCTGGCGGCACGCGAAAAACCGGAGATTTCGCCGCGCACGCGCACCGGGTTGAAGCGGGCCTGCAGGCTGTCGGCAATGGCACGGCACAGCGCCGCCACCGTCCAGACGTGGGATGCGGCCGGAGCCGCCAGGGAAGAAAACGACATGGAAATGAAAACGCAAAAACTGCGGCGCCAGAGGAGCCCAGCCACCACACAACTGCCCCAACCCCCAGGGCAGCTGGTCCATAATCACGGGCTGATTTCCACACACCTAGCGCGGAGAAGAACAAGTTGCTGTCCATCATACAGGCCGCTGGCTGGCCGATCTGGCCCCTGATTGCATGCTCCATCCTAGCCCTGGCGCTGATTGTCGAGCGTTTCATTTCCCTCAAGACCAGCAAGATCACCCCCCCGAACTTGCTTGAGGAAGCTGTCTCCGTGTCACGCCAGAGCGTGCCCGACCAGCAGGTTGTGGAACAGCTGGCCCAGAACAGCGTGCTGGGCGAAGTCCTGGCCAGCGGTCTGCGCGCCGTGGCCAACACCCCCCGAATCAGCGAAGAAGACCTGCGCGCCCACATGGAAGGCGCCGGACGCTCCGCAGCGCACAAACTGGAGCGCTATCTGGGCGCGCTGGCCACCATCGCCTCGGCAGCCCCCCTGCTGGGCCTGCTGGGTACGGTGATCGGCATGATCGAGATCTTCGGCTCACAGGCTGGCAGCGGTGCCGTGGGCACCGGCAACCCCGCGCAACTGGCGCATGGCATTTCGGTGGCCCTGTACAACACCGCCTTCGGTCTGATCGTGGCCATTCCGGCGCTGATCTTCTGGCGCTACTTCCGTGCCCGCGTGGACAGCTACCTGCTCAACCTGGAGCTGGCCAGTGAGCAGTTCGTGCGCCACCTGCTGCGCCTGCGCGGCTGATAGCGCCAGAAGGAGCGCATCGCCATGGCCATGAACTTTCGCAAGCACCGCACGCAAGAGCCTGAGATCAACCTCATCCCCTTCATCGACGTGCTGCTGGTGATCCTCATCTTTCTGATGCTGACCACCACCTACAGCAAATTCACCGAGCTGCAACTGACCCTGCCCAGCGCCGACACCGAACAGATGCGCGACCGCCCGCGTGAGCTGATCGTCAGCATCGGTGCCGATGGGCGTTACGTGATCAACAAGACCGAGCTGGAAAACCGCAGCGTTGACAGCATCGCTGCGGCCATGAGCAGCGCCGCTCCGGCAGGCAGTGACAGCGTGGTCATCATCAGCGCCGACGCCAACGCGCCCCACCAGTCCGTGGTCTCGGCCATGGAAGCTGCGCGCCGTGCCGGGTTGTCGCAAATCACCTTTGCCACCCAATCCTCTGCGGCGGCTGGCCAGTAATCGGCCGGCCCGCCGCCACCAGGTCCGGCGCCATGGATAGCAACCGCCTGCGCCGCATGTGGCACAGCCGACACTGGCCCGCCTGGGCCTGGCTGCCACTGGCGTGGCTATACGGCGCCCTGGCCTGGCTGGCACGGCTGGGCTACCGCCTTGGGCTGCGCCGGGCCCGGCACGCTGGCATTCCCACCATCGTTATCGGCAACGTGATTGCCGGCGGTGCCGGCAAGACACCTGTCACCCTGGCCACTGTGCAACATCTGCAAGCGCGCGGCTGGCGCCCCGGCATCGTGGCGCGCGGCTACGGGCGCACACTGCGCGATTGCCGCCAGGTGCACCCCGACAGCCCCCCCGAAGCCGTAGGAGACGAGCCTCTGCTGCTGGCCCGGACCAGCGCGGTGCCGGTGTACGTGGCACCGCAACGCATCGAAGCAGCCCGCGCGCTGCGCACCGCCCACCCCGAGGTGGACATACTGGTCTGCGACGACGGCCTGCAACACCATGCCTTGAAGCGTGACCTGGAGATCTGTGTCTTCAACGACCAGGGCATTGGCAACGGCTGGCTGTTGCCTGCCGGCCCACTGCGTGAACCCTGGCCGCGCCCCGTGGATGCCATCCTGCATGCGGGCGCCTGTCCCACCCTGCCGACACCCGACACCGCCCACTTTGCCATGCGGCGCCGCCTGGCACCCTATGCCCTTGGTGCCGACGGGCGCCGTCATCCTCTGGCCGAACTGCAAACGCGCCCCCTGCATGCCCTTGCAGCCATTGCCCGGCCGGAAGACTTCTTTGCCATGCTGCGCGCCCAGGGGTTGACGCTGGCCCATACGGAAAGCCTGCCGGATCACTTTGATTTCAGGAGCTGGAAGCGCCCGGCTGGCAAGGGCTACACCCTGATTTGCACCGAAAAAGACGCCACCAAGCTGTGGCCCCTGTATCCCGATGCCCTGGCCGTGCCGCTAGTACTGGAGATTGAGCCTGGCTACAGCCAGTGGCTGGATGGGCAATTGCAGCGCCTATCATCGGCTTCCTTCACCTGATGGCCTTTTCCGCCTTTTCTTCCTCTGCCTGCTATGGATCCCAAACTGCTTGAAATTCTGGTCTGCCCCGTCACCAAGGGCCCCCTGACCTACGACCGCGAACGCCAGGAGCTGCTCTCGCGCAGCGCGCGTCTGGCCTATCCGATACGCGATGGCATCCCCATCCTGCTGGAAGACGAAGCTCGCACCCTGAGCGACGACGAGCTGGAGCAACTGGCCAAATGACCACCCAAGTGACCACGGCAGCGCGCTTTCACGTACTGATCCCGGCACGCCTGTCTTCCAGCCGCCTGCCCAACAAACCTCTGGCCGACATCTGCGGCCTGCCCATGGTGGTGCGCGTGGCCCGGCAGGCGCAGCGCAGTGCCGCCGCCCAGGTGGTGGTTGCCGCCGACAGCCCGGCCATTGCGCAGGCCTGTGCTACCCACGGCGTCCGCGCCGTCCTCACGGATCCGGAGCATCCCAGCGGCAGCGACCGCTTGGCACAGGCCTGCGCCCTGCTGGGGCTGGAGGGCGATGACGTGGTGGTCAACGTGCAGGGCGACGAGCCGCTCATCGACCCGGCGCTGATCGATGCCGTTGCCAACACACTGCACCAGCACCCCAGCGCCAGCATGAGCACGGCGGCCCACCCCATCAGCGCATACGCAGACTACCTCAACCCCAACGTGGTGAAGGTGGTGTGCAACGCCCAGGGACTGGCACATTACTTCAGCCGCGCCCCCATCCCCTGGTGCCGCGACCAGGCCGACACGCCCTGGTGGGACCGGCACCCCGACAGGGCACCACTGCGCCACATTGGCATCTATGCCTACCGCGCGACGTTCCTGCGCCAGTTCCCCCTGCTGACGCCGGCCCCCACCGAGCAGATCGAGGCGCTGGAGCAACTGCGCGCTCTGTGGCACGGTCACGCCATCGCCGTGCACACCACGCAAAGCGCCCCAGGTCCCGGGGTGGATACCCAGGAAGACCTGGAGCGCGTGCGTCAGCTGCTGCAACAGGCGGGCGGCTGAGGGCAGCGCCACCCCCAACAAGAGCCCCATCCACCGCACGCCCCAGCCGGGGCGCGCCTGCCTATGCCGACCAGGCCAGGGCTGGCGCAGCTGCTGGATCGGGCTCGACGACGTCGCTGCTGGCTTCTTCCGTGGCCGACCCCAGATCGAACACCGCCACGGTCTGCACCAGCTCCTGTGCCTGCTGGCTCAGGCTGAGTGCGGCGGCGGCCATTTCTTCCACCAGGGCAGCGTTTTGCTGGGTGACCTGATCCATCTGCGCCACCGACTGATTGACCTGCTCCACGCCCTGACTTTGCTCTTCGCTGGCGGCAGTGATCTCTTCCATGATCTGCGCCACCTGCGCGATGGACTGGACCACATCGACCATGATCCTGCCGGTCTGGTCCACTTCCCGCGTGCCGACCTGCACGCTGGCCATGCTGGAGTTGATCAGGTTCTTGATCTCGCGTGCGGCATCGGCGCTGCGCCCAGCCAGGGCCCGCACCTCGCTGGCCACCACGGCAAAGCCTCGCCCCTGCTCGCCAGCGCGCGCGGCTTCCACTGCGGCATTGAGCGCCAGGATGTTGGTCTGGAAGGCGATACCGTCGATCACACCGATGATGTCGCCAATGCGGCTGGCACTGGTCTGAATGTCCTGCATGGTGCGCACCACCGATTCCATGGCCTGCCCGCCCTGAGTGGCCACCTGGGTGGCCTTTTGCGACAGCTGGTTGGCCTGCTGGGCACTGCCCGCGTTGCGGCGCACCGCGATGCTGAGCTGCTCCATCGTGGCCGTGGTCTGCTGCAAGGCACTGGCCTGGCTTTCCGTGCGTGCCGACAGATCCTGATTGCTCTGGGCAATCTCCGCACTGGCCGTGGCAATGCCTTCCGAGCCCTGACGCACCCGCGCCACCACCCGCACCAGCCCGGACTGCATCTGCTTGAGCGACTGCAGCAGCCGCGCCGTCTCGCTTCTGCCGGTGGCTTGAATGTTCTGGGTCAGCTTGCCATCGGCCACCGCATCGGCCACGCGCACGGCATCGGCAATCGGTCGGGTAATGCTGCGAATGATCCACAGCGACAGAATCGTCGCCCCCACCAAAACCACCACAGTGGCCGTGCCAATACCCCAATACATATTGGTGACCGACTCCTTGGCCACATCCACTGATTGATTCATCAAATCATTTTGCATGTCCACCAAGGTCTTGATGGCATTCTGGTAGGCATCACGCTTGTTGGGCATCTCCAGAATCATGAGATACAAGGCATCCTCCAGCCGCTTGGCACGCACCAGTTCTATGAAGCGGTCCTGTGCATCGATATATTTCTCTTCCGGCTCCTTCAACGCCTCCAGCGCTTCCTTTTCTGCATCCCCCATTTCCTGGGATTGCAGAAAACCCAGAGCTTCCCTGGTTCCACGTCGGGCAACAAGCAGCTTTTCGATCAAGTCCTCATGGCTGGCACTTTCCTTGTAATGCAGCATGTGGCTGATCAGGACTTCCGTGACGTGCATGAACTCCTTGATCTGCTCCAGCTTGACCACCTTGGGATATTGCTTGTGAATGACCGATTCAAAATCGTCATGCAGATTCTTTGCTTTCCATAAGGATGCCGAGCTGATCAGAAACAAAAGCACCGCCATCAAACCGAAACCAATGTTCAGTTTGGTGCTGATCTTCATATTGTCGATATTCACCTCAAGACTCCCAGGACAAGGGACAGCGCACATGCGCCACACAACGGTGCGCTACGTTACTTGAACAAAAATTTACATTCATGCCCAAAAACCCAACACCCGACCGGGGTTTCTTGCAATTTCTGTCAACAGGAAGACTTTTCAGTCCATAAATACTGAAACACAAGGGGATCACAGCAGAAAATTCAAGGGATAACCCGAATATCTTTTCTTACAACAACGATTTTCACGGCGCAACTACGTACAACTACTTTTGGCAAAAACCCCTATACAAGAAAAACCACTGCGCGATAAGCAACGCCCCTCCACCAACGCCACGAAACACCCCATCCAGGCCATCCTGCCGCCCCACGAGCCCCATCCATCGCCCCGCGGGAAGGTGGCCATCGCCCTAAAATCGCCCAGCCGCCCCGTTGCGGCTGTTTTTGTTGGCGCTGCCCCGTTTGTCTTCATGTCGCTTCCACGCTTAACCCCCGGTCACAAGTTTTCCCAGCCCCTGCCCCCCCCCAGCGCCGATGCCCTGCTGCTGGCACAACTGGCACGGCACCAGGCCACCAGCGGGCAGCTCACCGCCATCGTCTGTGCCGAGGCCAGCGATGCCAGTCGCCTGCAGGAAGAACTGACGTTCTTCGACCCCACGCTGCGCTGCGTGCTGTTTCCCGACTGGGAGACGCTGCCCTACGACAACTTCTCCCCGCACCAGGACCTGATCAGCGAGCGCCTGGCCACGCTGTGGGCCATCCGCCAGGGGCAGGCCGATGTGGTGCTGCTGCCCGCCAGTACGGCGCTGTACCGGCTGGCGCCGCCCTCGTTCCTGGCGGCCTACACCTTTTCCTTCGAGCAGGGCCAGAAGCTGAACGCCGAGCGCCTGAAAGCCCAGCTCATCCTGGCGGGCTACCAGCACGTCAGCCAGGTGGTGGGCCACGGCGAGTACGCCGTGCGCGGCAGCTTGATCGACCTGTTTCCCATGGGCAGCGATGTGCCCTACCGCGTGGACCTGTTCGACGATGAAATCGACTCCATCCGCACCTTCGACCCCGACAGCCAGCGCAGCCAGGATCTGGTCCAGCACGTGCACCTGCTGCCCGGGCGCGAGTTCCCGATGGACGAAGCCGCGCGCAGCCAGTTTCGCCAGCGCTGGCGCGAGCTGCTCGAAGGTGACCCCACCAAAAGCCGCATCTACAAGGACATGGGCGCGGGCATTGCCACAGCAGGCATCGAGTACTACCTGCCGCTGTTCTTTGAGGAGACAGCGACCGTCTTCGACTACCTTGGCCCTCAGGCCACGCTGGTGCTGCATGGCGAGCTGGAAGTGCCCCTGCAGCGCTTCTGGCAGGACACACGCGAGCGCTGGCGCATGGTGCAGGGTGACCCCGAGCACCCCGCCCTGCCGCCCGAGACCTTGTTCCTGAGCGCCGAGCAGTTCCACACCCTGGCCAAGCCCTATGCGCAGCTGGTGCTGCGCCCGGCCAGCAACGCAGCCAGCGCGGAGGCTGCCATCACTGCAAGCACCGCCGCCCTGCCGCCGCTGGCTGCAGAGCGCAATGCCGACGAACCCCTGCAACGCCTGCAGCGCCACCTGCAAACGCTGCCTGCACGGGGCCGACGCGCCCTGGTGCTGGCCGAAAGCCCGGGCCGACGTGAAAGCCTGCTGGACTTTCTGCGCGCCAGCGGCATTGCCCCGCAGCCCTGCGAGAGCCTTCGACAGTTCCAGGACGGCAAAACGCCCCTGGGCATCGTCGTCGGCCCCTTGATGCGCGGCTTCAGCTGGCTGGCAGCGGGCATCGACCTGATCACCGAGGCCGAGCTGTTCGAGACCTCGACCGGCGTGCGCCGCCGCAAAAAGCAGGAGCAGGTCAGCGACGTGGACATGCTCATCCGCGACCTGTCGGAGCTGAAAATCGGCGACCCCGTGGTGCACAACCAGCACGGCATTGGCCGCTACCGGGGCCTGATCCACATGGACATGGGGCAGACCAACGCCGATGGCAGCCCGGTACTGCAGGAGTTCCTGCACCTGGAATACGCCGACCAGGCCGTGCTCTACGTCCCCGTCAGCCAGCTGCAACAGATCAGCCGCTACACCGGCGTCACGCCGGAATCCGCCCCCCTGCACAAGCTGGGTGGCAGCCAATGGGAAAAAGCCAAGCGCAAGGCTGCCGAGCAGGTGCGCGATGCCGCCGCCGAGTTGCTCAACATCTACGCCCGCCGCGCCGCGCGCCAGGGCCATGCCTTCCGCCTGAACCCGCAGGACTACGCCCAGTTTGCCCAGGACTTCGGCTTCGAAGAAACCGCCGACCAGCAGGCCGCGATTGCCGCCGTGATTGGCGACTTGATCAGCCCCCGCCCCATGGACCGCCTGATCTGCGGCGACGTGGGTTTTGGCAAGACCGAGGTGGCGCTGCGCGCCGCCTTTGTGGCTGCCATGGCAGGCAAGCAGGTGGCCTTTCTGGCGCCCACCACCTTGCTGGCCGAGCAGCACTACCAGACCCTGGTCGATCGCTTTGCCAAATGGCCGGTGCGCATTGCCGAGATGAGCCGCTTTCGCACCACCAAGGAAATCAACGCCGCCCTCAAGGGCCTGGCCGAAGGCAGCATCGACATCGTCGTCGGCACGCACAAGCTGCTCAGCAGCAACACCCGGTTCAAGGACCTGGGCCTGCTCATCATCGACGAGGAGCACCGCTTTGGCGTGCGCCACAAGGAGGCCATGAAGCAGCTGCGCGCCGAAGTCGATGTGCTGACGCTCACCGCCACCCCCATTCCCCGCACCATGGGCATGGCCCTGGAAGGTTTGCGCGATTTATCGGTGATTGCCACCGCCCCGCAACGGCGTCTGGCGATCAAAACCTTTGTGCGCAGCGAAAGCCAGGGCGTGATTCGCGAGGCGGTGCTGCGCGAATTCAAGCGCGGCGGTCAGGTGTACTTTCTGCACAACGAGGTGGAGACCATCGAAAACCGCCGCCAGGCGCTGCAGGACATCCTGCCCGAAGCGCGCATTGCCATCGCCCACGGCCAGATGCCCGAGCGTGAGCTGGAGCGTGTGATGCGCGACTTTGTCGCCCAGCGCTTCAACCTGCTGCTGTGCTCGACCATCATCGAAACCGGCATCGACGTGCCCACGGCCAACACCATCCTCATCGCGCGCGCCGACAAGTTTGGCCTGGCCCAACTGCACCAGCTGCGCGGACGCGTGGGCCGCAGCCACCACCAAGCCTATGCCTACCTGATGGTGCCCGACGTGCAAGGCCTGACCAAGCAGGCCCAGCAGCGTCTGGAAGCCATCCAGGAAATGGAGGAACTGGGCAGCGGCTTCTACCTGGCCATGCACGACCTGGAGATCCGTGGCGCCGGTGAAGTGCTGGGCGAGCACCAAAGCGGCAACATGATGGAGATTGGCTTTCAGCTCTACAACGAGATGCTGGCCGAAGCCGTGCGCTGCCTGAAAAACGGCAAAGAGCCTGATTTGCTGTCGCCGCTGCAAGCGGCCACCGATATCAACCTGCACGCCCCGGCGCTGCTGCCCAGCGACTACTGCGGCGATGTGCAGCTGCGCCTGTCGCTGTACAAAAAGCTGGCCACAGCCAAAACCAACGACCAAATCGATGCCCTGCTCGAAGAAATCGTTGATCGCTTCGGCAAGCTGCCCGCCCAGGCGCAGACGCTCATCGACACGCACCGCCTGCGCGTGCTGGCCGAGCCCTACGGCGTGGTGAAGGTGGATGCCACCCCGGGTGTGATCCTGATCACCTTCAAGCCCAACCCGCCGATCGATCCCATGAACATCATCGGCTTGATCCAGAAGAACAAGCACATCAAACTGGCCGGCAACGACAAGCTACGCATCGAGCGCGAACTGCCCGACCCCGCCGCCCGAGCCCAGCTGGTGCGCGACATTCTGAGGAGCCTGGGACAGCCGCTGCCAACCCAGGCAGCCTGAGCGCCCCCGCACACCCCCGAAGGAGCCGGCACCATGCCTTTTCTGGAAACCGCTCTGGCCCTGGTGGCCCTGGTCGTGGCCCTGCTGATGCGCCCCTGGCGGTTGCTGGCCAGCAGCCGCCCCCTGGTCACGCAAAGCCACGGCGACATCAGCCCGCTGTGGACGCCACTGCTGGCCACCCTGGTCATCCTGCCCTGGCTGTGGGCCCTGCCCACGCTGCACAAAATGCCGCTGCAACTGCAATGGTCGGGCGCCTGCCTGGTCACCCTCACCCTGGGCTGGCCCCTGGCAGTGCCGGTGTTGCTGGCGGTGGGCACCATTGCCTGCCTGCTCTCGCCCGGTCTGGAGGCAGAGGCGGCGCTCAAGCTCAGCGTCTGGCACGGTCTGGTGCCGGCCACCCTGGCCATGCTCTGGGGTGCGCTGCTGCGCCGCTTTCTGGGCACCAAGGTGTTTGTTTACATCTTTGGCCGTGGCTTCATCGGCACCGTGCTGTGCCTGTTCAGCGCCGGTCTGCTGGCCCAGATGGCGGGCGAGCAGCTGCCGGGCGTGCATCAGGAACTGGGCAAAATCGCGCGCTGGCTCATGGCCTGGGGCGACGCCGTCATCACCGGCATGATGGCCGCCGTCTTTGTCGCCTACCGCCCACAGTGGCTGGCCACCTGGTCGGACGATCTGTATTTGTATAACAAAAAAGGCTGAAACGCTTGCCCAGCAAGCGCTTGCAGCTATCTTTTTCAAACCACCCCTTTCTCTTCTGCATTACACCTTATGAGCACCGAACTCTCCCCCGGCCTGGTCGTGAAAGACACCCCGCTTGTGCAAAAGCTCAGCGACTACAAGCTGATCTCCTTTGACATGGACTCCACCCTGATCACCATCGAGTGCATCGACGAGATTGCCGACGTGACCGGCAAGAAGGCCGAGGTGGCCGCCATCACCGAAGCCACCATGCGCGGCGAGATCACCGACTTCAAGGACAGCCTGCGCCTGCGCGTGAGCAAGCTTGCCGGCGTGACCACCGCCCAGATGGAGCAGGTGCGCCGCGAGCGCCTGCAACTGTCGCCCGGCGCCGAAATCCTGGTGCGCGCCGCACATGCTGCGGGCCTGAAGGTGCTGCTGGTCTCCGGCGGCTTCACCTTCTTTGCCGAGTACGTGCGCAGTCTGCTGGATATCGAGTTTGTGCGCGCCAACGTGCTGGAAGAAAAGGACGGCGTGCTCACCGGCGGCCTGGTGCAGCAGTGCTGGGGCGACATCTGCGACGGCGCCGAAAAACGCCGCACGCTGCTGGAAGTGGCCAGCCTGCTGGGCATCAGCCCGGCGCAGTGCATTGCCGTGGGCGATGGCAGCAACGACATCCCGATGATGGAAGCCGCTGGCCTGTCCGTGGCCTACCACGCCAAGCCGCGCGTGCGCAGCGTGGCCAAGGTGTGCATCAACGAAGGTGGCCTGGATCGCCTGCTGGAACTTTTGCGCTGAGCACCTTTCTGACGCGCCGCCTCTTGTCCCTTGCGGCAAGAGGCCCTATGTACCCCCCGTACGCGCAGCAACCTGCGCGGCAAGCATCGCTTCTCTCATCAACAAAGGGACTTTTGTGAACACCTCTTTCCGTACCACTGCCTCTGTCATCGCTGTCACCATCGCAGCCCTGGCTGCTCCCTCGTTGGCCCAGGCCAAACGTCTGGGCGGTGGCAAATCGGTTCGGCCTGCCGCAGCACGCCCCGCCGCACCTGCGCCCAAGCCCGCCACCCCGACCACAGCCGCTGCCAAGCCTGCAACGCCTGCTGCCACGACGCCTGCCACCAACACGGCTGCGCCCGCAGCTGCTCCGACAACGGCTGCTGCACCCGCTGCGGCCCCTGCCGCCGCTCCTGCCTCTGGCGGCTCGAGCATGATGAGCACCATTGCCGGCGCGGCCGTCGGCGCTGCTGTCGGCTCCGTGGCCGGCAATGCCCTGGCCGGCGCGCTCAGCGGCCCTGGTTCCGAAGCCGATGCCAAGGCCCAGGCGGACGCTGCCGCCAAGGCCGAGGAAGAAGCCAAGGCTGCCGAAGCTGAAGCCGCTGCCCTGCAACAGCAGCTGGAGGCTGCCCAGGCCAAGGCCGCTGCTGCACGTGCTGCCGCGCAACAGCAATAACGCACAAACCTTATAAAGACTCGTTTCTTTATAACTAAACAACGTTTTTGTTGAACCAACCTTCCAGGGCAGGCGCTACACTTGCCGCCTGTCCCTGGAAAGGTACTCTCCAGGGTTGTTCAGATTTTTTTACCCAATCGAGACCATGCTGAAAAAGACCCTGACTGCCGTGGCCATCGCCACCCTGGCCCTGACTGCCCAGGCCGCCGACGTGCTGAAGGTGGCAGCCACCGCCGTACCCCACGCCGAAATCCTGCACTTCATCAAACCCAAGCTCAAGGCCGAGGGCATCGAGCTGCAAGTCAAGGAGTTCAGCGACTACGTGCAGCCCAACGCCGCCGTCCAGGACAAGCAGCTGGACGCCAACTTCTTCCAGCACCAGCCGTATCTGGACAGCTACAACAAGGACCGCAAGAGCGATCTGGTGCAGGTGCCCAACGGCAAGGTGCACGTGGAGCCCTTTGGTGCCTACTCCAGCAAGATCAAGTCCGTGGCTGAGCTCAAGGACGGTGCCACCATCGCCATCCCGAACGATCCCTCCAACGGCGGTCGCGCGCTGCTGCTGCTGGCCAAGCAAGGGCTGATCGTCCTCAAGGACCCGGCCAGCCTGACCCCCACCCCGCTGGACATCGTGCAGAACCCGAAGAAGCTCCGGTTCAAGGAGCTGGAAGCGCCCCTGCTGCCGCGCGCCCTGGCCGACGTGGATCTGGCGCTGATCAACACCAACTACGCCATGGAAGCCAAGCTCAACCCGACCAAGGATGCGCTGTTCATTGAAGGGGCCGACTCGCCCTACACCAACATCGTGGCCGCACGCAAGGATCGTGCCGACGGAGCTGACATCGCCAAGCTGATGCAGGCCCTGCGCAGCGAGGAAGTGCGCCAGTTCATCCTGGAAAAATACAAGGGCGCAGTGGTACCCGCGTTCTGAACCTTGTCCTGAACCCGGGGGTTCATGCCCCCGTACCACATCCCAGCACGGCCTTGGCCGTGCTTTTTTTTAACCATTGCGGACAAACCCATCCCTTGCCGGGGACACATAAGCTGGCATGATGTTGCGGTTGATTGCATTTCCCGAAATTCTTTCCCGCTTTTGCAACCATTGCCATGACCGAACCCACCATTTCCCTGACCAACGCCATCACCCGCGGCCTGAGTGAAGTGACGCGCGAGCGCACCCTGCAGATCCACGCCCAGCAAATGAACAGTGGCGCGCCGAAGATCATCAACTTCCGTGGTGACGTGGCCGAGGACTACCAGTACGACAAGATCAAACCTCTGTCCAAGGCACAGGCGCTGGGCAATGTGGTGGTGATCGAGGGCGAGAGCCAGAAAACCGGCACGGTGGGGCACTACCAGATCCTGGCCAACCAGTGGGGCCTGCTGGAGGCGCTGGCCAAGCTCGGCTAGGCATTGGCACTGCCGAGCCCAATGGAGCATCAGCTTCAAAAAAATGAGCTTGTAGCGCCTTACAGCAGGCAATTTCAGGCATGTTCAAGCCTGAAATTGCCTGCTGTAGGGCGCAACACGCTACGAAAATAATTATTCAGACTTGCTGGCAGCGCCATCGTGCCCCGAATCGGAGTGCAGCTGCCGCCCCAGCTCCTGCACCCGAAAATCCAGCAGCTGAGTGGCCAGCACGGTCTCCCACAGAAAACCGGCCAGGGCGCAGATGAACGACACCACGCCGGACAGGAAGCAGAACACCGCCACGCGCTGGGCGCCCACGCCCCACTCCTCGCCCACGAACAGCAGCATGATCGTCAGCCCGATCAGAAAGCCGCACAGGGTCAGCAGACCAATCGACACATTGGACAGATGCCCGCGTGAGCGCAGGTACTGCAGCTCACGCAGGGCGCGCTCGGTGTCGGCCAGGTTGGTGCTGCGCTGAAAGATCTGCTCGACCGTACGCGCACGATCGATGATGCGCGCCAAGCGCCCGGCCACCACGGCGATCATGCCGGCCACGGCCGTCAGAAAAAAGACTGGTGCCAAAGACAGTTGCACGCTGTGTGCAACACCTGAAATCTCTATGGTTTCCATCTCTGTGCTTTGCTTTCAACAACTTGAACGCATTTGCGCTAGATCAAGCTGCGGATATTCAAGGTCGCTGAATTGATTTGTGTCAATTGTGAAGTCATGGGAAGCGTGGATATTAGGACGCATCCACTTTCCCACCCCGATTCTGCAAGCAAGACGAGGCCTCTATGAAAATGTTGATCGACTTATTCTCTACAGACTACGGCCTGATGAGCCTGATCGTGATTGCGATTTTGATCGTCATGTGGATCTGGTTCACCATCTTGTTTCTGGGCAAGATCCGCCTGGGTGAGGATCCCTCCAAAGGCGCCGAGAAGGTCGGCAAGCCGTAAGGCGCGTTCCCCAAAAACAGAAAGCTGCCATGTGGCAGCTTTTTTTACTTGTGCCGGGGCATCTACGCCCCATGGCTTACCGTCAGCGGTGGCTGATGCGCCGCACCAGCCAGTCACCCAGACTCTGGATGATCTGCACAAAAACAATCAGGATCACCACCACCACCAGCATGACGTCCGGCAGAAAGCGCTGGTAACCGTAGCGAATGCCCAGATCGCCCAGCCCGCCACCACCGACCGCGCCGGCCATGGCCGAATAACCCGTCAGGCTCACCAGGCTGATCGTCAGCGCCGCCACAATGCCGGGCATGGCCTCGGGCAGCAGCACCTTGAAGACAATCTGGCTGGTGCTGGCCCCCATGGACTGGGCCGCTTCGATCAGGCCGCTGTCCACTTCACGCAGCGCCGTCTCCACCAGCCGTGCAATGAAGGGCGCCACCGCCACGGTCAGCGGCACCACCGCCGCCCAGGTGCCAATGGAGGTCCCGGTCACCCAGCGCGTGAACGGGATGATGGCCACCAGCAGGATGATGAAGGGCGTCGAGCGCGCTGCATTCACCAGCCCGCCGACGATGGCATTGAGCGGCCTGTTCGGCAGGATCCCTCCCTGGTCGGTCAGGCGCAGAAAAACGCCCAGGGGAATGCCCAGCAGCGCACCCAGCAGGCCGGAGACACCCACCATGATGACGGTCTCCCACAGCGCATCCAGGAACATCTCGACCATCATTTCGGAAAAATTCTCAAACATCGCGCCCCCTCTCCTTAGCGCACCTGCACGCCGTGGCTTTGCAGGTAGTTCACCGCCGCAGCAATGCTCTGTGCCGGGCCGCTGGCAAACACGGCCAGCGAACCAAACGCTTCACCCTGGATTTCATCGATCTGCCCATGCAGGATGGACAGATCCAGCCCCAGCTCCCGGATCAGGTGCGAGAGCACCGGCTCGTATGCGCTATCGCCCGCGTAGGCCAGGCGCAGCAGTTGCCCGCTGTGCCCGGCAGGCAGCTTCCGGGACAGCATGTGCACGCGCTGCGCCACGCTGGCGGGCAGCTCCTGCGGCACGATTTCATCGATCAGACTGTAGGTAATGGGCTGCTGCGGCTGGGTGAACACCTGCGTCACGCTACCCATTTCCACGACGACGCCAGCATCCATCACCGCCACACGGTCGGCGATCTGCTTGATGACCTGCATCTGGTGGGTGATCAGCACCACCGTCACCCCCAGCTCACGGTTTACCTGCCGCAGTAGATCCAGAATGGAGCGCGTGGTCTCGGGGTCCAGCGCACTGGTGGATTCGTCCGAGAGCAGCACGCGCGGCTTGCTCGCCAGGGCCCGCGCAATCCCCACGCGCTGTTTTTGCCCGCCGGAAATCTGCGCCGGATAGCGGTCGGATAGATGCGCCAGTCCGACCAGCTCCAGCAACGGCTCGATGCGCTCGCGAATCTGTGCCTTGGGCATGCCCGCCAGCTCCAGGGGCAGGGCGGCATTCTCGAACACGGTGCGCGACGACAGCAAGTTGAAGTGCTGGAACACCATGCCGATTTCACGACGTGCCTCGCGCAACTGGGCCTCGTTCAGCTCCAGCAGGTTGCGGCCCTGCACCCATATCTGGCCGGAGGTGGGGCGGTTGAGCAGGTTGATGCAGCGCACCAGCGAACTCTTGCCAGCGCCACTGCGGCCGATGATGCCGAAAATCTCACCGGGCCGAATCTTCAAATTGATGTTCTTGAGGGCATGCACCGGCCCGCTCGGGCCAGCGTAGGTCAGGGAAACGTCCCGGATGTCAATCATGGGTGCCATTCGTCATGGGTGCCATCAAAACAGGCAGCACGGGTGGGTGCTGCCTGCTGTTTGTAAAAAGGGGGAGTGTCTCTTGGACAAACCGCTGATCATGCCTAAAACAGACCTTCAGCGCTCATGCCCCAGACAAAGCCACCACGCATCAACGCTGATAAGGCTCGGCAAACACCCCGCGCAACCCCAGGGATTGCTCTTTTTCCTGACCTTGGTAGATCTGCTGCATCCAGCGCTTGAGGGCATTGAACGCCGGGCTGGAGTGCTCGCCCGAGGCCATGTTTTCCTCGTACACCACCCCACCTGCCGTCACGCGCACCGACACGCCGTGCGACACCACCACGCGCTCCAGCGTATCCATGGGCACCTGAAATGCCACCAATCCCTCTTGCGCCGGCTGCTCGGCCGCCAGAGTGCGCACCCGCATCGGGCCATTGGGCCGCGCCAGCAGCTCTACCATCTCGATGGGTGGGTGCCCTGGGCGCGTGAAGCCCACCGTCAGCACAGCCTGTCGGGGCTTGCCGTGGCTCCACAGCAGGCCCAGCGTCGGGCAATGCAGGGAATTGGCGCAATCCAGACGCACGGGGGCAAACGCTGCGCCTTGCACCTGGCCGCGCGCATCCTTTTGCACATGCACGCCTTCGACCGGTGCCGCCGGCTTGTCCGACGTTGCACAGCCCACCAGCGCCACCGTTGCCAGAGCGACAAAAAACCACTTCATATTCAACCTTTCCTGACACGCACACCCACGCTCCTCACGCGCTGATTCTGTGGCGCACATTCACGTGTGTAACCGCTAATTTACCGATAATCTGCACCATTTTGATGCAGTGCAACACATTCGAACAGTATATTTTTTTATAATCCATGGAATGATCGTCCGCTGCGGAGGGTGTGAACTTTCCGCCAACCTCTTCTCTCCAATGCCGTCATGCGACTGACCTCCCTCACCGATTTTGCCCTGCGCCTTCTCATGTACGTGGGCCAGCACCCTGACAGGCTGTGCACCATCGCCGAGGTGGCCCAGGCTCAGCGCATTTCGCAAACCCACTTGATGAAGGTGACCCACCAGCTCGCACTACAGGGCTGGCTCACCACCGTGCGCGGCAAGGGAGGCGGCATCCGTCTGGCCCATCCACCGGAAGACATCCGCATCGGTGCCATGGTACGCAGCATCGAGCCCAGCCTGGCCATCGTGGAGTGTTTCGAAGACGGTAGCAGCTGTCGCATGTCCGGCAACTGCCGCCTGGCCGGCGTGCTGGACGGTGCCCTCCAGGCCTTCCTGAACCACCTGGACCAATATACCCTGGCCGATTTGCTTCCTGGCCTGCCTGCCTTGCAGGCTGCTGCACAGCCAGCGCTGATTCCTGCCACCATTCCACGCGCCAAGCCCAGCAAATCCCGCAGCGTGGACGCGCACCCAGCCTGACCGCGCCGCTGTGGGGATCGGGTCCCCTTCCGCCACACAAACGCCAAGAGCCCGCATGCCACGGTTGGCATGCGGGCTCTTTTCAGAATGCGCTTGGCAAAATGCCCTGCTTCAATCGTCCAGCAGGGACAGATCACGCACCGCGCCCTTGTCGGCGCTGGTAACCAGCTTGGCGTAGGCCTTCAGCGCGGCAGAGACCTTGCGCGGGCGGGGTTTGGCAGGCTTCCAGCCCTTGGCGTCCTGCTCGGCGCGGCGGCGGGCCAGTTCCTCGTCGGACACCAGCACGTTGATGCTGCGGTTGGGGATGTCGATGCGGATGCGGTCGCCGTCGCGCACCAGACCGATGGCGCCACCGGCAGCCGCTTCGGGCGAGCAGTGGCCGATCGACAGGCCCGAGGTGCCGCCCGAGAAACGGCCGTCCGTCAGCAGCGCGCAGGCCTTGCCCAGGCCCTTGGACTTGATGTAGCTCGTCGGGTAGAGCATTTCCTGCATGCCGGGGCCGCCCTTGGGACCTTCGTAGCGCACGATCACCACATCGCCCGCCTTGACCTGGTCGTTCAGGATGTGCTCCACAGCTTCGTCCTGCGACTCGACCACATGGGCCGGGCCTTCGAACACGAGGATGGACTCGTCCACGCCCGCCGTCTTCACCACGCAGCCATCCAGCGCGATGTTGCCGGTCAGCACCGCCAGACCGCCTTCCTTGCTGAACGCATGCTCGTAGGAGCGGATGCAACCGTTCTCGCGGTCCAGGTCCAGGCTGGGCCAGCGGGTGTTCTGACTGAAGGCCACCTGGGTGGGAATGCCGGCAGGACCCGCCATGTAGAAGGTCTTGACCGCTTCGTCCTGGGTGCGGGTGATATCCCACTGCGCCAGGGCCTCGCCCAGGGTGCGCGCATGCACGGTCGGCACATCCGTGTGCAGCTTGCCGGCACGCTCCAGCTCGCCCAGGATGGCCATGATGCCGCCTGCGCGGTGCACGTCCTCGATGTGGTACTTGTTGGTGTTGGGCGCCACCTTGCACAGCTGCGGCACCACGCGCGAGAGGCGGTCGATGTCCGCCATGGTGAAGTCGATCTCTGCCTCGCGGGCAATGGCCAGCAGGTGCAGGATGGTGTTGGTCGAGCCACCCATGGCGATGTCCAGCGTCATCGCGTTCTCGAAAGCCGGCTTGCCCACGGCGCGCGGCAGCACCGAAGCGTCGTCCTGTTCGTAGTAGCGCTTGGCCAGTTCCACGATCAGGTGACCGGCGCGCTTGAACAGCTGTTCGCGGTCGGCGTGCGTGGCGACCACCGTGCCGTTGCCGGGCAGCGACAGGCCCAGGGCCTCGGTCAGGCAGTTCATGGAGTTGGCGGTGAACATGCCGGAGCACGAGCCGCAGGTCGGGCAGGCCGAGCGCTCGACCTCCGTCACATCGGCGTCGCTCACCTTGTCGTCGGCCGCCATCACCATGGCGTCGATCAGATCCAGCTTCTTGACCTGAATGGTGCGCGTGCCGGGCACCGCCAGCTGCACCTTGCCAGCCTCCATCGGACCGCCGGAGACAAACACCACCGGGATGTTCAGGCGCATCGCGGCCATCAGCATGCCGGGGGTGATCTTGTCGCAGTTGGAAATGCAGACCATGGCGTCGGCGCAGTGGGCATTGACCATGTACTCCACGCTGTCGGCAATCACATCGCGGCTGGGCAGCGAATACAGCATGCCGTCGTGGCCCATGGCGATGCCATCGTCCACGGCGATGGTGTTGAACTCCTTGGCTACGCCACCGGCTGCCTCGATTTCACGCGCCACCAGCTGCCCCAGATCCTTCAGGTGGACGTGACCGGGAACGAATTGCGTGAACGAGTTGACCACGGCGATGATGGGCTTGTGGAAATCCGCATCTTTCATGCCAGTGGCGCGCCACAGAGCGCGGGCACCGGCCATGTTGCGGCCGGCGGTGGAAGTTTTGGAACGGTAAGCGGGCATGCCAGTCTCTAGTCGTGACGAAAAAACCAAAAGGCCCGAGACGATCGTGCGCTCAGGCCATGCACTGGGTTTTCATTATCTCCCACACCGTCTGGCGCTGACGTCCCCAGCCAGGGCAGCGCCACCCACGCAGCGCGCTTAATTGGCGAAGCCCGCCCACGCCCTTTCGGGAGGCTGACGCCAGCACAGGTGAGCGCCCCACTTGCTACTTGCGGCGGGTCGGCTTCATGCCCAGCGCTTCGCGACTCTTGCGCTGGCGCTCGGCCTTGCGCTCATCGGCGCGTTCCATGGCCTTGCGGCGGGTCAGCCCCGATGCATCGGCGTAGGCCCACCACGCAGCCGTCAGGCCGAACATGCCGATCACCCACCACCACGACATGTTAGCCACCCAGGCTATTTCCAGCATCTCGTTGTGCACCAGTGCTTTCAACACGGCCAGCACCACAGCCACAGACAGCAACCACATAGCTTCTCCTTTGAACGTGCCGCAATGAGGGGCGTTATTGTGCGTGCTGGCCACTACCGCCGCACCCTAGTGCTGGCACTCAGCGCTCAAGTGTCAGCTTTTCGCAAGCCACCCTTGAATAATGGCGCCGACACAATTCTTAAAGTCCTTAAAGGAGACCATCAGATGCCCCAGTTCGCAGATTTTCACCGCCAATCCATCGCTCCCGAGACACGCGATGCCTTCTGGCTGGAGCAAGCCAAGTCCATCGACTGGCACCTGGCCCCTCAGCAAGGCTGTGACTGGAGCAATCCCCCATTTGCACGCTGGTTTTCCGATGGTCAGCTCAACCTGTGCCACAACGCCATCGATCGCCACCTGAGCGAACGTGGCGACCAGCCGGCCATCATCGCCGTCTCGACCGAAACCAACACCGAAACGGTCTATACCTACGCCCAGCTGCACCGCGAAGTGCAGCGCATGGCCGCCGTGCTGCAATCGTTTGGCGTCGGCAAGGGCGATCGCGTGCAGATCTACATGCCCATGATTGCCGAGGCTGCCTTTGCCATGCTGGCCTGCGCCCGCCTGGGTGCGATCCACAGCGTGGTGTTTGGCGGCTTTGCCTCGGTATCGCTGGCCTCGCGCATCGACGACGCGCAGCCCAAGGTCATCATCAGCGCCGATGCCGGCTCGCGCGGCGGGCGGGCCATTGCCTACAAGCCCCTGCTGGATGAAGCACTGCGCCTGGCCAAGCACCAGCCCGACGCCGTGGTGCTGGTCAACCGTGGCCTGGCCCCCATGACGCTGCAAGAGGGCCGCGACCACGACTGGGGCCAGCAGCGCGCCCAGCATGAGGATGCGCAGGTGCCCTGCACCTGGGTGCAGTCCACCGACCCCAGCTACATCCTGTACACCAGTGGCACCACCGGCAAACCCAAGGGCGTGCAGCGCGACACCGGCGGCTACGCCGTGGCCCTGGCTTCCAGCATGCAGCACATCTTCCACGCCCAGCCTGGGCAGACCTTCTTCTGCACCAGCGACATTGGCTGGGTGGTGGGCCACAGCTACATCATTTATGCACCCCTGCTCAACGGCATGGCCACCATCATGTACGAAGGGTTGCCCACCCGCCCCGATGCCGGCATCTGGTGGAGCCTGGTGGAAAAGTACCGCGTCACGCACATGTTCTCGGCACCCACCGCCGTGCGCGTGCTCAAGAAGCAGGATCCCGAATACCTGACCAAGTACAACCTCTCCAGCCTGCAGGCCCTGTGGCTGGCCGGCGAGCCGCTGGACGAGCCCACCGCCCAGTGGATCAGCAGCGCTCTGCAAGTGCCCATCATCGACAACTACTGGCAGACCGAGACCGGCTGGCCCATCCTCACCCTGTGCAACGGCGTGGAAAAACAGGTCAGCCGCTTCGGCAGCCCCGGCAAGGCCGTGTATGGCTACAACGTCAAGCTGCTCGACGAAGCCACTGGTGAGGAGCTGACCGAGCCCAACCAGAAGGGCGTGCTGGCCATCGAAGGGCCGCTGCCCCCCGGCTGCCTGCAAACCGTCTGGGGCGACGATGCACGCTTCATCTCCACCTACTGGAGCAGCATCCCGGGCCGTCAGGTCTATAGCACCTTCGACTGGGGCATCCGCGATGCCGACGGCTACTACTTCATCCTGGGCCGCACCGACGACGTGATCAACGTCGCCGGCCACCGCCTGGGCACACGCGAGATCGAGGAAAGCATCAGCGGCCATGCCGGCATTGCCGAGGTGGCCGTGGTCGGCGTGGCCGACAAGCTCAAGGGACAGGTGGCCCTGGCCTTTGCCGTGCCGCGCAATGCCGAGCAGATTGCCACGCCCGAAGGGCAGGCGGCTCTGGAAGCGGAAGTCATGCAGCAGGTCGATAGCCAGCTGGGTGCCGTGGCACGTCCTGCACGGGTGATCTTTGTCAGCATCCTGCCAAAGACCCGCAGCGGCAAGCTGCTGCGCCGGGCATTGCAGGCCGTGGCCGAGCAGCGCGACCCGGGCGACCTGAGCACCATGGAAGACCCCACGGCTCTCAACCAGGTGAAGGAATTGCTGGCTTCCTGATAATGCCTCCCGGCACCAGACAGCACCTCTAAAATCCGCAGGGCACGCCAGGTGCCCTGTTTTTGTTTTTGTTCCTCAAGAAAATCGAAAGAAAACACCATGTCGCTGAGCCCCGCCATTTTCAAAGCCTACGATATTCGTGGCGTAGTGCCCGACAGTCTGAACGCAGACGTCGCACGCCAGCTGGGCCGCGCCTTTGGCAGCGCTGCGTTGCGCGCAGGTGAAGCCACAGTGGCCGTGGGCCGCGATGGTCGCCTGAGCGGCCCGGCGCTTTCCCAGGCACTGATTGCAGGCCTGATGGATGTGGGCGTCAACGTCATCGACATTGGTCTGTGCACCACCCCCATGCTCTACTTTGCCGCCAGCACCCTGTGCTCCAGCGGCATCCAGGTCACCGGCAGCCACAACCCCAAGGACTACAACGGCTTCAAGATGGTGCTGGCCGGCCGCGCCATCTACGGCGATGAAATCCAGGCGCTGCGCCGCTGCATCGAGACCCAGGACTGGCAGCTCAAGGAAGGTGCCACCCTGCGCCAGGAGGACGTACTGCCCGCCTACCGCGAGCGCATCGTCAGCGACATCTGCCTGGCACGCCCGATGAAGGTGGTGGTGGACTGTGGCAACGGCGTGGCCGGTGCCAGCGCCCCGGGCCTGCTGCGCGCCCTGGGCTGCGAGGTCATTGAGCTGTTCTCCGAAGTGGATGGCAACTTCCCCAACCACCATCCCGACCCCAGCAAGCCGGAAAATCTGCGCGATGTCATCCAGGCGCTGCAAGACACCGATGCCGAGCTGGGCCTGGCCTTTGACGGTGACGGTGACCGACTGGGCATCGTCACCAAGGACGGCAACACCATCTACCCCGACCGCCAAATGGTGCTGTTTGCCCAGGATGTGCTCAGCCGCCAGCCCGGCGCAACCATCGTGTTCGACGTCAAGTGCAGCCAGCAGCTGGCCCCGGCCATCCGCGCCGCAGGCGGCGTCCCGCAGATGTACAAGACCGGCCACTCCCTGGTCAAGGCGCGCATGAAGGAGCTGAACGCCCCCCTGGGCGGCGAAATGAGCGGCCACATCTTCTTCAAGGAACGCTGGTACGGCTTTGACGACGGCACCTACGCCGCCGCGCGCCTGCTGGAGATTGTCAGCCGCCATGCCGACCCCAGTGCCCTGCTCAATGCCCTGCCCACCAGTTGCAGCACGCCCGAACTCAACGTGGCCTGTGCCGAAGGCGAGCCCCATGCCCTGGCCGCCCGGTTGCAGGAGCTGGCCCCCAGCGTCTTTGGCGCGCCGGCTGAAATCTGCACCATCGACGGCCTGCGCATCGACTGGCCCGATGGTTTCGGCCTGATTCGCGCCAGCAACACCACCCCGGTGCTGGTGCTGCGCTTTGAAGGCCAGACCCCCGAGGCTCTGCACCGCATCGAGGGCGACATGCTGGCCTTGCTGCGGCGCGTCAAGCCCGATGCCATTCTGGGCACTGCGGCCCACTGACAACGTGGCCACCATGACCCTGGCCCGCGCCCTGTACAGCCTGCTTGTCTGGGCTGCCCAGCCCCTGCTCAAACACAAGCTGCGGCGCCGTGCCAAGGCCGAACCGGGCTACGGTCATGCCATCGCCGAACGCTTCGGGCACTACCAGCCCAGCAGCCTGGGACGCGATGGCGCGGGGCAATGGATCTGGATCCACGCCGTCTCCCTGGGCGAAACCCGCGCTGCCGCCGTGCTGCTCAAGCACCTGCGCACCCACCTGCCCAGCATGCGCCTGCTGCTCACCCACGGCACCGCCACCGGGCGCGCCGAGGGCGAAAAACTCCTGCAACCCGGGGATGTGCAGGTGTGGCTGCCGTGGGACACGCCCGGCGCCGTGCAACGCTTCATCCAGCAATTTCGGCCGCTGGTCGGCGTTCTGATGGAAACCGAGGTCTGGCCCAACCTGGTGGCCGCCTGCCAGCAGGCCAGGATCCCCCTGGTGCTGGCCAATGCCCGCCTGAATGCCAAATCCCTGGCGGGCGCGCAACGCTGGTCGGCGCTGTCGCGTCCTGCCTACGCAGGGCTGTCTGCCGTGCTGGCGCAAAGTGCCGAGGATGCCGACCGCCTGCGCAGCCTGGGCGCCCCCGTGACGGCCATCATGGGCAACCTCAAGTTCGATGCCCAGCCCGATGCCATCCTGCTGGCCCAGGGCGCTGCCTGGCGCGCTGCCAGCAGCCGCCCCGTGCTCCTGCTGGCCAGCTCGCGCGAGGACGAAGAAGCCCAGTGGCTGGCCCAGTGGCGAGCCCAACCGGCCATGCAGCGCTTCCAGTGGCTCATCGTGCCGCGCCACCCCCAGCGCTTTTGCGAAGTGGCCGACCTGCTCACCCAGGCCGGTCTGCGCGTGGCACGCCGCAGCCAGTGGGGCGAGCGCCTGCCTCCACACGATGCCGATGTCTGGCTGGGCGATAGCCTGGGGGAAATGACGCTGTACTACGCCTGCGCCCAGGTGGCGCTGCTGGGCGGCAGTTTTGCCCCCCTGGGTGGCCAGAACCTGATCGAAGCCGCCGCCTGCGCCTGTCCCATCATCGTGGGGCCACACAGCTTCAACTTTGCCCAGGTGGCCGAACAGGCATGCTGCGTGGGCGCCGCCCTGCGGGTCCTCGACATGGCCCAGGGTGTGGACCAGGCCATCGCCCTGGCACAGCACCCGCGCGCCCTGGCCCAGTCGCGCCAGGCAGCCCTGGCCTTTGCTCAGGCACACCGCGGCGCAGCTCAGGCCACGGCCCAGGCCATCGCCCGCCTGCTGGTACAAAACCACTCATAAAACAAGAGCTTTCAGCGCTTGCCCAGCAAGGGTTTGAGCCAAATTTTTTATAAATTCACCGATGTACAACACGCACGACCCCCAGGTACTGCCCTTGCGTGCGGGCGTCAAACCCAGCTGCGTGGTGCTGCCCAGCCAGGGAAGCGGTCTGACGCTCGACTACCTCTGCCAGCGCCTGCCTGCTGTGGACCGTGCCGACTGGGTACGGCGCATGGCCCGGGGCGAAGTCGTCGATGAACTCGGCCGCCCCGTCACCCCGGACACGCCTTTCCTGCGCGGCCTGCGCGTGTACTACTACCGCGAGGTTGAGCAGGAACCGCCCATGCCCTTTCGCGCGCAGGTGCTCCATCAGGACGAGCATCTGGTCGTGGCCGACAAGCCACACTTTCTGCCCGTCACCCCCAGTGGGCGCTATATCCAGCACACCCTGCTGGTGCAGCTGAAAAATCAGCTGGGCCTGCCGGACCTTTCCCCCATCCACCGCATCGACCGTGACACCGCCGGGCTGGTGCTGCTGAGCGTGCAGCGCCACGATCGCGGCGCCTACCAGGCGCTGTTTCGTGAGCGGCACGTGCGCAAGGTCTATGAGGCCATCGCCCCCTACCGTCCCGAGATCACCTTCCCACGCACCCACAGCAGCCGCATGGAGCCCAGCGGCAACTTCATCCGCATGCACGAAGTGCCCGGCACACCCAACAGCCACACCCAGATGAAGCTGCTTGAGCACAACCAGCACTGGGCACGTTACCGGCTGCGCCCCATCAGCGGCAAACGCCACCAGCTGCGTGTGCACATGGCCGCCCTGGGACTGGGCCTGCAAGGCGACGCCCTCTACCCCGAAGTGAACGATGCGCCCGAGGGCGACTTCTCCCGCCCCCTCCAGCTGCTGGCGCAACACCTGAGCTTCACCGACCCCATCACCGGGCAGGAGCGCCACTTCAGCAGCCAGCGCACCCTGGGGCCGCTGCCGGAGCTGGCCTGACAGACACCAGGTGTGTGCACGGGGCCACCCACCCTCGCCCAACGGTGCTGCCACCAGGCAAACCGCCCTGTTTTGTCACGCTGCTTTCACCGGAAAGGTCAACCATTCGGGCATCAGGGGCGTTGCTCAGCATGTCGCCCCACAGCACTGAAAGGAACGCACCATGACCTTCTTCCAATCCGTCATCCAGCTCCAGGCCTACGCCCAGGACAACCCGCCCCAGCCCGAGCCGCGCTCCCCCGAGGAAATCATCAGCCTGCTGGCACAGGAAGCACCCCAGGGAGAGTACAGCGTAGATGCACTCTGATCCAACACACAACGGCAAGCCAGGACATCCGCTCCATCCCCTGCTCCCCCCAAGCCCCTGACGGATACACCGCAGGGGTTTTCTTTTGCCCGCCGCAATTGCAGGCGCCGCCAGGTGCCATCCCGACCCGGGGCGCGACCGGATTCAGAACCTTTATTTTTTATAGCTGTTTGCGCGCTTTCATCAACGATTTCAGGCTCATTTCCTTCTGAATCGCACACAGTACAATCGCCAAATGCTACACATAATTAGAAAATCCAATACAGACCACATCGGCTGGAGACGCATCCTGCTTCCGGGCCAGGTCCTGCCACCGGTTACCAACACCCAGTGAACCCATGACGATTTCTCCCCCCAAGGAAGCAGGCAGCGCCGTCGGTGCAGGCGACGCCCAACGCAACATCTGGCTGCTGGTTGCGGCCCAATCGCTGGGCGGGGCTGCGCCGCCCATCATCATCTCCCTGGGCGGCATCGTCGGACAGACCCTTGCCAGCACCCCGACACTGGCAACGTTGCCAGTGAGCCTCTACCAGCTGGGGCTGGCGCTCTCAACCATTCCGGCTGCGATACTGATGCGCCGCCTGGGCCGCCGCTCGGCCTATGTACTGGGGGCCATGCTGGGCTGCATCGCCGGACTGATTGCCACCTTCGGTGTGCTGCAAGGCAACTTCGTCACCTTCTGCCTGGGCACCGCCATGGCAGGTTTCTACGGCGCCTGCGTACAAAGCTACCGCTTCGCCGCCACCGATGTGGTGGAGCCACACCAACGCAGCCAGGCCATTTCACGCATCATGGTCGGCGGGCTGGTGGCCGCCATCATCGGCCCGCAGGTCGTCATCTGGACGCGCGATGCCTGGCCAATGGCGCCATTTGCCGGCAGTTTCCTCGGCCAGGCCTGCCTGGCCCTGCTGGCGCTGCCCATCCTGTGGATGCTGCGCACCCCACCTCCAGCATCGGCAACAGTGACTGGAGCCGTGCGCCCCCTGGGCACCATTGCCCGCAGCCCGGCATTCGTGGTGTCCGTCACCGCTGGCGTCGTCTCCTACGGACTGATGGCCTTCATCATGACCGCCGCCCCCATGGCCATGGTCGGCTGCGGCCACACCGTCGGAGAAGCAGCGCTGGGCATCCAATGGCACGTGCTTGCCATGTTCGCGCCCAGCTTCTTCACCGGCCACCTCATCGCCCGCTTTGGCAAGATCAGCATCACGGTACTGGGCCTGCTGCTGATTGCAGGGTCCGGCCTGCTGGCCCTGGCCGGCCTGGAGCTGCTGCACTTCTGGGGCTCGCTCATCCTGCTGGGCGTTGGCTGGAACTTCGGTTTCATCGGCGCCACCGCCATGGTGACCGACACCTACACCCCGGCAGAGCGGACCAAGGTCCAGGCACTCAACGACTTGCTCGTATTCGGCACCGTCGCCATCGCATCGTTTGGCTCGGGCCGGCTGCTGAACACCGCAGGCTGGGAAACCATCAACACGCTGATGCTGCCGCTCATCGCCCTGGTGCTGGCCATGCTCGGCTGGCTGGCATTGCACAAGCGCCGCGCTGCAGCCCCGACGGGGTGCTAAGTCAAGCATCAAGCACTCAGGAAAGACATGGCCCGTGATACAATCTTCGGCTGTATTGCGGGTGTAGTTCAATGGTAGAACGCCAGCTTCCCAAGCTTGATACGAGGGTTCGATTCCCTTCACCCGCTCCACCAGAGCATTTCAGCCCACCGCACAGCCCCCCTCCCCCACAGGTAGCGGGGCTTTTTGTTGTCTTGCGCAATATCACACAGCAACCAGCGGCGGCAGCATTTCCTCGCTCTGCACGGCGCCATCCCAGAGATGGACACCGACACAAGGCCCACGATCAACCTGACCAGCAGCCTCACCCGTTCGCGGACAGCATCGCCGCGACGTGCTCGCCGATCGCGAGCGCCGCGGTGAGGCCGGGCGATTCGATGCCGTAGAGATGGACCAGTCCCGGTGTGCCGTGCACGGCGGGGCCGTCGATGCGGAAGTCCGCATCCGGCGCCCCAGGGCCGACGATCTTCGGTCGCACGCCCGCATAGCCCGGCTGCAGGCGTTCCGGGTCGAGCGCCGGCCACCAACGCCGAATCGCGCTGACGAAGCGCTCCACCCGAGCGGGATCCACCGTGTAGTCCGGTGCGGCGATCCATTCCACGTCAGGGCCGAACTTCGCCTGGCCGCCCAGATCCAGGGTCAGGTGCACGCCCAGTCCGCCAGGTTCCGGAATCGGGTAGATCAGGTGCGAGAACGGCGCCTTGCCGACGTAGCTGAAGTACACCCCGCGCGCGTAATGCGGATGCGGGGCCCGCGCAGCTGCGGGTGCAGCGATAGCGCGCCCGAGCGCGGGAGCGTCCAGTCCCGCAGCATTGATCACCCGTTTCGCCTTCAGCTCGGTGGCGCCCTCGCCGCCGACGCACAAGACGATGCCATCGACCTCTGCGCGCCCCTCCAGCACCGGGCTGCCGAGCGCCAGCATCGCCCCATGGCGCTCAGCATCGCCAAGCAGGGACAACATCAGACCATGACTGTCAACGATGCCCGTCGAGGGCGACAGCAGCGCGCCATGGCCCGCGAGCGCCGGCTCCAGCGCAGCAAGCTCAGCGGAGTCGATCCAGCGCAGGTCGTCCACGCCGTTGGCGCGTGCACGCTCGGCTATCGCCCGTAGCGCTGGCGCCTGCGCTGCCGCACTGGCAACGACAACTTTGCCGCAGCGTGCGTGGTTCACCCGATGCTCCTCGCACCAGGCATACAGACGGTGGCGGCCCTCCACACACAGCCGGGCCTTGAGCGAGCCGGGCGGGTAGTACAGTCCGGCATGGATCACCTCGCTGTTGCGTGCACTGATGCCGGTGCCGAAGGCGGTCTCGCGTTCGAGCACCACCACCTCGCGTCCGTCACGGGCGAGGCTGTGGGCGCAGGCGAGACCAACCACGCCGGCGCCGATCACTACGGTATCGATCGTTTCCATCGTCGTGGGCCGGCCCGGTGCTGGGCGACGCGAGAGCCGGCTGGAATGCGGGGCAGCCATTTTGGCAGATCACCGCAGCGTATAGAAAAGGGGGGGCTAGACGAACTGCAGGTACTCTGCGGGACGCAGTTCCGGTGTCATGCGGATTTCTGGACAACACACACAAGGAGGCGTTCCGGAATATCGCACCGCAACCGCAGCAGTCCACAGCCTCCGGCCCGGAACACCATGAAAAACCAGGGGAAACACTGATCATCATGGTGGTCGCAAGTGGCACGGCAGTTGCTAGAGTGGAACGACCCGCTGATGGGTAAGTAACCAAGACTTATCAAATAAAGGAGCGATCGTTGAAATCCCTGATCCGCAAGTGTGCAGTCGGCACCATATTTGTCGCCATGACCAGTGCGGCCTCGGCCGCCACCTTCGTCAACGTACTGACCGGTGGCACCAGCGGGGTGTATTACCCGCTCGGCGTCACCCTGTCGCAGATCTATGGCGAAGTTATCCCCGACAGCAAGGTCCAGGTGCAGGCCACCAAGGCCTCTGCAGAGAATCTCAACCTGCTGCAGGCAGGCCGCGGCGAGATTGGCTTCTCGCTCGCCGACTCGGTCTCCGACGCCTGGAAGGGCAACGCCGACGCGGGCTTCACTAAACCGCTCGACAAACTGCGCGCAATCGCTTCGATCTATCCCAACTACATCCAGATCGTGGCGCTGGCCGACGCCAACATCCGGACCCTTGCAGATCTCAAGGGCAAGCGCATCTCGGTGGGGGCACCGCGTTCGGGGACAGAGATCAACGCGCGGACCATCCTCAAGGCGGCCGGGCTATCCTATGCCGACTTCGCCAAAGTCGAGTACCTGCCTTTCGGAGAGTCGGTCGAGCTCATGAAGAACCGCCAGATCGACGTCACACTGCAGTCAGCAGGCTTGGGCGTGGCGGCGCTGCGCGACCTATCCTCTGCAGTGAAGGTCAACTTCGTGCCCATTCCGGCCGAGGTGGTGACCAAGGTGGGCAACGCCGCCTACCGTGCAGCCGCAGTTCCGGCTGGCACCTACGAGGGCCAGACCACCGAGGTGCCGACAGTGGCAATCAACAACCTGCTCGTCACTAACGCCAAAGTTTCGGATGAGGTCGCTTACCGGATGACCAAAGGTATCTTTGACAACCTAGAGCGCCTTGGCAACTCACACTCCAGCGGCCGCCAGATCAAGCTCGAGAGCGCAATCGAAGGCCTGCCCATACCGCTCCATCCAGGCGCAGAGAAGTTCTATCGCGAGAAAGGCCTGATTAAGTAAGCCCTTCCCACCTCCACCATCCGGGTCGGCCTCGCCGCACCCGGGCGGTTTGTACCTCGCTTCTTTCTCCGGAACCGCCATGAGCTCCTCCGTCGATTCGTCCGCCGCCCAAGCCGGTAAGGGCATGCTGCGCGTCGTGTTCTACAGCGCGATCCTGTTTTCGGTCTTCCAGCTCGTCACCTCGGCGTTCAGCCCGCTGTCGAGTACCGTCGTACGTGCGCTGCACGTGGGCTTCCTGCTGCTGCTGAGTTTCCTGCTCCATCCTGTGCGTGGCGGGCAGGGACGCACCAGCCTGCTGACCAAGGCCATCGGCTTCGCTGCACTGCTGCTGTCGGGCTACCACTGGATCTATGAGGCCGACCTCGTGCAGCGCGCCGGCGAGCTTACCCAAGCCGACATGGCGGTGGGCATCATCACACTGGTACTGGTATTCGAGGCAGCACGCCGCATCATGGGGCTGGCGCTGCCGCTGATCTGCCTCTGCTTTCTCGCTTACGCCCTGTTCGGCGAGTACCTGCCGGGTGCACTCGCCCACCGCGGCTACGGTCTGGACCAGGTGGTAGGCCAGCTCGCCTTCGGTACCGAAGGTATCTACGGCACGCCGACCTATGTGTCCTCGTCCTATATCTTTCTGTTCATCCTGTTCGGTGCCTTCCTTGAGCAGGCGGGCATGATCGACCTCTTCACCAACTTTGCGCTCGGCACCGTCGGCCACACCAAAGGCGGTCCGGCCAAGGTTTCGGTAGTCTCGTCCGGCCTGATGGGCACGATCAACGGCTCGGGCGTGGCCAACGTAGTCACTACCGGCCAGTTCACCATCCCGCTGATGAAAAGGTTTGGCTACACGCCGGCTTTCGCCGGCGCGGTCGAAGCCACCAGCTCAATGGGCGGGCAGATCATGCCGCCGGTGATGGGGGCGGTCGCGTTCATCATGGCCGAGACCATCAACGTCCCCTACGTTGAGATCGCCAAGGCGGCGGCGATCCCGGCGATGCTGTACTTCTTCACCGTGTTCTGGATGGTACACCTCGAGGCGGGCCGCACCGGACTGAAGGGCCTGCCGAAAGCGGAGTGTCCTGATCCCTGGGCAGCGATCCGCGAGCGCTGGTACCTGCTGCTGCCGCTCGTCGGTCTGGTTTACCTGCTTTTTGCCGGCTTTACGCCGATGTTTGCCGGCATGGTGGGATTGGCACTGACCGTGGTACTGATCTTCGGCAGCAGCCTGGCGCATCACCTCAACGGCGCCTCGTTGCGCCTGCTGTTCTGGATCGTGCTCGGCCTAGCTTGCTCAGCCTTCGCCAAGTTTGGCATCGTCTCGGTAGTGGCGGTAGTGGCAGTGCTCGCGGTGCTGCTGGTGCCTCGTGCGGACGGTCGCAGCACCCTCCGCCTGGCAGTGAGGGCGCTGGTGGACGGCGCAATGCACGCACTGCCGGTAGGCGTGGCGTGTGCGCTGGTGGGCGTGATCATCGGTTCGCTGACACTGACCGGCGGCGCCACCGCCTTCGCCGGCTACATCATCCAGATCGGAGGCGATAGCTTGTTCGTGTCGCTGCTGCTCACCATGCTAACCTGCCTAGTGCTCGGCATGGGCATCCCGACCATCCCGAACTACATCATCACCAGCTCAATTGCCGCGCCCGCGCTGCTCGAACTTGGCGTGCCGCTGATCGTCTCGCACATGTTCGTGTTCTATTTCGGGATCATGGCCGACCTCACCCCGCCGGTCGCACTCGCCGCCTTCGCCGCAGCGCCAATCGCCAAGGAAACCGGACTCAAGATCGGCGTGCGTGCGGTACAAATCGCCATCGCCGGCTTTATCGTGCCCTACATGGCGGTGTATGCACCAGAGCTAATGCTGCAGGGCGACAAGGGCATCGACGCAACCCTGTACGTGGTGTTCAAGGCGTTGCTCGCGGTAACACTATGGGGGACTGCAGTGGTCGGCCACTTCCGCTCGCCGATGAGCGCCCTCGAACGCGTACTCGCCTTCGTCGCTGCCTCCCTGCTGGTGGTTGCGCTGCCCCTCACCGATGAGCTCGGCTTCGGCCTGGCTGCGATGGTGATGGGATGGCACATCTGGCGCTCGCGTGGTATGCAGGCACTGACGACGTAATGGCGCTCTGCCTCTCCACCAGTCTCGCCACTGCGGTGGTCGCCGCGAATGCGTTCACGCTCGCGTGGACGCATTCGATCGAGCGCGTGCGCTGGGAGGAGGCATGGCGGGTGGAAGGCGAAGTATTGGTACTGGACAGCGTGCGTGTGAGCGGCCACGGTGCTGGCATGGAACCTGGAGAGGGCGCGACGCTAAAGGACGGGGTGTGGACCTGGCATCCGCGTACCCAGCACGCGGTGCTTCGTCTGACCCGATCGCCACACACCGCCGACTACGACTGGTGCGAGAACGGTCGTCCATGCGTGCCGCTGGGGATACTGCTGCCTTCCGACAATGCCGTTACCGAGCTACGTGTCTGTCCAACCGTGATGCCGAACTAGAGAGCCCGCAACGATGCGCCGCGAAGCGCATGATCTCGTGGCGATCCACGCCTAAATCCACGACAGCAAAAAGGAGCCGCAGCCTTTGGAAATGAAAAAACCGCAGAGGCCTTGCGCACTCTGCGGTTGATCATCTGGAGCGGGAAATCGGTCTCGAACCGACGACCTCAACCTTGGCAAGGTTGCGCTCTACCAACTGAGCTATTCCCGCATTTACTTCCCTCGGTCAATCACCTCAACCTCGGAAAGCCAATATTCTAGCACTACTTTTTTGACTTCAGAGAAAGCCAGGCAAGTTTTTACATCAACCGTCCAGGGGACGCAGCAGCTCTGCCACGTCTTCCTCGGAAAACATGGGTTGCTCGCGCCCTGCTGCACCGGCCAGCAGGCCTTTTGCCAGAGCGGCCTTGCGCTCCTGCAAGGCCAGCATGCGTTCCTCGATGGTGCCCTCGGCCACCAGCTTGTAAACCATGACCTGGCGCTCTTGCCCGATGCGATGGGCGCGGCCCGTGGCCTGTTCCACCACGGCGGGGTTCCACCAGGGATCGTAGTGGATGACGGTGTCGGCCTGCGGCAGATTCAGGCCCGTGCCGCCGGCCTTCAGGCTGATGAGGAAGATCGGCACCTGCCCACTGGTAAAGCGCTCGATGGCCGCATCGCGCTGCCGGGTCTGGCCGGTGAGCTTGGTCCACGGCAATCCGGCACGCTCCAGCTCGGTCTCGATCAGCGCCAGCATGCTGGTAAATTGCGAAAACACCAGCACCCGGCGCCCCTGCCCCACCAGCTCCGTCAGCAGCTCCATGAGCAGTTCCAGCTTGGCCGAGGTTTTCACCCTGGTGGCCTGGACACTGTTTTTCACCAGGCGCGGATCGCAGCACACCTGACGCAGTTTGAGCAGCGCATCCAGCAGCTGGATTTGCGCTCGCGCCAGACCTTTTTCTGCCAGCGCATCACGCACGGTCTTTTCCGTGGCCAGGCGGATGGTTTCGTACAGATCGGCCTGCGCACCCGACAGGTGCACGCTGGTGACGCTCTCGATACTGGCCGGCAGTTCCGTGGCCACAGTGGCCTTGGTGCGGCGCAGCACGAAAGGCGTGATGCGCTGGCGCAGGCGCTGCAAGGCGGCGTGGTCGCTCTGTTTCTCGATAGGGAAGCGAAACAACTCGTTGAAGCGCTTCTGGCTGCCCAGAAAACCGGGCATGACGAAGTGAAACAGGCTCCACAACTCGCCCAGATGGTTTTCCAGAGGCGTGCCCGACAGGGCAATGCGCTGGCGCGCGTCCAGCCCACGCACCACCTGCGCGGTCTGTGAGCTGGCGTTCTTGATGTGTTGCGCCTCGTCCAGCACCACCACATGCCAGCGCTGCTGAAGCCAGCGCTGACGATCGCGCTGCAACAGTGAATACGGGGCGATGAGCAAGTCGCACGCTTCGACAAAGGTACCGGCGTGGCGCTCCAGCCCATGCCAGACATGGGTTCGCAGACTGGGCGCAAAACGGGCCGCCTCACGACGCCAGTTGCCCAGCAGGCTCACCGGGGCAATGACCAGACAGGGGCGATCCAGCCGCCCTGCCTCCTGCTCGCACAGCAGGTGCGCCAGGGTCTGCAGGGTTTTGCCCAGCCCCATGTCGTCTGCCAGGATGCCGCCCAGCTGGTGCTGGCGCAGAAACTGCAGCCAATCGAGCCCCTGGCGCTGGTAGGGGCGCAGCTGCGCCAGCAGCCCCTTGGGCAGCTGCGTCTGCGGCAGGGCAGCGCCAGCGGCCAGCTGCGTCAGCATGGCGTGCAACTGCTGCATGCCGTGCCAGGTCTGCCCCTGGCGCAACTCCATGACGGAAGCCATGCGCAGGGCCTCCACACTGGACAGGCGCAGGCGCTCGCCAGCAAACCGGCGCTCCTGCACCAGTTCCAGCAAGGCGGTGAGCCAGGGCCGCAGGGGTGCCGAAGGCAGACGCAACCAGCGCCCGTCGGCCTGTTCCTGCCACAGCCAGGGCGGCAGCTCCGGCCCCTCTGGTCCGTCCTGCACCTGTGCCAGCCAGTCTGGCAGCCAGGGCAGCACGTTGTGGCGCTGACCATTGATTTCTATGCCCAGGGAAAGAGCAAACCAGGCTGGGGCACGCGTCCCCTCCCCGACCTCCCGGCCTTCAGGCATTTGGTCGGTACGGGCATCAACCTCGTCGTCCAGGCCCTCCTGCGTCAGGTGGATGTCCACGCTCTCCACGGTGTGGACCCAGTGGCTCAGCTCCGGGGCCAGTTCCAGCGCAAAGCCGGCCTGGCGCAGCGGCTGCCAGTCTGTGGCCGCCCACTCCAGCCAGACGCTCGTATCACGGCAGACATAGCCCGCCTCGTCATGTGGCTCCAGCCCCAGAGTAGTCAGCGAACGCACTGCCTGCTGCTCAGCCTCCAGATCGCGTGTGAGCAGGACGGTACGCCCCTCAGGCAAGGCAACGCTCACGGTAGCGCTGCGCCCAGCCCAACAGCCTTTGAGGCCCTGGTAGTCGAAGCCCAACCTGGCCTGCACCAGCCCCAACTGTGGACGCTGCGGTACAGGCACCGGATGCAGGCTGAGCACGGGCTGGGGCCGACACCGTGGCCAGGCCTCAGGCAGCTCAATGCCCGGCGGCAAGGTGTGCAGCCGTGGCGCCAGGCGCTGGGCCAGGTGGCCGTTGTCTGCCCGAAATGCCTCTTCCGGCAGCGCCGGAGCGTCCAGCAACACGGCCAGCAGGGCCGCATCCAGCGCATCGGGCAGCTGCAGCATGCCACAGCACTGCCGCTGCACATCCACATACAGCGTGGGCGGGCCGACAAACAGATGCAGCGTGGGCGACAGTGGCTGAGCCGGCCCCTCCTCGCCTTGTTGCACGCCCACACGCAACTGCCACAGCGCATGGGAAGCGACAACGCCCTGCGCTGCCTGCCAGCTCCAGGACAGCCGGGCCGTATCCTCCTTCCAGCGCAGCGGCGGGCTGGCGATGACGCCCTCTTCGTCCTGCCAGAACAGGCGTCCGGTGGCCGCGCACTTTTGCAGCACGAACCGACCGACTTCACCTTGCACGGTCATCTCTGCCGCAGCAGGCGACTTGCCGCCCAGGCGCTGGGCAGCTCCTTCCTGAAAGCCCTGGAGGATGCGCACGCACTCCTGATCGGGCGAGAGGCCCTGATCCGCACGCTCGCTGACCAGGGCGTATTCGGCCATCAGGCTGGGGGGACGGGGCTTGATCCAGTCACCGGTTTTCTTGCGGCGGCTCATTTTCCAGGACAGGAGCAACCGCGCTACTGCGCTGCCTCGCGGTGTTTCAGCGCGCAGCAGATACACGGGCTGCTCGTCGTGCTCATCGTGTGCCCATGGGGTGGTGCTGCCGGCCTGCAGCGCGTGCTCCAACTGATCCAGCCAGTACGCGATGCGCTGTTGTTGCTTTTCTGGCATCAAAGACATAAGGATGCAGAACAGAAAGCCTCAAAAGCTATCAAAACAATAGCTTTTGGCGCTTATCTGCAATAGGTTTCAAAGATAAAACCCCCACAGGGGCAAGCCCGGTGGGGGTTGGAAGCTACAAAACCTGAGATCGATCAGGCAGCAGCAACGGTCTTGGCGTTCTCCACGTACTCTTCAATCTGGTTGAAGTTCATGTAGCGGTACACGCTTTCCTTGTCTGCATCGATCACGCCCATTTCCTTGAGGTACTCCTCCTTGGTGGGCAGACGGCCCAGGCGCGAGGCAATTGCAGCCAGCTCGGCCGAGCCCAGGAACACGTTGGTGTTCTTGCCCAGACGGTTGGGGAAGTTGCGGGTCGAGGTGGAGATCACGGTTGCACCTTCACGCACCTGAGCCTGGTTGCCCATGCACAGCGAGCAGCCGGGCATTTCGGTGCGGGCACCGGCGGCGCCGAAGGCGGCGTAATGGCCTTCCTTGATCAGCTCGTTCTGGTCCATCTTGGTGGGAGGTGCCACCCACAGCTTGACCGGGATGTCACGCTGGCCGCCCAGCAGCTTGGCTGCGGCGCGGAAGTGACCGATGTTGGTCATGCACGAGCCGATGAAGGCTTCGTCGATCTTGGTGCCGGCCACGTCGGACAGGAACTTGGCATCGTCCGGGTCGTTGGGGCAGCAGACGATGGGTTCCTTGATCTCGTTCAGGTCGATCTCGATCACGGCAGCGTACTCGGCGTCCTTGTCGGCTTCCAGCAGCTGGGGGTTGGCCAGCCAGGCTTCGACCTTCTCGATGCGGCGCTGCAGGGTCTTGGCGTCCTGATAGCCGTCGGCAATCATGTTCTGCATCAGCACGATGTTGGACTTCAGGTACTCGATGACCGGTTCCTTGTCCAGCTTGATCGTGCAGCCGGCAGCCGAGCGCTCGGCCGAAGCGTCGGACAGCTCGAATGCCTGCTCCACCTTCAGCTTGGGCAGACCTTCGATTTCCAGGATGCGGCCCGAGAAGATGTTCTTCTTGCCAGCCTTTTCCACGGTCAGCAGACCTTGCTTGATGGCGTACAGCGGGATGGCATGCACCAGGTCGCGCAGGGTCACGCCGGGCTGCATTTCACCCTTGAAGCGCACCAGCACGGATTCGGGCATGTCCAGCGGCATCACGCCGGTGGCAGCGGCAAAGGCCACCAGACCGGAGCCGGCAGGGAAGGAGATGCCGATCGGGAAGCGGGTGTGCGAGTCGCCACCGGTGCCGACGGTGTCGGGCAGCAGCAGGCGGTTGAGCCAGCTGTGGATCACGCCGTCGCCAGGGCGCAGGGACACGCCACCACGGCTGGAAATGAACTCCGGCAGGGTGCGGTGGGTCTTCACGTCCACGGGCTTGGGATAGGCAGCGGTGTGGCAGAAGGACTGCATCACCATGTCGGCCGAGAAGCCCAGGCAGGCCAGGTCCTTCAGCTCGTCGCGGGTCATGGGGCCGGTGGTGTCCTGAGAACCCACGGTGGTCATGCGCGGCTCGCAGTAGGTGCCGGGACGGATGCCCTGACCTTCGGGCAGACCGCAGGCACGGCCCACCATCTTCTGTGCCAGGGTGAAACCCTTGCCGCTGTCGGCAGGCGCCACGGGCAGGCGGAACACGGTCGAAGCCGGCAGGCCCAGGAACTCGCGGGCCTTGGCGGTCAGTGCACGGCCGATGATCAGGTTGATGCGGCCACCAGCCTGCACTTCGTCCAGCAGCACTTCACTCTTGAGCTGGAAGTTGGCGATGACTTCGCCGTTCTTCTCGATCTTGCCTTCATAGGGGAAGATGTCGATGACATCGCCCATGTTCATCTTGGAGACGTCCACCTCGATCGGCAGCGCGCCCGAGTCTTCCTGGGTGTTGAAGAAGATGGGAGCGATCTTGCCGCCCAGGGTCACGCCACCGAAGCGCTTGTTGGGCACGTAGGGGATGTCCTGGCCGGTGGCCCAGATCACGCTGTTGGTGGCGGACTTGCGGCTGGAGCCGGTACCGACCACGTCGCCCACGTAGGCCACCAGGTGGCCCTTCTTCTTCAGGTCTTCGATGAACTGGATGGGGCCGCGCACGCCGTCCTGCTCGGGCTTGAAGGCCGCGTCGGGGCGGGTGTTCTTCAGCATCGCCAGGTAGTGCAGCGGGATGTCGGGACGGGTGGTCGCATCGGGAGCGGGCGACAGGTCGTCGGTGTTGGTTTCACCAGGCACCTTGAACACGGTGACGGTGATCTTCTCGGCAACCTTGGGACGGCTGGTGAACCACTCGGCATCGGCCCAGCTCTGCATCACTTCCTTGGCCTTGGCATTGCCGGCCTTGGCCTTGGCGGCGACATCGTTGAAGTAGTCGAACATCAACAGGGTCTTCTTCAGACCTGCCGCGGCCACATCGGCCACTTCGGCATCGTCCAGCAGCTCGATCAGGGGATGGACGTTGTAGCCGCCCACCATGGTGCCCAGCAGCTCGGTGGCCTTGGCCTTGCTGATCAGAGCGACCTGGATGTCGCCGTGGGCCACGGCCGCCAGGAAGGAGGCCTTGACCTTGGCCGCATCATCCACCCCGGGGGGCACGCGATGGGTCAACAGCTCCAGCAGGAACTCTTCTTCGCCAGCGGGCGGGTTCTTGATCAGTTCGATCAGCTCGGCCACTTGCTTGGCATCCAGGGCCAGGGGGGGGATGCCCAGCTTGGCGCGCTCGGCCACATGATCACGGTAGGCTTGCAACATGCTTGTTCTCCAGGGTAATGGTCTAAGGGGGTGGATGTTGGAAAGTCTTACTTGCCCGCCACGCCGTCCAGCAGGTTGGGCAAGGGGTTTTTCTTGATGGCTTCAGCCACCTGCAACTGCTGCGGGCTCATGCACTCATCGGCCAGGCGCTGGCCGGCCTTCTGGTTCATGAGCATGGACTTGTTGGCAATTTGCAGCCATACAGCGCCCGCACGGGTGTCTTCCAGACGAATGGCGCCCGTGGTGGTGGGCACCGGGCTCATGTGGAAATTGAAACCGCTGCCCGACACCTTGAAATAGCCGGGGTGGGTTTCATCGCGCACGATGTTGACGTGCTTGCCCAGCTCGCAGCCAATGCGGCCGGTGTGTACCAGATCGGCCAGAGCCAGGGCCTGCGCATCCAGCGGTGCCGGGGCCGATGCTGCATGGGCTGCAGCGCCCGCCCCTGCGGCACCAACGGCTGCCGCTGCGGCCACCTTCCCGCCAGTGGACTTCTTCCTGGCAGCAGGCTTCCTGGCCTGGGCGCTGGTGCCCGACTTGGCCTTGGCCACGGTCTGGTGTGCAGCTGCCTTGGGGGCAGTGTTGGCAGAAGCTGCCAAAGCCAGCATGGGGGCCAGCAAAAGGGTGGAGGCGATCAGGCGTTTCATACGATCTCCAGCAAAACGTGCTCTGTCTTTAACAATCGGTCTGTGCTGGCGCAAAAGCACCTTGCTCCGGCAGCCAGCGGCGCACATTGTCGGGCAAAGTGAGTGCCGTTTGCTGCGCGCGCTGCAACACATGCCAGTAATAGCGGTAACTGGCCCGATCGTGCAGCACCCCTTCGTGGCTGATGGGGCCCCAGTGGGCGGCCTCTGCCGCCAGCAGGATGGCTGCGGCCTGCTCGACCAGCGCGGCATCGGGCGCAAAGGCGGCGACGATGGGGCGGATCTGCGCCGGGTGGATGCTCCACATGCGCGTATAGCCCAGCTCCCGGCTGGCGCGGCGCGCGGCCTGGGTCAGCGCCGCAGTGTCCTTGAATTCGGTGACCACGCAGTGCGAGGGCACCTTGCCGTAAGCATGGCAGGCGGCAGCAATCTCCAGCTTGGCACGCAGCACCAGCGGATGCTCGAACTGGCCCTGCACGCCCATGGCGCTGGCGGGAATGGCGCCACCGTGGGCCGAGACAAAGTCCATCAGACCAAAGCTGATGGAGGCCACGCGCGGGTGGGCGGCAATCTCGAATGCCTGCTGCACGGCCGCCGGCGATTCGACAAGCACGTGCAGCGGCAGGTCGGGGCCATAGGCCCGGTCGAGCACGCGCGCCGCCAGCGCCACCTGATCCACGTTCTCCACCTTGGGCAGCATGACATGCGTAAGGCGATCGCCCACCTGCCCCACGATGCGCGCCACGTCCTCGACAAAGGCGGGATGCTCCAGCGCATGCACCCGCACGGCAATGCGTGCCTGGGGATGCTCCTGGGTGTGGGCGCGCACCAGATCCACCACCAGATCGGCATGCGCTGCTTCCCGACCGACGGCTGCACCGTCCTCGCAATCGAGTGTGACATCGAACACGCAACGCCCCAGCTCGGCCGTCATTTCGGCCTGCAGCTGCAGGCTTTTGCGCATGCGCTCCGGCTGGCCGCTGTAGTGGTCGCACACGGGCAAGGCACTGGCTGCGGCCTGTGCACCGAGCAAGATGTCTTTGGGGTGAGCGGATTCAGTCATGCAACAGACGGTGATATGGGAGCAGAAAAATGATGCAGCAGCTCGTGGCCCCTGACCGGGGCAAGCCCAAGCGGCTGCAACATGGCTCTGCCGTGGTTAAAAAAAGAGCTGCTGGCGCCCTACAGATAAGGATTTGAAAGCACTTTTACCCTCAAACCCTTCATCCATCAGCGCAAGCAGCTAGCTTTATTACAGCAGGTGCTTGACGCCGTCGCGCTCGGCTTCCAGCTCAGCCAGCGTCTTGTTGATGCACTCTTGCGAGAAGGCATCGATTTCCAGACCTTCGACGATCTTGTATTCGCCGTTTTCGGTGGTGACGGGGAAACCGAAGACGATGCCTTCAGGAATACCGTACTGGCCTTGCGAGGGCACGCCCATGGTGACCCATTCGCCGTTGGAGCCCAGGGCCCAGTCGCGCATGTGGTCGATGGCGGCGTTGGCAGCCGAGGCAGCCGAGGACAGACCACGAGCAGCAATGATGGCGGCGCCGCGCTTGCCCACGGTGGGCAGGAACACGTCCTTGTTCCATTCCTGGTCGTTGATCAGGTCCTTGACGGACTTGCCATCGACGGTGGCAAAACGGTAGTCGGCGTACATGGTGGGCGAGTGGTTGCCCCACACGGTCAGCTTCTTGATGTCGCCGACCTTGAAGCCACCCTTGGCAGCCAGTTGGGAAGCCGCGCGGTTGTGGTCCAGACGCAGCATGGCGGTGAAGTTCTTGGCCGGCAGATCGGGGGCCGACTTCATGGCGATGTAGGCGTTGGTGTTGGCGGGGTTGCCCACCACCAGCACCTTGACGTTGCGCGAAGCCACGGCGTTCAGAGCCTTGCCCTGAGCGGTGAAGATCTGGGCGTTGGCAGCCAGCAGGTCAGCGCGCTCCATGCCGGGGCCACGGGGACGGGCCCCCACCAGCAGGGCGTATTCGGTGTCCTTGAAGGCCTGCATGGGGTCAGAGTGGGCTTCGATGCCGGCCAGCAGCGGGAAGGCGCAGTCTTCCAGCTCCATGATCACGCCCTTGAGCGCGTTCTGGGCTTTTTCGTCTGGGATTTCCAGCAGTTGCAGGATGACGGGCTGGTCCTTGCCCAGCATTTCGCCGGAAGCGATGCGGAACAGCAGGGCGTAACCGATTTGGCCAGCAGCGCCAGTGACGGCGACACGAACAGGTGCTTTGCTCATGGATGAGAACTCCGAGTGGGGAAAAAACAGTTGTGCCAGGCCTGCCTGGACCTTGTCGGCCTGCCCACCGCCTCGTGCAGCCTGCTTGGAGGGTGCCTGCACGGTGCTTGCGAAAAGGGCCATGCAGGCACTGCAAACAGTCCCGGAGTTTAACGCCGATTACATACCCCGGTCAATTTGTCTTATGTCTTATATAAGATAGCGAGAACCCGGCATGCACACTGCGTCAGCCAGCTGTCAGGCTGGTCGTGCGCAGCATGCTTTTACGGCTTTTTGCATCCCCTCATGCACCCGCCCTGCGGGTTACAGCAGACCGGTTACCGGCAGGGCTGCGCCATGTACGGCACGTGCCTCTTCGGAGATCAGGAAAACGATCACCTGTGCCAGCGCCACAGGGTTGACCCAGGCGCTGAAATCGACATCCGGCATGGCGGCGCGGTTGTCCGGCGTGTCGATGATGGAGGGCAGCACGCAGTTGACGCGAATGCCATCGCCCTTGAGCTCAGCCGACATGGCTTCTGTCAGGCGCAGCAAGGCGCTTTTGGCGGCGCAGTAAGCCCCCATGCCGGCCACACCCTTCAAGGCAGCACCTGCGCCCACGGTGACGATGGCGCCCTGCCCGCGCAGTTTCATACCGGGTACAACGGCTGCGGCCAGATGCAGCAGGCTGCCGGCATTCACGTCCTGCAGGTACTGCCAGGTCTGTGGCGAGGTGGCATGCACGGGATCGCCCATGCGAAAGCCACCCGCCAGATGGCAGACGGCATCGATGGCGCCAACCTGGGGCAACACCCGTGCCAGACGCTCCTGTACCTGCATGGGCTGGGTCAGATCCACGTCCACCAGCACGGCCTGCGGCACATCGCCATAGGCCTGCTGCAAGGCAGCCGCATTGCGCGCCAACAGCACCAGGCGCGTGCCCGGTTGCCGCAGCTGCTGCACCACGGCACGCCCCAGCTGGCCGGTAGCGCCGGTGATCAGGACGGTACGCGATGTCTCGATCATGTTTGTTCTCCCTGTTTGTCCGCAGCGCGCAGCTTCTGCGCGTGGTAGTGCCCGGTGCCGCGGTGCAGCACCTCATCGCCGGCAATGATGGCGCCCGGCGCATAGCTGCTGGCGCCACGCACTTGCTCGTAGTACGGCGAAAAGTCGATCTGCGCCAGCGCCAGCAGCTCCTCCAGATCCTGCAGGACGAAGTACACCTCCTGAAAGTCGTCGATGCGGTAGCGCGTGCGCAGCACCCGCTCCAGCGCAAAGCGGATACGGTTGGGCGAGGCATCTTCCACGCTGAAGCGCGACTCGGTCGCTGAAGAAACAATGCCTGCCCCATAAATCCGCAGCCCATCGTTCTGCTGCACCAGGCCGAACTCCACGGTATACCAGTACACCCGCGCCAGCTGCTCCAGCATTCCCTGACGCCGCGCCTTCAGGCCTCCCTGCCCGTAGGCCTGAATGAAGTCGGCCATCACCGGATTCATGAGCATGGGCACATGGCCGAACACGTCGTGGAATACATCCGGCTCTTCCAGGTAGTCCAGCTCATGCGCCTTGCGGATGAACTGCCCCGCCGGAAAGCGCCGGTGCGCCAGATGTTCAAAGAACACATCATCGGGCACCAGCCCCGGCACCGCCACTACCTGCCAGCCGGTGCGACGCATGAGCACTTCGGAGAGCTGCTCGAAGTTGGGAATCCGGTCGGCCGTCATGGCCAGATCGCGCATGCCCTGCAGGAACGCATCGCACGCACGCCCCGGCAGCAGGCGCGCCTGGCGCTCGAACAGTGTCTTCCAGATGGCGTGCTCCTGCGCCGTGTAGTGCTGCCAGCCCTGGTCGATGGTCCAGTCGGCGCGCTCGGGCCGGTAGGACGCTTCGGCCAGACCATGCTTTGCTGCGGCGGTGTTCATATCCTCTCCTGTCCTGCCAGGGCCTGGGCCACACGGTCCATGTAGCGCGCCAGCTCAAAATCCCTGCTCGACAGGCCCTGCACATCGTGCGTGGTGAGCAGCACCTCCACACGGTTGTACACATTGCTCCACTCCGGGTGGTGGTCGCGCTTTTCCGCCACCACCGCCACCTGCGTCATGAAGCCCATGGCCTGGGCAAAATCGGCAAAGACAAACTGGCGCACGATGACACCGCCGCGCACTTCAGGCAGGTGGCGCCACTGCGGCACCTGCTGCAGTTGGGCGGTGACTTGTTCGGCTGTCAGTCGCATCGTCATCCCCGACAGGCTCACGCCTGCGTTTGCAGCACGCCGCGGTTGATCTGATCGCGCTCCAGCGATTCAAACAGGGCCTTGAAGTTGCCCTCGCCAAAGCCCTCGCGGTAGTCCCCCTGGCGCTCGATGAACTCAAAGAACACCGGCCCCAGCAGCGGCTCGGAAAAGATTTGCAGCAGCAGGCGCGGCTGACCGCCCTCGGTGGAGCCATCCAGCAGAATGCCACGTGCCTGCAGGTCCGCCACCACCTGGCCATGACCGGGCAGGCGCTGCTCCAGCCCCTGGTAGTAAATGTCGTTGGGGGCGGTCAGCAGGGGAATGCCAGCCATCTGCAGCTTGTCGATGGCCTCCACCAGGTTGTCGCACAGCAGGGCGACATGCTGAATGCCCTCACCATTGAACTGCAGCAGGAACTCTTCAATCTGGCCGCCGCCCTGCTTGGCTTCCTCGTTCAGCGGGATGCGGATCAGCCCATCGGGCGCCGTCATGGCCTTGGAGGTCAGGCCGGTGTATTCCCCCTGGATATCGAAGTAGCGGATCTCACGGAAGTTGAACAGCTTTTCGTAAAAGCTGGCCCAGTACGCCATGCGTCCACGGTACACGTTGTGCGTCAGGTGATCGACCACCCTGAAACCGTGGCCCGTGGGGTGACGATCCACCCCAGGCAGCCATTCAAAATCGATGTCGTAGATCGACTTGCCGTCCTCAAAACGGTCGATCAGGTACAGCGGCGCACCACCGATGCCCTTGATCGCTGGCAAGCGCAGCTCCATCGGCCCGGTGGGAATGTCCACCGGCTGGGCACCCAGCTCCAGTGCACGGCGGTAAGCATGGTGCGCGTCCCTGACACGAAACGCCAGCCCGCAGGCGCTGGGGCCGTGCTCGGTCGCAAAGTAGGCGGCAATGCTCTTGGGTTCGCGGTTGACGATGAAGTTGATGTCCCCCTGACGGAACAGAGACACATCCTTGGAACGATGGCGCGCCACCTCGGTGAAACCCATCTTCTCGAACAAAGGCTCCAGCACACCGGCCTGCGGCGAGGCAAATTCCACAAACTCAAACCCCATCAGCCCCATGGGGTTGTCGAACAGATCGGTAGATGCGTTGGGCAAAACATTGGGCGAAGACATCCTGCACTCCATGAAATTGATTTTCGATAAGGTGCAGTATAAAAAACAATAAATTATTATTTAATCTAAAGCATGCACCTATGGACATTGCGCTGAAGAAGCGGTAAAAGCGCCGCCCATACCGCTTTCGCGGGCGCCCCGGGCTGTAGCCCGGCCGCTCGACACCTCTCTTCTTCCCCACAGGAATCGACACCCATGACGGCATCCGCCGCCCGCAGGCGCGCACGCACACCGCAAAACGAGCGCGTGGAAACCACGCAGCAGAAAATCATCAATGCCGCCCTGGAGCTGCTGGCACAGGAAGGCTTCAAGGGCGCCACCCTGCAAGCCATCGCGCGCCGCGCCGAGGTTTCGCTGGGCGCCCTGCAACACCACTTCGACAGCCGCGACGCCCTGATGGAACGCCTGGTGGAGGCCGTCATGGAGCCGCTGAGCGATCAGGGCAGCGTCTGGCCCGATGCCACCCTGCCCCTGCCGGAGCGCGCGCGCAGCTTTGTCGAGCGCGCGTGGCACAACATCTTTGGCGCAGCCCACTATCAGGCTGCTTGGAGTCTGTTTTTTGGCTGCAAGGCCTCGCCGGCCCTGTTTGCCCGCATCGACGAACTGCGCCATCACGTCGATCAGGTGTTCTACACGCGTTTTCTGGACACCTTTCCCGAAGTGCGCACCCACCATCCCAATCCAGAGGGCGTGGCCGCCATGGTGTTTGCCGCCCTGCGCGGCGCCGGTGTGCTGGAGCTGTTTGCCGTCAGCCCCTCGGAGCGGCATGGGGCCTTGCAGGTACTGACCACGACCATCGTGCAGGCCGGCAGCAGCAGTTCGGCCTGAAGCGCCCAGAGCCCCCTCGACAAAGGGAGGCAGGTCTCCAAAGGCGCGCCTTGTCTTATGTCTTATATAAGATATGATAGGGGCTTGTCATGATGCGATGCCACACACCCGAAGGTGCTGCCGGCTCGCCCGCCATCACCTGAGTCATGCCACCCAGTATCTCCACATCTTCCGAAGTCAGCTCCCCTGCACGCGCAGACGCAGTCGTTGCCACGCAAACGCCTGCCTTCAGCCCGTTGTACCAACAGATCAAGGGCTTGATCCTGCAAAGCCTGCAGGCTGGTGAGTGGAAGCCCGGGGAACTCATTCCCAGCGAGATGGAGCTGGCCGCGCGCTTTCGCGTCAGCCAGGGCACGGTGCGCAAGGCCATTGATGAGCTGGCCGCCGAAAACCTGGTGACCCGCCGCCAGGGCAAGGGCACCTTTGTTGCCACGCACAATGAGGAGCATGTGCAGTACCGCTTCCTGCAACTGCACCCCGACATCGGCCAGCAACAGGACGAGGGCCGCGCCCAGCGCCACATCCTGGAGTGCAAGCGCATACGTGCCACCGCAGAAATTGCACGCAGCCTGGGCCTGCGCAGCGGCGACAGCGTGATCCAGGTGCGCCGCGTGCTCTCCTTTGGCGGAAAGCCGACGATCCTGGAGGACATCTGGCTGCCCGGTCAGGCCTTCAAGGGGCTGGACGCCGAAAAAATGGCCAATTACCCCGGCCCCACCTATGCCATGTTTGAAATGGACTACGGCGTGCGCATGGTGCGCGCCGAAGAAAAAATCCGCGCCGTCCTGCCCGATGCACAGCAGAGCCAATGGCTGCAAATCAATGAAAACACACCGCTTTTGAGTGTGGAGCGCATCGCCTACACCTACAACGACAGGCCCATGGAATTGCGCCGCGGCCTCTACCGTACCGACAGTCACCACTACCGCAACGTCTTGAGTTGAGGCCGAATAATCCATGTTTGTAAGCCCCATGCATGCGGCTTGCCATAAAATTTTGCCCGTTTGTCTTTTTGCGATTACCACGCAGTTACATCTTCGAAAGCGCGACAACCATGAGTGAACAAGCAACCAAGCGGCCCGAATTCCGCAACATCAACGTTTTCCAGGATCTTCCTGGTTACCGCCTCCCGGCAGCGGCCAAGGTCTCCATCCTGCACCGGATCAGCGGCGTCATCATGTTCCTGCTGCTGCCCTTTGTGTTCTGGATGTTCGACACGTCCCTGTCCTCGCAAATTTCCTTTGCGTCCTTCAAGTCTGCCTTCAATGAAAGCCTGGGCTTTGTGCCCGGCTGGTTCGTCAAGCTGGTTGCGCTGGTGCTGATCTGGGGTTACCTGCACCACCTGTGCGCTGGTATTCGCCACATCATGGTGGACATGAACCATGACCTCATCTCCAAGGAGTGGGGCCGCTCCTCCGCCATCGCCGTGCTGGTCGTCAGCCTCGGCCTGACGGTGGTGCTCGGCGCCAAGCTGTTTGGCCTGTACTGATTTCGCCCGTTGCTACTGATAAAGGAAATACATCATGTCCGTGAATTACGGCTCTAAACGCATCGTTGTTGGCGCCCACTACGGCGTACGCGACTGGCTGGTGCAACGTGGCACTGCTGTCGTCATCCTGCTGTTCACCGTGCTGGTGCTGGCACAACTGATTTTTTCCAAAGGCGAGATCAGCTATGAGCTGTGGGCCGGCATCTTCACGCCGCAGTGGATGAAGTTCATCACCGCCAGCGTCATCGTCTCGGTGCTGTGGCACGCATGGGTGGGCATCCGCAACGTCTGGATGGACTATGTGCCTGCCGCCGGCCTGCGCTTTACCCTGCAAACGCTGTCCATCATCTGGCTGGTGGGCTGCGCCGCCTGGGGTTTTGAAGTTCTGTGGCGCCTCTGAAGCGCGCGCCCCACTCTTGTCCGAATTTGAAAGTCAAGCATGAGCTACACCAAAGCAAACATCACCAAGCGCAAATTTGACGTGGTCATCGTCGGTGCCGGCGGCTCGGGCCTGCGCGCAGCCATTGAACTGTCCAAGGCCGGTCTGTCCGTGGCCTCCCTCTCCAAGGTGTTCCCCACCCGTTCGCACACCGTGGCGGCACAGGGCGGCGTGTCCGCCTCGCTGGGCAACATGAACGAGGACAACTGGCACTACCACTTCTACGACACCATCAAGGGCGGCGACTGGCTGTCCGACCAGGATGCCGTGGAATTCATGTGCCGTGAGGCTCCCAAGGTCGTGGTCGAGCTGGAACACTTCGGCATGCCGTTTGACCGCAACCCCGATGGCACCATCTACCAGCGTCCCTTCGGTGGCCACACCGCCAACTACGGCGAAAAGCCCGTGCAGCGCGCCTGCGCTGCGGCTGACCGTACCGGTCACGCCATGCTGCACACGCTGTATCAGAAGAACGTGGCCTACAAGACCAACTTCTTCGTCGAGTGGATGGCCCTGGACCTGATCCGCAACACCCGTGGCGACGTGGTTGGCGTCACCGCCATCGAGCTGGAAACCGGCGACCTGTACGAACTGCACGCCAAAGCCGTGCTGCTGGCCACTGGCGGCGCCGGTCGCATCTTTGCCGCCTCGACCAACGCCTTCATCAACACTGGTGACGGCCTGGGCATGGCAGCCCGCGCCGGCATCCCGCTGCAGGACCTGGAGTTCTGGCAGTTCCACCCCACCGGCGTGGCCGGCGCAGGTGTGCTGCTGACCGAAGGCTGCCGCGGTGAAGGCGCCATCCTGCTCAACAGCGAAGGCGAGCGCTTCATGGAGCGTTACGCCCCCACGCTGAAGGACCTGGCACCGCGCGACTTCGTCTCGCGCTCCATGGACCAGGAAATCAAGGAAGGTCGCGGCTGCGGTCCCAACAAGGACTACATCCTGATGAAGCTGGACCACCTGGGCGCCGAAACCATCCGCAAGCGCCTGCCTTCCGTGGAGGAAATCGGCCACAACTTCGCCAACGTGGACATCACCAAGGAACCCATCCCGGTCGTGCCCACCATCCACTACCAGATGGGCGGCATCCCGACCAACATCCACGGCCAGGTCGTGCTGTGGGATGGCGAGAAGAACGTGCCCGTCAACGGTCTGTACGCCGTGGGTGAATGCGCCGCCGTGTCGGTGCACGGCGCCAACCGCCTGGGCACCAACTCGCTGCTGGACCTGCTGGTGTTCGGCAAATCTGCCGGCAAGCACATCGTCGAATTCGTCAAGGGCTTTGGCGACCACCACGAAGTGCCCGCTGACGGCAGCGACCGCACCCTGGAGCGCCTCAACCAGCTGGACAACTCCAAGGACGGTCTCTACGCTCAGGACGTGGCCAACGAAATCCGCCAGACCATGCAGCAGCACGCTGGCGTGTTCCGCACACAAAAGGGCATGGACGAAGGCGTGGTCAAGATCAACGCCATCCGCGAGAAGGTCGGCGCCGTGACCCTGAAGGACAAGTCCAAGGTCTGGAACACCGCCCGCATGGAAGCTCTGGAAGTGGCCAACCTGATCGAAGTGGCCCAGGCCACCATGGTCTCGGCCGCTGCCCGCAAGGAATGCCGTGGCGCACACACCGTGTACGACTACGAACACCCTGCCGACCACCCCGAATTCCCCCTGGGCCGCAACGACAAGGAATGGCTGAAGCACACCCTGTGGGACAGCGCTACCAACAGCCTGACTTACAAGCCGGTGAACATGAAGCCGCTGACGGTGGAAAGCATTCCGCCCAAAGTGCGCACGTTCTAAGCGCTTTTTGTCTCCCGCAGCTTTTTAGAGAAGAACACCATGCTACGCACCTTCAAAATCTATCGTTACGACCCGGACAAAGACTCCAAGCCCTACATGCAGACCGTGCAGGTCGAGCTCGACGGCCACGAGCGCATGCTGCTCGATGCCCTGGTCAAGCTCAAGAAGATGGACCCCTCCATCGCCTTCCGCCGCTCCTGCCGCGAGGGCGTGTGCGGGTCGGATGCCATGAACATCAACGGCAAGAACGGCTTGGCCTGCCTGACCAACATGAACACCCTCAAGGGTGACATCGTCCTGAAGCCCCTGCCCGGCCTGCCCGTGATCCGCGACCTGATCGTGGACATGACCCAGTTCTTCAAGCAGTACCACTCCATCAAGCCCTACCTGCAAAGCGACATCTACGCCGCCGAGGACAAGGAGCGCCTGCAATCGCCCGAAGAGCGTGAAGAGCTCAACGGCCTGTACGAGTGCATTCTGTGCGCCAGCTGCTCGACCAGCTGCCCCTCGTTCTGGTGGAACCCCGACAAGTTCGTCGGCCCCGCCGGTCTGCTGCAGGCCTACCGCTTCATCGCCGACAGCCGCGACACCGCCACCGGCGAGCGTCTGGACAACCTGGAAGACCCCTACCGCCTGTTCCGCTGCCACACCATCATGAACTGCGTGGACGTGTGCCCCAAGGGTCTCAAGCCGGCCAAGGCCATCGGCAAGATCAAGGAATTGGTCGCCCGCCGCGCTATCTAAGACATGAGCAGCGCAGCAACCGACCAGTTGCTCAGCGAACGAGAACGTGACCTGCTCCGCTGGCGTAGCCGGCGGGGTCTGGTCGAAAACGACTTGTTCATTGAGCGTTTTTTTACGACCTACGGCAGTCAGCTCACACAGCGCCACGCAGCGGGCCTTTCGGCCTTGATGGAGTTGAGCGACAACGATTTGATGGATCTCTTTCTGCGCCGCAAGGAGCCTGAAGGCGATCTGGATACCGCTGAAGTGCATGAAGTGCTGGCCATGGTGCGCAAGCCCCTGTAACCGGCACCCCGAAAAAACCAGCCGATTGGCAAAACCCTGAAGGAAAGTTGGAAATGAAACTCGCTGACAACAAAGCCACCCTATCGTTTAGCAACGGTGCGCCCAGCATCGAACTGCCGGTGTACAAGGGCACTGTGGGCCCGGACGTGATCGACATCCGCAAGCTCTACGGCCAGTCGGGCATGTTCACCTACGACCCCGGCTTTTTGTCCACTGCGGCCTGCCAATCGGCCATCACCTACATTGACGGCGACAAGGGTGAGCTGCTGTACCGTGGCTACCCCATCGAACAGCTGGCCAAGAACTGCAACTTCCTGGAAGTGTGCTACCTGCTGCTGAACGGCGAGCTGCCCAACGCACAGCAGAAGGCCGAGTTCGAAGAGCGCGTGACCAAGCACACCATGGTCAACGAGCAGATGCAGTTCTTCCTGCGTGGCTTCCGCCGCGACGCTCACCCCATGGCCGTGCTGACCGGTCTGGTCGGTGGCATGTCGGCCTTCTACCACGACAGCACCGACATCCATAACGCCGAGCACCGCGAAATCGCCGCCATCCGTCTGATCGCCAAGATGCCCACCCTGGTGGCCATGGCATACAAGTACGGCGTGGGCCAGCCCTACATGTACCCCAAGAACGACCTGTCGTACGCCGGCAACTTCATGCGCATGATGTTCGGCAACCCCTGCGAGGAGTACAAGGTCAACCCCGTGATCGAGCGCGCTCTGGACCGCATCTTCATCCTGCACGCTGACCACGAGCAAAACGCCTCCACCTCCACTGTGCGTCTGTGCGGCTCCTCGGGCACCAACCCGTTTGCCGCCATCTCCGCCGGTGTGGCCTGCCTGTGGGGCCCTGCCCACGGCGGCGCCAACGAAGCCTGCCTGAACATGCTGGAGCAGATCCAGGCCAACGGCGGCATCGAAAAGGTCGGCCAGTTCATGGAACAGGTGAAGGACAAGTCCTCCGGCGTCAAGCTGATGGGCTTTGGCCACCGCGTGTACAAGAACTACGACCCCCGCGCCACCCTGATGCAGGAAACCTGCAACGAAGTGCTGGCCGAACTGGGCCTGGAAAACGACCCGCTGTTTGCCCTGGCCAAGAAGCTGGAAAAGATCGCTCTGGAAGACGACTACTTCGTGCAGCGCAAGCTCTACCCGAACGTGGACTTCTACTCGGGCATCGTGCAGCGCGCCATCGGCATCCCCGTCAAGCTGTTCACCGGCATCTTCGCCCTGGCCCGCACCGTCGGCTGGATCGCTCAGCTGAACGAGCAAATGGGTGACCCCGAGTACAAGATCGGCCGCCCCCGCCAGCTGTTCACCGGCGCTGCCACCCGCGACGTCAAGCCCCTGAACCAGCGTTGATCCGCTGCTCACGCCAGACTGCTGCACCTGCGGGTGACGGCAGTCAGCAAAAAGCCCGCCATTGAGCGGGCTTTTTCATTTTCATAGCTGCTTGCGCCTTTCTGTAGGCAATTTCCGAATAAAAACACCCTGAAATCAAGCAACAGCAAGCGCCAGGTGCTATGTTTTTCAGAAGCCTTGCATCTGCCCCCACTCGGCAAAGTCGGCACGCTCGGTGCGCAGCGCATTGATGGGAGCCTGCACGTCCTCATAGCCCAGGGCCATGCCGCAGGCCAGGGTGTAGGCCTCGGGGATACCCAGACGCTCGCGCAGCAGCGGCGTGTAGCGGCGCCAGAAGCCCTGGGCGCAGGTGGCCAGCCCTTCCTCGGCGGCACGCAGCATCAGGGATTGCAGGTACATGCCCACATCCAGCCACTGCGGATAGCCCATACGGGCGTCGATGAACACAAAAATCCCCACCGGCGCACCGAACAGCTGGGCGTTCCTGGCCAGCTGACGCAGACGCGCCGGCTTGTCCTCGCGCGGAATGCCGATGCAGCGGTACAACTCCTCACCGTTGACGAAACGGCGCGTGCGGTAAGGCTCCCACAGGTTGGCCGGGTAGGAGGGAACATCCTCCTGCGGCGCCTGCAGGGCCTGCACCTGCTCCAGCAGCTCGGCCAGGGGTGCGCCGGTGATGGCCACTGCCCGCCAGGGCTGCAGGTTACCGCCCGAAGGGGACAGCGCCGCATCCTGCAACAGCTGTTGCACCAGCTCGGCACTAGGCACTTGCGCGGTGAAGGCGCGCACCGAACGGCGCGCACGCAGGGCTTGGGAAACGTCCATGAAGCATCCTCCTTTTTGCATGGTCTCAGGGCCATAGCCTAGTGCAAACCAGTAGCTGCGCCGGGCAACATCGGCCCGACTGCCGGCATGGAGGACGTAATCCGAAGGCTGCGCCGCCTACTTGCCCAGAATCTGGTCGATGCGGTCTTTTTCAAAATGGCCCTGGCGCTGGCTTTCGCAGGGCAGGCAATCGGCATCGATCTTGGCCGAGAGCTTTTCCAGCGCGGCCCACAGCAGCTGCAATTGCTCCTCGTGCGCCGCCGCGCCCTCTGCCAGGCTGCGCATGGCCTGGGTGACGGGGTCTTCCACCTGAGTGACGCCGTAGGCAGCAAAGCCCTGATCCCGGGGAGTGCCGGCACCTGCCTGCGCCGCAGCAGCCACGCGTGCGGCTGCATCGGCTGCGGCCTTGGCCTGGGGTTGCGGGCCGGCCTGTTCCTGCTCCTGCAAATGGGCCACGTCGGCACTGTCTTCGGGCTTGGAGACGATGATGCGCGCCGGAATGCCCACCGCCGTCGCTCCAGCGGGCACGGGTTTGAGCACCACGGCGTTGGAGCCAATCTTGGCGCCATCGCCCACTTCAAAGCCGCCCAACACCTTGGCGCCAGCGGCCACCACCACGTTGCGCCCCAGCGTCGGGTGGCGCTTGGTACCCTTGTACAGCGAGGTGCCGCCCAACGTCACGCCGTGATAAATCGTGCAGCCATCGCCCACCACCGCCGTCTCACCAATCACCACGCCCATGCCGTGGTCGATGAAGACGCGCTCGCCAATCACCGCGCCGGGGTGAATCTCGATGCCGGTGAGCCAGCGGCCAATGTGCGAGACAAAGCGCCCGAGCCACTTCAGGCCGTGCGTCCAGCACCAGTGCGCCGGACGATGCCACCAGATCGCGTGCAGACCGGGATAGCAGGTGATGACCTCCCAGGTGCTGCGCGCAGCGGGATCGCGCTCGAGAATGCACTGGATGTCGGAACGCAGGCGAGAAAACATCAGAGGTCCAGGAAGCTAATGGCGGAAAAGGCAGAAGCTCTCGGCCGCAGGCGACAGAGAGCCCGCAAGTTTAGTGGCTGGGTGGTTGGCTTTGCAGCATGGCCTTGGCGACACCGCGCAGAATGTGGATTTCCTCCTGTGTCAGTTGCGCGCGGTTGAACAACTGGTTCAGGCGTGGCAGCAGCTTCTTGGGCGCTGCGGGGTCCAGAAAACCCAGATGGGTCAGCGCCTGCTCCCAGTGCTGCAGCATGCCCGCCACCTGCTGCGCATCGGCCCGCTCGGGCCGCGGCGTGTGCTCCACCACCGGGAAGCCGCCCAGCGCCTGGCGCCATTCATAAGCAATCAACTGCACGGCCGCCCCCAGGTTGAGCGAGCCAAACTGCGGATTGCTGGGAATGGACAGCGCCACATGGCAGCGGTACACGTCCTCATTGGCCATGCCAAAGCGCTCACAGCCAAACAACAGGCCAATGCCGGTTTCGCCAGCTCCTCCAGTTTCATCGGCTGCACTTTGAGCCAAATCGGCCCCTAGCCCTTGCCCAGCTTGTGCTTGCAGCTCTTGTTTTTGATATTGTTTTTGCCAAGACTGCACCAGCGCTTCAAAATGCCGGCGCGGCGTGCGCGTGGGCGGGCCAAAGTCGCGCGGCGTCATGGCCGTGGCGCACAGGTGGCTGATGCCATCGAGCGCTTCATCCAGCGTGTCCACAATGCGTGCCTTGTGCAGCACGTCCAGGGCACCACTGGCGCGCTGGATGGTCTCTTCACGGCGCAGCACATTGGCCCAGCGCGGACGCACCAGCACCAGATCGTCAAAGCCCATGGTTTTCATGGCACGCGCTGCGGCGCCCACATTGCCAGCGTGGCTGGTTTCAATCAGAACAAAACGGGTTTTCATGGCAAAAAAGATTGCCCGAAGCAACATCCGGGCAAGACAGTTAGAATTTCGCCCCTATTGTCGCTGTCTGCATCGCCAGGCCGACACAACCAGTTCTTCATCCTCGCAGCCAGCGGTGTGTTGCACCCGCACGTTCATAAGATTTGCCTGGCACCCCGACCGACAGGGTGGGCGTTGCCGGGCGTGCCTGTGGCCCTGGCTGCTTTTTTGCACCACTTATGTCGTCCAACCTGCATCCCATGCTCAACGTGGCCATCAAGGCCGCCCGCGCCGCTGGCGCCATCATCAACCGCGCTGCCCTGGACATCGAATCCGTGCGCGTGGCGCAAAAGCAGGTCAATGACTTCGTCACCGAAGTCGATCGCGCTGCCGAAGAGGCCATCATCTCCACCCTGCTCACGGCCTACCCCGGCCACGGCATCCTGGCCGAAGAATCCGGGCAGGAGCACGGCGCCAAGAACTCCGACTACGTCTGGATCATCGACCCGCTGGACGGCACGACCAACTTCATCCACGGTTTTCCGGTGTATTGCGTGAGCATCGCCCTGTCCTTCAAGGGCAAGATCGAGCACGCCGTGGTTTATGACCCGACGCGCAACGACCTGTTCACCGCCACCCGCGGGCGCGGTGCCTTCCTCAACGAGCGCCGCATCCGCGTCTCCAAGCGCACCCAGCTCAAGGACAGCCTGATTTCCACGGGCTTCCCCTTCCGCCCCGGCGACAACTTCCGCGCCTACATGCGCATGTTCAACGAAATCACCCAGCGCACTGCTGGCGTGCGGCGCCCCGGTGCTGCGGCGCTGGACCTGGCCTACGTGGCCGCAGGCTTTTGCGATGGCTTTTTTGAAACCGGCCTGTCGATCTGGGATGTGGCCGCTGGCAGCCTGCTGGTCACCGAAGCCGGTGGCCTGATTGGCAACTTCACGGGCGAGTCCGATTTCCTGGAGCAGCGCGAATGCCTGGCCGGCAACCCGCGCGTCTATGGTCAGCTGGTCAACATCCTGGGCAAGTACAGCAAGTTTGCCCCCGCTGGCGACAAGCTGGCCGTGGACGCCGCACTGCGCGCCCAGGACCGCGAGGACGATGCCGAGGCCGCCTCGGCCTGAAACGCCCCTAGAGCGTGTTATGAACTTTGCACCAATCGAATCAAGGGTGTAGCGTGGGGCAACATGAGCATGGCAAAGACCACGAAGTGCAATCCACCCAGAACATCTGGCAGTCGCTCGTAATCACGAGACAGACGCCTGAATCTGGCCAGCCAGCCAAAGCTGCGCTCCACCACCCAGCGCCTCGGCAGTAGCACAAAGCCCTTCTTCGCTTGTGCAAGCTTTACAACCTCCAAAGCAATGCCGTTTTGCGCTGCTGCAGCCTTGGCGCTTTGCCCTGTGTAGCCTTGATCAACCCAAGCTTTCTCCACAGTCGATCCTGTCGCTTGCTGCACCGCTTGGCACAGCGCATCAACCTGATCGCGCTCTTGCTCGTTGGCTGGCGTGACATGCACAGCCAGCAGGTGGCCCAACGTGTCCACGGTCATGTGAACTTTGGAGCCATTGCGGCGCCTGTAACTGTCGTAGCCCGCTCAAGGCCCGCTCTCGCAGCTTGGCTGCAGCGTGCGCCCGTCAAACACCACGGCACTGGGTTGGCCCTGGCGACTTTGGGCCACACGGATAATGGAGCGCAGGTCTGAAATCATGGTCTCAAAGCAACCGGCCTGCAGCCATTGGCGGCTTCGCTGATAGACCGCTTCCCAGGGCGATAGGTCATGTCATCGGGCACCATGCACGGTTTGGCACATTTGCTCACGTAACTCGATGTACTCAACCAGGTAGGCGCCATCGGCACGTTGTGCCGCTGGTGCAGCCTCAAGCCAGAAGCAACTCCTCCCGTGGTGTGCTCACTTTTTGCCAGTCGGCACTCTTGCATCTGCTGGGACATCTTTACATTCGCTTGAACAATCGCGGGGCTTTTCAAGCCGCTGCCCCCTAGCATCCAAGGCTGGGTTTTCCCCGGTCTGTGGTGTGGTTTTCTCAGGAGCTCGAAGCAATGAACGGCAAGCCGGCGGCACGGTTGGGAGATGGTGTCTCAAAGGG
>CAMZGS010000011.1 GCA_947306475.1 uncultured Comamonas sp.
TCAGCGTGGTCTTACCGTGGTCCACGTGACCGATGGTGCCCACGTTCACGTGGGGTTTTGTGCGCTCGAACTTCTCTTTTGCCATTTTTTCGACTCCGAAAAAAATCAAATGCCAACTATGTTCACGGCGCAACCACCCGACACGAGTGAGCACCTATCTCTGGTGCCCATGGGCAGGATCGAACTGCCGACCTCTCCCTTACCAAGGGAGTGCTCTACCACTGAGCCACATGGGCACGAATGCCTTACAGCAAAACGCAATCTGGAGCGGGAGACGGGAATCGAACCCGCGTCATCAGCTTGGAAGGCTGGGGTTCTACCATTGAACTACTCCCGCAATCTTTACTTCACCGCACCAGGCAACTCTTGCCAAATCTGGTGGAGGAGGCTGGATTCGAACCAGCGTAGGCGCTAGCCAACAGATTTACAGTCTGTCTCCTTTAGCCACTCGGACACTCCTCCGTGAAGACTTGCATTATAGCAGATTTTTTTGGAAGAAATTCCAACTTGGCGCGGCTGGCGGGGATCGAACCCACGACCCTTGGCTTCGGAGGCCAATACTCTATCCACTGAGCTACAGCCGCAATCGTCACCGCTTCGCGTGCAAGAAAACCTGCAGCCTCGCATTCTATTCCATTTTTTGGATCTCTCTCGAAGCTGCAGACATTTTTTCCATCGACAGCAATCCCAGCCCGTGCAGATACAAGCGCACGTGCATCATCCCCTGCTCCTCCAGAGGAAAGCCCCCCTGACGCAACATCCATGCGTAAAGCATCCCATCGAACAGGGCTTGCAACCCCCTTGCCGCCGATGCAGGTGTTACGGCGGCAGCCTGTTTGCGCTCGGAAAACGCCAACGCCAAGTCCTGTTCCAGCAAGGCCGTGAGTCGCTCAGCGCCCGATACCCAACGCTGCTGCACGGCAGCCAGCTCGCCAACATGCTCCACCTTCAACATGGCGATCTCGAAGACCTTGCGCATGCGCGCATCGTTTTCGATGGTGCGAAAAAGCAGATCCAGACAGGCCAGCACCCTCTCCACCGGAGAACATCCCCGCCTGGACGTTGCCGTCAACACCTGCTCAATGGGCAGGATTGCGCGCTGCATCATGGCATCGAACAGCGCCAGCTTATCCTTGAAATGCCAGTAAATGGCCCCGCGCGTCAGGGATGCTTCCTTTGCCACATCTGCCAGAGAAGCGCCCGAGACACCGCGCGCATGAAAAACCTGCTCCGCCGCATCCAGCAACCGATGCCGCGTCACCTCCGCATCTTCTTTCGTGCGTCTCGCCATACTCCCTCCAACACCTTTCGTAAGAGCAGGATTCGCAGATCCATTACAATCTCCGCGATTATACATTCATGAATGTATGCAAACAAAACGCTATCGTAGCTCCACTCCCTCGTGAGACCACCCACCCGGAAAGCATCCATGCCCTTGCACACACACCCTCTCACACCAGCTCGCTCGCTACTCGCCATCACACTCAGCACCACCATGGTCCTGTCCGCCTGCAGCAAGAACGGCGGCGCGGATAGCGCCCCTGCAGCAGCACAACAGGCACCCCAGGTCCCCGTAGGGGTGGTGGTTGCAACCCCCGGCGACATCGGCGTATTGACCGAATTGCCCGGTCGCATTGAGGCCTCCCGGGTGGCCCAGGTGCGCGCGCGCAGTGCAGGTATCTTGCAAAAACGCCTCTTCCAGGAGGGATCGGACGTGAAGACAGGACAGGTCCTCTTCCAGATCGATGCAGCCCCCTACGAAGCGGCCGTCCAGAGTGCCAGCGCAGCCCTGGCACGCGCCGAAGCCAATGAACTGCAAGCCGCCACTCAATTTGAGCGCTTCCGCCCGCTGGTAGCTGCGCAGGCCATCAGCCAGCAGGACTTCGACAATGCCCAGGCAGCGCTCAAGCAGGCACAGGCCGAGGTGCAGGCCGCCCGAGCCAACCTGCGCACCGCCCAGATCAACCTGGGCTATGCCAGGGTGACGGCGCCCATTGCTGGACGCATCGGGCAAGCTTTGGTAACCGAGGGCGCACTGGTGGGCCAGGGAGAAGCAACCCCCCTGGCTGTGATCCAGCAAATCGACCCCGTGTACATCAACTTCACGCAGTCGGCCTCCGAAGCTTTCCAGCTGCGCAAGGCCATGCAGGCCGGCACGCTCCAATCCGGCGGTGAGGCGAGCGCCTCCGTGCAGGTTCTTCTGGACGACGGCAGCATTTACGAGCACCGTGGCAAGCTGCTGTTCACCGATCTGACCGTGGACTCCGGCACCGGGCAGGTTACCTTGCGCGCCGAGGTTCCCAACCCGAATGGCCTGCTGCTGCCTGGGCTGTACGTCCGCATTCGCATGGAACAGGCCCTGGCGAAAAATGCCATTGCATTACCCCAGCAGGCCGTGACACGCACCGAGCAAGGCAACTTCGTCACCGTGGTGGGCCCCGATGGCACGACCGAACGCCGCGCCGTCCAGGTGAGCCTGGCGCAGGACAACCAATGGCTGGTTCAAAGTGGCCTGCAAGCTGGTGAGCAGGTCATGGTGGACGGCTTCCAGAAGCTGCAGATGCTGCCCCCGGGTACCCCTGTGAAGGCGGTTCCCTGGCAAGCACCTGCCGCATCTGCTGGGGCGGCCACGAACACCACCGACACCAACAGCCCAAAAGCTGACTAACCACGGGAGCGCTCATGGCCAAGTTTTTTATCGATCGCCCCGTCTTCGCATGGGTGATCGCCCTGTTTGTTTGCGTGCTGGGCCTGGTCTCCATCAAGCAGCTGCCCATCGCCCAATACCCTCCGGTGGCTCCGCCCACGATCGTGGTAAACGCAGCCTATCCGGGCGCCTCTGCCCAGACCCTGGAAGAGAGCGTACTGTCGGTGATCGAGCGCGAGATGAACGGCTCACCCGGCATGATCTACATGGAGTCCGTTGCCCAGGCTGACGGCACCGGCAGCATCACCATCAGCTTTGAACCCGGCACCGATCCGGACATGGCCCAGGTGGATGTGCAAAACCGTCTCTCGCGGGCTACCCCCCGTCTGCCCGCTGTGGTCACCCAGCAGGGGGTACGCGTGGACAAGTCGCGCTCCAACTTCCTGCTGTTCACCATGCTGTCATCGAAAAACCCGGACATCGATACAGCCACCCTGAGTGACTACGCCGCGCGCAACATCGTGCCCGAACTGCAGCGCCTGCCAGGCATTGGTCAGGTGCAGCTGTTTGGTGCAGAGCGCGCCATGCGCATCTGGCTGGACCCTGCCAAGCTCACTGGCTTTGCCCTGACGCCAGCAGACGTCACCGCCGCGATCCGTGCACAGAATGCGCAAGTGGCCAGCGGCACCATGGGCGACTTGCCTAACGTCACCGGACAAAGCATTGCTGCCACCGTCGTCGTCAACGGCCAGCTGAGCAGCGCAGAGCAATTTGGCAACATCGTGCTGCGCGCCAACCCCGATGGCTCCACCGTGCGCCTCAAGGACGTGGCACGCATCGAACTGGGCAGCCAGGGCTATGCCACATCCGCGCGACTGAACGGCAAGCCTGCCGTCGGCATGGGGGTGCAGCTCTCGCCCTCCGGCAACGCCTTGCAGGCCGCCAAGGACGTGCAGGCCAAGCTGGAAGAACTCAAGCGCTTTTATCCAGAGGGCGTCGAGTCCACCATTCCCTACAACAGCGCCCGGTTCATTGAAATTTCCATCTCCCAGGTGGTTCACACGCTGCTGGAAGCCGTGGCCCTGGTGTTCCTGGTGATGTTCCTGTTCCTGCAGAACTGGCGCTACACCATCATCCCCACCATCGTGGTGCCCATTGCACTGCTGGGCACGTTTGCCGTGCTGTTGACTCTGGGCTTTTCCATCAACGTGCTCACCATGTTCGGCATGGTGCTGGTGATCGGCATTGTGGTGGACGATGCCATCGTGGTGGTGGAGAACGTCGAGCGCATCATGAGCGAGGAAGGTCTGCCGCCGCTGGAAGCCACGCGCAAGGCGATGCGCCAGATCTCCGGCGCCATCGTCGGCGTGACCGTGGTGCTGATCTCCGTGTTCGTGCCGCTGGCCTTCTTCGCCGGCGCCACAGGCAACATCTACCGCCAGTTCGCCACCGTCATGGTGGCCTCCATTTCCTTCTCGGCCTTCATGGCCCTGTCTCTCACACCCGCCTTGTGCGCAACGCTGCTCAAGCCAGTTGCCGCAGGCCACCACGAGGAAAAGAAGGGGTTCTTTGGCTGGTTCAATCGCACCTTTGAACGCGCCACGAAGGGCTACCAGGGCGTGGTCGCCAACGCCCTGCGTCGCACCGGGCGCTACCTGGTGATTTATGCCGCCATCATCGGTGCAGTGGCCGTGGTGTACATGCGTCTGCCCACATCCTTCCTGCCCAGCGAAGACCAGGGCTTCATGATCGTCAACGTACAGCTGCCACCCGGTGCCACCCAACAGCGCACCCGCGCCGTGATGGAGCAGGTCGAAGACTTCGTGCTGAAGCAGCCCGAAGTGCAAAGCATGGTTGGCGTGCTGGGCTTCAGCTTCTCCGGTCAGGGGCAGAACGCTGCCCTGGCCTTTGTCACGCTCAAGGACTGGGCACAGCGCAAGACGGCCGAGCAATCGGCCGATGCCCTGGCTGCACGCACAACGGGCGCCCTCATGGGTGTGCGGGACGCATTCATTTTTGCCGTGAACCCCCCCCCCATCCCGGAGCTGGGTAATGCTTCCGGCTTCACCTTCCGCCTGCAGGATCGTGGAGGTGCAGGCCACCAGGCCCTGATCAACGCACGCAACCAGCTGCTGGGCATGGCGGCGCAAAGCAAGGTGCTCACCCAGGTGCGCCCTGACGGCCTGGAAGATGCCCCGCAGTTGCAGATCGAGATCGACCGCGACAAGGCCAGCGCTCTGGGCGTTTCGTTCGATGCCATCAACTCCGTACTCTCCACTGCCCTGGGCTCCAGCTATGTGAACGACTTCCCCAACCAGGGACGTCTGCAACGCGTGGTGGTGCAAGCCGATGCCCCCGGTCGCATGCAAGAGGCCGATCTGCTGGCACTCAACGTACGCAATGCCCAAGGGCAGGTGATGCCGTTGTCCACCTTCGCCAGCACACGCTGGATCAGCGGCGCACAGCAAACCGTGCGCTACAACGGCTATCCCGCCATTCGCATTGCCGGCAGCGCTGCGCCTGGATACAGCACGGGTGATGCCATGGCCGAAATGGAGCGCCTGGCCGCACAACTGCCTCCCGGGTTCGGCTATGAATGGACCGGCCAGTCGCGTGAGGAAAAGATCGCCGGCTCACAGGCCATCGTGCTCTACGGCTTTGCCGTGCTGGCCGTGTTCTTGTGCCTGGCAGCGTTGTACGAGAGCTGGTCCATTCCCCTGGCCGTGATTCTGGTCGTGCCTCTGGGCGTGCTGGGTGTGGTGCTGGCCACGCTGATACGGGGCTACACCAACGACGTGTACTTCCAGGTCGGCCTGATCACGGTCATCGGTCTGTCGGCGAAGAACGCGATTCTGATCATCGAATTTGCCAAGGACCTGCAAGCCGCTCAGGGCAAAAACCTGCTGGCAGCGGCCATGACCGCAGCCCTGCTGCGCTTCCGCCCCATCATCATGACGTCCATGGCCTTCGGCCTGGGTGTGGTCCCTCTGTTCCTGGCTTCCGGCGCAGGCTCGGCCAGCCAGCGTGCCATCGGTACGGGCGTTCTGGGTGGCATGGTGGCCGGCACGGTCCTGGCCGTGGTCTTTGTTCCCCTGTTCTTTGTGGTGGTGCGCACCATCTTTAAGGGCAGTGCCCGACAAAACGAAATCAACCGCCGCAGTGCACAAGCCGCAGGAATTGATCCCAGCTATGACTAAACCCTTCTCGCTCACCACCCTCACTGCGCTGACCGCCAGCGGCCTGCTGCTGGCCGGCTGCTCACTGATCCCCGCCTACGAGCGCCCAGCCGCCCCCGTGCCTGCGCATTACGCCCAGAGCGCAGGTGCAACCGGGGCCACCGACAGCTCTGCGGCACCGAGCCTGGCCTGGCGGGACTATTTCACCGATGCCCAGTTGCAGCAGCTCATCGAGCTTGCCCTGGCCAACAACCGCGATCTGCGCGTTGCCACGCTGAATCTGGAAAAGGCCCGGGCGCAGTTCCAGATCCAGCGCTCTGCCCAATTTCCGCAGGTGTCGGTACAGGGCAACGCCACACGCGGCAACAATCAGGAGACTGGCGAATTGAGGACCGTGCTCAGCGCCGGGCTGGCGATTCCCGCCTGGGAGCTGGACTTTTTCGGGCGCATCAGCAGCCTGAAGGCTCAGGCCCTGGCCGAATACCTGGCCACCGATGAAGCACGCAAGGCCTTTGAGCTGACCCTGGTGACCAGCGTGGCTCAGATGTGGCTGACCCTGGTCGCAGACCAGGAGTTGCTGGATCTGTCCAAGCGCACACTGGAGACACGACAAGCCTCGCTGGACCTGACCAAACTACGCCTGGACACGGGAGTGGCCTCGGAGCTGGACTATCGCCAGGCCCAATCGCTTGCCGAAGGTGCGCGTGCGACCTACGCCCAACAGCAACGCCAGCAGGCGCTCAACCTGAATGCCCTGGCCCTCCTTTTGGGACAGGAAGTGCCGCAAAGCGCACTGGAGCACCTGAGCAACATGCGCCTGAATCTCACCGCACCCCTGGCCGATGTTCCGGCCGGACTGCCCTCCGAACTCCTCACCAAGCGCCCCGACATCCGCCAGGCCGAACAGCGCCTGCTGGCCGCCAATGCCAACATTGGCGCAGCGCGCGCTGCCTTCTTCCCGAGCATCAGCCTGACAGGACAGTACGGCAGCGTCAGCGGCGAGCTGTCCGATCTCTTCAAAAGCGGCACCTGGGGCTTCACCACGAGCGCGGTGCTGAATCTGCCCATCTTCACTGCAGGACGCAACACGGCCAATCTGCGCGTCTCCAAGGTCAACCGGGACATCGCCGTGGCCCAGTACGAAAAGGCCATTCAGACGGCCTTCCAGGAAGTCTCCGATGCCCTGGCCAGCAGCGAGACACTGGCTGAGCAGGCCCGCGCCCAGAGCGCGCAGGCCGAGGCCGAGCGCCGCCGCATGGAACTGGCCGACCTGCGCTACCGCAACGGTGTGGCCAGCTACCTGGACCTGCTGGATGCCCAGCGCTCGCTGTTTGCGCTGGAGCAGGCAGAAGTGCAAACCCGCCTGGCCCAGCTGCTCAACCGCATCAATCTGTACAAGGCCCTGGGTGGCGGCTGGCACGAAGCCAGCACCAGCATGGCCCCCCAGACTGCCGCAGACAGCAGCCATTGAGCGCTGCCAGCGCCTTTCCATCCACCATTCGGTAGGGAGAGAACAAAGCCCCCACCGATATAATGTGTTTTTTGGTTTCCCGCCCCCTTCCCAGAGAACGTCATGAGCGACACCCAACCCGCATCGTCCAACTCCAAACTCTTTTTCCTGCTTGCCACCGCCTTGGGCGTTGTTCTGAGCACCGGTCTGTACTACATCGGCGCGCCCAGTGGCTCGGCCGTGAGCACCACCAACGATCTGGCCAAAGCCCAGCGTCTGCAAAAGGTTGGCTCGGTACACCTCAAGGTGGAACAGAAGGACCGCCCCCTCTCCAACGGTGAAGGCGTTTACAAGGCCCAGTGCGCTGCATGCCACGCTACCGGCGTTTCAGGCGCTCCCGTTTTTGGCGATGCTGCCGCCTGGGGCCCACGTCTTGGTCAGGGCTTTGAAGCACTGGTGCAATCTGCGCTGAAGGGCAAGGGCGCCATGAGCCCGCAAGGTGGCGGACAGTTCAGCGATCTGGAAATTGCACGTGGCGTGGCCTACATGGCCAACGCCGGCGGCGGCAAGTTCCAGGAGCCCGAAGCCCCCGCCGCTGCCGAAGGCAACTAAGTCGGCCGCCACACCACCCCTCAGTGCACGGTGCCTGCGCCGCCACAAGTGCCACACGCTCTGTCGGTGGTGCCCCGGATATCCGGCGGGCAGGTAGGCATGTTGAGGATGGGGCACGACCAGCGGAAGGCGGACGATCCACCCATCAGGGCTTGCCACACGGCAAGCCCTTTTGTCGTTGCCCGATCGTCCGTGTCCGCCTACCCCTGCTGCGCTACCAATGCCTGAGGACTGCGTACAAAGCCCCCAAGCTCCGGCAAGGACTGCCTGCGCACCTCGTCCACCGCTGGCCAGCGCTCCTGTTCCAGCATGTGTGCAGCATCCAGCATGTCCTGGCTGGCGATCAGCCCCAGTACGCCATCGCACAAGGCATACAGCATGCCCTGTTCGTCCACCCAGCATTGCTGCGGTGCTGACACGGGCACACCTGCCAGCGTAGTCAAAGTGCCATCCGGACGCACGCGCCATACCTGCGGTGTGTTTTCCAGCTCGACGTACACCCGCTGCGGACCATTCTGAAAAAACCAGCAACCGCGCGCATCAACAGCGTAATTGCGCTCGATGAATGCAATCCACCCCGCATGCTCCAGCCGCCAGCCCTTGCTCTGCGGGAAAGCGCCCAAGGCCTGCGCCTCGGCATCACGCAGCCACCAGTGGCCGCGCACATCGCGCCCCAACCACCCATAACAATCGGGCACGTTCGGCCACTTCTGCATGGCCTGTTTGACGATGTCGTCCATGTCGTCCTTCCTCACATACCGCCATGGTAGTGGCACTCATGGCACGCAACTATGAAAAAAATAGCTTGTCACGCTTATTTCTAGAGGAATTCAAAAAGAAATTATTCTGAATTCCTTGCAAATCAAGCGTGACAAGCTCCTGTTTTCAGAAAAGACCCACAAAAAAACCACCCGAAGGTGGTTTTTTCACGAGGAGGAAGCAGCTCAGTGCTTGCCACGGTAGCGGCGCACGGCAGCCAGCTGAGCGGCCAGCACGGCCAGCTCGGACTGGGCACGGGCCAGGTCCACATCGTTGCTGGCACTCTTCAGGGCAGCTTCAGCAGCGGCTTGCGCCTCCCTGGCTTTCTGCTCGTCCAGATCCTTGCCACGGATGGCGGTGTCGGACAGCACGGTCACACGGTTGGGCTGCACTTCCAGAATGCCACCGGCCACGAAGACAAACTCTTCGCCGCCATCGGCCTTCTCGATGCGCACCGAGCCGGGCTTGATGCGGGTGATCAGCGGCGTGTGCTTGGGCAAGATGCCCAGCTCACCAGCTTCACCGGGCAACGCAACGAAACGCGCCGCACCCGAGAAGATGGACTCTTCGGCACTGACCACATCAACGTGGATGGTGTTCATCTTGGGGCTCCTTAGAAAAAGCGAAACTGTCCTGTGCAAGGCGCGGAGTGAAAGGAACGCCCTCCACCCCGCGCTCCATCACTTAGGCAGCCAGCTTCTTGGCCTTTTCGAAGGCTTCGTCGATGGTACCGACCATGTAGAACGCCTGCTCGGGCAGATGGTCGCACTCACCGGCCACGATCATCTTGAAACCACGGATGGTTTCGGCCAGAGGCACGTACTTGCCAGGAGCGCCGGTAAACACTTCGGCCACGTGGAAAGGCTGCGACAGGAAACGCTGGATCTTACGAGCGCGGGCCACGACCAGCTTGTCTTCCGGCGCCAGTTCGTCCATGCCCAGAATCGCGATGATGTCGCGCAGTTCCTTGTAGCGCTGCAGCGTACCTTGCACCTGGCGAGCCACCTTGTAGTGCTCTTCACCCACCACCTGGGGATCCAGCTGACGGCTGGTGGAGTCCAGGGGGTCCACAGCGGGGTAGATACCCAGGGCAGCGATGTCACGCGACAGCACCACGGTGGAGTCCAGGTGGGCGAAGGTCGTTGCGGGCGAGGGGTCGGTCAAGTCGTCGGCAGGCACGTACACGGCCTGGATCGAGGTGATCGAACCCACCTTGGTGGAGGTAATACGCTCCTGCAGACGGCCCATTTCTTCGGCCAGGGTAGGCTGGTAGCCCACGGCAGAAGGCATACGACCCAGCAGAGCGGACACTTCGGTACCAGCCAGGGTGTAACGATAGATGTTGTCCACGAAGAACAGCACGTCACGGCCTTCGTCACGGAAGGCTTCAGCCATGGTCAGGCCGGTCAGCGCCACGCGCAGACGGTTGCCCGGAGGTTCGTTCATCTGGCCGTACACCATGGCCACTTTGGAGTCACCCAGGTTGGCCTGATTCACCACGCCTGCGTCGGACATTTCATGATAGAAGTCGTTACCTTCACGGGTACGCTCACCAACACCGGCAAACACGGACAGACCCGAGTGTGCCTTGGCGATGTTGTTGATCAGCTCCATCATGTTCACGGTCTTGCCCACACCGGCACCACCGAACAGACCCACCTTACCGCCCTTGGCGAAGGGGCAGACCAGGTCGATCACCTTGATGCCGGTTTCCAGCAGTTCCTGCGAGGGCGACAGTTCGTCGTAGGCAGGAGCCTTGCGGTGGATGGAAGCCGTCAGCGTCTGATCCACGGGACCGCGCTCGTCGATGGGGTTACCCAGCACGTCCATGATGCGGCCCAGGGTAGCCTTACCCACGGGCACGGTGATGGGGTTGCCGGTGTTGGTGACCATCAGGCCGCGCTTCAAACCGTCGGAAGAACCCAGGGCAATGGTACGCACCACGCCGTCACCCAGCTGTTGCTGCACTTCCAGAGTCAGGGCCGAGCCTTCGAGCTTCAGCGCGTCGTACACCTTGGGCATCTGGTCGCGTGGGAACTCCACGTCCACCACAGCGCCGATACATTGAACAATCTTGCCTTGTACTTGAGCCATTCTTTGCTCCAATCTGTTTGTCTGTGAGAGCTGTTACACAGCGGCGGCGCCTGCGACGATTTCCGACAACTCGGTCGTGATCGCTGCCTGACGCGTCTTGTTGTAGACCAGCTTCAACTCGCTGATGACGTTGCCCGCGTTGTCGGTCGCTGCCTTCATGGCCACCATACGCGCCGACTGCTCGGACGCCATGTTCTCGGCCACGGCCTGATACACCAGAGACTCAATGTAGCGAACCAGGAGATCGTCGATCACGGTCTGGGCATCGGGCTCATAGATGTACTCCCACGACGCACCGGTCTTCTGCGCGCTCATCTCCTCGCTGGACAGCGGCAGCAGCTGTTCGACCACTGCCTCCTGCTTCATGGTGTTGATGAACTTGGTGTAGCACAGGTACACCGCGTTGATCTTGCCTTGAGCGTACTGATCCAGCAGCGTTTTCACCGGCCCAATCAGCTTTTCCAGGTGCGGCTGATCGCCCAAGCCTGTTACTTGCGAGACCACCTTCACGCCCGAGCGGTTCAGGAAGCCCAGCCCCTTGTTGCCGATGGCCACGGCATCCGCCGTCACGCCCTGGGCCTGCAAATCGCGCAGCTTGTTGGTTACAACACGCAATACGTTGGTGTTCAAACCACCACACAAGCCCTTGTCGGTTGTCACCACAATGACGCCAGCTTTCTTGACGTCATGCAGCTGCATGAAGGGGTGCTTGTACTCCGGATTGGCTTCACCCAGATGGGCAGCGATGTTGCGAACCTTCTCGCTGTAGGGGCGTGCAGCCAGCATCCGGTCCTGCGCCTTGCGCATCTTGGATGCGGCCACCATTTCCATGGCTTTGGTGATCTTCTTGGTGTTTTCCACCGAAGCGATCTTGCCGCGTATTTCCTTACCTACTGCCATAAGGCCTCCTCGTCCGGGTTAAGCGAACGACTTCTTGAACGCAGCGATGGCAGCGGTCAATTCGGCTTCGTCTTTGCCTTCCTTGTCGAAAGCACGGTTTTGGTTCAGACGGTCCAGCAGGGCAGAATGGCTGGTCTTCAGGAACTGGTGCAGACCAGATTCGAATTCCAGAACCTTCTTCACGTCGATGTCGTCCATGAACCCCTTGTTCACGGCAAACAGCGACACGGCCATCAGGGCGATGGGCAGAGGCGAGTACTGAGGCTGCTTGAGCAGTTCGGTCACGCGGGCACCGCGGTCCAGCTGCTTGCGGGTGGCTTCGTCCAGGTCGGAAGCGAACTGTGCGAACGCAGCCAGCTCACGGTACTGTGCCAGGTCGGTACGGATACCACCGGACAGGCCCTTGATCAGCTTGGTCTGTGCAGCACCACCCACGCGGGACACCGAGATACCGGCGTTGATGGCGGGACGGATACCGGCGTTGAACAGGTTGGTTTCCAGGAAGATCTGACCGTCGGTAATCGAAATCACGTTCGTGGGCACGAAAGCGGACACGTCACCTGCCTGGGTTTCAATGATCGGCAGGGCGGTCAGCGAACCGGTCTTGCCCTTGACTTCACCCTTGGTGAAGGCTTCCACGTAGTCGGCGTTCACGCGAGCGGCACGCTCCAGCAGACGCGAGTGGAGGTAGAACACGTCGCCAGGGAAGGCTTCACGTCCCGGGGGACGGCGCAGCAGCAGCGACACTTGACGGTAAGCAACAGCCTGCTTGGACAGGTCGTCGTACACGATCAGGGCATCCTGACCACGATCGCGGAAGTATTCGCCCATGGTGCAGCCTGCGTAGGCAGACACGTACTGCATGGCTGCGGATTCGGAAGCGGTCGCAGCCACGACGATGGTGTATTCCATCGCACCGGCTTGCTCCAGAGCGCGCACCACGTTCTTGATCGAAGAAGCCTTCTGACCGATGGCCACGTAGATACAGGTAACGCCCTGGCCCTTCTGGTTGATGATGGCGTCGATGGCCACAGCGGTCTTACCGGTCTGACGGTCACCAATGATCAGCTCACGCTGGCCACGGCCGATTGGCACCATCGAGTCGATGGACTTGATACCGGTTTGCAGGGGCTGGTCCACGGACTGACGTGCGATCACGCCAGGAGCCACCTTTTCGATCACGTCGGTCAGCTTGGCGTTGATGGGACCCTTGCCGTCGATGGGCTGGCCCAGTGCGTTCACCACACGACCGATCAGCTCAGGACCGACGGGCACTTCCAGAATACGGCCCGTGCACTTGACGGTGTCGCCCTCGGAGATGTGCTCATAGCCACCCAAGATCACGGCACCCACGGAGTCACGCTCCAGGTTCAGTGCCAGACCGTAGCTGGGCTGGCCATTGGCGTCGGCGGGGAATTCGAGCATTTCGCCCTGCATCACATCAGACAGGCCGTGCACGCGCACGATACCGTCGGTCACCGACACCACGGTGCCCTGGTTACGGATGTCGCTGCCTGCTTCCAGCCCTGCGATGCGGCTCTTGATCAGTTCAGAAATTTCTGCGGGATTGAGTTGCATGACTCTTTCCTTATTCCTTTGAGTTTGCCCAGTCCTCACGCTGCGCTTACGCAGTGAGGGCTGCTTTCATTTGTTCCAGGCGGGCCTTGATCGAGGTATCGAGCACCTCGTCGCCCACCACGACGCGCACGCCACCGATCAAGCTCTCATCGATCTTGACGGACAGGCTCAGCTTGCGACCAAAACGCTTTTCCAGCGTGCCGGCCAGTTCGGCCAGAGCAGCTTCATCCATGGGGAAAGCGCTGTACACAATGGCATCCGAGGTGCCACTGAGTCGGTTGACAAGCCCGCGGAACTGCACAGCCATCTCAGGCAGGGCATCCAGGCGGCCATTTTCGAGAATGACACGCAAAAAATTGCGTGCCGCGTCGGGCAATGCCGAACGGGCCACCCCAGCGATGACGCCCAGCACCTGCTCGGCATTCACTTTGGGGTTGTCGGCCAATTGGCGCAATTGCGGGTCGGCGGCAATCGCCGCCAATTCCTCCACCCAAGCGACAGTAGCACCCAAGTCGCTGCCCGACTGCGAGCAGTGCTTGAACAGGGCTTCAGCGTAAGGACGGGCAATGGTGGCGAGTTCTGCCATGTGTGCTCTTCCTTACAGCTCTGTCTTGAGGCGGTTCAGCAGATCAGCATGGGCGCGTGCATCCACTTCCTTGCGAAGGATCTGCTCGGCGCCCTTGACAGCCAGTGCAGCCACTTGCTCACGCAGGGCTTCACGGGCTGCAATGGCTTGCTGCTCGGCTTCGGCGCGGGCAGCGGCAACAATCTTGTTGCCTTCTTCTGTCGCGCGCGCCTTGGCTTCTTCAATGATGGCCTGGGCGCGGCGGTCGGCGTCCGCAAGGCGCGAAGCTGTTTCGTTGCGTGCCTGAGCCAGTTCCTGCTCCACACGCTGGTTGGCAGCACGCAGGTCGGATTTGGCTTTATCTGCAGCAGCGAGGCCATCGGCGATTTTCTGGGCTCGCTCATCCAGTGCCTTCGCGATCGGGGGCCACACGAACGACATCGTGAACCACACCAGGATCAGGAAAACAATGGCCTGAACGAACAGGGTCGCGTTAATACTCACGGCAACACCTTTCTATTCTTCGGCGTTGATCGGAGCTTAGGCCAGGACGAAGGGGTTGGCGAAAGCGAACAGCAGAGCGATAGCAACACCGATCAGGAAAGCAGCGTCGATCAGACCGGCCAAGATGAACATCTTGGTTTGCAGTTCGTTGATCAGTTCAGGCTGGCGTGCAGAAGATTCCAGGAACTTGCCGCCCATCAGAGCGATACCGATCGAAGCGCCGATAGCGCCCAGACCAACGATCAGACCACAAGCCAGAGCGACGAGACCGAGAATGTTTTCCATGATGACTCCTAGGGATGAAAAGAAAGGTTGAAAAGGTTAAGGGGAAAGGTTAGTGAGCTTCATGCGCCTGGCCGAGGTAAATCAGCGTCAGCATCATGAAAATGAAGGCCTGCAGGGTGATGATCAGAATGTGGAAGATCGCCCAGATAGAGCCCGCAATGATGTGCCCCACAGGGAGCAACACACCAGAGAGCGACATGGCAGCTGCACCACCCATCAGGGCAATCAGACAGAACACCAACTCACCAGCGTACATGTTGCCGAACAGTCGCATGCCATGCGACACGGTCTTGGCAACGTATTCAATGATCTGCATGGCCAGGTTGACCACGCCCAGAATGACAGCAAACAGGGGGTTCTTGCTCGTACCAAAGGGAGCCGTCACCAGTTCGTGCGCCCAGCCACCCACGCCCTTGATCTTGACGCTGTACACAAAGCACAGAATCAGCACGGCGGAAGACAGGCCCAGCGTGGTGGACAGGTCGGCGGTGGGCACCACGCGCAGATAGGCGTGCGAGTCGCCCTGGAACCACTGCCACAGCACAGGCAGCAGGTCCACCGGCAGCAGGTCCATGGCGTTCATCATGAAGATCCAGACGAACACGGTCAGTGCCAGAGGAGCGATGAACTTGCGGCTTTGGGCGTTGTGGATGTTGGCCTTGGCCTGGTTGTCCACCATCTCCACCAGGATTTCCACGGCCGCCTGAAAGCGCCCCGGCACGCCGGAAGTTGCCTTGCGCGCACCCAGCCAGAGCAGGAACAGGCCCAGAGCACCGGTCAGGATACTGATCACGATGGAGTCAATATTCACCACCGAAAAATCGATGATGCTGTTCTGCTTGACGTTTTGCAGGTGTTGCAAGTGGTGAACGATGTATTCACTTGCGGTGGGGGCGTGTGCATCAGCAGCCATCGGACAACTCTTCCCTCAAATATTTAAGCGATTCAATGAGTACGAGCCCGCCCCGCAAACAAGGCCAACCCATACGTCTTCATGACAATGACCATTCCCGCCAGCAGGGCCAGCCAGTTCAGGTCTTTGACCAAGCGAGGTGCAGCCACCAACATGGCGATACACAGCACCCACTTCACCAATTCCCAACCAAAGAGCCGCGCCACGGCCGTACCCGCATGTGCGGCCTGGCGCACCACAGCCCGCGCAAACACCATGGCGGGCAGCACGACGACCAGGCCACCGTACCCGGCGGACCAACCTGCCGCCTCACCGGCCAGCACCCACGCCAACGCGGCAACCACCACGACCACCGCACACTGGATGCCTACCAGACGCCACACAGACCACTGCCGACCATGGCGCTCGCGCCAGGCTTGCGCCTCTTGCGCAGTAAGCGGCTTGAATTGCGACTCTTCGTCCTCAAGTTCCGGGTTGTGGGCCCATTGATCGTTCTTTTGATCCATGTGTTGAACACCCCCAGTGCCCGTGTAACTTTTTCAAAGCCCTTAATTATACGTAGAAACCCCGGAGAAAACGTAAGTGCCGGGGCTCTACATACGTGTTTCCACGCAAAATACCCGCTGCACGAAAGCCGCCGCCTGCACACCTCAGGTTACAGCCGGTTGCAGCAACAACATCCTCGCCAGCCCCGACTCCATGCTGCAGCGCCGCAACGATAGCGCAGCCTGCTTCCTACACCAAGCAAAGACCCTGGATTCACCCATGAGCACCACCCCCATCGCCACATCCGATGCCTCCGCCGATCCGCGCAAGGATTCGCTGATCGAGTACCCCTCGCTGTTTCCCATCAAGGTCATGGGTTTGCGCACCGACGATTTCGCCCACCAGATCGCCCAGGTGGCCCGGCAGTTCGACCCGTTTTTCGACCCCGGCACCATAGAGCAACGCCCCAGCAGCAGTGGCAAGTACCTGGGCCTGACCATCACCATCACCGCCACCAGCCGCGAGCAGCTCGATGGCCTGTACATGGCGCTGACCAGCCACCACGCCGTCAAGGTGGTGCTGTGAGCATGCCTCCCTCCCCGCCACTGGATGTGCGGCTGCTGGGCCGGGTGGATTACGCGGCCTGCGTCAGCGCCATGCAGGCTTTTTCTGCGCAGCGCACTCCGGGGACATCCGATGAGCTCTGGATTTGTGAGCACGCACCCACTTTCACACAGGGTCTGGCAGGCAAGGCCGAACATGTGCTGCAACCAGGCGCCATCCCTGTGGTGGCCACCAACCGTGGCGGGCAGGTGACGTACCACGGCCCCGGGCAGGTGGTGGCCTATCCGCTGCTGGATCTGCAGCGCCGCGGCTACTACGTGAAGGAATACGTGTTCCGTCTGGAAGAGGCCGCCCTGCGCACCCTGGAACACTGGGGCATCGTGGGCCACCGCGTGGCCGGAGCGCCCGGCATCTATGTGCGCCTGGACGATCCGTTCAGCCACGCCATGCTGCCCCAGCGCCCCCAGCGGCGCGAACCGGGCAGCGCCGCGCCGCAGCCGGACTTCACCGGGCTGGGCAAGATTGCAGCCCTGGGCATCAAGGTCAGCCGCCATTGCAGCTACCACGGCCTGGCGCTGAACGTGGCCATGGATCTGGAGCCCTTCCGGCGCATCCACCCCTGCGGCTACACCGATCTGATCACGGTGGACATGGCCCGTCTGGGCGTCACCGCCACCTGGCAGGAAGTGGCACTGGTGCTGGCCCGGCAACTGGAACGACGCCTCGTCCCCTGATATAAAAAACAATAGCTGCCTGCGCTTGCTATACCTGAAATTCAAGGCATAAATATCCTGAAATCCGGTAAATACGCGCGCAAGCAGCTATTTTTTTAAAAGCACCGTATCTGATCAGTGACTTATGCTGCCTGCACCTCGGCCACGGCAGGCGCGGGCGGCATGGCAGCAATCACCTGCGCCACGGCGGCGGTGAGCTTCTTGGCATACGGCACATGCAGGAACTCGTTGGGGCCGTGGGCATTGCTTTGTGGGCCGAGCACACCGCAGACCATCATCTGCGCGCGCGGGAAGCCCTGGCTGAGCATGTTCATCAGCGGAATCGTGCCGCCCTGGCCGATGTAACCGCAATCGGCGCCAAAGTGCGCACGGCTGGCGGTGTGCAGCGCCTGTTCGAACCAGGGCGCCATATCGGGCGCGTTCCAGCCGTTGGCGCTCGATGCCCCTTCCCACGTCACCCTGGCCCGATAGGGTGCGTTGTCTTCCAGCAGCGTCTTGAGCTCCTGCACGCAGGCGGCAGCATCCACCAGCGGCGGCAGGCGCAGGCTGAGCTGAAACGCCGTGTACGGGCGCAGCACATTGCCCGCATCCTGCAGCGCGGGCAGCCCTTCGGCGCCGGTGACCGACAGCGTCGGCTCCCAGGTGCGCTTGAGCAGCGCCTGCACCGGGTCCTGGGTGGTGGGCAGGGCAAACAGCGTGGAGCCGCCGCAGTCGTGGTGCGCCCAGGGAAAGCGGCTGTAGGCGGCATCGCCCAAGATGGCCGCTGTGGCCTGGGCCTGCGCAATGCGCTCCGGGGGGATGGTGCAGTGGAAGCTGGCGGGCAGCACGCGCCCGGTGGCACTGTCCTCCAGGCGATCGAGCACCTGGCGCAGGATGCGGAAAGACGACGGCACCACGCCCGAGGCATCGCCCGAGTGCACGCCCTCGGTCAGGATCTGCACCTTCAGCGTGCCGCTGGCCATGCCGCGCAGGCTGGTGGTCAGCCACAGCTGGTCGTAGTTGCCTGCACCGCTGTCCAGGCAGATCACCAGACCGACGTCCCCCAGACGCGGCTTCAGGGCATCGATATAGGGCAGCAGATCGCCCGAGCCGCTTTCCTCGCTGGTCTCGATCAGGCCGACGATGCGCGGGTGCGCGACGTTCTGTGTCTTGAGCGCCTGGATGGCGGCAATGCTGGCGTAGATGGCATAGCCGTCGTCGGCGCCACCTCGGCCATAGAGGCGATCGCCCTCGAGCACCGGCGTCCACGGCCCCAGGTGGCTGCGCCAGCCGTCGAACTCGGGCTGCTTGTCCAGGTGGCCATACATCAGCACCGTGGGGCTGGTGGCGGCATTGGCGTTGGGCTGGGTGCCCTCCACCTCAAAAAACAGCAGCGGCGTGCGCCCCGGCAGGCGCACGATCTCCAGCCGCAGACCGGCCACCTTCTGCGCCTCCACCCAACTGGCGGCATTGCGCACCACCTGCTCCAGCAGGCCTTGCTGCTGCCAGTCCGGCGCAAACATGGGCGACTTGGCCGGAATGGCGATGTAGTCCTTGAGCTGGGGCAGGATGCTGCTGTCCCACTGCGCGCTCACTTGCGCAAGTGCTTGGCTGGTGTCTAAAGTGGTGGTCGTCATAAATTTAAGAAAAAAGTGGCTCTAGCGCTTGCTGGGTAAGCGCCAATAGCTATAAAAATTACAAACCCAGCATGATCTTGAGGTTCTGCACCGCCGCGCCGCTGGCGCCCTTGCCCAGGTTGTCCAAGCGGGCGATCAGCACGGCCTGGCGGTAGGTGTCGTTGCCGAACACGCGCAGCTCCAGGCGGTTGGTGTTGGCCAGGGTGTCGGCGGCCAGCTTGGCATCCTCGGTGGCGGGCAGCACCTGCACCCACTGCTCGGGGGTGTTGGTGCGGGCGTAGTGCGCGGCCAGCACGTTATGCACATCGGCCACGCTGGGCTGACCCGGCAGGGTATCCAGGTGCAGCGGCAGCTCCACCAGCATGCCTTGGCGGAAATTACCCACCGCCGGGATGAAGATGGGGCGACGGGTGAGGCCGGTGTAGCGCAGGATTTCCGGAATGTGCTTGTGCGCCAAACCCAGGGCGTAAGCCTCGTGCGGGGCAGCGCTGCCCGCTTCGTAGGCCTCAATCATGGTGCGGCCACCGCCCGAGTAGCCCGATACGGCAGGCAGGGCCAGCGGATGGTCGGCAGGCACCAGACCCGCATCGACCAACGGGCGCAACAGCGCGATGGCGCCGGTGGCGTAGCAGCCGGGGTTGGAGACACGTGTGGCGTTGCGAATGGCATCGAGCTGACCTTCGGCCAGCTCGGCAAAGCCATAGACCCAGTCGAGTGCCACGCGGTGCGCGGTGGAGGCATCGATGATCTTGATGGCCTTGCCGGTCTCTGCCGTGATGCTGTCCACCAGGGCCACCGTTTCGCGGGCTGCATCGTCGTGCAGGCACAGGATGACCACATCCACGCCAGCGATCAGCGCACGCTTGGCGGCGGGGTCCTTGCGCAGCTCGGGGGCAATGCTGACCAGCTCGATGCCGGCCATGCCTTCCAGGCGCTCACGAATCTGCAAGCCGGTGGTGCCAGCCTCTCCGTCGATAAAAATCTTGTACATGGGGCGTTACTCTTGAATGGGAGGGTAAAGTTGCCGCCGGGCACAGCCCCAGCAAGCCGAACCCGCATTGTCGTGCAGAGCTGCCTTTGCGGCAGCGGTTTGCGCCCACCGCCCTACGTAAGAGCATACGTAAGCTGTGGCTTACTCCATCTCGGGCTCTGTCGGGGCTGCGTGGTACATTCCGCGATTGCCATGCTTTGCACCCTGGTGCAACCTGTTGTTGAGCGTCTGTCTTCGGGCCTGCAGCGGGCGAAATCGCGGGCATTCCCTCCTCCGTTACTGAGAGACAAACACGCATGAAAATTCATGAATACCAAGGCAAGGAAATCTTGCGTCAGTTTGGCGTGCCCGTACCCCGTGGCATCGCCGCTTTCACCGTGCAAGAAGCTGTGGAAGCCGCACAAAAGCTGGGCGGTCCGATCTGGGTGGTGAAGGCCCAGATCCACGCTGGTGGCCGTGGCAAGGGTGGTGGCGTGAAGGTCGCCAAGACCCTGGACGATGTGAAGACACTGTCCGAGCAGATCCTGGGCATGCAGCTGGTGACCCACCAGACCGGCCCGGAAGGTCAGAAAGTGCGTCGTCTGTACATCGAAGAAGGTGCAGACATCCAGAAGGAGTACTACCTGTCCGTCGTGACCGACCGTGCCACGCAGAAGGTGGCCTTCATCGCTTCGAGCGAAGGCGGCATGGACATCGAGGAAGTGGCCCACAGCACCCCCGAGAAGATCGTCAAGGTCTTCGTCGATCCGCTGACTGGCTTCACCACCGCACAGGGTGAAGAGCTGGCCAGGGGCGTGGGCATGCCCGCCGACAGCGTGGCCCAGTTCGTGGACGTGTGCCAGAAGCTCTACAAGTGCTACATGGACACCGACGCCTCGCTGGTGGAAATCAACCCCCTCAACCGCGACTCCAAGGGCAACATCATTGCTCTGGACGCCAAGTTCAACTTCGACTCCAACGCCCTGTTCCGCCACCCCGAAATCGTGGCCCTGCGCGACCTGGACGAAGAAGATCCTGCAGAAATCGAAGCTTCCAAGTTCGACCTGGCCTACATCTCGCTGGACGGCAACATCGGCTGCCTGGTCAATGGCGCGGGTCTGGCCATGGCCACCATGGACACCATCAAGCTGTTTGGCGGTGAGCCGGCCAACTTCCTGGACGTGGGCGGCGGCGCCACGGCCGAGAAGGTCACCGAAGCCTTCAAGATCATGCTCAAGAACCCCAAGGTCAAGGGCATTCTGGTCAACATCTTTGGCGGCATCATGCGCTGCGACACCATCGCCACCGGCGTGGTCACCGCCTGCAAGGCCGTGAATCTGTCCGTGCCGCTGGTGGTGCGCATGAAGGGCACCAATGAAGAGCTGGGCAAGCAGATCCTGGCCGACTCCGGTCTGCCCATCATTGCTGCCGACACCATGGCCGAAGCTGCCACCAAGATCGTGGCTGCCGTCAAGTAAACCGCCCAGGAAAGAGCAACAAGACCATGTCTATCTTTATCAATAAAGACACCAAAGTCATCACCCAGGGCATCACCGGCAAGACCGGTCAGTTCCACACCGAGAAGTGCCAGGAATACGCCAACGGCAAGAACTGCTTCGTCGCCGGTGTGAACCCCAAGAAGGCTGGCGAGCGCATTTTTGACATCCCGATCTATGGCTCGGTCAAGGAAGCCGCCAAGGAAACCGGCGCCACCGTCTCCGTGATCTACGTGCCGCCCGCAGGCGCAGCTGCCGCCATCTGGGAAGCGGTGGAAGCCGATCTGGATCTGGCCATCTGCATCACCGAAGGCATTCCCGTGCGTGACATGCTGGAAGTGCGCAACAAGATGAAGGCCAAGGAAGCCGCTGGCGGCAAGAAGACGCTGCTGCTGGGCCCCAACTGCCCCGGCCTGATCACCCCCGAGGAAATCAAGATCGGCATCATGCCCGGTCACATCCACAAGAAGGGCCGCGTGGGCGTGGTGTCGCGCTCCGGCACGCTGACCTACGAAGCCGTGGCACAGCTGACCGAGCTGGGCATCGGCCAGTCCTCCGCCGTGGGTATCGGTGGTGACCCGATCAACGGCCTGAAGCACATCGACGTGATGAAGGCCTTCAACGACGACCCCGACACCGACGCCGTGATCATGATCGGCGAAATCGGCGGCCCCGACGAAGCCGAAGCTGCCCGCTGGTGCAAGGAACACATGAAGAAGCCCGTGGTCGGCTTCATCGCAGGTGTGACTGCGCCTCCCGGCAAGCGCATGGGCCACGCTGGCGCGCTGATCTCCGGCGGCGCCGACACGGCCGATGCCAAGCTGGCCATCATGGAAGAGTGCGGTTTCAAGATCACCCGCAATCCCTCCGAAATGGGCCGCCTGCTGCAAAGCCTGCTCAAGCAAGCCTAAGAAGCCTCAAACGCTTGCCCAGCAAGCGTTTGCAGCTACAAAAAACCCGCTGACATGCACTGTCAGCGGGTTTTTTCATGGGCCTGACCGCGTTCAACGCGGCAGTGCAGTGCGTGACGTCCTGCCGACAGCGGCACTGGCCGGTTGCGCCAGTGCACCGGCCGACTGCTGCGCGACGCTGTCCTGCCGGCCGAACCCGATGTCGCTGTAACCATCCTCACGGAACACGGACACCGCCCGCACCAGCTCCTGACTCTGGTTGCTCAGGCTGGCAGCGGCGGCAGCCATCTGCTCCACCAGAGCGGCGTTCTGCTGTGTGGCATGGTCCATATGGGTGATGGCTTCACCCACCTGGGCCACACCCGAGGCCTGCTCCTGGCTGGCGCTGCTGATGGCCGAAACGATGGTGTTGACCTTCTCGATGGCGGCCTCCACCTCCTGCATGGTGTTGCCGGCCTGATGCGCCAGGGCATTGCCCTCGTCCATGCGCCGCACGCTGTCGGCGATCAGCTGCTTGATCTCCTTGGCCGCCTCGGCGCTGCGCTGTGCCAGCGAGCGCACTTCGCCCGCCACCACGGCAAAGCCTCGGCCCTGCTCGCCAGCGCGCGCGGCTTCCACGGCTGCGTTCAAAGCCAGGATATTGGTCTGGAAGGCAATGCCGTCGATCACGCCGATGATGTCGCTCATGCGGCGGCTGCTGTCGTGGATGCCCTGCATGGTCTGCACCACCTGGCCCACCACCTGCCCGCCCTCACGCACCACGCTTTGCGCCGAAACGGAAAGCTGGTGCGCCTGCTGGGCGTTGTCGGCGTTGTGGCGCACGGTGGCGCTCAGCTCCTCCATGGAGGCAGCGGTCTGCTCCAGCGCGCTGGCCTGGCTTTCGGTGCGGCCCGACAGGTCCTGGTTGCCCTGGGCAATTTCCGCGCTGGCCAGCGCCACGCTGTGCGCGCTTTGCCGCACCTGGGCAATGACCGGGCGCAGCCGGGCGCGCATTTGCTGCTGGGCAGCAATCAGTTCACCCACCTCGCTGCGGTCGGTGGGTACGTCCTGACCGCTCAAATCACCGCGCGCCACCGACTCGGCCAGCTGAATGGCATGGCGCAGCGGCGTGGTGATGGAGCGGATGAACAGCAGTGCCAGGGCCACCACCACGGCCAGCGACACGCTCAGTGCCACCACCAGGCCGACGAGCTGGTTGCGCTGATGGCGGGCATCGGCCGTGAGGCGCTCGGTCAGCAGCTCGGCGCCGTGGACACGCCCCGTGTTGACCGATTCGATGGCGGCGGTCAGCTTGTCGAAATAGTCGGTGGCCGGGTACTGCAGCAGATCGACCTCCAGCACCTCGCCGCGGGCCAGCTCCACGCTCTCACCGAGTCGCTGCGCCACCGTCCTCACCTCGTCGCCCAGGGCCTGCGCATATTCGGGGTTGAGCGCCATGGCGCGGCGAATGGCGCGGCCGGCCTGCTGCTGCAGCTCTGCGGTGCGGTTGACCAGGGTCTGAAAACGACCGCGCTCATCCACGCTCACAAAGGCCTTGGCCAGCAGACCCGCACCCATGCCGCGCATCTGGGCCACCATTTCGCCCAGCATGGGGGCATGCACCAGCGTGGCTTGCAGCAGTGCGGCATTGGCCATGTTGTTGCTGGCCTGCAGGCCGTAGGCCACCAGCAGGTCCTCGCTGATCAGCATCACATCGAACACCAGATCCGTGTGGCGCGCAAAGCTGTCGCCCATCTGGATCTGTCCGCCAGCGACGATCTGCTCCAGCTCCTGCCACTTTCCCTGCAGCGTGCGCAGGCTCTCCTGCTGCTCCTGAGGTGCCTGTGTCTGCACCAGGATGTCCTGGGCCTGGTTCAGCGCACGGTTGACGGCATCGCGCGCGCCCAGGCGGCGCTGCCCCATTTCCTTGCTGCCCCCGAGCATGCCCGAGGACAGACCCCGGTGCACCTGCAAGTGCTCCACGATCGTGTGCAGCGCCGTGATGGCAGGCATCCCCTCCGCCTGGCGCTGCGCCTGGCGTACATTGGTGACGGTCGATTGCAGGTACAGCACCGTGGGGAAAGCCATCATGCTCAGCACAATGGCCCCCAGCAGCAAAAATTTCTGTGCCAGGCGCAGTTGGGTGAACCAGCGAAGCATAGGAAGTCCTCGGAGCGAAAAGACAAAAAAGAACAGGGGCGCCAGACTGGCCCCCGACGGCGACGCGCCGGGAGTATATGCACCCCCGGATCAACACTTTTTCACAAATTCCCCGCGCGGTGGGACAAAACCGCCACGAATGGCGGCCTGATTCACCCAGACTCCTAAAAAAGAAGTGGCTGACGCCTGCCAGCAGCCAGATTCAAATGGATTCACCCATGAATTTCGCTACCAGCAAGCGCCAGCCACTCCTTTTAAAGCAGCAACTCGCCGATCAGCCGCGCAGTGCCGCCAGCACGTCGTCCAGCATCTTCTTGGCGTCGCCAAACAGCATGCGGTTGTTGTCCTTATAGAACAGCGGGTTGTCCACACCGGCGTAGCCCGAAGCCATGCTGCGCTTCATGACGATGCTGGTCCTGGCCTTCCACACTTCCAGCACCGGCATGCCGGCAATGGGGCTGGATGGGTCTTCGGCAGCGCTGGGATTGACGATGTCGTTGGCGCCAATGACGATGGCCACGTCGGTGTCGGGAAAGTCGTCGTTGATCTCATCCATCTCCATCACGATGTCGTAGGGCACCTTGGCTTCGGCCAGCAGCACGTTCATGTGGCCGGGCATGCGACCCGCGACGGGGTGGATGGCAAAGCGCACCTGCACGCCCTTGTCGCGCAGCGTCTGGGTGATTTCGTACACCGTGTGCTGCGCCTGGGCCACCGCCATGCCGTAGCCGGGCACGATGATGACGCTTTGCGCCTCACGCAGCAGCTCGGCGGTCTCGGCAGCGGTTACGGGCACCACTTCGCCCTGCGGCTGGGCAGCGGCAGCGCCCGCTGCGGGCCTGGCGCTGGGCGCACCCGAGCCAAAGCCGCCCGCAATCACGCTGAGGAAGTTGCGGTTCATGGCGTTGCACATGATGTAGCTCAGGATGGCGCCGGAAGAACCCACCAGCGCACCGGTGACGATCAGCAGGTCGTTGCTGAGCATGAAGCCCGTGGCTGCTGCCGCCCAGCCCGAGTAGCTGTTGAGCATGGACACCACCACCGGCATATCGGCACCGCCAATGGCCATCACCATGTGGATGCCAAACAGCAGGGCAATCGCCGTCATCACGACCAGCGGCAGCATGCCGGCCTGCACGTCGGGGGCAGCCAGAAACTCCTTGCCGAACCAGATCACCACCAGCAGCGCGACCAGATTGAGCCAGTGGCGTGCCGGCAGCAGCAGCGGCTTGCCACCGATCCTGCCGTTGAGCTTGCCAAAGGCAATCAGCGAACCGCTGAAGGTGACGGCGCCGATCAGGATGCCGACGTAGATCTCCACCTCATGGATGACCTTTTCGGCCCCCTGGTACTGGATCGAGGTATCCACATAGCTGGCAAAGCCCACCAGACAGGCGGCCAGACCCACCAGGCTGTGCATCAGCGCCACCAGCTCGGGCATCTGCGTCATCTTTACGGTCCTGGCCGCGTAGATGCCGATGGCCCCGCCAATGACCAGCGCGCCCACGATCCAGGCAATGCCATCGGCGGTGACGCTGGGGCCGAACACGGTGGCCAGAATCGCCAGCGTCATGCCCAGCATGCCAAACAGGTTGCCCCGGCGCGAAGTCTCCGGGTTGGACAGGCCGCCCAGGCTCAGGATGAACAAAATGGCCGCGCCCAGATAGGCCACGGTTGCGAGGGATTGGGACATGTTCGTCTTTCCTTCCGAGTTCTCGTTGTTCTTGTTTATTTGCGGAACATGGCCAGCATGCGGCGCGTCACGGCAAAGCCGCCAAACATGTTGATCGCCGTGAGCACCAGCGCGGCAAAGGCCAGCCAGGTGATCAAGCTGTCGGGGCGCCCATCGGTGCCCGCAGCAGGCGAGGCAATTTGCACCAGCGCACCAATGGCGATGATGGAAGAGATGGCGTTGGTCACGCTCATCAGCGGCGTGTGCAGCGCAGGCGTGACGTTCCACACCACCATGTAGCCAATAAAGCAGGCCAGCACAAACACCGTGAAGTGCCCCAAGAAGGCTGCGGGCGCATAAGCGCCAATAAACCAGAAGGCCACGGCAGCGATGGCAAAAATCACCGCCAAGGTCTTGCCCGGCAGCGGGCCGCTGCTGCCATGGCCGTGGGCGACTTTCTTGTGCTCCACGGGCGCTGCTGCCGCCTTGGGCGCTGGCGCCGGGGCTTGCTTGAGCGGGGGCGCTGGCCAAGTGACGGCGCCGTCCTTGATCACCGTCAGGCCACGGATGGCATCGTCCTCCATGTTCACCACCGGCACGCCGTCCTTGGCCTTGCACAGCTCTTCCATCAGGCGCAGCAGGTTGGTGGCGTACAGCGTGGACGATTGCTTGGCCAGGCGCGAGGCCAGGTCGGTGTAGCCAATGATGGTCACGCCATGGCGCACCACGGCCTCGTTGGGCACGGTCAGTTCGCAGTTGCCGCCTTGCTCTGCGGCCATATCGACGATGACGCTGCCCGGCTTCATGCTTTGCACCATCTCGGCGGTGATCAGCCTGGGCGCGGGTTTGCCGGGAATGAGGGCGGTGGTGATGATGATGTCGGCGTTTTGCGCCTCGGTGGCGTACATCTGGCGCTGCGCGGCCTGGAAGCCCTCGCTCATCACCCTGGCGTAGCCGCCGCCGCCCGAGCCATCCTCGTCGTAATCGACTTTGACGAAGGTGCCACCCAGGGACTTGACCTGGTCGGCCACCTCGGCGCGCGTGTCGTTGGCGCGCACGATGGCGCCCAGATTGGCCGCTGTGCCAATCGCCGCCAGACCAGCCACACCGGCACCGGCCACAAACACCTTGGCCGGGGGCACCTTGCCCGCAGCGGTGATCTGGCCATTGAAGTAGCGGCCAAAGGCGTTGGCCGCCTCAATCACGGCGCGGTAGCCCGAGACACCGGCGGTGGAGGTCAGGGCATCCATCTTCTGCGCACGCGAGAGCGTGCGCGGCAGGCAGTCCATGGCCAGCACCGTGGCCTGCTTGGCCGCCAGTTGCTGCATCAGCTCGGGGTTCTGCGCGGGCCAGATGAAGCCGATCAGGATCGTGCCCGGGCGCATCAGCGCCACTTCTTCGGCGCTGGGGGGGCGCACCTTGAGCACGATGTCCGCAGCCGCCCACAGCGCGGCGGCATCGGGCAGTACCTCGGCGCCCACCGCACGATAGCTGTCATCGTCGAAGTTGGCGGCCGCACCGGCCCCGGACTCCACAGCAACGGTAAAGCCCAACCCGTGCAGCTTCTCCACCACATCGGGCACGGTGGCGACGCGCTTTTCCAGCGGAAGGGTCTCGCGAGGAATCCCGATTTTCATGTTTGTTTGTCCTTATGTATGTTTTGCATAGCAAATTGCTTTTTGGTAATCGGTAAAAGCTTACATGAAAATTTCACGAATGCCGGAGCGCCCCTTCCCGGAATGGCACGAAAGTGACAAATACGCGCTTTCTTGTGCAAATTGACGTCAGTAATGCCACAGAACGCCAAACTTTGTGCTCAAAAAGCGACAAAAAAAGCCCAGTGCCTTGCGGACACTGGGCTGGACGGTCGTCGCCTGAGCGGCGATGCAACGGCTTAATTCACCGTCTGCTTGAGCTCACCGGCAGCGTACTTCCTGGCCATCTGCTCCAGGGTGTAGCCCTTGATCTTGGTGCCCTGGCCTTCGCAGCCGAATTCCAGATAGCGCTGCTTGCACACGGCCTTGGCTGCCTCACGGGCCGGCTTCATCCATTCGCGCATGTCGAACTTGTCGGGGTTCTCGAACTGGAACTTGCGCACCGCGCCGGTCATGGCCAGGCGGATGTCGGTGTCGATGTTCACCTTGCGCACGCCGTGCTTGATGGCTTCCTGGATTTCAGAGACCGGCACGCCGTAGGTTTCCTTCATCTTGCCGCCGTACTGGTTGATGATGGCCAGCAGCTCCTGCGGCACGGAGGACGAGCCGTGCATCACCAGGTGGGTGTTGGGGATGCGGGCGTGGATTTCCTTGACGCGCTGGATCGACAGGATGTCGCCCGTGGGGGGACGGCTGAACTTGTAGGCGCCATGGCTGGTACCGATGGCAATCGCCAGCGCATCCAGCTGGGTTTCACGCACGAACACGGCGGCCTCTTCGGGATCGGTCAGCATCTGCGAGTGGCTGAGCTTGCCCTCGGCGCCGATGCCGTCTTCCTCACCGGCATCGCCCGTCTCCAGGTTGCCCAGGCAGCCCAGTTCGCCTTCCACGGTGGCACCCACGGCATGGGCCATGGCCACCACTTCCTTGGTGACGCGCACGTTGTAGTCAAAGTCCGAAGGAGTCTTGCCGTCGGACTGCAGCGAGCCGTCCATCATCACCGAGCCAAAGCCCAGTGCCAGCGCGCCACGGCACACCTCGGGGCTGGTGCCATGGTCCTGGTGCATGACCAGGGGAATGTGAGGATAGGCTTCGGCAGCAGCCAGGATCAGGTGCTTGATGAAGGACTCGCCTGCATACTTGCGCGCACCTGCACTGGCTTGCAGGATGACGGGGGCGCCCACCTCATCGGCAGCGGCCATCACGGCTTGCACCTGCTCCAGATTGTTGACGTTGAAAGCGGGAATGCCGTAGCCGTTTTCGGCAGCGTGGTCGAGCATTTCGCGCATGGAAATCAAAGGCATGGTCGTGTCCGATCAAAGAATAAGAATGGGGAAAAAGCGGTAACCGGTTCGTAACCGGGGATTTTAGCCGGCCAGCCCAAACCCGAAACGGGCACTGGGTCGGCACCGGCGCCAACTCAACCCGCCACGCGGCAGATCTGCAGCATGTTGGTGCCGCCGGGCTGGCCCATCGGCTCGCCGCAGGTGATGGCATAGACATCGCCCGGCTGCACGATGCCGCGCTCGCGCAAGTGGTTTTCCGCCTGTGCCAGGGCCTGATCGCGTTCGGCGCTGGTGTCCATGAGCAGTGGGCTGACGTTGCGGTACAGCGCCATCTTGCGCTGGGTCGAGACCTTGGGCGTGAGCGCATAAATCGGGATGTGGATACGGTGGCGGCTCATCCACAGGGCGGTGGAGCCGCTGTCCGTCATTGCCACAATCGCCTTGGCGCCCAGGTGGTGCGCCGTAAACAGCGCCCCCAGGGCAATCGACTGGTCGATGCGCGTCAGGGAACGCGGCTGGCCCCAGCCGGCTTCGTTGCCAACGTCCTCTGCTGCCTCGGCAGCGGCGCAGATGTAGGCCATCTCGCGCACCGTCTCCAGCGGGTACTTGCCCACCGCCGTTTCGGCGCTGAGCATCACGGCGTCCGTGCCATCAAGCACGGCGTTGGCCACGTCGCTGACTTCCGCGCGCGTGGGCAGCGGGCTGGTGATCATGCTCTCCATCATCTGCGTGGCGGTGATGACCACCTTGTCCATCTGGCGCGCCATGCGGATCATCTTCTTCTGCAGCGCGGGCACGGCGGCGTTACCCACCTCCACCGCCAGATCGCCCCGCGCCACCATGATGCCGTCGGAGACGCGCAGGATGTCTTCCAGGTGCGGCACGGCCTCGGCGCGCTCCATCTTGGCAATCAACCCTGGGCGGTGGCCCGTGCCGGCGGCAGCCACCGTGCACAACTGGCGGGCCATTTCCATATCGGTGGCATTTTTCGGAAAGCTCACGGCCACGTAGTCAGCGCCCAGCTGCATGGCGGTCTTGATGTCCTCCATGTCCTTGGCGGTCAGCGCCGGGGCCGTCAGACCGCCACCCTGCTTGTTGATGCCCTTGTTGTTGGACAGCTCACCGCCCACCAGCACCTGGGTGTGCACAGCATCACCCAGCACGCGCTGCACCCGCAGCACGATCAGGCCGTCGTTGAGCAGCAACACGTCGCCCGCGCGCACATCGCGCGGCAGCTCCTTGTAGTCCAGGCCCACGCCTTCCGCATCGCCCGGCTCGGTGCGCGCGGCATCGAGCACAAAGCTGGCGCCCACCTCCAGATTGACCTTGCCCTGGGCAAACTTGCCCACGCGGATCTTGGGCCCTTGCAGATCGACCATGATGGCCACCTCGCGCCCGGCCTGGCGCGAGGCCTCGCGCACCGCCTGCGCGCGCGCAATGTGCTCCTGGGCCGAGCCGTGGCTGAAATTCAGGCGCACCACGTTGACGCCCGTGGCAATCATCTGCGCCAAGGTGGCAACGTCGCTGGACGCCGGGCCCAGCGTGGCCACGATCTTGGTGGCGCGGCGAATGTAGGTAGCGGGAGGCATGGGCAAAGCAATCTCCTGTTCTGTCGGGTTCACGCAAGTGCCTCAATCACGCATCAGCGCTTCAATCTCGCCCACTTCCACCGGCACATCGCGTGTGGTGAGCTGGCAGCCGCTTTCGGTGACGACGGCGTCGTCCTCAATGCGGATGCCGATGTGGTGGAAGTGCTCGGGCACGCCCTCGGCGGGGCGTATGTACAGGCCGGGCTCGATGGTCATGCACATGCCCGGTTGCAGGATGCGGCTGGGCGGCTGGGTGCCATCGGCTGCTGGCGCGGCGCCCGGTTCGGTGTAGCTGCCGCAGTCGTGCACGTCCATGCCCAGCCAGTGGCCGGTGCGGTGCATGTAGAACTGAAAGTAGGCGCGGTTGGCAATCACATCCTGGGCGCTGCCGTGCTGGTCGGCCTGGAGCAGGCCCAGATCCAGCAGCCCCTGGGCCAGCACGGCCACGCAGGCTTCGTGCGGATCGCTGAAGCGCGCGCCGGCTCGGGTGGCAGCAATCGCTGCTTTCTGGCTTTCCAACACCAGCTGGTACACATCGCGCTGCGGCCCGGTGAAGACGCCGTTGGCCGGGAAGGTGCGCGTGATGTCGGAGGCATAGCCATCCAGCTCGCAACCGGCGTCGATCAGCACCAGATCGCCCGCACGGATCGGTGTGCTGCCTGCGCGGTAGTGCAGCACGCAGGCGTTGGCGCCCCCGGCGACGATGCTGGGATAGGCCTCGCTTTGCGCGCCGTGCTGGCGAAAGGTGTGCATGAGTTCTGCATCCAGGTGGTATTCGCGCAGGTCTTGCCCGGCGCGCAGCATACGGGCGCTGGTGCGCATGGCGCGCACGTGGGCCTGGGCGCTGATGGTGGCAGCGCGCTGCATGGTGGCCAGCTCGTGCGCGTCTTTGACGAGGCGCATTTCATCAAGCAGGTGGCACAGATCGCCCTGGCGCGTGGGGCATTGCACGCCGCTGCGCACGCGCTGGCGCACGTTGGCAAGCCAGTTCTCCACGCGCGCGGCCAGCCCATCGTGCGTGGCAAACGGCCACCAGACGCAGTGCTGGTTGTCCAGCAGCGGGGGCAGCAGGCTGTCCAAATCGGTGCTGGCGTGCGCGGCTTGCACGCCCAGGGCGGCAGGCGCCGCCTCGGGGCCAAGGCGGTAGCCGTCCCAGATTTCGCGCTCCAGGTCTTTGGGCTGGCAAAACAAGGTGGCCTGGCCATTGGCTTGCAGCACCAAAGTGGCGTTGGGTTCGGTAAAGCCGGTCAGGTAAAAGAAATAGCTGTCGTGGCGGTAGTCGTAGACGTTGTCGCGGTTGCGCGCATGCTCTGGCGCGGTGGGGACGATGGCAATGCCGCCAGCGCCCAGCTGCGCGGCCAGGCGGGCGCGGCGCTCGGCATAGACGGTCAGGGGCAGGGGTGGGGTGTAGTTCATAACAAAAAATGAGCGCGTTACGCTGATAACTAAACGGTTTTAGAGTCTTTTATAGCCAAAACTTAATCCAAACAAGCGCAAAGCGCTATGTATTTTTAAGCTTGCTGGCTTTGGTGCGGGCGGCTTTGGCTTGGAGCACGCCGCGCGAGTGTGCATCTTGCAGATATGGGCGCAGATAGCGGCCTGTGTGGCTATCGGGCTGGGCGGCCACATCCTCCGGCGTACCCTGAGCGACGATGCGGCCACCGCCGCTGCCGCCTTCGGGGCCGATGTCGATGACCCAATCGGCGGTCTTGATCACGTCCAGATTGTGCTCAATCACCACCAGGGTGTTGCCCGCATCGCGCAGGCGCTGCAGCACCTGGAGCAGCACCTGCACATCGGCAAAGTGCAAGCCGGTGGTGGGTTCATCCAGGATGTAGAGCGTACGCCCGGTGTCGCGGCGCGCCAGCTCCAGCGCCAGTTTGATACGCTGCGCCTCACCACCCGAGAGCGTGGTCGCACTTTGCCCCAGACGGATGTACGACAAGCCCACATCCACCAGCGTTTGCAGGCGTCGCGCCAGCGCCGGTTGGTCGGCAAAAAAGGTCAAGGCTTCTTCGACCGTCATGTCCAGCACCTGGGCGATGTTGTGGCCTTTCCACTGCACTTCGAGTGTTTCACGGTTGAAGCGCTGGCCCTGGCAGGCCTCGCACGGCACATACACATCGGGCAAAAAATGCATCTCCACCTTGAGCAGCCCATCGCCCTGGCAGGCTTGGCAGCGCCCTCCGCCCTGCGCCTGGGGCACGTTAAAGCTAAAGCGCCCGGCGCTGTAGCCGCGCATGCGTGCCAGCTCGGTCTGGGCAAACAGCTCGCGCAAGGGGGCGAGCAAGCCGGTATAGGTGGCCGGGTTGCTGCGCGGCGTGCGGCCAATCGGGCTTTGATCGACGCCAACCACCTTGTCCAGATACTCCAAACCATGCAGGGCGCGGTGCGGCGCAGGCACCGTGGTGGCACGCTGCAAGGCCTGGGCCACGGCAGCGTACAAGGTGTCGTTGACCAGCGTGGATTTGCCTGAGCCAGACACGCCCGTCACGCAGGTGAATAGGCCAATGGGAAAGTCCACATCCACATCCTGCAAGTTGTGGCCGCAGGCTCCTTCAATGCGCAGCACCTGCACTTGGCCGGGCACCTCAGCGGGCAGACGCGGTGTGCGCCGTAGTGGCACAGCAATCGATTGCGCGCCGCTCAAATACGGGCCGGTGACGGAATCGGGGTGCGCTGCCACCTCGGCAAAACTGCCCTGGGCCAGCACCCGCCCGCCGTGCACACCGGCGCCGGGGCCCATGTCGATCAGGTGGTCGGCACTGCGCATCATGTCGGCATCGTGCTCGACGACGATGACGCTGTTGCCCAGATCGCGCAGGCGCTGCAGCGTGGCAATCAGGCGGTCGTTGTCGCGCTGGTGCAGGCCAATGCTGGGTTCATCGAGCACGTACATCACGCCGCTCAAACCACTGCCGATCTGGCTGGCCAGGCGAATGCGCTGCGCCTCACCACCAGACAAACTGGCCGCGCTGCGCGCCAGATTCAGGTAGCCCAGGCCCACATCCGTCAAAAAGCGCAAACGGCTGCTGATCTCGCGCAGGATGGGCGCGGCAATCTGGCCGGGGTTGCCGGGCAGGCGCACGCTGGCGCACCAATCCAACGCGTCGGTGAGTGTGCAGGTGGTGAGCTGCTCGATATTGCGCTGCTGCGCGCCCTCGCCCAGATAGACGCTCAGCGCCTCCGGGCGCAGACGGGCGCCGTGGCAGGCCGGGCAGGGGCTGTGTTCAGGGGCTGCGCCGGACGCAGGGTCTGCGTCAGCGCCCTCTGCCTCGGCAGGTGCATCGGCATCTGCCACCGCAGGCACATAGCCCAGCCCGTGGCAGTGCGGGCAGGCGCCCTGCGGCGCATTGAAAGAGAACAAGCGCGGCTCCAGCGGCGGTGTGGTGGCACTGCACTGCGGGCAGGCAAAGCGGTTGCTCAAGGCCAATTCCTGGCCGCTGTCCATATCCAGCGCCACGATGCGGCCTGTCTCGGGCACCAGACGCAGCGCGGCTTCCAGGCTGTCGGCCAGGCGCTCGGCGGCATCGGCGCGGATTTTGAGGCGATCGACCACCACCTCGATGTCGTGCGCCTGCTGGGCATCCAGCGGCGCCAGATCGCCCGCGTTGAACACACTGCCGTCAATGCGAAAGCGCACAAAGCCCTGCGCCTGCAACTGGTCCAGCAACTGGGCATGCGTGCCCTTGCGCCCCTGCACCACGGGCGCCAGCAGCATCAGGCGCGTGCCCTCGGGCCAGGTGAGCAGCACATCGACCATCTGGCTGACGCTATGCGCCTGAAGCGCCAGCCCATGCTGCGGGCAATGCGGCACACCTGCGCGGGCAAAGAGCAGGCGCAGATGGTCGTGGATTTCGGTGACGGTGCCCACGGTGGAGCGCGGGTTGGGGCTGGTGGCTTTTTGCTCGATGGCAATCGCCGGGGCCAGGCCCTCAATGGCATCCACCTCAGGCTTGTCCAACTGCCCCAGAAACTGGCGTGCGTAGGTCGAAAGGCTCTCCACATAACGGCGCTGCCCCTCGGCGTACAAGGTGTCAAAGGCCAAACTGGATTTGCCACTGCCCGACACACCCGTAATCACCACCAGCTGATTGCGCGGAATGTCCACATCCACATTGCGCAGATTGTGCGTGCGCGCGCCGCGAATGCGCATGGGCGCCAGAGCGGCGGGGGCAGCCGATGCATGGGAAGGGGTGGAAGCAGCAGGAGCAGAGGCAGAAGACGTCACAGGCAACCCGGGCAGAGCACAGGCGTTCCATGATAGGTGCGTTTGCCTGGGCTGGCAGTGCCCATGCAACCAGCCTTGGCGCGGCATACGCCCTTCTTCGCGCGCGCTGGAGGCAGAGGCTGGACAATAGCCCGCTTTTGGTTTGTCCGTTTTTCTGCATCCTGTGTCACGCGCATCCCCTTCCCCCTCCTCCAGCCCGCACGCTGCGGCCCCTTCCACCATGACCCCGGCAGAACTGCGCGCCAGCGCCAGCTTGGCGCTGATCTTTGCGCTGCGCATGCTGGGGCTGTTTCTGGTGCTGCCGGTGTTTGCGCTGGAGGCGCGCCACTACGCCGGGGGCGACGATCCGGCCATGGTCGGCCTGGCACTGGGCCTGTATGGCCTGACGCAGGCGGTGTTTCAACTGCCGCTGGGCATCGCCTCCGACCGCTTTGGGCGCAAGAAAGTCATCGTGCTGGGCCTGCTGGTGTTTGCCGTCGGCAGTCTGGTGGCGGCGCTGGCCGATAGCCTGCTGGGCCTGATGTGGGGCCGCGCACTGCAAGGCGCTGGGGCCGTATCGGCAGCGGTGACGGCGCTGCTGGCCGATCTGACGCGCCAGAGCGTGCGCACCAAGGCCATGGCCATGGTTGGCGGCAGCATTGCGCTGATGTTTTCCGTCGCGCTGGTGATCAGCCCCTTGCTGGCGGCCTGGGCCGGGTTGCCCGGCATTTTTGGTCTGACGCTGGCGCTGACCCTGGCGGCGATTGCCGCCATCGTCTGGGTGGTGCCGCCCGAGCCTGCGCAGCGTAGCGATCTGCCACGCGGGCGCTTTGCCGATCTGCTGCAACACGCCGATCTGCTGCGCCTCAACGCCGGCGTGTTCGTGCTGCACACCGTGCAGATGGCGATGTGGGTGGCCGTGCCCACGCTGCTGGTGCAGGCCGGGCTGCTCAAGGCCGCGCACTGGCAGGTGTATCTGCCCACGGTGCTGCTGTCGTTTGTCGCGCTCGGTGGACTGTTCCGTCTGGAGCGCAAGGGCCAGCTGCGCGCGGCGCTGCTGCTGTCGATTGCGCTGGTGCTGCTGGTGCAGCTGGGTCTGGGGGCACAGGCCTGGCTGGGCGGTCAGCCTGCGCTGTGGCTGCTGGGCCTGTGGTTGCTGGTGTTCTTTGTCGGCTTCAACATGCTGGAGGCCACGCAGCCCAGCCTGATCTCGCGCATGGCGCCCGACAACCTGCGCGGCGCGGCGCTGGGTGCCTACAACACGCTGCAATCGCTGGGCCTGTTTGCTGGCGGTGCCATCGGCGGCATGCTGGCACGCCAGGGCAGCATGCAGACGGTGTTCATGGCCACCAGCGCACTGTGCGTGCTGTGGCTGCTGATCACCTGGCCGCTACAGCCCGTGGGCCGTCACAGCGTGGCGACTACGCAAAAAGCATAGCACCTGGCGCTTCAAATACGCTATTTCAGGTTGTTTTCTAGCTGAAATCCTTTATTCATCAGCGCAAATAGCTTCTTTTTTCATAACGTGGCCAAAGACAAGACCCTTTTCACCTGCAACGCCTGCGGCGCCACCAGCCCGCGCTGGCTGGGCAAATGCCCCGGCTGCGGTGCCTGGAACAGCCTGGTGGAAACCGTGGCCGAAAGCGCCAGCCCCAGCAAAAACCGCCTGGCCACTGCGCCGCAAGGCTATGCCGGCCTGGCCAACGCCCAGCCGGTGACGCCGCTGGCGGCCATCGAGGCCCAAGATGTGGCGCGCACGCCCAGTGGCCTCACCGAGCTGGACCGGGTGCTGGGCGGCGGCGTGGTCGAAGGCGGCGTGGTGCTGATTGGCGGCGATCCGGGCATCGGCAAATCCACGCTGCTGCTGCAGGCCATGGATGCGCTGCAGCGCAGCGGCCTGCCCACGCTGTATGTGACGGGCGAAGAAAGCGGCGCCCAGGTGGCGCTGCGCTCGCGCCGCCTGGGTATTGAGGGCAGTCAGGTCAACCTGCTGGCAGAAATCCAGCTGGAAAAAATCCTGGCCACCATCGATGCCGTGCAACCGGCGGTGGTGGTGATCGACTCGATCCAGACCATGTATTCCGACCAGCTCAGCAGCGCCCCTGGCTCGGTGGCCCAGGTGCGCGAATGCGCGGCGCACCTGACGCGCATGGCCAAGAGCACCGGCATCACGGTGATTTTGGTGGGCCACGTGACCAAGGAAGGCGCCCTGGCCGGACCGCGCGTGCTGGAGCACATGGTCGACACGGTGCTGTACTTTGAGGGCGACACGCACAGCCCGCACCGGCTGATCCGCGCCATCAAGAACCGCTTTGGTGCGGTGAATGAAATCGGCGTATTTGCCATGACGGAGAAGGGCCTCAAGGGCGTCTCCAACCCCAGCGCTATTTTCTTGAGCCAGCACAGCGAGCCGGTGCCCGGCAGCTGCGTGCTGGTCACGCTCGAAGGCACGCGCCCGCTGTTGGTGGAAATTCAGGCCCTGGTCGATGGCGGCAGCCCCGCGCCCCGGCGCCTGTCGGTGGGGCTGGAGCGCGACCGCCTGGCGATGCTGCTGGCCGTGCTCAGCCGCCACGCCGGTGTGGCCTGCGCCGATCAGGATGTGTTTGTCAACGCCGTGGGCGGCGTGCGCATCAGCGAACCGGCGGCCGACCTGGCCGTCATGCTGGCCATCACCAGCAGCCTGCGCGGCAAGGCGCTGCCGCGCGGCTTTATCGCCTTTGGCGAAGTGGGCCTGGCCGGGGAAATCCGCCCCGCCCCGCGCGGCCAGGAGCGCCTGAAGGAAGCCGCCAAGCTGGGCTTTACCACCGCCATCGTGCCCAAGGCCAATGCGCCCAAGAAGCCCATCCCCGGCCTGACCATCCACGCCGTCGAGCGCGTCGATGAAGCCATGCACACCTTGCGCGCGCTGGAGTAGCGCGGCTGCCCACCCCGGCCCACAGCCACGACCAGCGCCTTAAAATCCCCCGCTTGACCGCATCCATCCAGAAAGAGACACCCACATGAGCACCGCCAAAGCCACCGTAGAACTGACCGCCCACGACCTCAACCCCGCAGGCGACGTTTACTGCCCCCACCCCAAGGCCGACATGAAGCTGTGGAACAACCACCCACGCGTCTACATCGACGTCGGCCACGACGGCAAAGGCAAGTGCCCCTACTGCGGCATGGTGTACCAGCTCAAGGCCGGTGAAGTGTTCAAGGGCGGGCACTAAAGCTGCGCCAGCGCTTCTCATGCACAGTGCCGCACGCCCTGCCTGCGGCATTTGTTTTTTGATCTTCTGATTTCTGGAACCTCTGGTGCCTGCCTCTACTTCTGCTTCTTCCTCCTCACGACCTACGCTGACCATTGGCGTGCTGACGCTCAACGAGGCGCATTGCATTCGCGCCTGCCTGGAAAGTGCCGCCTTTGCGGACCAGGTGCTGGTCGTGGACAGCGGCAGCCGCGATGGCACGGTGGAAATTGCCCAATCGATGGGCGCAGAGGTGCACATCTACCCCGATTGGCAAGGCTTTGCGGTTCAACGCAACCGCTTGCTACAGCATGCCAACGGCGACTACATCTTTTTCCTAGATGCCGATGAAGTCATGCCTCCAGACTTTCAGGCGGCCCTGCAAAAAATCGTCGCCAGCCAGGAACAGGCCGTCTGGCAAATCCGCTGGCGCATGGTGGCGTTTGGTAAAGAGCTGAAGCACTTTCGCTCCAACTCCTGGATTGAGCGCCTCTTTGTGCGCCAGCAGCTGCAAGGCTTTACCGGTGTCGTGCACGAGCAGGCCCAGCTGGCTACGCCCAACATGCCGCGACACAAAATCCAGCCACCCCTGCTGCACCACTCGCGCCATAGTGTCCAGGCCAGCCTGGAAAAGCTGACGCAATACGCCGTGCTGGGGGCCGCCAAACGCGCCGAGAAAGGCAAGCGCGGCGGGGTGCTACGTGGACTGGCATCGGGCGGTTCCATGTTTTTACGGCTCTATATTTTGCATCTGGGGTTTTTATCGGGCGGTGCAGGTTTTTTATATTGCCTTTTTGTGGCACTGGAAGCTTTTTTCCGTTACGCAGCACTTGGATATGATGCAAACATCCAATCCAATATCAAGAGAAACTAATCATGCAAAACTTTGATATATGCGTGATCTCTCTGCCGGATCAGCATGTACGCAGAGAAAAAATTAGGAAAATATTTGCTCCCCACGCTGCTGCTTGGTCTTTTGTGGATGCTATTGCAGGTAAAGACCTTTCCCCCAGCCACCCTGCATGGGCACACTACCACCAGTCCAAACGTGTGGGTATGGTCGGTTACGACATGCGTCCTAATGAAATTGCCTGCTTTCTTTCCCATCAAAAAGCGTGGCGGCGCTGCGTCGACAACCAAACACCGACCCTGATCTTAGAGGACGATATAAAAATAAAAGAAAAATTAGATTTTGAAGAATTTATAGCAACCACCAATCAGGCATGCACATTCCTCAATAAAAATTTTATTATTCGACTGGGCAATACGCACTACAAAACAAAAAACACTATTCTTAAAAAAATATCTGACTCCTTCAGCCTTGCGCGCTACCAAGAAGATCCACAATCAGCATTTGCATACTTAATATCTCCACAGACGGCTGCAAAATTGCTGCGGCACAGTGAAAAGTTTTTTACACCTGTCGATAATTTCATGTGGCGGGGCTGGGAACATTCCTGCCATGTTTTAGACATCGTGCCCGATTTGGTTTACACCTCTGAAGAAGACAATCCCTCCAACATCGGCGACCGATCCAAACCCAAAATTAGCCTTGTAAAAAAAATCCGCCGAGAGATACTGAGACCCATACTCAACAGAGGGAAGAAATTTTACGAGTTGACTGCTCTTAAAAAAATACAGTCAAGTATAAAAGTGCAAGATGATTAACTTCAAAAACACTCCACTACTTTTTTCCAATCTGTCTGCATTTTTTTTCTTTGCATTATTCCTGTCCGTCAAATCCGCTTATTCTTGGGCCATCGGACTGACCCTGCTGACAGCCATAATTTCCACAAAGAACATCATTAACCAGAAGCTGGACCAGAAAACCATAGTTCTAGGGGTCTTTTTCTTGCTGACTGGCGTGGTATGGAGCCACACCTTCGATGGCTGGTTCACCTGGAGTACAGAAGGCGACTACTTTGCCAAATATGCGCTAGGTGCTTTTTGCACCATTGCTCTTTGTAGCACTACGATCCAGCCTAGATTTCTGATTTATGGACTTTCTATCGGCTGCCTTTCTGCCGCAACGCTAGCCATGCTGCAGTTTCCAGAAAGCGGACGTGCTGCTGGCTATACCAATGCCATCAGATTTGGAAATATCGCCATACTCATGGGTTTTTCCTGCTGGATTTTCTCTTGTACAAAATCCATAAAAATTCAAGAGCGTCTCTGGCTTCTTTTGGCGGGATCTTTAGGTATTCTTGCATCCTTTCTTTCTTTATCCAGAGGCGGATGGCTGTTATTTTTGGCACTCCCTTTTTTTGCTGCATTTATAGCCAAGAAATACATCCAAAACCATCGCAAAAAAATACTTTTTATATCGATTCTTGCGTTAGCCGCAGGCATCTTGGCAATTCAAAACACGCCGATTTTAAGAGATCGCGTACTCTTAGTGCAAAAAGAAGTTCAAGGGTATTTTCAGCACAAAGATGTCTACGCCACGTCGTCCGTGGGCGCACGTCTGGAGCAATGGCATCTAGCCTGGAATTTAGGCTGGGAAAAGCCCTTTACAGGCTGGGGTGACCAGGGCATCCATTTAGCCAAAGAGCAATATGTTGAAGCCCAAAAAGCACACCCTTCCATCTTTGAAATCCACCACTCCCACAATGACTTGCTGGAAATGTGGGCGCGCCGTGGAATTTTTGGTGTGGTCTTTATATTGGGTATCTACCTGATACCTATTTTGGTATTCTTTCCAACCCAAAAATCCATATCACGCATCCAACAAGAAAAAAAGAGTGAATATATTGCTTTGCACTTAATCGGTCTTCTCTTGCCAACGGGTTACTTTATATTTGGCCTGACCGATGTTTTCTTCAACCTCAGCATCGGACACCATTTCTATATCTTTGCACAGATTTTTATTTTGGCTGCCATTCAGGGAATGCAACAATCATTTCCTGCACCTCATATCAAACTTTCACACCCATGATTTTTTTGAATGACATCCAAAATATTGGCAGCGGCACGATTAAAGACGTGTACCAGCACCCGCAGCACCACAATCAAATTATCAAGATCATCAAACCAAGTCTTGTGACCCACGATGGCGGATTTCTAAAACACGGAAAATTCAAACGCCATGTACAACAAGGCATTTACCGCCAATTTAGAAGAGAGCTGCTGCAATATCTGCAACTGTGCAAAACCCACTATGCCAGCGGGCAGTTTATTTTTCCCGTGGAAACGCCCTACGGCCTGGTGGCGACCGACCAGGGCTTGGGCTTGGTCACTGAAAAAATCACCGCCCCCGATGGCCGGGGCTGGACGCTGGAAGCCCTGGCGCGCGGTACCGTGCTGCAGCCCCGGCATTACCAGGCGCTGGAGCGGTTCTTTGATGATTGCGTGCGTTTGCACATCGTCTTTGGGGAGGTGAACATCGCCGGCCTCATGTACACCGAAGGGCGCAGTGGCCGCCCCGAGTTTGTGCTGGTCGATGGCATCGGGGAAAAGCTGCTCATCCCCATCCGCGCCATGAGTGCCAGGATCAGTGCGCGCTATGTGCGCAAGGTGCAGCGGCGCATCATGGCGCAGGTGGCTGCCCTGCAAGCACAGCACGGTACAGCAGCCTGAGACTCCTTAACGCATTTTGATAGCTACAAGCGCTTGCCACATAAGCGTTTGATCCATATTTTCCTCATATTCCCCATGCACACCGTCCGCACCCAAACCTGGCTGGTTCTTGGCGCCTGGCTGCTGTTCTTCACACCCAACCTGCTGCCCGGGGGCTCGGCTTCGGCGGTCGGACATCTGCTGCTGTCGGCACTGTGCTTTGCGCCGCTGCTGCTGGTGCGCCCGCTGCTGCCGGTGGTGTTGGGGCTGCTGACACTGCTGGGCTGCGCCAACATCGTGCATGCCAGCTTCTTTGGTGCCCTGGTGGACGAGTTTTTCCTGGCCACCCTGCTGCGCACCACCCCTGCGGAGACGGCCGAGTTCCTGCCCACCGTGCCCAGCCGCGCCTGGGTCGGGGTGGGGCTGTGGCTGCTGGCCTGCGCCTGGGCCACGCGCACGCTATGGCGCACGCTGCCGCAGGTACGGGGCAAATCCCTGCTGCTGCGCCGGGTGTGGCAAGGTGCCGGGCTGTTCTGGGTGCTGGTACTGGTGTACACGCTGGTGCAACAGCTCAATGCCAACACCTTCATGCGCAAGGCCAAAAGCCTGTACCCCTTGCATGTGGCGCGCGCAGCCATGCGCCAGCAGGAGATTACGACGGGTCTGTTCCAGCCCCCCGTCCTGCCCAGCACGCCCCCTGACGCCAGCACTCAGGTGAACACCATCGTGGTCGTGCTGGGCGAAAGTGCCAGCGCCCAACGCTGGTCGCTGCTGGGCTACCGTGGCGCCAACACCAACGCCCCACTGGCCGATATCCCCGGCATCGCCGCCACCACCGTGCTGGCCCAGGGCTGGAACACCGCTGCGGCACTGCCCTACATGCTTACCGGCATGTCGGCGCTGGAGAGCAGCAACCGCCGCGCGCCCACCTTCCTCGATCTGGCCCAGCACGCGGGCTACAAAACCTTCACCTTCAGCAACTCGCGGTTTTTCAGCGCGCAGGAGGACTTCTTCAGCTACGCCCTGCGCCGCGCCAGCGTGGTGTACCAGAAAGTGGGTAATGGCGACCTGGACGAAGTGCTCACCGACAGCCTGCGCACTGCCCTGGCCGATCCGGCGCCGCGCAAGCTGATCGTGCTGCACACCTACGGCAGCCACCCGCTGCTGCAGGAGCGCACGCCGCGCAGCTACCGCGCTCTTGAGGATGCCTACGACAACAACATCCACTACAGCAGCCACCTGCTGGCGCAATGGGTGGCCCTGCTGCGTGATGCGGCGCAAGACCACAAAGAGCAGCACAGCGCCCTGCTGCTCTACACCAGCGACCATGGCATCCTCTTTCCTCCGTGCGCTGAGGACTACCGCCACGGCGCAGGCCTTACCAGCTTTGAAGTGCCCATGCTGATCTGGGCCAATCCGGCCCTGCGGGCACAGCACCCGTCCCTGCTGCCCGCATTTGCCCAGCCAGAAGGCGACGGCGCCAACCTCAGCGAGCACAGCAACGCCCTGCTGGCCGAACTGGCCATCCGCGCCGTGGGTTATGGGGATTGGCTGCTACAGCCGGGCTGGCCCAGCAGCGCCAACCCCAGCCTCAACGGCCGCCCCTGGGCACAGCTGCGCCAGCTCAATGCCTGCACCCTGCAATAGCCGGGCATGGGTGCGAGCAGCCTTGCTGCCAACAGGAATGAAGATGTGTGCGGGGTGGGCGGGGCCTCAGGGCAGATCCGCCGACTGCTGCGCGGCGGCAGCCTGTTCGGCCCAAAGTTTTTGCAGGCGCTGCAACTCATCGTCAAAGCGCAGCATGGTGCGGCTGCGAGTGACCTCGTTGGCCTCAATGGTGCGCTTTTGCGCGCGGATGGACTCCTCCGCATCTTCCAGGCTGCTACTCAAGCGGACGGGTGGTTTTTCGCCCCGGGACTGGTAAGCCGCAATGTCCTTCATGATCTGCAGGCGCGCCTGCTCCAGCTCCTGCAGACGGGCTCGTGCCAGATTCTGGCGCTCGTCCAGCTGCTGCAAATGTGTGCCGCGCTCGGCATCGTGCGCTGCCTTGTTGGCGTAACGCTGCAACAGGGCGCGATCCATGCGCTGCTGCTCCAGCAGGCGCTGGCGCTCCTCACGCTGGTTTTTCTCCCGCGCTGCCGCTTCGGCGCGCTCCCGCTCGGTCAGCACCGGACCGATGCGCTTGCGCTCCACCCCACTGGGGCCGATCAGGCGCTGCTCGCGGTCCAGACATTCGGGGATGGGTCGGTCGGAAAACAGGCGCCGCCCCTGGTCATCCACGCAGGTGTAGGCCCCGCGCCCCTGAGCCAGCGCCCCCTGCGCCAGAGCAATTCCCAACAACAAGCCGCTGCAAAACTTGAAAATTCCCTGACGCATAACGGTGTGCCTGACCCTGCCTATTCGTCGTGAACGCCATAACGCTGGCGATAAGCGGACACGCTGGCGTGGTATGCCGCCATGCCACTGTCGTCGGGCTGCGTGGCCAGATAGGCCAACAGATCGGCAAGTGTAGCAATCGCACACACTTGCAGACCCAGTTGCTGACGCACGTACTGCACGGCGCTGTGCGGCACGTCCTTGCCATTTTCTGTGGCCATCTCCTGGCGATCCAGGGCAATGGCCACCGCATGCGGGGTTGCACCTGCCGCCCGAATCAAGGCAATCGACTCCCGCGCAGCGGTGCCTGCGCTCATCACATCGTCAATGATCAGCACACGTCCCTTGAGCGGTGCGCCCACCAGGGTGCCGCCCTCACCGTGGTCCTTGGCTTCCTTGCGGTTGTAGGCAAAGGGCACGTTCTTGCCCTGGCGTGCCAGCTCGACTGCCACCGTGGCCGCCAGCGGAATGCCCTTGTAGGCCGGACCAAACACCATGTCGAACTCAATGCCGCTGGCCAAAATGGCCTGTGCATAAAATTGCGCCAGCCGCGCCATCTTGGCGCCGTCGTCAAACAGGCCCGCATTGAAGAAATACGGGCTCATCCGCCCCGCCTTGGTCTTGAACTCACCAAAGCGCAGCACCCCCGCTTCCACAGCAAACGCCACAAACTCCTGCGCCAGGGCAGTGGATGCCTGCTGCGCCATATTTTTCTCGGTCATGAAAACTTCTCTATTTCAACTCACCAGCCTGAACCTGAACGGTATCCGCTCCGCCACAGCCAAGGGGCTGGAGCCTTGGCTAGCAAAAAACCGGCCAGATTGTATTTGCGTGCAGGAACTCAAGGCCCAGCACGCCGACCTGGCCGGGCGCTTTGACACCCTGGCCGGGCTGCCCGGCTGGTTCCACTGTGCAGAAAAAAAAGGTTATTCCGGCGTAGGCATCTACAGCCGCGTCGCCCCCAGCGACGTCATCACCGGCTTTGGCAATGCGGAATTCGATGCCGAGGGACGCTACATAGAGGCACGCTTTGACACCCCACAGCGCAAGTTGTCCATCATCAGCAGCTACTTTCCCAGCGGCTCGTCGGGGGAAGAGCGCCAGGCGGCCAAATTCCGCTTTCTGGACGCCATGCACCGCCACCTGATGCAGCTCAAACAGGAACGCGACTTCATCCTGTGCGGCGACATCAACATCGCCCACACCAAGCAGGACATCAAGAACTGGCGCAGCAACCAGAAAAACAGCGGCTTCACCCCCGAAGAACGCGCCTGGATGGACATGCTGCTGGCCGACAACCCCACCAGCGGTGGCCTGCACGACGTGTACCGCCGCCTGGAGCCCGACGCTACCGACGCCGGCTACACCTGGTGGAGCAACCGCGGTCAAGCCTACGCCAACAACGTGGGCTGGCGCATCGACTACCACCTGGCCACCCCGGCACTGGCCGCCCTGGCGCGCAGCAGCAGCATCTACAAGGGCGAAAAATTCTCGGACCACGCCCCGCTGACCGTGTTGTACGAGCTGACGCTGTGACAGGCTATCGCCACGATAGTTGAAAACAATTTCGGTTGCACCTCACACCGTTTGTTACCGACACCAACAGGCACACTCGCCGGGGCTGCCAAAAACGTCACAACCACGTTGCTGGTAGTGACATTTTTGTCGGGCCAACAACCACTCGCCGCCCTTGGCCCTCGCACTGCTGCCGGCGCAAACACTCCTTCTGAAAAGTTGGCACGGCGTTTGCTTTAGGTAGGCGGCATTGGTTTTTTCCTTGCCTTTTTTACTTCAAAGGAGTTTGTTATGAACCGCACCATGCGTTCCGTACAAAAGGGTTTCACCCTGATCGAACTGATGATCGTTGTGGCGATCATCGGTATCCTGGCCGCCGTGGCTCTGCCTGCTTACAGCGACTACACTGCACGTTCGCAAATGTCTGAAGCCATGTCGCTGTCCTCCGGCGCTCGTACGGCAGTTGCAGAGTACAAGATGAATGAAGGTAGTTGGCCCGCCGACAATGCGGCTGCGGGTTTGTCTGCTGCCAGTGACATCAAAGGGAAGTATGTAGCATCGGTGTCCGTGGAAGATGGCGTGATCACGGCCACCATGCAGACGTCCGGCATCACCAACACTATTGCTGGCAAAACCCTGATCCTGAGCCCCATCTCCAACACCGGCTCTGTCGATTGGAAGTGCAAGCCCGGTACCGTTGATAAGAAGTTCGTGCCGACTTCTTGCCGTGGCTAATTAAGCCACACCCCTGCCTCAGGCAGTAGAAGAGCTGCCCGCGACCGCGGGCAGTTTTTTTTGGGGAAATATTGAGAAAAAGGGAAATAATTTGCCACGTAAACCATCTATTTTTATAACCTTTTTCTTCATTTTCATAATTCTTGTTGGCGCCTTTATATATACACCAGGCTTACGTGGTGGCTTTTTGTTCGATGACCACCCAAACCTTGCACCACTTGGAAATCTTGGTGGAATTAAAGACTGGGAAAGCTTCAGAACCTTCGTTTCAACTGGTATTGCAGGCCCTCTAGGCCGCCCGGTTGCCCTCGCCAGCTTCGTGCTAGATGCTGATTTCTGGCCCAGCTCCGCTGAGCCATTCAAGCGCACCAATTTACTGCTGCATCTATTCACCGGTCTATGCTTATGCTGGGCAACCCTCAACCTATTGCGCCTTTATGGTGTCGCGGAAGCCCGGGCATGCTGGGCAGCTGTATTGAACATGGCGTTCTGGCTGCTCCACCCTTACATGGTTTCCACTACCTTGTACATCGTGCAACGCATGGCGCAATTAGCCACGCTCTTCATTTTTGCAGGGTTGGCAGGTTATTTATACGGACGTTTAATACTCTCACGCCATAAGATTAAAGGATATTTATGGATGTCCTGCTCTCTGGCCTGCGGCACCATATTAGCAGCATTCAGCAAGGAAAACGGAGTACTACTCCCCCTATTAGCATTAGTAATTGAATGGTGTAAACCTCCATCCAACCACATCACTCAACATCGCCACGCCCCATTTTTTGATATTCAGCCTGACTGGCGCTGGCGCGCAGTTTTTTTATGGCTTCCATCTCTCGCCATATTATTACAATTAGCCTTAGAAATAAACTTATCCCCAAATGCCTGGCCCACACGCCCTTTCAACCAAGTTGAACGCCTGCTGACCGAACCTCGTATTCTCTGGGAATACCTTTACCATCTCTACATTCCACGCATTGAAGGAGCTGGTTTGTTCCAAGATGGGTACACCATTTCCACCAACCTCCTGGAACCAATCACCACCCTTCCCAGCCTTCTTGGCATATTAGCACTCATTTTTCTGGCCATTTTTATTCGAAAGAAACATCCCTACGGCACTTACATCGCACTTGCTCTACTGTTCTTCTTCGCTTCGCACCTAATAGAGTCCACCGTCGTCGGACTAGAACTCTATTTTGAACATCGTAACTATGCTGCTGCAGCCTTTCTCTTCCTTCCATTGGTTATGTTGCTAATCTGGATAGCAGAGAGGAAAAGTCGCTTTATTGCAATAACAGCACTTGGTACTACGCTGGGCATGCTCTCTTTCTTAACCTGGCAACGCACCACACTTTGGTCGGATACGGAGGCATTGCAAAACTACTGGGCCGTAGCATCACCCAATTCACCCAGAGCACAAAACCACTTGGCTGTGCAATGGTTCCAGAATGGCCAGCCTGAAAAAGGCTTTGCTCACTTAGAGGCGGCTGCGCAGCGCATGCCGCAAAGCTCTCTTCTTTCCATGCAGTGGCTTTTGCAAAAAGTTTTACGACAACAGGCCACTTCCGAGGACTTTGAGCACGTTCGACGTAATCTGCCCAATCAGCGCTTTGATGCTCAGGCTGTATTAGGCATGCGCTTAATTGTGGAAACCTTATTAGAGCCCGATGCACGTCCACAAGACCGTCAACAGGCCTTGGCGATACTAGATGTCATGCAGTCGCTACCACAGTACCGCGCGGTTCCCCTGTTTAACCGCTTGGAGCCTTATTTACGTGGCCTGCTACTAATAGCCAAAGGTGAGCCGGATGCTGCGGCCATCCAGCTAAGCCAAGCCATTAAGCGCTACCGTGATGTGGAAGCAGCGCTGTCAATGGTTGCCCATATGGGCAATGCCGGATACCCTCATCAAGCCCTACAACTACTGGATGCCGCACGCAAGGTGTATGCCCAACAGCCAGAACGAACCTTGAAGCGATCCAAAGCCACCTACGACATGGAAATAAATCGCTTACATCACTTGCTTCTGGAGGATGCAAGTACACTGGAAATTTTAAAAAAACATGATCACTAGTCGATGAATATCAAGGTAATAGATCAAAAAATAGAAAAGAACAACATAAATCAAATTTTGTATTTAGCCCTTATTCTTGGAGTTCTATGATGAGCAACCTTGCCACAGTACCTGCACGCTGGCGTTTTGCCAGCCGCTATGCACTGCGGCATTTGTTTGTATCTGCCGCAGTAGGCGCCACATCGGCCGCTTTTGTTTTTGGCTTGCTGTATCCGCCGCCGTACCAAGCCATGCTTGATGTGGGTGACATCTTTCTGCTGCTTTTGAGCGTGGACGTGGTGTGCGGCCCGCTACTGACGCTGGTGTTAGCCAGCCCCAAGAAATCCCGCCGCGCCCATGCCGTGGATTTCACCCTGATTGGTACGGTGCAGGTGCTTGCCCTGCTGTACGGCCTGCACAGCATGTGGGTGGCACGCCCGGTGATACTGGCGTTCGAAACAGACCGCCTGGTCGTTGCCACCGCCAACGAAATACAGACCGCCAACCTGCCCCAGGCCTTGCCTGACATGCAACGCCTGCCCTGGTGGGGCATCACCCCTGTCAACACACGCCAGCCCAAAGATGGGGCAGAGAGCCTGCAAGCCATTGATCTGGGCCTGTCGGGTGTCAGCCCGGCCATGCTTCCCGACTGGTGGTTGCCTTGGGAAACTGCACAGGCCGGTATGGCCGCACGCGCCAAGCCTGTCACAGAGTTACAACAGCGTCGTTCCAAGGACGCCGCCGTTCTGGATGCTGCCATTGCCGCCACTGGACACCCCGCCGCCGCACTCCGCTATCTGCCACTGACAAGCAGCAAGACCCGCGAATGGATTGCGCTACTTGATACCCAAATGCGTATCGTGGGCTACGCTCCCGTCGATGGGTTCTAGTCGAACATTTCAAAAAGGGGCCATCCCCGTCATACACATGCACCTCTCCATCATCCTCCCCGCCAAAAACGAGGCTGCCGCCATCGGCGCCACCGTGGAAAAAATCCATGTCCAACTGGAGCAGATGGGGCTGGAAGCCAGTGCCGAGGTCCTGGTGGTCAACGACGGCTCCACCGACGACACCGCTGCTGTAGCAGAAGCAGCCGGCGCGCGCGTAGTGCACCACCCCTACAGCAAGGGCAATGGCGCAGCCATCAAGACCGGTGCGCGGGCGGCGCAGGGGGAAGTGCTGGTGTTTATGGATGCCGACGGGCAACATGACCCCGCCGACATTCCACGCCTGCTGGAGCGGCTGAACCAAGGACACGACATGGTGGTTGGCGCACGCCAAAAAGGCTCGCAGGCCAGCGTGGGGCGTGGCCTTGCCAATGGGCTGTACAACCGGCTGGCCAGCTGGATGACCGGGCACAAGGTGGAAGACCTGACCAGCGGCTTTCGCGCCGTGCGGGCGGACAAGTTCCGGGAATTTCTCTACCTGCTGCCCAATGGCTTTTCCTACCCCACCACCAGCACCATGGCATTTTTCCGGGCTGGGTACTCGGTGGCCTACGTCCCCATCCACGCCGCCAAGCGCATCGGCAAAAGCCACATCCGCCTGCTGCGCGATGGCACGCGCTTCCTGCTTATCATCTTCAAGATTGGCACGCTGTTTTCACCGATGAAGATCTTTGCGCCGGTGGCTTTGCTGATGTTTTTATTGGGCACTGGCTGGTATGGGTGGACATTTTTCACCCTACACCGCTTTACCAATATGAGCGCCTTGCTCTATACCGGCAGCGTGATCACCTTCATGATGGGCTTGATCTCCGAGCAGATCACGGCACTGATGTACAAGGATGGCAGGTAGGACTGCCCCATGAGCCTGCGCTGGGATAGAAACAAAATATTTGATAGCTGCTCGCGTTTGTTGGATAAGGGCTAGAGCCATTTTTTTATTAAAAATATGCACATTACGATCTTTGGCGCTGGATATGTTGGACTGACGGCAGCAGCCTGTTTTGCGGATGCCGGGCATCAGGTCATTTGTGTGGAGTCCGATCCTGAGCGCCTAGACTTGCTCCAGGCCGGGCAATCGCCCATCTATGAACCGGGCTTGGACGAGATGTTGGTGCGCAATCTGGCCGAAAGGCGCCTGCGCTTCACCGCAGACTCTGCTGAGGGCATTGGTTTTGGTGAGCTGTTGTTCATCGCCGTAGGCACCCCACCCAGCGCCGATGGCTCGGCAAACCTCAGTCATGTCATGGCTGTGGCCCAGACCATTGGTCAGCATATGAATGCACCCCGGATCGTTGTCAACAAATCCACCGTGCCCGTCGGCACTGCCGAACAAGTACACGCCTGTATTGCACGCGTGCTGGCAGAGCGCGGCGTGGACATTGCCTTTGACGTGTGCTCCAACCCGGAATTTATGAAAGAAGGCAGCGCCCTAGAAGACTTCACCCGAGGCCCGCGCATCATCGTGGGCACCACCTCCAGCCACGTGCAGCAAAAGATGCGCGAGTGCTATGCCCCCTACAACCGCAAGCACGACAAGCTGATCTTCATGGACCCACGCTCGGCCGAGCTGACCAAATACGCTGCCAACGCCATGCTGGCCTGCCGCATCAGCTTCATGAACGAGATGGCCAACATTGCGGAACTGCTGGGTGGCGATATCGAGCAGGTGCGGCGAGGCATTGGCTCAGACCCGCGCATTGGTTACTCCTTTTTGTACGCCGGGTGCGGCTACGGTGGATCATGCTTTCCCAAGGACGTGCAGGCCCTGCAACACATGGCCCGACAGGCTGGTTACCACTCTGAAATCCTGCACGCCACCGAAAGCATCAATCAGCGACAAAAGCAGCGCTTGTTCGTCAAGCTCCAAGCCGCACTGAACGGGCAACTCCAGGGTGCCACCATCGCCATCTGGGGCCTTGCCTTCAAGCCTGGCACGGACGACATGCGCGAAGCCCCCAGCCGTGTCCTGATTGATGCCCTGCTGCACGCTGGTGCCCGCGTACAGGCATACGACCCTGTTGCCATACCCACCGCCAGCGCCATTTACGGCCAACAACCACAACTAACCTTGTGCGCCAGCCGCGAAGAAGCCGTAGCCAATGCCGATGCCTTGGTTATCTGCACCGAATGGAAGCAATTTCGTGCTGTGGATTTTGCGTGGCTGGCTTCTGAACTCAAAAGAGGAGTGGTGATAGATGGGCGGAATTTGTATGAACCAATCTCTTGCTTAGAGCAGGGTATAAAATATTTTTCAATAGGAAGATAATTTCCAAGCGTAAATTAAATCGCATTTTTAATATTATGATAGATAAATTAAAAATAATTCTTAGGCCTTTTTATCCTGTGCTGCTTCCAATTTTCAACTTAATACACAAAACATTCATTACCCCAAAGAGAATTAAAAATAATAAAGATAAAGATAAAAGATTTCTTGAAATTGGCCCGGGTGTAAAGCGCATCGAAGGATTTGAAACATTAAATATTATTGCAGGCTTAGATATTGATTACGTCTTGGATGCTTCTAAATCACTTCCTTTTGAATCTAACTCTTTTGATATTATTTATGCCAGCCATGTCCTAGAACATATTCCTTGGTATCGTTTACAGGATGTCGTAAAAGAGTGGACAAGAATACTAAAGCCTGATGGCCGGCTAGAAATTTGGATTCCTGATGGAGAAAAACTTTGCCAAGCTCTCTTAGACCTAAATAACGGAATTGATATTTCAGCATGTAAGGATGGATGGAATCCACAAGGGTTAATTAAAGATGAATTTTCATGGGTTAACGGGAGGATGCTTTATGGTATTAGAGATGAGTACCCTTCATGGCACAAATCTGTTATTACCCCAAGGCATCTTATTAAATTAATGAAAGAATCTGGCTTAAGTGAAGCGTATATTATGAATTCATCAGAGGTTCGAGGTTACGACCATGGCTGGATGAATCTTGGCATCTGCGGAATTAAAAAATGAATTATCGATCTGTTCGAGATATATCGGATACGATACGCACTAACTTATACAAAATCCCTGAAAGTATCGACCTGATCGTTGGAATACCTCGCAGCGGATTATTCGCAGCCAGTTTGATTGGATTGCAAAAAAATCTAAAATTTGTCAGCCTTGAAGTATTTTTATTTAACGGCGAAATAAGATCTGGTAGCACAAGATTTTCGCGTAACGCAAATATAAAATTCCCACTAGATGCGAAGCATATATTACTAGTAGATGATAGCACCTCAAGTGGGGCTTCTATGAAAAGCGCACTTGATGAGATACGAGGTATCGAATACACCGGGCAAATATCTACTTGCGCTATCTACACAACAAAAGAAGCTCCTGCTGTAGATATCTGGTTCGAAGTTCTGCCACACACAAGAATTTTCGAATGGAATCTCATGCACAGAGAATTTCTATCACAGTGCTGCGTTGATTTAGATGGTGTTCTCTGCTGGGATCCAACAGAAGAAGAAAACGATGATGGGAATAAATATTTAGAATTTATAGCCACGGCGAAACCACTTTTGATCCCCTCCTACCCTATAGGGAGAATAGTAACAAGCAGATTGGAAAAATATAGAAAGCCTACGATAGAGTGGCTGAATAAACATCAAATAAATTTTTCCCAACTGGATATGCTTGACTTACCGGACGCTGAAACACGCAGACGACTAAATATTCATGCAAAATTCAAGTCACATATTTACAGCAATGATTCCGCCATGCGCCTATTTATTGAAAGTGAAAAGAACCAAGCGGTGGAAATTGCAAGACGATCTGGGAAGTTCGCTTTATCCTTCTCCACTCAAGAACTTTTCGCTCCCGGCATCACACTTCCATATGCTCAACAAGCTACACAGCGCTGGTTAAAAAAAGGGAAAAATTTTTTATATCAATTAATGAATAGAAAGTAAAATTGAAATCAAGAAAAACACCTAAAATAAAAATAAGCAACTCATTAAAATGGTTGCTATCTGGTCGTGCAATTCAAGTATTACTACAATTAGCTAGTATTTCTGTACTAGCGCGGGTTCTCACGCCAGCAGACTTTGGCTTAATGGCCATTATTGGAGTAGTCACAACTTTCGCCCAATTTTTTTTGGATATGGGGATGAATACAGCCCTAATACAAAAAGAAAAGTTGGAAGATCAGCATTCAAATTCCGTATTTTGGGCAAGTGTTGGTTTGAGCATCATCATAACAACAACAATTAATGCTCTTTCTCCAGTCTTGGCATTCTGGATGGGTGATCCACGCCTTATTCCAGCACTTGCAGTTTCATCTCTGGGATTCCCTTTGGCTGCCTTGGGGGCAACACATGTATCTCTTCTAGAAAGGAAGGAGAGTTTCCGCACCCTAACAATTATTAAAACTTATACTTCTTTTATTGGTTTTTTGCTTGCTTTTTTTCTTGCTCTCTACGGTGCTGGTGTCTATGCACTAATAGCCCAAACACTAGCCATTACTGCCACATCCACATTACTCTTCTGGCGAACAGAGCATTGGCGTCCGAAAAAACCCTCAACAAAAGGAATAAAGGAAATATCTTCATTTAGTGCCAATGTTTTTCTTTTTAATATTTTAAACTATATACATAGAAACGCGGATACAGCAATCATAGGACGATTCATAGGTCAGCAAGACTTGGGAATTTATAATGTAGCGTACCGTATCATGCTCTTCCCACTACAAAATCTGACATTTGCCATAAATCGAGCATTACTTCCCGCATACAGCAGAAGTCAATCTAACATTAGCGATATTTATTCGCATTACATATTAACACTTCGTGGAATAGCACTGGTTACTGCTCCTTTGATGGCTGCTATCTGGTCTATACGTGAGTCGATGGTGGTTCTTTTTCTTGGGGAAAATTGGTTGCGGGCGGCTGATATTATTCAGTGGCTCGCCCCTGTAGGCTTTCTTCAATCTATTATCAGCACAAGCGGCACCATCTTCACTGCATGCGGCAGACATGACATACTGAGAAATATGGGAATAATAGGAGTTCCTTTTCTAACAAGCTCATTCTTTATAGGCTTGCCAAGAGGAATCGATGGGATTGCTCAAGCCTACTGCATAGCAAATCTTATTTGGATTTTCCCCGTTATGTTTTTTGTTGTTCGTGTTATTGGAGGAAATTTTAAAAATATACTTTTTGCAATTACATTACCGACTCTTATTTCTATATTTTCTTTTTTTTCATCTAGAGAGATTATTGAATTAACAAATTTTAATGAGATTGTTAAGGCTACACTCACCGTAATTTTTGGTAGTTCTTTATTTTTCATAGGGGTAAAGATTTACCTATGGAATGAATTCAAATTAATACTAAAAGAATTAAGTTTTAGATGAAATAGCCATGAGAAAATTACCACTGCTTTCCGTTGTCATACCTACCCATAAACGTCCACAGTTCCTATCTCAAGCTATTGAAAGCGCCTTGCAAGCTGCTCCAGATGGCGAGGTGGAAGTGATTGTTGTACCGAATGGAGCAGATGAGTCTTGGAAAGAAGTGGCAAAAAATTTTAAAAATTATTCAAGAGTGCATTGGCATCCGATTTCCAAAGCACATGCTAATGTGGCCAGAAATGAAGGAAAGCGCATTGCCTCAGGTAAGTATCTATGGTTTCTCGATGATGACGATTATTTTCTTTCTGGCGCAGCAAGCGTAATTGAGCTTGCAGAGAAAGAATCACTTGAAATTGCTTCGGCTCCAGTAGAATTAGTTACCCATGATGGGCGCTCCATCAAAACTTTGAAATTAGCACCAACAAACGACTTTACATCTTTCTTACTATCTCCAGAACGATGCACAGGTTTTCAATTTCATATCTTCCTGCGCGCAAGCATATCTGACTTCTGGCTTAATGAAAAAATAAATATTGGTCAAGATACGCATTGGGCACATTACCTCTGCAGACAGAAAGACTGGAGATGGGGAAAAGTATCAGAAAGCGGATGTACATGGAGGCAGCACTCGTTACCCCAAATCTCAAAGGCATTCGGACCAAGTGAACACCTGATACTACAAGAACAGCTTCTGTGGGAAACAATAATGCATCTTTCTTATAAAAATCAGCTAACCGATGATCGGACCTATTACGCAGCTAAAGGGATGTGGTCGTTAATTCACGCAGGATTTTTCATGCATCCTCGATATTGGTACCCGGTCATGAAGAAAGTTCAGGCGCGCTTTCCTAGTACTTACCCAAACATAGCGATTTACAGCAAACCCGTTGGACGTTGGATTCCACCTCTTGCATTGGAAACCATCATGCTCCCCAAGCGCTGGTTGAATCACTTGAAGCGTCAACGCTTAGTGAAGCAAGGGATACGAAATACTTGGGAATTCTAAATGTCCAAGCATAATATTTCCATTGTCATACCTACGACAGGAAAGCGCCAAGAACTACTGAGCAGAGCTATTACTAGCGCTTTTGTAAACGACAATTCAATTTTTACGGAAATCATTGTTGTAGCAAACGGACCGGAGGCAGAATTTTTTTGTTTACCGGACACTATTTCAATTCCCCTAAACGCATCCATTTATATCGTGAGAACCCTCATAGGAAACGTAAGCCACGCCAGAAACATCGGCATAGAGTCTGCAACAGGGCAGTGGCTGAGATTTTTGGATGATGATGATTTCCTGCTCCCTGATGCAGCAAAACGTCAATACCTCGAGTTAATCAACTCCGAATACGATATCAGTACTTATGCAGGTGCAATACGCGATGAAAACGGACGCACATTTCAGATCATTTGTCCAGATGGATCACAGGACTACGGCTATGCAGTTCTCGGTCCTAACTGTCCAGCACTCACATTTGCAAGCGTGTACAGACTAGAAAAAATTCGCCACCTACGCTGGAATGAAGCATGGTCTGCTACTGAGGATGAAGACTGGATGAGGCGTATTCTGCAGTCTTTCACGCCAAATTGGATAACTAGTGACGAAGTGGTTGGAGTCTGGTATCAACATCATAAATATAGACTATCAAGGCCAATTCCATTCAATGCCTATTATGCAAACCGAGCAGAGTCCATAATAAAAACAATAAAAATACTCATCAAACAAAATAGGATCAGTAACATACAAAAAAAATCTGCGGCAAATGGTCTATGGTCCGCGATTCACGGCGGATTTTATTTCTCTCCGATTCATTGGAGTAAATTATCCTTAGTTGCAATAAGGTTGGATAAATCATCTAGACCAAAAGATAAAATTTTCACCTCGCTACCTTGGGTGCATCCACTAATAATAGAGTGGCTATTCCTGCCTAAACGAATTATCAATCATACCTACAGAGTAATTCACGGAAAACTGGCTGGCTTCAATATCATCAGAAAAATCTAATGGATATCAATCTTCAAGTTCATCGGATTTATTCCATCATTGTTTCTTACAACCGTAAACATCTGTTGCGAAAGGCTGTTACTGCCCATGCCGCCCAAACGCTTCAACCTTCCCATTTGCTTGTCGTCGACAACGCCTCCACCGACGGCACGCGCGAAATGCTCAAAACCGAAGGCTGGCTTGATCGCCCGGGGGTGGAACTGCTGGCACTGCCAGAAAACACAGGTGGCGCGGGCGGATTTGCTGCAGGCATGAAGCTCGCCTTTGAGAACGGCGCGGAATGGGTATGGATGATGGATGATGATGCTGAACCACACCCAGAGGCGCTGGAGCAATTGATGCGCGTGGCTACCGATCCTTCGCATGTGTATGGATCACTGGCGGTGTGCGGGAATGAAACATCCTGGCTGACCACGGTCCTGAATCCGCCGCTGGGAGAAGTCGAACGTCCTGAAAACGTTCCCGAACACGCAGAAGTGCAGTCGCTCCCCTTTCTTGGCTTTCTGATCCACCGGGACTTGGTGGCCCGTATTGGTTTGCCAGATACCGGCTACTTTATTGCTGCTGACGATGTGGAGTACTGCGTACGCGCACAACGAGCCGGAGCAAAGATCATCATGGCGGGCCGCAGCAGAATCGAACACCCCAAGTCGCGCCCCTACAAGGTCAAGGTGCTCGGTAGGACATTGACGTGCCTGGCACTGCCCCCTTGGAAGCGCTACTACGACACCCGAAACCGCTTGCTGATTGCACGCAAGCACTATGGCATCAAGCTTTTCACGCAAACCATTCCTGGCTCACTGGTACGTTTGTTCGCTGCGCTCTGGCAAGAGCCTGACAGACCTGCCCAGTTACGAGCCTTCTGTGCCGGTTTTTGGGATGGTCTATGGGGCATCAAAGGCAAGCGCCACGAAAAATGGGGAATCAAATGAATAAGGCAACCACACTCATCACCGGCGCCGGCTTCGCCGGCAGCACCATTGCCCGCGCCTTGGCCGATACCGGCCACAAGGTCCGCCTGATTGACCGCCGCCCACACATTGGCGGCAATGCCTTTGATGAGCTGGATGCACATGGCGTACTGGTACACCGCTATGGCCCGCATATCTTTCACACCAATAGCGAAAAGGTGTGGGAATTCCTTTCCCGCTTTACGGAGTGGCGACCTTATGAACATCGGGTACTGGGCGTGGTGGATGGCAAGCATTACCCCTTCCCGATCAACCGCGACACGCTCAACCTGCTGTACGGCTTGAACTTGGACGAAGCCGGAGCTGCTGCATTTTTTGAGCGCGTGCGCGAGCCTCGTGAGCCCGTGCGCAGCAGTGAGGATGTGGTGCTCAATTCCGTGGGGCGCGATCTGTATGAAAAATTCTTTTTGAACTACACGCGCAAGCAGTGGGGCATGGAACCTGCGCAGCTCAAGGCCGGGGTGGCGGCGCGCATTCCGGTGCGTACCAATACGGATGACCGCTATTTCACCGACACCTTCCAGGCCATGCCGCTGCACGGCTACACCCGAATGTTCGAGCGCATGCTGGACCACCCCCACATCACCGTGGAGCTGGGCGTGGACTTTGCCGACGTACGCCAGCGTGCCAACTGGGCGCATGTGGTCTATACCGGCCCCATTGATGCCTACTTTGACCACTGTTATGGGCCACTGCCCTATCGCTCGCTGCGCTTTGAACACGAGCATCTGGCCAACACCGCGCAATACCAGCCGGTGGGCACGGTCAATTACCCCAACGACCATGCCTATACGCGCATTACCGAGTTCAAGCATCTGACAGGCCAGCAGCACACGGGCACCTCCATCGTGCGCGAATATCCGCAGGCGCAAGGCGATCCGTACTACCCCATTCCCAGTGACGAGAACGAGGCGCTTTTCAAGCGCTACCAAGCGCTGGCCGATGCAGAACGGGGGGTAACGTTTGTTGGCCGCTTAGCCGAATACCGCTACTACAACATGGATCAGGTGGTGGCTGCCGCACTGGCTGCAGCGCAGCGCCTGCTGGGCTGAGGGCCCCCGAATGCGTATCGCCTTTCTGTGCAAGCGCCGCTACATGAGCAAGGACGTGATCCTTGACCGTTATGCGCGGCTGTATGAAATCCCGCGTCAGCTGGCCCTGCTGGGGCATGAGGTGCTGGGCTTGTGCATGAGTTACCAGAACGCTGCCCCCGGGCAATGGACGCACGATGCTGCCCCAGGCACGCTGCAGTGGGAATCGTATGCCGCAGGGCATGCCATCGTTCCCGCGCTGGCCGCCTATCCAGCCCGCATGCTGAAGCGCCTGCGCGCCTTCAAGCCCGATGTGCTGATCGGCGCTTCCGATATTCCCCATGTCGTCCTGACCGCATGGCTGGCCCGGCGATTGGGCGTGCCCTATGCCATTGATCTGTACGACAACTTTGAAGGCTTTGGTCAGGCCCGGATTCCGGGTTTTGTGCCGGCGCTGCGGCGAGCGGTGCATGAGGCAGGACTGGTACTGACAACCAGCGAACCGCTACAGCAGCTGGTTTTGAACGATTACCGTGCAAAAGGCACCGTTGTCTCCATGCCCAGCAGTGTTGACCTACAGGTTTTTCACCCCAGCGGCAAGACTGATGCCAGACAGCGTCTTGGCTTACCGCTACAAGCACGCCTGGTGGGAACAGCTGGTGGCCTGTACCGCGACAAGGGTGTGGAGCCCATCTATCAGGCCTGGCCCCAACTGGCGAGCCAGCACCCTGACCTGCATTTGGTTCTGGCAGGCCCTTACCAGCCGGAGCTACCACCGCCGCAAGGAGAGCGGGTGCATTACCTGGGCCAACTGTCCCACGCCCAAGTCGCCGACCTGTTCTGCGCACTGGATGTCGGCATCATTTCCATCCTGGACACACCCTTTGGCCGCTATTGCTTTCCCCAGAAAGCTTACGAGATGCTGGCCTGTGGCCTCAACGTGGCCGTGGCAGATATTGGCGAAATGTCCTCTCTCTTCGCGACCACCCCTCAACTGCTCTTCAAGGCGGGAGATGCCAATGGCTTGGTGGCAGCTGTTGATCACCAACTCAGTAGCCCTACAACGCCAGCCATTACCGTGCGTGACTGGGCAACGCTGATTGGTGAGATTGAGCCACAGCTGATGCAACTATGCGCTTAACGCGCATCAGGCTGACTTGATGGGTCCGCAGCTCTCACAAGCAGCTTTTCATACTCTGTGGCTATTCGTCCCCAATCCACATATTGCGCTGCCACCTGGTGCACTTGGTGGGCGCGTTCTTTTCCACGTTCAGGCTGTGCAAGCTCAGTGCAAATTTTCTCTGCCAGCAATTTGGTATTACGTGCATCCACGCAGATCTGTTCCTTGAGCGCCCCCAATAAATCACCAATGCCTGCCACATCACCAGCCACTACCGGACAGCCACAGGCCACCGCTTCCATCAAGGCGACGGGCAGTCCTTCCTGATCGCCTGAATGTGCTTTTACGAACGGGGCGACAAAAAGTGCCGCGCGCTGATACAAGGCTGGTAAATCCTTTTGCGCGACCGCCCCTTGAAAGTGGACCGCGTGCTGCAATCCCAGCTCGTGCACCTGAGCCTTGAGGCTTTGTTCATCTGGCCCAAAGCCAGCTATGGTCAAGGTGACATCAGGACGCTCGCGCAACACCATGGGCAGTGCTTGCAGCAGGTAACGCAGTCCTTTTTTTTCGACCAGTCGTCCAACGAACAGCAGCTCACTGCGCGAGCGTTGCTCCACTTGCGCAGGCACAAAGCGATCCGTCATGTCCACCCCCATGGGTACGACAGAGATCTTGGTCAAGTCTGCGCCCAACTGCACGGCAATATCTCTCATGGCGCTACTGACCACCGTAGCTGCCTGGGCCTTTTGCAAAACCCAACGCTTGAGCATCTGCAATGGCTTGCTGCGCAATGCGTACAAATCAGCGCCATGTGAGGTCACCAAAAATGGTTTACCCAACCAAGCCGCAATCAGCCCTTGTGGGATCAGCCAGTGGGCATGCACCACATCGATTTGGCGCTGGCGGCATAACCTCGATGCCTGCCAGACCTGCATCAACACGAAGCTTGGCACCAGCAGCAGCTTCCAACGGTGCAACTTCAAATTCGTCACGATGCCGCCATCGTTGACCAGCGTCTCCAGCGCCTGGGGGGCATAACGGTAGCGAATCACTTCCACACCATCCATCACTTCAGCCGAAGCAGCACCCTGAGCGTGCGGGCACAGCACAATGACGCGAAAGCGCTCTACCAAGCGCTTGCCCAGTTCATGAACAAATCCTGGTTCATGGTCCCCTGCCCAGCGCGGATAGGTTGAGGCCAATACGAGAAGCACTGGTTTGTTTTGCATGTCTGGCTCTCTTTTGTCAGCCATCCGTTCTCACATTTGTTCAGCGACGAGCATGCCAGCCTAAACAAACATCAAGCCGCTACCACGCAAGCATCGCTAGGCAACCTCCCACGCGTATCCACAATCAGCTGCGCATGCTGCAGCAGCTGTGCGTAGTCAAAGCCATCGTGATCGGTGGCCAGCACCAGGCAGTCGTAGCTGGCGATGCTTTCGGGCGTCAGTGCCACTGATTGCAGGTCAAAGTGGTAGTCGCGCTTGCGCGGGAAGGTGGGGACGTGCGGGTCGCTGTAGTCGATATGCGCGCCCTTGGCTTGCAGCAGGTCCATGATTTCCACGGCGGGCGATTCGCGCGTGTCGTCGATGTTTTTCTTGTAGGCCAGGCCCAGCACCAGGATGCGGCTGCCTTTGAGCGCTTTGCCGCGTTCGTTGAGCGCGTCCATCACCTTGCCCACCACCCAGTGCGGCATGTGGTGGTTGATCTCGCCGGCCAGCTCGATAAAGCGTGTGTTGATGCCGTACTCGCGCGCCTTCCAGGTCAGGTAGAAGGGGTCGATGGGGATGCAGTGCCCGCCCAGGCCTGGGCCGGGTTGGTAGGCCACAAAGCCAAAGGGTTTGGTGGCAGCGGCGGCGATCACCTCGTGGATGTTGATGCCCATTTTGTCGGCCACGATCTTCATCTCGTTGACCAGACCGATGTTGACGCTGCGGTGGATGTTTTCCAGCAGTTTGGTCATTTCCGCTGCGCGGGTGGAGCTGACGGGCACCAACTGGTCGATGGCATGGCGGTACAGCGCCTGGCCCAGCGCCAGGCAGGCGGGCGTGCTGCCACCGATCACTTTGGGGATGTTACGCGTGCCGTAATGCGGGTTGCCGGGGTCTTCGCGCTCGGGCGAATACACCAGGGCGCAGTTGTCGCCGGGCACCAGACCGCGTGCTGCCATGCGCGGGGCCAGCACTTCGTCCGTGGTGCCGGGCCAGGTGGTGCTTTCCAGGCTGACGATCTGGCCGGGGCGCATGTGTGGCAGTGCGGCCTCGATGGTGTTGATGATGAAGCTCAGATCCGGCTCGCGGTGGGCATCCAGCGGCGTGGGCACGCACAGGATCAGGGCATCGACCTCTCCGGTGCGGGCAAAGTCCGTGGTGGCCTCAAAGCCGCGCGCACGCGCGTGGGCGATCAAATCGGGGGTCAGGCGCTCGATATAGCTGCCGCCGCGGTTGAGCGTCTCGACTTTGACCGGATCGATGTCAAAGCCGAGAACCCGCAGGCCCACTTCCGCAAAGCGCAGCGCCAGCGGCAGGCCTACGTAGCCCAATCCATAAATGCCAACCACTGCCTGCCCTTGGGTCAGGCGCTCTTGCAACGAGGTCAGTGCCGGGGAAAGAGGTGATGCATGCATGCGCCGCAGTGTAAGAGCGCATTTGCAACCAAAACGCAAAAGCCCTTGCCAAGGCGGCCCAGGTGTCATTGGGGGTTGTAAGAGGCTGTAAAAGATAGCTGCAGGCGCTGGCCAGCTATGGTTTTCAGGAAAAAAACCATCTGAAATCTTTGTATAGCAAGCGCAAGACGCTTCTATTAAATGAGCATCTGTGCCACCTGTCCCCAAAACCGCTGCGCCAATGCCCGCGCTTCTTCCCACACAGGCAGCACCGCGGCTGAAGGCTGCACAGCCTCCATATCCCACGTCCATGCGGGCACTTCGCCCTGCACGGGCATGAAGCGCATGGGCAGCATGTCGTAGCACGGCGCCAGCGCCCAGCGCTTGCCATTCCACAGCAAGGAGACGTTGCCATAGTGCCGATCGGTGTTGGCAATGAGTTGCCCAAAGGCATCCCACAATTGCAGGCGACGCGCGTCTTCAGCGCTCAGCAGGCCTTGGGCGTGCAGACGCTGTGCGGTCTTGGCCCATTGATCGGTGGTGCCGACAAACTCGGCATTGAATGCCTCCAGCGACACCATGCCGATGCGCCCTGGCGCTTGCCCTAGCAGATCTGCTGGCGGACGATCAAAGCGCTGCGCCGCCAAAAAGACGCGTCCGGCGCGCTCATGCAGCTGGGTATGAGCGACGGGCTGCCCCGCCGCGTGCAAGGTGCGCAAGGCCAGATGCTCGCAGCGCAGCAGCAGGCGAAAACGCTCTGCCACCGGGTTGTCGCCGGCGGGGGAGAACTTCACGATCCAACTGTGGCCCTGTCCATCCAGGCAGCAGAACTTGGGTTGCTCACCTCCAGTGCTGGAGCCGGGCACGGCACCTTCCATGGCGGCTTGCGCCAGGGCGGGATAGTCGTCTGGCTCGGCCACGGGCAGCGGCAGGCCACTGCGCCGCAGGTAGCGCTGCAAGGCCGCCTCGCCCACGATCAGGTTGCCCGGCAAGTCGTCACCAAACTGCGTGATGGCCAGCAGTACGTCGTCCTCACGCCACTGGCGGGGGGCGCTGCTCAGGGACTGATGCAGGTACTGCCGGGCAAAACTGCGCCCCAGAAAACCCTGGGGCCGCATGTCCTGCATGGAAAAACTGCTCACTCTGAACAGAAAAAAGGCCACGCAATGCGTGGCCTTTGCAGGTAACCAGGATGCGCGCCTCTCAGCCCAGATTCGGCGCCAGATAGCGGCGCAGCTCGGCCTCGTCCATGCCACGGCGCTGGGCCATGTCCCGGACCTGGTCGTCGCCGATCTGGCCGACGCTGAAGTAGCTGGCCTGCGGGTGGGCCAGATAGAAGCCGCTGACACTGGAAGCGGGGTGCATGGCCAGGCTGTCGGTCAGGCTCATGCCGATGTCCTCAGCCTGCAACACCTTGAACAGGTCGATCTTGGCGGTGTGGTCCGGGCAGGCGGGGTAGCCGGGGGCGGGGCGGATGCCTTGGTATTTTTCCTTGATGAGGTCTTCGTTACTCAGCTGCTCATCGGCGGCGTAGCCCCACAGGTCGGTGCGCACACGCTCGTGCAGGCATTCGGCAAAGGCTTCGGCCAAGCGGTCGGCCAGGGCTTTGAACATGATGCTGCTGTAGTCGTCCAATGCGGCAAGGAATTCTTTTTCCTTTTTCTCGGCGCCAATGCCGGCGGTGACGGCAAACAGGCCGGCGTAGTCGGCAATGCCGCTGTCTTTGGGAGCGACAAAGTCGGACAGGCAGCGGCTGGGGCGCATCAGACCATCGGCGCCGGGTTGTTTTTCGGTTTGCTGGCGCAGGCCGTACCAAGTCATCAGCTCGGTGCTGCGGCTCTCGTCGGTGTAGAAGACGATGTCGTCGCCCACGCGGTTGGCCGGGAACAGCCCCATCACGCCGTTGGCCTGCAGCCAGCGGCCCTCGATGATTTTCTTCAGCATGGCCTGGCCGTCGGCATAGACCTTGCGCGCCTGTTCGCCGACGACTTCGTCGTCCAGGATGGCGGGGAAGGGGCCAGCCAGGTCCCAGGTCTGGAAGAACGGGCCCCAGTCGATGTACCTGGCCAGCTCGGCCAAATCGAAGTTCTTGAACACGCGTCGCCCCAGGGCGCGCGGCACCACGGGTGCGGGGTGGGTGAAGGACAGTTGCGGCGCATTGGCACGTGCTTTGTCCAGCGGCCACAGCGGCACTTTTTTCTTTTTGGCGTGCAGTTGGCGTACGTGTTCGTAGTCGGCAGCCACTTCGGCCACGTAGGCGGCCTTGCCCTCACCCAGCAGGCTTTGCGCCACGCTGACCGAACGCGAGGCATCGGGCACGTACACCACCGGGCCGTCGTAATTCGGCGCGATCTTGACGGCCGTGTGTACGCGGCTGGTGGTGGCGCCGCCAATCAGCAGCGGAATGCCGCGGCTGCGGAAGTACTCGTCCTTCTGCATCTCGCCCGCGACGTACTGCATTTCTTCCAGGCTGGGGGTGATCAGGCCCGACAGGCCAATGATGTCCGCCCCCACTTCCTTGGCCTTGGCCAGGATCTCGTGGCAGGGCACCATCACGCCCATGTTGATGACTTCAAAGTTGTTGCACTGCAGCACCACGCTGACGATGTTTTTGCCAATGTCGTGCACGTCGCCCTTGACGGTGGCCATCACGATCTTGCCCTTGCTGGAGACATCCAGGCCCGCAGCTTCTTGCTGGCGTTTTTCTTCTTCGATGTAGGGGATCAGGTGCGCCACGGCCTGCTTCATCACACGCGCGGACTTGACCACCTGGGGCAGGAACATCTTGCCCGCGCCAAACAGGTCGCCGACGACGTTCATGCCGTCCATCAGCGGGCCTTCGATCACGTGCAGCGGGCGACCGCCGCCCTTGACGACGATTTCCTGGTAGGCCTCTTCGGTGTCTTCGGTGATGAAGTCGGTGATGCCGTGCACCAGCGCATGCGTCAGGCGCTCGCCCACGGATTTGGGGGCGTCCGGCGTGCCGCGCCATTCGAGCTTTTTGCTGTCGTCCTTGGCGGCGCCCTTGGCCGCTTCGGCCACTTCCAGCAGGCGTTCGGCGGCATCGGGGCGGCGATTGAGCACCACGTCCTCCACGCGCTCGCGCAGCTCGGGGTCCAGCTCGTCGTACACGCCGATCATGCCGGCGTTGACGATGCCCATGTCCATGCCCGCCTGGATGGCGTGGTACAGGAACACGGTGTGGATGGCCTCGCGCACCGGTTCATTGCCCCGGAAGGAGAAGCTCACGTTTGACACACCGCCCGAGACCTTGGCGCCCGGCAGGTTCTGCTTGATCCAGCGCGTGGCCTCGATGAAATCGACGGCGTAGTTGTTGTGCTCCTCAATGCCGGTGGCCACGGCAAAGATGTTGGGGTCGAAGATGATGTCCTCGGGCGGAAAGCCCACTTCATCGACCAGGATGCGGTAGGCGCGCTCGCAGATTTCGATCTTGCGCGCAAAGGTGTCGGCCTGGCCCTTTTCGTCAAAGGCCATGACCACGGTGGCAGCGCCATAGCGCTTGATGAGCCGGGCCTGGCGCTTGAATTCCTCCACGCCCTCTTTCATGGAGATCGAGTTGACGATGCCCTTGCCCTGCAGGCAGCGCAGACCGGCCTCGATCACTTCCCACTTGGAGGAATCGACCATCACCGGCACCTTGGCGATGTCGGGTTCGGAGGCGATCAGGTTCAGGAAGCGCACCATGGCGGCCTTGCTGTCGAGCATGGCCTCGTCCATGTTGACGTCGATGATCTGCGCGCCGTTTTCCACCTGCTGGCGCGCCACCGACAGCGCTTCCTCGTACTGCTCATTGAGGATCAGGCGCGCAAAGGCCTTGGAGCCGGTGACGTTGGTGCGCTCGCCCACGTTCACGAACAGGCTGCCGTCGCCGATAAATACCGGCTCCAGGCCGGAGAGTTTCATGGGGGGGATGCGCTGGGCGGTGGCCGCTGTGGACATAGGACTCACTTGTGGGAAAACAGGGGGCAAAACGAGGGCAAAGAGGGCGGATTTTAGCGACTACAGGTTTGTGAGCACTCTGCGCTGATATGGCGGCCCTGGAAGGCCTGCCGCAGCCCCCGGATTGATGGGCCGCCACTCCCGGCACGGTACGGGGCCCGGATCAGCAGACAGCAGCCCGGCCGACGCAACAAGCTATTGATTCATGAGCTGCTTGCGCTGATCTGAAAAGATTTTTGCAATCAAAACCATCCAAAAACCTTTTTGGGACAGCGCAGGCAGCTATCAAATCAATGAATCTCCACCTTCGGCGCGTGGCGCGCCAGCGGCTTGCTGCTCCTGCAGGGCACGCAGCCGCCGGTACAGGGTGCGGGGGCTGATGCCCAGTGCACGGGCCTGCTCCAGGCGTGTGCCCTGCGGGCCGTGCAGGGCAGCGCGCAGGGCATCGTCCTGCAAGGCACGCAAGGCGCGGCGCGGCGCCGAAGGGGTGGGCGGGATGTGCTCGTTGGCATCCACCCCGATCTGCCGGGGCACAAAGCCCAGGGCTCGCTGCACGGTGGCAGCGCTGATGCTGTGCCCGTCGGTCAGCAGCGCAGCGCGCACCAGCACGTTGCGCAGCTCGCGCACATTGCCGGCAAAGGGGTGCTGGGCCAGCGGCTGCAAGGCCTGCGGGGCCAGCTCCAGCCGCCGCCCCGGGGCGATGCGCTGCAGCAGGGCCTGCACCAGCAAGGGAATGTCGCCCGCGCGCTCGCGCAGCGCGGGCAGGGTGATGGGGAAGGCGCTCAGGCAGTGGTACCAGTCAGCACGCAGGCGGCCCTGGCGCACCAGGGCGGGCAGGTCGTGGCGCGTGGTGGCCAGCAGGCGCACGTCGGCGCGGCGCAGTTCGCTGCTGCCCACGCGCCGGTAAGTGCCGCTTTCCAGCAGACGTAGCAGCTTGGCCTGCACGCCCAGGGGCAGATCGCCCACTTCCTCCAGCAACAGGCTGCCGCCGTGCGCCGCTTCCACCAGGCCGCTGCGCGCGCCTTGGCCGCCGGCGCCCTTGGCCAGGCCGAACAGTTCGGCCTCCAGGACCGCCTCGCTCTGGCCGCAGGCATCGACCACCACCAGCGGGTGCGCCGCCCGTGCGCTGGCCTGGTGGATGGCGCGTGCCGCCAGGGTCTTGCCGGTGCCGGTCTCGCCGTGCAGCAGCACGCAGGTTTCGCTGGGCGCCACGCGCGCCATCAGCTCCAGCGCCGCACGAAAGGCTGGTGCGCGCCCCAGCAGGGGCTGTTCGTCGGGGTGGCTGGCGGCCAGCGGCAGGATGTGGATTTTTTCCAGGAAGTACTGCGCCTGCCCCGGCCCGGTGTGCAAGGGTTGCAGCTCGATGTGGACGTATTCCTCGCCCCGGCTGGTGTGGTGCAGGTGCAGCACGCGCTCGCGCTGGCCGCTGTACAGGGCACGCGCCAGCGGGCAGGTTTCCCCGGCCTGATCGCAGGGAACGTCGGAGTGGTGCGAGACGGCATGGCAGGTGCGCCCCAGCACGGGCGTGTTCTGACCGAACTCGCGCCGGTAGGCACTGTTGGCGGCCAGGATGCGGTAGCGGCTGTCGAACAGCACATGGGGCTCGGGCAGGGTTTCCAGCCAGGCCTCCAGCACGGGCGGCAGCGTTGACAGCAGCCCGTCGGCAGCGGCGGGGCCCACGGCGGCCAGCGCCACCGAGGCGGCATGAGGGGGATGTTTGCGGGGCATGGGCATGGGGCAGAAAACTGCCAGCAAGTGACAAATCTGGCAGCAATTGTCTGCCATGCGGCATGATTTTTGGCACACTTCCTGCATGCCAAATAAAAAATTGTTTTTATATCAACAAGTTACCAAAGAAAAGAATCAGGCTGGCTACTGTTACTCATCTTGATCAGAATACAGACCACCTGCCTGCTGCCAGGTAGCGGGTATTCCAGAGGCAAGTGCACAACGCCCTGGTCCCGTGGCGGCAGGTGCTGTGTTTGGCTTTTGTGGTGGCCTGCCATGTCATGTGAACAACGTCCCGATAAATCTCCCGACTCTCCCCCCAAAGAGGAAAAGAAATATGTGAGCTTTTACGCCGCCAAGCAGAAGGTGTATCCGCGCGCCATCGACGGTGTGTTCAACCGCTGGCGCTGGGTGATGGTGTGGATCACGCAGTTGGTGTTCTACGGCCTGCCCTGGCTGCAATGGGGCGAGCGCCAGATGGTGCTGTTCGACCTGGGCGCGCGGCGTTTCTATCTGTTCGGTCTGGTGCTGTACCCGCAGGACTTCATCTACCTGACGGGGCTGCTGATTCTCTCGGCGCTGTCGCTGTTCCTGTTCACGGCGGTGGCCGGGCGGCTGTGGTGCGGCTTTACCTGCCCGCAGTCGGTCTATACCGAGATCTTCATGTGGCTGGAAAACCGCATCGAGGGCGACCGCAGCGCGCGCATTCGTCTGGACAAGGCGCCCTGGACCTCGTTTGAGAAGATCTGGAAGAAGGGCACCAAACAGCTGGTCTGGATTGCCGTGGCGCTGTGGACTGGCTTTACCTTTGTGGGCTACTTCGTGCCCATCCGCAGCCTGGGCGCGGAAATCCTGGCACTGCAAGGCTCGTGGCAGATTTTCTGGATGTTTTTCTACGCCTTTGCCACCTATGGTTTTGCGGGTTACATGCGCGAGCAGGTGTGCAAATACATGTGCCCCTACGCGCGCTTTCAGAGCGCGATGTTCGACAAGGACACGCTCATCGTCACCTACGACAGCCAGCGCGGTGAACCGCGCGGTGTGCGCAGCAAGAAGGTCGATCCCAAGGCCGCCGGCCTGGGCGACTGCATCGACTGCTCGCTGTGCGTGCAGGTCTGCCCCACCGGCATCGACATCCGCAACGGCCTGCAGTACGAGTGCATTGGCTGCGGTCTGTGCGTGGACGCCTGCAACTCGGTGATGGACAAGGTCGGCTACCAGCGCGGTCTGATCCGCTTTGCCACGCAGAACGGCATGCTGCAGCGCTGGACCAACAACCAGATGGTGCGCCGCGTCTTCCGCCCGCGCGTGCTGGGCTACAGTGCTGTGCTGCTCACCCTGGCGCTGGCCATGCTGATCAGCCTGAGCACACGCACCCCGCTGAAGGTGGACGTGGTGCGCGACCGCGCAACCCTTTCACGCATGGTGGCCGGCGGCAAGCTGGAGAACGTCTATCGCCTGCAGATCATGAACGCGACCGAGGCGCCGCAGCACTACCGCATCAGCGTCAAGGGCCTCAATGGGCTGGAGCTGGCCTCCGAGTCCGAAATCCTGATCCCCGCCACCGAATCGCGCTGGGTGCCGGTGCAGGTGCATCTGCCCTACGGCAACGCCGATGCCGGTTCGCACCCGATCTACTTTGAGGTGCAGGCCGTCGAACACCCGGCCAGGGTGGAAGAAAAATCCGTCTTCCTGGTGCCGCGCTGATCGCCACCCGCACCAGCGCAAAAGCGCAGGCTGCACACACGCCCTACACTTGGGCCCCATGTGCAACGCCTGCGCTTTTTCTCTTTCAGCACCATCCCTGGCCCGCCGCCGCTGGCTGCATCTGGGCCTGGCTGCCCTGACCAGCACCTGTCTGCCCGCAGCCCAGGCCCAGGTGGAGGTGGGCCAGGCCTCCCGCATGCGCCATCTGGTCCCCGCAGCGCAGCTGGAAGAAGCGGCGCAGCAGCAGTACGCCCAGGTTCTGGCCCAGGCCAAGGCCAAAGGTGCGCTGCTGCCATCCACCCACCCCCAGGTGCAGCGCCTGCACGCCATCGCCCAGCGGCTGATCCCCTTTGCCCACGCCTGGAACGACCGCGCCAGCCAGTGGAAGTGGCAGGTGGCGCTGATTCGCAGTGACGACATCAACGCCTTCTGCATGCCCGGCGGCAAGATCGCCTTCTTTACCGGCATCCTGGAAAAGCTGCGCCTGAGCGACGATGAGGTGGCCATGATCATGGGCCACGAAATGGCCCACGCCCTGCGCGAGCACGCCCGTGAGCAGCTGGCCAAGAACACCGCCACCAGCATCGGCATCAGCCTGGGTGCACAACTGCTGGGGCTGGGCGATGTGGGCAGCTACGCCGCACGTCTGGGCGGGCAGCTGCTGAGCCTGAACTTCAGCCGCAGCGACGAGACCGATGCCGACCTGGTCGGCCTGGAGATGGCCGCCCGCGCCGGCTACAACCCGCAGGCAGCCGTCACCCTCTGGGAAAAAATGGGCCAGGCCACGGGCGGCAGCGGCCCGGGGCTGAGCTTTCTGTCCACCCACCCCAGCGGGCCGCAGCGCATCCGCCAGCTGCAGGCCAACGTCCCCAAGGTGCTGGGGCTGTACCAGAGTGCCCGCCAGAACGCCCGGCGCTAGGCTGTGGGGAATTGCCGCGGGCGCCTGCCAACACCCGGGCAAATCCCTACACTGGAGCCCATGTCGCAACAACCTGCCAGCGCCACGGCGCACCACGCTGTCAACACTTCCTCTTCCCAGGCCCCCGTACCCCCCATGCCCCCCACCGGACTGCAAGGCCGCCGTCGGCGTCTGCTGTTCGTCTCCCTGTACGAGCTGATTGCCATTGCCGTCACCAGCGTGCTGTTCATGGTGACCGGCCAGCAAGCCGGTGAGTCCGGCGCCATGGCCGTAGCTGCTTCGGCCATTGCCATTGCCTGGAACGTCACCTTCAACCACCTGTTTGAGCTGTGGGAGGCGCGCCAGAGCGTCAAGGGCCGCTCGGTGCTGCGGCGCGTGGTGCATGCCATCGGCTTTGAAGGCGGCCTGGCGCTGGTGCTGATTCCGCTGATGGCCTGGTGGTTCGACATCTCGCTGTGGCAGGCCACGGTGATGGAGGCCGGGCTGCTGGTGTTCTTCCTGATCTACACCTACGTCTTCAACTGGGCGTTCGACCGCATCTTTGGTCTGCCCGCCTCGGCTCAAGGCGCTGCACCCACGCCCAAAACCGCTACGCCGTAAGCAGGCACTGCACGTGCATGGCTGCAGGCGCTGCTGCCAGCTTAAAGCGCCCAGCACCGGCCTCTAGGCGCAGCGCCTGGGTAAACAACTCTTGCGCTGCCGCGTGCGATTGGGCCACCAGCGCCGCGTTTTGGTCGGTCATTTCATCAAGGGCCTGCACCGCTGCACGGATTTGCGCAATGCCCTGGTTTTGGGCCTGCGCAGCCTCGGTCATCGAGGCGATCAAGGCGCTGACCTCATGCACATCACCGACGATGCCCCGCATGCGCTGGCCCGCCTGCTGCGCCAGTTGCTGGCCCGAGCGCATTTGACGGTTCGAGTGCTCCATCAAGCGGCGAATTTGCTGCGCTGCCTGCGCGCTGCGCTGTGCCAGGGCGCGCACTTCAGCAGCCACCACGGCAAAACCACGCCCTTGCGGGCCGGCGCGCGCCGCTTCCACAGCCGCATTGAGCGCCAACAGATTGGTCTGAAAGGCAATGCCATCGATCACCTCCACAATGGTGGCAACTTGCTGATTGCTCTCGGCCAGCGCTTGCATGCTGCGCACCACCTCTTGCACCACTGCATCGCCACTGGCGGCCGTCTCGGCCACGCTGCGCGCGCTGCGATCGGCATGCAGCGCGCTATCGGCCAAGTGGCTCACCCAGCCAACCATCCGCTCAATGCTGAGCACCGTGGCGCGCAGCTGCTGAGCGGCGCTGCTGGTGCGATCCGAGAGTGCATGGTTATCCTGTGCCATCTGGTTGGAGGCTGCAGCCACCGCCTCCACACCGCCTTGCACCTGCCCGACCAAAGTGCGCAGCTGCAGCGTCATTTGCGCCAGTGCCTGGGTCAACTGGCCCAAATCGTCGCGGCGCTGGCTGTGCGGCACCTGGCTTAAGTCGCCAGCCGCAATGGTTTGCGCTAGCTGCACGGCCGCTGCCAACGGCTGGGTGATGGAGCGTATGACGGCACGCGAAAGCAGCGCCCCCAGCAGCGCCATGCACAACCCCGTGCCCGCGGCCAGCCACTTAGCCTGGCTGCTTTGCGCTGCGCCGTCCTGCAGCACCTGTGTGCGCTGCGCTTGCAAAGTGGCGCCCAAATCGTCCAATGCGCGCACATAGCGCTGTGCTGCGGGAATCAAAGCGGCATCGACCACCTGCTGCGCCTCCCAGGCCAAGCCCAGATCGCGCGCGCGGTAGGCCTGCTCGTAGGCTTGCAGCACGCTTTGACGCTGCTGCTCAACCCGCGCCAGCGCCTCCTGTTCTTGTGTGCTGTGCGTGCCCGCTTGCACCTGCTGCTGCAGGCTCTGGGCCTGCTGCATGAGGGCGCGCGCCTTGTGCGAGAGCTGGGCAATCAAATGCTCTTCCGACGAAAGCACACTGGCCAAAGCTGCCTCCACGCCCTGCAGCGTCAGCGCCTGCCAGCGCAAGGCCAGATGGATGCGCTGATCGGTGTCCTGCACGGCTTGAGCCACACGCTGCTCCACGCTTTGCAAGTAGCTGAGCAAGCCCCCCGCCACGATGGCGCTGCACAACAGCAGCCCCACAAACAAGGTCCACATTTTGCGGGTCACAGAAAGATCGTGAAAAATCTTTTTCAAAGACGCCATGCTGCCGATCCTTCCTCCATCTTCGCCCTACTTGTTCAAGTTAGGGCACTGCTTGTGCCCACGGCGCTGACGATAAGAAATAGACATGACGCGCTTGTGACAGCGCCGCTTCCCTCCAGTTGCTTGCAAAAAATTTTTAATAAAAAACGGTTTCTTGCCTTACCCAATAAGCACAATAAGCTATTGATTTTGAAATAGCTCAGCCGAACACCCTCGGCAAGCTGGCGGTTTAACATCGCGCCAGCATTTTTTTGGAGCGTTTTCATGGGCCTGTTTACCTGGTCAGAAAAATCCCCAGCCGTGCTGCAAGGCGGCGGCGTCATCGGCCCCGATGAACGTCTGCCCTGGGCGCAAACCGGCTTGATGGGGGTACAACACGTCATTGCCATGTTCGGTTCCACCGTACTGGCGCCCATCTTGATGGGCTTTGACCCCAACTTGGCGGTGCTGATGAGCGGCATCGGCACGCTGATCTTCTTCCTGATCACCGGCGGCAAGGTGCCCAGCTACCTGGGCTCGTCCTTTGCCTTCATCGGCGTGGTGCTGGCAGCCACTGGCTATAGTGGCCAGGGCGCCAACGCCAACATCGGCGTGGCGCTGGGCGGCATCATCGCCTGCGGTGCGGTCTATGCCCTGGTGGGCCTGCTGGTGCAGGCCATCGGCACGCGCTGGATTGAGCAGCTCATGCCGCCCGTGGTCACCGGGTCGGTGGTGGCCATCATCGGCCTGAACTTGGCGGCTGTGCCCATCAAGAACATGGCCGCCAACAACTTCGAGGCCTGGATGCAGGCCATGACCTTCACCTGCGTGGCGCTGGTGGCCGTGTTCACACGCGGCATGCTGCAACGCCTGCTGATCCTGGTCGGGCTGATCGTGGCCAGCCTGTTCTACGCCCTGTTCACCAACGGCCTGGGCTGGGGCAAGCCCGTCGATCTGAGCGGTGTGGCCGCCGCCCCCTGGATCGGACTGCCCAGTCTGCACACGCCGGTGTTCAACGCCAACTCCATGCTGCTGATCGTGCCTGTGGTCATCATCCTGGTGGCCGAGAACCTGGGCCACATCAAGGCCGTCACCGCCATGACCGGCAAGAACCTGGACCGCTACATGGGCCGCGCCTTCATCGGTGACGGCATTGCCACCATGGTCAGCGGCGCAGCAGGCGGCACCGGTGTGACCACCTATGCGGAAAACATCGGCGTCATGGCCGCCACGCGCATTTACTCCACCGCCATCTTTCTGGTGGCGGCGCTGCTGGCACTGCTGCTGGGCTTTTCGCCCAAGTTCGGTGCGCTCATCCAGGCCATTCCGCTGCCGGTGATGGGCGGTGTCTCCATCGTGGTGTTCGGCCTGATTGCCGTGGCCGGCGCCCGCATCTGGGTGGACAACCGCGTCAACTTTGCTGACACCCGAAACCTGATCGTCGCCGCCATCACCCTGATCCTGGGCACCGGCGAGTTCACGCTCAAGTTTGGCGACTTCGCCCTGGGCGGCATCGGCACCGCCACCTTTGGCGCCATCGGCTTGCACTGGCTGCTCTCGCGCGGGCGTTAAAGCACGCTGTCTGCCAGCTACTTAAGGGCTTGATACCCCGTACAGATACGGGTTACTACTGATAGCATCCTTGGCGCTGTTAGGCCGCCCTCTCGGGCGCCGCTCGCATCCTCCGGGCATGGCGGAGGATGCACACGCGGGCCCCGGGCGGCTGCTTTTTTCCTGCAGATTGGAGCACCCTGTATGACTTTGGCCGACCGCGTCCGCTTCCCCCAATTTCACAACCGCATCATGAGTGCAGCCGAGGCAGCCGCCCTGATCCCCCACGGCGCCAACGTGGGCATGAGTGGCTTTACCGGCGCGGGCTACCCCAAGGGCCTGCCCCAGGCCATTGCCGAGCGCGCCAGGGCCGAGCACGCTGCGGGCCGCCCCTACAAGCTCAATGTGTGGACGGGCGCCTCCACCGCCCCCGAGTGCGACGGCGTCATGGCTGAGGCGGCTGCCATCGGCCAGCGCCTGCCCTTCAACACCGACCCCACCACGCGCAAGCAGATCAACGCCGGGCAGATCGACTTCATCGACATGCATCTGTCGCACGTGGCGCAGCACGCCTGGTTCGGCTTCTTTGGCAAGATGGACGTGGCCGTGATCGAAGTGCTGGGCGTCACGGCCGATGGCCTGCTGATCCCCTCCACCGCCGTGGGCAACAACAAGACCTGGCTGGAGATTGCCGACAAGGTGATCCTGGAAGTCAACACCCGCCTGCCCATCCAGATGGAAGGCATGCACGACATCTACTACGGCACCGCCATTCCGCCACGGCGCATGCCCATCTCCATGACGCATGCCGACAACCGCATCGGCGAGCCTTACCTCAAAGTCGATCCCAGCAAGGTGGTGGCCGTGGTGCACACGCACGGCGGCGACCGCAACAACCAGTTCAGCGCACCGGACGAAGCCTCCAACCGCATCGCCAGCTACATCATCGACTTCCTGGTGCATGAGATGCACGCCGGGCGCCTGCCCAAGCAGATGCTGCCGATCCAGTCGGGCGTGGGCAACGTGGCCAATGCCGTGCTGGCGGGCCTGCTGCACGGGCCGTTCGAGCAGCTGCTGGGCTTTACCGAGGTGCTGCAGGACGGCATGCTCGAGCTGCTGCGCGCCGGCAAGATGAGCCGCGCCTCGGCCACGTCGATCTCGCTGTCGGCCAAGGCGTTTGAGGATTTTGAGAAGAACATCGACTTCTACCGCAGCCGCATCATCCTGCGCCCGCAGGAAATCTCCAACCACCCCGAGCTGGTGCGCCGCCTGGGCGTGATTGCCATGAACTCGATGATCGAGGCCGACATCTACGGCAACATCAACTCCACCCACCTGATGGGCAGCAGCATGATGAACGGCATCGGCGGCTCGGGCGACTTTGCGCGCAACGGCTATCTGTCGTTCTTCGTCACGCCCTCGGTGGCCAAGGACGGCAAGATCAGCTGCATCGTGCCCATGTGCTCGCACGTCGATCACACCGAGCACGACACGCAGATCATCGTCACCGAACAGGGCCTGGCCGACCTGCGCGGCCTGGCCCCACGCCAGCGCGCCAAGGTGATGATCGACAAATGCGCCCACCCCGACTACCGCCCCATGCTGCAGGACTACTTCGACCGCGCCTGCAGCAAGGGCGCGCTGCACACGCCGCACATCCTGACCGAGGCGCTCTCCTGGCACCAGCGCTTCCTGGATACGGGCGATATGCGCGTTTGAGGTTTTGAAGTATGCGGGGCCGCCCCTTACCGGGCGGCCAATGGTTGCCTGGCCTCACGCAACAGCCGCCGCCACCAAACCCTGGCCGTCAGGTCGGGGGAACCACCAACACGGTGGCCTGAAGATCAATCCGGAAACCGTACTTCCTGAAAAAACGCAGCTTGAATTCGCTGTCTAGGGGTACAAAAACCTTGTGGCGTTTGTTGCAGGCAAATGCCTTTTTGTGCCGAAATACCTGCAAGTCGTGATGTGCGGCCAGCAGCTCAATGGTGGAAGACAACTGCCCAATCGCCCGCTGTTGCCAGTCTGCTTTTTGGTCCTTCAGCTCCACCAAGTACAGCAGGTTGGACGCAGTCAACATGCCATCGCAGCGCCCTTGACCAGGCAAGGCAGCGTCCTGAATCACGCATTTATCGATGGCCGTAAAGATGATGGATAGACCCGACGGGTTGTCAACCGTAGCCACCCATTTGTCAGGATGGTCAGTATCCACATAAGCAGGCGTGGTGTTCTGGTCATCGCACAGGCCAAACCGTTTCTGGTCAAAGGGACCGCTCTGGCACGCCGACTGAAAGAAGTCCATTCAAATCGCCTCTTCCAGTTCTAGCAGTTTATCGAACAACTCATTGCCGGTACGCAGCCAGCCGTTGAGCACGTTGTCATCCGACGGAATGCCCTCAAAACACGGCAGACGGGTGATGCTGCCATCGCGCTCGCTGCATTGGTAGATCGCCACATCGTCGGGCGCCAGCAAGGCTGTGGGAGGCACAATTTCCTCCAGCCTAGTCTGCAAATCCGTGCGGCCACTTTCGACAATGCGCTGCTGCACGTGCCTAGCCTGAATGGCCAGACTCAGGTAATTGACGATGTACGGGCTGTGCGTTGTCAGCACCAAGCGGTTGTGTGGCCCCTGACTGTTGAAGGCCAGCAGACTCTTGAGGATGTCCCACTGCGACGATGGAAACAGGTTTTGCTCTGGCTCTTCCACGATGTTGATGAATGCCGTCTTATTGAACCGGGCCGACAGCACCGACAGTGCCGCCCGTTTCTGCTCATCGGTCAGCGTAGGGTTGGCAAAAATGCTTTCCACCCCTTGCTTGAAGCGCGCTAGCTCGTCGGCACTCATGGGCTGCTGGCTGAGTTGGCTTTGTTCCTGCACCGTACGGGCCAGATACTCACTGACCAGATACAGCGGTACAAACGACTGAAAACCACTGGAGGCATCGGTCAACCGCAGTTTGTGCCCCGGCCCCTTGAGGTTGAGGATGCCATTGAGCTTGTCGTACTCGATTTCACTCTGGTTGATGGGCAGGCGCATCACCCCACGCAGGCTGTGCTTGGCCTGCTCAAAAGCCGTCAGAAACTCTTTGAGCGCATCGGACGACAGTTTCAGCTCCCGAGGGTTGCGCACATACGCAATGAAATTGCGCTCCGCCGGTACATACATCACCTGGGGCAAGGCATAGCCTTGGTTGCCCGACTCGGTGATGCTCATCTGACGGTCACCGGCGTACTCAGTAATACTCAGTTGCCCCCCGGCATAACGGATGGAGCAGGCACTGCCCTGGTACTCGATTTCAGCATCCCCCCACTGATTAGATTCGAGGTAATGCTCCAAACGGTGGTAGGTGAGAAACTGGCTTTTCAGGCGGCCTTTGCGCTCAAACCATTTTTTCTCGTAGTCACCACGCACCAGCGCTTTTTCCATCCACGAAAACGTGGAGAACAGCTTGGCCACCGTGCTCTTGCCTGCCCCCTGATTGCCAATGAAGACCGTCACCCGCTTGAAGTCGATCCAGCCACCGTTGTCCGACAGGCCGGGGCCGATAGGGCCAAAATTTTTGAGAAAGAGACGCATGCTGGATTTCGTTCTATCGAGGCTTGCACATAGCAGAAGATGCGGTGGAGGCAGCGTGGCGCAGGCTGCCGTTCAGTAGATCGACTGAAGATACACGAGAAACTAGGCACACCATAGGCCGGTCAATGGCCCCCATGCCGCTCCATATCGCTCCGATAACAAGAGCATCTGCCACTGATTCTGGTTGGTTTTCATGTAGTTTTCTATCTGAAATTTAGAAAAATCAAACGGCTACAGCTCTTTTTTATAGAGCAAGCACTACACCCGCACCGCCTCCATCCCCTGCGCCTGCAGGGCTTGCAGCACCTGCTCCACATGCGCCTGATTGCGCGTCTGCAGCACGAATTCAATTTCCACGTTCTGCGCGGCCAGCAGGGTGAAGGCGCGCTGATGGTGCACTTCCTCGATGTTGGCGCCGGCCTGCGCCACGGCGGCGGTGATGCGGGCGAGCACGCCGGGCACGTCGCGGGCGCTGACCTTGATGCGCGCCAGGCGGCCGGAGCGCACCATGCCGCGCTCGATGATGGCGGCCAGCAGCATCGGGTCGATGTTGCCGCCCGACAAAATCAGGCCCACTTTTTGGCCCTGGAACTGCGCGCCGTGGCGCAGCAGTGCCGCCAGGCCCGCAGCGCCTGCGCCTTCGACCAGGGTTTTTTCGATTTCCAGCAGCATCAGCACGGCTTGCTCGATGTCGCCCTCATCGACCAGCAGCAGGTCATCGACCAGTTCGCGCACCACGGCGGCAGTGAGCTGCCCGGCAGTGGCCACGGCAATGCCTTCGGCGATGGTCGATTGGCCGATGGGCAGATCAAGCCCGCGCACGGCATTGAGCATGGAGGGAAAGCGCTGCGTCTGCACGCCGATGACGCGGATCCCGGGCTTGAGCGCCTTGGCCGCTGTGGCCACCCCGGCAATCAGGCCGCCACCACCCACAGAGACGATGAGCGTGTCCAGGTCGGGCTGCTCGGCCAGCATCTCCAGCGCCAGCGTGCCTTGGCCTGCGGCCACGGCTTCGTCGTCGTAGGGGTGGATGAAGGTCAGTTGCTGCTGCTCGGCCAGGGCGTAGGCGTGCTGGCGCGCTTCCTCCAGCGTGTCGCCGTGCAGCACCACTTCAGCGCCAAAGCTGCGCGTGCGCTCCACCTTCACGCCGGGGGTGAAGCGCGGCATGACGATGACGGCGCGCAGCCCCATGCGCTGCGCGTGGTAGGCCACGCCCTGGGCGTGGTTGCCGGCGCTCATGGCCACCACGCCACGCTCCTTCTGTGCCGCCGTGAGCAGCTGCAGGCGGTTGCAGGCGCCGCGCTCCTTGAACGAGGCGGTGAACTGCAGGTTCTCGAACTTCAGATAGACCTGTGCGCCGGTGATCTGCGAAAGGGTTTGCGAGACAACGCACGGCGTCTGCAGCACCTGGTCGCGCAGCCGTGCGGCAGCGGCGTGGATATCGTGAAAGGTCAGCATGGGAGGAAAAAGCAACAAAAAGAGGAGCTGGATGCGCTTGTCCAGCAAGCGTTTTCGGCGGATTTTGCTTATAGCGCAGAATGCAAGACATTGCTGCTGCCAGGCCCGCCATCCTCCACCGGCAACACCGGCCACACCCCCGGGGAATCCCGAAGCACCCCCTTGCCGCGCCCTGCGCCGGGGATGGACGGACGCACAATGCGAGCCGACACCGGCCGCCTTGGGCCGGCATTTTTCCCCACAGCCCCGTGATCCGCCGCGACGAAATTCTCTTGCTCTGCACCGGCTTTCTGGCCACCTTGAGCAGCATTGGCCTGGCGCGCTTTGCCTATACGGCACTGATGCCGCAGCTGGTGCTTTCCGGCTGGTTCAGCGGTGAGCAGGCCGCCTACCTGGGGGCAGCCAATCTGCTGGGCTACCTGGTGGGCGCCCTGAGCGCTGCGCCCTGCGCCGAGCGCCTGGGCACACTGCGTGTGCTGCGCGGCTGCCTGTGGGCCGTGGCGCTGAGTTTTGCCGCCAGCAGCTGGCCGCAGAGCATGGCGGTGTTTGCCTGGTGGCGCTGGGTGGCGGGCGTGGCCGGGGCCATGCTGATGGTGCTGGGGCCGTCGGCCGCCATGGCCGCCGCTGCACCTGCGCGGCGCGCGCTGCTGGGGCCGCTGATGTTCAGCGGTGTGGGCATGGGGGCGCTGTTTTCTGCGCTGATCGTGCCCAGCCTGCTGCACTGGGGGCTGTCCACCGTCTGGCTGGCGCTGGCCGCCACGGCGGCGCTGGTGGCCCTGGGCGGGCAATATGCCGCCCGGCACATGCCTGCGCCCCAGCCCATTGCCATCACCCCCCAGTCGCCGCATGGTCTGCCGCTTGCCGCGCCGCTGTGGACACTGGCCGTCGTCCTGGTGATGGTGGCCTACATGCTGGATGGCTTCGGCTTTGTGCCACACACGGTGTTCTGGGTGGACTACCTGCGGCGCGAGCTGGCGCTGGGCAATGCCTACTCGGCCACGCAATGGGCGGTGTTCGGTCTGGGCGCCATGGTCGGGCCGCTGGCTGTGGCGTTCTGCGCCACGCGCTGGGGCTGGTGGCGTACCATCACCGGCGGCTATGTGATCAAGGCCTGCGCGATCGGCCTGCCGCTGCTGTGGGGCAGCGCCCTGGGGCATGGGCTCTCGGGCTTTGCCGTGGGGGCGCTGTCGCCGGGCGTGGCAGCCATCACCTCCGGCTATCTGATGCAGCTGGTCGGCGCAGCGCGACACAAGAAAATGTGGGGCTACGCCACCGCCGGTTTTGCCCTGCTGCAAGCCACTGCCGGCTACAGCATGGCCTGGATCTACGCCAGTGTGGGCAGCTACCGCCCGCTGTTCATGCTGGGTTGCGCTGCCTTGCTGGTGGGCACCGCACTGGTGGCCTGTTCGCGCCTGAGTACACCGGCTGTCGCCAACCCATCCTGAACGGACAAGGAGGTCCGCTTATGACCGCAATCGCCCCCTGGATGCAGCGCCTGGGCATGCTGCACCCCATCATTCAGGCCCCCATGGCCGGCACCTCCACGCCCGAGCTGGCCGCCGCCGTTTCGCACGCCGGGGGGCTGGGCTCCCTGGGGCTGGGTGCGCACAGCGTGGAGCAGGCGCATGCCGACATCCTGCGCACGCGGGAGCTGACGCAGGCGCCCTTCAACGTCAACCTGTTCTGCCACCGCAACGCCCATGCCGATCCCGAGCGCGATGCAGCCTGGCTGGAGTACCTGGCACCGGAATTTGCCCGCTTCGGCGCCAGGCCGCCGCGGCGGCTGGAGAACATCTACCCCTCGGCCGTCGGCAACGGCCCGCTGCAAGGCATGATCCTGCAACTGCGCCCGGCGGTGGTGAGCTTTCACTTTGGGTTGCCGGAGCAGCCGTTCATCGATGCGCTGCGCCGCGCCGGCTGCCTGACCATGGCCTGCGCCACCTCGCTGGATGAGGCGCTGCACATCGAGCAGGCAGGCATCGACGTGGTGATCGCCCAGGGCATGGAAGCCGGCGGCCACCGGGGCGTGTTCGAGCCCGAGCACGACCAGTTCATGGGCACGCTGGGGCTGGTGCAGCTGCTGGTGCGCCACACGCAGCTGCCGGTGGTGGCTGCTGGCGGCATCATGGACGGCACGGGCATTGCCGCAGCCCTGCAACTGGGCGCCTGCGGGGTGCAGATGGGCACGGCCTTTGTGCTCTGCCCGGAGAGTGCGGCCAGTCCCGCCTATCGGGCGACGCTGCAAAGCCCGCGCAGCATGCACACGCAGCTGACCAGCGCCATCTCCGGCCGGCCGGCGCGCGGGCTGAGCTCGCGCCTGCATACGCTGGGGCAGCGCTATGGGCAGGCGCTGCCGGATTACCCCAGAGCGTACGACGCGGCCAAGGCCCTGCACCGGGTGGCCAGCGCCAGCGATTGCCACGATTACGCGCCCTTCTGGGCCGGCCAGGGCGCCCCGCTGGCGCGTGCGCTGCCTGCGGCAGAGCTGATGCACACCCTGTGCCAGGAGCTGTACGCTGCGCAAAAAAATAGCGCCCGCTAAAGGCGCAGCTTCATTTGGCTTATCACTAATCTATATCAAGATACAGGCGGGCACACCCCAGTTTTCAAGGGTTTTGTCTGACAATAGCGCACTTTGTTGCAGCACAGCATGCTGCTGGCCAGGGAGATGGCATCGGTGCCCGCTGTGCGGCGCCGGGCTCCACTCCCGCCTGTTTTCTCCATCTGTTTCTTTTTTGCCGCAATGAGTGCCTTTCTTGAAGAACGCGTGCTATCCGTGCACCACTGGACCGATCGTCTTTTCTCTTTCACCACGACCCGCGACAAGGGGCTGCGTTTTTCCAACGGGCACTTCACCATGATCGGCCTGCGCGTCGATGGCAAGCCGCTGCTGCGCGCCTATTCCATCGTCAGCCCCAACTGGGAGGAGCACCTGGAGTTCTTCTCCATCAAGGTGCCCGATGGCCCGCTGACCTCGCGCCTGCAGAACATTCAGGTGGGCGACACCATCCTGGTCGGCAAGAAGCCCACCGGCACGCTGGTGACCGACTACCTGCTGCCTGGCAAGAACCTGTACCTGATCGGCACCGGCACCGGGCTGGCGCCGTGGCTGTCCATCATTCGCGACCCGGACACCTACGAGCGCTTTGAGAAAGTGATCGTGGTGCACGGCGTGCGCCACGTGGCCGATCTAGCCTACAAGGACCTCCTGGAAAAGGACCTGTTCGAGCACGAGATCCTGGGCGAGATCGTCAAGGACAAGCTGATCTACTACCCCACCGTCACGCGCGAGCCCTTCCGCAACCAGGGCCGCATCTCCGACCAGATCGAAAACGGCGTCTTCCCGCAGAACATCGGCCTGCCCGCGCTGGATCCGGCTGTGGACCGCGTCATGCTGTGCGGCAGCCCCGAGATGCTGGACACCCTCAAGCACATGTTCGAGGCCCGCAACTTCAAGGAAGGCAATACCTCCACACCGGGCGACTTCGTGATCGAACGCGCCTTCGTGGAAAAGTAGGCCCGCGCTCACGGCATTTTTGCTTGCAGAGGCAGCCCGCAAGGGGCTGCCTCTTTTTTTGTAGCTGTAACCGCTTGCAAGGCGTTGTATTTGACAGGTTTTCTGCCATAAAACCAATGGATACCAGCGGTAATAGCTACGTTTTTTGGTTTTTACTGCATCCGTCTGTGCATTTGCCCGCCAGGCGCAGGCGCGGGGGGCGCTCCTAAAATGGGCGCCCGCCGTCTGCTGCGTCCCTGCCTGCTTCCGTCATGTCCGAGACCTCCTCTTCCCCATCCACCCCTGGCCGCCAGCGGCGCTCGTGGCTTGCCACGCTCAAGGTCTATGGCCAGCCGGCCAGCCTGCGCATGCTGGCGCTGGGTTTTTCCGCCGGGCTGCCGCTGCTGCTGGTGCTGGGCACGCTGTCGTTCTGGCTGCGCGAGGCGGGCATCGACCGCACCACCATTGGCTATCTGTCCTGGGTGGGGCTGGCCTATGCCTTCAAGTGGGCCTGGTCGCCGCTGGTCGATCGCCTGCCGCTGCCGTTGCTCACGCGCTGGCTGGGGCGGCGGCGCAGCTGGCTGCTGCTGTCGCAGGTGACGATTGCCGCCGGCCTGCTCGGCATGGGCTGGCAGGATCCGCAGCAGGCGCTCATGCCCCTGGTGTGGTGCGCGCTGGCGGTGGCCTTTGGCTCGGCCACGCAGGACATTGCGCTGGATGCCTACCGCATCGAATCGGCCTGCGCCCAGGAGCAGGCGGCACTGGCCGCCACCTACCAGACCGGCTACCGGCTGGCAATGATCTGGGCCGGCGCCGGCGTGCTGTGGCTGGCCGCGCAGGCGCAGGGCGATGCCAGCGGCTACCACCCGCAGGCCTGGCGCTGGGCCTACAGCATCATGGCAGCCAGCATGGTGCTGGGCATGGCCACCGTGCTGCTCTCGCCCGAGCCGGCACCGCAGCCGCTGCCACCCAGCCGCAACCTGGACGAGTGGCTGCAAGGCGCGCTGGTGGCGCCGTTTGCCGACTTTCTGCAGCGCTACCGCTGGCAGGCAGTACTGGTGCTGGGCCTGATTGCGGTGTACCGCATCAGCGACGTGGTGATGGGCATCATGGCCAACCCGTTCTATGTGGACATGGGCTACACCAAGGAGCAGGTGGCCGCCGTCACCAAGATCTACGGCGTGCTGATGACGCTGGCCGGTGCCTTTGTGGGCGGGGCCATGGCCCTGCGCTGGGGGGTGATGCGCGTGCTGATGCTGGGCGCGCTGCTGTCGGCCAGCAGCAATCTGTTGTTTGCCTGGCTGGCCGGGCAGGCACCCACGGTGCTGGGGCTGACGCTGGTGGTCAGCGCCGACAACCTGGCCGGCGGCATTGCCTCGGCGGCCTTCATCGCCTATCTGTCCAGCCTGACCAATGTGCAGTACTCGGCCACGCAGTACGCGCTGTTCAGCTCCATGATGCTGCTGGCACCCAAGTGGCTGGCGGGTTTTTCCGGGCGTTTTGTCGATGCCTTTGGTTACCCCAGCTTTTTTGTTGCCACGGCCTGCCTGGGTCTGCCGGTGCTGCTGCTGGTGGCCCTGGCAGCACGCATAAAAACCGGCGCAGACCGTTGACCAGTCTGCGCCGGAAGCTATGAAAATTTTCTGATGCCGCTGTTCAATCAGTTGAGCGCCATGCTCAGCTTGCGGCGGTAGCTGTTGATCAGGGCGGTGACCTCGTCCTGCTCGGCCGCGCCCTTGCCCAGCAGCTCGATACCGCCGGCGCTCTTGCCGGGTGCGGCTTCCTGCTTCCTGGGCCTGGGCGGGGTGAGCAGTTCCAGCACGGCCACAAACAGCTTGCGCGCGGCCTGCTCGTTCCAGGTCTTGTCGCGCATGATGATTTCCAGCAGCTCATCCATGCAGGCCACCCACTGGCCGGCTGCTGCCAGCAGCTGGGCCTTGGCAAAGCGGGTGTCGAAGTCGCGCCTGTTGTGCTCGATGGCGGCCTCGAACTGCGCCAGCGGCCACTGGGCGCGCGGGTCGTTGTGGGCAAACACCACGCATTGCAGCCATTCGTTGAGCGCCACAAAGCGCAGCGGCTTGGGCACACGCTTAAGCGGCTCCTGCAGCAGGGCGGTGGCTTCCTCAAGGCCGCCACTGGCAATCAGCAGGCGCACGTAGTCAAAGCGCGCATCGTCGTTGCCGGGGTCGGCGGCCACGGCCTCGGCCAGCTTCTGCAAGGCGGCGTCGGTGTCGCCGGCCTGCATCAGTTGCTGGGCCTCTTCGGCCTCGGCTTCGGCGTGCAGGGCCTCTTCGCTGGGCAGGTGCTTGTCCAGGAAGGCGCGCACCTGGCCCTCGGTCTGCGCGCCCATGAAGCCATCGACGGGGCGCCCGCCAATCATCAGAACGCAGGTGGGCACGCTGCGAATGCCGAACATGGCGGCAATCTGCTGGTTGGCGTCCACATCGATCTTGGCCAGAATGAAGCGGCCGGCGTACTCGGTCTCCAGCTTCTCCAGCGTGGGCACCAGGGTCTTGCAAGGGCCACACCAGGTAGCCCAGAAGTCCACCAGCACAGGGGTGTTCATGGAGGCGGCAACCACCTCGGCTTCAAAGTTTTCTAGGGTGATGTCGATCATGGGCAAACTCCAGCAACAGGCGGCCCGGTCACAGCGGGCAGAATCCGGTGATTCTCCCGCATATTGGCAGCCACCCTACAGGAGCGCAGCTTGATCCGCATTTCCAACCTCGTCTTCGAATACCCCGGCCACCGCGCCCTGGATGGCATCAGCCTGCACATTGAGGCAGGCAGCGTCACCGCACTGGTGGGCCCCAATGGCGCGGGCAAGTCCACGCTGCTGCGCTGCATGGCGGGGCTGGAGCAGCCGCTGTCCGGGCAGATCCGCGTGCACGGCATCGACGTGGCCGCGCAGCCGCGCCTAGTGCACCGCCACCTGGGCTATCTGTCCGACTTCTTTGGCCTGTACGAGCGCCTGACGGTGGCCCGAGGCCTGGAATACGCCGCACTGGCCATGGGGCTGGAGCGCACGGCTGCGCAGGCGCGCGTGCAGCAAGTGGCACAACAGCTGGATTTGCTGGCGCTGCTGGAGCGTCGGCCCGCGCAGCTCTCGCGCGGCCAGCGCCAGCGACTGGCCATTGGGCAGGCCATCATCCACCAGCCGGCGGTGCTGCTGCTGGATGAACCGGCCAGCGGCCTGGATCCCGAAGCGCGCGCCAGCCTGGCGCAGCTCATGCGCCAGCTGCAGGCACAGGGCATGACGCTGGTGGTCTCCAGCCACATCCTGAGCGAGCTGGACGAGTACTGCACCCACATCCTGGCGCTGCGCGCTGGCCGCATCGAAAGCCACGGCCCACTGCAGCCCACGCACGAGCAGGCACAGCTGCAACTGTTTGCCCTGGAGCTGGCGCACACCCCCACGCCCGGGCAGCTGCGCGCCTGGTTCCCCGAAAACGCCAGCGTGCAGTGGCACGACGGCGCTCGCCCCCCAGGAACATCCGGCGAACCGCTGCTGCTGTGGCTGCCCGGTGCGGCTGCCGAGCGCGCCGTCCTGCTGGCGCAATGGGTGCAGGCGGGCGCACCCGTTGCCAGCCTGGCGCCGCAGCGCGAGAGCCTGCAACAACGCTATATCCGCCGCACCGCCCCAGCCGAGAAAGCACAGCCATGACACGACTCCTGCACAACCCCGAATTCCAACGCCAGCTGTGGCTGAACTGGCGCCCCAGCCTGGCGCTGTGGACACTGCTGCTCACCGGCCTGATCCTGGCGCTGCCGCTGGCCCTGTCCAGCCCCAGGGAGCGCCTGCCCAACCTGGGCATGACCGCACTCATCGGCCTGTGGGCCGCCACCACGGCCTACGCCAGCATGCTGGCAGCACGCAGCCTGAGCGAGGAGCTGCGCCACAACACCTGGGACTGGCAGCGCCTGTCGGCCCTGACACCCTGGCAAATGGCCTGGGGCAAGCTGCTGGGCGCCACCGTGCCGGCCTGGCTGTACGCCGCCCTGTTTGGCCTGACCAGCGTGGTGACGGCCTCCGTCTGGGAGATGCTGTGGTCCGAGCACCGCGCCTGGCACATGCTGGCGCTGGCGGTGCTGTGGGGCCTGGGGCTGCAGACCTGGTCCATGAATACCGTGCTGGTGCGCTGGGAGAGCGGCCCCTGGCAGCAGCGCAGCCTCTGGTTGCTGGTGCTGCTGGGCCTGCCCTTCCTGCTGGGGCTGCTGCGCGGCCTGCGCAAGCAACTCGGTCCCGCCCCCTGGTGGGGCTGGGATCTGGGCCCCTGGGGGCTGGCCTATGTCCTGGGGGTGGCCGCTTTGGGGTTGGGGCTGCTGGCCCTGTGGCGCCAGCTGTGCCAGCGTCTGGACGTGGCCACCCTGCCCTGGGCCTGGCCGCTGGGGCTGCTGGCGGCTGGTATTGCCAGCGCAGGCGTGTGGCACAGCAGCCTGGCGCACCTGTGGCCCCATCTGGCCGGGCTGGCCCTGCTGGCCACCGCCTTCATTGCCCTGCAGCACATGGGCGGGCACGCACGGGCCTGGCACCAGGTGCGCTGGAGCGTGCAGCGCCAGCAATGGCGCGCCGCCCTGAGCGCGCTGCCCCTGTGGCCGGTGAGCTGGCTGCTGGCGCTGGTGGCCGCGACCATCGCCTGGGCGCAGCCCGACACCTCCGCCCAGGGCTGGTGGCTACTGCTGGCCTGCATCCAGCTGCTGCGCGAAGGCCTGATCCTGACCGGCTTTGCCCTGCAGGCGCAGCGCTGGAAGTCGCCTGCCGCCGTGTTTGCCGTGACCTGGCTGGTCATCAACCTAGTGCTGCCACTGCTGGCCCTGGGCACTGTGGGCGAGGCGGCAGCCACAGCGCTGCAGCCGCTGGCGGTGCTGCTGACCACGGTGCCCCCGCCCGATGCCCTGCCCCGCAGCTGGGCCTGGCTGGCGCTGCTGGCACAGCTGCTGCTGGCGGCGCTGTGGGTGGCATGGGCAGCCCGCCAGCCACAAAAAACCACTTCGACCCTAGGGTAAACCCACTAAACTGGCGCGTTTTTGTAACTGGGGTTTTGTAAATGGGAGCTGTGCAAATCTCGTCGATCGTCAACCGTCAGGATGTCGCCCCATCGACGAGGCCAACCGCCAGCGCAAGCGGCTGGAATGCCTTGTCGCTGCGCACGCGGGTGTTCCTGGTGGCATCGCTGGCGCTGACCGCCGTGGTGGTGCTGGTGGTGCTGCTGCAATCCTCTCTGGTGCGCCACGAGCAGATCGAGCGCATGCAGGAGCATGAACTGCCCACGCAGCTGCGCGAGATTGCCGCCAACGTGCAGGCGCGCCTGAACCTGTCCATTGCCGGCTCGGAAGCCCTGGCCAACCACACCCTGGTGCAGGACTGGGTGGCCCGTGGAGCACCCGAGGAAGGGCTGACCGAGATTGCCGCCGTCATGCGGCGCAGCCAGCGCTCGCTGCAGGCCAATGCCGTGTTCCTGGCCGCACAGCTGCCCGAGGGGGTGCGCTACTACCACTACCAGGACGACCATCTGCAAAGCCGCACCATGTTGCCCGGCGACCCCACCAACCAGTGGTACTTCGGCTTTTTGCAGCGCGGCGGCACGTTTGAGCTGAATCTGGACGTCAACCCCCTGAGCCAGACCCTGCTGATGTACATCAACTACCGGGGCGAACCCAACGTCGCCGGTGGCGCCCCCGCCGTGGTGGCCGGTGGCGGCATGGGCATGGAGCAGCTGGCCACCATGATCCGCGAGTACAAGGTCGGCACCTCTGGCCGGGTGATGCTGGTGCGCGCCGACGGTCAGGTCGATGTCCACCCCGACACCAGCCAGAACGGCAAGCTCAACCTGCGCGAGCTGCCCGGCTTTGCTCCGCTGCTGGCCAACGACTGGCAGCAGGCACGCCAGCAGCTGGTGGTGCAGGAAAGCGTGCTCGACGGCGTGCCCAGCTATGTGGCCGCGCTCTACCTGCCGGATCTGCAACGTTTTCTGGTTGCCCATCTGCCCGCACGCGAGGTGACCGAAAGCGTGGCACGCACCCAGTGGATCGCCCTGCTGGCCGGCGGCGTGCTGCTGGCCTTTGGCCTGCTCCTGCTCTACCCCCTGTCGGCACGCCTGGTGCGCCCGCTCAACAGCCTGCAGCACCAGCTGGCCCAGGTGACGCAGAGCCTGGACCTGAGCACGCGCCTGCACACCAGCGATGCGGCAGAAATCGGCCGCATGTGCCACGAGTTCAACCACTTCATCGAGCGTCTGCACCATGTGTTCTCGGGCATGAGCACAGCCGTCGATGGCATCTATGCCCGCGCCAGCAACATCGCCCACGGCAACAGCGAACTGTCGGAGCGCACCAGCACCCAGGCCGCAGCCCTGGAAGAGTCGGCCGCCAGCATGCAGCAGCTGGCCACCTCGGTGCAGCACAACGCCGACAGCGCCCGCCAGGCCAGCGCCCTGACCAACAATGCCGCTCAGGTGGCCCAGGAAGGCGGCCAAGTGATGGAACAAATGGTGCAGAACATGCACGCCATCGAGCAAAGCTCGCGGCGCATTGGCGACATCGTGGGGGTGATCGACAGCATTGCCTTCCAGACCAACATCCTGGCCCTGAACGCCGCTGTGGAAGCCGCCCGTGCTGGCGAGCAGGGGCGCGGTTTTGCCGTGGTGGCGGCCGAGGTACGCAGCCTGGCGCAGCGCTCTTCGGCGGCAGCGCGCGAGATCCGCCAGCTGATCGAGGAATCGACCCAGCGCGTGCACAGTGGCTCCGAGCGCGCCGAGGAGGCCGGGCGCACCATGCAGGACATCGTCCAGGCGGTGCAGCGCGTCTCCACGCTGATGCAGTCCATTGCCGCCGCGTCGCAGGAGCAGGCCCAGGGCATCGTCAGCCTGACCGAAGCCACCAACCAGGTCGAGGGCCTGACCCAGCAAAACGCCCAGCTGGTGCTGGAAGTGGCCAGCGCTGCCACAGCCCTGGAGTCCGAGGCCAACCACCTGCACGAGCTGATGACCAGCTTCCGGCTGGTGGGCAACAATAGCTCGGCGCCGTAAAATCGGCGGCTTTTCCCCTGCGGCAGCATGCGCTCTCGGCACCAGATGCGTCCCTGAGAGCGCTTTTTTCACTTTCACACTATGCAAGCCATCCAGATCGGTGTGGTCATGGGCTCCAGCAGCGACTGGGACACCATGCAGCACGCAGTCGCCATCCTCCAGCAATTCGGTATCGCCTTCGAGGCACAGGTGGTATCCGCCCACCGCATGCCTGACGACATGTTCCGCTACGCAGAAGCTGCGGCTGAGCGCGGCCTCAAGGCCATCATTGCCGGTGCGGGCGGCGCGGCCCACCTGCCCGGCATGATTGCTGCCAAGACCCCCGTACCCGTGCTGGGCGTGCCCGTGGCCAGCCGCCATCTGCAAGGCGTGGATTCGCTGCACTCCATCGTGCAAATGCCCAAGGGTGTGCCTGTCGCCACCTTTGCCATTGGCAACGCCGGTGCCGCCAACGCGGCCCTGTTTGCCGTGGCCCTGCTGGCCAACGAAGACCCTGCACTGCGCGAAAAGCTCAACGCCTTCCGCGCCGAGCAGACCGAGGCGGCCCGCGCCATGACCTTGCCGGTGAACGCATGAGCCAAGATCGCAACGTCATCCTGCCCGGTGCCACGCTGGGCGTTTTGGGCGGCGGCCAGCTGGGCCGCATGTTTGCCCATGCCGCACAGGCCATGGGCTACTTCACCGCCGTGCTGGACAAGGACGCGACCAGCCCCGCCGGTCTGGTCAGCCACCACCACATCCGCACGGGTTACGAAGACCCGCAAGGTCTGGCAGAACTCGCCAAGCTGTGCGCAGCCGTGACCACGGAATTTGAGAACGTGCCTGCAGGCAGCCTGAACACCCTGGCGCAAAGCCTGCCCGTGTCGCCTGCTGGCAGCTCGGTCGCAATTGCGCAGGACCGTGCCAAGGAAAAAGCCCACTTTGTGCAATGCGGCGTGCCCGTCGCGCCCCATGCCGTGATTGAGACGCCCGAGCAGCTGGCCGCTGTTTCTGCCGATCTGCTGCCCGGCATCTTGAAGACTGCCCGCCTCGGTTACGACGGCAAGGGCCAGGTGCGCGTCAAGACCCTGGAAGAGCTCGCCAAGGCCTGGGACGATCTGGGCCGCGTGGCCTGCGTGCTGGAAAAAATGCTGCCACTGGCGCACGAATGCTCCGTCATCGTGGCGCGTGGTCGCGATGGTTCCATCGTGAACCTGCCCGTGCAGCGCAATCTGCACCGCGACGGCATTCTGGCCGTGACCGAGGTGTATGAAGGAAATGTGCCTGCAGCGCAGGCAGAGCAAGCGCTGGCAGCTGCAAAATCGGTAGCTGAAGGCCTGAACTACGTTGGCGTGCTGTGCGTGGAATTCTTTGTGCTGCAGGACGGCTCGCTGGTGGTCAACGAAATCGCCCCCCGCCCGCACAACAGCGGCCACTACAGCCAGAACGGCTGCGATGTCTCGCAGTTTGAGCTGCAGGTGCGCTGCATGACCGGCCTGCCGCTGGTGCAGCCCCGCCTGCACAGCCCGACCATCATGCTGAACCTGCTGGGTGACCTGTGGTTCAAGGACAGCGACACGGCCCAGACACCCGCCTGGGACCAGGTGCTGGCGCTGCCCGGCTGCCACCTGCACCTGTACGGCAAGGTCGATGCCAAGCGCGCGCGCAAGATGGGCCACCTGAACATCACCGGCGCCACGCCTGAACAGGTGCGCGCGACCGCCCTGAAGGCGGCGGAAATCCTCGGCATTGCGCCGTTCTAAGCGGTCACCGCTTGTAAAAAAGAAGCTGCTCGCGCTTATCCAACAATGGTTCAAGGCCACACCCTGGCTTGGGCGTTTGCAGCAAGGGCGTCTGCATTGGCGGGCCGTTGACACACAAAGGACATCAAGATGATTTTGGATGGAACGCAGGATGCATCGATACAGGCCGCCGCCGCCGCCCTGCAGCGCGGGGAGCTGATCGGCCTGCCCACCGAAACCGTCTATGGCCTCGCGGCCGACAGCGACAACGACGCCGCCGTGGCGCAGATCTTCACCGCCAAGGGCCGTCCGTCCAACCACCCGCTGATCGTGCATGTGGCCGACGCCGACGCCATCATGCGCTACGCCAGGGAAGTGCCGGTGTTTGCCCAGCAGCTGATCGACGCCTTCTGGCCCGGCCCGCTGACGCTGATCCTGCCGCGCCTGCCCGATGCCGCCAAAGCCTCGACCGGCGGGCAAGACAGCGTGGGCCTGCGCTGCCCCTCGCACCCCGTGGCCCATGCCCTGCTCAAGGCCTGCCAGCAGCTGAACCCGCCCGTGTGGGGTGTCTCCGCCCCCAGTGCCAACAAGTTTGGCCGCGTCAGCCCCACCACGGCCCAGCACGTGGCGGCCGAGTTTGGTGACGAGCTGCTGGTGCTCGACGGCGGCGCCTGCGAGGTGGGGATTGAATCCACCATCGTGGACTGCACGCGCGGCGAGCCCGTGCTGCTGCGCCCCGGCGCCATCACGCGCGACGACATCGAACGCGCCTGCGGCCAGCGACCGCTCTCCAAAGAAGAGCTGCCAGCGCACACCCCACGGGCCTCAGGCACACTTTTGGCCCACTACGCACCGAATGCCAAGGTGCGTTTGATGGATGCCAGGCAGCTCAAGGCTGCCGTGGAAATCCTCGGTCAGGATGCCCCGCCCCTGGCCATCTACCACCGCAGCCCCTTGCGCAGCCAAGCGCGCCAGCTGCAGCTGCGTGCCATGCCCAATCAGGCCGCAGACGCCGCACGCCAGCTGTTTAGTGACCTGCGCGATTTGGATGCGCTGGGTGTGCCGCTCATTTGGGTCGAAACCCCGCCCGACAGCGCCGACTGGGAAGGCGTGCGCGACCGCCTGCAGCGGGCGGCAGCGGCGGGGTAAGCGGCGCACTTTTCAGGAAGACGCTTCAGGACGCGGCAGAGCCCAACGCCAGCCGCCGCACATCCACCAGCAACACCAGCCCCTGCGGCTGCCAGGCCAGCGCGCGCAGCCCCGGCATGCGGCAGCAGGCGGCCAGCAGCGGCGGCAAGGGGGTGATGGCACTGGCGGCCAGGTGCTCCAGGGTCAGCGGCGCGGGCACGCTCAGGCGCGTGGGGGCATCGCCACGCTGCCTGGGCCGCAGGTGCAGGCAACGGCGGGGCCGATCGGGATCGGGCTGCGGCAAACCCAGAAGGGCTTCCAGCGTGAGCAGCTCGGTGTCTGCCGAGCAGAGGGTGAGGGCCTGCACATGCGCTGCTTCCAGGGCGACATGCAGCGCCCCCAGGCACACCCGCACCACGTGCAGACTGGTGGCGGCGGCTCCGCCCGTCTGGCTGGCGCCGGGCGGTATGTCTGCGGCGGAGGAGGGGATGCTGGCGCCAGTCATGGCGGGCAATGCGCTCAGGCGCCCAGGGTCTGGGCGTAGTCGCCCAGCAGGCGCTCGACATCCAGCACGGTGACGGGCTGGCCCTGCCACTGCAGCACGCCCAGCACCAGCGGACGCAGATGGTCGGCCACGTTGGCCGGCGGTGGCTGCAGGTTGCTGTTGGGCACGTCCACCACATCGACGATGCGATCGACGCGCAAGCCGCTGCGCAGCCCGCCGCCGGTGGCCAGCACGATGGCGCTGCTGCTGGCCACCGGTGCGGGGTTGGCGGGCAGCTGCAGCAGCTGCTGCAGGCGGATGACGGATTCAATGTCGCCGCGCACGTTGATCACCCCTTCCAGCGAGGGCGGGCAACCCGGGATGAAGTGCACTGGCGTGTCGGCCAGGATTTCCTGCACATGGCTGCCGTGGAAGGCAAACTGGCTGCTGCCCAGGGCAAACAGCACCAGCTGGGTGTGCGGTTCATCGACGTTGACCACCTCCTGCTGGGCACTGTGGTGCTGCTGCAGGATGTCGTCCAGGGTGGCGTGGCTGGCCGGCTCGGCGCTCATTGCGGCTCCCCGGCGGTGCTCAGCAGGACACGGTTGCGCCCGGCGCGCTTGGCCCGGTAGAGCGCCTGATCGGCAGCCTCGCGCAGCACTTCGAAGCTCTGGTACTCAGGGAAGGCAGCCACGCCGGCGCTGAAGGTGCAGTGAAACTCCTGATCGCCGTTGTAGAAGCTCACGCGCGCAAAATCCTGGCGCAGGGTGTCGATCAGCTGGGCGGCGGATTCGGCACTTTCGTTGTGCAGGATGATGGCAAATTCCTCCCCGCCGTAGCGCCCGATGATGTCGGCGCTGCGCAGGCGCTGCTGCAGCACACGCGACAGGGCGATCAGCACCTGATCGCCCATGGGGTGGCCGTAGGTGTCGTTGACCACCTTGAAGTGGTCGATGTCCAGCATGACAAAACTGAGCAGCCCCCCCGTTCGCTGCGCCTGGGCCAGCGAACGCTCCAGCAGCTGGGTGGTGACGGTGTGGTTGAACAGGCCGGTGAGGCTGTCGCGCGCCATCAGGCCGCGCAGGGTACGCATGCGCTCGGCGCGCACGGCCACGGCGCCGATCAGCTCCAGCGGGTTGACGGGCTTGCTCAGCGCCCCTTCGACGCCGATCTTCATGGCGCCCAGCAGCTTCTGGCGATCGGTCTCTGCCGTCAGATAGACGATGGGCAGGCCCACGTACTGCACGTCCTGGCGGATGACGGCGGCCACCTCCTGACCGCTGCAGTGCGGCATGTACATGTCCATCAGCACCAGGTCGGGGCGGAAGGTGTTCAGCGTCTGCAGCACCTCGCGCGGATCGTGCAGGGTGTGCGTGCTCATGCCCGCCTGCTGCAACAGCAGGGCGTGGTACTCGGCCACAGCCGGTTCGTCATCGACGATGAGGATGCGGTACGGCTCGGGCTGGTCGTGGTGCGTGAGGGTGTCCAGTGCCTCCACCAGCACGTTGGCGCGCACCGGTTTGACGAAATAGGCCTGCCCGCCCGCGCGCACGGCGCCCAGGCGCGCATCGAAGTCGCTGCGCGAGGACAGGAACACCGCAGGCACGGGCGCGCCGGTTTCCTCGCGCAGCTTGAGCAGCACGTCGATGCCGGCGCGCGCGCCCTGGGGGAAGTGCACGTCCATGATGACCGCATCGGGGCGGCGCTGCAGAAAGGCTTCGCGCAGGGCCTGCGGATCGGTAAAGCCGCGCGCCTCGTAGCCAAAGCAGGCCAGCTGCGCGGCCAGCTGCTCCAGCATGATGGCTTCGTCGTCGCACAAATACACCAAGCGGCCATGCGCCTTGGCCTGGACTTGCGGGTCGTTGACCAAGGCAAAGCCAGAGCCAGGGGTGTTGCTGGCCAGCAGCGCCTGCTCTTGCGCGGTGCTGAGCAATTGCTGCAAACATTTTTGCAGCAGCTCGCGCCACTGGGCCGGGCGGTCTTGCAGCAAGACCTCGCCCTGCTCGGCGTAGCTGCCCAACAAAGAAAAGCCCAGGGAGCGGCCCGTACCCTTGAGGTTGTGCAGCAGGCGAAACAGCTCTGCCGCCGGGGCGCCATCGGCATAGGTGTGGGTGCCAGCTTGCGCCGCGCCATCGCCCATCCTGTCCAGCAGGCTTTGCATATGTGCCAGCTGCCTGGGCAGCTGCAGGACATAGGTCTGGCGCAGCTTGGCCATTTTCTCGCTGGCCTGGGCGGCGGTGTTGAGTGGTCGAGGCTGAGTCATGTCTGATGTGAATGCTGGGCGGACGGTGCCGGGCGCGGCGCGGCCAGCACCTGGGCAACCACCGGGGGCAGGAGCTCGTCCAGAGAGCCGTCCTTCACCAGGCAGGCATCCAGGCGCGGCTCCTGGGCCAGCAGGCCCTCGGGGCTGTCGCCGGTGAGCAGGATGAATGGCAGCGTGTTGCCCTGGGCGCGCAGCTCGCGAAACAGGTCGATGCCGCTGACCATGGGCATGTGCATGTCGCTGATCACCAGGGCGATGGCGCTGTCGGCGTTGAGCTGTTCGGCCGCTTCGATGGCGTTTTCCGCCAGCAGCGCAGTATGACCCAAGTCTTCCAGCACGGCAGCGATCATGGCCGCAGCCAGAGGGTCATCATCTACGACGAGGATTTTCATGCGTGTTTCCTTTGCAGGTGACCGGTCGTGGCACGGAGCGCGCGGCGCTTGGGGCTGCCTGGGGGGCTAGCCCAGCAGTGCGCGCAGTGTATCGACCAGGTTGCTTTGGTCAAAATCTCCCTTGACGATGTAGGCATCGGCCCCCACCAGCATGCCGCGGCGCTTGTCTTCTTCCTTTTCGCGCGAGGTGATGATGATGATGGGCGTCTGGCGGTATTGCTCGTGCTCGCGCAGCTGAGCGGTGAGGGTAAAGCCATCCATGTGCGGCATTTCCACGTCGGTGAGGATGGCATCGAACTGGGTGTGCAGCGCCTTGCGCAGGCCATCGACGCCGTCCTCGGCCAGGGTGACTTCGTAGCCATAGGCCTGCAGCACGTCCTTTTCGATCTCCCGGGTGTTGAGCGAGTCGTCCACCACCAGCACGCGCTGGGGCGCGCCGCTGCCCGGAGCCGCCGCAGCCTCGGCGCTGCCGGCTGCAGCACTGGTACTACCCTGGCGCAGGCGCCGTGCCTGCTCCAGCAGGGCCGGGGTGTGCAGCACGCTCACCAGATCGTTGCTGCCGGTGGTGACCATGCCCGCCACCCAGGGCAGGTGGCGCAGGTGCGCGGGCAGTGGCTGGATGACCATGTCGCGCTCATCAAGCAGGCTGTCGATGCGCAGGGCGATCTTGTCGTGGCGCACCTGCAGCACCACCAGCAGCATGTCGGCCGGCGCTGCGCGTGTGGCTGTCTTGCCGCGCGGCGGTGCGGGCAGTTGCAGCAGCTCGGCCAGCGCCACCACGGGCACAAACTCGTTGCGCACGATCACCGCCTGGCGCTGGGCCACCTGCAGCAGGGCGCTGCTGGGCAGGCGCATCAGCTCGGCCACGTACTGCGCGGTAAAGCCAAAGGGCAGGCCCTGGGCCTGCACCAGCAGCACGCGCAGCATGGCCAGCGACATCGGCAGGCGCAGGCCGAAGGTGGTGCCCTGGCCGGGCTGGGTGGTGACGCTGATGGAGCCCTGCAGCGCACCCAGCACGGTCTGCTTGACCACGTCCATGCCCACGCCGCGCCCGGACAGGTCGGTGATGATGTTGCTGGTGGACAGGCCCGGCAGGAAGATCAGATCGACCACTTCCTGGTCGCTCATGGCAGCGGCCTTTTCAGCGCTGAGCAGGCCTTTTTTCACCGCCTTGTCGCGCACGCTTTGCAGGGGGATGCCGGCGCCATCGTCCTGAATGTCGATGGCCACCCAGCCGCCATCCTGGCGTGCGCGGATGGTGATCTGGCCCAGCGCCGGCTTGCCCGCGGCCTGGCGCTGCTCGGCGCTTTCGATGCCGTGGTCCACGGCGTTGCGGATCAGGTGGATGATGGGGTCGGCCAGCTGGTCGATGAGCTGGCGGTCCAGCTCGATCTCGGTGCCGCTGACGCTGCATTGCACCTGTTTGCCCACGCTCTGGCCCAGCTCGCGCACCAGGCGCGCAGCCGGCTCCAGCACCATGCCCAGCGGCAGCATGCGCATGATCAGGGCGCGATCGTGCAGTGCGCCCATTTGCGCTTCCTGCGCCTGCGCATCGTCCTTGAGGGCGCGGGCAAACTGCTGCAGGCGCTGCAGGCCGGCCTCATCCAGCTGGTCGGCCAGCTCGCGCTGCAGCTGCTGCACGTCCTGCACGCGCTGGCGCATGCGCGCATGGCTGGCCACCACCTCGCCCATGAGCTTGATCAGCGCATCGAGCTTGTCCAGGCGCACGCGCACCGTCTCGGCGGTTTTCAGGCGGGGCTGGGCGGTGGTGTTGCCCGAAATGGGCGATTCTTCATTTTCAGGAGCTACTGGCGCTGACCCAGTCTTGTTTTCCGGTATTTTTTGCCCTGAAATGACCGACTCATCAGCGTGAGCAGCTATGCTTTCCTTGTTTTCCGGCGGTGCTTCTGCGCTGGGGGCCGTGTCATCGGCAGCAGCGGGCGTCAGGGCCCGGGCCAGCTCGGCCTTCAGGCCGTCGGGGGCCGGGGGCAGGTCGGCAGCAGCCGTGCCCTGCGCCAGGGCATCGACCTGGCTGGCCAGATGGTCCGCGCTGCGGTAGAGCAAGGCCCCCAGCGCCGGGCTGAAGGCCAGGCTGCCATCGCGCAGTGCGCCCAGTACATCCTCCGTGGCGTGGGCCAGCTCGGTGATGGGCGTCAGGCGCAGCATGCGCGAGGAGCCCTTGATGGTGTGCGCCGAGCGAAACAGCGCATTCACCGTTTCGGCATCGGCATGGCTGCCCGCTGCGGCGGCCTGCTGCAGCTGCGCCAGGCCCTCCCCCAGACGGCTGAGGTGGTCGCGCGCCTCTTCGACAAACCGGCCAATGAATTTCTGGATGTCGATGGCCATAGCTTACAGCCCCTCCTCTGCCGGTGCGGACGCAGCGCTTTGCGCCAGGTGGCGGGTGCACAGGAAGCGGATTTGCGCCGCCGGCAGCTCCAGCGGCAGGTAGCGCAGGCCGGTGGCTGCGCCCTCCGCCGCCGCACCCTCCTCACCAGAGGCGCCGCCCAGCAGCTGCAACACCACGCGCCAGCTGCGCTGCGCCTGCTTGAGCGCCTCGGGCGTGCCCTGACTGCGCAGCACGTCGGCCAGGTAGTAGTGCGCGGGCCAGCAGGCGTGCTCGGCGTACACCGCCTGGCGCAGCCAGCGGATGGCACTGGTGGCATCGTCGCTCCACTTGGCCGCCAGCCCCAGCAGCACGCAGGCATCCACCGACCAGGGCTGCTCCTGCAGCACCCGCTCGGCCAGCGCCTGGGCCGCGGCAAAGTCCTTGCGCTCCAGCAGGGCGTAGGCCTTGAGCAACAGCGCCTCGGCATGCGCAGGCTGCCGCGCCAGGAAGGTCTCCAGCGCCGCCAGGGCCTGGGCGTAGTGCTTGTCGTGCAGGGCCTGGCGGACCTGCTGCAGCGCCGCTGCTGCTGCATCCGCATCAGCACTGCCGGCCCCGCTGGACGTGACAGGGCGCTGCCAGCCTGCAGGCAGGGTCAGCGGGGCCGGTGCCACAGGCGGCGCTGCAGGCGCCACGGGCACTGCCGGCCGGGGTGCCGCCGTGGGTTTGGAATGTGTGCTGGTGTGTGGCGCCAGCGGTGGCCGGCCCTTGACGAAGTAGAACAGGCCGCCCTCTTCCACCAGATCGAGCACGCCCAGGTCGTTGGCCAGGGTTTCGGCGGTGCCGATCATGACAATGCCATCGTCCTTGAGCAGCGCGGCCAGATGCTGCTGGATGGTGCGCCGTGTGGGTGTGTCGAAGTAGATGGAGACGTTGCGAAACAGGATGACGTCGCACTGCTGCAATGCTGCGGGCGCGTGGTCGTCCAGCAGGTTCAGCTCGTGAAAGCTCACCTGCTCGCGCACCTGGCTGTGCAGCTGCCAGCCGCCGCTGCTCTGACGCACGAAATAGCGCTGGCGGATGTGCTCGGGCACGCCACGGAAGGAAAAGTCCGAGTAGCACGCTGCGCGCGCCTTGCCCAGGGCATGGCTGTCGATGTCGGCCCCCAGCAGGGTGAACCAGCGCGACATGGCATCGCCGTACTTTTCCAGCAGGGCCATGGCCAGGGAGTACGGCTCTTCTCCAGTGGAGCAACCGGCCGAGAGGATGCGGATCGGCGTCTGCCCGCCGGTGCGCGCCAGCCAGCGCGGCAGGATGCGCTGCACCAGCAGGTCCAGCTGCTCCGACTCGCGAAAGAAATAGGTTTCGTTGATGGTGAGCAGGTTCACCAGCTCCTGGAACTCGGCGTCGCTGTCGGCACCGCCCTGCAGCAGGCGCTCCGCGTAGGTGGTGCTGTCCAGGCGCACGGCGCGGCTGCGCTCGTGCACAGCGCGCGCCAGTTTGGCGGCATCCTGGCCTTCAAACTGCAGGCCGCAGCGGGCCTTGATCCAGTGTTGCAGCGGCACAAGCTGCGGAATGTCCGGCCAGGCCGGCGATGACTCAAGCATGGCCACCCCCCAGCGCCACCATGCGCGCCACCATTTCGGCGGGGGTGAGCACCTGCTGCACCACACCACGCTCGATGGCGATGCGGTTCATGCCAAAGATCAGCGAGCTGGCCTCATCCTGCGCCCAGGTGCGTCCGCCCGCTGCGGCAATCGCGGCCAGACCCGCCGCGCCGTCGTGCCCCATGCCGCTGAGCACCATGCCCACGGCCTGCGCACCAAACACCTGCGCCACGGCGCTGAGCAGCACATCGCAGCGCGGGTGGTAGGGGTCGCCCTCGCAGCGCGGCGGCAGGTGCAGCAGGCCCTGGCGCGTCACGCTCAGGTTGTTCTCCGAAGGGGCGATGTAGATCACCCCCGGCTGCAGCGGCTCGCCATCCTGCGCCAGCCGCACCGGCAGCTGGCACAGGCCCGCCAGCCAATCGACCATGCCCTGGGCAAAGCCGTCGGAAATGTGCTGCGCCACCAGCACCGGGCAGGCAAAGCCACGTGGCAGGCAGGGCAGCATCTGCGCCAGCACCTGCGGCCCGCCGGTGCTGGCCGCAATGGCAAACACCCAGGGGTAGGGGCGCAGGCTGGCAAATTGCGCCTGCAGTGTGGCGCCGGAGGCGCTGCCGGGTGGATTCGATGCTGGTTGCGCCGGTGGGGGCACGGTCGCGTCAGCGGCTGGCGCAGCGCAAGGCACTTGCCCAGACCGCGGGCGCAGGCGTGTGATGACCGCCACGCCCGCCAGCAAACGCACCTTGGCAATAAAGGCAGCCATGGATTCGGGCGTCGTGTCGGGCTTGGCCACCACTTCCAGCGCCCCACGAGCCACTGCCTGCAGGGCATGCTGGGCATCGGCGGCGCTGCTGACCACCAGGATGGGCACGGCGCGGCTGCACATGATGGCCTCAATGGCCTGCAGACCATCGACGCCGGGCATCTCCAGGTCCATGGTGACCAGATGGGGACGCAGGCTGGCGGCCATTTCCTGGGCCTGCCGACCGTTGGTGGCTTCGCCCACCACCTGGATGTCGGCCTGGGTCTCCAGGATGCTGCGCAGCAGGCCACGCACCACGCTGCTATCGTCAGCAATCAGCACACGGATCGGGACAGCGGGAGTGAACACGCAGGCTCCCTACGCTCAGGGGCGGGCGCCGGCCTGGGGAGGCTGTGGCGCCTGCAGTGCATCGGCCCGGAGCTTGAACTGGTGCACCAGGGCATCCAGGTGGGCGGACAGCTCGGTCATTTCCTGGCTGACCTGGGAGATCTGCGTGATCGACTGCGCCGTGTGTGCGCTGGCGGTGACGATTTCGCGCAGCGCCACCACCACCTGGCTGCTGGCGGTTTTCTGCTGCTGGGTAGAGAGCGAAATCTGCTGCGCTGCGCCGCTGGTCTGGCTGGCAGCGCTGACGATGTCGTTGAGCCGCTCGGTGGCGTGGGCGCTGGCGGAAATGCCCGCTTCGATACCGGTGGCGCCTTTTTCCGAGGTGATGACCAGGCGCGCGATCGAGTCCTGAATCTCGCCGATGCGCGTCTCGATCTCGCGCGTGGAATCGGTCACGCTGTCGGCCAGGCGGCGGATTTCTGCAGCCACCACCGAGAAGCGCTTGCCCGCCTCGCCCGCGCTGGAGGCTTCCAGCGCGGCGTTGAAGGCGATCAGCTTGGTCTGGTCGGCCACGGTGTTGATCAGCTCCATCACCTTGCTGATCTGCTTGGATTTGGCGCCCAGCGCCACGATTTCCTGCAGGCTGTGCTGGTTGTCGCTGCGGATGTCGTTCATGCGGCCCAGCACGGTCTGCATGGCCTCGGAGCCCTTGCGCGAGCCCTCCAGCGTCTGGTTGGCGATATCGACCACCGAGCGCGAATGGTCGGCAATCTGCGTCGAGGAGGCCGACAGCTCCTCCATGGTGGTGGTGATCTCGGCCACCGAGGAGGACATCTGCGTGGACGTGGCCGCCTGCCCCTGCACCGCCAGCGCAATGTTCTGCGCCGCGCGGTGCACCTTGGCGGCGTTGGCGCCCACCTGCGCCACCATCTCGTGAAGCTTTGTCTGCATGGCCTGGGTGGCGCACGCCAGGGCGGCCACTTCGTCGGCGCCTTCAACATGGATGCTGCTGGTCAGATCGCCATCGGCCACCTGCTGCACGCCCTGGGTGACTTGCTGCAAGCGCCCAGTGATGTGGCGCGCGATCCATTGCGTCAGCGCCAGCCCCAGCACGATGGAGAGCACACCCACCACCACCGCCGTCCATTGCGCGCTGCGCAGCGAGGCGACAAACGTGCTGGTGTCCATGGCCACCTCCAGCACGCCGATGGGCTGGCTGGAGAAGTCGTACACCGGCGCCGCGTACACCGCCAGGGGCGTGCCGTTGATCTCGCGGTGGCCGAATTGCACCGTCCCGCCCATGGCCGCCTGCAGCGCGGCCGCATCCAGCAGCGGTGCCTTGCCCTGCGTGGCGGCCATGGTCTGGAAATGGCCGCCACTGCGGTCAAACAGGTGCAGGCCGACGTCCACACCGTTGTCCTGCTTGAACTTGTCCAGGAAGGCCTGGCCGAAGTTCATGCCGAATTCCACCGTTCCCAGATGCTTGCCGTTGCGCTGCACCGGCACGATGCCACGCATGCCCAGGCCGGCCACACCACCTTCCAGGCCGCGCACGGGCTGCTGGTTGCGGTTGGCCGCCAGCACCATAAAGCGGAAGGAGGACAGGTCATCGCCATGCTTGTGCGGCAGGTGCACGCGCAGCCAGGAGATGGCCGGCGGGGTGTGAAACTGGAACTGCTCCACGCCGTAGCGGCTGCTCAGCGTGGCAAAGCCCGGCACGAACCAGTCGGTCAGGGTCTGGCGGTCGCCCGCCTCCAGCCGCGCCTGCACTTCGGGAATGCCGGCCACCAGCGCGGCCATGGCCTCGGCATTGCGGCCTTCGGTGGCCATGGCGTTTTTCAGTGCCTGCAAATGGGCATCGAGGGCGCTGCGTTCGGCAGCGTGCACCAGACCTCGCAGATTGGCCAGATTGGTGAAGGTCAGCGCCGCGCCCACCCCCGCAATCGCAATGCCCACCACCACCATGATCTTGGCCCAGAGCCCGAATTTCTGAAACATGTGCTTCCACCTTGCGCCCATCCCGGGCCTGTTTGCTACACGAGTAGCGCAGGACTATAAAGCGGCGCCCAGGCTTTGGCCGCAGGGTCCCGGGGCCATGTGGTCATTTTTTCACCATAGATCAAAACCATAGCTTCTACCGCTTGCATTTCCTGATTTTCAGATACTTTTTATTCTGAAATTCAGAAAACAAGAGCGGATCAAGCTATGGTTTTTACCAAGGAACTCCGACCGGGCAGCGCCGGCCCACGCACACGCTACACGCGCCCGTAGGCAAAGCCGTATTGCGGCTGGATGTTTTCCAGCTGGTCGATCAGACGCAGCAGCGGCGCCAGCTCGCGGTAGCGGCTGCAGGTGCTGCGGATGTAGTGGATGAAGCGCGGCGCATCGGCCAGGTATTTGGGCTTGCCGTCGCGCAGCGTCAGGCGCGCAAAGATGCCGGCCACTTTCAGGTGGCGCTGCAGGCCCATCCATTCGACCGCGCGGTAGAACTCGCCAAAATCGGCGCCCCAGCCGCTGGCGCTGGTCGCCCCCACCAGGCCTGCCTTGCGCGCCTTTTCCCAGTAACGCACGGTGATGTCGATGACAAAGTCCTCTTCCCAGCTGATGAAGGCATCGCGCAGCAAGCTGGCAATGTCGTAGGTGATGGGGCCATAAACCGCGTCCTGAAAATCCAGCACCGCCAGCGGCTGCGTGCGCGGGTCAAGAGGCACCATCAGGTTGCGCGTCATGAAGTCGCGGTGCACGAACACACTGGGCGCGGACAGGTTTTCGGCGACGATGCGGTCAAACGTCTGCGCCAGCACGGCGCTTTGCTGGGCATCGAGCGTGGTCTGGCGGTGCTGGGCGATGTACCAGTCGGGAAACAGCTGCAGCTCGCGGCGCAGCAGTGCCTCGTCGTAGGCGGGCAACACATCGGGGCGCGAGGCCAGTTGCCACTGCAAGAGCAAGTCGCTGGCGTGGCGGTACCAGGCCTGGGCGTCTTGGGGACGGTTTTCGTCCAGGATTTCGATCAGCGTCTGCGTGCCCACGTCGGAGAGCAGCATGAAGCCCTGGGCCTCGTCCCAGGCCAGAATGTCGGGCACACGCAGACCCGCTTGCTGCAGCAGCGCCTGCACCTGCACAAAGGGGCGGCAGTTTTCCTTGTCGGGCGGCGCGTCCATGACGATGCGGCTGCGGCCATCGGCCGCGTCGATGCGCAGGTAGCGCCGAAAGCTGGCATCGGCCGAGGCCGGGCGCAGGCTGGCGGGCAGCAGGCCATGCTCCTGCGCCACGGTATCCAGCCATTGGGTGAAGCCCTGTTCACGGGCGGGATCGGACCAAGTGACGGTCGCTGCGGTATTTGTGGGGTGGGGGATGGTTGCGCTCATGGATAATCGGATTCTACAAACCGCCCGGCTCGCTCCCGGCGTGTGCCCGCCCCCTTTTGTTTGCCGATCGCCGCCCCGGCGCCTACCCGCTCAACGTTACCGTGCTTGTCCGTTTGCACCCCCTGTCCTTGCCTGCCGTGCGCGTGCTGGCCCTGGCCTGCGCCCTGCCTGCGGCGTGGGCACAGCAGCCACCCAGCGCCTGGGATGCACCCTTGCCGCCGCTGCAACTCAAACCCAGCGCGCGCCTGCAATCCGAAATTGCGCCTGCGGTGCGCAACCAGCTGCCGCTGTACGTGCAGGCCGATCGCTTTGAGGGCCAGACCGACATCCGCGCCAGCCTGCAAGGCCATGTGCAGTTGCGCCGAGGTGACACCATCATCCGCGCCGACCAGGCCGATTACACGCTGGCCGACGACACTGTCCACGCCCAGGGCAATGTGCACATCAATCGCGGCGGCAACATCTACCAGGGCACACAACTGCGCCTGCAGGTCGATGCCTTCCAGGGCGACTTCACTGAGGCCACCTATCAGTTTCTCGACACCCAGGGCCACGGCGCTGCCCAGCGCGTGGAGTTCCTCAGCCGCGAGCGCTCCACCATCCACCAGGCCACCTACACCACCTGCCAGCGCGACGAGGCAGAAGACTGGTCGCCAGACTGGGTGCTGCAGGCCAGGCGCATGGAGCTGGACCGCGCCACCGACACCGGCATGGCCTATGGCGGGGTGCTCAAATTCAAGGATGTGCCCATCCTGCCGGTGCCGGCCATCAGCTTCCCCCTCTCGGACAAGCGCAAATCCGGCCTGCTGCCGCCCACCTTCGGCATCGACAGCATCAGCGGCTTTGAGTACGCGCAGCCGTACTACTGGAACATTGCGCCCAACCGCGATGCCACCATCACCCCTACGCTGATGAGCAAGCGCGGCGTCAGCCTGGGCACCGAGTTTCGCTATCTGGAGCGCAACTACGGCGGCGACATCACGCTGAACTACATGCCCAGCGACAAGCTGCGCGACCGTGACCGCTGGTCGTACGCCTGGCGCAACCGGGCCGACCTCTCCGGCCTGCTGCCCGGCCTGCGTGCCGATCTGAAGCTCCACCGCGTCAGCGACGACAACTACTGGCGCGACTTTTCCCTGCCCGGCAGCAACGGACTGCTGGATGAGCGCCTGATCGAGAGCTACGGCACGCTCAGCTGGTCGCGCGATGGGCACAGCTTCCTGGCGCGTGCCCAGCAGTGGCAGACCCTGCAGGATGTGGACGCGCCCATTGCCCCGCCGTTTGACCGACTGCCGCAGCTGCAATGGCGTTACGCACCGCAAACGCTGTACAACCCCTGGGGCCTGGACTGGAAGCTGGAAGCGGACACCACGCGCTACCGGGCACGCACCATCGATGGCCGCCAGCACAGCGACAACGGCCAGCGCAGCTATTTTGCGGCTGAGGTCAGCCGCCCCTTCCTGCGCCCCGGTGGCTTCATCACCCCCAAGCTGAAGCTGCATGCTGCCAACTACCGCTTTGAAAACGACCGGCCAGAACGCAACAGCAGCCACTCGCTGGCGCTACCGACCTTCAGCCTGGACAGTGGCCTGATCTTCGAGCGCCCCACCCAGATTCGCGGGCGCAACTACGTGCAGACGCTGGAGCCACGCGCCTTCTACACCTATACGCCGTACCGCGATCAGTCCATGCTGCCGCTGTACGACTCGGCACTGTCGGACTTCAACCTCACCAGCATCTACAGCGAAAACAGCTACACCGGGCATGACCGCATCGCCGACAACCACATGGTCACCGTGGGTCTGACCACGCGCTACCTGCGTGCCGACACGGGCGCCGAGGTGGCGCGGCTGGGCGTGGCCCAGCGCATGCGCCTGGCCGATCAGCGTGCCACCCTGGGCTACGACGCACCCGGCACCAAGGGCTGGTCGGACATCCTGCTGGGCGCCGGCTTCACCTGGGGCAAGCGCTGGAGCATCGATGGCCTGGTGCAATACAACCGCGACATCGAGCGCACCACACGCACCACCTTCAGTGGTCGCTACCACCCGGGCCCCTTCAAGGTCATCAGCACGGCCTACCGCCTGCAGCGTGAAAACAGCAGCCCGGTGGCCAATCAGGGCAGCGAACAGGTGGAACTGGGCTGGCAGTGGCCCCTGACGCAATCGGCACAAGGGCGCTGGTACAGCGTCGGGCGCCTGAACTACAGCATGTACGACAAGAAAATGGTCGATACCATCGTCGGCCTGGAATTTGACGGCTGCTGCTGGGTGGGCCGCGTGGTGCTGGAACGCCTGCAAAACAGCGTCACACGCTCCAATACGCGGCTGCTGTTCCAGCTGGAGCTGGTGGGCTTCTCGCGCCTGAGCCTGGGCGCCAATCCGCTGGCCAGTCTGCAGGAGCACGTGCCGGGCTACCAGCCTCTGCACAGCGTGCCCAGCACGCCCCCCAGCCGCTTCAGCAATTACGACTAACCCCCAAGGAACCGATTTGTGATGATGCTTCGCTTCAACACCCTGCCCCGCCAGATAGCCCTGGGGGTGACCTGCCTGGCCGTGGCCTGCGCCAGCCTGGCCCAGACTTCGGCGCCGCCGGCCAAGAACCCGGCCCTGGAAAAGGCATTGACCGATTCGGCCACCCAGGCTAGGGTGCCGCCGACGCCCAGCGGCGTGCGCACGGCCGACTACATCATGGCCGTGGTCAACTCCGAGCCCATCACACGCAATGAAGTCCTGGCGCGCAGCCAGCGCGTGCTGCAGAACATGGCCGAACAGGGTGCGCAGCAGCTGCCCTCCACCGAGGAGCTGATGCCCGACGTGCTGGAGCGCCTGATCCTGGAAAAGACCCTGGTGCAACACGCCAGGGAAACCGGCCTGCGGGTGGACGACTTTGCCATCGACCAGGCCGTGGAGAACGTGGCCCGCCAGAACGGCGGCACGGTTGAAGCGCTGCTGGCACAGCTGAAGAAGCAGGGCATCAGCGCCGCGCAGCTGCGCCAGGAAATCCGTGACCAGATGCTGATCCAGCGCCTGCGCGAGCGCGATGTGGACAGCCGGGTGCGTGTCACCGATCTGGACATCGAGCAGTACCAGGCCCAGCAGCGCCGCGCCACGCCGACCGGCGCGCCGCAGGCCCTGAATCTGGGCCACATCCTGATTGCCGTGCCCGAGACAGCCAGCGCTGCGCAGGTGACCAACCTGCAGCACAAGGCCGAGCAGGCACTGCAGGCGCTGCGCAGTGGCGTGGACCTGCCCACTGCGGCTCTGCGTTACTCGGACGCCGGCGAGCCGGAGATGGGCATGCGCCCGGCCGAGCGCTATCCCCAGGCCTTTGTGAACGCCGTGACCAACACGCCGGTGGGCGGCATCGTCGGGCCGCTGCGCAGCCCGGCAGGCTTTCACATTCTGGTGGTACTGGACAGAAGCAGCGCCGGCGTGCCCAGCGTGGTCACGCAGCACCACGCCCGTCACATCCTGCTGCGCCCCTCGGCCCAGCTGACCGAACGCCAGGCCGCCGAGCAGCTGCAGGAGCTGCGCCAGCGCATCGAACGCGGTCAGGCCAGCTTTGCCCAGCTGGCACAGCAGTTTTCGCAGGACGGCAGCGCAGCCGATGGCGGCGACCTGGGCTGGTCCAGCCCCGGCCAGTTTGTGCCCGAATTCGAGCGCGTGCTCCAGACCCTGCAACCGGGCGAGATCAGTCAGCCCGTGGTCTCGCGCTTCGGTGTGCACCTGATCCTGCTGGAAGACCGCCGCCAGGTCACGCTGAATGCGCGCCAGCAACGCGAATTGCTGCGCAACATCGTGCGCGAGGAAAAACTGGAGAAGGCCTACACCACCTGGGCGCAGGAGCTGCGCAACCAGGCCTATGTGGAGTACCGCAACGCCGATGGTTCGGTGCGGCGCTGACCGCCCACCCGCCATGGGCACTTGTGGAACACAGACAAAGGACAGATCCGGTGAAGCACATCCCGCGCAAACGCTTTGGGCAAAACTTTCTGGTTGACGATGCCATCATCGACGGCATCGTGAGTGCCATCGCTCCCCGCGCGGGCGAGCCGATGGTGGAGATCGGCCCCGGCCTGATGGCCCTGACCCAGCCGCTGCTGGAACGCCTGGGCCATCTGACGGTCATCGAGCTGGATCGTGATCTGGCGGCGCGCCTGCGTAGCCGCCAGGGGCTGAACGTGGTCGAGTCGGACGTGCTCAAGGTCGATTTCACCGCCCTGGCTGCCACCCTGGGCGTGCCCAGGCTACGCGTGGTGGGGAATCTGCCCTACAACATCTCCAGCCCCATTCTCTTTCACTTGCTGGATCACGTGGATGTGGTGCAGGACCAGCACTTCATGCTGCAAAAAGAGGTGATCGACCGCATGGTGGCCCAGCCAGCCACGGCCGCGTACGGGCGCCTGTCCGTGATGCTGCAGTGGCGCTATGCCATGGAAAACGTGCTGTTCGTTCCACCGGAAAGCTTCAACCCGCCGCCCAAGGTGGACAGCGCCGTGGTGCGCATGCTGCCGCATGCCGAGCCCGCGGCGCTGAACCGCTCGGTGCTGGAGGCACTGGTGCAGGTGGCCTTCAGCCAGCGCCGCAAGATCCTGCGCAACACCCTGGGCCGCTGGCTGGAAGAAAAATCCTTTTCCGGCACCTTCGACCTGCAGCGCCGCGCCGAAGAAGTGAGCGTGGCCGAGTACACCGCCCTGGCGGCACAGATTCCCGCCTGAGTCCCCGTCGCAGCAGCAGGAGAGCTGCGTGATCACATACGCTCGTCTGCATCGGCAGCGGCCCTGGCATCCGACTGGGCTGCCAGGGCCGGCAGGCGCAGCCGCACGCAGGTCCCCGGCGGCTGGCGTTCGGGATGCGCATCCAGCAGCGTCACCTGGCCACCGTGCTGCAGTGCAATTTCCTGCACGATGGGCAGGCCCAGGCCGGAGCCATCGGCTTCATTGCCCAGGGCCCGATAGAAGGGCTGGAAGACCAGCTCCCTTTCCTGCGGGGCAATCCCGGGGCCGTTGTCTTCAATTTCCAGCACCACTTCCTTGTTGTCCGGATCGGGCAGCACCCGGGCAGTGATGACGGCAGGGCGCTGTGCGGTCGAGGGGGAATAGTGCAAGGCATTGGTCAGCAGGTTGCTGACCAGCTCCTTCAGCAAGGTGGCGTTGCCCAGCACCCAGACGTCGGGGCGCTCTGCCTCCGCCCCCTCGTAGCCCATGTCCGCCTGTCTGGCCAGGGCCTGGGGTAGCAGATCCTGCAGGACATCCACCACCAGTTCCACCATGTTGCACGGCTGCCGCTGCAGCTGGGTGCCGGCGCTTTCGGCCCGCGCCAGGGCCAGCAGCTGGTTGACCGTGTGCGTGGCACGCACGCTGGAGCGTCCGATCAACTGCAACGAACGCTTCAACTCCTCTGCACTGACATCCATGCTCAACGCCAGGTCGGCCTGCATGCGCAGGCCCGCCAGCGGGGTCTTCAACTGGTGTGCAGCGTCGGCCAGAAAGCGTTTTTGCGTTGCCAGCGATTCGTTCAGCCGGCGCAGCAGATCGTTGACGGCATCCACCAGGGGCACCACCTCCTGCGGTACGGCCCGCAGGTTCAGGGGGGAGAGGTCTTCTGGCTTGCGCGCGCGAATGCGCTCTTCCAGCCGCTGCAAGGGCTGGATGCCACGCGCCAGCGCCAGCCAGACCAGCAGCACAGCCAGCGGCAGGATGACCAGCTGCGGCAGCATCACGCCCTTGATGATCTCCGTGGCCAGAATGCTGCGCTTGGCGCGCGTCTCTGCCACCTGCACCAGCGCAGGGCCCTCGGTCTCCCAGGGCAGGCGCACCCACAGGGTCGCCACGCGCACGTCCACCCCGCGCAACTCATCATCGTGCAGCACCACCTCACCCACACGCACGCCCTGATCGTGCGACAAAGGCGGGGGCGGAAAGTCGTCCTCTCCGGCCAGCAATTGGCCGGAATGGCTGCGCACGGCAAAGTAGAGCAGGTCCGCCTCGTCGGCCTGCAGGATCTCGTGCGCCGGCAGCGACAGGCCAAAGCCAAGGCGTCCGTCGGACTCCAGATAAATTTGCTGTGCCAGCGCGCGGGCGTTGTACTCCAGGGCACGATCAAACGGCTTGTTGGCCAGCGACTGCGCCACCAGCCAGGTCAGCGCCAGGCTCAGCGGCCACAGCAGCAACAAAGGCGTCAGCATCCAATCCAGAATCTCACCGAACAGGGAGCGCTGCTCGCGCTGGAAGAGTTTCACCATACGCTGACTTTGGGGCAAATATGGCCTAACTGTATGCCATACCAGCGGCGTCAGCTATCGATTTCAAGAGCTCAGGCGCTTCACATCCACCAGTGCAATCCGGCGCTTGTCCATCTGCAACACTTCAAAGCGCAGGCCCTCTGCCTCCAGCACGGCGCCCACTTCGGGCAACTGCTCGAAATGCGCCAGCAAAAAGCCCGCCAGGGTGCTGTACTCGTCGTTCTGCGCCAGGGTATAGACCTCGGTTGCCGTCTCCAGGGCGTGCAAGTCCGCCAACCCATCGACGATCCAGTGGCCCGGCTGGGCCTGGGGCTGGATGTCCGGCACCTCCCCTTCCTCGGGAAACTCTCCTGCAATGGCCTCCAGCAGATCAATGGGCGTGACCAGGCCCAGAATGCCGCCAAACTCATCGCTCACCAGGGCAACCTGTGCTCGAGAAGTGCGCAGCTGCTCCACCAACTTGATGACGCTGACCGTTGCCGGCACCACCAGGGGCTGGCGCAGGCTGCCCACTTCATCAATGTGTCCGTGGGTAATGATGTCGGCCAGCAGGTCACGCACCCGCGCCACACCCTGCAGGCGATCCAGTTCACCGCGCGCGACCGGCATCAGGCCATGGCGCGCAGTGAGCAGTTGCTCACGCAAGGCTTGCGGCTCCTGTTCCAGATCGATCCACTGGATGTCGGAGCGCGGCGTCATCACCGACTGGGCATTGCGTTCGGCCAGGGACAGCACCCCGCTGACCATGTGGCGCTCCTGCAGGCCAAAGGCCTGCTGTGCTTCGGCGCCGCCATCCACCACGCCGAGGGCATCGCCCGTGGCGGAGCTGCGCCCTCCCAGCATGCGCAAGATGGAATTGGCCGTCCGCTCACGCAGCGGAATGCGCGCCTGGTGACGGCGCAGGTTGCGCTGGGCCCACTGGTTGAAGAACTCGATCATGATCGAGAAGCCAATGGCGGCGTACAGATACCCCTTGGGCAGGTGGAAGCCCAGGCCCTCGGCCAGCAGACTCAAACCGATCATGAGCAGGAAGCTCAGGCACAACACCACCACCGTGGGGTGGGCGTTGACAAATGCCGTCAGCGGCTTGGACGCCAGCAGCATCACACCCATGGCGATGATCACGGCAGCAATCATGACCGGCAAATCGTCCACCATGCCCACCGCCGTGATCACCGAGTCCAGTGAAAACACCGCATCCAGCAGCACGATCTGCGTCACCACCACGGCAAAACTGGCCCACACGCGCGGCCCATTGGTGGTGTGCTCAATGCCTTCTAGGCGTTCGTGCAGCTCGGTGGTGGCTTTAAACAGCAAAAACAAGCCCCCCACCAGCAAAATCAGTGAGCGCCCGGAAAAGTCCAATGGCCCCAGAGAAAACAGCGGTGTGGTCAAAGTTACCAACCAAGAGACGATCGACAGCAGGCCAAGGCGCATCACCAAAGCCAGCGACAGCCCAATGACGCGGGCGCGATCGCGCTGCTCAGGAGGCAGCTTGTCGGCCAAGATGGCAATAAAGACTAGGTTGTCCACCCCAAGGACAATTTCCAAAACGATCAGTGTGATCAGTCCCAGCCAGATCGATGGATCCATGACCCACGCAAAGCTTATTGCATCCATGGCAACGCTCCTTGCTGGGCGATCAGGCAGCGCAGTGCCTGAGGAGAAGTGGTATTGAAACGAGACGAGAAATCAAAAGACAGCGCACGCATGCGCGAGGGGGGAGGTTTCATAGTGGGCGCAAATCTTACCGAAACTGTGCGCAAAATTCACAAACTGCGTGCATTACGGGCAAGTTACTCGTAGCAAACCATTGGTTCAGCTAGGCTTTTGCCATACGCTGGAAAAAGCCCCCTGGCAAGCTCACCACCCAACCATCCAGCTCCAACTCCAACAACTGGGCCTGCAGATGTGCAGCATCCAAGCCCGTGCGTGCGCCCAAGGCATCCAGTCCCACGGGGTCGTAGCCCATGGCCTCCAGAACAGGATGCTGGGGCGGCACGCTGCCGGGCGCAGCGGCTGGCCCGGAAAAGTCCAGAGGCAGACTGGTGGCTCCCTGATCGGCAGGCGCACGCCTGAGCGCCGGCGCCGTCGGCGCCTGCAGCTCTTCGATGATGTCCTGTGCGGTCTCCACCAGCTTGGCCCCCTGCCGAATCAGGGCATGGCAGCCGCGCGCCTGCGGCGCATGAATGGAACCCGGGATGGCAAACACCTCGCGCCCCTGCTCGCTGGCCGTGCGCGCCGTGATCAGGGAGCCTGAAGCCAGCGCGGCCTCCACCACCAGAGTGCCGCTGCACAACCCCGAAATGATGCGGTTGCGTTTGGGGAAATTGTTCGCCAGCGGCGGTGTACCCAGGGGAAATTCGCTCAGCACCAGGCCATGCTGGGCAATGCGCCGTGCCAGATCCTGATGGCGCGCGGGATAGACCCGATCCAGTCCGGTACCTACCACCGCCACCGTGGCCAGGGTGTGCAGCGGGGCTGTCGCCAGTGCACCCTCATGCGCTGCGGCGTCGATGCCCGCCGCCAGACCGGAGACGACGGTCCAGCCCATTGCCGCCAAGGCGCGAGCAAACTGGTGGGCGTTCTCCGCCCCCTGGGCCGTGGGATTGCGCGAGCCGACCACCGCCAGGCAATGCACCATCTCCACCAGCGGCGCGGGGCGTTGCAGCCATGCTGCCGGCCCCTGCGCGTACAGCAGCAGCGGCGGATCGGCAATCTGCAGCAGCGCTGGGGGGTAGCGCGGGTCGCCCAGCGCAATCAGCGCCTGCTGCACCCCCGCAGCCGGGCTGTCGTGCAACCATTGCCATGTCTGCTGCGCGCGGTGCTCCAGATCGGGGACCGGCGTGGCCAGTTGTTCTGCCTGGGCTGCACTGACGCAGGTGCGCCAGTCGGCAACGGTGGCGGCAAAGACCTGCTGCGGCGTGCCCAGCCGCGTCAGCAGCCGCCGGGCGCTGGCATTGCCGATGCCCGGTGTGCTCAGCAGCCGCAGCCACGCCAGCAGCTCCGGCTGCGTCCATTCGGGAACGGGTGGCGGCATGGCTGCCCCCTGATGCAGCAGGGCTTACTGCGGGTTCTGCAGGCGATCGCCCACCTGCACGCCACGACGCACGTCCATCACCAGCACGTAGGAGACGCGGTCGAACACGCGGAACACCATCGCCGTGCCGTTGGCCTGATCGGGCAGCTGCACCGTGGCGCGCTGCGGATCGGTCTTGTCCACCAACTGGCGTCCCTGGGTGATGAGCGAGAGCACCATGCCCGGCTGCATGCCATCCTGCTCGCCACGATTGATGCTCACCACCTGATGCTGGGTGCCATAGCGCATGGCGTTGCTGGTGTAGATACCGACCACCCGCGCATCCACCGTGTCCACCGGAGCATGCGGCACAAAGCTGCGGAACTGGCGCGGCGGCTCGGGCAGCAAGCGGTCGTTGGCGCGAATTTCTTCCTTGGCGTGGGCGATGTGCAGCGTCGCCGGAACGAAGCTCGTATTGCGCGGCTTTTCACCCTCAGCACCTGGCTGCTGCTCTGCAGGGGCCTCCTCCACCAGCAGCTCGGCCTTGCCGACGTACTGGGCCTCATAGCCCAGCACTTCCTTGGTCACCGGATCCACCAGCGGTGTGGCGCTGCGGAAAATGCGGTACATGGTCTGGCCATCGCCCTCGGCCACAAAGGGCTGCCCCTCGGGGCCGCGGGCATACACCTCATCGCCAGGGCTCATGAACAGGCGCTCGTCGGCGGTGGCGATCAGGCGCGGCGCCTGCGCCAGGGTCAGCTCCTGCACCACCAGGGGCTCGGCCAGGAAGGGCTCGATCAGGTGCATCTGCACCGTGGGCACGGCCAGATCGCTGACACTCTCAGAACGCACCCGTGGCGAGAGCTTGACGGTTTCGTTGCCGCTGGCGCTGGTGCGCAGACGCGCATAGCCGTTGGAGCGCTCCAGATACAGGGTCTGACCGGGATAGATCAGGTGCGGATTGGCGATGGCCTGCATGTTCATCCCCCACAGCTCGGGCCAGCGCCAGGGCTGACGCAGGAACAGGCCGGAGATGCGCCACAAGGTATCGCCCTTGCGCACGGTGTAGCTTTCGGGGGCATTGGGCGCCAAGGCGGAAAGTGGAACACCCTGTTGCGCCACCTGTTGCGCTGTTGCCTGTTGCTGAGCCGTAATGGGATAGTTTTGTGCCTGCGCGGCATCGCTTGCAGCAGCGAGCGCCAGACCCACGGACAGCGCACAGGTAGAGGCAATGGCTTTCATAGTGATGAATTTCCTTTACAGCACAGGGCGCAGGCCGCCCGGCGCTCGATACGACACAACCCCGCCGATTCTGTGGTCAAGGCCTGGATTCGGCAACGATTATCCAGGCCCTGCCCAGCATTGCAGGGCCAAAGTGGCCAAAATAGCGACAGTATTCGTTTAAAACTGTTATGGCACTGCTTCCCATTCTTCGTTACCCCGACCCCCGCCTGCACAAGGTGGCCCAGCCTGTGGCCCAGGTGGATGCGCGCATCCGCCAGCAGATTGCCGACATGTTCGAGACCATGTACGACGCCAACGGCGTCGGTCTGGCGGCCACGCAGGTGGACTTTCACGAGCGCCTGATCGTCATCGACGTCTCGCAGGAACGCAACCAGCCCATCGTGCTCATCAATCCGGAGCTGACCTGGACCAGCGAGGAAACCCAGATCAACGAAGAGGGCTGCCTGTCGGTGCCCGGCATCTACGACGGCGTGGAGCGCCACAGCGCCGTCAAGGTACGCGCCCTCGACGAAAACGGCACCAGCCGCGAGATCGAGGCCGATGGCCTGCTGGCCATCTGCATCCAGCACGAAATGGACCACCTGATGGGCAAGGTGTTCGTGGAATACCTCTCGCCCCTCAAGCGCGGGCGCATCAAGACCAAGCTGCTCAAGCAGCAAAAACAGGCTGCACAGGCATGAAGGTCGTCTTTGCCGGCACGCCGGAATTTGCCAGCGCCGCCCTGCAACGCCTGGTGCAGGCGGGTTACGACATTCCCCTGGTGCTGACCCAGCCTGACCGCCCCGCCGGCCGTGGCATGAAGCTGCAGGCTTCGCCCGTCAAGCAGACCGCACTGGCGCATGGCCTGGCGGTGGCGCAGCCCCTGTCGCTGCGTCTGGATGGCAAATACCCGGAAGATGCCCAGCAGGCACGCGCCGCCTTGCTGGCTGCTCAGCCCGATGTGATGGTGGTGGCTGCCTACGGCCTGATCCTGCCGCAATGGGTGCTGGACCTGCCGCGCCTGGGCTGCCTGAACATCCACGCCAGCCTGCTGCCACGCTGGCGCGGTGCTGCGCCCATCCACCGTGCCATCGAGGCCGGGGACACGCACACCGGCATCACCATCATGCAGATGGACGCTGGCCTGGACACCGGCGCCATGTGCCTGCAACAGACGCTGCCGGTCGAGACACACGACACCACCGCCAGCCTGCACGACCGCCTGGCCGACATGGGGGCCGAACTCATCGTGCAGGCACTGCAGCAGGCACAAGCCGGCACGCTGACGGCCACGCCCCAGCCTGCCGAGGGCGTGACCTACGCGCACAAGATCGACAAGCACGAAGCCTGGATGAACTGGCAGCAAAGCGCCGAGCAACTGGATCGGCGCCTGCGTGCCTTTACCCCCTTCCCGGGTGGCGCCACGCAGCTGGGCGACGAAGTGATCAAGATCTGGGCCGCGCAGGTCGAGGCCGCATCCGAAGCCGCTGCTCCGGGCACCGTCTTGAGCGCCGATGCCACGGGCGTGCTGGTGGCCTGTGGCAGCGGTGCGCTGCGCCTGACACAGCTGCAGCGTGCCGGCGGCAAGCGCCTGCCGGCTGCCGACTTTCTGCGCGGCTTTGCCCTGCCGGTGGGCAGCCTGCTGCACAGCCCACCTCAGGCAAACACTCCATGAACCACGCCCCGGCCCGGCAGTGGCTGGCCACCATGCGCCATCCGGGCGTGCGCCTGGCGTGGCGCGACATGGGTGGCACCATGCCCGGCATCGCAGCCTGGGGGCTGGTGACTGGTGTGGCCATGGTGAAGGCGGGCATGTCGCTGCCACTGGCGGTATTCATGAGCCTGGCGGTGTACGCCGGCAGCGCTCAGCTGTCGGTGCTGCCCTTGATGGCGGCGGGCGCACCGCTGTGGGTGGTGTGGTTCACCGCCCTGTGCGTGAACCTGCGCTTCGTCATCCTGAGCAGCATGTGGCGCAATTATTTCGACCACCTGCCGCTGCGCCACCGGCTGGCGCTGGGCTACTTCAGTGGCGACGTGATCTTTGTGGCCTTCACCCAGCGCTACACCAGCCTGGAAAAGACGCCCGAGCAGCTGCCCTATTTCTGGGGCGCAGCCAGCATCAACTGGCTGTCCTGGCAGACCGCTTCGCTGGCGGGGATTTTTCTGGCCAACGTCATTCCGCTGGAATGGGGCCTGGGCTTTGCCGGGGTGCTGGCCCTGCTGGGGGTGCTGTATTCCATGCTCAAGGACCGCGCCACCTCGGTGGCTGCCGTCGTGTCTGCCGCAGCCGCTGTGGCAGCCTTTGGCCTGCCACTCAAGCTCAACATCCTGGTGGCCATCGCTGCTGCCGTGGCCGTGGGCCTGATGCTGGAAGACGCCCAGCGCCGCGCACAGCTGCTGCGCCCCAGCCCCGGCATTCGCCCACCCGACCCGACCAGAGGCGAGCAGCACCCGGTCCTGCCCCTGCCCCCGGAAGATGACACCGCTGCCGCACGCCAGGAGAAGCAACCATGATGGACGGCAACAGCCACTGGATCTGGGCCTGGATCGCCACTGCGGGGCTGGCCGTGGTCACCGTGATCACACGCGCCTTCTTCCTGATCCCCAAGCGGGAGCTGCCACTGCCCGAGTGGTTCAAGCGCGGCCTGCGCTACGCTCCGCTGGCAGCGCTCACCGCCGTGATTGCGCCTGAAATCGTCATGCAGAACGGCCAGCTCATCAGCACCTGGCTGGATGCGCGCCTGCCCGCCGTGCTGTGCGCGACGGTGTACTTCATCGCCCGACGGGGCATTCTGGGCACCATTGCCACCGGCATGGCGGTGTACCTGCCCCTGCACATCGGGCTGGGCTGGTAGCCAGCCCGCGCAAAGCGCCGGTTTGTGGTCAAATACCGCCTTCTTCAAGGGGGAGTAGCTCCCTGCCTCGGCGCAGCACACCGCCCGCCGGGCAGATTGACAGGTCGTCAACACGAAGCGCAGTGCGCGCTTCCGGCCTGCCAGGCAATCCGGGCCAGATACAGCCGATTGCGAGCAAGACCTTTGGGGCGACTGCCATCCATGGTCCCCCAAGGAGTCTGATCCCTGCGCCAGTGCCTGCTGGCGAACAGCTCCCTGCCATGCATGGCGTTGCCGCTGTGATCATTGGTACTGTGGAGCTTTTATGGATCTGGACTTTCTGACCCACCTGTCGTTCTGGATAGCGCTGGGGCAAATCATTCTCATCGACATCATGCTCGGTGGCGACAACGCGGTGGTCATTGCCCTGGCCTGCCGCAAGCTGCCCGCCAGCCAGCGCACCAAGGGCATCATCTACGGCACGGCCGGTGCCATCCTGCTGCGCGTGGTGCTGATTGCCTTTGCCATGACGCTGCTGCAATGGCCCTTCCTGAAAGTGGCCGGTGCGCTGCTGCTGCTGTGGATCGGCATCAAGCTGATCGCGCCGGAAGAGGAAGGCCACGCCAGCATTGAAGGCAGCGACCGCCTGCTGGCCGCCATCAAGACCATCATCGTGGCCGACCTGGTGATGAGCGTGGACAACGTGATTGCCATTGCCGGTGCGGCGCAGTCCTCGCATCAGGACCACCAGATCCTGCTGGTCAGCCTGGGGCTGTTGATCTCCATTCCCATCATCGTCTGGGGCTCGCAGCTGGTCATTCGCCTGATGGAGCGTTTCCCCTCGGTCATCCTGGGCGGCGGCATGCTGCTGGGCTGGATTGCCGGTGGCATGCTGGTCACCGATCCGGTGTTCGTCCACCCCGACAACTGGCAATGGATGCCCAAGCTGGGTACGCTGGACGAAAAGGGCCTGGCCGAAATCTCCAGGCCCCTGTACTGGACGGCACACGTCAGCGGCGCCCTGCTGGTGCTGGGCCTTGGTATGTTTTTGAAAGCACATGGCGCGCGCAAATCCAACGTTTCAGGATGAATGGCATCTGAAAACCAGAAATGGCAAGCGCAACATGCTCACTATTTTGCAAACTGAAAGGAAGCTGCGATGACCAAACTCTTGCTGCAATGGATGCTCAGCGCCGGGGCCTTGCTGCTGGTGGCCAACCTGTACAGCGGCGTGCAGATCAGCAGCTTCAGCTCGGCGCTGTGGGCCGCACTGGTGCTGGGGCTGCTCAACACCGTGCTGCGCCCGGTGCTGGTGGTGCTGACGCTGCCGGTCACCCTGCTCACCCTGGGGCTGTTCCTGCTGGTGGTCAACGGCCTGGTGTTCTGGATGGCTTCGGGGCTGCTCAGCGGCCTGCACGTGCGCGGCTTCTGGGCAGCGGTATGGGGCGCGTTGCTCTACTCCGGCCTGGGGCTGCTCATCGATTCACTGCTTACGCGCCTGTTCTCGCGCTAAGGCCTGCACGGCGCGCAGGCGCGTGTCGATGATCGAAGCCTCAATGTGGTCCGCCTGTGCCCCGGCGCGCAGCGCCATGTCTTGCGCTGCCTTCAAGCGATCCAGGGCGGCGCTGTAGTCACGCACCGCCACCTGCGCCTCCGCCTGAGCACGCAGGGCGCGCAGCGGCTGGCTGGACTCCTGCCAGGCTTGCGCCAGCCATTGCCACGCCTGGGCATCCAGCGGATGTACTGCCACCCAGGTCTGCAAGGGGCCGCTGGCCTCGGCACCACGACCCAACGCCAGCAGGGCCCGACTGCGCAGCATGAGCCCGGGGCGCCGGCTGGCAGCTTCGGGGCCGGCAGCCTCCAGCCGCTGCAATGCCTGCGTCGGCTTCTGCGCTACCAGCGCCAGCTCCGCACCCAGCCAGGCGTGCTGACGCTGGGCACCGGCATCGCCTTGCGCCAGGGGGGCCAGTGCCTGCCACCACCGCTCTGCAGCGGCAGCGTCACGCAACTGCACTGCGGCCAGGGCGGCGGCATACAGCTGCCCCACCTGCACGCTGCTGCTGCGCTGGGCAAAGTCGCTCTGCGCCGGCACACTCACCCACTGGCGCAGGCGGTCCACACCGGGTTGACTGAGCACCCGCGCACGCGCGGCCATCATGGCGTGCTCCACCGTGGTGCGCAGCGGTGCGGTACTGCCATGGGGCACACGCACCTGCATGTCGGCAATACGCTCGCTGGTCAGCGGGTGGCTGCGCAGGTACGGCCAGCTGCCGTTGTCGTTCAGACGGCTGGCCTGCTGCAATTTGTCGAACATGCTGGCCGCGCCCTGAGGGTTAAAGCCGGCGGGCTGCAACAGGCTGAAGCCCACGCGGTCGGCCTCACGCTCCATGTCGCGCGAGAAGCTCAACTGGTTCTGCACCGCTGCAGCCTGGCCACCCACAATTAGCGCCTGCGCCGCATCCGGGCTCTTGCTGGCCGCCAGAGCGCCCAGCAGCAGGCTGCCGATCACCAGCGGCATGTTCTTCTTGTCCTCGGCAAACATGCGCGCAATGTGGCGCTGGGACACGTGGCTCAGCTCGTGCGCCAGCACGGAGGCCAGCTCGTCGCTGCTGGTGACGGCGCCAATCAGCCCCAGGTGCACCCCCAGATAACCACCGGGCAGGGCAAAGGCGTTGATGCTGCGGTCCTTGCCCAGCAACACCTCCCAGGCGAAGCGCTGGTACAGGTCCTCGCTCAGCTCTCCACGCTGCAAGGCGGCCTGCACCAGGGGCTGCCACACCTGCATGACGTAGTCGTGCAGCGGCGGGTCGTCGATGTAATCCGGATCGCGGTACAGGCTGGTGATGATGCTGTCGCCCAGCTCGCGCTCCTGGCTGATGGTCAACTGCGCGCCATCGCCCAGATGCGGCAGCTGCACCTGGGCCGGTGCGGGCATACAGGCCAGACACACCGCCAGGCACACGGCCGAACGCCAGGGGGCAGGCAAGCAACGGGAAAGCAGGGACATGATCGTGCATCCTACAGGGAAGACTTTCTTATGATGCCCGGTTTTCCCACGGGTTCACGATTTCGAGATTCGCATGAGCAGCACTGCCCCCTCCCCCCTCACCCACTTCGACGCACAGGGCCAGGCCCACATGGTGGACGTTGGCGCCAAGCCGACCACCCAGCGCACCGCCATTGCCCAGGGGCGTATCACCATGCAGGCCGCCACCCTGGAGCTGGTGGCCAGCGGCAGCGCCAGGAAAGGGGACGTGCTGGGTGTGGCCCGCATCGCCGCCATCATGGCCGCCAAGAAAACCAGCGACCTGATCCCCCTGTGCCACCCGCTGGCGCTGACGCGCGTGGCGGTGGAGTTTGCGCTGCAGCCCGAGCACAACGCCATCACCTGCACGGCCACCGTGCAGACCGTGGGCCAGACCGGGGTGGAGATGGAAGCTCTGACCGCTGTGCAGGTCGGCCTGCTGACGATCTACGACATGTGCAAGGCGACCGACAAGACCATGGTCATGGAAGGCATCCGCGTGCTGGAAAAGCACGGGGGCAAGTCCGGCAGCTGGGTGCTGCCGCAATAGGGGACAGGCACAAAAAAAACCGCCAGGCACGACGCCCTGGCGGTTTTTGATAGCTGCCTGCGCCCGCCCAGCAAGGGCTGGAGCGCATTTTTTCTCACATCCCGCTTACTTGAGCATGCGCTGCACGTCGCGGTCGTTGGGGATGGCGTAGTCATGGCTGCGCACGATGCGGCTGTCGGCCGTGCGTACCAGCTTCATGCTGATGTAGGTGTACTGGTTGGCAGGCGAGTACGTCCCCACCAGCACCAGGGCAGCATTGTGCTGCGCTGCGATGTCGCGAATTTCGCGCGACAGCAGCAGCTCGCCCGTGCCTTCGCGCACATAGACGTTGCCGCGCAGCTTCATCTCGGTGACGTTGAAGCCATTGCTGGCCAGCTGCGAGGCGTAGATCTCGCCCAGCGTGCGGCCCAAGGGGGCAGAGTGCTTCAGGTCGTTGATGTTCACCACCGTGGCCACCAGCACCGGTGCCTGACCCACCTGCTGCATGTCAAAGCCTTGCACCAGAGCGTCCACTGCCTTGCGGCTGCTGGCAATGAAGGGGTTGGAGGCGGCCGACTCATACGTCGGACCGGTATGGGCCGAGGACTGGGTGGGCTGGGAGGCACAGCCAGCCAGCGCCAGGGCTGCGGCCAGGGGCAGGGCATACAGGTACGGCTTTTTCATCATCGATCCACCACATTGAAGTTGGAGACAGACACCACAGGCTTCAGGAACAGAGGTGCATCAACGTCTTCGAGGTAGTACACATCGGTCTTGCGCACCAGGTACTGATTGGCACGCTTGACCGAGGTGGTCAGGATCACCTCGGTATGGGTGGGGCCGCCGGCATTGATGCTATTGGCAAAGTCTGCCGCACCTGCCAGACCCAGGGTGGCCAGCAGCTTGGTATCCAGGTGCTCGTGACGCAGGCCATAGGCCGCCATCAGGCCACCAGCCAGCATGGTGAACTGACCGGGGATGAAGTACGGGCGATCGCTCTTGTGCACCACCACCTGCGTACCGTAGGACAGTTGCAGGTCTGCATCGCGTGCGTTGTCCAGCACGGTGACGCCGCTTTGCACCAGCTTGGTCACCAGGAACTCGCGGAAACCGCGGTCGAACTCGCTGGCCCGGTGGGGCAGGTCCACGTAAATGGCCGTGTTGCGCGCCACTCCCACGCCTTCCAGGGTGCCCAGGGTCTGGGCCACCACGTCACGCGCCATCAGGTCCCAATGACCGGCCGAGCGGGCCTTCTGCTGGGTGGCATAGTCAAAGTTGGTAGCTACGGGAATCGGTGCCGAGCCACACGCAGTCAAGACGGCAACGCTGGCGCCTGCCAATGCCATCAGACCAATGCTTTTCCATGAACGCATAGGTTTTCCTTGAAGTAAATGGGGGCAGAAGCCCGGAAGGTGGGCAGGACCAAACGACACCCCGCCAAGCGGCGCATTATTTCAGTGAACTTCTAACACCTAGTCCAATCGCATAGCGTTTTGCTTCAATATGATGCAAAAACACGACAGCTGGCTCCGCCTTGAAACAGCTATTTCGATAGCAAAAAATGCGCTCCCCATAAAGGAAGGAGCGCATTTTCATGGAAATGTTACAAAGCTTAGCCTTGCGCGCGCTTTTGCAGGATTTCGAAGGCGGGCAGGGTCTTGCCTTCCAGCACTTCCAGGAAGGCGCCACCACCGGTGGAGATGTAACCCACATCCTTTTCGATGCCGTACTTGGCAATCGCGGCCAGGGTGTCGCCGCCACCAGCGATGCTGAACGCGCTGGACTGGGCAATGGCCTCGGCAATGGCCTTGGTGCCACCAGCAAACTGGTCGAACTCGAACACGCCCACCGGGCCGTTCCAGACGATGGTTCCAGCCTTCTTGAGCTGCTCGGCCAGCCTGGCAGCGGTTTCGGGGCCGATGTCCAGGATCATGTCGTCGTCGGCCACTTCGGTGGCCTGCTTCACAGTTGCGGGGGCGTCGGCCGCAAAGGTCTTGGCGACGACCACGTCGGTGGGCACCGGCACTTCAGCGCCGCGTGCGGCCATGGCGTCGATCACGGCCCTGGCTTCGCCGACCAGATCCGGCTCGGCCAGCGACTTGCCGATCTTCAACCCCGCCGCCAGCATGAAGGTGTTGGCAATGCCGCCACCGACAATCAGCTGATCGACCTTGTCGGCCAGCGACTTGAGAATGGTCAGCTTGGTCGAGACCTTGGAGCCGGCCACGATGGCGGCCAGCGGGCGTGCTGGTGCGGCCAGTGCCTTGTTCAGCGCATCAATCTCGGCCGACAGCAGCGGGCCGGCGCAGGCGATGGGCGCGAACTGGGCGATGCCGTAGGTGGTGCCTTCGGCGCGGTGGGCGGTGCCAAACGCGTCGTGCACAAAGATGTCGCACAGGGCGGCCAGCTTCCTGGCCAGCTCTTCCTTGTTCTTCTTCTCGCCGACGTTGACGCGGCAGTTTTCCAGCAGCACGACCTGGCCGGGCTGCACCTGCACGCCATCGACCCAGTTGGCCACCAGGGGCACTTCACGGCCCAGCAGCTCCGACAGGCGCCTGGCGACGGGGGCCAGCGAGTCTTCGGGCTTGAACTCGCCTTCGGTGGGGCGGCCCAGGTGGCTGGTGACCATGACGGCCGCGCCGGCCTTCAGGGCCATCTCGATGGCAGGCACCGAGGCGCGCACGCGCGTGTCCTCGGTGATCTGCCCGGCATCGTTGAGGGGCACGTTCAGGTCGGCACGGATGAATACACGTTGGCCTTGGGCCTTGCCCTGGGCGCACAGATCGGAAAAACGCAGGATGTTCATGAAAAATAGCGCTGGAAAGCGGATACAGGAGCGAAAAATCGCGCGTATTGTAGGCAGGCTGGACCGCAGCGGTTACCACTGGGTTACTCCAGCATTACTTCCATTGCGACGGCTCCACCAGCACCATGCCCAGCTCGCTCGATAGCGTCAGCTGCCCTTCCTGCACCGTCGCCTGCAACTGCATGCTGCGCTGCGCCAGCGCGGCCAGTTGCTGTGCCACCTCGGCCGGGATGCGATACACCGCCAGCTTGTGCAGGCGCGCCACCTTGTTTTCTATGCCTTTCCACCACACCTCTGCCGCTGGCCCAAAGGGGTAGAGCAGCACCTGATCGGACTTGTTGCAGGCCCTGGTGATGGGCTTTTCTTCCGGCTGACCCACTTCGATCCACAGGCGCCTGGCGCCCGTGAAGTCGGTGATGTGCACATCCGGATCGTCCGGGTCGCATAAACCCGCGCCAAAGGCCAGCGTGCCGTCGCCGCCGCACAGTGCCTGCAACTGCCAGGCGTTGAGCGCCAGCGCCACCAGGCGCACCATCATGCGCTCATCGGTTTCGCTGGGGTGACGCGCCAGCGTCAGGTTGTGGTCGGCGTAGTAGCCATGGTCGATGTCGGCAATCGACAGATTGGCTTTGAAGATGGTGGATTTGAGTGCCATGTGCAGCCCGGAAATGAAAAAGCAAACCGCCATTGGAACGCATCTGGCGCTCACAGATTGGCCGCTGCCAGCACTTCGGGCAAATCGGTGAGCCCCTGCAGCACTTTTTCGATGCCATCCTGGCGCAGGGTCTTCATGCCGGCGCGCAGGGCACTGGCGCGGATCTCCTGGGCCGGTGCACGCTGGCGGATGTGGCTGCGAATGGCTTCATTGACGGTCATGAGCTCGTACAGGCCCATGCGCCCCTTGTAGCCAGTGTGCTCACAATGCTGGCAGCCCACGCGGTGCCACAGGTGTGCGGTCTGGCCTTCGCCCTGCTGGGCCTGCAGTTGCCTGAGCCAGCGACTGATGAGGGCGGTGCGTGCCTCCTTCATGGGCACATCCAGCGCCCCATGGCTGGCCTGCAGATACAGGTCGGCCAGCTGCCCCAGTGCCTCGGCGGTGACGGGTGCAGGCGCCCGGCAGTGCTTGCACAGGCGCCGCACCAGACGCTGGGAGAGGATGGCAATCAGCGCATCCGAGAACGTGAAGGGCTCCAGACCAATTTCCAGCAGGCGCGTCACGCTCTCGGGCGCCGAGTTGGTGTGCAGCGTGGACAGCACCAGGTGGCCGGTGAGCGAGGCCTCGATGGCAATGCCGGCGGTTTCGGCGTCGCGCATCTCGCCGATCATCACCACATCGGGGTCGGCACGCAAAAAGGCGCGCATGGCTGCGGCAAAGGTCCAGCCGATGCGCGGGTTGACCTCGACCTGGCGCAGCCCGCGCTGGGTGATTTCGATGGGGTCTTCCGCGGTCCAGATCTTGCGCTCGTCGGTGTTGATTTCGCTGAGCACCGAGTGCAGCGTGGTGGTCTTGCCGCTGCCGGTGGGGCCGCACACCAGGATCAGCCCGTAGCTGTGGCGCATGGCCGCGCGCAGCTGCGTCAGGTCGTCGTGGCTCAGGCCGACGCTGTCCAGCGGCAGGGGCTTCTGGCTGGCAAGCACGCGCAGCACCACATCTTCCAGGCCCTGGTACGTAGGGATGGTGGCCACGCGCAGCTCGACCTTGAGGCCGCCGAAGCGGGAAAAGTCGATCTTGCCGTCCTGTGGCTTGCGATGCTCGGAGATGTCCAGCGTGGCCATGATCTTGATGCGCGCCGCTGCGTCATGAAGCGCAGTTGATCAAGCAAGGGGTAGTCGCCCGGATCGTCCAGCAGCACGGCCACAGCATCGCCCTGCAGCCCCAGGGGCGGCACCGCTGACCGCTGCTTTTTTGTTGCTGCTGCAGGTGCAGCGCCGCCGCCATGATCGGAGATTGTTGTCAATTTGTAAATCTTGACACACACTTATTCGCGCAACACAAAAAAAAAGAGAGCGCGTTGCGCTCGCGCTCTCTGCAATTCAAAGTGTTTTACCTGTCAGATCCATTTCTGACAAGCGCAACCAGCTTCATAAAAGAGAGCGCTCTGCATTACAGGTAGGAGTAGAAGCAGCGGAACGCAATGCCGCGCTCGCCCCAGAAGTCGGCGGCATCGCGAAAGCAGTCGATGAATTGCTCGCGCATTTCCTTGTCGAACTTGGCCGTGGCCGGCACCTGGTCGAGCACCACCACAAAGCCCGGCTGCTGTCCGGCGTCGTGCAGGCTGTCGGTCAGGCAGTCGTACAGGGCATCGAAGTTTCTGCCGTAGTGCGGCGGAAAGTGGAACTGCCGGCCCACCTGCTCCAGCACCTCGGCCCGGGTCTGCGCTGTGGCAAGGTGGGCGTACAGGAAATGCTGGCCGCTGGCCACGGCCGCCTGTTGCAGATCGGGGATGCGAAAGGCCCGGATGGATTGCACCGCCTGGGGCGGCACGGCAGCCAGCAGATCATCGGAAGCAACGGCGGCAGAAACGGGGCGGGAAGCGGGCATGGTCATGGCAAGAGGGCGGGCAAGAGGGCCGATCCAGGGGCCCATTCAACAACGAATCCGAAGGCGCGTCCAGACACACAGACCGGCGCATCACGGCGCGATGCGCTGGAAGCTGTTGTAGTGGTCGGCGGTGTAGTAACAGGCATCGGGCTGCGTGGGCTTCCAGCCGCCGCAGACGATGCGCCGGGCACCACGGTTGCGCACGCGCGGGGTCTTGACGGTGTATTCACGGTAGTAACCGCGTTTTTCCTGAGGCAACAGGCGCTCGCGGTTGCCGAACACGGTGCCGTCCTTGTCGTAGGGGAAGGGGCCGCCAGCCAGGATCAGGCTGTAGGTCGTCTGCGCCTGCTCAGGCAGATCGGCCAGCGCCACGCTGTCGTCCTGCACACGCTGAAACGCGCCAGCCGATGCGCCGGGGACGACACCTGCCAGCAACACACTGGTCAGACACGCGGCTGCAAAGCGAACCAACCGGGAAGAGCCAAACATGCGATGGACCTGAAAACCTTGTTCTTGCGTTGTCTTTCGAGTTGCACGGACAAACGGCAGCGCACCCCAAAAACGGGAGCGCAGTGTGAACCAGCACCCCATAAAAATCAAGCCCGCCACCCGCAAGTCAATGGCGGGTGTGCGGGCATGGCCCGCGCAGCAGCCGGGCGCCAGGCCCGGGTCTGCCGCGCTGCGTTGACGCTTTAGTGCGCGCCGTTGGCGTCGGCCACGGTCAGCGCCGTCATGTTCACGATGCGGCGCACCGTGGCACTGGGCGTGAGGATGTGCACCGGACGATCGGCACCCAGCAGGATCGGGCCGATGGCAATGCCGCCACCTGCGGCCTGCTTGAGCAGGTTGTAGGAAATGTTGGCGGCATCGATGTTGGGCAGCACCAGCAGGTTGGCATCGCCTTGCAGGGTGCTGCGCGGCATCAGCTCCAGACGCGCCTTGCCGTCCAGGGCGACGTCGCCGTGCATCTCGCCATCGACCTCCAGCCACGGCGCCTGCACGCGCAGCAGCTCCAGGGTCTGGCGCATCTTGACGGCGCTGGGCTGGTTGCTGGAGCCAAAGTTGCTGTGCGACAGCAGCGCCACCTTGGGATGGATGCCAAAGCGGCGGATTTCCTCGGCCGCCATGATGGCAATCTCGGCCAGCTGCTCGGCACTGGGGTCGTAGTTGACGTGGGTGTCCACCAGGAACACCTGGCGCTCGGGCAGCAGCAGGCAGTTCATGCAGGCATAGGTGTGCGCGCTGGGGTGGCGGCCAATGACCTGGTCGATGTAGTGCAGGTGCAGCGCCGTGTTGCCCCAGGTGCCACAGATCAGGCCATCGACCTCACCACAGTGCAGCAGCATGGAGCCGATCAGCGTCAGGCGGCGGCGCATTTCGATCTTGGCAATCGACGCGGTCACGCCCTTGCGCTCGGCAATGCGGTGGTAGGTCTGCCAGAACTCGCGGTAGCGCGGGTCGTTTTCCACGTTGACCACGTCGTAGTCCACGCCTTCCTGCAGGCGCAGGCCGAACTTCTGGATGCGCTGGGCGATCACCGCCGGGCGACCGATCAGCGTGGGGCGCGCAATGCGCTCATCGACCACGATCTGCGCAGCGCGCAGCACGCGCTCCTCTTCGCCCTCGGCGTAGGCGATGCGCTTCTTCTCGGCACGCTTGGCAGCCATGACGATGGGCTTCATCAGCGTGCCCGAGGCATAGACGAAGGTCTTGAGCTGCTCGCGGTAGGCGGCCATGTCGGCAATCGGACGCTGGGCCACGCCACAGTCGGCCGCAGCCTGCGCCACGGCCGGCGCCACGGTGAGCATCAGGCGCGGATCGAACGGCTTGGGAATCAGGTACTCCGGGCCGAAGTTGAGCGACTGGCCCACGTAGGCCGCCGCCACTTCCTCGCTCTGCTCGGCCTGGGCCAGCTCGGCAATGGCGTGCACCGCGGCCACTTCCATCTCCTTGGTGATGGTGGTGGCGCCACAGTCCAGCGCCCCCCGGAAGATGTAGGGGAAGCACAGCACGTTGTTGACCTGGTTGGGGTAGTCCGTGCGGCCGGTGGCGATGATGGCGTCCGAACGCACCGCCTGCACGTCCTCGGGCAGGATCTCGGGCGTGGGGTTGGCCAGGGCAAAGATGATGGGCTTGTCGGCCATCCTGGCCACCATCTCCTTCTTCAGCACGTTGCCGGCGGACAGGCCGAGGAAGGCATCGGCGCCTTCAATGACCTGGCCCAGCGTGCGCAGCTCGGTCTTTTGTGCGAACTGGGCCTTGTCCTCATCCATCAGCTCGGTGCGGCCCTCATAGACCACACCGGCCAGGTCGGTGACGAACACGTTCTCGCGCTTCAGGCCCAGCACCAGCAGCAGGTTCAGACAGGCCAAAGCCGCCGCGCCGGCGCCCGAAGCCACCAGCTTGATCTCTTCGATCTTCTTGCCCGCCACCTTGAGGGCGTTGACCATGGCCGCTGCCACGGTGATGGCCGTGCCGTGCTGGTCGTCGTGAAAGACGGGAATGTTCAGGCGCTTGCGCAGCTCGCGCTCCACATAGAAGCACTCGGGCGCCTTGATGTCTTCCAGATTGATGGCGCCAAAGGTGGGCTCCAGCGCGGCGATCACTTCGACCAGCTTTTGCGGGTCCTTCTCGTTGATCTCGATATCGAACACATCGACGCCAGCGAACTTCTTGAACAGCACGCCCTTGCCTTCCATGACGGGCTTGGAAGCCAGCGCGCCGATGTCGCCCAGGCCCAGCACCGCCGTGCCGTTGGAGATCACGGCCACCAGATTGCCGCGGCTGGTGTACTTGAAGGCGGCGGCCGGGTCCTTGACGATTTCCTCACAGGGCGCAGCCACGCCGGGCGAATAGGCCAGCGCCAGGTCGTGCTGGTTGCCCATGGGCTTGGTGGCGGCAATGGCCACCTTGCCGGGCTTGGGAAACTCGTGGTACTCCAGCGCCGACTGGCGCAGCAGAGCGCGTTTGTCGATCAGTGCGGGGGGGACGGGAGAAGAAGGAGTCTGGGACTGGTGATTGGACATGAACATCTCTCAGGCGGCGCAGGGCGCGTGCTGCACCGCCAAAACCGCCCGGCCCGAGGGGGCCATCAGGGCGTCAGGTATCAAGAGGAGAAACCGGCAACAATTTCCGGGTGGGCATTGTAGGGTGCGCCCTCAGGCCACCACCACACGGGGCTGCCGGGGCGCGGCCCCGTCGCGCGCACGCGCGCGAACAGCCACTACCGGAACATCAATAAATATAGCTTGTAGCGCCTATCCTTGCTTGATTTCCTACATATTCATGCCTTGAACCCTTGTTGATCCAGCGCAAAGTGCTCTGGTTTTTTGGGTTCCCACAGCTTTTCGTGCACGAAGAAGAACAGCATCTGCACCGTGGGCTCCAGCAGGCTCAGGGTCATGGCCACCAGGATGTCCCCGGTCACCGCGTAGGCTACGCCGATCGCCACGGTGATATGGACGCAGTAGTAACTGGCCGTTTTCAGCAGCGTGCGCTGGTGGCGGCGCAGCGCTTGCAGCAGGGTCAGGGAAAGGGTCAACAGTGCAGACATGGCGAGCTCCTCTTCAATGTCATTAATGATAATAATTCTCAATTGAACGCGGGATCGATTGTTCCTAAGTCCGCCATGCGTTGCTGCTATGCACCGCGGCCATAATCGCGCGCATGAGCACCGCACCCTCTTCCCCCGCCTTGGCCATTCGCCCCTTGACCGCTGGTGATGTGGACGATCTGATGCACATCCAGTCCATCACCTACGGCAGCGGCCTGCAGGAAAGCCGCGACGTGTTTGTCCGCCGCCTGAGCTGCCCCCACCATTGTTCGCTGGGCATAGCGCGCCAGAGCGACAACCGCCTGCTGGCCTATCTGGCCGCGTACTGGTCGGAGTTCGGCAAGGTCACGCCACTGGATGGCGACTTCGATCCCCCGCCCGAGCATGGCCGGGTGCTGTACATCCACGACATTTCGGTGTTGCCCGAGCTGGCCGGCCAGGGCGCAGCCCAACGCATGCTCAACACCCTGTTCGACCAGGCACGCGCGCAACAGGTGCGCCAGGCCGCCCTGGTGGCGGTGCAGGGCTCGACCGTGTTCTGGCAGCGTCTGGGTTTTGCGCCACACACTGTCACCAACGCGACCCAGCTGCAACACCTGCGCAGCTATGGGCCGGGCGCGATTTTCATGAGCGCTGCGCTCTAGCAAGCCTCCGTTCGCCGCCAGCGAAGCCCCAGTGGCAAGCTGGGGCTTAGGCGGGCGTGTTCCTGCCTGCCCCCAGATAATCGCGCGCATGCCCAATCGCTGGAAACCCAATGTCACCGTGGCTGCCATCGTGGAGCGTGCACAGCGCTTCTTGCTGGTGGAAGAGCAGACCACCGACGGTCTGCGCCTCAACACCCCGGCAGGTCACCTCGACCCAGCCGAAACCCCCATCCAGGCCTGCGCGCGCGAGGTACTGGAAGAGGCGGCCTACGATTTCACCCCCACCGCACTGGTCGGCATCTACATGAACCGCTTTGTGCGCACGCGCACCGGCTCGGACATCACCTACCTGCGCTTTGCCTTCTGTGGCGAGCTGGGTGCGCACCACGCCAGCCGCCTGCTGGACACCGGCATCGTGCGCGCCGTGTGGCTGACGCTGGAGGAAATCCAGGCCCAGGAACACCTGCTGCGCAGCCCGGTGGTGCTGCAATCCATTGGCGATTACCTGAACGGCCAACGCTTCGACCTGGGGCTGATTCGCGCCGATGCCAGCATCTTCTCCTGCCCGCTGGGCAGCGCCGCCCCACCCGCCGTCGCCGCCTGAAAAAAGTGGCGCTTTCCCTTGTCAGGAAAGCGCCATCAGCTATGGTTTTTTAAGGGGGATTCGCCTCAACCGTGCGCTGCGGCAATGATGCCGCCGCCCAGGCAGACCTCGCCGTCGTAGAGCACCGCACTCTGCCCGGGCGTCACCGCCCACTGCGGCTGCGCCGTGCAGTCCAGGGTGAAGTCCGTGTCGCTGGCCTGCACCAGCTGCGTGCTGGCATCGGGCTGGCGGTAGCGCGTCTTGCTGCCGTAAGCACCCAGCGCCGGCGGCGCTCCTGCCACCCAGCTGGCCTGATCGGCCTGCACGTGGCGCGAGAGCAGCCACGGGTGGTCGTGCCCCTGCACCACCACCAGGGTGTTGCGCTCCACGTCCTTGCGTGCCACAAACCACGGCGCATGGTCGCCAGCGCCACGGGCGGCGCCCTTTTCCTTGACGCCGCCAATGCCCAGGCCCGAGCGCTGGCCCAGCGTGTAAAAGCTCAGGCCCACATGCTGGCCGAGCTTGCGCCCACGGTCATCGACGATGGGGCCGGGCTCCTTGCTGATGTAGCGGTTCAGGAACTCGCGAAACGGGCGCTCGCCGATGAAGCAGATGCCGGTGGAGTCCTTCTTCCTGGCGTTGGGCAGGCCAATTTCAGTGGCGATACGGCGCACCTCGGTCTTGCACAGGTGGCCAATCGGGAACATGGCTTTGGACAGCTGCGCCTGGTTCAAGCGGTGCAAAAAGTAGCTTTGGTCCTTGTTGGCGTCCAGCCCTTTGAGCAGCTCAAACAAGCCGGTGTCGGCGTTTTGGCGCACCCGTGCGTAGTGACCGGTGGCGATCTTCTCTGCCCCCAGGCGCATGGCATGGTCCAAAAAGGCTTTGAACTTGATCTCGGCGTTGCACAGCACGTCCGGGTTGGGCGTGCGCCCGGCCTGGTACTCGCGCAGGAACTCGGCAAACACGCGGTCCTTGTAATCGGCCGCAAAGTTGACGTGCTCGATCTCGATGCCCAGCACATCGGCCACGCTGGCGGCATCCAGAAAGTCCTGGCGGCTGGAGCAAAACTCCGAATCGTCATCGTCTTCCCAGTTCTTCATGAAGATGCCGATGACTTCATGCCCCTGTTGCTTGAGCACATGGGCGGTCACGGCCGAATCAACGCCGCCGGACAGGCCGACGACTACGCGATGTTTTGTCATGGTGCGCGATTATCGGTTTTCACACTGACACGGCTGCCCGAGTCCGAGGAACGCTGATACAGCGCCAGGCCAAATTGCGGCAACACGCCGATCAGGTGGTCGAACACTTCATCCTGCAAAGCCTCGTACTCCACCCACACCGTGCTGGCGGTAAAGCAATACAGCTGCAACGGAATGCCCATGGCAGTGGGTTCACGCAGGCGCACCATCAGGGTCATGCCCGGCCCCTTGGCAATGCCGGGATGCGCATTCAGATAGCCGCGCACATAGGCCTGAAAGGCCGCCAGATTGGTGGCGGTGGCAGGCACGGTGCCGTCGGCCTGACCCTGAAAAAATGTTTGCAATGCGGGCACATCCTTGAGGCTGGCGCGCTGCCTCTCGGTGAGCTGCTGCACCGTGGCGGCATCCAGATGCAGGGCGCGCATGATGCGCCGGCCTCCGCTTTCAAACATGCCACGCCAGTTCTTGAAGCTCTCGCTCATCAGCTTCCAGGTGGGGATGCTGGTGATGGTCTTGTCCCAGTTCTGCACCTTGATGGTGTTGAGGTTGATCTCGATCACGGCGCCGTCGGCGTTCTCCTTGGGCATCTCGATCCAGTCGCCCACGCGCAGCATGTCGTTGCTGGCCAGCTGCACCCCGGCGACAAACGACAGGATGGTGTCCTTGAACACCAGCATCAGCACCGCCGACATGGCACCCAGACCAGAGAGCAGCAACAGCGGCGAGCGATCCAGCACCGTGGCCACAATCAGCAGCAGGCCCACCACCCAGGCGATGAGCTTGCCCAGCTGCACATAGCTTTTGATGGAGCGCGTCTGCGAGGCCTTGGGGCCGTCGTGGGCATCGTGCGCCTCGTTGAGCTGGGTGAGCAGCGCCGTCACCGCACGCACCAGGTGGTAGATGGTGAACGCCGCCGCCAGATTGCCCAGGCCCTGCTGCACCAGCGGTGGCACCTGTTGCAGCAGACCACGCGCGCCCAGCTGCACCACCACCGACGGCACGGCCTGCGCCAGCCGCAGCAGCACATCGTCGTGCAGCACCACATGTGCCCAGCCCTGGGGCAGCGCCAGACGCCACGCCCGCACGGCACGCAGCACCAACAGGCGTGCCACCAGCCCCGCCAGCGATGCCAGCACCGCCAGCGCCAGCAACTCCACCGCCATCTTGGCCCAGGGTTGCAAATCCTGATACGTCGTCCACAACAGATCCAACATGACCTCCTTTGTCCATGAATGAGCGCCGCATTGTGCAGCGCCTAAAATCGACCGTTTCGCGGCGTCTGCGCCAGCCCCCGCCCTGCACTCCCTTATTCACAGCCATGCAAGACAAATACAACCACCTTGAAGTCGAAGCCGCCGCACAGGCACACTGGGCGGCCAGCGACGCCTACCGTGTCACGGAAGACCAGTCCAGGAAGAAGTTCTACGCCTGCTCCATGCTGCCCTACCCCTCGGGCAAGCTGCACATGGGCCACGTGCGCAACTACACCATCAACGACATGCTCACACGCCAGCTGCGCATGCAGGGCTACAACGTGTTGATGCCCATGGGCTGGGATGCGTTTGGCCTGCCCGCTGAGAACGCTGCCCTGAAGAATAAGGTGCCCCCAGCCAAGTGGACGTACGACAACATTGCGTACATGAAGAAGCAGATGCAGTCGATGGGCCTGGCCATCGACTGGAGCCGCGAAGTGGCCACCTGCGACCCCGAATATTACAAATGGAACCAGTGGCTGTTCCTGAAGATGCTGGAAAAGGGCATTGCCTACCGCAAGACCCAGGTGGTGAACTGGGACCCGGTCGATCAGACCGTGCTGGCCAATGAGCAGGTGATTGACGGCCGCGGCTGGCGCACCGGCGCGCTGGTGGAAAAGCGCGAGATTCCCGGCTACTACCTGAAGATCACCGACTACGCGCAGGAGCTGCTGGACCACGTGCAGATCGGCAACGACAAGGCGACGCTGTCGGGCTGGCCCGACAAGGTGCGCCTGATGCAGGAAAACTGGATCGGCAAGTCCGCCGGCGTGCGCTTTGCCTTCACCCACGACATCAAGAACGCCGCCGGTGAGCTGATCCAGGGCGGCAGGATGTACGTGTTCACTACGCGCGCCGACACCATCATGGGCGTGACCTTCTGCGCCGTGGCGCCCGAGCACCCGCTGGCCCAGCACGCCGCCGCCACCAACGAAAAGCTCGCCGCCTTCATTGAAGAGTGCAAGAAGGGCGGCACCACCGAGGCCGAGCTGGCCCTGAAGGAAAAGGAAGGTCTGCCCACGGGCCTGTTCGTCACCCACCCGATCACCGGCGCGCAAGTCGAGGTCTGGGTCGGCAACTACGTGCTGATGAGTTATGGCGACGGCGCCGTGATGGGCGTGCCTGCCCACGACGAGCGCGATTTCGCCTTTGCCAAAAAGTACGGCCTGCCGATCCAGCAGGTGGTGGCCGTGGAAGGCGAGACCTTCTCCACCGACGCCTGGCAGGAGTGGTACGGCGACAAGCAAAAGTGCGTCTGCGTGAACTCCGGCGTGCTCGATGGCCTGAACCACAGCCAGGCCGTGGACAAGGTGGCCGAGCTGCTGGCCGCCAAGGGCCTGGGCGAGAAGAAGACCACCTGGCGCCTGCGCGACTGGGGCATCAGCCGCCAGCGCTACTGGGGCACGCCGATCCCGATCATCCACTGCGCAGACTGCGGCCCGCAGCCCGTGCCGGAAAAAGACCTGCCTGTGGTGCTGCCGCAGGACCTGGTGCCCGATGGATCGGGCAACCCGCTGGTAAAAAGTGAAGCATTCCACGCCGGCGTGGTCTGCCCTTGCTGCGGAAAACCTGCACGCCGCGAAACCGACACCATGGACACCTTTGTCGATTCGTCCTGGTACTTCATGC
>CAMZGS010000012.1 GCA_947306475.1 uncultured Comamonas sp.
CACCCGGCACGCATGTGCAAGCACATGCGTTGGGGATTTATGCAGAGGTTCCTTAATGATGTAAAAATAAACCCCACTTTGCCGGGTACTTCTAATATCAGAAATGTGAGTGAGAGTTTTCCTACTGAGCTTATTTCAATTGGTAACCCGAATTTTGGAACAGGACCACTGCTTTGTGATCCAAATAAAGTGACCGAGTTGGCGGTTGCAAATAATGCTGACCCTGCATGTACGATTGGTACTTTGGCTCCAGGGGAGGGAGGTACGTTTACCATGGTCGTCAAGGTACCTTCCAATACCAAGGCCGACAGCGTCAACAATGGCTATTACCCCATCATGGGCACCAATGTGGATCCGATTAGTGGGCAAGTGGTAAAAACCCCCTTACTGGCCCGCATTACGCCGGATGTCAGCAAGGTGCCTACATCCATGCCGTTTGGGCAGCCGCTGCCGCCTACGGCAGGGTTTTCTTGCACCAACACCGGTGCGACTGAGGCGGTGGGTGCATCGTGCATGATTACCGGCCTGCCCACCGGAGTGACGGTTGGGCAATGCACGGTTTCTCCCAGCAATGCGGTTTGGACTGAGGGCAGTGACATTCCTATGGGGCAGACGGTAAGTTGCCCGCTCACCGGAACGCCAACGGATCCTAGCCAGACATCGACCCTCATCAAAGTGACTGGCGATGCCACCAATGGCCCGGGCAGCGATGTTGGCCCCCCGGCACCGCAGGAAGTAGATGTTGTCGGACAGGGGCCAGGAGGGGCTGTATTGTTGGCAGCGCCTTCTTCGGTGCCCACCATGAGCGAGTGGGGTTTGATCGTGATGTCCAGCTTGATGGCTTTGTTTGCCTTCGGAATGCGCCATCGCCTGCCTTTTTAATGATTTAGGTTATTGAGGTATTCACCCCTGAAAAGACCAGCAGCGTAGAAGCTGCTGGTCTTTTTTACTGCTTGCTGATTTATTGATTCAGCAAGGTTTCCAGTATTGCCACGCGTGCTTCCAGGGCGGCAAGGCGAGTTTCAAAATGATTATGACTGCCCATAACGGTACCGCTGGTCACTGCCGGTTCCCCGCACAGCAGTTGCGCCCAGCGGGCCTCGCGCGCGCCGGGGGCCTTGGGCAGCAGGCGCACCAGCGGACCACCTTTTTCGGCGCTGCGCTCCTGCAGTTCGTGCAAGAAGGCTTCGACCGATGATGTGTCGGCAAAGCGGTGCCAGCGCTCGGCATTGGTGCGCAGCTCGGCGGCGGTTTGCGGCCCGCGCAGCATGAGTAGGCCCAGCAGCGCTGCCGCCTGGCTGGGCACACCCAGCACGCGCTCAAAGTTGTGCTCCCAGCGCATGGCGCGCTGGCCGCTGACTTCAACGACCAGGGAGCGCTCGCGCAGTGCGTCCAGCGCAGCCAGGACATCGCTTTCGGACAACTGCATCGGTGGCTCGCGGCTGGTTTTCTGGTTGCAGCCGGCCAGCAGGCTGTTGAGGGTCAGCGGGTAGCTGTCGGGCACGGTGCGCTGCTTTTCCATCAGGGTGGCCAGAACGCGTGCCTGCTCGGCGCTCAAGGGGGAGAGGGCGGGGTCAAAAGTCATGGTGTTGTCTCCGGTCGGGGTAGGGCGGGGATAATCGCGCCCTCTATGAAAAACATCGTGATTCTCATCTCTGGCGGCGGCTCGAACATGGCTGCCATCGTGCGGGCAGCCCAGCAGGGCCAGTGGGCGCAGCGCCATGGCGCACAGGTGGCCGCCGTGATCAGCAACAAGGCCGACGCCAAGGGGCTGCAATTTGCCCAGGAAAACGGCATTGCCACCGCTGTGCTGGACCACAAGGGCTTTGGCAGCCGCGAGGATTTTGACGCTGCGCTGATGCAGCGCATCGACCAGTATCAGCCTGCCCTGGTGGTGCTGGCCGGGTTCATGCGGATTCTGACCCCCGGTTTTGTGGCCCATTACGCAGGGCAGCTGTTGAACATTCACCCGTCGCTGCTGCCGGCCTTTCCTGGTCTGCACACCCACCAGCGCGCCCTGGATGCCGGCTGCAAGTTTGCCGGCTGCACCGTGCACGAGGTCACGCAGGAGCTGGACGCCGGCCCCATTCTGGAGCAGGCTGTGGTGCCGGTGTTGCCCGACGATACCGCCGAGACCCTGGCGGCCCGCGTGCTCACACAGGAACACATCATCTACCCGCGCGCGGTGCTCAACTTCATTAAAAACAAGAGCTGATGGCGCTTGCTGGATAAGCGTTTGAAGCCGAAAACATTGAAAAAACGATATGCACCCTAAAGCCCTTTTGGATGCCTGCGCCAGTCTGGTGCAGCAAGTACTGCTGTTGCAGCACCCGGCAGACAGCGTGGTTTCGCGCTTCTTCCGTCAGAACCGCAACCTGGGGCCGCGCGAGCGTGCCACGCTGGCGGAGACGGCGTATGCGGTCCTGCGCAACAAGCTGCGTCTGGAGGCGCTGGCGCGCTCGGGCAGCGGCCCGCGGGAGCGGCGCCTGGCCATCCTGGGTTTTGCCGGTCCGCGCAATTTGCTGCAGGCTGCCTTGAGCCCGGCAGAAAAGACCTGGTTGCAGGAGTGCGATGCGGTGCAGGACGCTGATCTGCTGCCCCAGCACCGCCACAACCTGCCCGAATGGCTGGCGCATGCCTTGCAGGCGCAGCTGGGCGAACAGTTCGACGCGCTGGCCGCCAGTCTGCTCCAGGCAGCGCCGCTGGACTTGCGCGTCAACACCCTGAATGCCAAGCGTGAGGCTGTGATCAAGGAACTGGCTGAAGCCGGCATCCAGGCCGAGGCCACCCCTTATTCCCCCTGGGGCCTGCGCGTGCAGGGCAAGCCGGCCCTGACCCGGCTGGACGCCTTCCAGCGCGGCGCCATCGAAGTGCAGGACGAGGGCTCGCAGCTGCTGGCCCTGCTGCTGGATGCCAAGCGGGGCGAGATGGTGGTGGACTTCTGCGCAGGCGCTGGCGGCAAGACCCTGGCCATTGGCGCGCAGATGCGCAACACCGGGCGGCTGTACGCCTTCGACGTTTCCGCACACCGCCTGGAGGCGCTCAAGCCGCGTCTGGCCCGCTCAGGCTTGTCGAATGTGCATCCCGCCGCCCTGGCGCACGAGCGCGACGAACGCGTCAAGCGTCTGGCGGGCAAGATCGACCGCGTGCTGGTGGATGCGCCGTGCTCGGGTCTGGGTACGCTGCGGCGCAACCCGGACCTGAAGTGGCGCCAGAGCGAGCAGGCGGTGGCCGAGCTGACGGCCAAGCAGACCGCCATCCTGGAAAGCGCCGCACGTCTGGTGAAGGCTGGTGGCCGTCTGGTCTATGCCACCTGCAGCGTGCTGCCGCAGGAAAATGAGGCCATTGCCGAAGCCTTCAGCGCGGCGCACCCGGACTTTGAGCCGCTGCCCGCCGGCGCGCTGTTACAGCAGCTCAAGGTGGAGCAGGCCGCCAGCCTGTGCGCGGGTGGGGGCGATGGCCAGCGTTACCTGCGGCTGTGGCCGCACCAGCACCAGACGGATGGTTTCTTTGCCGCCGTGTGGCAAAGACGCGCATAGGCCATGCCTGTTGAAATGCCTGCCGGGTTGTCCCCGCTGCTGCGGGGGACAACTACCGGAAAAACAGGAGGGAGTGTTAGAATTCGCGGGTTTTGCATGGTGCAGAACGCACGCTGGGGCCTTTCCAGTCCTGGCGCAAGTCACTAAGGGCGCGCTGTTGCGCCCATTCATTCAAGGAAAACACATCATGATCGCTGCCTCCGTGAAGGCTGAAGTCGTCAAGGCCAATCAACGCGCTGAAAACGATACCGGTAGCCCCGAAGTTCAAGTTGCCCTGCTGACCGCACGCATCAACGAACTGACCCCTCACTTCAAGCAACACGCCAAGGACCACCATGGTCGCCGTGGCCTGCTGCGTCTGGTGAGCCGCCGCCGCAAGCTGCTGGACTACCTGAAGTCCAAGGATGCTGACCGCTACGTCGCCCTGATCAACAAGCTGGGTCTGCGCAAGTAAGCCCAGTGCTGCGATTGAGCGTCTCGTGAGTCAAAACGCCTGTGCGGCTTGTCCTGCGCAGGCGTTTTGCTTTTTTCTTTTTGTCACAGTGAGTAAGGCAGAGCGAAGCTGTGTCATTCCACATCGGTGTTGATGGCTGGATTGCTATCAAACACGAAGCTGTCAGCGCTGATCTGGAATGGCATCGCGGTCTGTTTTGCTCTCATAAGGTTGCTGGTAAAGCGCTAGCAGCTCATTTTTAAGGAGCATTTTTATGACTATGTTCAACAAAGTTACCAAGACCTTCCAGTGGGGCGCACACACCGTCACCATGGAAACCGGTGAGATCGCACGCCAGGCCTCGGGCGCCGTGCTGGTCAACATGGACGACACCGTAGTGCTGGCCACAGTGGTCGCTTCCAAGACCGCCAAGCCCGGTCAGGACTTCTTCCCCCTGACCGTCGATTACATCGAAAAGACCTACGCCGCCGGCAAGATTCCTGGCAGCTTCTTCAAGCGCGAAGCCAAGCCCAGCGAGCTGGAAACCCTGACCAGCCGCCTGATCGACCGCCCCATCCGCCCGCTGTTTCCCGAGGGCTTCTACAACGAAGTGCATGTGGTCATCCACACCATTTCGCTCAATCCTGAAGTGGATGCCGACATTGCCGCCATGATCGCCACCAGTGCCGCACTGGCCGTTTCGGGCGTGCCCTTCAATGGCCCCATTGGCGCAGCGCGCGTGGGCTACATCAACGGCGAATACGTGCTCAACCCTGGCCAGACCGCCCGCAAGAACAGCCAGATGGATCTGGTGGTGGCTGGTACCGAGTCGGCCGTGCTGATGGTGGAATCCGAAGCGCTGCAACTGCCTGAAGAAGTGATGCTGGGCGCCGTGATGTTCGGTCACGAGCAGGGCAAGATCGCCATCAACGCCATCCATGAGCTGGTGCGCGATGCCGGCAAGCCTGCCTGGGACTGGCAGCCCGAGCCCAAGGACGAGGCGCTCATCGCCAAGGTGACCGAGCTGGCCGAGGCGCCCCTGCGCGCCGCCTACCAGAACCGCAACAAGCAGGTGCGCACCCAGGCCTGCCGCGAGGCTTACGCAGCCGTCAAGGATGCGCTGACCGAGCAGGGCGTGGAGTTCGACCCCATCAAGGTGGACAACATGCTGTTCGACATCGAGGCACGCATCGTGCGCTCGCAGATTCTGGCTGGCGAGCCGCGCATCGACGGGCGCGACACGCGCACCGTGCGTCCCATCGAAATCCGTACCTCGGTGCTGCCGCGCACCCACGGTTCGGCCCTGTTCACCCGTGGTGAGACCCAGGCGCTGGTTGTGACCACGCTGGGTACCGAGCGCGATGCACAGCGCATTGATGCGCTGGCCGGTGAGTTCGAAGACCGTTTCCTGTTCCACTACAACATGCCGCCCTTTGCCACCGGCGAAGTCGGTCGCATGGGCTCGACCAAGCGCCGCGAAATCGGCCACGGCCGTCTGGCCAAGCGCGCCCTGGTGGCCTGCCTGCCCAGCAAGGAAGAATTCCCCTACACCATCCGCGTGGTGTCGGAAATCACCGAATCGAATGGTTCTTCGTCGATGGCCTCGGTGTGCGGCGGCTGCCTGTCGCTGATGGATGCCGGCGTGCCCATGAAGGCACATGTGGCCGGTATCGCCATGGGCCTGATCAAGGAAGACAACAAGTTCGCCGTGCTGACCGACATCCTGGGTGATGAGGATCACCTCGGTGACATGGACTTCAAGGTGGCCGGCACGACCGCCGGTATCACCGCCTTGCAAATGGACATCAAGATCCAGGGCATCACCAAGGAAATCATGCAAGTGGCTCTGGCACAAGCCAAGGAAGCGCGCATGCACATCCTGGGCAAGATGCAGGAAGCCATGGGTGAGGCCAAGGCCGAGATTTCCAGCTTCGCACCCAAGCTGTACACCATGAAGATCAACCCCGAGAAGATCCGCGACGTGATCGGCAAGGGCGGCGCCACCATCCGTGCGCTGACCGAGGAAACCGGCACCGAGATCAACATCGAGGAAGATGGCACCATCACCATCGCCGCCACCGACGCCGCCAAGGCCGACGAAGCCAGGCGCCGCATCGAGGAAATCACTGCCGAGGTGGAAATCGGCAAGGTGTATGAGGGGCCGATCGTCAAGCTGCTTGACTTTGGTGCTCTGGTGAACGTGCTGCCCGGCAAAGATGGCCTGCTGCACATCAGCCAGATTGCCCACGAGCGTGTGGAAAAAGTCTCCGACTACCTCCAGGAAGGTCAGGTCGTCAAGGTCAAGGCGCTGGAAGCCGACGACAAGGGCCGCATCAAGCTGTCGATGAAGGCCTTGCTCGAACGCCCCGCCGGCATGCCTGAGCGTGAACCGCGCGAGCCCCGTGAGTACCGCGAGCGCCAGCCGCGCCAGCCGCGCGAAAACCGTGAACCGCGCGAGCCGCGTGCAGAGCAGCAGCCCGATCAACCCGCACAAGACTGACTGCTTCCATAAAGAGAGCTGGTAGTGCTTGTCCAACAAGCGTTATCGGCTTCATTGTTTCAGTTTTTGTTTTAGAGTGAGCGGAGAATGCTACAAAAATTAATAGCTGGAAACTGGAAGATGAATGGCAGCCTGGCTGCCAACCAGGCCCTGTTGACCGGGATTCTGGAAGGCCTGGCGCAGCAGCCCCCTGCATGCCAGGTGGCCGTGGCCGTGCCGGCGCCTTATCTGGCGCAGGTGCAGCAAATCGTGGCTGGCTCGGCCATTGCCCTGGGGGCGCAGGATGTGTCGCAACACGCCAGCGGTGCTTTCACCGGTGAAGTGTCGGCCGGCATGCTGAACGACTTTGGCGTGCGCTACGTCCTGGTGGGGCATTCCGAGCGCCGTCAGTACCACGGCGAAACCGATGCGGTGGTGGCGGCCAAGGCCAAGGCAGCGCTGGCTGCGGGCATGATCCCCATCGTCTGCGTGGGCGAGACCCTGGCGCAACGCGAAGCCGGTGAGACCGAAGCCGTGGTGCAGCGTCAGCTGGCTGCGGTGATCGATGTGGTCGGTGCGGACGTGTCGCGCCTGGTGGTGGCCTATGAGCCGGTCTGGGCCATTGGCACCGGCAAGACGGCCACGCCAGAGCAGGCGCAGGCCGTGCATGCCGCCCTGCGTGCGCAGTTGCGCGCTGCCGATCCCCAGGGTGCTTCCGTGCGCTTGCTGTACGGTGGCAGCATGAATGCCGGCAACGCCCAGCAACTGCTGGCGCAGCCCGACATCGACGGTGGCCTGATCGGTGGTGCGGCCCTCAAGTCCGCAGATTTCTTACAAATCATCGCTGTCGCTGCGTGAAGATGCGCAGGTGGCAGGAACATTAGAGGAATACGAATATGAGTAGCTTTGCAGGCATCCTCCTGACGGTGCAGATGCTGGCCGCGCTGGGCATGATCGGCCTGATTCTGGTGCAGCACGGCAAGGGCGCCGACATGGGCGCAGCCTTCGGTAGTGGCGCCTCCGGCAGCCTGTTTGGAGCCAGCGGCAGTGCCAACTTCCTGTCGCGCTCCACAGCGGTGATGGCCACGATTTTCTTCGCGGCCACCCTGGCGCTGGCCTACCTTGGCAACGCCCGTCCTACCAGCGTCGGCAGCGTGCTGGAAAACGCCGCTGTGGCTCCTGCAGCGCCCGCTGCCAGCGCCGAGCAGCCTGCTGCACCGGCAGCTCCGGCACAGGGTGCTGACCTGATTCCGGCCAACAAATAAAGCACCGCAAATCGATTAAATTGCCGCGATGCGGCAGTTTTTCAAGCTAGAATGCGCAGGTTTTCCGATGCACGGCACGGATCCCGCTACGCAGTAATGGGGTCCGTCGCTGACGGAAGGCGCAGACAGACAAGCCGTCGTGGTGGAATTGGTAGACACGCTATCTTGAGGGGGTAGTGGCGAAAGCTGTGCGAGTTCGATTCTCGCCGACGGCACCATCCAATAACAGCCTGCCCATGCATCAGGCCGTGGTCGAGGGCAGGTCAACAAGCGGGAAACGCGACCTCTCATGACTCTCGATCAATATCTTCCCGTACTTATCTTCATGCTGGTGGGCGCTGCTGTTGGTATCGGCCCGCTTGTCCTGGGTTACGTGCTGGGTCCCAATCGCCCTGACGACGCCAAGAACTCCCCTTACGAGTGCGGCTTTGAAGCCTTCGAAGACGCGCGCATGAAGTTCGATGTGCGCTACTACCTTGTGGCGATTCTGTTCATTCTGTTCGACCTGGAACTGGCCTTCCTGATGCCCTGGGCAGTTGCCCTGGATGACGTTGGCGTCACCGGCTTTGTGGCGGTTCTGATTTTTCTGGCGGTTCTGGTCGTTGGTTTTGCCTACGAGTGGAAAAAAGGCGCCCTGGATTGGGAGTAAGTCCCTTTCGGGCTGCAAAGCATAAGGAAACGCAATGATTGAAGGCGTGATGAAGCAGGGCTTCGTCACCACCAGCTACGACGCGGTGGTGAACTGGGCCAAGACCGGCTCGATCTGGCCAATGACCTTCGGGTTGGCCTGTTGCGCAGTGGAAATGATGCATGCTGCTTCGGCGCGCTACGACCTGGCGCGCTTTGGTGCCGAGGTGTTTCGTCCTTCCCCGCGTCAGTCGGACCTGATGATTGTGGCAGGCACCTTGTGCAACAAGATGGCTCCGGCGCTGCGCAAGGTGTACGACCAGATGTCCGAGCCGCGCTGGGTGATCTCCATGGGCTCGTGTGCCAACGGTGGTGGTTACTACCACTACAGCTACTCCGTCGTTCGGGGCTGCGACCGCATTGTGCCGGTGGATGTTTACGTGCCAGGCTGCCCCCCCACTGCTGAAGCGTTGATCTACGGCATCATCCAGTTGCAGCAGAAGATTCGTCGTACCAACACCATTGCGCGGGTGTGAGGAGGCTTGGCATGACAGCAATTGCAATCGCCCCCGAAGAGCTTTGCGCAACCGTGGCCCAGGTGCTGGGCAAGCTGGCGCGCAGCGTGACCGTCCGTCTGGGTGAGGTGACTGCCGAGGTGGCAGCTGCCGATTACCACCAGGCCATGCAAAAACTGCGCGACAGCGCGGGTTGTCAATTCGAGCAGTTGACCGACCTGTGCGGCGTGGACTACTCCACCTATCGCGAAGTGGGCCGTGAAGGGCCGCGCTACGCCGTGGTGGTGCATCTGCTTTCCGTGTCGCTCAACCAGCGACTGCGTGTTCGGGTCTTCTGCACGGACGATGATTTTCCGGTGCTGCCCTCCGTCACGGATATCTGGAGTGGGGCCAACTGGTTTGAGCGTGAGGCTTTTGACCTGTTTGGCATCGTTTTCGAGGGTCACAACGACTTGCGCCGCATTCTGACCGATTACGGTTTCATCGGTCATCCGTTCCGCAAGGACTTCCCCCTGTCGGGTCATGTGGAAATGACATACGACGAACAGCAGCGCCGTGTGGTGTACCAGCCGGTCACCATTGAGCCGCGTGAAATTACCCCGCGCATCATCCGTGAGGACAACTACGGGGGGCTGCACTGATTGGCGCGCAAGCGTTGATGGGCTGAAACAACGATGGCTGAAATCAAGAACTATTCCCTGAACTTCGGTCCGCAGCACCCGGCAGCGCACGGTGTGCTGCGTTTGGTGCTGGAGCTGGATGGCGAGGTGGTGCAGCGTGCGGACCCGCACGTGGGCCTGCTGCATCGCGGCACGGAAAAACTGGCGGAGCACAAGACCTACCTCCAGTCTCTGCCCTACATGGATCGTCTGGACTACGTGTCCATGATGTGCAACGAGCATGCCTACTGCCTGGCAATCGAGAAGATGCTTGGTATTGAGGTGCCGGTGCGCGCGCAGTACATCCGTGTGCTGTTCTCCGAAATCACCCGCCTGCTCAACCACCTGATGTGGCTGGGCTCCAACGGCATGGACCTGGGTGCCTCCACGGTGCTGATGTACACCTTCCGTGAGCGTGAAGAGTTGTTCGACATGTACGAAGCGGTTTCCGGCGCACGGATGCACGCAGCGTACTTCCGTCCGGGTGGTGTGTACCGCGACCTGCCCGACACTATGGCGCAGTTCAAGCCGAGCAAGGTGCGCAATGCCAAGGCGATCGAGGAACTGAATCGCAACCGTCAAGGCTCCCTGCTCGATTTCATCGATGACTTCTGCCAGCGCTTCCCCAAGCGAGTGGATGAGTACGAAGCCTTGCTGACCGACAACCGTATCTGGAAGCAGCGTACGGTGGGTATCGGTGTGGTGTCGCCGGAGCGCGCGCTCAATCTGGGTATGAGCGGCGTCATGCTGCGTGGCTCCGGGATCGCCTGGGACTTGCGCAAGAAGCAGCCTTACGACGTCTATGATCAGATGGATTTCGACATCCCCGTGGGCAAGGAGGGCGATTGCTACGACCGCTATCTGGTGCGCGTTGCCGAGATGCGTCAGTCGGTGCGCATCATGCAGCAGTGCGTGAGCTGGCTGCGTGCCAACCCTGGCCCGGTGATCACCGACAACCTGAAGGTGGCTCCGCCCAAGCGCGCCAGGATGAAGGAGGGGATGGAAGACCTCATCCACCACTTCAAGTTATTCAGTGAAGGCTTCCGTATCCCCGAGGGGGAGGCTTACGCCGCAGTGGAACACCCCAAAGGGGAGTTCGGTATCTACATGGTCAGTGACGGTGCGAACAAGCCCTACCGCTTGAAGATTCGCGCCCCTGGATTTGCCCACCTGTCGGCTTACGACGAGTTGACACGTGGTCACATGATTGCTGACGCCGTGGCTGTGATTGGCACCATGGACATCGTGTTCGGAGAGATTGATCGATGATTACGGAAGCAACCAAGGCGCGGTTTGCGCGCGAAGTGGCGAAGTATCCCGCAGACCAGAAGCGTTCTGCGGTGATGGCTTGCCTGTCCATCGTGCAGCAGGAGCAAGGCTGGATCAGCCAGGAAAGCGAGGCAGAGATTGCTGCCTACCTGGGGATGCCCGAGATTGCCGTGCATGAGGTCACCACGTTCTACAACATGTACAACCAGCACCCGGTGGGCAAGTACAAGCTGGCGGTGTGCACCAACCTGCCCTGTTTGTTGCGCAACGGCTACGAGGCGCTGCACCATCTGGAAGAAAAGCTGGGCATCAAGGCTGGGGAGACCACGGCCGATGGCATGTTCACGTTGCAGCAGTGCGAGTGCCTGGGTTCCTGTGCAGATGCACCTGTCATGCTGGTGAACGATCGCAACATGTGCAGCTTCATGGACGACAAGAGGCTCGATGAGCTGGTCGATGGTCTGCGTGCTGCGGAGGGTCAGGCATGATGAACGCTGCTGCTCGGGCGGTGCTCGCCAAGTTTGCTGCCACAGGGAAGGAAACCTGCTTCCATGGCCGCCACATCAATCCGCAGATCTATGCAGATCTCAATGGCAGCAACTGGTCACTCAAGGACTATGAGGCCCGTGGGGGCTATGCTGCGCTGCGCAAGATTCTGGGCAGGGACGGCGGTGCCGGGGTGACCCAGGACGAGGTGATTGCCACGCTGAAGGAGTCGTCCCTGCGTGGTCGCGGTGGTGCCGGCTTTCCCACTGGTTTGAAGTGGAGCTTCATGCCGCGTCAGTTCCCTGGTGAAAAGTATGTGGTGTGCAACTCCGACGAGGGGGAGCCCGGGACGTGCAAGGACCGGGAAATCCTCATGCACAACCCGCACACCGTGATCGAAGGCATGATCATTGCCGGTTTTGCGATGGGCGCCAGCGCGGGCTACAACTACATCCACGGCGAGATTTTCCAGGCGTACGAGCGCTTTGAAGCTGCCCTGGAGGAAGCGCGCGCAGCAGGGTACCTGGGCAAAAACATCATGGGGTCTGACTTCAGCTTCGAACTGTTTGCCCACCATGGTTTTGGTGCCTATATCTGCGGTGAGGAAACTGCGCTGCTGGAATCCCTGGAAGGCAAGAAGGGCCAACCGCGCTTCAAGCCGCCGTTCCCTGCAAGCTTTGGCCTGTACGGCAAGCCCACCACCATCAACAACACCGAAACATTTGCGGCTGTGCCGTGGATCATCCGCAATGGAGGCAAGGCCTATCTGGAGTGCGGCAAGCCGAACAACGGTGGTACGAAGATCTTTTCCGTCAGCGGGGATGTCAATCTGCCCGGGAATTATGAAATTCCTCTGGGCACGCCCTTCTCCACGCTGCTGGAACTGGCAGGTGGTGTACGTACCGGCCGCAAGCTGAAGGCCGTCATTCCTGGTGGTTCTTCCTCTCCGGTTCTGCCTGCCGACATCATGATGGAATGCACGATGGACTACGACTCCATCGCCAAGGCTGGTTCGATGCTGGGCTCTGGTGCCGTGATCGTGATGGATGACACGCGCGACATGGTCGAGTGCCTGGAGCGTCTGTCCTATTTCTACCAGCATGAATCCTGCGGCCAGTGCACGCCGTGCCGTGAGGGTACGGGCTGGTTGTGGCGCGTCGTGAAGCGCATCAACCACGGTCAAGGGCGTCCGGAAGATCTTGCGCTGCTGGACGAAGTGGCCTCCAACATCATGGGGCGTACGATCTGTGCCCTGGGTGATGCTGCTGCAATGCCAGTGCGTGCCATGATCAAACATTTCCGCCCCGAGTTCGAAGCCAAGATTGCTGCGGCTGCGAAGTCCAACGCTACGGCTGCCTGAGTGCGAGAGACATATGGTTGAAATTGAACTAGACGGCAAGAAGGTGGAAGTGCCTCCCGGCAGCATGGTGATGCATGCGGCCGAGAAGGCGGGGATCTACATTCCGCACTTTTGCTACCACAAAAAATTATCGATTGCGGCCAACTGCCGTATGTGTCTGGTCGAGGTGGAGAAGGCCCCCAAGGCGCTGCCTGCCTGCGCAACGCCTGTGACACAGGGCATGGTGGTGCGTACCAAGAGCAAGAAAGCCCTGGATGCTCAGCAGTCCGTAATGGAGTTCCTGCTCATCAACCACCCACTGGATTGCCCCATTTGCGACCAGGGGGGGGAGTGCCAGCTTCAGGATCTGGCGGTTGGTTATGGCGGTGGCAGTTCCCGTTTCGGGGAGGAAAAGCGCGTTGTCGCCCCCAAGGACATCGGACCTCTGGTCTCCACCCAGGAGATGACGCGCTGCATTCACTGCACGCGTTGCGTTCGCTTCGGCGAGGAAATTGCCGGTGTGATGGAACTGGGCATGGTCAACCGTGGGGAGTATTCCGAAATCACCACGGTCAAGGGCGACACCCTGGACTCCGAGCTTTCCGGTAACGTGATTGATCTGTGCCCGGTGGGTGCCCTGACCAGCAAGCCGTTCCGCTATAGCGCCAGAACCTGGGAGCTGTCGCGTCGTAAGTCGGTTTCTCCGCACGACTCTACTGGCGCCAATCTGATCGTTCAGGTCAAGAACCACAGGGTGATGCGCGTGGTGCCCATGGAGAATGAAGCCGTCAACGAGTGCTGGATTGCCGACCGTGATCGTTTCTCCTATGAAGCACTGAATAGCGAAGAGCGTCTGCACAAGCCCATGATCAAGCAAGGTGGGCAGTGGCAGGAGGTGGACTGGCAGACGGCACTGGATTTTGTCGTGCGTGGCCTGAAGCAGGTCCGCGACCAGCATGGTGCTGCCGGCGTGGGAGCCTTGGTCAGTCCGCACAGCACTCTGGAAGAGCTGTATCTGGCTGCACAGCTGGTGCGTGCCATGGACAGCGACAATATTGATTACCGTCTGCGCCACGCACAGTTCAACCCCGCAGAAGGGGTGCGTTGGCTGGGTATGCCCATTGCTGCCCTGCAGGAGTTGCAGTCGGTGCTGGTGATTGGCTCCAACCTGCGCAAGGATCATCCTTTGTTCGCCCATCGTGTGCGTCAGGCTGCCAAGCGTGGCTGCAGGGTGTTTGCCATCAACGCCAAGGTTTACGACTGGGCCATGCCAGTTACGGCATCGGTGGTTGCTGCCCAGGATTGGGTACAGGCGCTGGCGGACGTGGCTGCGGCTGTGGCACAAGCCAAGGGCGTGACGGCTCCGGTGGCTGGCAACGTCAATGAGGAAGCTCAGAACATTGCCACGACCTTGCTTGCTGGTGAGCGCAAGGCAGTGCTGTTGGGCAATGCTGCGGCACATCACGCCCATGCGGCACAGTTGCTGGCATTGGCACAGTGGGTGGCTGAACAGACAGGTGCAACAGTTGGTTATCTGACTGAAGCAGCGAACACCGTAGGGGCCCAGTGGGTCAAGGCGCAGCCACAGGCAGCCGGCCTGAATGCGGCTCAGATGCTCTCTGGCGGAGTGAAAGCCGCCATCTTGCTCAACACGGAGCCTCAGTTCGACAGTGCGTTTGGTGAAAAGGGCTTGGCGCAGGCCGAGCTGGTTGTGACCCTGAGTCCCTTCAAGGCGAACATGGAATGCAGCAACGTGCTGTTGCCCATCGCGCCGTTTACGGAAACTTCCGGCACGTTTGTCAATGCCGAGGGTCGTGTGCAAAGTTTCCACGCCGTGGTCAAGCCGCAGGGAGAGGCGCGCCCAGCCTGGAAGGTACTGCGCGTGCTCGCAAATCTGCTGGGCTTGTCGGGATTTGAATACGAGTCTTCCCAGGATGTGCTCAGCGCAGCCATTGGTTCGGGCACCGAGCATGTGCCGGCAGAGCTGTTGAGCAATGCCACGAAAACAGTTTTGCAATTGCCTGCTACGACGGCAGCCGATCCTGTGGTTGCCAGCATTTACCAATTGGACGGTATCGTTCGGCGTGCTGCTTCGCTGCAGTTGACGGCTGATGCACGCCAGGCACATGAGGGAGGTGCCGCAGCATGATAGATGCTCTCAAAAGCGCGGGTGCTGGTTTGGTTGCCGCACCCTGGTGGACGGATCTGGCGTGGCCTGTGCTGTGGATTCTGCTGGGCATTGTCGCCATTGTTGCCCCCCTGATGCTGGCTGTTGCCTACCTGACCCTGTGGGAGCGCAAGCTGCTGGGATGGATGCAGGTACGTCCCGGTCCGAATCGCGTGGGTCCCTGGGGGCTGTTGCAGCCTATTGCGGACGGTTTGAAGCTCTTGACCAAGGAGCTGATCATGCCCACCGCAGCTGCCAAGGGACTGTTCTATGTTGGTCCGGTCATGGCCATCATGCCGGCTCTGGCAGCCTGGGTGGTCGTGCCGTTTGCTCCTGACCTTGCACTGGCGAATGTGAATGCTGGCATTCTGCTGGTCATGGCCATCACTTCCATTGAGGTGTATGGTGTGATCATCGCTGGCTGGGCTTCCAACTCGAAGTACGCGTTCCTGGGGGCGTTGCGTGCTTCAGCGCAGATGGTGAGCTACGAAATTGCCATGGGCTTTTGCTTCCTGATCGTCATCATGGTGAGCAAGAGCATGAACCTGACCCAGATTGTGCTCAGTCAGGACCAGGGCACCTTCGCAGACATGGGGCTGGGGCTGTTGTCCTGGAACTGGTTGCCCTTGTTGCCCATTTTCTTCGTGTACATGATCTCCGCAGTGGCTGAGACCAATCGTCACCCGTTCGACGTGGTGGAAGGCGAAGCGGAAATTGTGGCAGGTCACATGGTCGAGTATTCGGGCATGGGCTTCGCAGTCTTCTTCCTGGCGGAATATGCCGCCATGTGGCTGGTTTCCATCCTTGCAGTCATCATGTTCCTGGGCGGGTGGCTGCCTCCTGTGGAGTTTCTGTCTTTTATTCCTGGCTGGATTTGGCTGGGTGTCAAGACGGCTTTGATGGTGAGTCTGTTCATCTGGATTCGCGCCACATTCCCGCGCTATCGCTATGACCAGATCATGCGTCTGGGCTGGAAGATCTTCATTCCGGTCACCTTGGTGTGGCTGGTCATTGTGGGTGCGTGGCTGCACTCGCCTTGGAATATTTGGAAATAAGCGGGGACACCATGGCTGCTGTTGCTGCTACACCTTTTTCTATCAAGGATTTCTTCAAGAGCTTCATGTTGGTGGAGCTCTTCAAGGGGATGGCCCTGACCGGGCGCTATGCGTTTGCACGTCGTGTCACTATCCTGTACCCGGAAGAGAAGACGCCCCTTTCGCCGCGTTTCCGTGGCTTGCATGCGCTGCGTCGTTATGAAAACGGCGAGGAACGCTGCATTGCCTGCAAGCTGTGCGAGGCGATCTGCCCGGCGATGGCGATCACGATCGAGTCTCATCAGCGCGAGGATGGGACGCGCCGGACCACGCGCTACGACATTGATTTGACGAAGTGCATTTTCTGTGGCTTTTGCGAGGAGAGTTGCCCGACGGACTCCATCGTGGAGACGCAGATTTTTGAATACCACGGGGAAAAGCGCGGTGACTTGTACTTCACCAAGGACATGTTGCTGGCTGTGGGCGATCGTTACGAAGCCGACATCGCTGCAGCCAAGGCAGCTGATGCCAAGTACCGCTGAATCGGCTCCTGATCCAAAGAAAGACGTGAATCATGGACGCTAAAACTGGTTTTTTCTACTTTTTCTCGGTGGTATTGCTGTATTCGGCCTTGCGCGTGATCACCTCGCGTAATCCCGTGCATGCAGTGCTCCATCTGATCCTGGGCTTTTCCCAGGCGGCTGCCATCTGGTTGCTGCTGAAGGCCGAGTTCCTGGGAATCATGCTGGTGGTGGTTTACCTGGGCGCGGTGATGGTGCTGTTCCTGTTTGTGGTCATGATGCTGGACATCCGCATCGACCGCCTGCGCGAGGGGTTCTGGAAGCACTTCCCGGTAGCGGCCTTTGTGGGTGCGCTGGTGGCTCTGGAGATGGCCGTGGTGCTTATGGGGGGCTTTGGTGCCATGGATGAGGCCAAACCGGTGGCCGATCTGGTCAATGCACAGGGCCAGGTCATTCCTTACTCCAATACCCAGGCCCTGGGACGTTTGATGTACACCCACTATCTGTTCCCGATTGAGGTGGCCGCGGTGATCTTGCTGGTGGCCATGATCGCGGCCATTGCGCTGACGTTGCGCAAGCGCAGGGATGCCACCAAGACCCTGGATGCGGCAGTGCAGATTCGCGCACGTGCTCAGGATCGGGTTTCCTTGGTGAGTATGCCTGCCACCAAGGCTGCAGCGGTATCGGCGGCGGGGGAGGAAAACAAATGACACTCACACTGGGACACTTCTTGACACTGGGTGCGATGCTCTTTGCCATCTCGGTGATCGGTATCTTTCTCAATCGTAAGAACCTGATCGTCTTGTTGATGGCCATTGAGATGATGCTTTTGGCTGTGAACATGAACTTTGTGGCCTTTTCCCATTACCTTGGGGACATGCATGGTCAACTTTTCGTGTTTTTCATTCTGACTGTGGCCGCAGCAGAAGCCGCAATTGGCCTTGCCATTTTGGTTCTGCTTTTCCGTAACAAGTCCAATATCAATGCGGAAGATCTCAACCTGCTCAAGGGTTGAGTGTCACCGGTATTTGTGCAAGGTTCTGAAGAATGAGTTCAACACTTTCTGCATCGATGCTCCTGGCGGTGCCACTGGCACCGCTGGCGGGCTCGGCTTTGGCCGGTATATTTGGTACCGCCTTCGGTGGCAATAAATTCGGCCGCGGGGTCAGTCACTCCGTCACCATTTTTGGTGTGTTGCTGTCCTTCCTTCTGTCGGCGCTGGTTTTTCAGTCTGTTGTGTTCGAGGGAGCCCGCTTTGATCAGACCATTTATGAGTGGATGGTCATTGGCGGGTTGAAGATGGAGATTGGCTTCCTGATCGACTCCATCACGGCGATGATGATGTGCGTCGTGACCTTTGTGTCGCTCATGGTGCACATCTATACGATCGGTTACATGGAAGAAGACGATGGCTACAACCGCTTCTTCTCGTATATCTCCCTGTTCACCTTCTCCATGTTGATGCTCGTCATGAGCAACAACCTGCTCCAGTTGTTCTTTGGCTGGGAGGCTGTGGGCCTGGTTTCGTATCTGCTGATTGGCTTTTACTTCAAGAAGCCTACGGCCATCTTTGCGAACATGAAGGCGTTCATCGTCAACCGCGTTGGTGACTTCGGTTTCATTGTTGGCATCGGCCTGATCGCTGCTTATACCGGAACCTTCAACTACACGGAGATTTTTGCCAAGCTGCCCGAAATCGAGAGCACGCTGATGCCTGGCACAGGCTGGCTCCTGGTGACGGCGATTGGCATTTGTCTGTTCATCGGCGCCATGGGTAAGTCGGCCCAGTTCCCGTTGCACGCCTGGCTGCCTGACTCCATGGAAGGCCCCACCCCCATCTCGGCGCTGATTCACGCAGCCACCATGGTGACGGCCGGTATCTTCATGGTCTCGCGCATGTCGCCGCTGTATGAGCTGTCGGATGTCGCGCTGAACTTCATCCTGGTGATTGGCGCCATCACGGCCCTGTTCATGGGTATCCTGGGTGTCATCCAGAACGACATCAAGCGCGTGATTGCGTACTCCACGCTGTCGCAGCTGGGTTACATGACGGTGGCGCTGGGTGCCTCTGCCTACTCTGTGGCTGTGTTTCACCTGATGACCCACGCATTCTTCAAGGCACTGCTGTTCCTGGGCGCTGGTTCCGTCATCATCGGCATGCACCACAATCAGGACATCCGTTGGATGGGTGGCGTGCGCAAGTACATGCCCATTACCTGGATCACTTTCCTGCTGGGTAATCTGGCGCTGATCGGCACCCCGTTCTTCTCCGGCTTTTACTCCAAGGACGCCATCATCGAGGCAGTCAAGGCTTCCAACCTGCCTGCAACTGGCTTTGCCACCTTTGCCGTAATGGCTGGCGTGTTCATCACGGCGTTCTACTCCTTCCGCCTGTACTGGATCGTTTTCCACGGTGAGGAGCGTTACGACCAGAATCCGGATGCGCACCACCATCACGACGACCATGGTCACGGTCATGAACATGATGGCAAGCCGCATGAATCGCCTTGGGTGGTGACCGTGCCTTTGCTGCTGCTGGCCATTCCTTCGGTGGTCATTGGTGCGATGGCGCTCATGCCCATGCTGTTCGGTGACTTCTTCAAGGGTGTGATCCATGTGGATGCTGCCAAGCATCCGGCGATGACACATCTGGCAGACAGCATCCATGGCTGGGTGGGCATGGCGTTGCATGGCTTCCAGGCAGCACCCTTCTGGCTGGCTCTGGCAGGTGTGCTGGTGTCTTACGTGTTCTACATGGTCAAGCCCGAGATTCCCGCGGCCATCATGGCCTTCAGCAAGAAGATCGGTCTGTATCAGGTGCTGGAAGGCAAGTATGGCGTGGACTGGGTGTACGAAAATGTCTTCGCCCGTGGCGCTCGCATGTTTGGTACCGCTTTCTGGCGTGCAGGCGACCAGGCCATCATTGATGGTGCTGTGGTCAATGGTTCCTGGAAGGTGATCGGCAAGCTGGCATCCGTCGTGCGCTGGTTCCAATCAGGTTATATCTACCACTACGCGTTGGTTATGATTTTGGGTGTTTTCGTGCTCATGACCTACTTCGTGTGGCTCAACAAGTAAGGGAAGAAGAAAAATGGGTTTGTTGAGTCTTGCCATTTGGGTTCCCATTGCGTTTGGCGTATTGCTGCTGACTTTGGGACGTGAGAGTCAGGTCGGCGCGGTGCGCGGGCTGGCACTGATTGGCTCGGTGCTGGGCCTGCTGGTGACTCTGCCACTGATCAGTGGTTTTGATGCCACCTCGGCGCAGATGCAGTTTGTTGAGAAGGTGCTCTGGATTGAGCGCTTCAACATCTACTACCACCTGGGCGTGGATGGGCTTTCCTTCTGGTTCGTTCCGTTGACTGCGTTCATTACGGTCATCGTGGTGATTGCTTCCTGGTCCAGCATCACCGAACGTGTGAACCAGTACATGGGTGCTTTCCTGATCCTGTCGGGTCTGATGGTCGGGGTGTTTGCAGCTCTGGACGGCTTGCTGTTCTACGTCTTCTTCGAGGCCACCCTGATTCCCATGTACCTGATCATTGGCATCTGGGGCGGTCCGAACAAGATTTACGCAGCGTTCAAGTTCTTCCTGTACACCCTGCTGGGTTCGCTGCTGACGCTGATTGCCATCATCTACCTGTACAACCGTGCTGGCGGCAGCTTTGACATCCTGACCTGGCATGAGCTGAAGCTGACGATGAAGGAGCAGACGCTCATCTTCTTCGCCTTCCTGGCTGCCTTTGCCGTCAAGGTGCCCATGTTCCCCGTGCATACATGGTTGCCTGATGTGCACGTGGAGGCACCCACAGGTGGTTCGGCCGTTCTGGCTGCGATCATGCTGAAGCTGGGCGCTTATGGTTTCCTGCGCTTCTCCATGCCGATTGCACCGGATGCTGCGCGTGAGTGGGCCTGGCTGATCATTGCCCTGTCGCTGATTGCCGTGATCTACGTTGGTGTGGTGGCCTTGGTGCAGAAGGACATGAAGAAGCTGGTGGCTTACTCTTCCGTGGCGCACATGGGTTTTGTCACGCTGGGCTTCTTCATCTTCAACGACATGGGCGTTGCCGGCGGCATTGCGCAGATGATCGCCCATGGTTTTGTCTCCGGCGCGATGTTCCTGTGCATCGGCGTGCTGTACGACCGTGTGCACTCGCGTGAGATTGCTGCCTACGGTGGCGTGGTGAACACCATGCCCAAGTTTGCGGCTTTTGCCCTGTTGTTCTCCATGGCCAACTGCGGTCTGCCTGCAACGGCAGGGTTTGTTGGTGAGTGGATGGTGATCATTGCATCGGTCAAGTTCAACTTCTGGGTTGGGGTGTTGGCTGCCAGCGCCGTGATCTGGGGGGCGGCTTACTCGCTGTGGATGTACAAGCGTGTGTATCTGGGGCCCGTAACCAACGACAACGTCAGGAATTTGCAGGATATCAATGGCCGCGAGTTCCTCGTGCTGGGCATTCTGGCTGTGGCGGTGCTGTTCATGGGCATCTATCCCAAGCCGTTTACTGACGTGATTGATCCGTCTGTGCAACATTTGCTGCAGCATGTGGCCCAATCGAAGCTTCCCTAAGACCAGACTGAACTGAGAGATTCCAAATGATTGACAACATCAGCTGGCTTGCGATCTACCCTGAGATCGTGCTCATGGTGATGGGCTGCGTGATCGCCTTGGCAGATCTGGGCGTGACCAGCACCCGCCGCACCGGCACCTATGTGCTGACGATGCTGACTCTGGCCGTGGTGGCCATCATGCAGGCCATGTATGCCTCTACCGGCAATACCGTCTATGGCTGGAGCAACATGGTGGTCTCCGATGCCATGGGCAACTGGCTCAAGTGCTTTGCCACCCTGGCCATGATGGTGGCCTTGGTGTATGCCCGTCCGTATTCCGCAGACCGTGGCATGCTGCGTGGCGGTGAGCTGTTCTCGCTGTCGATTTTTTCGCTGCTGGGCATTTTTGTGATGATCGGTGGCAACCACCTGCTGGTGCTGTACCTGGGCCTGGAATTGCTCACGCTGTCCAGCTACGCCATGGTCGCCCTGCGTCGTGATCACGAGGCTTCGGTGGAAGCGGCCATGAAGTACTTTGTGCTGGGTGCCATGGCCAGCGGTTTCCTGCTGTATGGCATGTCCATGATTTATGGCGCCACCGGCTCGCTGGATATTGGTGAGATTTTCAAGGCCATCGACGGTGGTGAGATCAGCAAGCAAGTTCTGGTGTTCGGCGTGGTGTTCGTGGTTGCCGGCCTGGCATTCAAGCTGGGCGCTGTTCCCTTCCACATGTGGGTGCCTGACGTGTACCACGGTGCTCCCACATCGGTCACCCTGATCATCGGTAGCGCTCCCAAGCTGGCGGCGTTTGCCATCGTGATGCGTCTGTTGGTCGATGGCCTGCTGCCCCTGGCGATGGATTGGCAGCAGATGCTGGCCTTCCTGGCGATTGCCTCGTTGCTGATCGGTAACCTGGTGGGTGTGGTGCAGACCAACCTCAAGCGCATGCTGGCCTACTCGACGATTTCGCACATGGGTTTCCTGCTGCTGGGGCTGCTGTCGGGCGTTGTCAACGGTGAGGTGGACGCCGGTTCGGCTCAGACAGCGTACAGCTCGGCCATGTTCTACGTGGTCACCTACGTGCTCACCGCACTGCCTGCCTTCGGTGTGATCCTGCTGCTGGCACGTGAAGGTTTTGAGAGCGAGGAAGTTTCCGACCTGGCAGGCCTGAACCAGCGCAGCCCGCTGTATGCCGGCATCATGACGATCTGCATGTTCTCCATGGCGGGCATTCCTCCGCTGGTTGGCTTCTACGCCAAGCTGGCGGTGCTGGAAGCTTTGGTGGCAACCGGACAGGTCTTCAACATTTCCCTGGCGGTGTTTGCCGTGGTGATGTCGCTGATCGGTGCCTTCTACTACCTGCGCGTGGTGAAGGTGATGTACTTCGACAAGCCTTTGACCGCTGGTGCCGTTTCGGCGCCGCTGGATGTGCGCTCGGTGTTGTCCATCAACGGGCTGCTGGTGCTGATTCTGGGTATCTTCCCCGGTGGGTTGATGAGCCTGTGTGCCGACGCCATCGTGCGTGCCCTGGCCTCCTGAAGTCGTGCGGGGCGATTGACACGTGTCGCAGACGGCATCGGTCTGGTTGGTGATTCTGGCGGCTTTTCTTGCCGCCAATCTTCCTTTCCTGAGTGAGCGCTGGTTTCTCGCTGGTCCGCGCTCGCCGGGGGCGAAGCCTCTGTGGGGGCGCTTGCTGGAACTGCTGCTTCTGTACGGTCTGGTGGGGGGGCTGGCCTTGGCTCTGGAGCGACGTGCCGGGCAAATCTATCCCCAGGGCTGGGAGTTTTACGCAGTGACAGGCGCCTTGTTTTTGACGCTGGCTTTCCCGGGCTTTGTCTATCGCTATCTGGGCAGGCACCACGACTGAAAATCAAAGGCGTATTCTGGCGGCATCACTGCACAAGGTGATGCCGCTTTGTTTTGGGGTTTCCGGGCGTGGGCCTGTATTTGGTTATATGAGTCATGTGTCATGAAAGTACTGGATCTGCATTGCAGCCAAGGGCATGTGTTTGAAGGCTGGTTTGCTTCTGAAGAGGATTTTCAGCAGCAGCGCAGCGGTCACCTGCTGGAGTGCCCGATGTGTGGCTGCACGACCATTGAAAAAGGGTTGAGTGCTCCGCGTCTGAATCTGGGGGGGACATCGCAGGAGCGATCTCCCGCCCCGGCGCAGGAGGGCCAGGTGGCATCGCTGCCGCAGGCGCAACGCGAGAAGCTGCGCGCATTGCAGGCAGCGTGGTTGCAGGTTTCGCGACACGTGGCGCAGCAGGCCGAGGATGTCGGGGAGCGTTTTGCCAAACAGGCGCTGCGCATGCACCGCGGTGAGGAGGAGGAAAAGCCCATCCGTGGTCAGGCCACACCGGAACAGACGCGAGAGCTATTGGAAGAGGGGGTGCCGGTGTTGCCGCTGCTTCTGCCCAAGGTCACCACGGAAACCCTGCAGTAGCCATGTCGCAGCCAAAGAGTTGAAAAAGCCGTCCAGCAGATGCATGGACGGCTTTTTTGATAGCAGCTGCCGCTGATGTATAAATATTTTCAGATGTTTTTATATCTCAATCCATGGACTGGCGAAGGGAGGCAGCTGCAGAAACCATAGCTTGCAGTGCAGGGATGACTTCACTCCACTGACGGGTTTTCAAGCCGCAATCGGGATTGACCCACAGGCGCTGTGCCGGGATGCGGCGTGCGGCCTGCTGCATCAGATGCACCATGTGTTCCTGGGTGGGAATGTTGGGTGAGTGGATGTCGTACACGCCGGGGCCGATTTCGTTGGGGTACTCGAAGTGTTCGAAGGCATCGAGCAGCTCCATGTCCGAACGTGACGTCTCGATGGTGATGACGTCTGCGTCCATCTGCGCAATGGCAGCGATGATGTCGTTGAATTCGGAGTAGCACATGTGGGTGTGGATCTGCGTGCGGTCCTGCACTCCGTTGGCGCAGATGCGAAAGCTGTCGATGGCCCAACTCAGGTATTCCTGCCACAGGCTTTTGCGCAAGGGCAGGCCTTCGCGCAAGGCGGCTTCGTCGATCTGAATGATGCGTATCCCGGCCTTTTCCAGATCCAGCACTTCTTCGCGGATGGCCAGGGCCAGCTGCTTGCAGGTGGTTGAGCGCGGCTGGTCATCGCGCACGAACGACCAGTTGAGGAGGGTGACCGGGCCGGTGAGCATGCCTTTCATGGGCTTGCTGGTCAGCGACTGGGCATGGCAGATCCACTGTACCGTCATGGCCTGCGGACGGGCGATGTCGCCAAACAGAATCGGTGGCTTGACGCAGCGCGAGCCATAGGACTGCACCCAGCCAGACTGGCTGAAGGCATAGCCTTGCAGCTGCTCGCCAAAGTATTCCACCATGTCGTTGCGTTCGGCTTCGCCATGCACCAGTACGTCTAGGCCCAGAGCTTCCTGTTCGCGCACGCAGCGGGCAATTTCTGCGCGCATGGCGCTTTCGTAGGTGCTGCTGTCGATGCGGCCTGCCTTGAAGTCGCTGCGTGTGCGGCGGATGTCGGCAGTCTGCGGGAAAGAGCCAATGGTTGTTGTCGGGTAAGCCGGCAGTTGCAGATGGGCGGCTTGCAAGGGTGCGCGCTGGGCGTAGGGACGGTTGCGCTGCCCCATGGCTGGCGTGATGGCGGCGACGGCAGCCTGCACCTCGGGGCGGTGCACACGTGGAGAGTTGCGGCGTGCGGCCAGCGCTGCGGCATTGGCGGTTAGCTCAGCCTGTACGCTGGCACGTCCGTGATTGAGGGCCTGGCCCAGGATCTGCAGCTCGTGCAGTTTTTGCCTGGCAAAGGCCAGCCAGCTTTTGACCTCGGCGTCGAGCTGGTGCTCACTGTCCAGATCCACCGGAACGTGCAGCAAGGAGCAACTGGGGGCCAGCCACAGGCGCTCACCCAAGCGCTGGGCCAATGGTTCGAGCCAGTCCAGGGTGGCATGCAAATCGCTTTTCCAGACGTTGCGCCCGCTGATGACGCCCAGCGACAGCACTTTGTCGGCAGGCAGCAAGTCGATGAGCTGCTGCGCATCATCGCGGTTGCTGCAGGCGTCCACGTGCAGGCCGGCCACAGGCAACTGCGCGGCCAGAGCCTTGTTGTCCAGCAGCGCACCAAAATAGCTGGCCAGCAGGATGCGGAGGGGGCAGCGTTGCAGGTACTGGTAGCTTTGGCGCAGCGCCTGTTGCCAGCTTGCCTCCAGGTCGGTGACCAGGATCGGCTCATCCACTTGCACCCACTGCACGCCTTCAGCCGCCAGCGCGTTCAGCAGCTGGGCATAGACCGGCAGCAGGCGCTCAAGCAATTCCAGACGGTTGGAGTCGTCCTTGGCCTTGCCCAAAGCCAGATAGGTGACCGGCCCAATGATGACCGGCTTGGCCCGCACGCCTTGGGCGCGTGCTTCGTTCAACTGTTCCAGCAGGCGGCTGGCATCCAGTTCAAATGTGGTGCTGGCGCTGAACTCGGGGACGATGTAGTGGTAGTTGGTGTCGAACCACTTGGTCATCTCGCCCGCAGCCACACCGGCACAGCAGGCGTGCCCTGCCTCGGATGGAGCCGAGCGGCCGCGTGCCACGCGAAAGTAATTGTCCAGTGACGCACCGTGGAAGTCTTGCACACGCTCTGGCAGGTTGCCCAGGGTGAAGCTCATGTCCAGCACCTGGTCGTAGAAGGAAAAGTCGCCCACTGGTACCCAATCCAAGGCACTTTGTTGTTGCCAGTGCGTACTGCGCAGTTGTGCTCCGACGGCCAGCAGTTGCTCCTGGCTGCTCTCACCCTTCCAGTACGACTCCAGCGCAAATTTCAATTCACGCCGTGCCCCAATTCTCGGAAACCCGAGGTTATGAATAATAGTCATGATTTTTTATCTATCCCATGAATTGCAAAGAATCTGCATCTTAGGAAGAGATATTCATGAAGTAAAATGGATTGTTTTCAATGATCAATTACTTGTATTCATATGTTGGAGCGCAGTCATCTGACTATCGTGCGTGCAATTCATGAATGCGGCAGCGTCACTGCGGCGGCCGAGCGCCTGTGTCTGACCCAGTCGGCACTGAGTCACAGCATGAAAAAGCTGGAGCAACAATTGGGAACAGCGTTGTGGCAGCGGGAGGGACGTGGCTTGCGCCTGACCCAGGCGGGGCGCTATCTGCTCTCTGTGGCGCAGCGTGTGCTGCCACAGCTGGAACAGGCGCAGGCGCAGTTGCAGCAGTTCGCTCAAGGAGTGCGGGGCAATTTGCGCATCGGCATGGAGTGTCATCCGTGCTACCAGTGGCTGCTGAAGGTCGTGGCGCCTTATCTGGCGGCATGGCCCGGGGTGGATGTGGACGTGAAGCAGAAATTCCAGTTCGGTGGCCTGACCGCGTTGCAGGATTACGAGATCGACGTTCTGGTCACGCCAGATCCTATTCCACAGCCAGGCCTGGTATTCGAGCCGGTCTTCGACTACGAGCAGGTGCTGGTCGTGCCAACGGGGCACCCTCTGGCCGCCCTGGAGCATGTGGAGCCGGAGCATGTTGCCCGGGAAGTGCTGATCACCTATCCCGTGCCCACCGACCGGCTGGATGTGTACACCCGGTTTTTGCTGCCTGCCGGGCGGCTGCCGCGGCAGCACAAGACCATAGAAACCACCGACATCATGCTGCAAATGGTGGCCAGCGGCCGGGGGGTGGCAGCACTGCCGCGCTGGTTGGTGCTGGAGTATGCCCAACGCCTTGCCGTGCAGCCCGTCCGCCTGGGGCCGCGCGGAGTGGCCAAGCACATTCACCTGGGAGTGCGTCAGGAGGATGTCAGCAGCGACTACGTGGCAGCTTTCATTGCGCTGGCACGTACCAGGGATGCGTAAACCCCCGGAATAAAAGTTGAGTTTCCTTGTGTAACATCTCGCCCTGTCCAGATTTGCAGACTCTGGATCTCCGGATGTCGTCGGACATCTGATTCCTATCAATTTTGAGACGTGGGCATTGAATGGCTGCTGTTTTTTCCCCTCCGCGCAATTGGCGTATAGGCACGCGCCTGTTCGCTGCTTTTGGCCTGGTTCTGGTCATGATGCTTGGCGTGAGTACCGTGGCGCTCTGGAATCTGACGACCCTGAGCCGCACCACACACCACATGGTCGAGAAGACCTGGGTCAAGGCCGATGCAGCCAACCGGCTGGGCCTGATCGCGGCCTTGAATGCCCGACGCACCATGGAGCAGCTGATCAGCGAGGGAGGGGAGCGCCAGCGGCTGCGTGACGAGATCGTTGCTTCACGTCAGGAATTCGTTCGGGCGATCGAAACGCTGCAGGCGCTGGTGGACACCGAGACGGATAGAAATCTGCTGGCCCAGGTGGAGCGTGCCCGCGCCATCTACGTGCAGTCCCAGGTCAAGTTCTACGAATTGCTGGATTCCGGGCAGCTGGAGGCGGCCACCGAGGAGCTGAAAAACGTCACGTTGGTACAGTTGAATGCGATTTCCGCAGGCTGTCGTGAGTTGTCCGACGTGCAGCAGAAGGTTGCTGAGGCGGATGCTGGGCAGGCGACCCGCGACGCTGATCTGGCACGCTGGATTGTGTTGCTGGTCAGTGCAGGGGCCTGGGTGGTTGGCTTGCTGGTTGCGTGGTGGATTACGCGCTCCATCACTCGGCCGCTCTCCCAAGCGGTGAAAGTGGCCGAGGATGTGGCCCAAGGACGGTTGGGACATGAGATTCCCGTGCAGTCGAGCGACGAAACCGGGCTGCTGCTGCGAGCATTGCAGAACATGGATGGCAGCCTGGCGAACATCGTGGGTGAGGTGCGCCGTGGCAGCGATGCCATTGCCACGGCAACGACGCAGATTGCCACTGGCAACCTGGACCTGTCCAGCCGGACGGAGGAACAGGCCAGTGCCCTGGAGCAGACCAGTGCCGCCATGCAGGAGCTGGCCGGCACGGTGCGTCAGAACAGCGATAGCGGCAAGTACGCGGCAGACCTGGCGGAGTCGGCCGCCAATGTGGCTGCACGCGGCGGCGAGGTGGTGGCAGAAGTGGTGCAGACCATGGAGGCGATCAACACCTCCTCGCGCAAGATCGCGGACATCATCGGCATCATCGACAGCATTGCCTTCCAGACCAATATCCTGGCCTTGAACGCTGCTGTGGAGGCCGCACGGGCTGGCGAGCAGGGGCGCGGCTTTGCCGTGGTGGCCTCCGAGGTGCGCGCCCTGGCTGGACGCAGCGCGGAAGCTGCACGCGAAATCAAGCACCTGATCGAAGAGTCCGTGAGCAATGTCACCAACGGCAGTACGCAGGTGGAAAAAGCGGGCAGCACCATGGACGAAATCGTGGTCAACGTGCGTCGCGTAGCAGACATCATGCGAGAGATCCGCGAAGCCAGCCAGGATCAGACCCAGGGCATCGAACAGATCAATCAGGCGGTGCAGCAGATGGATCAGGTCACGCAGCAAAACGCGGCCTTGGTCGAAGAGGCTGCTGCTGCTGCGCAGGCGGTGGAGGCCCAGGCCCAGGCCCTGGTGCGCATGGTCAGTGTTTTCCGGATAGAGCAGGCTTCCCGCCGTGTTGGCATGCGGGCAGCAGCTCCTGCACTTGGCTGGCAGGAGGGGTGAGCTGTGGCGTACTTTGAATGGGCTGATGACATGGTGATTGACGGAGGCCCCATTGATGAGGATCACCGTCTGCTGGTGGACCTGGTCAACGAACTGCATTCCGCCACCAGCCGTGGCGCAGGGCAGGTCGTGGTGGCTTCCATCCTGCGCCGTACGATCGACAGCACGCGGGAGCATCTGGCACGTGAAGAGCACATCATGGCCCAGCATGGCTTCCCCGATCTGGAGGCGCACAAGCAGGGACATGATTCCTTCATGGAGAGCCTGTATGCGCTGGAGCGCCAATTGCAGGCCGGGGGCATCACGGTGGCAGCGCAACTTTCCCGGGTGCTGCGGGATTGGCTGTCCTTGCACATTCGGCGCAACGACAAGGAGTTGCGCCGCTTCCAGCATCGACGCGCAAGGGGACGATAGGGGGCCGCATTTGCGGCACGCGGTCGCTGAATGCTTGCGCCATGGCGATGGTGTGATGTGCGCACAATAGGCACCATGTCCGATGCAACCGAAATTCTGCGTACCAGCCTGGCCGGTGTGGATGCGTTCATAGCCAGCCTGCTGCTGGAAGATGGCCTGGCCAGGAACACTTTACAGGCTTATCGCCGGGATTTGCGGGCCTATGCTGCTTTGCTGGCCGGGCAGCGGAAGGTGCTCGATGCTGCCACCGGTGACGATGTGCGTACCTGGTTGCAGTTGCGGCATGAGCAAGGTGCCAGGGCAACCTCCAGCAACCGGGGCCTGAGTGCACTGCGGCGCTATTACCAATGGGCCTTGCGCGAGCAGCGCCTGCAGCATGACCCGACCCTGCAGGTGTTGCCTGCCAGGCAGGCGCTGCGGGTGCCGTGGACGCTGAGTGAGGCGCAGGTGGAGGCGTTGCTACAGGCGCCGGACGTGGGCACCCCCCTGGGGCTGCGCGATCGGGCGATGCTGGAGCTGATGTATGCCAGCGGCCTGCGTGTCAGTGAGCTGGTTGGTCTGCAACTACAGCATCTGGACATGCAACAGGGCGTGCTGCGGGTACTGGGCAAAGGGAGCAAGGAGCGCCTTGTGCCTTTTGGTCAGGAAGCACAGCAGTGGCTGGAGCAGTACGTGCACCACGCGCGACCAGTGATTCTGGCCGGGCAGCGCAGTCACGACTGCTTTGTCACCCAGCGCGGCAGCAGCATGAGCCGGGTGATGTTCTGGATGCTGGTGAAGAAATATGCGCTGCAGGCAGGAATCACTGCTCCGCTGTCCCCGCATACGCTGCGCCACGCGTTTGCAACGCATTTGCTCAATCACGGGGCGGATTTGCGGGTAGTGCAGTTGCTGCTGGGGCATGCCGACATTTCGACAACCCAGATCTACACCCACATCGCACGCGAGCGTCTGCAGCAACTGCACATCCAACACCACCCCAGAGGGTAGGTGGCGGGCTTGTTGCCAGGCTGCGCGCCTAGCAGTCCATGCTGGTCAGCTCATCGGCCCAGGCCAGGGCCTGCAGGTGCGCCCAGTTGACCTGGTGATTGGACAGGTGCAGCGCATCGGTGATGCGGGCGAAGTTGTCGTCGTCCCCGCTTTCGCAGGCCAGAGTCAGCTCCAGCAGAGGGGCGAAAACCCCGGTTCTGTGCAGCAGGGCATCGACCACCGGCTGCGGCAGGGCAATGGCTTCCAATGCCAGCTCCATGGGGATGCCAAGCATGGAGTCCAGCAACGAAAAGATGCCGACGATGAAGGCGTTGTCCACATCGTCTGCGGTCAGCAATTCGGTGGCCAGCAACTCCATCAGGCGACCGCGTACCACAGCGGTCTGTCCCACGGCAGGGGCACTGCCTCCGCGGGACGTGGTCAGAAGCAGGGCGGCCCAGCGGAAGAGCTTTTTCAGCCCCAGGATCATCACTGCGTGGCGGAACGACGTGATTTCCACCGACAGGCCAAACCCTGCAGAGTTGATGAAGCGCAGCAGGTTGAAGGACAGGGTCGGGTCCTTCTTGAGCAATTCCTCGATTTCAGCCGTGCTGCCCTGGTTGCGCACCAGGTTGAGCAGCTGCAGGATGATGGCCTGATTGGGGCGCACCGTCTTGGCCTGTACCACATCCGGCTTGGCGAACCAGAAGCCTTGAAAGAGCCTGATCCCCAAGGCCTTCATGCTGTTGTACTGCTCTTCGGTTTCAACCTTCTCTGCTACCAGATGTGCAGAAGAGCGGGCCTGGGCCATCTTGACAATGGCCGGCAGGCTGTCCGCAGCAATGGCCTGCATGTCCAGTTTGATGAAGTTGGCCATGGGCAGCCAGCTGCTGTAGCTGTGGCGCAGCACGTTCTGATCAAAGGCAAGACGAAAGCCGCGTTCCTTCAGGTCGGTGAAGATGGCAAGGCGTTCGTCAATGACCTCCTGGGGTGTGCCTTCCGGCAGAGGAGGAACCTCCAGAATCACCTTCTCCGGGTGAATGAGTTCCAGGTGCCCGCCTGCCAGACTGTCGTGGGTGCAGTTGATGAACACCAGCTTCTTGCCCACCAGCGCTTCTGTGCCTGCATACGACAGTGCGTTGAACAGCAGGGCCGCATCGCTGGCTGCCGTAAACGACGAGGTGCTGCGGTCAAAAAGCTCGTAACCAAAGACTTCGCGTCGTTCGTTCACGATGGCCTGACGACCGATGAAGGAGGTGTTCTCCGACTCTTGTGTAGAACTGGAAGCCGCGGGGGGAGTGGTAAGGGTCATGTCTGCGTCAAGGAAACGGGGGATGGGCATAGGGCGTACGCGAACCCATCAGAGCAGCCCTTTGCCTGTACGTAAATGCGTAAACGGGGCTTACTGTAACCGGTTACAGAGGGGGGAAAGTGTCAATTTTGGTGACCAGGTGGGTGCTTGGCCCTAGCCTTCCACCTGGTCGCTCCACGCCAGAGCGCGCAAATGGGCCCAATTGATCTGCTGGCTGCTCAGTTGCAGCTTTTCGGCAATCGTGTCAAAGGCGCGCTCGTCGCTGCTTTCGCAGGCCTTGGCCAGGGTGAGCAGGTCGCCCAGCGGGCCTTCGTGGTGCAGCAGGGCGTGTGTGACAGCGGGCGGAGCATAGATCATTTCCAGCACTGCGGGCATGGGAATGCCCAGCATGATGTCCAGCAGGGAGAAGAGTCCGGTCACAAAGGCCTGATCGGCCTCATCTTCGGTCATGAACTCCTGTGCCAGCAACTCCATCAGGCGGCCACGCACCACCGCAGTCTGCCCCAGCGAGGCGGGCGCATCGGCGTTCTTGGTGGCGGCCAGCAGCAGTGCTGCCCAGCGAAAAAGCTTTTTCAGCCCCATCAACAGCACCGCCTGACGGAAGGAGGTGATTTCCCGTTGCAGGCCAAAGCTGGCGGAGTTGATCAGGCGCAGCAGGTTGAAGGCCAGTCCGGTGTCCTTTTTCAGCACCTCTTCCAGCTCATCGGTACTGGCCTGGCGGCGCAGCAGGCCGATGAGCTCCAGCAGGCTGGCCTGGCGGGGTGCCAGCAGTTTGGCCTCCACCACGGTGGGACGAGCGAACCAGAAGCCCTGGAACAGGGAGATCCCCATGTTTTGCAGCGTATTGAACTGCTCGGCCTCTTCCAGTTTGGTGGCGATCAGCGTGGCCTTGCTGTGTTTTTGCGCGAACTGGGTGCGAATGACCAGCTCCTGCGGTGGCAGGAGCGTCAGATCCATCTTGATGAAATCGGCCAGCGGCAGCCAGCTGGCATAGACCGACTCCAGGACAAAGTGCCCGAAGGAGAGCTTGAAGCCGCGCTGGCGCAGGCTCTGCAGCATGGGGACGCGCAGATGCGCCTCTGCGGCTGCGCTGTGCCCCAGAGGCTGGATGCCCAGGACGATCTTGCTGGGGTCCAGCAACTCCAGGTGTCCACCGGCCAGGCTTTCGTGGGTGCAGTTGACGAAGAGCAGCTTGTCGCCGACCAGATCTTCCGCGCCAGCGTGGGACAGCGCAGTGAAGACCAGCAGCACATCGGAGGCTGCAGTGTGCTTCTCCGGTGCGCGGGATCGGTTGAACAGTTCATAGCCAACCACAGTCCTGCTGCTGTCTACGATGGCCTGGCGGGCAATGAGGGTGGCTGGGTGCTCGACAAGAGCGCCGGTGGTGGTAGTCATGGTGTCGTTAGTTGCCGGACGGGCATTCAAGGTCAACAGGTGGTGGCGCAACGGGGGCGGGGCCCATTTGCAGCCACGACAGTTCTTCTTCAGTGAAACCGGCTGCCATCCGGGCATCGGTGTTCAATGGTGGCTTGGGCCACGGGGCTTGATAGCGCTTGGTCAGACAAGTGTAGTGTGCTACAGGATCCAGAGCGTGTTGCAGGCATAACCAACGGTACCAGTGGTTGCCAATGGCAACATGCCCGACCTCTTCGTGCAGGATGGTGTCCAGAATGGCAACGGCGGCCAGGGCGTCCGCCGTGCCCACGTGGCGCAGTTTGTGCTGGATCTGTGGCGTGGCATCCAGGCCGCGTGCTTCGAGGGTGCGCGGCACCAGCGCCATGCGGGCGACGATATCGCCGGCGGTCTTTTCGCACATGGCCCACAGCCCCTGGTGGGCCGGGAAGTCGCCGTAGGCATGGTTCTGGGTGCGCAGCCAGTCGTCAACGAGGGTGAAGTGCTTGCCTTCTTCTGCGGCCACCTGCAGCCAGTCGAGATAGAACGCTGGCGGCATGGCGTCAAAGCGCCAGATGGCATCCAGTGCCAGGTTGATGGCGTTGAACTCGATGTGGGCAATGGCGTGCATCAGCACCACGCGCCCCAGGAGGGTGGCGGGTGAGCGGCGTGCCACATCGGTGTGATGGCGCAGCTCGGGGCGTTCGGGATGGCCGGGTAGTGCAACGTCCTCCGCCAGGGTGGGGCGGGCATGGGGGGCAATGTGGTAGTGGTGCGCCTGGGTCAGCATCTGCTGGGCAGCCTGTGCCTTGGCCCGTGCATCCGTGATGCACAACACCTCCAACGCATGGGTTCGCAGTTCCATCCCTACAATTGTAAATTTTCGCCCAGACCCTGATAGGGAGAACAGGAGCACAGCATGGCGGTTTATGCGTTGGATGGCGTGGCCCCGCAGATTGCAGACACAGCCTGGGTGGCCGACAGTGCCCAGGTCATCGGCGATGTCACCCTGGAGGCCGAAGCCAGCCTGTGGTTCGGCGTGGTGGCGCGCGGCGACACAGACCATCTGCACATTGGTGCCGGCAGCAACATTCAGGACGGCTGTGTGTTGCATGCCGACAGCGGTCAGCCGCTGGTGGTGGGGCGTCATGTGACGGTAGGGCACAAGGTCATGCTGCACGGCTGCACGATTGGCGATGAGTCCCTGATCGGGATCGGGGCGGTGGTGCTCAATGGAGCGAAAATCGGCAGGAACTGCCTGGTGGGTGCGGGTTCCCTGGTCACGGAGGGCAAGGTCTTTCCGGATGGATCGATGATTCTGGGCAGCCCCGCGAAGGTGGTGCGCCAGCTCACCCCGGAGCAGATCGAGGGCATTCGCCGCAGCGCGCACCACTACATTGCCAATGCGCGGCGCTTTCAGGCTGGCTTGAAAAAGCTGGATACGTGAGGCGGCGCATGGGCCTCAAGCTCACTTTTTTAGAGAACCACTGTGTCTGAACTGCATAAATTCCTATTCGATGGCCTGCCTGTGCGCGGCATGATGGTGCGCCTGACCGACGCCTGGCAGGACATCCTGCAACGCCGTGCCAGCAACACGGAAACCGGTGCCTATCCTGCCCCGGTGCGTGAGTTGCTCGGGGAGATGGCCGCTGCTGCGGTGCTGCTGCAATCGAACATCAAATTCAACGGCGCCCTAGTGCTGCAAATTTTTGGCGATGGCCCGGTCAAGGTGGCAGTGGCCGAGGTGCACTCCAACCTGGCCCTGCGTGCCACGGCCTCGGTTCAAGGCCACGTGTCGGCCGGGGACACGTTGGCCGATCTGGTCAACGTCCAGGGGCAGGGGCGTTGCGCCATCACGCTCGATCCCCAGGATCGCCTGCCCGGCCAGCAGCCTTATCAAGGGGTGGTGCCCCTCAACGATGCCCAGGGCAGTGGCAGTCTGGGGAGTCTGGCGCAGGTGCTGCAGCAATACATGCACCAGTCCGAACAGCTGGATACCACCCTGGTGCTGGCGGCCAACGACCAGGTGGCTGCCGGGCTGTTGATCCAGCGCATGCCGACCAAGGGCGTGGACAATCTGGCTGGCGCCACCGAAAGCGAGGCCGACGCACGCGATGCGCTGGGTGAGAACGAAGACTATCGGCGCATCGCCGCCCTGGCAGCCAGCCTGACGCGCGATGAGCTGCTCGCGCTGGATGTGGATACCGTGCTGCGGCGCCTGTTCTGGGAGGAAAAGCTCCTGCGCTTTGTGCCCCAGGAGGGGGAAAGCGGTCCGCACTTTGCCTGCACCTGTAGTCGTGAGCGCGTGCAATCCATGCTGCGCAGTCTGGGGCGGGAAGAGGTGCAAAGCGTGGTGGCAGAGCGCGGCAGCGTCGAGGTGGGCTGCGACTACTGCGGTGCCCAGTACAGCTTTGATCCGGTGGACGTGGCGCAGCTGTTCACCGATGCCAGCCATCCAGCCCCCGGAGCAATGCAGTAGCGGCCACGTGTGCAGACGCACCAATGCCATATAAAAAAGCAGCCGGCATTGCCGGCTGCTTTTTTTGATAGCTGCTCGCGCTTGCTGGACAAGGGCTAGGGCATGATATGGATATAAATCTCGCCGGGCTTGAGCATGCCCAGCTCGCTGCGGCCCTTTTCCTCGATCATCTCCCCGCCTTCCTTGAGGTCGTTGACCTCCAGGCGCAGGCGTTCCACCTCCTGGCTGATGAGCGCATTGGCGGCCTGCTGTTCCTGGATCTGGGCACGCAGCTCGCGCACATGCTCCACGCTGCCTGACCCGAGCCAAAGCTGGTTGTGGATCGCTGCCAGCAGGGCCAGCAGGATCAGGGTGACAATGCGTGTAACCATGGTCAGGCAGGAAGAGGAAGGCGCTCACCAGCGCACACCGACAGTGCGGCGGTGTGCGCCTGGCGGGTCAGTAGCAAGTATCAGCCGCGCAGGTTGTAGAACGCGTCACGGCCAGGGTACACGGCCACGTCGCCCAGGTCTTCCTCGATGCGCAGCAGCTGGTTGTACTTGGCGATGCGGTCGGAACGGCTCATGGAGCCGGTCTTGATCTGACCGGCATTCAGACCCACGGCGATGTCGGCGATGGTGCTGTCCTCGGTTTCGCCGGAGCGGTGCGAGATCACGGCGGTGTAGCCGGCGCGCTTGGCCATTTCGATGGCGGCGAAGGTTTCGGTCAGCGTGCCGATCTGGTTGATCTTGATGAGGATGGAGTTGGCGATGCCCTTCTGGATGCCTTCCTTCAGGATCTTGGTGTTGGTCACGAACAGGTCGTCACCCACCAGCTGCACCTTCTTGCCCAGACGCTCGGTCAGGATCTTCCAGCCGTCCCAGTCGCCTTCGGCCATGCCGTCCTCGATGGAGATGATGGGGTACTTGTCGCACCAGCCAGCCAGCATGTCGGTCCACTGGGTGGCAGTCAGCGTCATATTGCCTTCGCCAGCCAGCACGTACATGCCGTCCTTGTAGAACTCGCTGGAAGCGCAGTCCAGGCCCAGGGCGATGTCGGTGCCAGCCTTGTAGCCGGCCTTCTCGATGGCTTCGATGATCAGCTGGATGGCGGCTTCGTGGTTTTCCACGGAAGGTGCAAAGCCGCCTTCATCGCCCACGGCAGTGGACATGCCCTTGTCGTGGATGATCTTCTTGAGGGCATGGAACACCTCGGCGCCCCAGCGCACGGCTTCGCGGAACGAGGGAGCACCCACGGGGATGATCATGAACTCCTGCAGGTCCAGCGAGTTGTTGGCGTGGGCACCGCCGTTGATCACGTTCATCATGGGCACGGGCAGTTGCACGCCGCCCATGCCGCCAAAGTAGCGGTACAGGGGCAGGCCGGCTTCTTCCGCAGCGGCGCGGGCCACGGCCATGGAAACGGCCAGCATGGCGTTGGCGCCCAGGCGGCTCTTGTTGTCGGTGCCGTCCAGATCGATCAGGGTCTTGTCCAGAAAGGCCTGCTCGGCAGCGTCCAGACCGATCACGGCCTGGGCGATTTCGGTGTTGATGTGCTCCACGGCCTTGAGCACGCCCTTGCCCAGGTAGCGGCTCTTGTCGCCGTCACGCAGCTCGATCGCTTCGCGCGAGCCGGTCGATGCGCCCGAGGGCACGGCAGCGCGGCCCATGACGCCCGATTCCAGCAGCACGTCGCACTCAACGGTGGGGTTGCCACGGCTGTCCAGGATCTCGCGGCCTACGATGTCAACAATTGCACTCATGGTATTTCCTTTGCGGTTTCAAAAACTGGGGCTGCCGGCACTCAGGCGGCAAAATCATTTTCCAAAAAGCCGTTTTTCTTGGTGATGGCGTCCAGCTCCACCAGGGTGGCGAGCAGGGCGCGCATGTGCTTGAGCGGCACGGCGTTCGGCCCGTCGGACAGGGCGTTGCACGGATCGGGGTGGGTCTCCATGAACAGACCCGCCACCCCCACGGCCACCGCCGCGCGCGCGAGCACGGGCACCATCTCGCGCATGCCGCCGCTGGAGGTGCCATTGCCGCCGGGCAGCTGCACGCTGTGCGTGGCATCGAACACCACGGGGGCGCCGGTCTCGCGCATGATGGCCAGGCTGCGCATGTCGCTCACCAGGTTGTTGTAGCCAAAGCTGGCGCCACGTTCGCAGGCCATGAAGCTGTCTTCGGGCAGGCCAGCCTCGCGGGCGGCAGCGCGTGCCTTGTCGATGACGTTCTTCATGTCGTGCGGTGCCAGGAACTGGCCCTTCTTGATGTTCACCGGTTTGCCGGACTGGGCCACGGCGCGGATGAAGTCCGTCTGGCGGCACAGAAAGGCGGGGGTCTGCAGCACGTCCACCACGGCGGCCACATGGGGCACTTCGGCTTCGGTGTGCACATCGGTGAGCACGGGCACGCCGATTTCCTTCTTCACCTTGGCCAGGATCTCCAGGCCCTTTTCCATGCCGGGGCCGCGAAAACTCGTGCCCGAGGAGCGGTTGGCCTTGTCGAAGCTGCTCTTGAAGATGAAGGGAATGCCCAGCTGCGCGGTGATTTCCTTGAGCTGGCCGGCCACGTCCATTTGCAGCTGTTCAGACTCGACCACACAGGGGCCTGCGATGAGGAAGAAGCGTTGGTCAAGGCCAATATCAAAACCGCACAGTTTCATGACAGCAAGCGAAGAAAAGGGATGGAAGAAGGGACGAAACGACGTCTGAAAAAAATAGCGCGTCGCGCTTATAAAGCAAGGGTTTGCAAGTGATATGTATTGCAAACCCTTGTCTTTTGAGCGCTACAAGCCCCTGTTTTTTATTTTTTCTTTTGCGCCGCCATGGCCGCAGCGATGAAGGCGTTGAACAGTGGGTGACCGCCCCAGGGGGTGGATTTGAACTCGGGGTGGAACTGCACGCCGATGAACCAGGGGTGCACGCTCTGGGGCAGCTCGATGATTTCGGTCAGCTGCTCGCGCTGAGTTAGCGCCGAGATCACCAAACCGGCTTCGCGCAGCTTGTCCAGATACTGCACATTGGCTTCGTAGCGGTGGCGGTGGCGCTCGGTGACCACATCGCCATAGATACTGTGCGCCAGTGTGCCGGGCTGCACGTCCGAAGACTGCGCGCCCAGGCGCATGGTGCCGCCCAGGTCGGAGTTGGCGTCGCGGGTCTTGATGGTGCCGTCCTCGTCCTTCCACTCGGTGATCAGGGCGATCACGGGATGCGGGGTGTCGGGACGGAATTCGGTGGAGTTGGCCTCGGCCAGGCCGGCGACGTTGCGGGCAAATTCGATGGTCGCCACCTGCATGCCCAGGCAGATGCCCAGATAGGGCACCTTGTTCTCACGGGCAAACTTGGCGGTGGCGATCTTGCCTTCCACGCCGCGTTCGCCAAAGCCGCCGGGCACCAGAATGGCGTCGTACTGGGACAGTTCCTGCCTGGCGTTGCCGTCGTGGATGGTTTCGGAGTCCACGTGCGTGATCTTCACGCGCACGTGGTTGCGCAGACCGGCGTGCTTGAGCGCTTCGTTGACGGACTTGTAGGCGTCCGACAGCTCCACGTACTTGCCCACCATGGCGATCTTGACCTCACCTTGCGGATGCTCGGTTTCGTACACCAGATCGTCCCAGCGCTTGAGGTCGGCGGGCTTGGTGTTCAGGCGCAGCTTGTCGCAGATCAGGCTGTCCAGCCCCTGCTCGTGCAGCATGCGCGGCACCTTGTAGATGGTGTCCACGTCCCACATGGAGATCACGCCCCATTCGGGCACGTTGGTGAACAGCGAGATCTTGGCCCTTTCGTCCTCCGGCACGCTGTGCTTGGCGCGGCACAGCAGCGCATCGGGCTGGATGCCGATTTCGCGCAGCTTCTGCACGGTGTGCTGGGTGGGCTTGGTCTTGAGCTCGCCTGCCGTCTCGATATAGGGCAGGTAGGTCAGGTGCACGAAGGCGGAGTTGTTGGGTCCCAGCTTCAGGGCCAGCTGGCGCACGGCTTCCAGGAAGGGCAGCGATTCGATGTCGCCCACCGTGCCACCGATTTCGCAGATGGCCACGTCCGCTGCATCCTCGGTGCCAATGCCCGCGCCGCGTTTGACGAATTCCTGAATCTCGTTGGTGATGTGCGGGATGACCTGCACGGTCTTGCCCAGGTAGTCACCGCGGCGTTCCTTTTCCAGCACGGACTGGTAGATACGGCCGGTGGTGAAGTTGTTGGCCTGACGCATGCGCGTTTCGATGAAGCGCTCGTAGTGGCCCAGGTCCAGGTCGGTTTCGGCACCGTCGTCGGTGACAAAGACTTCACCGTGCTGGATCGGGCTCATGGTGCCGGGGTCAACGTTGATGTAGGGATCTAGCTTGATGAGGGTGACCTTCAGGCCACGCGACTCCAGCAGGGCGGCCAGCGAGGCTGACGCGATGCCCTTGCCTAGGGAGGACACCACACCGCCAGTGACGAAGACAAATTTGGTCATGCCGTATTTTGGAAGCGGGAAATGGCGATTATAGGGGGGGCGTCTTCACGGCCGCTGCCCCCTTGGGGCAATGCACCCCAAGCCTCTGCTAGCATTTGCCCATGAAAGAGCTTGTTGGTAAACACATCGTTCTGGGCCTCACCGGAGGCATTGCCTGCTACAAAACGGCGCAGCTGTGCCGCCTGCTCATCCAGGCTGGGGCCACGGTGCAGGTGGTGATGACCGAGGCGGCCACCCGGTTCATCACGCCGGTGACGATGCAGGCGCTCTCGGGCCGCCCCGTCTTTGTCGGACAGTGGGACGCGCGCCCGGACAACAACATGGCGCACATCAACTTGAGCCGCGAGGCCGATGCCATCGTCATCGCCCCGTGCAGCGCCGACTTTGCCGCCAGGCTGGCCCAGGGCCGCGCCGATGAGCTGCTCAGCCTGCTGTGCCTGGCGCGCCCGCAGGGCCTGCCGCTGCTGCTGGCCCCGGCCATGAACCGCGAGATGTGGGCGCACCCGGCCACGCAGCGCAACTTTGCCCAGGCAGCGCAGGATGGTGCCCTGGTGCTGGAAGTGGGTGAGGGTGCGCAGGCCTGCGGCGAGTTTGGCGATGGCCGCATGCTGGAGCCGCATGAGCTGCTGCACGACATTGCCGCCAGCTTTGTGCCCAAGCATTTGGCGGGCCAGCAGGTGCTGATCACCGCCGGGCCGACGTTTGAGGCGCTCGATCCCGTGCGTGGCATCACCAACCATTCCAGCGGCAAGATGGGCTTTGCCATTGCCAGCGCCGCCCAGGCCGCCGGTGCGCAGGTCACGCTGGTGGCAGGGCCGGTGCATCTGCCCACGCCGCGCGGGGTGCGCCGCATCAATGTGCAGTCGGCGCGCGAGATGCTGGCTGCCGTGCAGGCCGAGGTCGATCAGGCCACAGTTTTCATAGCGACTGCCGCAGTGGCAGACTGGCGCCCCGCCGAATTTTCCACACAAAAAATCAAGAAGGATGGCAGCGGGCAGGTGCCCAGCCTGGCGTTTGTCGAGAACCCGGACATCCTCGCCACCGTCGCCCAGTCCGAGCGCGCGCAGCGCGGCGCGCTGTACTGCGTCGGCTTTGCCGCCGAAAGCCACGACCTGCTGCACAACGCCAGCGCCAAGCGCGCGCGCAAGCAGGTGCCGCTGCTGGTGGGCAACATCGGCCCGGCCACCTTCGGGCAGGACGACAACACCCTGCTGCTGATCGATGCTGAGGGCAGCTACGCCCTGCCGCGCGCCAGCAAGACCGAACTGGGCCACGCGCTGGTGGCCGAGATTGCGCGGCGTCTGCCGACGCAGGTAGCAGCCTGACGGCGGGAAGCAGCGTTTCCGTTGGCGCCGTCGTACTTCAGGAGTGCACATGTCCCGTAAATCCGCCCCGCTGCGCCACCAGCCTCCTGCCGATCTGTTCAGCTACGCCGGCCCGCCCAATGGCGACTATGTGCGCTACGTCGATCAGCTCATGGCATGGGCTGAGCAGGAACAGGCGCGTGTGGCTGCGTCTGCCACGCTCCTGGCACAGCCGACGGCAGGCGGATCTGGCCGACGTGCCGCCGAGGCAGCGCCCCAGGGCGCAGCGGAGGTGTCGCAGACCGCCGCCGAAGCCTGGAAGGCAGCCAGCGCCGGTGGTGCCGAGGTGGCCGCCCGCCTGGCCAGCAAAAAACCAGGGCGTGCGGGCACCGTGGCGCTGCTGGTGTTTTTTGTGGTGCTGTTCATCTTTGCCCCGGACATGGCACCGCTGGCGATCGTGCTGTGGGTGGTCTGGTGGGTGCGCCGCTGGTTGCGCTCCGTCAGCGGCAAAGCCTGAGCGGCTGCGCCAGCAGGCACAATCGCCGCCCATGCAAGTAGATCTCAAGATTCTGGACGCGCGCCTGCGCGAGAACATGCCCGCCTATGCCACGCCCGGCAGCGCGGGGCTGGACCTGCGCGCGTGCATCGACGCGCCGCTGACCCTGGAACCGGGCCAGTGGCAGCTGATCCCCACCGGCATGGCCATGTACCTCAAGGACCCCGGCTATGCCGCGCTGATCCTGCCGCGCTCGGGCCTGGGCCACAAGCACGGCATCGTACTCGGCAACCTGGTGGGCCTCATCGATTCGGACTACCAGGGCCAGCTCATGGTCAGCGCCTGGAATCGTTCACAGACCGCCTTCACGCTGCAGCCCATGGATCGCCTCGCGCAGCTGGTGATCGTGCCCGTGGTGCAGCCCACTTTCAACGTGGTGGAGGAGTTTGAAGCCCCTTCCGAACGTGGCGAAGGCGGTTACGGCTCCACCGGCAAGCAGTAATTTTTTTGAAAAGGAATTGAACATGAGCAGCAGCCTGCCACCGTGCCCCGCCTGTGCCTCCACGCTGACCTATGAGGACGGCGCACTGTTGATCTGCCCCGAGTGCGGGCACGAGTGGTCTGCCAGCGCCGCAGCAGTTGCAGACGAGGACGCGCTGGTGGTCAAGGACGCCAACGGCAATCTGCTGCAGGACGGCGACACGGTCACCGTGATCAAGGACCTGAAGATCAAGGGCGCCTCCTCGGTCGTGAAGGTGGGTACCAAGGTGAAGAACATCCGGCTCGTCGAGGGCGACCACAACATCGACTGCAAGATCGACGGCATTGGTGCGATGAAGCTCAAGTCGGAGTTTGTGCGCAAGGCCTGAGGCGCGCTGGGGTTGTTCCTGTATCTGTAGCTGCTTGCGCTGATCTGGCAAGGGTTTCATGGATGAATCTGCATGAAACCTTTGTATGGTCAGCGCCAGCAGCTCATTTTTTTGTATCTCTGGCCGCTGGTGCCAGCGGCAGCATCAGCACCAGGCGCAGGCCGCCGAGCGGCGCCGTATCGGCCCGCACGCTGCCGCCGTAGGTGTGGGCCAGCTCCTGCACGATGTTCAGGCCCAGACCGCTGCCGGGGCGGTTTTCATCCAGGCGCTGGCCGCGCGCAAAGATCTGGCTGCGCTGGGCCGGGTCGGCAATGCCGGGGCCGTCGTCGTCAATGGTGATGCACAGCTGGCCCTGCAGCTGCTGCACATCAATCTGCACCTGCCCGTGCGCCCATTTGCCGGCGTTGTCCAGCAGGTTGCCCAGCATTTCAAACAGGTCCTGCTCCTCGCCCTTGAAGGCCAGCTGCGGCGTATCGGTCTGCAGCGCAAAGTCGATGTGCGAATGCAGCCGCGCCACGGTGCGCAGCAGGGCCTGGAGCACGGGCTGCACCGGGCAGCGCAGGCCGGTGGCGCGCACGGCGGCGCTGGCGCGGGCATGGGCCAGGTGGTATTCCACATGGCGGCGTGCCTGGGCCACCTGTTCCTGCACCAGCTGCCCCAGCGGGCTGGCGTCCTGCGCGGCGGCGTTGGTGAGCACGCTCAGCGGGGTGTTCAGCGCATGGGCCAGATTGCCGGCCTGGGTGCGTGCGCGCTGCACCATGTCGGCATTGCTGGTCAGCACGTGGTTGAACTCCTGCACCAGGGGCAACAGCTCCTGCGGGTAGTGGCCGGTCAGTGCCGGTTGCTGGCCGGCGCGCACGGTGGCCAGGTCCTGGCGCAGCTGTTGGAGTGGGCGCAGCGTCAGGTGCAGCTGCACGGCCACGGCCAGCAGCAGGCCGGCGGCCAGGGTGCCCAGGCTAATGAGCAGCATGGCGGTAAAGCGCTGCAAGGGCTCGGCCAGCAGGGCAATGTCGGCGGCCACGGTCAGGCGCAGCACGGGGGTGCCGTCTCGGGGCAGGTGGATGTGGCGGCTGACGGCCAGCAGCGTGTGTGTGTCGTCCTGAAGTTGCAGCACCCGGTAGCCCTGGGCAGGTCGCTCGCGCCAGCTGGCGTCGGCGGGCAGGGGCAGCACCTGATCCCAGAGCGAGCGCGAGCGTGCCACGGCCATGCGTGCTGCGGCGCCGGGCATCTGGCTGTCGATCTGCCAGTACAGGCCGGACAGGGGCGTGTCCAGGCGCGGGTCGCTGACCCAGGGGGGCACGCGCACCTGGCCCTGAACGTCCACGTCCACCGCGCCGCTCAACTGGTTGAGCTGTACCACCAGCTGGTCCTGCAGTTGCTGGCGGGTGTGCTGGGCAAACAGGCTGCGCAGCCCCCAGCCGGCCACCAGCAGCGCCAGCAGCACCCAGGTGAGGGTGGCCAGCAGCAGGCGTCGGCGCAGCGAGGCAGCCGGGCGTCGGGGGGAGGCATTGTCGCTGGCGGCGTGGCTGGTGGGCGGGGCAGAGGTGGGCACGGGGCTTCAGGCGCTGTGGGTGCAGCACAGGCGGTAGCCTCTGCCGCGTACGGTTTCAATGCTGTCGGGCGGCAGCTTCTTGCGCAGGCGGGCGATGAAGACTTCGATGGTGTTGGAGTCGCGCTCGCTGTCGTAGGGGTAGATGTGCTCGGCCAGCTGCGTGCGGGTGAGCGTCTGGCCGGGCTGCTGCATGAAGAGCTCCAGCAGCTTGAATTCGTGGCTGGTCAGGGTCAGGGGCTGATCGTTGACCCAGGCGCAGACCTGGCGTGTGTCCAGCGTGATCGGCCCGCACTGCCACAGCGCACTGGCGTGGGGCGACAGGCGGCGCAGCAGCGCGCGCAGGCGTGCCAGCAGTTCTTCCATGTGGAAAGGCTTGGCCAGGTAATCGTCGGCACCGGCGTCCATGCCGGTGACCTTTTCGTGCCAGCTGCCGCGCGCTGTCAGGATCAGCACCGGCATGTTGCGCCCCTGGGTGCGCCAGTGGCGTAGCACGCTCAGGCCGTCGATCTGGGGCAGGCCCAGGTCCAGCACCACGGCGTCAAAGTCCTCCACTTCGCCCAGATAGCGTGCCTGCTGGCCATCGCTGGCGGTCTCCACGGTGTGCCCGGCAGCCGCAATGGCGGCCACGAGCTGGGTCTGCAGGGTGGGTTCGTCTTCTACGACCAGGATGCGCATGGTGGGGGCGGAAGTCAGTGTTTGCGTTTTTGTGCGACCGAGAGCACCTTGCCATCGACCGCGTCCATCTTGATCTTCAGGATGATGCCATCGGCTTGCAGCACGCGGATGTCGTACACGAACTGGCCGTGCTCGGCTTCAAATTCCAGCTCCACCACCTGACCGGGGTATTGCTGCTCCACCTTGTCCAGCACCGTGCGCAGCGGCAGCACCTTGCCCTGCTGCAGGGCCTGGCGTGCCAGTTCGTGGTCGTTGCGGTCGGCATGGGCAGCGGGCAGGGCGCTGCCCCACAGGGCCAGGCCCAGGCAGGTGCTGCTCAGGGCCAATGTCAGAGTGCGTGTGGGGTGCGGCATGATGAAACTCCTTGAAAAATGGTTCAGGCCACTGTACGCCGCGCCGCATGAACGGTACCTGAACGGCACTTTCAGTCTTTGTTCAGCCTGGGTGATGAAGAATCACTCCTGAGCAGGGCATGACGGAGGATATGCCCGCACAAGGATGCACAAGCAACCAAAGGGAAGGAAAGGTGCCATGCAAGTAAGAAGAATTTTTGGACTCTGGGCCGCGCTGCTGACGCTGGCCTGGGGGATCACCACCTGGCTGGGCAGTGCGGCATTGCCTGCGGATACCGGGGCGCTGTGGTGGCAGCTGCGCCGCCACGGCCTGTATCTGACGGGGGTCTGGAGCATCGGCATGATGAGCCTGGTCATGCTGCTGGCGCTGCGCCAGCCCTGGCAGGACAGGCTGCTGGGGGGCATGGATCAGGTCTATCGCCTGCACAAGTGGGCCGGCATTGCTGCCGGTGTGACAGCCATCATGCACTGGGCCATCAAGGAATTCATGGGCGATTGGGTCAATGACACCTGGGGGCGCGCAGGCAAGCCGGCGCGCGATGCGGTGCTGGCTTGGGTCACGGACTGGCGTGGCCTCTCCAAGGACGTGGGGGAATGGGCCTTCTACGCGCTGGTGCTGCTCATTGTGCTGACGCTGTGGCAAAAGCTCTTGCCCTACCGCCCCTGGCGCAAGCTGCACCGCGTGATGCCGGTGCTGTATCTGGCTCTGGTGTTCCACACGGTGGCGCTGATGCCGCTGGCGCTCTGGACAGGCCCGGTGGGCGCCTTGCTTGCCGTTCTGCTGGTGCTGGGAAGTGGCGCGGCGCTGTGGTCGCTGCTGGGGCGCATCGGCCGGGCACGCAGCTATGCCGGGCGCATCCACAGTGTGCAATTGCTGGGCAGCAACCCGGAGCGTGATCCGCTGGAAGTGGTGTGTGCCCTGCCTGCCGATTGGCCGGGGCATGCACCGGGGCAGTTTGTATTCGCCACGCTGGAAGATGCAGAAGGCCCGCACCCCTTCACCGTGGCCAGTGCCCAAGGGGCCTGCGGTCAGGCCGAGGATGGCAGCGCCCTGCTGCGGCTGGTGATCAAGCCGTTGGGCGACTACACCCGGCAGTTGCACCAGCGGCTGCAGCCCGGGCAGAGCATTCGCATCGAGGGGCCCTACGGCCAATTCAAGGCGCAGGGGGGCGAAGGCAGGAAGCAGGTGTGGATTGCCGGCGGTGTCGGGATCACGCCCTTCCTGGCCTTGCTGGAAGCACGTCAGCGCGCTACCGCCGTGGGCCCTTCCGCTCCGGTGTGCATGCATTACTGCACGCGCGATGCTGCCAGCGATGGTGTGCTGCCCCGGGTGCAGGCTCTGGCAGCCAGTGCCCAGCCCCCCATCCCCTTGCAGGTGCACGATGCGGCCAGGAAGCAGTATCTGTGTCCCGAGGATTTGCTGCGCCATCAGGGGCCACTGGAAATCTGGCTGTGCGGTCCGGTGGGACTGGGCGACATGGTGCGCACGCACGCCAGGCAGCAAAACGGCTGGCGTGTGCATCAGGAAGCGTTTGAGATGCGCTAAGACCCGCTGGTACAACCCTCGGAAAAGGAAAGGCCCCAGCCTGTCGCCTGCATGGCGGCAGCTGGGGCCTGATTCAATATGAGATGTCAGTGCAGGGTGGTGTTGCCCGGCGCCTGGGGCTGGACGCGGAAAAAGCCTGTGCCGGCGCTGCCCCGACCCACCTCCTCAACGGTGGCTTCGCGCACGGCCTCGATCCTGATCTGGATGCGCAGGGCAATACCCGCCAGCGGGTGGTTGCCATCCAGCACCACATGTTCCGGGTAGATTTCCGTGACGGTGTAGAGGCAGTCCTGCGGCGCCTCGGGGCAGGCGCCGGGGGGCAGGGCGTAGCCGTCAAAGGTCATGCCTTCTTCCAGCGTCTCGGGGAAGAGGTCGCGCGGCGCCAGGAACACGCGCTGCTCGTCGTAGTCGCCAAAGGCGTCTTCCGGCTCCAGGTGCAGCTGCACGCTGGCACCGGCCTTGTGTCCTTGCAGGGCTTGCTCGATGCGTGCGAGCAGGTCGTCCCCACCCACCAGAAATTCCACGGGCGTGTCCAGCACGTCCAGCGTGTCCCCCAGGGTGTCCTTGAGGACCCAGGTCAGAGCGACAACGCATTGATCGGTGACTTCCATGGCACATCCTTTTTCCGAGTATCGCCATGCCTGCGTTGGGTGTTGCGAGGTGCTCCGGCGCAGGCAAAACCCGCCATTATAAGTAGTTTTTGTGTTGCTTTTGTGCTAGCACATCTGCAGTTTGATAGCAAGAAATCGCACACTGCCTACTCATTCTTATGGCTACATACACCATGCGCATGCAAAAAAAATGAATTCACAGACAATCCGCGCTTTCGTTTTCCCCAAGTCGGTTTTTGTTTCGATTGCACTATGTCTACTCACTACCAGGTTCGCCCCGCAACGCTTCGTGATGCCAAGGCTATTGCACAGATCCATACGGCTGCTGCACTGGAGGCCTATCGCGGCATCGTTCCTGATGACCAGCTCAAGGCCATGTCCTCTGTGGAAAAGCGCCAGGCCTACTGGCGCGAGGCCATTGAGTACTGTGAGCCCCAGGTGCAGGTGGCAATGGATGGCGACAAGATTGTCGGTTTTGTCGGTTTCGACCGCTCGCGCGATGCCAAGTCGCGTCAGACCACGGGCGAGATCTGGGCCCTGTACGCCGCCCCCGCCTATTGGAGCAAGGGCGTGGGCGTGACCTTGTGGGATGCCGCCCGCGAAGGTCTGCTGGAAGAAGGCTGCACCAGCGTGACCGCCTGGGTGCCGCTGCGCAACGAACGCGCCCTGCGCTTCCACGAGCTGGCCGGCTTCAAGCGCGAGATGAGCACCGCCAAGATCGCCACGGTGGGTGCCATCAAGATCGAGGAAGTGCGCCTGCAACGCTCTCTGAGCGACTGATACGACACAGCACTACGCCATGCAAGCAACATCGGCACAACAGCCAACGCCACAGGCCGCATGGATCACCTGGGCCGATGCCCAGGGGCAGCCGCAGCAGGCGCTGTGGCACAGCGAGGCCAGGCGCCCGGCACCGCAGCGCCTGCAATGTGCCGATGACCGCATGGCCGCCGATACCGCTTACCGACTGATCTGCGAAGGTACCGCCCTGCTTTGGCAGGGCGACTTTTTCAATGCGCGGCATTTGCTTGACGCCCTCAAGCGGCGCATCGACCAGCCCCGCCGCAGCCGCAAGAAGGTCTCTGCTGCGCCCACCGCGGCGGCCAGCACCCCCGCCATGCAGTTCCACCAACAGCGCCAGAAGCAGGCGCGACGCGCTCATCTGCTGGGCAGTGTGCTGGTGGTGGTGGATGGCGCCTACCGCATTCCCCTGCGCCGGGCACCTGCCGTGCAGGAGGCATGCAGCGCTACCTGGGGCGCGCCTGCTGCCGATGCGCCCCCCCGGGTGGTGGCGCTGCGTGAACTGCAAGGCATCGTGAGCGCTTATGAGTGGCGCAGAAAGGGCGTTCAGATTCCAGCCCTGCGAGCCCTGGGGGGCTACGACCGCATCCACCCGCACTACGGCGTGTTTTCGCCAGTGCGTGGCGAGTATGTGGATCTGGTGGCGCAGGCCCCGCTGCCGCCGGGAGCAGAGCGTCTGGCCTGGGATATTGGCACCGGAAGTGGTGTGCTCGCCGCCGTCCTGGCACGTCGTGGCGTGGCGCAGGTGCTGGCAACCGACAACTCCGGGCGTGCCCTGGCCTGTGCGCAGGACAACTTTCAGCGCCTGGGTGTGGCGCACCAGGTGCAGTTGCTGGAGGCCGACCTGTTTCCCCCGGGGCAGGCGCCGCTGATCGTCTGCAACCCGCCCTGGCTGCCCGTGCGCGCCGCAACCACGCTGGAGCAGGCGGTGTATGACCCCGATAGCCGCATGTTGCGCGGTTTTCTGGCAGGGCTTGCCCCCCGCCTGCTGCCCGGAGGCGAGGGCTGGCTGATCCTCTCCGATCTGGCCGAACATCTGGGCCTGCGCAGCCGCGCGGATCTGCTGGACTGGATGGCAGAGGCCGGCCTGGGTGTGCTTGGGCGCATCGACATCCGTCCGCGTCATGGCAAGGCACACGACCCCCAGGATCCCTTGCATGCCGCCCGAGCGGCTGAGGTCACATCGCTGTGGCGCCTGGCAGCGCTGTCGTGAATCCGTAATCCGTCAAGCCACCATGCAATTGCTTCTGGCCCCGATGGAGGGCTTGCTCGACTTCGTGTTGCGCGACGTGCTCACGCGCGTGGGCGGGGTGGATCGCTGCGTGTCTGAGTTCATCCGCGTCAGCGGCACCCTGCTGCCCGAGCGGGTCTTCCTGCGCTACATGCCTGAACTGGAAAACGGCAGCCGCACCCTGTCGGGGGTGCCGGTGCGCGCGCAGTTGCTGGGCTCCGACCCCGTCAGCATGGCCGAGAATGCCGCCCGTCTGGCCGGCCTGGGGCCTGAGGGCATCGACCTGAACTTTGGTTGCCCGGCCAGAACCGTCAACCGGCATGGCGGCGGTGCCTCCATGCTGCAGGACCCGGAAAGCATTGCCCGCCTGGTGGCGGCGGTGCGCCGTGCCGTGCCGGCCCATCTGCCAGTCTCTGCCAAGATGCGCCTGGGCTTTCACGACACCGGCTTGATGCGCGAATGCGCCCAGGCCATGACGGAAAACGGCGTGCAGGAACTGGTCGTGCACGCCCGCACCAAGAGCGATGGCTATCGGCCACCGGCCTATTGGGAACTGATTCCGCAGATCCGCGCAGCCATTGCACCCCAGGTGCGCCTGATTGCCAATGGCGAAATCTGGACGGTGCACGACGCTTTGCGCTGCCGCGAACAATCCGGCTGCATCGATCTGATGCTTGGGCGGGGCAGCGTGGCCGACCCCGGTCTGGCCCTGGCCCTGCGCGCTGCGGTGGCACAAGGCATCCCGGCTTCGGGCGTGGTGCCTCGCGACCTGCCGCCAGCAGTTCCCTGGGCAGAGCTGCTGCCCCACATGCAGCGCTTCTGGAACGTGGTCTGCTCCCGTCTGACGCCCAACCAGCGCGCCGGGCGGCTCAAGCAGTGGCTCAACCTGCTGCGCCGCCGCTATCCGCAGGCAGAGGTTGCCTATCAGGAGCTGCGCACCCTGACCGATCAGGCCTTGATCACGCAGTGGTTACAGCGCTCTATGGAAAGGGTAGCATCTAACGCTTATTCATCAAGGGATTGAGCCACATTAGACCCAAGAAAGCGAAAGATGCGCTGCGGGGCAGATCAGCGCCAGCATTCAGCTGATGTGAGGCCCGTACCCATGTCTGTGTTGCCACGAGCACCAGTGTGGGTCAGCGTGTATTTGCCGCATTTGTCGCCGATTTGTGCCCCTTGTGGCTCAGCAGTCAGGGTGAAGGTGGCCCCATCGGTCACCACCACAGAGATGCTGTAGCGGCCGCCGGGGACCGACTTCAGATTGTCGGGGAAAGAAGTCGTGGCTGGATAGGTTCCGGTAGCCGTGGCAGCCCGCTCCAGCCACTGCGCAGCCTGCAGCAGTCCGGCACGAGCCTCGGCACGGTGGCCCTTGCGCACGTACTCGGTGTAGCTGGGGTAAGCCACAGCGCTGAGGATGCCGACGATCGCAACCACGATCATCAGCTCAATCAAGGTAAAGCCGCTCTGCTGGCGGCGCTGGAGGGGCATGTGAGGAATATGCACGGGAAAACCTTTTCAAATGAGGGAGAGTTTGCCAGAGCCTCGTGGGCACTGGTGCAGAAAAACTGCCCCAGTGCCACGTGCCGTGGCTTACTGCATTTGCCGCCAGCTGGGGCGCGAGGTGGTCTCGGGCATGCGGTTGAGATTTTCCACTTCACCCCTGGTGTCTTTGTCCTTTATCTGATCCTTGGCGGTGATCAGCGTGTGGGCACCTTTGTGGACCTGACGGCGCACCATGATGTCGGTGGTGCCGTCGGCCACGGCCATCAGCTGGATGCTGGGCGTTGCGCCATCCATGATGTTGATAAAGGTACGGTACTGGCGCTCATCGTCCACCGAACTGCTTTCACAGGATTCAATGCTGGTATCAAAGACGTTGCTGCCTTTGGCGGGGACTTGTGAATACACGGTCAGGATGTTGCTGCCATCGTAGAACTCCATGGGTTTGAGTAGGCGCTCGCCAGTGCTGGGGAGGTCTAAATACCAACCGTTGTAGTCTCCCCAGTTGGTGGCTTTCAGCGGGTCTTGCCCCAGAGTGGCTTGTTGATCGCCAGAGACTTCGGTCGTGGTTTGTTTGAGCAGTTTGGCTGTTTCCACCCCTGCGCCCAGAGCCTGGGGGGCGGCAACGTCGATGCAACCTGTGCCATCACCGGTACCACAGGTTTTGCCGGGGTGAATCTCCAAACGCTTTGGAGTGCTGTCATTTTTATAGCGATAGCGGGTATTGTCCAGCACGGAATACAGGGTTTGCACAGCAGTGCTTTCTGGGTCGTTGCGCGCCACATTGCGCCCAGTACCGAAGGCCACCATCATGCCACCCACTGCCGTGGTGGTACCTGCCTCGCATTCTCCACTTGCTTCGTTCGCTGTACATTTCGTTCGGTCATTGGCCCGAACGGTTGGTGCCACGGTGATGGGTTGGGGTAGTTCCGTACCATCGGCGCCATACACAGCCGGACGCTGGGCAGTGAACAAGGGCTCACCATTGAAGGCCACCCCCCAGTTGTTGGCGTTGTAGCTGGTCAGGTCAAACTTCCACAGGTTGCCTTGGTTGTCGCCAGCATAGGCAATGTCCGGGCGGTCATCGCCGTTCAAATCGACCAGGCGTGGAGCGCTCAGGCCGTTGTCGTCGGCCTTGCCACTGCCCGGGGCATCGTCGGTGACGGGAATGCGCAACAGCTCCTTGTTGCCGTCCAGGTATTGCACCAGCAACACGGGGCGCTGGTTGGCGCTGTTGTAGCCATTGCCGAGTACCACGGCCCAGCGGTTGTTGTTCATCAGGGTGATCTGAGTGGTTTGCAAAATATTGTTGCTGTGGCGTACCGGAGCAGCGGTGATGTGACCAATGTCGCGGTCTTCCGCCACAGTCTGGGTGCAGGCAGTTTTCTGTGTGTCGGTCAGTTCTTCAAGGGTGCAATCGGGAGGGCTGACTTCGGCACTGCGGGTGCGGTCGAGCACGACCAAGTTGGCCGCCTGGGCCGCAGAGAAGTTGGCCGGGTTGGTCACATCCAGCACAAAGTAGCCCCTGCCACCCGCTCCCAGGGTGCCTACCAAAAGGGTACGCCAGTCGGGGGTGTGCGTTGACAACTGCTTATCGGTTGGGTCGAATTTGTCTGGAGCGTTGTTGATGTCAACATCCCCAGTCATGGGCGAGCCATCCACAAAGTAGCGGTGCTGCTGGTTATATGCAGGGGCTGTGAGCTGGTTCAGGTGGGGAATGACGCCTTGGGGAACATAGGCGATTTTTTCGCTGCCATCTTTTGCCGAAAAACCGTGCAACATGCCGTCGTTACCACCCACATACAGCATCGGTGTGCGATCCTTGTAAGTGTTGATGAAAGTGTCATACCCCTTGAAGGCGTAGTTGCTCGCTGGTGCTCCTGTGTACCAGACCTCAGAGTTGACAATGTCGCCCTGGCGGCTGTGGCGCTGGCGGTAGGGCTTTGCGCTCGTGTAGCCAGAGGGGTCGGTGCCTTCCTTGCTACGGTCACCCCGGATGTAGTTCAACCGATCCCGGCCCGCAGTGGCACCTTGGTCGGTGCCGTTGGTGGCTTTTCGCAAGGCCAATTTTTGCGTAGTACTCAGATTGGACTCGTCGTTGCTCCAGACAAAGGGTACGCCCCCCTTGGGGGAAGTTCCCTCCCACTTGTCGCTCCAACTCAGAATAACGCGCGACTCGTGCGAGGGAAGCTCATCAAGCTTTTGTGCCGTATTTTTTCCACCCCACCCCTCAATGGGGGTTGAGGAGCCATCGGTGTTGATGTTTTCAGCGCTTACAAAACCCTTCCAGGCATTCTGGGGCTCGTAATTGCCAGTGAACTGGCCGATGCTGTTGCGCGAAATATTGGAGCCACTGGTAGCGGTGGAGGTAATGCTGGGATCCACCTCAGTGTTAATGGTACGGACAATTTGGCGGAAAGCTTCTTTGAGGTCTTCGCCTTTTTCTACCGCGTAAAACTGCCCACGGCCATTGATGGCTGCGTGCCACATGTCTTGTGATGCCCCGCCACCTTTCACCGAATACCACTGGGCGCGACCTGCCGCGTAGTCGGCAAAGCTGCCGTCGTATCCGTAGGGCAGGGTGCTAGAGGGTTTGATCAGTTTGCCATTATTACCATTATTGGTGGCGGCGTTACTACTTTTGGCGAGATAAGGGCCGTCGTATTGCCACAGTGGACCATCTTTGGCTTCGTACCATTTATCCCCTATTTTTTTATCAATCCAGTATCTCCCAATATTTTTCTCTGCTTCACTATCATTGCCTATGGGACGGAATTGATCTGTAGGGATGGAATCATTACTAAAGCCGATAGTAAAAGTCACCATGTGCGGCCAAGTGGCAGGATTGTAGCGAGGATTCCAATATTTTTTAAGTGTCGCTGTTTTTCCTGTTTTTGGATTGGTAAAAGTCTCCGTCTCTGGCGCTTTTAAATATTCTGGTAAAGGAGAGACTTGGCCGGTTAGGTTAGCTGGATTTTGTAGTTCAGTTGCCCAGCTCTTAAAAGTCCAGTCTGCGAGCGAGCTTAGATATTGATTGTTATACCCAGGATGCCAGCTGCTCCAGGTCGGAAAATCGATATCTCGATATACCCACGTGTTTGGGTCATCGCGATTGTATTCTGTTCCATCGGGAAGTTTAAATGGGTTGAAAAGCTCTACTTCATCCGAAGTTCCTTCTTTGCCGTGAATATTGCGTTTTGAGTCCTGATTGTCGAAGTTGACGGGAGATGTATTGACAGGATAACTTTTATAATATGTGCCATTCCAATCCCCGTCTGTCAGAAGAATGTGATAGTTGCGACGACATCCTAGGGGTTTGTTATTATTCGAAGGACTTGCAAGGCGTTCGCCTGGTATATCGGCCCAAGGACCATTCTTATGCAGGGGTGCACGCATATACTCGTCTGCTTGTTTAACCATCCAGTGGGTGGGGGTAGAAGCACAAGCTTTAAAGTTGTTGACGTATTTGAGAAAGTTGCTGCGATGATCCTCATCGAGTATGCGCATGGTGTTGGTAATGTTGTTCTTTTTTGCAGCATCTTCATCTAGTTTTCTTAAGGTGAATCCGGAAACTGAAGTGCATCCATTCCAGCCTCCGTTCATGCCAAACGACTGCCAAGCCAATCGTAATTTACCGTCAGGAATTAAAGTTTTGTCACTAAAAACCTCTTTCAAAGCATCTTTAAGTACAGCTGTGCGGGACTTTGTTCCATTGATCATGTCCCATTCATTCATACTGGTCGAATCATCCAGTGAAAGAATGACGTTAGGAGCTACATAGGGCTGCACGGTTCCCGGCGGGGATGATGCCAAGTCCAGTGCCAGGGCAGGGTTCAGGGCAGCACTGGCAGCCACTGCAATCAGATGACGGCGGAATTTTGGAGGTGTGGTGCGTCGGGACATAATGATCAACTCCTAATACGTCACGATAAATAAAAATAGTCACTCAGTCTTGCAGGCGTGTGCGGGCATAGGTTTCCTGGATGACGGCCATGGTGTTGGATCTGAGTCCGTAGGCCAGAGCGGTAATGCGATAGACCACGCTGGGGTTCAGGCGCAGGTCCAGTCGGTCGAAACGTTGCGCGGCGGGGTTATCGTCCACGATCAGGCTGGAGCCGGTGATCGATTCCGAATCGGCGTACTTGAGCACTTCAATCCAGTACCATCCCCCCCGGTCGGCGTCGCTACGGTCTGCCAGAATGCGATTGACGGGGTCGTCGTCATCATCGGGATTGCTGAACTTGGCGCCAGTGAATTCACCGTAGCGTGCGCCTACGTCGGCAACGGCCAGTTGGGTCAGAGAGACTTCGGGATCGTCATCGTCATCGGTGTCGGTGGTGTTGTTCCAGAAATCCTGTCTGCCCCGGCGCTTGACGCACAGGCCATGCTTGCAGAAGGGGGTGGTATTGATGCTTTGCAGAAAACTGCCGATTTCGCTGGTTTCCAGTGGCAGTACGGTTTTACCTGCTCGATGGGTCCCGCTTTCGGCGCGCTGGATATCCAGCTCCGCATCCTGAATCAGGCTTTGTGCTGCTTCAAAAGCTCTTTGGTAATCGGCGTCGTTACCTACCACCATTTCGTTGAGAAGGGCTGAGCGTGATGCCCAAAGTGCCAGAAGCATGGAGAGCATGACAAAAATAATCACAACAAACAGGGCAATGCCTTGCTGTTGGCGTGGAAGGCATGGGCGGTGTTGTGGGATGAGCGGGTAGTGCATGTGGGGGCCTCTTAAATTAGTCCCTGGCTGCGCAACTGAAATACGTTGCGGAATACGTAATGCATGCGGTTGGTGCGAGGTTCAGCAAGAGTAGTGATGTTTACAGCTGAACCATTGCAGCCGGTGTAGCTGGTGCCCGCTGGTAGGTCGATGCGTTCAGCACCGAACAGCACCAAGCAAACTTCCACCCCCTGCACTTGCCCCCAATTGTCGTTCACCCCGGCAGCGTCGGTGTAGAGCATGGTTGGGTTGGCGGAGGTCGTTCCTTGCAGCAGGTAGCGCACCTGAAACTCGGCCACATTGTCGGCAATGGCCTGACTTGCAGCACCATTGCCACTGCACCGCAGGCTGTTGTCAACAAGCGTAAAGATGCTTTCAATCGTCGCGGTGGTGCTTGCGATGTTGCCCGGCGCTCCCAGGCAGTTGCGTGAGATGGGGCCGTTGTCGGCAAAGGTGGGTTCCTCGTAGCCAGTGAAGTGGGTGATAACCCTGCCATCTTCATCCTCGAAGATCGCCTGCTCGGTGCTGCTGCGCAGATGGAATGCGGTATCCGATGAGATGTCACCGTCACCGTTGCTGTCCAGACCCAGATCCAGATAGAGCGATCCTGCCTGGCGTAATTGGGTGCCAAATGTGCGCATGACATAGGCAGCCTGTTGCTGTATCCCAGTCACATCGCTGACGGTACCGGTCACACTACGGATACCCATGAGTGCAGCGGTGGCTACGGCCACCACGAGTAACCCCAGGGCAATGCCAACCATCAGCTCAATCAGCGTCAGCCCCTTCTGAGGCTGCAGTCCTTTCAGGCGAAAAGGCTGTGGGGAACAAGTGCCCACAGTTGTTTTTTCAGGAGGGCATGCGACGACATGAAGTTTCATTGCTGGCTCCTTGGGCAGTAGGCTCGACTGTCATTGGCGTTAAGTGCACACCGGGCAGCGACGGATATGTATTGCAGGTGGCAGGTGTAGCGGACGGTGTCTTCGTCGCTGTTGCATGCCACGGTAGCTCCACCGCTGGCGGAGATCGCATCCAAAGGGTTCAAGTAGGCGTCGTCAGTGCTGCGTTCGTTTTCGCGCCAGCGCACCATGACACCCACCTGGCTGGGTGCAGCCCCTTCCCACGGGGCTATGAAAACATTGGCTTGACCCAGGGGCAGGGTGTTGGCCACGCTCTGCTTCCAGGCGCCCAGGTCGCGGGTGAGGAGTTGCTCTGGGGTGCAGGCGCTGTCGGTGCAGCCGTCGGGGTCTGGTTCGTCGTCAAAGTCGGATACGTAGCTGTCGATGTTGGCCAGCGCGTTCGGGTGAACGCGCATGCGCTCACTCAGATCCTCAATGAGGCGGATGGCCTGGGCGCGGCGTGTGGCAGTCTGGGAGTCGGTCAGGGTACGCATCTGCATACCCAGAATGCCCATGATGCCCAGGACGGAAATCACCAGGGCAATCAGCGACTCCAGCAGGCTGATGCCGCGTTGGCGCGAGAAACGTTGGCAGGGGGGGCTTATCCGTTGCATGGAACTTCCTCTGAAGATACGGTGCGTATGCGGCCGCCTGAGCTCATGCACAGGCCGCGTGTGGCTGGGTGGCTAATGCTTTGGTCGCGTGGCACCAGGTTGAAGCCGATGTAAGTGCCGGAAACCAGACCGTGGCGGTTGAAGATGATGCGGTTGTTGCCACCGGTACGGGTGATGTGCACGGTGCCTGGGCTGTCGTAGCGCAGTAGCACGGGTTCGCTGGCAGCACAGCTGCCGTTGTTGTTGGTGTCCGCACAAATGAACCAGCCGCAGTCCCACTCCCGGTTGGGACTGGGGGCAACGCAGCCGTTGGTGTTGGTCGTGATTTTTTGCATGACAACTCTACCTCCGCGCTTGATGGCTTCGGAGCGGGCAAATTGGAGACTGGATTGCAGGCTGTTGGTGACTTGCTGGACGCGCCAGCGCAGTAAAAGGGAGTGAAAACTGGGCGCCGCCACCGCAGCCAGCACACTCAAAACAGCGACGACCACCATTGCCTCAATGAGGGAGAAACCATGTGCGTTGTTTTGCGAAGGGCTGGTCAAAAGCATGGCGAAGCCTTTCATGAAGTTAGGGGCAGTCGCTACTCCCTGAAACGCGGAGGATGCGACCGCTGGAGTTGACACAAAGGCGGACAGCGCTGGCATCTTCCTTATCCTTGCCGGCAGGTGCCAGAAGGAAGTTGGCGGCAGGAGAGATGCTGCCCCAGCGGTCCAGCGAGAGAGAAGTGGTTGCGCTTCCTTCGCTGATGGAGAGGCCGGCAGGGACGTTGCCGGTCTGAAGCTGCTCAGCGTCGGGATCAGGGGTGGCAACCTTCCAGCCGTTGCTCCAATCGTCGTCGATGGCAGCAATGGTGATGCCGCCCCCTCGCTTGATGGCTTCAGAACGGGCGAAGTAGATGCTGGCTTGCAGGTCTTCCGCAGCACTGCGCACACGCCAGCGCTCCATGAGTGGGGTGAAACTGGGCGCAGCGACGGCGGCCAGCACGGCCAGAACAGAGACCGTCACCATCAGTTCAATGAGGGTGATGCCTTGTTGTTTTTGAAGGGGTCGAGCAGGATGTTTCATGTGTCTTGCAATGTAGTTTCCGTCAGTGTGTTCAGCGAGCGTCACCAGACCAGCGGCACATCGGGCGGAATGAGCGGTTGGGTAGGCGCCTGAAATGCAGACGCAAAAAAACCGCCAGGACGGGGTCGTGGCGGTTTTTTGTGGGAAGCAATGCTCAAGCGGATTACTTGATCTTGGCTTCCTTGTACTCGACGTGCTTGCGCGCCTTGGGGTCGAACTTCATGATCGACATCTTGTCGGGCATCGTCTTCTTGTTCTTGGTGGTGGTGTAGAAGTGGCCGGTGTCAGCAGTAGAGACCAGCTTGATTTTTTCGCGTCCGCCTTTGGTAGCCATGGTATTTCTCCTTTAAATGCGGGGATCAAGCCTGGCCACGTGCGCGCATATCAGCCAGCACGGCGTCGATGCCGTTCTTGTCGATCAAGCGCAGGGCAGCGCTGGAGACGCGCAGGCGCACCCAACGGTTTTCGCTTTCCACCCAGAAGCGCTTGTACTGCAGGTTGGGCAGGAAACGGCGCTTGGTTTTGATGTTGGAGTGGGACACTTTGTGGCCCACAGCGGGCTTCTTGCCCGTAACTTCACATACGCGTGCCATGAGGACACTCCGATAGTTCAACGGCCACCAGCGCAGGTGCTGGCAACCTCACCTCGCCATTCGTGGGTGGCGGTAACCCATGCTGCATTGTGGTTGGGGCGCAAGCAGCAAAGCCGCGCATTATAGCGCGGACTGCGTGAATCGGGGCGCTGCGGGTTGCGCAGGTCAGCCCTGCTGCTCCAGGAAGCGCTGTGCATCCAGCGCTGCCATGCAGCCGGTGCCGGCGCTGGTGATGGCCTGGCGGTAAACGCTGTCCTGCACATCGCCAGCGGCAAAGATGCCGGGCACGCTGGTCTGTGTGGCAAAGCCCTTGTGGCCGCCCTGGGTGACGATGTAGCCACCCTCCAGCTCCAGCTGGCCTTGGAAGATCTCCGTGTTGGGGGCATGGCCGATGGCGATGAAACAGCCTTGCAGGGCCAGATCCTCGGTATGGCCGTCCTGGGTGCTCTGGATGCGCACGCCCGTGACGCCGCTGTCGTCGCCCAGCACTTCCTGCAGGGTGAAATGGGTCTTCAGGACGATCTTGCCCTCTTGCACCCTGGCCATGAGCTTATCGACCAGGATGGGCTCGGCGGTGAACTTGTCGCGGCGGTGGATCAGGGTGACGGTGCTGGCAATGTTGGACAGATACAGCGCCTCTTCCACGGCCGTGTTGCCGCCGCCGACCACGCACACGGGCTGGTCGCGGTAGAAGAAACCATCGCAGGTGGCACAGCCGGAGACGCCCCGGCCCATGAAGGCCTGCTCGGAGGGCAGGCCCAGGTATTTGGCCGATGCACCGGTGGCGATGATCAGGGCATCGCAGGTGTAGCTGCCGCCATCACCGGTCAGCGTGAAGGGGCGCTTGGAGAAATCGACCTGGTTGATATGGTCAAAGACGATCTCGGCCTCGAAGCGCTGGGCGTGCTCCAGAAAGCGCTGCATCAGTTCGGGGCCTTGCACGCCGTGGACGTCGGCGGGCCAGTTATCCACCTCGGTGGTCGTGGTCAGCTGGCCGCCCTGGGCCATGCCCGTGATCAGCACAGGGTTGAGATTGGCGCGCGCTGCGTAGATGGCGGCGGTGTAGCCGGCGGGGCCGGAGCCCAGAATCAGTACTTTGGCGTGGCGAGGTGTGCTCATGACGGTGCTTGCTTCGGAGGTTGGTGGGAGAAAACCCGGGCGGCAGGGGCCTGATGGCGCCTGCGCATCGCGCAGGGGAACAAGACGGGCATTGTAGGAAGCTTGCCCGGCTTTGCAGGTGTGGGGTTGTGCCAGCTTGCACTCCCTTTGTAAAAGGCGCTTACAACATGGACTGCGCAGGTGTCGTCCCGGGCTGGGGTAAGCTTTCGCCCCTCTATGAAAGATTCATCGACTACCGCTACGCCAGCTTCCATGATGGAGGCGGCCGCATCGCGCCTGGGTTTGGCCCGTTTTGGTCATGAAATGTGCCTGCTGGTGGGCCTGCTGGCGCTGATGTTCGGCGTGGCAGCCATGTATAGCCACTCCCTGCTGGATCCGGCCTGGTCCACCTCGGGGGCCTCGGATACGGCGCATCTGCACAACTGGATGGGCCGGTTGGGGGCATTGCTCTCTGATGCAGCCTATTTCGGTTTTGGTTTTTCGGTCTGGTGGCTGTGGGTGGTGGCCGGATTCATCTGGCTGCGCTCTGCCGTGCGCTGGGTGATGGGGCTGGGCATGTGGCTGCCCACTTTGCAGCAGCGACTGCGTTTCTGGCTGGGGCTGGTGCTGCTGCTGTGCGCCAGCTGCGCCCTGGAATGGAGCCGCGTGTACCGTCTGGAGGATGCTCTGCCCGGTCATGCCGGCGGTGTGCTGGGCTACATCATGGGGGTGGGTGGCATGCGCTGGCTGGGGTTTACCGGCTCTGGCGTGGCCGGCATCGTGCTGATGGTGCTGTCGCTGGGCTGGGTATTCGGCTTTTCGTGGGGCGATGTGGCGCAGAACATCGGTGCCCGGCTGGATACCGCCTGGCAGCGTCTGCGCGCACGCCGTGAGCAGGTCCGCGATGCCGCACAGGGCCGTCAGGCCGCACGCCAGCGCGCCCAGGATGTGGAGCAGGGCCAGCAGCAGATGCACGAGCCGGTGACGATCGTCACCCCACCAGCGGCTGCGCCCGCCTCGGCGGCAGGCGAGCCGCAGGCCTCTAGGCAGCGCCAACAACCTCCATCCCAGACACAGCCCTTGGCGCAGGCCGGCGACGGGGCGTTGCCGCAGATCGATCTGCTGGACCCTGCACCGGACCAGCAGGAAAGCGTGGCGCCCGAGACGCTGGAGATGACCAGCCGCCTGATCGAGAAAAAACTGGCCGACTTTGGCGTTGAAGTCGTTGTCGTGCAGGCCACGCCCGGCCCGGTGGTCACGCGCTACGAGATCGAACCGGCCACTGGCGTCAAAGGCTCTCAGGTGGTGAACCTGGCCAAGGATCTGGCGCGCAGCCTGAGCCTGGTGTCGATTCGCGTGATTGAAACCATCCCCGGCAAGACCACCATGGCGCTGGAGCTGCCCAATGCGCGGCGCCAGACGATTCGCCTAGCCGAAGTGCTGGGCTCGCAGGTCTATCACCAGTCCAAGAGTCTGCTCACCATGGGGCTGGGCAAGGACATCGAAGGCAAGCCCGTCGTGGCCGATCTGGCCAAGATGCCGCACGTGTTGGTGGCGGGCACCACCGGCTCGGGCAAATCGGTGGGCATCAACGCCATGATCTTGTCGCTGCTCTACAAAGCCGAGCCCAAGGACGTGCGCCTCTTGATGATCGACCCCAAGATGCTGGAAATGTCCGTCTATGAAGGCATTCCGCACCTGCTGGCGCCCGTGGTCACCGACATGAAACAGGCGGCCAATGGCCTCAATTGGTGCGTGGCGGAAATGGACCGCCGCTACCTGCTCATGAGCAAGTTGGGCGTGCGCAACCTGGCAGGCTTTAACGCCAAGATCGACGAAGCCCAGGCGCGTGGCGAAAGCATCGGCAACCCGTTCAGCCTCACGCCCGAGGCGCCCGAGCCGCTGCAGCGCCTGCCGCACATCGTCATCATCATCGACGAGCTGGCCGACCTGATGATGGTCGTGGGCAAGAAGATTGAAGAGCTGATTGCCCGCCTGGCGCAAAAGGCCCGCGCCGCCGGCATCCACCTGATTCTGGCCACCCAGCGCCCCAGCGTGGACGTGATCACCGGCCTGATCAAGGCCAACGTGCCTACGCGCATTGCCTTTCAGGTAAGCACCAAGATCGACAGCCGCACCATTCTTGACCAAATGGGCGCTGAAGCACTGCTGGGCATGGGCGACATGCTCTACATGGCCAGCGGCACCGGCCTACCCGTGCGCGTGCACGGCGCCTTTGTCAGCGACGATGAGGTGCACCGCGTGGTTGCCTACCTCAAGCAGCGGGGCGAACCCGACTATGTCGATGGCGTGCTCGACCCTGGCGCTGGTGAGGAGGGCGGCTTTGGCGGCGGCGAGTTGCCCGATGGCGGCGGTGAAAAGGACCCCCTGTACGACCAGGCCGTGCAGATCGTGCTGCAGGACCGCAAGCCCAGCATTTCCTACGTACAGCGCAAGCTGGGCGTGGGCTACAACCGCTCGGCCAACCTGCTGGAACAAATGGAAAAAGCCGGCATCGTCAGCCCATTGACCGCCAGCGGCAAACGCGAGGTCCTGGTGCCTGCGCGCCCGGAATAGGGCGCGATGCCCCCCGCTCAGGAACCACGCCCGAAACAAGGAAGATCCACCATGCAACGATGCAAGCACCTGCTGCTGGCCGCCCTGTGCGCCACCGCCAGCACCTTCGCCTGGGCCGATGGCCTGAGCAGCCTTGAAGCCTTTGTGCGCAGCGCCAAGGCCGGTAGCGCGCAATTCACCCAGACCGTGACCAGCCCCGCCAGGAGCGGACAGGCGCCGCGCGTGCAGAACAGCAGCGGCAGCTTCACCTTCCAGCGCCCCGGGCAGTTCAAGTTTGTCTATACCCACCCCTTTGCCCAGACCATCGTGGCCGACGGCCAGACGCTATGGCTGTACGACGAAGACCTGGAGCAGGTCACGCGCCGCAAACAGGGCGATGCCCTGGTCGGCACCCCAGCTGCCCTGCTGACCAGCGTGCAGGACATGGCCGCGCTGCGCAAGGACTTCACCCTCAGCAACCAGCCCGATGCCGATGGCCTGCAATGGGTGCAGGCCGAGCCCAAATCGGCCCAGGGCCAGATCCAGCAGCTGCGCGTGGGCTTCACCACCGAAGGCACGCTGGCTGCGCTGGAGATTCTGGACAGCTTCGGTCAGCGCTCCCTGCTGCGCTTTGAGCAGGTGCAACTGCAGCCCCAGCTGCCTGCGGGCAGTTTCAAATTCCAGCCGCCCGCCGGGGTGGATGTGCTGGATCAGTAAGCGATTTATCAAAAACAGGAGCTGTAGCCGTTCTGCAGAAAAGGGTTTCAGGTGGAAAACCATCTGAAACCCTTTATTTATAGGCGGAAGCAGCTATTGTTATTGATGATTTCAGCCTGGATCCATCCCAGCCAGCCGCCTACAGGCCCAGTTGCTGGGCCAGGGCCGCCATGCGCTGGCGCACCGAGGCGTCCATGGACATGGGGCGGCCCCATTCGCGCTGGGTTTCGCCGGGCCATTTGTTGGTGGCATCCAGCCCCATCTTGCTGCCCAGGCCGCTGACGGGGGAGGCGAAGTCCAGGTAATCGATGGGGGTGTTTTCGATCAGCATGGTGTCGCGCACGGGATCCATGCGGGTGCTCATGGCCCAGATGACTTCCTTCCAGTCGCGTGCGTCGATGTCCTCGTCCACCACCACGACGAACTTGGTGTAGAGGAACTGGCGCAGATGGCTCCACACCCCCATCATCACGCGCCGCGCGTGGCCGGCGTAGGCCTTGCGGATGCGCACCACCGCCATGCGGTAGCTGCAAGCCTCGGGCGGCAGGTAGAAGTCGATGATTTCCGGAAAGGCCCGCTGCAACAGTGGCACGAATAGCTCATTGAGCGCCAGCCCCAGCATGGCCGGCTCGTCCGGGGGCTTGCCGGTGTAGGTGCTGTGGTAGATGGCGTCGTGGCGCTGGGTGATGCGCTCGACGGTGAGGACGGGGAATTCAGCGCATTCGTTGTAGTAGCCGGTGTGGTCGCCGTAAGGGCCTTCCAGCGCGTGCGCGTAGCCGCTGGGGTGGCGGGCATCGGGATGGATGTGGCCTTCCAGCACGATTTCTGCGCGGGCGGGTACCTGCAGGGGGACGGTCATGGCATCGGCCACTTCGGTGCGCGCGCCGCGCAGCAGGCCGGCGAACTGGTATTCGGACAGCGTATCGGGTACGGGCGTGACCGCGCCCAGGATGGTGGCCGGATCGGCGCCCAGGGCCACGGCCACCGGATAGGGCTGGCCGGGGTGCAGCCGGCAGTGCTCGGCAAAATCCAGCGCCCCGCCCCGATGGGCCAGCCAGCGCAGGATGAGCTGGTTTTTGCCGAGCACCTGCTGGCGGTAGATGCCCAGGTTCTGCCGCTGCTTGTGCGGCCCGCGCGTGATCGTCAGCCCCCAGGTGATCAGCGGGGCCACGTCGCCGGGCCAGCAGTGCTGGATGGGTAGACGGCCCAGGTCCACCTCGGCACCGGTCCACACCACCTCCTGGCAGGGCGGGCGGCGCACTGCGGCGGGGGTCATGTTCCATAGGGTCTTGAGCAGCGTGCGCTGCTCCCACAGCTGCTGCATGCCGCCGGGCGGGGTGGGCTCCTTGAGCTGGGCCAGCACTTCACCCAGGGCGCGGATGTTGGCCAGTTGGTCCATGCCCAGGGCCAGGGCCACGCGCTGCGGTGTGCCAAACAGGTTGGCCAGCACGGGCATGGTGTGGCCGGAGGGGTTTTCAAACAGCAGCGCCGGGCCGCCGCTGCGCAGCACGTGGTCGGCCAGGGCGGTCATTTCCAGGTGCGGGGAGACGGCAGCGCCGATGCGGCGCAGCTCGCCCTGGCGCTCCAATTGGGCGATGAAGTCGCGCAAATCGCGGTAGTGCATTTTGGGCATGAATGGGGTGAGAACGCTTGCTGGGAAAGCGCAGGCAGCTATGAATATTGAGGGATTCCAGCCCAGGCCGGGGCCAGCTGCTGCTCCAGCCCCAGCAGATCCAGCACGCGCGCGATGCTGTGCTGCACGATGTCTTCCACCGTTTGCGGCCTTTGGTAGAAGGCGGGCGTGGGGGGGCAGACGATGGCGCCCATTTCGGTCACGGTGGTCATGTTGCGCAGGTGCCCCAGGTGCAGCGGCGTTTCGCGCGGCAGCAGGATGAGGCGGCGTCGCTCCTTGAGTACCACATCCGCCGCACGTGTGAGCAGGTTGTCGCCCAGGCCGTGGGCAATGGCGGCCAGGGTGCGCATGGAGCAGGGGGCAATCACCATGCCTGCGGTGCGAAACGACCCGCTGGCAATGCTGGCGCCCACGCAGTCGATGGGGTGCACCACATCGGCCAGTGTGCCGGCCTGGTGGCGTTGCAGGCCCAGCTCGTGGGTCAGGTTGAGCCAGCCCGCATCGGAGATGACGGCATGCGTCTCCACCGCTGGTATCTGGCGCAGTGCCTGCAATAGCCGCTGCCCGTAAATGGCGCCGCTGGCTCCGCAGATGCCCACGATGATGCGTTGTGGGGCGCTAGGCATGGGTGACGGCTGGGGCGGGGGCGGGTGTCTGCGACAGGGGATTGGCCTGCAGATCGGCCTGGATGTGTGCGAGCACGGCCTGAGCCTGCTCGGGGTCGAAGTCCTGGTGGTTGCGCTTTTTCACGCCGTACTTGTGCAGCTGGTAGTGGCGCGTGGGTGTGACCTGGTGGCGGGCCAGGCTGTTGCGCACGCACTCCAGCGGGCAGCCATCCAGCGCCAGGATGGGCCGTCCGGAGGTGGCCAGCTTCACCAGCTGGGGCACGTCGCCGCCGACGCCGGCGATGCAGGACATTTCCGCCAGGGCGGTGCGGTCCATGCGCACGGCAACGTGGTTGGCCAGCTGGGCCGCACTGGAGCAGCCGGAGCAGGCGTACACCAGGGGCAGGGTATGGGGTGCAGCTTCAGCGGTCATGGCCGGTGTCCGAACAGGGCGCGCAGGGCGGGGGGCAAGGGGGGCAGCTGGCGCGCCAGATGTGGGGCCTTGCGCTGCAGCACGGCGCGCGGGCTCCAGAAGCCCGGATCCAGCACGGGCAGCTCCAGCGCATCAAGGGCGTTCTTCACCACCAGGCCCAGCTCGGTGTCGCCTTCCATCACCAGACGGCGGTTGAAGAACAGCGTGTCCGGGTCCTGGCGGCGCTGGGCCAGCAGCACAAAGTCCTGCGCGTTGGCGCTGATGGTCAGATCGGCCTGGGTGTAGGGGCGGCTGGGGACGAAGCGCTGGCCGCTCCAGGTGAAGTCAAAGCCCACGCGCGCATCGCGCACGCGGATGCTGATGCGCTTGCCGCGCAGCAGGACTTTCACATCGTCGGGCAACTGCCGTGCCAGGGCCAGATTGATGGCGCTGACCAGCAGCACGGAGCCAGGGTAGGCGGGCAGGCGGGCCAGCAGTGCGCCCACGGGGGTGGGCAGGGTGAAGGGGGCGGGTGGGGGGGCGGTCATGGACAACTCCTGGAGGCGGAACGGTTCAGGCACAGGTGGCTGGCGCTGGCGCCACCAGATCCAGCCCCGGGCGGCCATGCCAGTAGCCATTGCACGGCTCGGCAGGCATGAAGGGGCGCATGGCGGCCAGCGCGTTGGTGTCCGGCAGCTCGGCCCGGCGGGCCTGGTCGAAGGCGGCGATCACTTCGCGCATGTGCCGGGCCTGCGGGGACAGGCGCACGATGTCCACGCCCAGGGCGCGCAGCTGTGGCAGATCGGCAATCAGGTTGTGCACCTTGGCCGACTGGGTCTGGATGCCATTGATGACGAGGAAGGGCTCTTTTTCACGCGTTTGCAGCAGCAGTCCGTCGGCGTGCTCGAGGCAGCGAAAGCCGCAATCGTCCTTGGGCAGGTTGTAGTGGCGCGCGGTAAAGCAGCGCGCCGAAAACGCCAGCGGCATGCGGCCATAGGCGAAGACTTCGGTCTCCAGCCCGGCAGGGCGGCTGGCTTGCAGCACGGCCAGATCGGTGTCGCGCAGCTCCAGCGGTGCGACCCAGCGGGTGGCGCCCAGGCCGTGCATCCAGTGCAGGGCATCGGGGTTGAACAGGTTGAGCTGCGGCCCGGCCACAAAGGGGCGCAGGCCGGCCAGGTTGTGCACGGCGCCCATGTCGCCCGCCTCGATCAGAAAGTCTGCCTCGCGCACGATCCGGTGCATGTCGGCCACATCGCTGGTCGATTCCAGCAGCACCATGGTCGAGAGCACGACCTGCTTGCCCGCCGCCTGCAGCATGCGCGCAATGTCCAGCCAGTCGCTGTGGCGCAGCTCATGGCGGCGCGAGCAGACCACTTCGCCCAGATAGACGATGTCCAGCGGCGCCTCGGCGATGGACTGGTAGAACTCGAACAGCGTGTCGCGGTGCCAGTAGTACTGCACCGGGCCCAGGGATAACTTCATGGTGGCGTCCTTGCGAAACATCATTTCCAGGGGCGGTGGTAGGCGCCCAGGGTGTGCTGTTGCCCTTCGGCCACCTGATCGAGGCTGGCCATCCAGGCGGTCTTGGGGGCGTACAGGTGGCCCTGCGCCATGCAGTGGTCGATGGCTTCGCGCCAGACCCTGGTCACCTGGGCCACATAGGCGGGGCTGCGCTGGCGCCCTTCGATCTTGAAGGCGCGCACGCCCATGCGCACCAACTGGGGCAGCAGCTCCAGGGTGTTGAGGCTGGTGGGCTCTTCCAGGGCGTAGTAGCTGCTTTCTTCACCCACGTCGAAGCGGCCCTTGCACAGCGTGGGGTAGCCGGCGTTTTCATTCTGGCCGTAGCGGTCGATGAGCACGCCGTTCAGGCGCGACTCCACCCCGGCGGGGCCTTCCTTCCAGCGCACGAACTTGGCGGGGGAGCACACCCCGTGCGTGTTGGGCGATTCGCCCGTGGCGTAGGAAGACAGCGCGCAACGCCCCTCCACCATCACGCACAGGCTGCCAAAGCCGAAGACCTCGATCTCCACACTGGTGCGCTGTGTCAGCTGCCTGACCTGCTCCAGCGCCAGCACGCGTGGCAGCACGGCGCGCTGGATGTTGAACTGCGCCTGGTACAGGTTGATGGCATCGTGGTTGGTGGCCGAGCCCTGTACCGACAGGTGCAGGCGCAGCTGCGGGTAGCGGTCTGTGGCGTAGCGCATCAGGCCGGGGTCGGCCAGGATGACGGCATCCACCCCCCAGGCGTTGGCCCGATCCAGTGCCGCGCGCCAGGGCGTAGGGTTGTTTGCCTGGGGATAGGTGTTGAGCGCCAGGAGCACCTTGCGCCCCCGGCGGTGGGCGTACTCGATGCCGTTCTGAATGGCGTTTTCGTCGAAGTTCAGGCCTGCGAAATTGCGTGCGTTGGTGGCATCGCGCAGGCCCAGATAGACGCAGTCGGCACCGCCGTCAATGGCGGCCTTCAGCGCCGGCAGGCTGCCGGCAGGGCAGACCAGCTCCGGCGCAGAAGGGGTGGGGGTGGGATGGGGTTCGACAGACATGGAACAGGCGCAACATGAAAATGCCGAGACTGTAGTTTTTGCATTTCATGAAAACCTGATATTTGTCAAATTAAAACGAATGTTGTTGATGAAATTTATCGGGATTTGATCGTGCGCAGAGGTTGGCAGCGGCGGCTGCGCGCTCTGTGGCCACACACCTCAGCCCACCCTGGCTGGAGTGCTCCATAAAGCAGAGCGCCTTACGCTATCAAGGAAAAGATTTCAGATGAAAAACAATCTGAAAACCTTATTCCATCAGCGCAAGACGCTCTTTTTTTCAGGATTTGTTGCCGCTCAGACGATCCAGCACCACCACGACGGCCCAGGTTGCCAGCACCGGCGGCAGCCAGCCCAGGCCCATGCTGGCGCCGGGCAGTGTTTGCAGTGCTGTGGGAATCAGCCCTTCCAGGCCAGCGGCCTTGAGGCCATCGAGCAGGCCAAAGCACAGCGCCACCAGCAGCACCGGCACAAAGACCAGGCGCTGGTTGCGCCACAGGCCGCTGAGCAGGTTCAGCGCCACCAGCGCGATGGCCACGGGGTAGATGGTGTACAGCGCCGGCACGGCAATGGCAATCAGCTGCGCCAGGCCCAGGTTGGCCGCGCCCAGGGAAAAGGCGCTGATCACGATCACCACCGTGCGGTAGGACAGCGGCAGCAGGTGGCTGAAATAGACGCCGCAGGCACTGATCAGGCCCACGCCGGTGGTCAGGCAGGCCAGCAGGATCACCGCCGCCAGCAGCCACAGACCGGGGGCGCCGAAGGTGCGCTCCACATAGTGGGTCAGCACCTCCACGCCGGTGGTGGCATCGGGCGTCAGCTGCGCGCTGTAGGCCCCCAGGTACACCAGCGAGACGTACACCAGCCCCAGGCCCAGCGCGGCGATGATGCCGGCGGCAATGGCGTAGCGCGTGTGCAGGCGCGCATCCTGGATGCCCCGGCTCTTGATGGCGTTGACGATGACCACGCCAAACACCAGCGCCCCCAGCGCATCCATGGTCTGGTAGCCCTGCAAAAAGCCCTCGGCCAGTGCCTGCTGCGCGTAATTGCCCGTGGGCGCGGTGGGCACGCCTGCGGGCACCAGGAAGGCGGCGCCCCCCAGAATGGCCAGCGCCAGGATCAGCACGGGGGTGAGGATCTTGCCGATGTTGTCCATCAGCCTGCCGGGGTAGAGCGAGAGCAGCAGCGCCAGCCCAAAGTAAATGCTGGTGAAGATGAGCAGGTTCAGCGGCGTGTCGCCGACAAAGGGCGCTGCACCCATGGCAAACGAGACGGTGGCTGTGCGCGGCGTGGCAAACAGCGGGCCGATGCTCAGGTACACCGCCACGCCCAGGGCGATGCCGGCGGCCTTGCCCAGGGGCGAGGTAAGCGCCGGCATGCCGCCACCCACGCGCGCCAGGGCCACCACGGTGAGCAGTGGCAGCCCCACGCCGGTGAGCAGAAAGCCCAGCGCCGCCGGCCACATGCTGGTGCCTGAGGCCAGCCCCACCATGGGGGGAAAGATGATGTTGCCCGCGCCCAGAAAGAGGGCGAAGGTCATGAAGCCGAGGGCGAGGATGTCCCACGTCTTGAGGGTAGAGGTCATTGCAGTTCGAGGTCGCTCCGGGGCTGCCGGCCGACATGATGGGTGGGTCGAAAAGAAATGCAGGCCCCGTCGGACGGGGCCTGCCGAGCAGCAATTGTGTCAAAAATAAATTGCATTCACGGGCCTATGGGTGCTTGAAAAAGTGGTAAACGGCAAGTTTTGTGGAGGTTTTTTGCGTTCTTCTGTGTCATTGCACAAAAAAGCCCCTGGGGCTACCAGGGGCTGTGGGGGCAGGTGGTGGGGGGGGACTCAGTCGGCGGCCTGCATCGCCTGGCGCAGCTGGGTCGCATACGCCTGCAGGGCGGCTGCGCCGGGCTCCTTGCGCGGCCAGCTCAGGGCCACGCCGTCGTTGTGGTAGCGCGGCACGACGTGGATGTGAAAGTGCCGCACGGTCTGCTCGGCCGCCGCGCCATTGGCTTGCAGCACGGTGATGCCGTCGGGATTGAAGGCGGCCTGGATGGCATGCGCCATGCGCTGCGCGGTCTGCATGACGGCGCCGGCCTCTTCGGGCGTCAGCTCCAGCAGCGTGACGGCGTGGCGCTTGCTGGCCACCAGCACGTGGCCGGGGTTGACCTGGCCCAGGTCCATGAAGGCCAGGGTCAGCTCATCCTCGTACACCTGGGCGCTGGGAATTTCGCCGGCGATGAGTTTGCAAAAAATGCATACGCCGGGCGGTGAAGTGTCCACAAACATGGGCATGACAAAGTCTCCTTGCGATCGGTTGGCTGGAAGTTGCTTCGGGAAGCGGGTCAGGCGGCGATTTTGGGCCAGCCTTGGGGGCGCAGCAGGTAGAGTTCAACCTTTGCCCGCCAAACACATTGCAGGAACACAAGCGCATGAGCATCAAGAGCGATAAATGGATACGCCGCATGGCGCAAGAGCACGGCATGATCGAGCCGTTCGAGCCGGGCCAGGTGCGCCAGGTGGACGGTCAGCGCATCATCAGCTACGGCACCAGCAGCTATGGCTACGACATCCGCTGCGCGCGTGAATTCAAGGTCTTCACCAACATCCACAGCACCGTGGTCGATCCGAAGAACTTCGACGAGAAGAGCTTTGTCGATTTCGAGGGCGACTACTGCATCATCCCGCCCAACAGCTTTGCGCTGGCGCGCACGGTGGAGTACTTCCGCATTCCGCGCGACGTGCTCACCGTCTGCCTGGGCAAGAGCACCTATGCGCGCTGCGGCATCATCGTCAACGTCACGCCGTTCGAGCCCGAGTGGGAAGGCTATGTGACGCTGGAGTTTTCCAACACCACGCCGCTGCCGGCCAAGATCTACGCCGGCGAGGGCTGCGCCCAGGTGCTGTTCTTCCAGAGCGATGAGCCCTGCGACGTCAGCTACAAGGACCGCAACGGCAAATACCAGGGCCAGCAGGGCGTGACGCTGCCGCGCGCCTGAGCAACCAAGCAACCAACCTGGGGAAAACACCATGAAGTGGGAAGGCAATCGCCAATCCGACAACGTTGAGGACCGCCGCCGTACAGGCGGTGGCCGCATGGGCGGGCGCTCGATCGGCATCGGCACCATCGTCATCGCCCTGGTGGGCTGGGGGGTGTTCGGCATCAACCCGCTGACCACCATCGGCCTGCTCTCGGGTGCCGGTGCGCCGCAGAGCCAGCAGGGGCCTGCCGAGCGTCCGCCGCAGGACGATCGCCAGGCGGCCTTTGTGTCCACGGTGCTGGCTTCCACCGAAGACGTGTGGGGTCAGGTGTTCCAGCAGGGCGGTGCGCGCTATCAGCCGCCCAAGCTGGTGCTGTTCCGTGGGAGCACGCCCACGGCCTGTGGCCTGGGGCAAAGCGCCATGGGGCCGTTCTATTGTCCCGGTGACCGCAAGGTGTACCTGGACATGGAGTTCTTCGACACCATGAGCCGCGAGCTGGGCGCACCGGGCGAGTTCGCGCGCGCCTACGTCATTGCCCACGAAGTCGGCCACCATGTGCAAACCCTGCTGGGCGCCACCGCCAAGGTCGATAGCCAGCGTGGCCGCATCAGCCAGCGCCAGCAGAACCAGCTGTCCGTGCGTCTGGAGTTGCAGGCCGACTGCTACGCCGGGCTGTGGGCGCGCCATTCGCAGCAGGCCAAGAACTGGCTCAGCCAGAGTGACATTGCCTCGGCGATCAATGCCGCCTCGCAAATTGGCGACGACACCTTGCAGCGCCAGCAGACCGGCACGGTGCGGCCCGATGCCTTCACCCACGGCAGCAGCGCCCAGCGCGTGCGCTGGTTCGAGCGCGGCATGCAAAACGGCAGCGTGCAGGCGTGCGACACCTTCAGCGCCAGCCAGCTGTAAGCGTTCGTACTCTGATTTCAGGAGCTTTTGGCGCTTTTTACATCAAGGTTTTGAATAGATTTCAATCGAAAGTTGGTGTACATACAGCGCCAGAAGCTATGAAATAAATAGTTTCGTAGTGCGGATGCCCGGATTTTTTCCACCCTGGGTGCAGGGCTGGCGTGCAGTGCGACAATTGCAGGCTACATGACAAGTTCTTTCTCTCAACTTTCTCTGGCCCCCACCCTGCTGCAAGCGGTGGCGGAAATGGGCTACGAGCACATGACCCCCATCCAGGCCCAGGCCATCCCCGTCGTCCTGACGGGGCAGGATGTCATGGGGGCAGCACAAACCGGCACCGGCAAGACGGCGGCGTTTTCCCTGCCGCTGCTGCAGCGCCTGATGCGCCATGAAAACAGCTCCGCATCGCCTGCGCGCCACCCGGTGCGTGCCCTGGTGCTGCTGCCCACGCGCGAACTGGCCGACCAGGTGGCCCAGCAGATTGCCCAGTACGCCAAATACACCAAACTGCGCAGCACCGTGGTGTTTGGCGGCATGGACATGAAGCCCCAGGCTGCAGAGCTGAAAAGGGGTGTGGAAGTGCTGGTGGCCACGCCCGGCCGTTTGCTGGACCACATCGAGGCCAAGAATGCCATCCTGAACCAGGTGGAATACGTGGTGCTGGACGAGGCCGACCGCATGCTCGATATCGGCTTTCTGCCCGATTTGCAGCGCATCCTGTCGTATTTGCCCAAGGAACGCACCACGCTGCTGTTTTCGGCCACGTTTTCACCCGAGATCAAGCGCCTGGCGGCCAGCTATTTGCGCGACCCGGTCACCATTGAAGTGGCGCGCCCCAATGCCACGGCCAATACGGTGGAGCAGCGGTTTTACGGCGTGCATGACGACGACAAGCGCCGCGCCATTTGCTCGGTGCTGCAAGAGCGTGGCATTCGTCAGGCGTTTATCTTTTCCAACAGCAAACTCGGCTGCGCGCGCCTGACCCGTGCGCTGGAGCGCGACGGCTATAAGGCAGCGGCCCTGCACGGCGATAAAAGCCAGGACGAGCGCTTGAAGGCTCTGGAAGCCTTCAAGCAGGGCGAGGTGGATTTGCTGGTCTGCACCGATGTCGCTGCGCGCGGCCTGGATATTAAGGATGTGCCCGCCGTTTTCAATTACGACGTGCCCTTTAATGCCGAGGATTACGTGCACCGCATTGGCCGCACGGGCCGCGCAGGGGCCAGCGGTCTGGCCGTGACCCTGGTGGCGCCGTCGGATGGCAAATTGGTCGCCGATATTGAGAAGCTGACCAAAAGGAAAATCACGGTGGAGACGCTGGAGCTGCCTCAGCAGCGCGCCGCGCGTGCGCGCAGCAGCGGCCATGAATCGGCGGCTGAACGTGGTCACAGCGCCCGCCCGGCGCGTGCGGCCGCGCGTTCCATGCGCCCAGCATCGCGCGATCCGTTCTTCGACCGTCCCTACGAGGCGCCCAGCGACGAACAGATCGCTGCCTGGGAAAAGCAGACCGCAGCCCCTGCCACTACACGCCAGACCAGGTCCAAGCGCAAGGTGCCGGCCCTGTTCCAGCCGCTGGCCGCCGTCCCGCAGGATTGAGCATCAACCCGGTTTTTGCTCCTGCGGGCACTGCACCTGGAATAGCTGGCGCTGGCGGAAGTCGTCCGGTGCAATTTCCAGGGCAGACAGGCAGCCACCCCAGACGCAGCCGGTGTCCAGTGCTATGAGATTTTCCTCATTGCGCAGTCCCAGGGTGGACCAGTGACCAAAGGCGATGGTGATGTCGCGAGTGCGCCGCCCCGGGCAGGTGAACCAGGGCTGTAGCCCGGCGGGGGCGGACTCGGCGGATTCGCTGCTCTCGAAATCCATCACCCCGTCGGCGCTGCAAAAGCGCAGGCGTGTGAGCGCATTGACGATGACGCGCAGCCGATCGGCCCCTTGCCAGGCATCGCTCCAGTAATTGGGGGTGTTGCCGTACATGGTGCGCAGAAAGTGCGCAATGTCCGGGCTGCGCAGTTGCGCCTGCACTTCCTGGGCGTAGGCGAGCGTGTCCTGCAACGTCCAGCTGGGCAGCACACCGGCGTGTACCAGCAGCGCATCCTGCCCCTGACTGCTGCGCAAATGGCGCACCAAAGGCTGTTGTGCCAGCCAGTGCAATAAATCTTTGCATTCCGGACTGTGCAAAATTGGGTCTAATGTATCGCGGCGCCCGGGCGGACGTATGCCATAGGCCGTGGCCAGCAGGTGCAAATCGTGGTTGCCCAGCAGTACCTGAATACTGCCCTCGTGCTCGCGGCAATGGCGCAGTACCCCCAGAGAATCGGGGCCGCGATTGACCAGGTCGCCCAGCAGATAAACCGTATCGGTGCTGGGGGAATATTGAATCTTTTGCAACAGGCGCTGCAATGCGCCGAAGCAGCCCTGCACGTCGCCAATCAGATAAGTCGCCATAAAAGTAACAAGGGGATAAAGTTGCGTGTTATTTAACCCGGGGATTGCAGCGTTTTAAAAGTAGTCTTTATAATCGCGCCACTAATTTTGAAAGGATGTTCCTACCATGGTTTCTTACAAGGAATTGCTCGAGCAGCGTCAGGCTCTGGAATTGCAGATCGAGGAAGCTCGCCGCCGCGAAATGGCTGAAGCTCTGGCACAGGTACGTGCCCTGGTTGCCGATTATGCGTTGACCCCGGAAGATGTTTTCCCGCCCGCACGTGGCTCGCGTTCCAGCGCTTCGGGCAGCAAAGTGGCACCCAAGTACCGTAATCCGGCCACCGGCGAGACCTGGACCGGCCGTGGCAAGCCGCCGAAGTGGATTCAGGGCCAGGACCGCGATCAGTTCCTGATTCGCGACTAAGCCACTCAGGCTTTTATGGCAGGAAACCCGCCTCTGGCGGGTTTTTTCATGTCCTTACAAGACGGTGGCCGCCCGGAAAAGATGTGCATGGGGCAATTGGCAGGAAAATCAGGCCCATGCAAAAACAGTTGTTGATTGCCGGCGGCGGCATTGCCGGCATGGCGGCAGCCCTGGGTGCGACGCACGCGGGCTGGGAGGTACGGGTCTTTGAGCGCAGCCCCGAGTTTTCCGAGGTGGGCGCTGGTGTACAGCTGGGCCCCAACGTGGTGCGGCGTTTGCAGGCCTGGGGCTTGCAGGCGGCATTGCAGGCCGTGGTGGCAACCCCGCAGCGCTTGCGGGTGTTGAGCGCCCGCACGGGGCAGGAGCTGGCCCAGGCGCCGCTGGGCGAGAGCATGGTGCAGCGCTATGGCGCAGCCTACGTCACCATCCACCGCGCAGACCTGCACCAGCTGCTGCAACAGGCAGCGCAGGAACGTGCGGGGGTGTATGTCCATGCCGGGCAGCAGGTGCAAAGCGTGACGAGTCAGGACGAGGTCGTCGGCATCTGCACCAGCAGCCACTCCTGCGTTGAAGGGGATGCCCTGCTGCTGGCCGACGGCGTCTGGAGCCAGCTGCGTGCCCAGGTGCTGGGCGATGCCAGCCGCCCACGGGTGAGCGGGCATCTGGCGTATCGGGCGCTGCTGCCCATGGCCGAGGTGCCTGCCCAGTGGCGCCAACAGGACGTGTGCGCGTGGCTGGGGCCGCGCCTGCATGCCGTGCATTATCCGGTGCGCCGGGGCGAGATGCTCAATGTGGTGGTCATCGTGCAAGGGCCGGCGCCGGAGGATATGACGAGCTGGGACCATGCCGCCAACGCCGACATCTTGCAGGCGGCCCTGGCCGGTTCTGCTCCGGCCCTGCTGGAGCTGCTGGCCTGCGTGCCAGCCAGCGGTCGGCAATGGCGTCTGTGGCCGCTCAGCGACCGCCCTCCGCTGACGGGCCCCCACGGCATGGCGCGTGGTCTGGTGGCGCTGATTGGCGATGCGGCGCACCCGATGCGTCCCTATCTGGCCCAGGGCGCGGGCATGGCCATTGAAGATGCGGCGGAGTTGCAGCGCGCCCTGTCCATGGCCGATCTGGATGTGAGTACCCGCCTGCGTCGCTATGCCCTGAACCGCTGGCAGCGCAATGCGCGTGTGCAGGCACGCTCCATTCGCAATGGCCAGATCTTCCACGCCACCGGACTGGTGCGCTGGGGGCGCGATACGGCCATGCGTCTGCTGGGCAGCCGTCTGCTGGATGTGCCCTGGCTGTATCGGGGCGATGGCGCCTGCGCTACGAGCTGGTAGTGCCCGCCTGCTTGAGCAGTGGCGAGGCGGGCAGCAGCCGAAACGCCAGCGAAGCCGATGCCAGCCACAGCGCAATGCTGCACAGCACCACCCGGTAGCTTTCCCAGCCCTGCTGGCTGGCCCATTCGCCGATCAGGCCGGTGAACCATTGCATCAGGGCCACCCCCAGGAACATGGCCATGGTGAAGAGCGAGAGGGCGCGCCCTGTCAGCTCCGGGGGGTAGGAGGCACGCACATCCGCGTATTGCAGGATGGAGTAGCCCGACAGCAGGCCCATGAGCAGAATCAGCACCACGCTGGCACTGGCATGGTCCAGCCAGGCCAGCACGACAAACAGCGTGGCCATGAGCAGCGAGCCGCCTTGCAGCCAGTAGCGGCGCTTGGCCACGCCGGGGTCCAGGCGGCCAAACATCCCGGGGGTGAACAGGGAGATGAGCGAAACTGCGACGGCCACATTGCCCACCTGCACCAGCGTGAAGCCAAAGCGCTGCATCAGCAGCGGCCCCAGCCACAGTCCGCGCAGGCTCAGAAAGGCGGCGTAGCATGACATGCTCAGCAGCAGAATGCCCCAGGTGTGCGGCAGGGTGAGCAGCTGCATGAAGCGCAGCAGCGCCTCTCCCCAGCCCTCCTGACTGGGCGCCGGGGCATGTGGCGAGGGTGGTTCGTGCACCAAGTACACGATCAGCGCCCAGGCCAGCAGGCACAGCACCGCCAGCACCATGAAGCCTGCGCGCCAGTTCCAGGTCTGCACCACCCAGGCCAGGGGCGTGCCGGTAAACAGCAGGCCCAGGCCACCACCACCCAGACACAGACCCGAGAAAAAGGCAAAACGCTCCGGCGGAAAGTGGCGAGCTACAAACAGCGTGCACACCAGAAAGGCAGGTGAGCAGCCCACGCCGATGAGCACCTGCCCGAACATGAGCCAGGAATGGCTGGGTGCCAGTGCCGACAGGGTAGCCCCGGCAATGGCCAGCGGCAGGGCGCAGACGATGGTGGGGCGCAGCCCGAACTTGTCCAGCGCAATGCCCATGAGCAACTGGGCGATGCCAAAGGACAGGCCAAACAGCCCGGCAAAGGCGCCCAGATCGGCATTGGAGAGCCCGAACTCCGCCTGCAAGCCCTCTGCCAGGGTGCTGGTGACGGTGCGAAAGGCCTGGCTCAGGGAAAAGCCGCCCAGCAATGCCAGCAGCATCAGCCATAGTGGCCGATGGGCAGCAGGGGGAACGGCAGAAGAGGGTGAAGTTGAAGATGGCACCCGCCAAGCCTAACCATTGGCACGCTGGCGTGGTCAACGTCTCTGGGTGGGGGCGTCTGCGTTGTTTCTGCACCCTGGTGTCTGGATATGGCCCGAAGGTGGATATGGCCCGAAGGGGCTGCTTCAATATCACATAGAATAAGAATCGTTTTTGTTTTCGCTAGGCTTCCTCGAAGCTTGCGCAGTCTTACCTGATTGAATGTAGAGCTATGAATCACACTGGCAATGGCGCTGCGGGCGCGCAGACCTTGAGATTGGACATGCTGCCCAAGGGCCAGACGGCCACCGTAGCGGCCCTGCACCCGGGGCCGGAGGATCGGGCGATGGCGCTGCGCCTGATGGAGATTGGCTTCCTGCCGGGTGAGACAGTGCGTGTGATTGCCCACGGCTTTCCGGCGGCCGATCCGCTGGCGGTGCGCGTGGGGCAGGCCACCTTTGCCCTGCGGCGCCATGAGGCGGCCATGATTCAGGTCAACGTGGATGCGGCAGAGGAGGTGGTTGCATGAGCGCGCAATCTCTGCACATTGCCCTGCTGGGCAACCCCAACTGCGGCAAGACGGCGCTGTTCAACATGCTGACCGGCGCGCGTCAGAAGGTGGCCAACTACGCCGGCGTCACCGTGGAGCGCAAGGAAGGTTTCTTCACCACGACAGGTGGTCGCCGCGTGCGTGTGCTGGATCTGCCGGGGGCTTACAGCCTGCACGCCCAGAGCCTGGACGAAGCGGTCACGCGCGACGTTGTTCTGGGGCGTCGCCCGGACGAAGCCGTGCCGCAGCTGCTGGTGTGCGTGACCGATGCCACCCACCTGCGCCTGAACCTGCGTCTGGTGCTGGAGGCACGTGAGCTGGGTCTGCCCATGGTGCTGGTGCTCAACATGAGCGACATGGCGCAGCGCCAGGGCGTGGAGATCGACCGCGCCGTGCTTGCACGCGAGCTGGGCATGCCCGTGGTCTCCACCGTGGCCGTGCACGCCGACGGCATCAGGGAATTGCAGCAGTGGCTGGATGCGGTGGATCTTCCCGCCGTGCCGGTGCATCCCAGGGCCGTGGGCACAGATGCGCTGCCTGCAGTCAATGCGCTGGAGGACGACGACCAGCCGCAACGCGTGCTGCAGCTGCATCAGGAAGTGCGCCGCATCATGGGCCTGGCCGTGCGCGAACCCAGGGTGCGCCTGCAACTGGACGACCGCATTGACGCCGTGGTGCTGCACCCGCTGTGGGGTACGTTGCTGCTGGTGGTGACGCTGTTTCTCATGTTCCAGGCCGTGTTCAGCTGGGCGGAGACGCCCATGGGCTGGATCGAGGGCCTCACGGAAGTGGCCGCCGAATGGGTCAATGACCACATGGGCGAAGGGCCGCTGCGTGGCCTGATCACCGAAGGGCTGATTGCCGGCGTGGGCGGCGTGGTGGTGTTCCTGCCGCAGATTCTGATCCTGTTCCTGTTCATCCTGGCGCTGGAAGAGTCCGGCTACCTGCCGCGCGCGGCCTTTCTGCTGGATCGCATCATGGGGGTGGTGGGCCTGTCCGGGCGCTCGTTCATTCCGCTGCTCTCCAGCTTTGCCTGCGCGGTGCCGGGCATCATGGCCACGCGCTCCATTCCCGACTGGCGCGACCGCCTGGTCACCATCATGATCGCGCCGCTGATGACCTGCTCGGCACGTCTGCCGGTGTATGCCCTGCTGATTGCTGCCTTCATCCCCGAGCAGACCGTGGCTGGCCTGTTCAACCTGCAAGGTCTGGTGCTGTTCGGCCTGTACCTGGGCGGCATTCTGAGCGCCATGGCAGTGGCCGCCGTGGCACGCCTGTCGCGACGCGGTGGCAGTGTGGCGCCCCTGTTGATGGAGCTGCCCAACTACCGCTGGCCCAGCCCGCGCAACCTGCTGCTGGGGCTGTGGGAGCGCGCCGGCATCTTCCTGCGCCGTGTGGGCGGCATCATCCTGGTGGTGACCATCCTGCTGTGGTTCCTGTCTTCCTACCCGGCAGCGCCAGCGGATGCCACGGGCGATGCCATTGAATACAGCTTTGCCGGGCGCATTGGCGCGGCGCTGGCGGTGGTGTTTGCGCCGATCGGCTTCAACTGGCAGATCAGCGTGGCGCTGGTGCCCGGCATGGCCGCACGTGAGGTGGCCGTCAGCGCTCTGGGCACGGTGTACGCCATCGCAGCCTCGGCTGATGAGGCCGCCGACCGGCTGGCGCCGATCATCGCCAACGAATGGTCGCTGGCCACGGCGCTGTCGCTGCTGGTGTGGTTCATCTTTGCGCCGCAGTGCATCTCCACCATCGCGGTCGTGCGCCGCGAAACCAACGGCTGGCGCTGGCCGCTCATCATGACCGCATACCTGTTTGCCCTGGCGTATGTGGCCTGTTTCATCACCTATCGTGTGGCCGTGGCCCTGGGCGCGGGCTAGGCGGCACAGAGGAGTAGCACCATGTGGCAGGAAATTCTGGTTGGCATCATCGTGGCCGCCGCCGTGGCGGCGCTGTTGTGGCGCTATCTGCCTGCGCGCTGGCGTGCCCGGGTGGCGCGCATCCACCCGGCGCTGGCAGCCGCAGGCCATTCGGGCGGCGGTTGTGGCAGCGGCTGCGGGGGCTGCTCGGGCAGCAGCTGCGCTGCCAGCCGCAAGTAACAAAAGTGCGGGCTGCCGTCTAGAACAGGCCGCTGTCCAGCGCCGCCAGGCCGTGGCGCTGGCGCACGCGGTTGCAGGCGTCCGAGCCCGCAGCAAATTCCCGGCAGGGCGAGGGGCGCCATTCATAGATGCCGCAGGCCACCTGCTGGCCCACGGTGCCGCTGAGCGCGGCGCAGCGCGGGCGGGCGTAGTCGGTGCCGCGCAGGCGGCAGAGGGTGTCGGTGATCGGCTCGGCCAGCCCCTGCGGCACGCGCCCGCCGTATTCCTGCGTTTCATACACGGAAAAATCCACCCGGAAGGCAGCGCAGCAGGCCCCGCAGCTCAGACAGGGGTGGGGCTTTCTGGCGCTGTTGCCGGTGCTGGCCGGGGCTGCGTTATCGCTCATCAGGCGGCCTCCTGCCAGTGCTGCACGTCGTCTTCCTCCAGCGGTGGCAGGCCGAACTTGGCGCGGGTGTCGTGGCAGCCGTAGCTGGCAAAGGGAAATTCACGGCACGGGCGCGGGCGCTGTTCGTAGATGGTGCAGCCGACGCACTCGGGGCCGATGTCCGGCAGCGGGCCCAGGGCCACACAGCGCACCGGGTGGAATTGCGTGCCGTTCATGCGAAAGCGGTTGCCGCCGGCTTCATGGGTCATGGCATCGGGCACGGTGCCGCCCATGGATTGCAGCTCATAGACGGAAAACTCCACGCGGTAGTTCTGGCAGCACACGCCGCAGGTCAGGCAGGGATGCAGGTTGGAAACAGACATCGTCGAAATGGGGGAAGAGAAAAAAGCAGGGTTCGATAGGCGAAAAACTTTCAGGGCCGCAGCCTCCTGCCAGCGTCAGAACGCCAGGCACAGCGCGGCCCACGGCGCACAGGCCGTGTGCAACAGGGATAGAGGCCACTAGGTGTGGCCCAGCAGATAGCGGGGGGTTTTGAGAAGGTGGCTACAGGCAATGGCCTGCAAGGCGCTGCGACGCCGCCCCAGGCGCCAGACAGCATGCCCCAGTTGGGGTGCTTTGAAAAAATGAGCTGCTGGCGCTGATGTAGTCATGTTTTCCATAGGAAACCTATCTGAAAACCTTGTTCATCCTGCGCGAGCAGCTCATTTTTTAGGAGATGACAGCGGGTGCGGTGGAGCTTATGACGGCATCTTTCCGCGCAGCAGGTATTCCATCAGGGCCTTCTGGACGTGCATGCGGTTTTCCGCTTCGTCCCAGACCACCGACTGGGGACCATCGATGACGTCGGCGGTCACTTCCTCGCCACGGTGTGCGGGCAGGCAGTGCATGAACAGGGCATCGGGCTTGGCGGCGGCCATCATGTCGGCATCGACGCACCAGTTGGCAAAGGCCTTGCGGCGCGCTTCGTTCTCGGCCTCGTAGCCCATGCTGGTCCACACATCGGTGGTGACCAGATCGGCGCCCTGGCAGGCGTCCTTGGGGTTGCTGAAGATCTTGTAGCAGCCAGCGCGCGGCGTGCGGCCACCGAAGGCCAGTTTTTCATCCACTTCGTAGCCGTTGGGCGTGCTCACATGCACCGTAAAGCCCAGCAGATCGGCGGCCTGCAGCCAGGTGTTGGCCATGTTGTTGCCATCACCCACCCAGGCGACCACCTTGCCGGCGATGGAGCCGCGGTGTTCGATGTAGGTGAAGATGTCGGCCAGGATCTGGCAGGGGTGGAACTCGTTGGTCAGGCCGTTGATGACGGGCACGCGCGAATGCTGGGCAAAGCGCTCGATTTTTTCCTGGCCGAAGGTGCGGATCATGACCAGGTCGGTCATGCGGCTGATGACGCGCGCGCTGTCCTCGATGGGCTCAGCGCGGCCCAGCTGGCTGTCGCCGGTGGTCAGGTGCACCACCGAGCCGCCCAGCTGGTACATGCCGGCTTCAAAGCTCACGCGCGTGCGGGTGCTGGCCTTCTCGAAAATCATGGCCAGTGTGCGGTCGGTCAGCGTGTGGTGCTTTTCGTAGTTCTTGAACTTCTTCTTGATCAGCGCGGCGCGCTCCAGCAGGTAGGCGTACTCGTCGGCGGTGAAGTCGGAAAACTGCAGGTAGTGTTTCAGGTCACTCATGGGGATTCATCCTTTGCATGGGACGGATTCAGGTGGAGAGCAGGGCCTGCACCAGGGGTTTGAGGCGGGCGACCACTTCGTCGGCTTCGGCGGTGGTCAGGATCAGCGGCGGCACCAGGCGGATGACGGTGTCGGAGGTGACGCTCAGCAGCAGCCCGGCTTCGGCAGCCTGGCCGATCAGCTCACCGCAGGAGCGGTTGAGTTCCACACCAATGATCAGGCCCTGGCCGCGCACTTCGACCACGCCGGGGATGTTGCCCAGCTCGGCCTGCAGTCTGGCCTTGAGGTGAGCCCCCACTTGGGTGGCGTTGTCCAGCAGGCCGTCTTCTTCCATGATGCGGATGGTTTCCACACCGGCGCGCATGGCCAGCGGGTTGCCGCCGAAGGTGGAGCCGTGGTTGCCGGCCTGCAACACTTGGGCGGCAGCGCCCCTGGCCACCACGGCGCCCACGGGCACGCCCGAGCCCAGGCCCTTGGCCAGGGTCATCACGTCGGGCACGATGTCGGCCCACTGGTGGCCAAACCACTTGCCGGTGCGGCCCATGCCGGCCTGCACTTCGTCCATGATCAGCAGCCAGCCCTTTTCATCGCACAGCGCGCGCACCTGCTTGAGGTATTCGGCGCGCATCGGGTGCAGGCCACCTTCGCCCTGGATGGGCTCCATCATCACGGCCACCACATCGTTGTTGCCCTGGGTGGCAGCCACCAGCGCGTCAAAGTCGTTGGGCGCGACGCGAATGAAACCGTCGAGCAGGGGGCCAAAGCCGTTGCGCACCTTGAGGTTGGCGGTGGCGCTCATGGTGGCAAAGGAGCGGCCATGGAAGGCGTGGTCATAAACCACGATCTGCGGCAGGGTGATGCCCTTGTCCACGCCGTACTTGCGCGCGATCTTGATTGCGGCTTCGTTGGCTTCCAGGCCGGTGTTGCAGAAGAACACGTTGTCCATGCGCGCGCGCTCGGTGAGCAGCTGCGCCAGCTGCTCCTGGCCGGGCACGTGGTAGTAGTTGGAGGTGTGGATCAGCTTGGCCACCTGGTCCTGCAGCGCGGGCACCAGTTTGGGGTGGTTGTGGCCCAGGGTGTTGACGGCAATGCCAGCCAGCGCGTCCAGGTACTCCTTGCCGTTGACATCCCAGACGCGGCAGCCCCGGCCGCGCTCCAGCGCAATGGGCACACGGCCATAGGTGGGCATGACGTGGGGCGAGCTGGCCTGAATGGGTTGGGTCATCGGTGCGGTTCTCCTGTGGAGGCAAAAGCCAAATAAACAGTGGCAAAGGGTTGATTCTAGAGCGAGTACAGCGCTTCTCAGGCGGTGTGGGCGATCCGTTTGCAGCGGGCTGGCACTGGGTCTTTGCACCCGTGTTGAACTCAAGTCTTGTATAAGAGTTAGAATCCCCGTCATCGAGTTACCCACCGACCAACCCCGCACGCTCTTACCCTGGGCGTGCTCTTTTTTTAGCATGCCGATGGCTTTCGAGAGCTCCAAAGAACTATTCATCCAGGGCGTGACGACGGATGGCAGAACCTTCCGTCCCAGCGATTGGGCCGAGCGCCTGGCCGGTGTCATGAGCCGCTTTCGCCCTGGGGGTGCGCAGCCTGGTTGCCATCTGGGCTATTCACCGTGGTGCATTCCCACTACCATGAGTGGCATCAAGTGCGTCGTCGTGCGCTCGGAATTGCGCGAGCATGAGCCCATGGCCTGGGACTTTGTGCTCAACTTTGCCCGCGACAACCACCTGCAGGTGGTCGAAGCCTGCCTGCTGCCGGATGAAGAACAATAAAGGTCTGTCATCCCCTTCGATTGCACCGCCCTTCGGGGCGGTTTTTCTTGGTCCGCAAAAAACGGCAGACACGAAAAAACCGCCCGAAGGCGGTTTTCCTTTTTGCTGACAGCGCACCCGTTTTGCAAACGGCAGGTGGCCTGGGCCACCCGTGCTGTGCTTAAGTGTTTACAGTGGCTTAAGCGGCCACGGCAGCCAGGGCCTTGACCTTGGCGGACAGGCGGCTCTTGTCGCGAGCGGCCTTGTTCTTGTGGAAGATGCCCTTGTCGGCCACGCTGTCCAGCACCGACTGGGCTTGCTGGAACAGGGTGGTGGCCAGGGCCTTGTCGCCAGCCAGAACGGCCTTTTCGACCTTCTTGACGGCGGTGCGGTACTTGGAACGCAGCGAGGTGTTGGCAGCGTTCAGCTTGACGTTTTGGCGAGCGCGTTTACGGCCAGAGGCCAGGCGGGGATTCTTTTTGGCTTTGGTTGCCATGATGGTTTTCCTTTGATTGGTCTGTGGATGTTGCCAGCAAAGCCCGCGATTATAACTGGCCTTACATACTTTGGGTTTGGGTACACGGCGGGCTGGCTACACTGCGCGGGTGTCGCTCTTCAAATCTGCTTCCATCGTTTCCCTGATGACGCTGGCTTCGCGCGTGACCGGCCTGGTGCGCGATCTGCTCATGGCGTCGATCTTCGGTGCCAATGCCCTGACGGATGCCTTCAACGTGGCATTCCGTATTCCCAACCTGTTTCGGCGCCTGTTTGCCGAAGGGGCCTTCAGCCAGGCGTTTGTGCCCGTGCTGGCCGCCAGCCGCGCGCAGGAGGGCGAGATACGCACCCGCGCCCTGATCTCCCACGTGGCCACGGTGCTGTTCTGGGCGCTGCTGCTGACCTGCGTATTGGGTGTGCTGGGCGCGCCGGTGCTGGTGTGGCTGCTGGCCAGCGGCTTTCAGAACCAGGGGGAGGCCGATGCCGCCGTGCGCATGACGCGCTGGATGTTCCCCTACATCGGCTTCATGTCGCTGGTGGCGCTGTCTTCGGGCGTGCTCAACACCTACAAGCGTTTTGCCGTGCCGGCGGCCACGCCGGTGCTGCTCAACCTGTGCATGATCACCGCCGCCTGGCTGCTGGCGCCGTGGTTTGGCACGCTGGGCATTGAGCCGATCTATGCCATGTGCGCCGGGGTGATGCTGGGCGGCGTGCTGCAACTGGGGGTGCAGATTCCGGCACTGCACCGCCTGGGCGTGCTGCCGCGCCTGGGCATGACGCCCTGGGCGCTGCGTGAGGCCTGGCACGACGAAGGCGTGCGCCGCATCCTGCAACTGATGGCGCCGGCCCTGCTGGGCGTGGGCGTGGCGCAGCTGAGCCTGATGATCAACACCCAGATTGCCTCCTACCTGACGCCGGGCAGCGTGACCTGGCTGTTCTATGCCGACCGGCTGATGGAATTTCCCACCGCGCTGCTGGGCGTGGCGCTGGGCGTGGTGCTGACGCCGCAACTGTCGGCCGCCAAGGCCGCAGGCGATGAGGAGCGCTACTCGCAGATGCTCGACTGGGGCCTGCGTCTGGTGCTGCTGCTGGCGGTGCCTTGCGCCGTGGGGCTGCTGGCCTTTGCCCAGCCGCTGGTGGCCACGCTGTTCCACCGAGGCGCCCTGCAAGGCAGTGATGTGCAGCAGATTGCCCTGGCGCTGGTCGGCTACGGTGTGGGGCTGCTGGGGCTGGTGGCCATCAAGGTGCTGGCGCCGGGCTACTTTGCCAGCCAGGACATGCGCACGCCGGTGAAGATTGCCATTGCCGTGCTGGTGCTCACCCAGGTGCTCAACTTCTTTCTGGTGCCGCGCCTGCAGCATGCGGGGCTGGCCTGGTCGATCGGGCTGGCGGCGCTGGTCAATGCCGGCTGGCTGCTGGTGGGGCTGGTGCGCCGGGGGGCCTACCAGCCCAGCGCCGGGTGGATCAAATACCTGATGCAGGTGCTGTCGGCCTCGTGCCTGCTGGCTTCCCTGCTGCTGTGGCTGGCACAGCGCTGGGACTGGCTGGCGCTGGGACAGTGGGAGCGTGCGGGCATCATGGCGCTGTGCCTGCTGGCCAGTGTGGTGCTGTATTTCGCGGTGCTGCTGCTGGCGGGTGTCAAATTACGTAGCTTGTTGCGCAGGTAAATCAAGGATTTCAGGATGCTTTTCCCTGAAAAACAGCATATGGCAAGCGCTAGCAGCTATTGAATTTGATTTTCAACCGCAAAAAAACGGGAGGTCCAGGCCTCCCGTTTGTGCGTGCAGCATCTGCCGGCAGACCTTCAGGTGTTGGCCTTGACGGCCAGCACCGGGCAGGGCACGGTCATCAGGATGTCGTGCGCCATGCTGCCCAGCAGCAGCTTGCCCACGGCGCTGCGCTTGCGCAGGCCGATCACCAGCAGCGAGACGTCCTGGGTTTCGACCAGCTTCTCGATTTCTTCGAGGGTGTCGTTGCCGCGCACGAACACCTTGAACTCCGCCTGGATGGGCAGATCGCGCAGGCGCTGCTCCAGACGTTCGGCGTCGTAGCCGGAGACGATGTTGGGGTCCTCCCCGTGGCCGCCGGGGGCAGCGTTGACGACGATCAGGCGCTCGTTGCGGCGCACGGCGATTTCAATGCCTTTTTCCAGGGCTGCTTCGCCTTCTGGACGGGGTGCGTAGGCGATCAGGACGGTCATGGGGAATACTCTTTCCTTGTGGTTGCGAGATAAGAAGGGTTGAAAACAACACTTCAAGCATAGCTGGTCTGCAAGCGGACAACTACCTAGTGAGGGTGGGGCTTACACCATGAAAACCCCGTGAAAACGCGGTTACCGGCGTGGGCTAGACCAGGCGTGCCGCTTCCAGCTCTTTCTTGGCGTAGGCGTACATCAGGGGCGCTGCCACCAGCCCTGCGGGGCCGAACACCGATTCGGCGATGAACATCACCGTCAGCAGCTCCCACACTGCCATGTGCGTGCGCTGGCCGACCACCTTGGCGTTGATCACGTACTCGGCCTTGTGGATCAGGATCAGAAAGCCCAGGCAGGCAGCTGCGGCGGCGGGCGAGACCGACAGCCCCACCAGCGTCAGCACCAGGTTGCAGAACAGGTTGCCGACAATCGGAATCAGCCCGGCGACAAACGTCAGGCCGATCAGCGCCGGGGTGTAGGGCAGGCTCATGTTCCACAGGGGCAGGATCAGCAGCAGGAAGATGGCCGTCAGCGTGGTGTTGAACAGCGCAATCCAGAACTGCGCAGCCACGATCTGGCCGAAGGCTTCACCCAGCAGGCGCACGCGCTGGCTCAGGCAGCGCGTCAGCGGGGCCACGGGCTCCAGGCGCGGGCGCACAGCCGCCAGCAGGCCGATGAGCAGGCCGACGTAGGCATGCAGCAGGCCCGCCAGCCATGCCTTGCCGGTGGAGGCCAGCGCACCGGCCTTGGTGGCCAGATAGCTGGCGATGGTGCGCTGAATGTCCTCGGTGCCTTGCGGCAGCATTCCACCCAGGTCGGGCGGCAGTTTCTGTTGCAGCTCCAGCACCGTGTGTGCCAGGTAGTTGAGCAGTTCGCGGTACTGCTGCGGTGCCTCCATCACATACCCGCGGGTGTGCGAAAGGGCGCTGGTCAGCAGCAGCAAGGGCGCCAGACCAATGGCCGTGGCCGTGACGATCTGCGCCCAGCGCCGGGGTACCACCGCCGGGGCGCGCCGGTCCAGGCGATCGAGCAGGCTGGAGAGCTTGCGCGTGAGCAAAAAGCCCAGGCAGGCGCACAGCAGCCCGGGCAGCAGCCCCTGTACCATGACCAGCAGCAGCGTGAAGACCATGAGCACGTAACTGGCAATCACCACCACCCGTGAGGGTGGCGTGACAGCGTGGCGTACGACAGCAGGTGGCATGTGTTGCTGCACCATGGTGGATCAAGTCGTTGGTGCGTGGGCTGGAGGGCTGGGGCTGCCGATGGGTGTTGTTTGCGAGGGTGGCTTACACCAGCTGGACGGCGGCGCTGCCTTCAGCGCGCGGGGCAATCTGGCCGATGGTGTACACCGTCTCGCCCAGGCTGCGCAGGGTGGCCGCCGTGGCCTCGGCCTGATCGGGCGAGATCACCACCACCATGCCGATGCCGTTGTTGAAGGTGCGGTTCATCTCCACATCGTCGATGCCGGCGGTGGCTTGCAGCCAGGTGAACAGCTCGGTCTTGGGCCAGCTGCCCAGTTGCAGCTGGGCGGCCAGGCCCTCGGGCAGCACGCGCGGGATGTTCTCCAGCAGGCCGCCGCCGGTGATGTGGGCCAGTGCCTTGATGGGGTGCTGTGCCAGGGCGGCCAGCACGCTCTTCACATACAGGCGGGTGGGCTGCATGATGGCCTGGCGGAAGGGCTTGCCATCGAGCGTGGCGGGCGCATCGGCGCCAGCGCGTTCGATGCACTTGCGCACCAGCGAAAAACCGTTGCTGTGCACGCCGTCGGAGGCCAGGCCCAGCACCACGTCGCCGGCCTGCACGTTCTGGCCGGTGAGGATCCTGGATTTTTCCACCGCGCCCACGGCAAAGCCGGCCAGGTCGTATTCGCCATCGGGGTACATGCCAGGCATTTCAGCGGTTTCGCCACCGATCAGGGCGCAGCCCGACAGCTCGCAGCCCTTGGCAATGCCCCCGACCACGGCAGCGGCCGTGTCCACATCCAGCTTGCCGCAGGCAAAGTAGTCGAGGAAGAACAGCGGCTCGGCGCCCTGCACCAGCACGTCGTTGACGCTCATGGCCACCAGGTCGATGCCCACGGTGTCGTGCATGTTCCACTCAAAGGCCAGCTTGAGCTTGGTGCCCACACCGTCGGTGCCGGACACGAGCACGGGTTCCTTGTAGCGCTTGGGCACTTCAAACAGCGCGCCAAAGCCACCGATGCTGGCCAACACGCCCTCGCGCATGGTTTTTTTGGCCAGAGGCTTGATGCGCTCGACCAAGGCATCACCGGCGTCAATGTCCACGCCAGCGTCTTTGTAGGAAATGGGGGTGTTGGAAGAGGAGCTCATGGGCTAGGCTTGGAGACTATGTAAGGTCGAAAGGAAGCAAAGCTCCTGATTCTAGGGCAGTGCACGCCGGGGCGCGGTCTGGGCGGGCATATGCAGCGCCTGCGCCCCGGCTAAAATGACGGCCTTTTTCCGGTCTTTCCTGTCTTTCCCCATTCCCTTTCCTGGTTTTCGCATGCCGCTTTGCCGCGTTGTGCCCGCGCTGCATCCATGAAGCAGTTGGCACTGGATATTGGCCTGCCCACAGGCCCGACCCTGGAGCGTTTCTACGCCGGGCGCAATGCCCCGGTGGCGCAGCATGTGCGCGACTGGGTGACCCAGCCGGTGACGGCGACGGCACCGGTGCCCACCTATGTCTGGGGGGACACTGGCTCGGGCAAGACGCATCTGTTGCAGGCCGTGCGCGAGCTGCTGCGCGAGCAGGGCATGCAGCTGGGCTGGATGGATGCCAGCACGGGCTTCCCGCCCGAGTTCGACGAGCGCTGGAGCGCCGTGCTCATGGACGATGTGCAGCTGTACACCCCCATGCAGCAGCAGCGCGCCTTCAACTGGTTCGTCAACGCCCTGAATCCACCCAGTGGCCGCCCCTGCTGGGTGCTGGCGGCGGGCAATGCGCCGCCGGCCGACCTGCAGCTGCGCGACGATCTGCGCTCGCGCCTGGGCTGGGGCATGGTGTTTCAGCTGCATGTGCCCAACGAGGCCGAGTGCCGCGCCATCCTGCACAGCGAGGCGGCAGCGCGCGGCCTGAGCCTGAGTGCCGATGTGCTGGACTACATGCTCAACCGCTTCTCGCGCGATCTGGCCAGCCTGATGCAGCTGCTGGACATGCTGGACGACTTTGCCCTGCGCAACAAGCGCGCGATCACCATTCCACTCATCAAAACCATGCTGGAGACTTTGTAGGCCCGGCGCCTGCTGCTCCGGTTTTTTCAGAATATGACCCACACCGCTATCCGTCTGGCCCTGTTCGACCTGGACAACACCCTGCTGCCGCTCGATTCCGATCACGGCTGGGGTGAGTTCACCATGGCGATCGGCTGGTGCGACCGTGCCGAGTTCGGCCGCCGCAACGACGCCTTTTTCCAGGACTACCTGGCCGGGCGTCTGGACATCCACGACTACGTGCGCTTTGCCACCGAGGCCGTGGTGCAGCGCGGTCCCGAGGCGGCTGCTGCTGCCCACGCGCGCTTCATGGAGGAGGTCATCCGCCCCGCCATCCGCCCGGCGGCCATCGAGCTGGTGCGTCGCCACCAACAGGCGGGCGATGTGGTGGTCATCACTTCGGCCACCAACGAGTTCGTCACCCGCCCGATTGCCCAGGCCTTTGGCGTCTCCGAGCTGATTGCCACCGAGCTGGAGCGCGGACCCGATGGCTGGTTCACCGGCAATGTGGCCGGTCAGCCCAACATGCGCGAAGGCAAGGTGCTGCGCCTGGAGCAGTGGCTGGCCGCGCGCGGCTGGGACTGGGGCAGCGTGGATGCCACCTTCTACAGCGACTCCATGAACGATCTGCCCCTGCTGGAAAAAGTCCAGCACCCGGTGGCCACCAACCCCGACGAGCGCCTGCGCGCCCTGGCGCAAGAGCGCGGCTGGCCCATCCTGGACCTGTTTGCCTGAGCGCCGCCCCGTTCACCCACTGTTTCATCCATGATCAAAACCTTTATCGACAAGCTGCTGGGCAAACCCAGCGCCCGCAGCAGCAAGAACCGCTTTGGCAAGCGTGAAGAAGTGCCCGCCAGCGTGCACGGCATCGACCCCAATCTGGTCGATGAGCACGCCATCGACGTGGTACGCACCCTCAAGAAGGCCGGCTACGAGGCCTACATCGTCGGCGGCGCCGTGCGCGACCTGCTGCTGGGCCTGCGCCCCAAGGACTTTGACGTGGCCACCAACGCCACGCCCGAGGAAGTCAAGCGCCTGTTTCGCCGCGCCTTCATCATCGGCAAACGCTTTCGCATCGTGCACGTGGTCTATGGCCGTGGGCGCGAGCATGAGGTGATCGAGGTCTCCACCTTCCGTGCCTTTCTGGACAACAGCCAGGCCGAGCAGATCGATGGCAACGAGCGCACCAGCAAGCACCAGCTCGTCGGCGTGCAGCATGCCGTCGATGCCAGCGGGCGTGTGCTGCGCGACAACGTCTGGGGCCCGCAGGACCAGGACGCCACGCGGCGCGACTTCACCGTCAACGCCATGTACTACGACCCGCAGACCCAGGTGCTGGTCGATTTCCACAAGGGCATTCAGGACGCCAGCCGCCGCGTGCTGCGCATGATTGGCGACCCCGAGCAGCGCTACCGCGAAGACCCGGTGCGCATCATCCGCGCCGTGCGCTTTGCTGCCAAGCTCAGCCGCCTGGGCTTCAAGCTGGATGGCAAGACCGCCAAGCCGCTGGTGGCCTGCGAGCCGCTGTTGAAGGACGTGCCGCAAAGCCGCCTGTTCGATGAAATGCTCAAGCTGCTGCTCACCGGCCATGCCGTCGCCTCGATCGAGCAGCTGAAAAAACTGGGACTGGAGTGCGGCATTTATCCGTTGCTGGACGTGGTGGTCGAGCGCGCCGACACCCCCATGGTGCAGGCCGTGCTGCAGGACACCGATGCCCGTGTGGCCGAAGGCAAGACCTGCGTGCCCAGCTTCCTGCTGGCCTGCGTGCTCTGGCAGGACGTGCGCAGCGGCTGGCAGCAGCGCCTGGAACAAGGCTGGCACAGCTTCCCGGCGCTGCAGGCGGCCATTGACGAAGTGTTCGACCAGCGCATTGGCGATGTCTCGGGCCGGGGCAAGCTGGCTGCCGACATGCGCGAGATCTGGGTCATGCAGCCGCGCTTTGAAAAGCGCACCAACGCCACCGCCTTCAGCCTGGTGGCGCAGGGGCGTTTCCGTGCGGGCTTTGACTTCCTGCGCCTGCGCGCCGATGTGGGCGATGCCGACGAAGCGCTGGCCAACTGGTGGCAGTTGTTCCAGCACGCCGACGAGGCGCAGCGCCACGACCTGATCGAACAGGCGCGCGATGAGCAGCGCCAGAAAAACCAGCAAAGCAGGAAAGCCACTGTCGCCAAAAAAGCCAAACCCGCAGCAGGCCGTGCTCCGGCAGATGGCCAGGCGCCACTGCCAGCCGACAGTTCCCCCGAAGGCGAGGCCGCTCCAGCCAAAAAGCGCCGCCGCCGGCGCAAGAAGCCGGCCACCGCGGCGCTGGAAGGCGGCCTGCCCGGCAGTGGTGATTCCGGCGAGGCCGCATGAGCGCGCCTGCCAGCACCGCCGCGCTGGCCTACATCGGCCTGGGGGCCAACCTTGGTGATCGGGGCGCGGCCCTGCGCCAGGCGGCCCAGGCGCTGGGGCGCCTGCCGGGCACGCGCCTGGTGGGCATTTCCTCGCTGTACAGCAGCGCGCCGGTGGATGCCACGGGGCCGGACTACCTGAACGCCGTGGCTGCCGTACAGACCACCCTGGCGCCGCTGCAGCTGCTGGCGCAGTTGCAGGCGCTGGAAAACGCCGCAGGCCGCCAGCGCCCCTACCGCAACGCCCCGCGCACGCTGGATCTGGACGTGTTGCTGTATGGCGCTGTGCGCTCGGACGATCCCACGCTCACGCTGCCGCACCCGCGCATGCATGAGCGTGCCTTCGTGCTGCGGCCCTTGCAGGAACTGGCGCCGCAACTGGTCAGCGCCGCGCAGCTGGCTGCCGTGGCCGGTCAGGCTATTCAGGTGCTGCAAGGGGCAGAGTGGCTGGACGGCTGACACGCGACGGAATTGCTCATCAAAAAAGAGCTGCTGGCGCTTATTGCGACTCGATCAGACCCACCGAGGCCAGCAGCGCGCGCAGGCCGCTCCAGACAATTTCCACCCCCACGCACAGCAGGATGAAGGCCATCAGGCGCATGAACACCACCTGCCCGGTATCGCCCAGGCGGCGCAGCAGCGTCGGGGCGTAGCGGAAGGTCACGGCCACCAGCAGGCCCATGAGCAGCGAGGCCGCCAGTCCCCCGGCCATGTTGGCCAGCGTCAGCGGCCAGTTGCCGCGTGCGTGCAGGCTGGCGCCCAGGGCAATGGTCACGGCAATCGTGCCGGGGCCGCAGGTCAGCGGAAAGGTCAGGGGATAGAAGGCCTTGACGCGTGCCTTGTCCTCGGTCAGCGCCTGGGCCATCTGCGTGGCGTCTTCCGAGGTGCTTTGCTGGGCATTGAGCATGCGCCAGGCAATCGTGGCCACGATTACGCCCCCGGCAATGCGCACCGCAGGCAGCGAGACACCAAAAAAGCGCAGCACGTACGAGCCGGTGATCATGGTCGTGGCCAGCAGAATGGCCACGTTCTTGCCGATGCGCTCGGCCAGCAGGGCGCGCCCGCGTTCATTGAGGCCGCGCGACTGATCGACAAACAGCGGCGCTGTGGCCAGCGGGTTGATGATGGGCAGCACGCCGATGAAGGCAAACAGCAGACTCTGCCCGAAGGCGGTGAGCAGGTCGATAAATGGCATTGGCATGAAACCCCGTGGAACGCTTGCTGGACGGGCGCAGAAAGCTATGGCTTTTGGTTCGGTGTGGTGAGCGACTGCACCCACTGGGCGTAGGCTGCAGTGGCGTGCTGCACCGGCAGGGCAAAGATGGCCGGCAGCTCGTAGGGATGGTGCTGTGCGATGCAGTCGCGCAGCGCAGGCCAGGCAGCCTCTGTGGTCTTGAAGAGCAGGCGCACCTCAGGCTCGGACTGCACCTGGCCCTGCCAGAGGTAGGTGCTGTGGATGTGCTCCATCTGCACGCAGGCGGCCAGGCCCTTTTCGACGGCCAGCTGCGCCAGGTGCTGGGCGCTGGCCGCATCGGCCACGGTGGTGTAAACGGCCAGCAGGTTCATGGCGCGGGCTTATTCGATTTCGGCGATCAGCTCGATTTCCACGCAGGCACCCAGCGGGATCTGTGCCACGCCAAAGGCGCTGCGGGCGTGCTTGCCCTTGTCGCCAAAGATCTGGCCGAGCAGCTCGGAGCAGCCGTTGGTCACCAGGTGTTGCTCGGTGAAGCTGGAGGTGGAGTTGACCAGGCTCAGCACCTTGACGATGCGCTTGACCCGGTTCAGGTCACCACCGCAGGCAGCCTGCAAGGTGCCCAGCAGACCGATGGCGCAGCTGCGCGCAGCCTGCTTGCCTTCTTCGGTGGTGACGTTGTCGCCCAGCTGGCCGACCCAGACCTTGCCATCTGCCTTGTAGGGCAGGTGGCCGCTCAAAAACACCAGATTGCCGCTTTGCACAAAGGGCACGTAGGCGGCAGCGGGCACAGCCAGCGGAGGCAGGGTGATGTTCAGGGCTTGCAGTTGGTCGTAAACGTTCATGGTTGGCTACTTTCAAATGGCTGCTGCTGGGGTTTGGGCGCTTGCCCAAGTTGTCGCACCCCCTCTAGCATGGCCTGCAAGTATGCCAAGCGTGCGGCAGTTTGCTGACCAAATCCCCCCACTGTGGTTGTGCGCCTGGGCGCAGGTGGCCTGGGTGCTGGGCTGTGCGCTGCAGCTGACGCAGGGCGCCCTGTGGCCCGGCGCCAGCTATGCCACGGGCACGCTGCTGGCCGCCGTGGCAGTGCTGCTGGCGCAGGGCCCGGCGCGTCGGGGCGGGGCGGGGTGGCAGACCGCCGGCCGGCTGCTGGTGCTGGCACTGACCCTGGCTGCCCTGGGGTTTGCCAGCACGGGCTGGCGTGCGGCCCATTTTGCCCGGGGGGCGCTGGCGCCGCAGGTGCAGGGGCAGGACGTGCAGCTGCAGGGCGTGGTGGTGAGCCTGCCGCAGCCCACGCAGCAGGGCCAGCGCTGGCAGATGGTGGTGGAGCAGGCCTGGTGGCCCGACGGGCAGGCAGTGCAGCTGCCCCGGCGCGTGGCGCTCAACAGCTACACGCCTGAATTACAGGTGCAGCCCGGCCAGCGCTGGCGCCTGACGGTGCGCCTGCAACGCCCGCATGGCGCGCGCAACCCGCATGGCTTTGATGTGGAGCTGTGGTGGTGGAACCAGGGCGTGCAGGCCACTGGCTATGTGCGCCCGCAAGGCGTGGCCGAGCTGCTGGAGCACACCTGGCAGGCTCCGCTGGAGCAGGCGCGCGCCTGGGTGCGCTCGCGCTTGCGGGCCAGTCTGGAGCAGTCGCCCAGCGCGCAGCAGCAACGCGCCCTGGGGGTGGTCACGGCCCTGATCACTGGCGAGCAGGCGGCCATTGCCAAGGACGACTGGCGCCTGTTCCGCGATACCGGCGTGGCGCATCTGGTCAGCATCAGCGGCCTGCACATCACGATGTTTGCCTGGCTGGCAATGGCGCTGGTTGGCGCCCTGTGGCGGCGCAGCCCTGCACTGTGTCTGCGCTGGCCAGCACCCATGGCCGCTGCCTGGGCCGGATTGGTGCTGGCCTGGCTGTATGCCCTGTTCAGCGGCTGGGGGATACCGGCGCAGCGCACCTTGCTGATGCTGTTGACGGTGGTGCTGCTGCGTACGCTGGGGCTGCACTGGCACTGGCCGCGCGTGTGGCTGCTGGTGCTGACCGTGGTGGTGGCCTGGGAGCCCTGGGCGCTGTTGCAGGCGGGCTTCTGGCTCAGTTTTGTGGCGGTGGGCGTGCTGTTCATGACCGACCCCGGACCCCGCCGCTCCGGCTGGTGGCAGCCCGCCTGGCGTTTGCTGCGCGAGCAGGCCCTGGTCGGGCTGGCGCTGGCGCCACTGACCCTGCTGCTGTTTGGGCAGATCAGCGTGGTGGGGTTTGTTGCCAATCTGTGGGCCATTCCGTGGGTGACGTTGCTGCTCACCCCTCTGGCCATGCTGGGCGTGTTGTGCGCGCCGCTGTGGCTGCTGGCGGCATGGTGCGCCAGTGTCTTGCTGGTGGGGCTGGAGTGGATGGCGCAGTGGCCGCTGGCCGTGGCCTATTTTGCCCAGCCGCCGCTGTGGCTGGGGATGGCCGGGGTGCTGGGTTGCGTGTGGCTGCTGATGCGCTGGCCCTGGCCGCTGCGCCTGCTGGGCCTGCCTTTGGTGCTGCCCATGCTGCTGTGGCAGCCACGCCCGCCCGCACCGGGCGAATTCACCCTGCTGGCGCTGGATGTGGGGCAGGGCGGCAGCGTGCTGGTGCAAACTGCCCATCACGCGCTGCTGGTGGATGCCGGGCCGCGCTGGGCCACGGGCGACGCCGGGCAGCAGAACATCGTACCGCTGTTGCGTGCCTACGGCCTGCGGCTGGATCGTGTGCTGCTCACGCACGCCGATAGCGACCACACCGGCGGCGCGCTGGCCGTGTTGCAGGCACAGGCGGGGGCCGAGCTGTGGGGCAGCGGCATCGCCAGCATGGCCGCGCAGGCGCAGCGCCCCTGGCAGCCCTGCCGGCGTGGTCAGCAATGGCAGTGGGATGGGGTGATATTCACCGTGCTCTGGCCTGTGGTGGCGCAGGACGAAAGCCGCAACACCAACGCCAGCAGTTGTGTGCTGCTGGTGCGTGCCGCCAGTGGGGCCAGTGCCTTGCTCACCGGGGATATCGAGCAGTACCAGGAGCGGGCCCTGCTGGAGCTGGCAGAAACACCGTCCGAGCTACGCGCCGATGCGCTGCTGGTGGCGCACCATGGCAGCAAAAGCTCCACTTCCGCACTTTGGTTGCAGGCGGTGCAGCCGCAGGTGGCCCTGGTGCAAAGCGGATGGCGCAACCGCTTCGGCCACCCTGCCGCATCGGTGGTGCAGCGCCTGCACAACGCACAGGCCCGGCTTTTCAACACCGCCACGTGCGGCGCCATCCATTGGCAATCCACCCAGCCGCAGACGGCGCAGTGCGAGCGCCAGCTGCGCCCCCGCTACTGGCAAAGCGTGCAGCCGTAGTTGCTGGGGACAAAAAAACAGGCCCTGTCGGGCCTGTGCAAACGGTGCCAGCGGCGTGCGTCCCAGGTACCACGGCCCCGGCTGGCGCCCTTGGGCTCAATCGGCCTCGCCCATCTGGGTTTGCAGGTAGTTTTGCAGGCCCACGCTGTCGATCAGGCCCAGCTGGGTTTCCAGAAAGTCGATGTGCTCCTCGGTGTCGTCCAGGATTTTTTGCAGCAGGTCGCGCGAGACAAAGTCCATGGCAGCCTCGGCCGTGCGGATGCCGTCCTTGAGGCACTGCTGCGCCGCCTGCTCCAGGCGCAGGTCGCATTGCAGCGCCTCGGGCACGTCCTCACCGATCTGCAGCTTGCCCAAATCCTGCAGGTTGGGCAGACCATCGAGGATCAGGATACGATCCATCAGTTGATCGGCGTGCTTCATCTCGCCGATGGACTCGTGGTATTCCACCTTGGCCAGGGCGGCAAAGCCCCAGTGCTTGAACATGCGGTAGTGCATGTAGTACTGGTTGATGGCAGTGAGCTCGTTCTTCAGTTGCGCCTGCAGCGCAGCGATGACTTGTGGGTCGCCTTTCATGGGGAATACTCCTTGAGTGCATGGTTCACATGCTGGCATTGTGGACTTTGCGCAGAGGCTGTGCAGGAGCGGAGGATGTTGCTTTAGTAATAAGCAATCGCGAGCATAAAATCAATTGATTGGATTTATTTTGTGCTCTGATTACACTTCATCCTGTGTTCAGTCGAAAACACTTACTCCAACGCGAAAGGAAAACACCATGACTTTGATCAACACCCAAGTTCAGCCCTTCAAGACCCAGGCCTACGTGAACCGCAACGGCAAGGGCGAATTCATCGAAGTGACCGAGCAAAGCCTCAAGGGCAAGTGGTCCGTGGTGATCTTCATGCCCGCTGCCTTCACCTTCAACTGCCCCACCGAAATTGAAGACGCAGCCGAAAACTACGCCGAGTTCCAGAAGGCCGGTGCCGAGGTGTACATCGTCACCACCGACACCCACTTCTCGCACAAGGTGTGGCACGAAACTTCCGCTGCCGTTGGCAAGGCCAAGTTCCCCCTGGTTGGTGACCCCACCCACCAGCTGACCAACGCCTTTGGCGTGCACATCCCCGAAGAAGGCCTGGCCCTGCGCGGCACCTTCGTGATCAACCCCGATGGCGTGATCAAGACCATGGAAGTGCACTCCAACGAAATCGCCCGCGACGTGTCCGAAACCCTGCGCAAGCTCAAGGCTGCCCAGTTCACCGCTGCACACCCTGACCAGGTGTGCCCCGCCAAGTGGAAGGAAGGCGCTGCAACCCTGACTCCTTCGCTGGATCTGGTGGGCAAGATCTAAATCCACTGCCACGGAGCCTGAGGCTTCTGCCACGGGCTCTCCTCAAGCCGGACGGGTACGCGATGCACACCGGGCCGTCCGGCTTTTTATTGCCCAAAATTTCAAAAACCAATTTTCGGAGGACACCATGCTGCTTGACGATCAACTCAAAACCCAACTGGCCGCCTACCTGGAGCGCGTGACCCAGCCTTTCGAGCTGGTGGCCTCCCTGGACGAGAGCGAGACCTCGGCGCAGATGCGCGATCTGCTCTCCACCATCCAGAGCCTGCGCAGCGACAAGATCACCCTGCGCCTGGACGGCAACGACGCCCGCAAGCCCTCGTTCACCATCCAGCGCCAAGGCAGCACCAGCAGCCTGCGCTTTGCCGGTCTGCCCCTGGGGCATGAATTCACTTCCCTGGTGCTGGCGCTGCTGTGGACCGGCGGCCACCCGCCCAAGGAAGAGCAGGACCTGCTCGACCAGATCAAGGCCATCGAAGGTGACTTCAACTTCGAGGTCTATATGAGTCTGACCTGCCACAACTGCCCCGATGTAGTGCAGGCCCTGTCGCTGATGGCCATCCTCAACCCCAACATCAAGACCACTGTCATCGAAGGCGGCGCCTTCCAGAAGGAAGTGCAGGAGCGCGAGATCATGGCCGTGCCCATGGTCTATCTGAACGGCGAAGTCTTCGGCGCTGGCCGCATGCTGCTGGGCGAAATCGTCGCCAAGCTGGATACCGGCGCTGCCGCCCGCGAAGCCGCCAAGCTCTCGGCCAAGGACGCCTTCGACGTGCTGGTGGTGGGCGCAGGCCCCGCTGGTTCGGCGGCCTCCATCTACACCGCCCGCAAGGGCATCCGCACTGGCATCGTTGCCGAGCGCCTGGGCGGTCAGGTCAACGACACGCTGGACATCGAGAACTACATCTCCATCAGCAAGACCGAAGGCCCCAAGCTGGTCGCCGCCATGGAAGCGCACATCCGCGATTACGACATCGACGTGATGAACCTGCAGCGCGCCACCAGGCTGATTCCTGCTGCAGAAAAGGGCGGCCTGATCACCGTGGAGCTGGAAAACGGCGCGCAACTGAAGGCCAGGAGCGTGGTGCTGTCCACCGGCGCGCGCTGGCGCAACATGAATGTGCCCGGCGAAGACCAGTACCGCACCAAGGGCGTGGCCTACTGCCCCAGCTGCGACGGCCCCCTGTTCAAGGGCAAGCGCGTGGCGGTGATTGGTGGCGGCAACTCGGGCATTGAAGCGGCCATCGACCTGGCTGGCGTGGTCTCGCACGTCACCGTGCTGGAATTTGCCGACACCCTGAAGGCCGACGCTGTGCTGCAGAAGAAGCTGGCCAGCCTGCCCAACGTCACTGTCATCAAGAGCGCGCAGACCACCGAAGTGCTGGGTGATGGCAGCAAAGTGACCGGCCTGACCTACAAAGATCGCGTCAGCGGCGAAACCAAGCAAGTCGATCTGGAAGGCATCTTTGTGCAAATTGGCCTGCTGCCCAACACCGACTGGCTCAAGGGCACGCTCGAACTCAACCAGATGGGTGAGATCGTCATCGACGCCAAGGGCCAGACCAGCGTACCCGGCGTGTTCGCCGCCGGCGACTGCACCAACGTGGCCTACAAGCAGATCATCATTGCTGCTGGCGCCGGTGCCACCGCTGCCCTGTCGGCCTTTGACCACCTGATTCGCAACTAATTTGCAAATCAGAAAATCTCAATGAAAAATTGCTTTTGCGCTTACTGGGTAAGCGCTGATAGCTAGTAAAAAAGGACTGCTCCGAAAGGGGCAGTCCTTTTTTTATGCCCGTGGGTAAGGTAAGCGTGCCTGCCTTAGAAATTGATGTGTTCGTGTCGTTTTCGCAAGTTGCGTACATGCGTGCGGTGGGTTGCACGTGTGGGTGGCAAGCGGACGAGTTTGAGCTGGTTGTGGATGGATTGGAGCTGCTCGTGGGTAAGGATGGTTTTTTTGAATGAGCTCAACTGTTTTAAAAAATCTTGGTGCTTACACACGTTGGCAGGGAATTTTGATCGCAGTCGGCAAGGTCCAGTGAATACGATGATTGAGTGAAAAACGCTTGAGGGTAGCTGCAGTACCTCTTGCAGTGCTTGGATATGTGCGTAGTTTTGCCGCAGTGGATTCTGGAAAGCGTACTGCCGCTTATCCAGCGTCTGTGTCCAATGACTATCGTGCTCGCTGCCGGTGATATCGCCTTGGTAATGCTTGGTTTCGACCACAAAAATGCCATGCGCGTTCAGCACGATGTGATCTATCTGTGTGGTGCCTAGTTCGCAAGGCAAAGTGACGTTGTGTAGATGTACTTCATAGATGGAATTGGAGCGCTTCTTTAGCAGTTGTTTGATGATGAATTCGCCCAGCCAACCTTTGAATGAGGCCATCTTGAGCACCCACAGCACCACCACGATGGGCAGCAGCCACAGCAGTGGTAGTAATGCTTGAAGCACCGTTGTCGTTAAGACGCTGCTGACGTTGGCAGCGATGGCTCCTGCAGTAGGTGCTAAGGAGGTTGTGTTTGCTTGGGGCGTATGAGGAGGGGTGGTTGGTGGTGCGACACTCGCAGCTTGAGAGGCCACCTGCTGTTGCCAAGCAGCAGCCAGCCGCTCTTGCGCGATTTCTCTTTCTACAGCCGGGTTGATGCGCTTGGTGCCCGACATGCTGTGTATGCCACGAGTAGGTGTCACATCAACCTCTACCGCCCCCGGACACGGCGTGTCGGAGTAGTGCGCGCGGCCATTGATCTGGCACTTAAACACCGTATTTTTGGCCGCAGGCGGTAGCTTGATATCGGACCAAACGTTGCCTGCTGCCACAAGAGCAAGACACACCAACAATGAACGCATGGCTGCAAATAAAAAAGGTGACAGGAACGGGCATTGTGCCTGCAGCCTGTCACCCGCAGCGAGGGCTTTTTACCCCAGTGCTGCCAGCAGCTCCCGCGCCGCTGCTTCCGGGTCTGGTGCATTGACCAGGGCGCGCACCACGGCAATCGAACCGACGCCGGTGGCGCGCACGGCGGCAAATTGCTCGATGCCGATGCCGCCAATGGCCACCAGCGGCATGCCTTGCAGCAGCTGGGCGTAGGCACCCAGGCGCGCCAGGCCCTGGGGGGCGGTGGCCATTTTTTTCAGTGTGGTGGGGAAGATGGCGCCCAGGGCGATGTAGCTGGGCTGCACGGCTTGGGCGCGCAGCATTTCGGCGTAGCCGTGGGTGCTGATGCCCAGGCGCGTGCCGCTGGCGCGGATGCGCTCCAGCGCCTGTGCAGGCAGGGCATCCAGGTCTTCCTGGCCGATGTGAATGCCGTAGGCGCCCGCCTCCAGCGCATGCAGCCAGTGGTCGTTGATGAACAGGCGCGCGCTCGTGCCTCGCACGGCGGCCACGGCGGCTTGCACTTGGGCGCGGATGGCGTCTTGGTCCTCGCTTTTAAAGCGCAGTTGCACCGTGGGCACTCCGGCGCGGGCCATGCGGCCGACCCAATCGGCATCGGGCAGCACGGCGTACAGGCCCAGTTGCTGCGGGCAGGGGGCAAAGGCGCGGCGGGCATCGGGCGGTGCAATGCCAAAGTCGGCTGCATGGCTGGGCCAGAGCGTGGCGTCGAACGTGCCCAGGCGCTGGCTTTGCTTGGCCCAGGCGCTGGCCAGGGTGTGGGCATCGCAGGCGATAAAGCCCAGCTGGCTGCAGGCGCGCAGGGCAGCCTGGTACACCGGATCGGGGTTGGTGCTGACGGCATCGGCAGGCGTGGGCTGGGGCGGCAGATGTTCCTGGCCGCCAAAGCGGGCGCTGTGCGCTTGCACGATGGCTTGCGCCATCAGATCCATATGGCTGCTGCTCATGATGCGTGGTGCCAGAAGGGCGTGCCCAGTGTGGGCGTGCTGGGTTGGGCGGCGGTTTGTTCGGCCATGGCGCCTGCCAGATGGGCGCTGCGCCCGGCGCGCACGGCATCGGCAAAGGCGCCAGCCATGGCCACGGGGTCTTGCGCCAGGGCGACGGCGGTGTTGAGCAGCACGCCGTCAAAGCCCCACTCCATCACGGTGCAGGCGTGGCTGGGGCGGCCCAGTCCGGCATCGACGATCAGCGGCACGTCCAGGCGCTCGCGCAGCACCTGCATGGCATAGGGGTTGGCCGGGCCGCGGCCCGTGCCAATTGGTGCGGCCCAGGGCATGACGGCCTGGCAGCCGACATCCACCAGGCGCTGGCACAGCACCAGGTCTTCGGTGCAGTAGGGCAGCACGTGAAAGCCGTCCTTGATCAGTGTGTCGGCGGCTTGCACCAGGTTGAGCGTGTCGGGCTGCAGGGTGTAGTCGTCGCCAATCAGCTCGAGCTTGATCCACGGCGTCTCGAACACCTCGCGCGCCATCTGCGCGGTGGTGATGGCTTCCTGCACGCTCATGCAGCCAGCGGTGTTGGGCAGCACCGGCACATTGAGTTGCTTGAGCAGTTGCCAGAAGCTGGCCCCGGCGTCCTGCACCTGGGCGGTGTTGCTGCCCTGGCGGCGCAGCGAGGCGGTGACCATGGCCGGTTGGGCGCGGCGCACGGCGGCTTCCAGGATGGCGGGCGAGGGGTAGCGCGAGGTGCCCAGCAGCAGTCGGCTGTGAAAGCTCTGGCCGTAAAGAATGAAAGATGTGTCGGCAGTATCGGACATGGGAATATCAAAAATAAAAGCTGCTTGCGCTTGTAAATACAAGGTTTCAAGGTGGTTTTATGCTGAAACCCTTATCTAACCAGCGCAAGCAGCTATGGTTTTAACTTAGCCGCCAGTGACCGGGGAGATCACCTCCAGCCGATCGCCCTCGTGCAGCGCCTGGCTGGCGTACTGGCTTTTGGGGACGAATTGCGTGTTCAGCGCCACGGCATAGGGCGGGCGCGCGTTCCACTGCGCCAGGGCATCGGCCACGCTGGCCTGGGTGCCGGGCAGCTCGACGGGGTGTTGGTTGATGAAGATCTGCATGGTGGTCAAGCTTAGCGTCTTTAGCCGCGCAGCACGGGCACCTGCATCTGTTCGGCCAGCGGGCTGTGGCCGTCGGTGAGCAGCTGCAAGGCGATGTCGTGCATGCTGGGGGCGATCATGTAGCCGTGACGGTACAGGCCGTTGACCTGCAGCACGCGCTCGCCCACCCAGCGCAGGGCGGGCAGGTTGTCCGGCAGGGTGGGGCGGCACTGGGTGTTGAGTTCCAGAATGCGCGCCTCGGCAAAGCCGCTGTGCACGGTGTACAGGGCGCTGAGCAGCTCCATGGTGGAGCGCAGGCTGGCCGGGCCCATGTCGTCGGATTCGATCTCGGTGGCGCCAATCACAAACAGGTGGTTTTCCTTGGGGGCGATGTACAGCGAATAGCGCGGGTGCACCAGGCGCGTGGGGCGCTGCAATGTCACCTCCGGTGCGTGCACGCGCACCACTTCGCCGCGCACGCCGCGCAGTTGCGGCCAGGCGGTGCGGGCGCCCAGGCCGCGGCAGTCCAGCACCAGATCGGGCTGGCCGCTTTCGCGGTTTTCGCCAGGGGCAAAGTCGGATAGTTCCCTGGGGCTGTGCCAGTGCAGTTGCACGTCCAGCGCTTCCAGCTCCTTGAGCAGCGCGGGCAGCAGCTGGCGGTTGTCCAGCTGGCCCTCATCGGGCAGCAGCAAGCCGCTGTGAAAGCGCCCTTGCAGCGCCGGTTCCACCTCGGCCAGGCGCTGGGCGTTCAGGTGCTCGGGCTGGGGCAGGGTGGTGTTGAGCTGGCAGTTCTTCTGAAATAGTGCGGCCAGGCGTTGTGCGTCGGCCTGGTCCTGGCGGTGCCAGACGACCAGGGTGCCATTGCGCTGGAAGTACACCGGGCTGGACAGGCTGGCCAGCAGCTGCGGCCAGCGCTCCAGGCTGTACTGGCCCATGCGCACCACATTCGGTTCGGTGACGGCCGATTCGGCCAGCGGCGCCAGCATGGCCGCAGCCACCGGGGCGGCGGCACCGTCGGCGCTGGGGCCGTGGGCATCGAACACCTGCACCTGATGGCCCTGGCGGGCCAGGGACAGGGCCAGCAGGCGCCCCATCAGGCCAGCGCCCAAAACAACAATGCGGGAGGGGGAGGTAAGTGCAAACATGGTGTGGTCGGTCCGTGGTGTCCAAAAAGCTGAAGGTTCGGGACAAAACGGGGGGCGCTCCTGTGGCACCTGTTTGCTGAAACTGCCCACGCCAGCATGATCTGGATCGGGTCGCGGGGCCGTGGAGGGTACTGGCCCCAGGGTATGTTCTCAGTCGCGCGGCCGCCTGCGGGCAAGCGGCGGGACACCCCTGTTTCGTCCGTGCAGCGGGCATTACAGCACAGGGCCAACAACACCCCTGGCGGTGTGTTCTTGCGGTCAGCACAAAGCTTGGCATAGGTCATAATTTTTGCCATGACACAAGAACAATCCCCCTCCGCCAACGTCCTCGCGCCGCGCACGCCGCGTTACCTGCGCCTGCTTTCGGTGGCTGGTTCGGACAGTGGCGGCGGAGCCGGCATCCAGGCCGACCTGAAAACCTTTGCCGCGCTGGGCGGCTACGGCATGACGGCCATTGCCGCCATCACCGCCCAGAACACCCTGGGCGTGCGCTCCATCCACACCATTCCGGTGGAGATGCTGGCTGCGCAGCTGGATGCCGTGTTGCAGGACATTGGCGTCGATGCCCTCAAGATCGGCATGCTGGGCGCGCCCGAGAGCGTGCGTGTGGTGGCCGATGCCATCCGCCGCTACGGCATCACGCAGGTGGTGCTCGACCCGGTGATGGTGGCCACCAGCGGCGACCGCCTGATTGCCCAGGAAACCGCCGATGCCCTGGTGCGCGAGCTGTTCCCGCTGGCCAGCGTCATCACCCCCAATCTGGATGAGGCCGCCTGGCTGATTGGCCGTCCCATCCACAGCATCGACGAAATGGAAGGCGCCGCCGCCCAACTGCTGGCGCTGGGCGCACCCCATGTGCTGCTCAAGGGGGGGCACCTGTCTGGCGACTGGGTGGTGGACCTGCTCGCCGGTGCCGATGGCTCGCGCCAGCGCCTGGAATCGGCCCGCATCACCACCCACAACGGCCACGGCACGGGCTGCACGTTGTCGTCGGCCATCGCCGCCTACCTGGCGCGCGGCCTGCCGCTGGCCGAGGCCGTGCAACAGGCGCGCACCTATATCCTGGGCGCGATTGCCGCCGGTGCCCAGGTCCACACCGGCCAGGGCCACGGGCCGCTGAACCACGGCTACGCGCCGCAGGCGCAAATCGTGTTGCAGGCCAACTAAAAAATATCCATAAAAAACCCCGCGAAGCCTTACTGGGCTTGCGGGGTTTGCTATTGTTTTGGTCCGCCTGGCTGGGCTCGAACCAGCTACCTATTGCTTAGAAGGTAAATACTCTAGTTCCTACATGGTCTTTGGTGGACGGTTGCGGAAAATAAAACAATAGGAAAAACAATGGCTTACTGATTTTCTCTTTCCATCGTTGGCCGCGATGGTTTGCCCAGTGCCAAAATTTTGTTTACCCCTTTGTTTACCCCTTGAGGCCAAGACCATGACCAGATACCCCAAAGCAGGCAAGGGCGCGCAGTGGACAGCGCGCGAGCTGGCAGCCGTGCCAGCAGCGTGGAAAGGCGACACCCTGAGCGATGGCGGCGGGCTGTCTGGTGAAGTACGCGTGGCTGCAGATGGCCGCGTTTCTGTGCGCTGGAAGTTCGCCTTTAGGTGGGATGGGAAGGTGCAGTGGTATCAGTGCGGCACATGGCCAGGGGTTGAGCTGGCCGAAGTGCGCCGCAACCGCAATGCGGCCCGTGAACTGGTGGCGCAGGGCGTACACCCCACCCAGGCCAAAGAGGCAGAGCGCATCGAGCGCATGCAGGCGGTTGAGGCCGCCTTGGCCAAGGCCCAGGCAGAGCAGCAAGAGCGCCTCACCGTGCATGAAATGTTTTCTGCCTGGCTGGCCGATGGCGTGAACCGGCGCGATGGCAACCACGAATTGCAGCGCACCTACGCCAAAGACATACAGCCCCACCTTGGTGCCTTGGAGCTTCGCGCGCTGACTGAGGCGCACATTCGGGCCATGCTCAAACCTGCCCTGGCTGCGGGCAAGGTACGCAAAGCACAGGTGCTGCTGTTGAACGTGCGCCAGGCGCTGGGCTGGGCCGAAAAGCGCAAGCCCTGGCGCGCTCTGCTGCTGGAAGGCAACCCAGCCGACCTGATAACCGAGGACAGCATCACCCCACCCGACCACAAGGCCGAACGCGATAGGGTGTTAAGCCCTGCCGAGCTGTGGGAGCTGGCCCAGGTGTTGGAGCGCAGCAGCGCCACTTATGCCGCCATGCCAGCAGGCAACAAGCTGCACGCACCGCGCCCGGTCAAGCCTGAAACCCAGCATGCGCTATGGATTGCCCTGGGCACCATCTGCCGCATAGGGGAGCTGCTGCAGGCGCGCTGGGAGCATGTGGACTTGCAGGCCGGAACGTGGTTTATCCCAGAGGAAAACGTAAAGGGGCGCAGGGGTAAGCGCCAAGCCCTGATGGTGTACCTCTCCCCCTTCGTGCAGCGCCACTTTGAGCAGTTGCATGCACTGACAGGCGCAAGCCCGTGGTGCTTTCCATCGCGTGGCGAAGGCGGCACCCCTGAGCATGGGCCGGTGTGCAGCAACTCCATTTCCAAGCAGGTGGCCGACCGGCAAGCCATGTTCTCCCAGCGTGGTCAGCCCCTTGGCAAAAGGCGCAACGACAACACGCTGGTGTTGGCCCAGGGCAAGAATGGCAAATGGACGCCCCACGACCTGCGCCGAACAGGGGCCACCATGATGCAGAGCCTAGGCATCCCCTTGGAAACCATCGACCGCTGCCAAAACCACGTACTAAGCGGCTCCAAGGTGCGGCGGCATTACCTGCACCACGACTACGCAGAGGAAAAGGCCAAAGCCTGGCGCATGCTGGGTGAGCGCTTGGAAATCATCTTGGCCGGTGGTGCCAACATCGTGCCCCTGCCAAGGCGCAGGGCTTGATACGCCCAGCCACCCAGCGCCACAACAGCCACCCAGCCGGGTGGCTTTTTTTGTGCCCACCTGCAGGCTGTTGGCAAAAACGAATTGGCGTAGGACTTCATTTTTGCTGGGGGCATGGGGGCAAAGCAGTTTTTAGAAGCTATGAAGGTTGAAAACCATTGCCAATCATAGGTTCTTTGCTATAGATATTTTTGGGGGCAAATTGGGGGCAGATTGGGGGCAAAGTGGGGGCAAAAGAAGATTTTTTCTTATTATGAAAAAAGAACCCTGTTTCTATACTTTTTGTTCTGCCTTGTGCCTTGCTGCACGGTTCATGCATGGCACAAAAAGGCACCAAGAAGGGCGCGGCCTGGGTGTGGCGCTGGTGGGTGTTTGCTTGGGTAGCGTGGCGCGCTGGCCCGTTTTCCTGCATGGCCTAGGCTGGCCTGTGCTGGAAAGCGCCGCGAAGGCGTTTCCCTGGTGCCCACCCCTTCGGCGTGCCGGTGTGCTGGCCTACGGCTGGGGTCTTGCCATGCGGTGGGAGTGCGACCGGCTGCACAGTTCTGTGCAGTCGCCCCACCTGGTTGGCAGGTGCCGGGTGGCGTGATCTGGGCGCGCTGCTGGCGTTCCTGGTGGTGGTGGTCTTGGCCCTGGGCTTGCTGCGCTCTTGCGCCCTGTCTGGCCTGTGCTGGGCCGGTCTGTGCCCAGGTGCTGGGCCTGCTGGCTGCCAGCGCCACGCTGGTGGGGTGGTGGGCCTGCCGCCTGTGCTGCTGGTGTTCCTGGTGGTGCCTGCGCCCTGGGCTTGCCGCGCTCTTGCGCTGTGCCTGTGGCCTGCTGGGTGGTGGTCACGTTGGTCCCAGGTGCTGGCCCTGCTGGCTGGCAGCGCCACCCTGCTGGGCCGGTGGCGGTCTGCTGCTGGTGTGTGACCTGGTGGCGCTGGGCGCGCTGCTGCTGGCGTTGCTGGTGGGTGGTCTTGGCCCTGGGCTTGCTGCGCTCTTGCGCCCTGTCTGGCCTGTGCTGGGTCTGCCGTGGTGGGTCTGTGCCCAGGTGCTGGCTGCCAGCGCCACGCTGGTGGGCTGGTGGCGCGCTGCTGCTGGCGTTCCTGGTGGTGCATGACCTGGTGGCGCTGGCGTTCCTGGTGGGTGGCCTTGGCCCTGGGCCGTCCTGTGGCCTTCTGGGCGTTCTGCTGGTGCTGGTGCTGTGGGTGTGTTGCCCAGGTGTGGCCCTGCTGGCTGCCAGCACCACGCTGGTGTGGGTGGTGGGCCTGCTGCCTGCGCGTGACCTGGTGGCGCTGGGCGCGCTGCTGCTGGCGTTGCTGGTGGGTGGTCTTGGCCCTGGGCCTGCCGTGGTGGGTCTGTGCCCAGGTGCTGGCTGCCAGCGCCACGCTGCTGGGCCAGTGGCGGGCCTGCTGCTGGTGCGTGACCTGGTGGCGCTGGGCGCGCTGCTGCTGGCGTTGCTGGTGGGTTGCCTTGGCCCTGGGCCTGCCGCGCTCTTGCGCCTTGCCTGGGCCGTCCTGTGGCCTGTGCTGGGTCTGCCGTGGTGGGTCTGTGCCCAGGTGCTGGCTGCCAGCGCCACCCTGCTGGGCGTGTGGTGGCATTACTGCCTGCGCGTGACCTGGTGGCGCTGGGCGCTGTTCCTGGTGGTGGTCTTGGCCTTGGACCTGCCGTGCTCTTTCGCCCTGCCTGGGCTGTGCCTGCTGGCTGGTGGCCGCGCTGCTGGGCCTGCTGCCTTGCCCTGGTGCCACTTTGCTGGCAAGCAGCCCAAAAAACGCATACACTCCCGCCCAAGCCGAAAGGCCCGGTGCTTCAAAACACCTTTTCCAAAGCGGTTGCAGCCCCCACCGAGAAGCGGGGTTTTGTCACGCCTGATTTTTTGGGGTAGTGCGTTTGCACTGTCCTGCATGGTTTCGGGTGGGGTGGGCCTACCCGTAAGGATGGCCGCACGGCTTTGGACGTGTTTTGAACACCCCGCCCACCTGCTGCGCTTCAAAACGCAACCGGTGGTCCCTTGTAACTCCCAAAGGAGCCAAGAGCATGACGCAACCACAGGGCCGTATTGCGCCCGCACTGGCCACCAGCGCCACCCCCCACCAAGCACACCAACTGTTTGCCGATGCCTGCAACTGTGCAGCGATGGCACGTTGGTACACGCAACGCGGCAACATCGCCGCAGCCACCCGCAAAGCACGCCAGCATCTGGCCGCACTGCGCCAACTGGCCAAGCTGGAGGGTGTGCACCATGCCTGACAGCATCACCTTCAAACGCGCCACAGCACCTGACAGCGTGTACCTCTCGCGCGCCAGATCCAAGGATTGGCAAGTGGACGTTCGCGCCCTCGGCGACAAAGCGCGCCCGATCGTGCTGCAACGGGACTTCGACGGCATGAACTACATCACGCTGGACATGAGCGCGGCCCAAGCCCGTGCCTTGGCTGCAGAGCTGCTGCACGCTGCTGATGTGGCATTAAAAGAGCAGGCCAGCCCAGCTAAGAGGTAAGACCTTTGCAGTGCAACGAATCTGCCCAACAGGCCGCAGGCCAAGCCGCTGCATTGGCCTGTACTACAAAAAATGAAGCGTTAACCATTCAACAACCCAAGAGCATAAGGAAACAAGCTATGCAAACCAGTGAGCAACAAGCCCTAAGAGCCAACATTTTTGGAGAGCACGCCGCCTTTGTGGTGGCGCTGCAGGTGGTGGCCGATGTGATTCGCTGCGTAAAAAACATATGCAGCGAGTTTGACGCGCTGCATGGGTGTGGAGCCTACAGAGATGAGCGTGAAGCCCTCGGGCTTATTGGGGCTGAGCTGCAGCGCATCTATGACACATCTAACACGCTTGACGATGTGGACGGCCCAGCGTGGTGGCGCTGTGTATCTGTTGCCAGCTTGGTAGCTCGCAGCATTCCGGCAAAGGGTGTGCCTGTGTGTGTGGAGCTTATGCGCGGCATTTACGCGCAAATGACGGCAGGGGCTGAGTTTTGGAGCGGTGTTTATTCATGTGGAGTAGAGGCCGCTAGAACCCAAGCAAACGGCCAGCCTCAAGCCGTGGAGGTGTCTGCAGAATGAGCCAAGCAATCAGCACGCCCGAGAGCATTGCCATCACATACTGCCACGAGCAACTGAACATCGCATTGCGTGGCTCTTACGAAGCTGAGGCCATCTTGTCTCACATGCTGGGATGTTTAGGCAATGAACCTGAACACGCATTGCTTAAAGCCCTGGTGCTGCGCCTGCACGCTATCAATAGCGTTGGCATGTCTGCGCTCTCAGGCAAAAGTTTTGACAGCACCGAACACCTGCGCAGCCTTTTGGATGGGCGCAAGCAGGCCCTATGAATGACGGCACCAGCATATCCCTTAAGAAGCAAACCGAGCATTTGCAGTTGCAAGGCATGGGTAGGGGCTGCTGGTGCTGTCCAGTTAAGCGCTGCGGATGCAGCAAGCCCCAAGGGGTTTAGAAGGGTGAAGGATGACAGCTAAAAAAATGGTTGATATGGCATGGCGCGATGCCATGGCGGTGCGCGCTATTGCGGGGAGCTTTACCCGCGAAGAACGAGAAGCAGGCTGGCCCGTTGCCATGCAGCCCGAGCAACTGGCAGCCATGCAGCGCCCATTTTTGTCTGGCGATGTGCAGGGCAAGCGACTGACTCAGGCATTGCGTGACGCGTTGCAGGCAGCCTGCCAAGGCCAAGCCATTGCCTGTGAGACTGATGTGCGTCGGGTAATGGTTAGGCCAGCCGTTGACCATGTTCCCCCGAGAACATCTATGTTTGGACGGGTTGAAAACTGGCCAGAGGCTTACACCCGCGATGGCTGTGCATACGCCTACACCACCCCAGCTAAGTACGAGTACTTCACCTTCTACCGTGTGACCGCTGCTGCCTTTGCCGCTTGGCTTTCTGCCCATGGCATGGAGCCAAGCCCGCACATTGCTGCATGGTTCAAAACCCAAGGGGTGGGTGCAGCCAGCGCCACAGCAGCGCCAGGCGTGGCGCTGGCTGCAGAGGATGCGGGAAAAACCATAGAAGACGTAGTTAAGCGGCGCAGGCGTCCTAAGAGCGATGCAAAGAGCACGCCAGGCTTGCCATGGCTTGAATGGGAGGTGGAGGCGTGTGCTGAGTGGTTGCGCCAAGGGAATGGCGGTTTAACGCACCTAGCAGGCATGCTTGGGATTAGCCACCAAGCGCTGAGCCTTAAGTTGAGAGCGGGTGGCTTTGACTCAAAGGGCCAGAAATTACCAGCGCCACCCCAACGCGCTGATGCATTTGGCGGCATGGCCAGCAGCCTTAAGACGGGCACAACAGGGCGCTAACACCTTGCCCCAGACCTTGCAGACCTTGCAGATTGGAGCACCGTGGCGTCCTGTTTTTCCTCTGTGCGCGCCGTGGCGTGCTTTTGCAAGGTGCAGCAAGGCGGCCTGTTCTTTGAAACTTTCCGGCAACGGCTCCACAGCTCCTAGCGTTCCACGGTGGCGCGCTGAGTTGTCAGCCGAGCAATGAAAGGCCCATCCATGCAAGCTGTTTCCTCTGTACGCCCTGCACCTGCAGTTGTTCCCCTGGTGCCCCGTGAGCGCCTCCTACGTCGTGCGGATGTGGAAGCCATTACCGGCTTAAAGAAGTCCAGCATCTACACGCTGATGCGGGAAGGCAAATTTCCCAAGTGCGTTTATGTCACCAGCAAGTCGGTGGCCTGGCCTGAATCCAAGGTGTACGCATGGGTGAATGAGCGTATCGCCGAAGGTGCCAAAGATGCGTGAAAACCAAAAGGCAGCACAAACGCTGTGTGCTGATGTTGTTCTGGTCAGCTTCCGTTCAGACGGTGATGAACACCTATTTGGAAGGTGCGGTGAATGTGGTTTGCAGTGGTAATGCTATGGAACGTTTATTTGCAGAGACGGATAACCCCACCGATGAAACGCTTGTTTCGGCGGGTGTGGCGCTGGTAGTGGCGTATTTGGAGGGCTGTGTGCGATTGCATGCGGCGTCTATGGAGGGTGTGTAGCCATGAGCCAAGAAGCGATGAACAAAGCCCTCTATGCAGCGCAGCAAGCGGCACAGCAGCGGTTGTTGTGGTGTGCCGATGCCTTGGAAAGGGCATGCCCTGGTGGGGTGCTGCATTCTGTCAAGGTGCCCGGTAAGCCCCATGTGCTGGTGCGCTTGCTATGGCCTGGTGTGCTGCAAGAGCTGGACACCAGCACAGGCGAGGTACTGGCCAGCACGCCCGCTGCAGATATGCACGATCTGCGCCCCGAGGCAACCGCGCTGCTGATGGCCAAGGCCCAGGGGCGGCCCGTGCTGCGTACCGAGTGCACCACGCCGCTGGGTGTGTTGCTGGGCACTATCGACGCTGCAGGGGTTGTGCGCGTGCATTCAAAGGCTAGGGAGTTACTGGCTATTTCCGAGGCTGGGGAGCCTGCCAAGCTGCGGGCCGATTTTTATGTGCTCAAACCCGAAGATTTGAAGCCGGTTCTGCGATGAATAAAACCACTATTACCCCCGACCTGCTACGCAATGCCTTGGGCTTCGTACCTGCAAACCTGCCACGCGATGAATGGGCACGTGTGGGCATGGCAATCAAAAGCGAATACCCAGACGAAACGGGCCTGCAGCTTTTCAGCGATTGGAGCGAGAGCAGCGGCGGTAACTTTGATGAAGGGGCCGTGCGTTCGACGTGGCGCAGTATCAAAGCCGGTGGGGGTGTTGGTGTGTCCACTTTGCTTTATCTGGCCAAGCAGCACGGCTTCACGTTGCCACGCCAAAGCCAGGCTAGTGCTGGGCCTAGCCCGGCAGAGCTGGCCCGCCAGGCGCGGGAACGCGAGCAACGCGCCCAAGAGGAACAGGCCCGCATTCAAGCCGCACAAGCGGCAGCAGCAGCCCAGGCAGTGGCGCTGTGGGAAGGGGCCAGCCAGGAAGGCAGCAGCGCCTATTTGCAGCGCAAGGGCGTGCAGGGCTTTGGTGTGCGCTACGGGGCCGATGGCTGGCTGCTGGTGCCTTTGCACGATGCTGCGGGCGTGCTGTGGAATGTGCAGCGCATTGCACCCAGCGCCCCTGCCGATGGCGGCCCGTCCAAGCTGTTTGTGAAGGGCGGGCGCAAGTCTGGCCTGTGGCATACGCTGGGCAGCCTGAGTGCTGCCAGTGTGGTGCTGCTGGCCGAAGGCTATGCCACAGCCGCCAGCCTGCACATGGCCACAGGCTGGCCGGTGCTGGTGGCCTTTGATGCGGGCAATCTGCTGCATGTGGCCAAGGCTGCACGGGCGCTGCTGCCTGGTGTGGCGCTGGTGGTCTGTGGGGATGATGACCAGAGCACCCAGCAGCGTACTGGGCGCAATCCTGGGCGCGATAAGGCCCAGGCTGCAGCCAAGGCGGTGCAGGGGCTGGTGGTGTTCCCTTCGGCATTGCCTGAGGGTGGCAGCGACTTCAACGACATGCACCAAGCAGCGGGCCTTGAAGCGGTGCGCGCTTGCGTGGCTGCGGTCGTGGCTGCGGCAACCCAGGCGCGCGATGGTGGGGCCGGTGGCATGCCTGAGCACGCGCCTGCACCTGGTAGCGCTGTCGGTGTTCCTGCTGGTGCTGGTGGCGCTGGTGGTGGGCAGGGTGGCGGCAATGGTGGCGGGCGTGGTGGCAAGGGCCGACCAGCGCCACAAGAGCCAGAAAGCGCCCCAAGCTGGGAGGACCCTTTTACGGTTGACGATGCCGGGGTGTGGTGGCATGGCCGCGATAAAGAGGGCAACCCTACGCGCCCTTTGTGGCTGTGTAGCCCCCTGCAAGTGGAAGCCTTAACGCGCAACCAAGAGGGGGCAGGGTGGGGTTATCTGCTGACGTTTGCCGATCCGTTGGGGGTGTCCAAACAGTGGGCCATGCCTGCGCGTATGTTGTCGGGCGATGGGGGCGAATACCGCGCGGCCCTGCTGAATATGGGCCTACGCATTGCCACAGCACCAACCGCACGTAACCGCCTTACTGAGTACATCCAAACGCGCAAGCCTGATGCCTTTGCCACTTGTACAGAGCGCATAGGCTGGCATGGCCGGGCCTTTGTGCTGCCCCATGTCACGATTGGCGATGATGCAGAACGGGTCGTTTTCCAGTCAGAAAACCAAATGGAGAACACCTTTAATCAGCGTCGTGAGGTGCAGGACTGGATACAGCGCATTGGTAGGCGCTGTGCTGGCAATTCGCGCCTGGCGTTTGCTGTGGCCTGTGCCTTTGCTGGGCCGCTGCTGCGCCCGGCTGGCATGGAAAGCGGTGGGTTTCACCTGCGGGGGGATAGCTCTAGCGGCAAAACCACGGCCCTGCGCTTGGCTGCCAGTGTGTACGGTGGCCCAAACTACATGCAGCGGTGGCGTACCACAGACAACGCCTTGGAGGCCATCGCCGCGCAGCACTGCGACAGCCTACTGATCTTGGACGAATTGGCCCAGGTAGAAGGCAAGGTGGCCGGGGAGTGCGCTTACATGCTGGCCAATGAGCAAAGCAAGGCGCGTGCAACACGCAACGGGGCCGCACGGGCGCGCCTGTCTTGGCGCTTGCTGTTCTTGAGTGCAGGTGAGCTGGGCTTGGCCGACCACATGGCAGAGGGCGGCAAGCGTACCCGGACGGGCCAAGAGGTGCGGATGGCCGACATTCCCGCAGATGCTGGCAAGGGGCTGGGTTCTTTTGAAGTGCTGCACGGCGCAGCCGATGGGGCAGCCTTCGCCACGCTGTTGGCTGGGGAGGCCCGCGCCTGTCATGGTGCTGTGGGCTTGGCCTGGCTGCAATGGTGTACCGAGAACGCCAGCACCTTGGCCCGCACCGTCCGCGAAAAGGTGGCCATGCAGGCCGCGTCATGGGTGCCCAAGGGTGCCAGTGGGCAGGTGGCCCGTGTGGCCGCGCGCTTTGCCCTGGTGGGTATTGCCGGGGCGCTGGCCACCGATGCGGGTCTGACCGGCTGGGAGGAAGGCGAAAGCGAGGATGCAGCCAAGGCGTGTTTTGATGCGTGGCTGGCGGCCCGTGGTGGCGCTGGAAACGGGGAAGTAACAGCCATGCTGCGCCAGGTGCGGGCCTTCTTTGAAATGCATGGGGAGGGGCGCTTTACCTGGTGGCACCGTGGGGCCGATGACCACAACGCCAAGACGCTGCAGCGCGCGGGCTTTAGGCGCATGGTGGGCGAGGATGGCAAGCCCATAAAGAGCAACGCAGAGCACCTGCACGAATATGGCGACCGCATGCCCGCACCAGAGGGGGAGCGTGTCAGTGTGGAATATTTCGTTCTGCCCGAAGTGTTCCGCACTGAGATTTGCCGGGGCTTTGACTATCGGGCCGTGTGCAAAGTCCTGCTGCAGCATGGCTGCCTGCAACCAGCTAACGGGCGCGAATACGACTGCAAACCGCGCCTGCCAGGCATTGGCAATGCTTGGTGCTACCACGTTACCCCCGCCATCATGGAATTGGAGGTGTAGCCAGCCCTACCATCTGCCCAGCAAAAGCGCCCAGGCTATGCCCTGGGCTTTTTTGTGCCCGTGTGCCGGTGGGTGGGGTGGGGCAAATATCTGCGCCAGTGTTTGCCGCTGCTGAGTGTCCCCAGGTGCTGGCCCCGTTGGTTGCCAGCGCCACGCTGCTGGGCCGGTGGCTGGCTTGCTATCTGTGCTGGTGCGCGGTCTGGTGGCGCTGGGCGCTGCTGGCCTTGGCCCTGGGCCTGCGGCCTGTTGGGTGTGTGGTGGTCTGCGTGCCTGGGCGCGCTGCTGCTGTGCGGTGCCCAGAGGGGGCGCAGCGGGGTTTGTTTCGCGCTGCAGTTTCTTGCGTGCGGGGATTGCCACCAAGGGGAACAACTGCCCCGGTGTTTAGCGTGACCTATGCCCGCTGTTGGCTGTGTTCTTGGTAGTGGCCTTAGCCCTGGGCCTGCCGTGCTCTTGTGTCCTGCCTGGGCCGGTCTGTGCCCAGGTGCGGCCCTGCCGCATGCCAGCGCCACGCTGGTGGGGTGGTGGGCCTGCCGCCTGTGCTGGTGCGTGGGGTCTGGTGGCGCTGCTGGCTGCTGGCAGGTGGCCACCCTGCTTGGCATTCTGCTGGTGCTGTGGGATTTGCCCAGGTGCGGCCCTGCTGGCTGGCAGGGCCACACTGTTGTGGCCTGCCTGTGCAGCTGGTGTTCCTGGTGGTGCCTGCGCCCTGGGCTTGCCGCGCTCTTGCGCTGTGCCTGTGGCCTGCTGGGTGGTGGTCACGTTGGTCCCAGGTGCTGGCCCTGCTGGCTGGCAGCGCCACCCTGCTGGGCCGGTGGTGGCCCTACTGCCTGTGCGTGACCTGGTGGCGCTGGGCACTGCTGGCGTGCTCTTGTCCTGTCTGGGCTGTGGCCACGCTGCTGGGCTGCTGCCTGTGCTGGTGCTTGGGCTGGTGGCCCTGGGTGCTGTTCCTGGTGGTGGTCTTGGCCTTGGGCCTGCCGTGCTCTTGCGCTTTGCCTGGGCCGTGCCTGCTGGCCTGCTGCCTGCTGGGTGTGGTGGTGTGGTGGTGTGGTGGTGTGGTGGTGTGGTGGTGTGGTGGTGTGGTGGTCTGCGTGCCTGGGCGCGCTGCTGCTGTGCGGTGCCCAGAGGGGGCGCAGCGGGGTTTATTTCGCGCTGTAGTTTCTGGCGTGCAGGGATGGCACCAAGGGGAATAGCTGGCCCGGCTTGCTCATTCAAAACCATCCTTCTATGCGTGTTGTGCATAACTGTGCGGCAATGATGCATGCGCCTGCGGTTCTTGGTTTTGTCATGACTTGGCAGCGCCTTACCTTGATTTGCTTAATAAATAGGCAGAAATGCGCTGTTTTTGGCATTTTTGCCCCCATTTGCCCCCAGTGCCCCCAAGAAAAAACAGGTTGCCCCCAAAATTTTTGGGGGCAGTTTTTTTGTTTTAGATCATTGGGTTAGGTTGTTTTTTTCCATTTACCCCCAATGCCCCCAACTTTTTTGAACGATACCCCGAAGAAAACCAGAAAGCGCCAGGGCATTGGCGTCCCTGTGTTATGCGCTTTCTGCATGGATTTGATGGGTAAGGGGGTGTGGAAAGTTTGATAGCGCTAAGCAGGAAACCGACCGCCCCCGGTATTTTTTACACGCGCAAGTTTCGGTAGTGGGGGTACTCACTGGCGTGGCTTGCCTTCGGTTTCTTGGTGCTGGGTGCCAGCGCCATGCTGCTGCTGTTCCTGGTGGGTGGATGGTCTTAGCCCTGCCGTGCTCTTGCTACCTGCCCGTGCTGGTGCTGGTGCTGGTGCTGGTGCTGGTGCTGGTGCTGGTGCTGGTGCTGGTGCCGGGTGCCGGGTGCCGGGTGCCGGGTGCCGGGTGCCGGGTGCCGGGTGCCGGGTG
>CAMZGS010000013.1 GCA_947306475.1 uncultured Comamonas sp.
GGTTGTTGGACAGCACACCCTGGGGGTTCATGATGAAGTGCTGCTGCCGGGCGTCGTGGGTCGTGCCGGTGTTGCGGATCAGGAAGTCGTAGTGGCCGTAAATCAGGGCAAGTGCCTGATTGATCTGGTGGCGCATCAGAACCCCCCGCCAAGGAAGAATCCGAACCACTGCCCGTCGGCATTGGGCGAGAGGAACTCAAACAGGTCAATGTGCCCCTGCGTGTAAGAAAGCACAGGCGGCACGCCGTAGGGCCAGCGCACGTTGCTGGGCCACGTCACCTTGTTGGCCCCCGTGCCCTGCACCAAGGCCAGCCTGAAAGATTGGCAAGGCGCCTGAACGGCCAGCGTGCAAGCAGGTGCCGTCAGCGTCAGCACGACGATACTGGGGCTAGTCACCTCGACAACATAGTCCCAACTGGCGGCCTCGATGACGGTGAACAGCACTGCATCTTGCTTACCCGTCCGAAGTCCCTTGATGTCCGCACCGATTTCCTGCGCCAGGGCGGCGATGCTGGCCGATAGGCTCTCGCCCTCCATGCTTACTCCTTCGCCGTGTTGTAGTCGGCCACGAAATCACGGTCGTAAGCCCCCAGCCCCGCAATCAGTCCAGACACTTCTGCTGCCGCAGCTGCGCCGATGTTTTCGCGCGCCTGGGTCTGCTGCTGGGTGGTCAGCACCTGGGCCGCGTCAAAGCGCACACGGTTGGCGATTTCACCCGCGATTGTGGTGGCAAAAGACGGATCATTGCCCAGGGCTGCAGCCAGCTCGTTCAGGGTGTCCAGCGCGGCACCCGCACCATCGACCAGCTCATCTTTGACGGCAGCCTTGGCCGCCTCGATGCTGTCCAGGATCTTGGCTGCGCTCCAGGTTACCCCGGTATTGCCAGCTCCTGCGTTGTCATCGATGGCAGCACCAGCACTGCCAATCAGCGTCAGCAGCTCGTTGATAGCGGCCACCAAGCTGGTCTTGGTGGTGGTGTTCAGCGCAGACAGACTGCCTTGTGCCGTAGTCAGGGCTTTTACGTCGGCACCCATGGCCTGGGCCAGCGCGACGATGCGGGTTTCGAGAGACATGATTTTTCCTTTCTGGTGGGGTGGTCAGGCCTTGGCCAGGATGTAGTAAGCGAGGGGATCAACGCTGCCCAGACCCAGATTGGCTTGGGCTTGTACTTGAGTGGCAGGGTCTGTGGCCAGCTCTGACAGAGCATTGCTGACCAGTAGCGCGCCTGCAGCGTCCCCGATGGGGCCGGGCGGGCCGGTTTCGCCGCGTGGGCCAGGTGGTCCTGGTGGGCCTTGCATCGCTTGCTCCACAACCACCTGCTCTGATGCCTGCTGATGCACCACCACAGGAGGGCCGCACTGTGGGAGCACCACCACACTGCCAGCGATGCCCTGCACAGTGGCTTGCACCGATGCCTGCAGCGGCACAACGACAACACCAGTCATCGCGTCACCTCGGGCGAAAGCGTAAAGCGCACCTCGTACTCGCGGCGCACTGTGCCGTCTGGGTAGGTCACTTCAAGGTGGCCTATGGCGCGCGCCCACTGGCCAGGGCCATCGCCCCATGGCAGGGCCGCCGTCTGCTCTGCGCTCAGGTTTAGGGCCGTCCAGCCATCGCTACCCAGCTCAATAAGCCCTTGCTCGGGTGTTGGCGTGGTGGAGAACTCCAGCAGCACCTCGGGCGCCTGCACCTCGGCGCGCAGCTGCATGCGGGCCGTGCAGCCGGTGTAATCGACCGGCACAAAGTCCGCAGGCGCTGCGGCCTGCCCGGTGTCAGAGCGCACCAGCTGGCCACCCTGCAGCTTCACGGCATAGGGGTAAGCGCCACGGCGCCAGGCCGCGCGGTACGTGGCGCCCTGCTGGATGGTGGTGGAAATTTTGGCTGTATCACTCATGCCTGCAGTGTCCGCAGATGCAACGCTTGGATCAAACCCTATACGGGGGACGCAATGCCTGGGCAAGTAGCAGCAGGTCTTTGGTGCTGAGCGCTTCGACGCCTTTTTTGTCGTCGTCCGCGCCCTTGGCGTCCATGCCGAAAGCCTGACGCTCCATGTCCACAGCAATGCGCAGCGTCTCTGCTAGCGTCTTCGCCGTCTTGGCGCGCTCGGGCAAGCTGATGATCTTTCGGTACAGGTCGTTGAGCTTGTCTTGGCCGTTCTCGTCTGGATTGCGTAGCATGTCGCCCAAGTCGGCCAGCAGAGCTGCATTCTCTGGACCTACCTGCGCTTCCAGCTCCTGCATCAGGCTTTCCACGATGGCTTGCTTACGCTGGATCAGCTTCCTCTGCGCCAGCTGAACATCTGCAATCGCCCTGGCATTTGCATCCACAAGTACGCGCTCGGAAACAGAGGATTCCTTGCGTACCAAGTTGCGTACCGCCTCATTGCGTACCAGCTGATCTGCCTTTTCCTGGATGCGCTCGGACAGATCGCGTGTCCAGTCATCACGCTTTGCGCGCTTGCGTACGGCGCCTTCAGTGATGCCGTTCTCACCGGCAATCTGCCGCAGCGTCTTGATGCCCGCCCGATAGTCCAGCTCAATGCGCTCCCAGTCCACCGCCTTGGTGCCGGGAGCCTTGCCCCCTGGGGCCGGGGGCGATGGAGGGGTTTGTGGTTTCTGAGTCATTGCCCCGGAGTGTTCCGGGGATACTTTCTAGGCGCTAACCCCAGGCGGGTGACGCGCCCCACCCTCAAGCCCTATGCTGGGGGCGCATAAAAAAACCGCCCGAGGGCGGTGTTGTTGGTTGGTGAAGGGGCTCAGGTCACCACTCAGGTAAGCCCAGTCTTTCCCCTTCGGCATCCCATTTTGCTTGCAGCGCAAGCTGTTCAGGTGTGAAGTCTTTGCTTCCGCGCCCGATGCCACGCTGGCCCAGGCGGAATGCGGGCTCATCTCCGGCCCACGTAGGGACTATATCTGCGGGGCCATATGCGCGGCCCTCGTACACAAGGACCGGCTGGCCGTAGGACGAAGCGCTGTGCTCATCCGTGAGGATGCCGTCATAAAGTTCAATGGTTGCCATGATTCTCTCCTGCCTGAATCCCCGGTTCCGCCGGGTCGGTGTGCTGTACATGGGCTCTATTATGTAGCCACAAAATAAGCAGCGCAACAGATTCCAGACCTACTTGCACGGTTATTTCGTGCGCAGCTCGAACTAAAGCCGCTGATCTATCTGCTCACGCAGCCACGCCGATGCGTTTGGCAGCTTCTTGAGCTTTTCGTATTGCGCAGCAGTTACGCGCACTTTCACAATGAAGGTTTCTGGCGCCAGTGGCTTGCGGCCAGCCCCTGGCGCGCGCTTGCGCCGCTCTTGTGGCGCTGGTTTGGGTGGTGTTGCTTGAGTCATGCAGACATTGTATTTATTTCAGGCCCACAAAATAACCAAGTAAAAAGTACGGGTTCTCTAAAAAATGCTTGCGTTGTTTATTTCAGGGCCACACAATAGAGCCATCAACAACCAACCACCAAGGAGAGCACCATGACCACAGCACAACAATTCCAAACCACCATCATCGAATCCGATTTCGATGGCATCGCGCCCGTGTATCAGCACTACGCTGGCCAACACCAGCCCCAACTAGCCTACATCCGTATGGATGAGGATGGCCAAATCGACACTTGGGTAAACGGTGAAATCGGCAACGCTGTGCCAGCTTCGGTCTGGCATAACCGCACGCTGACTTGGCGCGTGCCCGCCGACGCTCGGGGCGAAGCCCTGCTGGCCTTTGTCAAAGACCACCAGCGACTGTTTGAGCGCGTTTGGCAGGGCCACAAAGTAGAGTGGAATGGAAACAACTGGGTTGGAAAGCTGACCGAAGACGCAAAAGCCGCTTACGAAGAAATCGAGGCGGCATGCAGCGACATCGAGACGATTGATGTGATCTGCATGCAAGACTGGTTGCGCGCTGGTCGCAACAACCACTTCACGGACTTCTGGGACGGCGAGTACACGCTGGACGAAGCGGCCAGCAAAGCCGAAGACGATGCACGCGAAGCCCTGAGCGAGGGTGTGTGGGTGAAAGACCCCCAGTCCGCACGAAGCGAGCTGCTGGAGTGGGCTGCAGACGAGTTCCGCAACCACCCGGAGCGCCTTTCTGCCCGCCATTTCGAGGCGCTTATCGACGAGTGTGAAATCAGCTTCGAGGAGGCTGTAGAGGTAATCAACGACGAAGAGTTGGACATCTCTCTGCGCAGAGAGATAAATGATGCTGGCGCGCAGGAAATCTTGGCGTTCCTGCAGGCCAGCCACAAGCGCGGCGCCGCGCTGGGCGATAAAGAGCTGGCGGCCTGGGTTGCTGACGCCGACTTTCAGCTAGCGGAGGGGAACACCCCCTCTATTGAGGTGAGGGCTGCAGATAGTGTGCATGGGCACGCATGCACATACACAGTGAGCGATGCAGGCGTGTCCGTGCGCGCCACACAACTCTAACCACCCATCGTCACACCGCGCCCCACGGGGCGCACACAAACCAGAAAAAGGAACAAACCATGAGCGCAATCACTGAGCTTTACGCCCCCGCGGGCCGTCATTTCGCCCGACTGGAGCTGGCAGACCGCCAGCGTTATGAGGCGTGGCTGCTGGAATGCGGCGCACAGAAGGTGGCCGAAGAAGTGGCGGCAGAGCGCGGCCACGAGGGGCTGGCAGCAGAGTACTTTGAGGCCGGATTCAATGGCTGCAACGCCGCGGTCGTGAACCCTCGCAAGGATGGCCTGGAGCCGGTGTTCCGCGAGGGCCGCCGCGCTAAAGCCGAGAAAGGCATGGCCCAGCGGATCCGCGCTGCTGCGGCTGAACTGCGAGCCCAAGAGGGCTACAGCCTGGACGACTGGCTGGAGATTGCATATCCTTGCAGCCCAGTGCCATGGCGCTCTGCATTCGGTGGGTGAGATTTTTCTGCCGCACAGGCAGCGTAAAAACAAACACAGGAGAGCACCATCATGAGCGAAATCACCGCATGCAGCGTCAGCAACCCCCAACAAGAAAGCCCAGGGATATGGGCAGTGACAGTAAGTGTGGACGGAGTGCCGCACAAGCTGCGCTTCGACGTAAAGGAGTCGGTAGTTCAGGGTTTTTATGAAAACCCTGAACTACAGGCACTGCTCCCGAAAGAAAAGGGCGCGATGTTCAACTTCCAATCGATTGTTGGACGGGCGTATCGCGTCCTGCAGGATCACATAGCACCAGCGGGAGCGCCTGCCTATTCATTTAGCTATCGGCTGGCAACGGGAATTATCCGCAGGCAAGTTGAAGAATCAGCCGCCTAGCACCACCGCGCCACAACACCGCCCTCGGGCGGTTTTTTTTGGCCCCGGCGCGTGACCTTGCTTACAACAATGCCCCCTGCACAGACGCCTCGGCCACCTTCAGCTTCAATTGCTGATTCTCAGCCTCCAACTCTGCCAGCCGCTGGCTCAGCTCCCGCTTGGCTGCTTTCAGCTCCAGCATCAGATCCTGCGACACCAGGCCAAACTGGTACTTCAGCTCCAGCATGGCCACCAGGGAATAGCTACCGCTCAGCCGCTCGGCAATCTTGCGTGCCACACGCGGGTCTTCCACCACCAGCTTGCCGCAGTTTTCCACTTCGATGACCAAGGAGCCATCATCCAAGTCAGAAAAGTGTACGGTCTGCATCTTGCCCACGCCCTTTACCAGCTCATACACGCCTGGGCGCACACGGCGTAGCGTGCCCTCCTCGTCCACCATGCGGCTGACGTGATCGTCAATGATGTGGTACGACAGGCCCGTGGTCGCCTGTAAATTCTCTCGTGTGATGAGATGCTCCAAGCTGGTCAGCTCCTGAATGGCATCCAGGACGCGCTGGCGGCTTGTGCGGTTGTCTTTTGTCTGCGTCGTCATGTGATGTGCATCTCCGGTAAACTGCTGCTTGTCCAGAGCACAGCTCGGCGGGAGGCTCACTTTTGTGGGCCTTTTGCTTTTCAGTGGGCAGAAAGGCGCTTGAGGGTCACGTTCAGCGCATCGATTTCGTCCATCTTCTTGATCCGCCACATGGCACGGCCACCGTGCCAGCCGTTGTGGTCACCACGGTGGCAGCTCTCGCACAAGGCCACGCAGGTGTACTGCAACCCCTGCTTGACGTGATGTGCCTCACTGGGGCCGGGCGCATCGCACACGCTGCACGGCAAAGCCTTGACCTTGGCCAAGTGCTCGCGCTCTTTAGCGCTCAGTCTGTTCAGCACGGCGTCACCTCCACCAGCACCAGCCCAGCAGGCGCATCGCCTCGCTGAATACTCAAGCTCCAGTGCTTGTCGTCCACGCCCATCACGTCGGCCAGCCCGTCAAGCCCTGCTTTCATGCGCGCCAGGGCGTTGTCCAGGTCGTAGGCGCGGCGCGTCGGCGCAAAGAACGTCAGCGACAGGTGCAGCTTTTCGGCATCGATGCGCGTCAACCCTTGAGATCGCGCCGACACCGCGCAGGCGTGTCGGTAGGCCTTCTTGGCTTTGGCCAGCTTGGCCCAGTGGATGCGCGCGTTGGGCGACAGCTCTTTCGGCGGCCATGGCAACTCAATCTGCATCAGCGCCCCTCCTCCCATAGGTCATAAAAAACAACCCCCAGCTCAGAGGCAGCGTAGGCCTCCACCTGGGTGCAAAAGTCGGAAAACTCGGCGGTGGTCAGCCCCGTACTGCTTTTGCCAATAACAGAGCCGTCCGGCAGCTCTTCCACGCCGATGAACATGCGCTTGAAAAGCTCGTGCCACGTCTCAGCGCTGTACTGCTTGCCATTGACCACTGCTTGCTGCGCCACCTGGGCCAACACGCCATTGCCCCAGTAGCGTCGGTTCTGGGCATTGGTGCGCTTGCGGCGCTTGACCTCCAGCACCCAACGGCCACCGCCCTGCAGCGCCTTGGCCAAAAACGGGAAAAGCTGCCCTTTGATGGCCACCCAGGCCTGCTGACGGTTGAAGAGCTCAATTTCCAGACGCATCTGTCTCCTCCTCTTGCGTGCCACAGCGCCACACCAGCGCCATAAGCCCGACGAACACGGTCAATGCGGCGCCACCGATGGCACCCAGGGCAACCAGCTGCCAGCCCGTCACTTTTCGCTCCTTTTTTCAAACCACTCCACGCGCTTTTGCACATCAGCCGCGGGCAGCGCGGAAAAGCGCAGGCAGATGCGCGGAAACGTGCCGCTGTGTGTCGTGCTCGGGTTCTTGCCCTGCCCGCAGGCGCCAAAGCCGTACCGGGCCATGGCCGGGGCTTCGCGCAGATTCCAGTGGGCGCAGTGGATGCAGGTGATTTCTTTGTTCATGCGGCCACCTTCTTGCGATAGCTCTCCCAAGTGAACGGAATCACCTTCCCACCGTCTTCGCGCAGGCGGTCCATCACGCGCTCGCCCAGGAACTCGGTCACCTCCTCCTTGGTCAAGTTGGACAAAAACAGCGTGGGCTTGCGGCGCTCGTAACGCTCATTCAGGACATCGAACATCGTGTTGCGCTCAAAATCCGAGCCAAACTGCACGCCCACCTCGTCGAGGATCAGCAGGTCTGGGGCCACAAGCGCCGCAATGGCCTGGGACTCGCTCGTCTCCGAGCCTTTGACCCAGGTGTCCTTGATCGAGCGCATGGCCCGCATCACCGTGATGAACAGCACCGTGGCATCGTTGTGCTGCATGACGTGTTTTGCGATGCCGCACGCCAGGTGGGTCTTGCCGGTGCCAGGACGGCCCAAGAAAACGGCGCTCAGCCCTGTGCGGCGCACCTTGTCGAAGTTGGTCGCATAGTCCTTGGCAAACTGCAAGGCCGTCTCTTGGGCGCTGCTCTGGGCAACAAAGCTGTCAAGCGACCGATCCAAAAAGCGCTCAGGGATACCGGCTCTGCCCAGCGTGCGGGCGATGCTCGCCTCCTTGGCGCGGCGTGCAGCCTCGCGGCGCTGCTCTTCCTCCTGGCGCGCCACCTCCTTGGCGCACTCCGGACAGCCACTCCAGCGTTTGCCGATGAGGTGGCGTGCTTGGTACTCGCCGTGCTTGTCGCAGGTGCGCGTCTCGTAAGTCGGCGCCTGGGACAGCTTGGTCCACAGCGGATGGTTGAGGGTGCCAATTGCCTGCATCACAGTGCCTCCACGCCAGTGCCGTAGTCTTTTTCGGCAAAGTTTTCGACCTTGGGGGTGCGCTTGCCCGCAGGCCGTGTACCCCCCCCTGTGCACGCTTTCACCAGCCATGCCCTGGCGTCGGCAGGCTGGGTGACCACCGCCTCACGCACCGCCTCCAGCACTGTGTCGTTGCCGTGGTCCCGCACCAGCTTGCCCATCAGCGTGCGAGCCTGCTGCTCGTCAATGCCCTGGCCACCCAGCAGGGCAACTGCTGAGCGCCAAAGCTCCTGCTTGGCCTGCTCCTCAGGCGACTTGGCACTTGGCGCCTGCTGCAGCTGCGGCACCGCCGCCGTACCGATAGGTACGGAACTAATAGAAGATGAAGATGAAGATGAAGGGGGGGGGGTTTTTTGTTCGTTAAGGGGGGGGTTAAGGGGGGGGTTTTTTGCGTCTTCATGGGGGGGTATTTGTTTGCGTGGACGCCCCCCCTTTTTGCCGTGCTCTGCTCCTAAAAAACCAGCACTCTTTCCTTTGTGGCCGTGCTCTGCGCCCTTATGTCCATGTGACGCACGCATGTTGCGTACCGCCTCATCTCTGACCATCCGGCGGCTATAAATAGTGCCGTCAGCCGTGCGAGAAAACACGCCCGCCTCTTCCAATTCTTTGAGGATTTTTTTCAAAAAAGTTGGAGATTCCCCGACGATTCGAGCAATCTGCTCCACCGTCATGGCCCTGCCATTGATAGACAAGTGGCCATAACGATCGGACTCATGGGCTATGCAAAGCATCTCCATCCACAGGCCGCGCGCCGCCAGCGAGCACGCATTCAGGGATGGATCACGCCTCCAGTCACCCGGATAGAACTGAAATGATGGTCGTCGTGCTGTTGAAGCCACTTTGGGCGTTGCCTCTTCCACTGGAAACTGATAAATTTGAGCTAAGGCCATTTGTCCATTCCTGTTGGTTGTGGTTGTTAAAGCCCCGGCGTGTTGCGAGCACGTCGGGGTTTTGCTTTTCTGTGGGTTAGATCCGACTCCAGCGCATGCCGAAACGCTTTTCGGCATCACGGCGGCTGGCTTCCGCATTGATGACAATGTCAGGGCCGCGCTTGTAGCGCTGGCGCGGCTTGACGGCTGCGGCCACTTTGCTGTGGCGGGGGATCACGAATGCGTTGGGCTTGGTGGTGCTCATGCCTGCGGCCCTCCTTGGTTGGATTCAGGGCCCTCAAAAGACCCTATGAAGCGTGCCAAGGTCTCGATACGCTTGGCGTCATGGTTCACCTTGTCCAACACCATCTGCTGATAGGTCTTGCCGTACACGGTCGCGTAGATGAAGTCGCGCAGAACGGAGGATGTGTCGGTGCCGCGCAAAGCGCAGTGCTGGCGCCACAGGTCGTTGGTTTGCTCGTCAATCTTGGTTTTGGCAGCCACATCAAGCTTGCCCAGAGGGCCTGCGATGCCTCGGGCAAACATCGGCAGGTCATCGTCGTGATGGATGGTCATGGGTTATGCCTCCTGGCTGTAAGGGGCGGCCAAGGTCACTTTGCAAAAATGGGAGTTCCTCAACACCCACACAAAGGCCTTGACCATGGAAAAACGTCTCGAAGCGCTGGAAAAAGAAGTGCAGCAACTGAAGGCTCGCCACTTGGCAGACTTGGCATTGCTCGATACCTTGGTTCGCACGCTGCCGACAGCCCAGCTACAGGTTGTGAACGACACCTTTGCACCGCTGGCCGAGGAGCTAAACGTCAAGTTCATTTACGGCCCCTGGTCAGAAGTCGAAAGCGAAGTTGCATCAACCAAGCTGCAAGAGTGGAAAAAAGTCCTGCAGGAGGAGCTGCAGGCTCGGCTCTCGAGTACCCAGCAGACTTAAGCAGGTCTTCAACTCTTACTTTTGTTGCCGGCAGGCTGGTGTACTGTGCGCATGCGCGGCCCACCGGCGCCACTGACCTAACCTCGTCCGACTGCACCGCTGCGTACAGAGCGGCAACCTCTTGGTGCAGCGCCTGGCCCTGCGCTAAAGCTGCAGCGCCACCACCCAGCGATGGCAACGGCTTCGGAGCCTCTATAGCTGCGTCAGCGGGGTTGGCGTGGGTCAACTTCTCAGCCATGGGACACCTCAGTTTCTGTAGCCGCTCGCACAGAGCTGGTGGGCGTTGGTGGGCAAAAGTCCAGCGCAGGACGGCCCAGCGGATGCGGCCATGCCGCATCTGGGATGCGATACCAAGTCACATGCGGGAGAAGTTCCTCGCATGTCACGGCGCCACCAGTGGCGCGCTCGATAGATGGACAGCGAGCGCTTGGGATGGGGCGAGAGCCATCACTCCATTGGTGGACAGTTACCGCACTTACGCCAATGGCTGCGGCCAATCGAGACTTGCCCCGCATCGCCTCGCAAGCCACTTTGATAGCTGATCTAGTCATGCCGCAATGATATGGCAATGCCTAATTTATTGCAAGGAATTGCCTTATACGTAGCAATAGAGGAGGATTAGGCAATGCTTACAGGCGAAGAACTGGGCGCAGCCATTGCGTCCGCAATTGAGAAGAAGAAAGTAAAGAAGAAGGATGTTGCGGACTTCTTCGGTGTAAAGCCGCCGTCTGTCCAGGACTGGATAAGGCGAGGAACCATCGATAAAGCAAAGCTGCCTGCGCTTTGGCAATATTTCTCGGATGTTGTTGGGCCGGAGCATTGGGGTTTGACAACGCTATCCATCGATTCAGACCCTGCAGAAATATCGCTAGGGCAAACCCTGGCGCGGCTGGGTCAGGCGCTGGAGCGGGCCCAGCCACAGACACGCGCTGCCGTGGCCGACCTGCTCAGCCGTTACGCTCAAGACCCGGCGCAGGGTAAATCCCTTGCACAAGCTATTGAAATGCTAGTGCAGTCCGATATAGAAAAAAAAGCTGACGCATGATTCCACCATTGGACGAGCGCGGCTTGCTGCCGCCAGGCTGCCACCGCTGCAAAGATTGGGCTGAGCTAGAAGAAAGGTTTGCCTTCAACCCCTACCGCCAGCGTCTCCTGGAACAGGCCATGCAATTTGTGCAGTATCGCTTGACCCCTCTGGCTAGTGGGCTCAGACTGGTGGTTGCAGGCAGTTACTTGAGCGACAAGGCACAGCCTGGCGACGTAGAGATGCTGGTGTCTTTGCCAATGCACAGCATTGGGCAGCACGTGGGCCTGTTGGATATGTTCGATAAAGAGGGCGGCAAGCGCAGCATCTGGACAACCCACAGAGTGGACTTTTATGTTCAGTTAGAAGGCTTTGGCGGTAACGACTTGGCCCTGTTTTTCCAGTACGTTGGAGAGAAAACCGCCGCAGACAAAGGGCTAGACGCCAAGGACAAACGCGGCACAATCGAGATCGAATCATGGACACTGCCGTAAATCACCTGCACCACCGCGCAACACTGCTGCTGCAGCAGATCGCCATGGCCATGCAGGCGCAAAGCAGCCAGGGCGTGGACATGAGCGGCTTCATTGCGGGCTACCAGCGCAAACTGCAAGAGGTGTACAGCGAAGAGCTGCCCTTGGCCATACTGCGCGATACCAGCGACATCATTTTGCATGTTGAAGGCCCCGCCGCGCGCCACCATGCAGCAGGCAGCGGTATGGTGGCTTGGCTGTGTGGCGAGGCAGAAAAGCGCATCCGCCAGCTGGGTATGTCTGCCATCAAAACCAATGGCAGCAGCGCAGAATCGGCAGAAAGCGACTTGCGTGTGCTGCTCAATGGCTTGGCCCCTGGCAGCCTGTACTTGGGTTTCTCCGTCGATTCGGCCCAGCGTATGGCGGTGCAGCAGCAAGATGCGTTGGCGCTGCCAGATGGGGATGTCATGGCATCCATCCGTGGCGCGGTGCGCACCCTGCCGTTGGTACAGCAGTTTGTGGAAGACGAATCCATCAACCCAGCCATCTCTGAGGCCATCGCTGACGCCCAAGTGCGAGACGCCTCCCTGATGGCTGCCTACCACCTATCGCCCACCGGGCGGCGCGGCATCCACACCATAGAGATCAGCGCCCCCGGCTCTCGTCAGATACCCGCAGCATTCACCAACCGTGAACGTGTGGTTCTGCGCGAAAGCGCCCTACGCACGCCGGTGATGCGTGCCGTGGCATCAGGCACATTTGTGGGGGAGTTGCGCGAGGTGGATCTGGATGCCAAACGCTTTCACCTACGGAACGTGCCAGGCATTGGGGGTATCCGCTGCGTGCTTGGCAACCTCAATGCAGACACTGCACGCAAACTCATTGGTCATGGCGTGCGCGTCAGTGGTGAATACGAAGCTGATGCCGACGGCAAACCCCGCCTGATGCGCGTGCAAACGGTAGAGCCATATCAAATCCAGAAATCCCTGCAATAATCATTCATGCCTGCCATTTACAGCCCCGACATTGCCAGCATGACGCCTCTTGGCGCTCAGGCTTTTGCCGCGCGCAATCTGGATTTGCTGGCGGCCATTGAAAACACACTCGACGGTCTCGGTGCAGATACCCAACTGCTGCGCGCCATTCATGACGGCTACCAAGAAATACAACAACGCCTCGTCGGAACCGATGGCTCCATTGACGACAGTGGTCGGATACAGGCCAAACTGGACAAAGCTAGTGCCGCCTGCGCGCGCATTTACCAAGATGCCTGCCGACGCCACCAAAGCGCCTGCAAAGACCCACAACTGTACCCTGATGACGGCGTGGCCGATGCTTACAGCGCCTTCATCGAGGCGCTGGGTCAACTGCATGACACCATAGAGGCTCTACGTGAGTGGATTGCCACGCACGACGCCGTGCTGCAACCTACCACGGGCGCTGTGTACTCCAGTGCAGACGACTTGTTTGCCGCTTTGCTACCCAAGCAGTGACGCACCGTATAGCAATCACCGGATTTGCTCACTCTGAGCGCTTTGCCTCAGACTTACGCAGCGCCCCGCCAGAAGTGCAGCGCGCCACCCGGGAGGCGCTCAAGCACCTGCAAGCCAACCCAAGCGCTAAGTCACTGCGCCTGCACACCTTAAGCGGCATGCCCAAGCCCACCATTTGGAAGATCGACGTGTACGCAAACCACGCTTGGCAAGTGACATTTGAGCTAAACGGCACCATGATCGAGCACCGCAGGAGGTTTCGGAGGAAGTGATGCTCAACCACAAGTCGGCTAAGTGGAGCGCGTGGTGTGGGCGTGGAATGGTAGGAAGCTTTGAGCGTCAAGGCATGTGACGCAGGAAGTGACTCCATCGCCGACCGAGCTTGGCAGGATTCGATGGTGTTTTGAGTGGTAGCTGATGCGTCAGCACCGCAGGGGGCTCGGGGCCGCTGTTCACCCCATAGGTACACGTCTCTTGGGTTGTTGTAGGTGTTGCGGGCACCATCGGCGCGGCGAAAAGAGCTAAATTTCGCGACCAAAATCCATGTCAGGACGCCGTGCACATTTTTACACTTTAGCACTCATGAATGAAGAGTGCCAGCGTGATTGCGCTCGGTTACAATGGAAGTTGCCTCCAAAGAAAACGGCTACCCATTGCTGGGTAGCCGATGACTTTAGGCAAATCGTCGCAGTTGCGTTTGACCCTCGAAAAGTACCGCTTCTGCTTTTTTGTGTAGCCCTCGATTGTACACACGTCTATGCATTCTTGCATCAAATTTGTGTAGATAAGAGGACTGCACGGCTACCTATGCTCGAAAGGAGCTGCTATGCCGTCTCACCAATATTCACTCTCCCTCATCTCCCACCAAGTGCAGAACTCCATCGTAGAGCAGCGCGCATCGGACGGGTACATCAACGCCACCGCCATGTGCAAGGCCGCAGATCGCAAGATCAGTCACTACTTCGATAACGATAGCTACAAAGACTTTATTCAAGCGCTTTCAGCCGATGCCGGAATTCCGGCATCGGAACTTGTGCAATCGGTAAAGGGGGGCAATCCTGCACTGCAGGGCACCTGGATTCATCCCCAAGTGGCCATCCACCTCGCGCAGTGGCTGTCCCCGCAGTTTGCTGTCCAGGTTTCCAAGTGGGTATTCGACTGGATGTCGGGCAAAGGCAAACCAACTAAGCTCCCCTACCATCTTGAGCGCCACCTGATGAATCTGAACAAGATTCCCGTGGGCTACTTCTCCGTGTTGCAAGAGATGACGAACTTTCTTGTTGGCCCAATGGAGGCGAATGGCTATCGTTTGCCCGAGAAGTGCATGCCTGATATCTCCCATGCCAAATTGCTGTGCAAGCACCTGCGTGATGACTACGGCGTGGACACCAACTCTCTCAGCAAGTATTCGCACCAGTTCCCTGATGGGCGGGTTGTGGCCGCGAACCTGTACCCAGTGGAATACTTGGGCGCGTTCCGCCGCCTCATGGCGGAAGTGTGGATGCCCCAGCATGCTGCAACCTACTTCAAGGCCCGCGACCCTGCCGCTTTACCTGCGCTTGACAAGATTCTCCTGTTGAGTGCCCCGCAGAATTCCGCCAATCAGCCAAGTCTCAAGCGCAAGGCATAACACCACCATAGCGCCCGCCCCGTGCGGGCTTTCTCATACCCTATCCATGCCTCTCCAGCCACCGGCCGCACCATGCGAGGCTCAATCCCACAGCACACCCCAAAGCTAATGCTGCAAGCCCCCAACCCGTTGTGGCTAGCGGCAGCACCTCCAGCATCTGCTCAGGTAGCACCATCCCAAAGCGCCCTTCTGCACGATCTAGCCTGCGCATCAAAGCCAGAGATGCAAGAAACCAGCCAGCGCAGACACTAGCCAGGAGTTGCCCGGCAACGCGCCAGCACTTCGGGCAAGTCAACAAAATTTGAAGCAGCAATTCCATCACCGCCATGATGCACTCGCACAACCGCCTTCGGGCGGTTTTTTTTATCCTTTGCAATCTATACGCAATCTACGTACAATAACCCGAATGAAAGCAGTCTTTGTAGAGCTACCGGCCTTTGAGCGATACCGCGCTGACTATCTGGACGACGAGAACTTTCGCAACCTGCAAGACAGCCTGATGAAAAACCCAGAAGCCGGTGATGTGATCGAAGGCACAGGCGGCCTGCGCAAAGTACGCCACGCAGACCCTAGACGGGGCAAAGGCAAGCGCGGAGGCTTGCGAGTGATCTACTACTGGTGGGATGGCAAGAACCAGTTTTGGCTCTTCACCCTCTACGACAAAGACGAACTTGATGACTTGAGCCCAAAGCAGAGGACTGCGCTCAAGACCATGCTCAAGGCAGAACTGGAGGCTCGACAATGACCAAACGCGACATCTTTGCAGAACTGACCGAAGGATTTGAAGCCTTAAAGGAACAGCGCACCGGTAAGCGCACCTTGCGCACCCATGAGGTGCAGATCAAGCCAGAGGTGAAAATCGAAGCAGCTGAGATCGTTTCCCTGCGGGATAGCTTGGGCCTGTCCCGCGCTGTGTTCGCTCGCTATCTACGCACCAACCCTCGCACCCTAGAAAACTGGGAACAAGGCCGGGCCAAGCCCAACGCCCAGGCTGCGCTCATCATGCGCCTGGTTGAAAAGTATCCAGACACGGTCAAGCGTCTAGCTGCCGTCTAAACCAGCGCCCCCCAGGGCGGTTTTTGCCCAAAAAAAACCCTCTCGGCTTACGATGGAGGCTCCTCAACTTCCATCCCGAGAGGGTTCTATGACACAACAGAATACTGTCGATCGCGCATACATGCTTGCCGACGAATGGATTCACACCATTCTTTCAACCAACCCCGAGCTGCTAGTCAGCAAATTGCATGGGAGTATCTCCAGCGGCGATGGTAGAGCACCCACACCCAATCTCGACGGGGCTGCAAACTTGGCGAAGACCTTGGCTGAATTTCGGTCACAGCTAGCAAATGCTCTCATCAGTCAGCACCATCCTGACTACGACCAGTCTGACGCTTGAGTTCTGCTTGGCAACCTTTGTAGGCTTGCGCCACAGCCACGCCAAGCCCCCAGCCATCTGGCTCACCACGGCAATCCACCTTGAGCGCCGCGATCAAGGGCAGTAAAAACTTCAACATCTCATCCTCCAGACCGCCCACCTTGGGCGGTTTTTTTGTGCCCAGCCCATCCAGGCACAACGGCAGTTTAACAAAAAATAAGGCTTTGCCTATTGACTTTAATTAGGCATCGCCTTACATTACGTCCATCGCAGCAAACCACTGCACTCCACTCCCCCGGAAGGAAGGCGCGCCGAAGGGGGTAAAGGCCCAGCAAGCCGGTGGAGGTCAGCAATCCAGATGTTCTGGCCCTTGCTGGCAGCAGGTGGATGCATCACGCGATGGGCGCCAAGTGATCGGACTGACCGCCCTGGATCTTTAACAGGCAGATGTGTGATTGAGAGAGGCGGCGGCGTGGAAGGACACGCCCCATACACCGAAGGGCCGGCCAGCCCTGAACAAGCTGGCGTCCCGTGGCTGTCACGGCTCCGAGTGGCGCGGTGGATGTGGTGATTTCGCAGCAGGTATCAAGCCCTGCCCGCCTCCCTCAATCACACGGAAGCCCCGCGAAGGATGAACAGGCGCACTTAGTAGAAAGCGCCCTGCCCCCGTGCACCACGGCAGAAGAAAAAGTGGGTGGCCGAGCCCGTTGACCTACCGGAACCGAGGCCACAAGCGAGGCGGCCTGAGCTGGCACCAGCCAGGAGATGCAGGCCGCGCCCCTGGGGTCGCAACCAAGGGAGAGAGAGTTGACGACAGGCGAGTTACCCGGTCAAGAGAAGCACTGCAGTGCACGGGGTACTTTGGGCGTGGCGAACCCTTAACGCAAGCAATCCAGCCTTCAAACACACGCTCCGAGCAATCGCGGCGGGTTTTCTTTTTCCCCAATCACCCCAATCAAACCCCAATCACCACCCCAATGGAGATGCCCATGCTTTTGCTTTCCCGCTTCAGCGCCCCAGCGCTGCCTGTTGAGCCGCACATCGCGGCAGCTGCTTACTACGACCGACAGGAGGAGTTGGCCGACGAGCACGAGGCACAGCAGAAGCGCGCCTACGAAACCTTGATCAAGGACTTCAGCGCATCGACGCCGGACACCTGGGCCAAGGCGCGCACGATCGGACGCGCTCGCACGTCGCCAGACGAGCTGCTGTCCGATGCCATTTATCTGCACGAAGACAAGAGCGTGCTTGATGCGTTCAAGACGCTGATGTGCAGCGAAGCCGCTGCAGAGCTGCGCGAGGCCGTGGCCAGCTACTACGCGGACAAGCACCCCGAGGACTTCGATCACAACAGCGACGATGGGGAAAAGGAGTTTCCCCATGCATGACTGCTTCACATCAGCACTGCTGGCCCAGTTCCTGGCCGTCCAGCCAGAGCCAGAGCCCGAAATCAAGCCCCTGCCTGCGCCACCCGAGCTGGCGCGCGAGCAGCTGCAGCCCATCGAAGAACACCAGAGCGAAGCAATTTAGGAGGCGTCATGCACAAATGCATCGTCAAAGTCACACCACCGAATGGTGCGACCATCTACTACGCCAGCCGCCACCCCAGCACGATGGATGCCGCCATTGACGCTATGGAGCGCTTCGGCCACGCGGCAAAGATCAGCGTCAGGCGACTGGAGGCTGTATGAGTGCGAAACATACGCCTGGCCCGTGGGCCATTCGCTACGACTACGTGGTCCAGGCGCAATCATTCGATGGGGGCCGACTGGTCCCGGTCGCCCAGCCGTATGGGGTGAACTGCGATGGAACCGACCTGTTCGCCAACGCCCGCCTGATTGCCGCGGCGCCTGATCTGCTGGAGGCGCTACGCATGTGGATGGACATTCACGAAAAGCCCGCGGGGTTCGCTGGCAAGTACGGCAAAGCGCTCGATGCGGCAATCCACGCTCAGCAGGTGAAAGTAGATGCTGCAGCTGCTGCCGCCCGCGCAGCAATCGCCAAGGCCACCGGGGAGAAGATGCCATGACGTGGACCACATCGCACGGATTCAAGGTTGAGCACCCCTTGCAGGCAGCCGGCAAGCAACCCAAAGACTGGGACGAGCGCGACAAGCAATGGGTGCAGAAATACACCCATCTCCACGAGCAGGCCATGCGCATGGATATGGAGCTTGTCACCCTTCGGGCAGAAAACCTCCGCTTGAAGCATGAGAACGAGTTCATGCTGAGACTGATCAACGAGCGGGAGAACCAGACATGACCGCAGACGACATCCTGCGCATAGCGCGCGAGGCTGGAATACCAGACGAAAACATAGCATCACTCGCACTCGGTCGATGCGAGACAGGGAAAGAGCTTTTGAAGCGCTTTGCCGGCCTGGTAGCCGCTGCCGAGCGCGAGGCCTGCGCGCAGATCGTGGAGAAGAACGCCGAGCTATGCGTCACGAACCGCGCAATACACGACGTGCTGCATGCCAGCGCCGTCGCCATTCGCGCCAGAGGAGGTGCAGTATGACCCCACCCATCCAATTCGCCCACGTCCCAGACCGCACCAAGCCCGCCCGCAAGCGGGCTTTGTTTTTCTGGCTGGGCCTGTCCACAGCCCTATCGACATTGGGCGCCGCCACGGTGCTGCTGGTGCTGACATGAGCAAGCGCCAGCAGTGCCCCACCGGAAAGGTGCCGCTGCTGGAATACCAACTCGCCCAGTACCGCGCTCGCAGATCCAGCGCGCGCCACGAACGTGCCATCACGGCATACCGCTGCGCCGAATGCGGTGCGTGGCACCTGGGCGGGTCGAGCAAGCTGCGCCGCCCTCTTCCCATCATCAACAGAATCCACCACGTGAGGTTTGCATGAATGCACTAGCCCACCAGACCAACACAGCCCTGCGCCCGGCAGGCGGCTTCGACCTGAGTCCTCAGACTTTCGAGCAGGCGCTGACCTTCTCGCAGTACCTGGCCGACAGTGACCTGGTACCCAAGGACTTCAAGGGAAAACCCGGCAACTGCCTGATTGCCATGCAGTGGGGCAGCGAGCTGGGACTCAAGCCGCTGCAGTCTCTGCAAAACCTGGCCGTAATCAATGGCCGCCCGGCTCTCTGGGGCGATGCAGTGATTGCCTTGGTGTTGTCCAGCCCTGTGTGCGAGTACGTCACCGAGGACGACGACGGCCACACCGCATACTGCCGCGTCAAGCGCAAAGGCGCGCCCGAGCAGGTGCGCACCTTCAGCATGGACGATGCCAAGAAGGCTGGGCTGGCTGGCAAGCCCGGCCCATGGATGCAGTACCCCAAGCGCATGCGCCAGATGCGTGCCCGTGCTTTTGCCCTGCGCGACGTGTTCCCCGATGTGCTGCGCGGCATGCCTGTGGCCGAGGAGCTGCAGGACATGGAGGCCAGCAATGCAGCTGGTGCAGGTGAAAAACACATGGGCCCTGCCGAAGTGGTGCCGCCGCCGCAGCCCGAATGGCCCGCCGAGCGCTGGGCAGCAGGCCTGCCCAAGTGGATCAAGGGCATTGCCGACGGCAAGCCGCTCGATGAAGTGCTGGCCTGGCTCAAGAGCAAAGGCCGCGTCACAGCCGAACAGGAACAACAGCTGCGTGCCGAGGCCGCAAAGGTGCAGGCCCAGCAGCAAGCACCAGCACCTACCGCACCAGCAGCAACCGGCACGCCCACAGTGGACGCTGAGCAACTGGCCAAGCGCATGCAGGCCTGCACCGACACCGAAGCCCTGTATGAGCTGGGCAACCTGATGGATGCCGTCACCGACCCAGAGCAGAACCGGCGCCTGGGTGAAATCTTCGATGCCAAGCTGGCAGAACTGGAGCAAGCACCATGAACATCAAGCAAGCACTTGACCGCCTGAATGCCATTAAAGAAGCGCAAGAGGAGGCGAGCATCCTGAGCACTCTGCTTTCTCGCCGCAATAGCCAAGCCCCGAAAGGGGTAACCGTGAAGGTCTTCACTGAAAAGTACTCCCAAGACCATGGCACATACTGCGTAATCGATGCAGACCTGCTGCAGACGGCAATCGAGCAAACCGCAGAGCGCCACGCCGCCGAGGCGGCAAAACTGCAGCCCGTCATCGACATGGCCGAAGCAGCACTCAAAGGCATTCTGGCTACAGGAGACAGTAAATGAGCATGCAAATCGTAAATCTCATTCAGGGCACACCCGAATGGCATGCCCACCGCAAGGCGCACTTCAATGCTTCGGACGCCCCTGCCATGATGGGCTGCAGCAGCTACAAGACCCGTTCGGAGCTGATCAAAGAGCTGGCCACCGGCCTGACTGGCGAGGTGGACGCGGCAACACAGCGTCGTTTTGACGACGGCCACCGCTTTGAAGCCTTGGCCCGCCCACTGGCAGAGGAAATCATTGGCGAGGACTTGTCGCCCTGCGTGGGCACCAATGGGAAATTCTCTGCCAGCTTTGACGGCATCACGTTCATGCACGACGTGGCCTTTGAGCACAAGACGCTCAACGACACGCTGCGCGAGGCCATGTTCGAGGGCTGCTGTGGTGACGCCCTGCCTCTGCAATACCAGATCCAGATGGAGCATCAGGCCATGGTGGCAGGCAGCATCGAGAAGGTGTTGTTCATGGCATCCAAGTGGGATGGTGACCAACTGCTGGAGGAACGCCACTGCTGGTACTACCCCAACCTTGAGCTGAGAGCCAAGATCATCGCTGGCTGGGAACAGCTGGAAAAGGACGTGGCCGCCTACAACCCCGCCGCCGAGCGCCCCGCCCCCGCCGTGGCCGCGCCCGTGGAAAGCCTGCCTGCCGTGGTGGTGCAGGTGCAAGGCGCGCTGACCGTGGGCGGCAACCTGGACGCCTTTGGCGCTGCGCTGCGTGCGTTCATCGAGCGCATCCCCAAGAAGCCCAGCACCGACCAGGAATTTGCCGATGCCGAAGCTGCCGCCAAGGCACTCAAAAAAGCCGAGGAAGCACTGACCCAGGCCGAGGATGGCGCGCTGGCACAAATCAGCGACGTGGAAACCATGCGCCGCACCGTGGCCGACCTCAAGAGTCTGGCGCGCAGCACCCGGCTGGCTACTGAGAAGCTGGTGGCTGCTGAGAAAGAAGCCCGCCGTACAGCCATCGTGACCGGTGCACAGGCCCAGCTGGACCAGCACATTCAAGCCCTGAACCAGCGCCTGGGTGCCAACTGGCTGCCGCGCGTTGCCGGAGGCTTTGGTGAAGTGATCAAGGGCAAGAAGTCGCTGGCCAACATGGAGGATGCCGTGGCCGTGGCCCTGACCAATGCCAAGCACGACATGAACGTGCTGGCCGAGCGCCTGGAGGCCAACCGCAAGCACCTGGTGCAAGACGGCACGGACTGGATTGCCCTGTTTGCCGACTTCGCCACCGTGGGCGCCAAGGCCGAAGAGGACTTCCAAGCCTTGGCCGCCCTGCGCATCAACCAGCACAAGCAGGCCGAAGCCGCACGCCTGGAAGCGGAACGCGAGCGAATCCGCTTGGAAGAAGAGCGCAAGGCGCAGGCTGCAGCCGAGCGTGCTGCTCAAGCAGAGCGTGAGCGCATCCGTGCCGAAGAGGCCGCCAAGCTGCAGGCCAAGGCCGCCATCGAAGCCGCAGCAAAAACAGAAGCGCCCAGCGCACAGCCTGAGCCGGTTGCAGAAGTAAAAGCAACTGAAACCGTTACCCAGCAAGCGCAGGCAGCTCCTGCAAATGAAGCAGCGAACGGCGGAGACACCCTGACGTTGGGCCAGATCAACACCCTGCTGGCACCGCTCAAAGTGGATGCCGCTGGCCTGGAGGAGCTGGGCTTTGCGCCCTGCAAAACCATCAAGGCCGCCAAGCACTACCCGGCAAGTTCCATCCCCGCCATGGTGCAAGCCATGGTCACCCACCTGCAGGGCGTTCTCGCCACTGCATAACACCGAAAGGACACCACACCATGACCACAAAGAAAGACCTGATTGCCGCTATCGCCAAGCGCACCGGAGAGAAGAAAGCCACTGTGGAGCACGTGTTTAACGCCACCTTGGTTGAGATCGAGAAGGCCCTGCTGATTGGTGATGCCGTCGCTATCAACGGCTTCGGCACCTTCGAGACCAAGCGGCGCGAAGCCCGCACCGGGCGCAATCCCCGCACCGGTGAGCCGGTAGAGATTGCCGCCAGCACCAGCGTTGGTTTCAAGCCCGCAAAGGCGCTCAAAGACTCGCTGAACTGATTGCCTGCCAGCCTCCATCCACAACAAGCCCCGCACTGCCGGGGCTTTTCTTTTGCCGCAGTTATGACCGACCAGACACCCGCACGCCCCAGATTCAAGGTGCAAGGCATCGCCTCCATCAAGCACATCAACGTGCGCAAAGAAGGCCCCGACGAAGAGAAAATCCTGGCCGTGGACGTGAAGCTCATGTTCAAGAAAGTGGATCGCCGCCTGTGCGATTACTTCGACGACGCCCTACAGTCATTCCTGTGGCGTGGCGATACCGATGCGCTCATTGTGCGCAACACCCACCTGTCGCCTGTGTCCTACGCAACAAGCATTCTTGGCGCCGAGGTGGAAATCGGAATGCTGAAGTTCTTTGGCTGCGACGTGCGCAAGTTCGTAATCGAACCGCAGGATGGTGGCGTCATCACGCTGACCTGCAGCACCACGATCTACCCCGGCACCGACGAAGTGTCCAGGCTGGCCAACCTGGTGCAAGACGAAGAGCGCGTGAGCATCGAAGGGCCGCCAGACCTATTTGATAGCGCAGCATGAACACTTGGACCCCCGCCTACGTCCGCTGGCGCATCGAGCGCCTGGAGCAGCTGCTGCGCACAACCCCACGGCGCGAAGCGCTGGCTATCGTCGCGATAGAGGAGCGCACTCAGCCGTGGCTAGACGACCCGCGCCCAGCGCCGCCGCCATTGCCCTGGGGTGGGCCGCACGGCCTCAATCCACCACACCTGCAGCCCAAATATTTTCATGACCACAACACCAACACTCAGCCGGGAACAACGGCGCCGCGCGCAAAAGCTGCTGAGCCGCAAGGCCAAGCCGCAGCGCAAATACTCGCGCCAGCACATGCTGCACACGCAGTGGGATGTGCTCACGGCCAGTCCCGATAAACCGATGGCGCCCGAGCGCTACCGGAATCAGCTCACCAAGATGCACCTGGCGCTTGACGCAATCGCGCGCAGCGAGCGCCCCGAGCGCAGCGACTGGCATGCACTGACCGATGCCGTAAACCTGGTGGACACCCTTGTCCGCCAGGGCCACGCCCAGGACGCAGACGGACTGCTACAGGACGCTGTGGATAGCATGGGCAAAGCGTGGCAGCGCTTTAACGAAACAGGCCAGCCCATGCGCCTTGACGGAGTCGGGCTGGCCGCGATGCGCGCCATCCTCGCTGACTGGCACACCTGCCTACAGCAGCTGCCCGAGCGCACGATCATCTTGGCCTACATCGAGACCGAGCGCCGCATCCGCGCGATGCTGGCCAAGCCGCCGGCTGGCGTGGTGGTGATTGGATGACTGCGCATTCGACCACTACCGTTTTCGTAGCCGCTGATGCCCGCTAAGCGGGCTTTTTTGTTTCTGGAGACACCATGCTTTCCCCTCAATTCCTGCTGCCGGTGCACACCGAGCTGGTGGTGGACTTGTTCGCAGGCGGTGGCGGCGCCAGCACCGGCATCGAGCAAGCCATTGGCCGCCCGGTGGACATTGCCGTCAACCACGACCGCGAAGCCATCAGCTTGCACACCGCGAATCACCCGCAGACGCGGCACTTTTGCAGCGACGTTTTTGAAGTTGACCCGCTGACCGTCACCGAAGGCCAGCCCGTGGGCCTGCTGTGGGCCAGCCCGGACTGCAAGCATTTCAGCAAAGCCAAGGGCGGCAAACCCGTGAGCAAGAAGATCCGCTCACTGGCCTGGGTAGTGGTCAAGTGGGCCAAGCTGGTCAAACCCCGCGTGATCTGCCTTGAGAACGTCGAGGAGTTCCAGACCTGGGGGCCGCTGGGCAAAGACCAGCGCCCATGCCCAGAGCGCAAAGGCCAGACTTTCCAGCGCTGGGTGGCCCAGCTGCGCGGCCTGGGCTACAAGGTGGAATGGCGGGAGCTGCGCGCCTGCGACTTTGGAGCGCCCACGATCCGCAAGCGCTTGTTTTTGGTAGCGCGCCGTGACGGCTTACCCATCATCTGGCCCCAGCCCACGCACGCAAAGCCCGACGCCAAAGGCAAGGTGCCTGCTGGCATGAAGCCGTGGCGCACCGCTGCCGACTGCATCGACTGGAGCATCCCGGCGCCCAGCATCTTTGAGCGCAGCAAGCCACTGGCCGATGCCACCTGCCGCCGCATTGCCAAGGGCATTATGCGCTACGTGGTAGAGGCCGAGCAGCCGTTCATCGTGCCAGGAACCGAGTCCGCCCCCTTTCTGACAGAACATGCCAACGCCAGCACACAGCGCGTGTTTGACGCACAGGAACCGCTGCGCACGCAAGTTGCACAGATAAAAGGCGGGCATTTCGCCCTGGTGCAAGCCTTCTTAGCCAAGCACTACACCGGAGTGGTTGGCACCGAGCTGGCGCACCCCACAGGGACGATCACCACAGCCGACCACCACAGCCTTGTCACCGCCAACCTGATCCACATGGGGCACGGCGAAGGCAAGGAAGGCGGCAAGCGCTGGAGCCACGGAATCCGCGATGTGCAAGACCCACTCAACACCATCACCGCGCAGGGCGCAGCCGCAGGTGTCGTGCATTCGTTCCTAGTCAAGTATTACAGCGAAGGCGGCCAGGACGCAGCCTGCACCGACCCCATGCACACCATCCCCACCAAGGACCGCATGGGCCTAGTCATGGTGCGCGGCGAACCCTACGCCATCGTGGACATCGGCCTGCGCATGCTGACCCCGCGCGAGCTGTACCGCGCCCAGGGCTTCCCGGACAGCTACCGCATCGACACCGGCGCGACTGGCGAACCCATCACAAAAACCGCCCAGGTGCGCATGTGCGGCAACAGCGTGTGCCCACCGCTTGCCCGCGCCCTGGTATCAGTCAACTACACCGAAGCCGCCATGCTGGACCAGCGAAAAGCGGCTTGAGAAAGGAGCAACACCATGACCCAGCAACAACCCCAACAACAACCCACACCCATCGCTCGCTGCGCCAGCTGCGGCGCACCCGTTTACAAGCGCCCAGCCGAGGGCGAAGGCCTGCCCTGCGGGCATTGACCGATGACTAAGCAAATCTGCGCGTACTGCGGCGGCCAGGCCGACCTGCTGTGTGACTACCGCCTGGGCTGGGAGCGCCTGCGCACAAAGATGCGACAAGAAGTTCCCCACCTCGCCACCCTGCCGAGCCACAACGTGCCACTGCGGTACCGGCACATACACACATGCGACACCCCGCTGTGCCACGCCTGCGCCAAGCACAGCGGGCCGATCTTCTTCTGCCTGCGCGGCGGCCACGGCTTTAGCGACTCGATCGACTACTGCCCAGACCATGACGGCCACGGCACCAGTCGGATGGAGATCACCGGCTTGCAAGCGCGCCTGCTGCGCCAGCGCTGGGTGGCCAAGGCCAAAGCACGCTGGCAAAAGCACACACCAAGCGCAGAGCAGGCAACGCTTTTTTAAGGAGAGCGCATGGACATCAACCCAGCAGCAGCCTTCGAGTGGCTGCTACGCGGCTTTTTCTTTGGCGTGGGGGTGCTGGGAGGCGCATCGTGCCTTTTATCACTCTCAAAGCTGTGCACAAAGTTGTTAAAAAGATAGCACCTAGCGCACGCTAGGAAACAGATACAACGCTGCCACCGCTTGAAACGCAAACCTATCAAGCGCAGGCAGCTATTTTTTTAGGAGTTAAGACATGAGCAACTACGAATCCTGGCGCATCAGCTACCAATCGAGCGAGGCCGCAGCCCGCTCGGCATGGCAAGAAATGATCCGCTTACATCATCGCGTGAATGAGCTGGAAGCCATGCTTTCCGCAATCGGCGCAGGAGGCGTGGAGCCGCTGCGCGGTTCACACCAGGCGCGTGAATGCCGCGAAGCGCTGGCTGCATGTATCAAGCTTCTGAAAAAGACGCCAAAAATCACGCAGAACATTTATGTCGGGAAAGACCGGCAGTCATGGGGTGCGCAAGCAAAGATAGTGCTTGAAGCTGCACTTGCAGCCCAAGCCAAGAAGGTAGAACAGCAATGACATACGACGAAATCAAAGCCGCTTGGAACGTCCAGGCAGACGAACACAACCAGTGGGATGAGTTGAGTGAAGCCGAAAAGATCGAGTGGGCATTTGCCTGCGCCACTTGCCGCCCCGCCCCGCAGGGGATGGATGCGCGGGTGCAAGACAGGCTTTCCCGCCTGTATCTAGCGCTTGAGGTATGCAGCGCAGAGCTGTTCGCTCAATGCGCCGACCAAGGGCGCGCCATGAAATACGTCGATCAGGCACGCTCTGCGCTTGCAGCAGAACAATGCGCTCGCGCAGCCCAAGCCAAGCAGGGAGGTGCTGCATGACCCAAGCCAGCCGCCGCGCCCGCCAGCGCGGAGACAAACGAGACCGCTGGAAAGACCCCTGCGACGAAGACTGACCGCCCCGCAAGGGGCTTTTTTATGCACGAACGGAAATGGAGTATCTCAGCAATGAAGAGCTGCGCAGCCTGACCGGCAGCGCCCAAAACAAGCGCCGTGCGCAATGGCTGACGCAGCATGGCATACCTCACCGCCAGGATGGAAACAGGATCGTCGTCTCGCGTATCCACGTCCGCAACTGGCTTGAGGGGAAAAAGAACACATCGCACAACGGCATGAACCTGGCTGCGATCAAGTAGGAGGATTTGCAGTGCCCAAAATCACCAAGTATCCGCGCCTGCGTGCAAAGGTTTACAAGGGCCGCGCTGGGCAGGTCTATGTGTATTACGTCTATGACATGCGCTCCGAGGGCAAACAAGACATCAGGCTGGGCAAGGACTACGAAAGCGCCATTGCTCAGTGGGATGAACTGCACAACAACCGCCAGCGCATCGTCGGGCGCCTGGAAGAGGCGTTCAAGCGCTGGGAAGAGCAGGAGCTGCCAAAGTACGAGAGCGCCGAAACCCGAAAGGGCTATGCCAAGAACCTGCGCGCCATCCGTCCAGTTTTCGGGCAGATGGCGTGGGATGAAGTAACCCTGCCTGCCCTGCGCCAATACCTGGATCTGCGCAGTGCCAAGACACAGGGAAACCGGGAAATGGCACTACTGCGCGTTATCTGGGGGAAGGCGCTGCTGTGGGGGATGACGCGCCTGCCTTGGCCAGCCACAGGCATTCGTGGCTGGAAGAACCGTGAGTCTGCGCGCACCTTTGCCGTGACTGACGATCTCTTCCGGGCGGTGTACGCACAAGCTGACCAGGTGCTGCGCGACTGCATGGACATTGCCAGCGCAACTGGCCTGCGCATCACGGACGTGCGCAATCTGCGCATGCCACAGGACGGCTACATCACCCACAAGACCAGCAAGACCAAAAAGGCCGTGCGCTATCCGGTGGCCGACTCCCCTACCCTGAGCGGCATTGTTCGGCGACGCGAGGCCATGCGGGCCTACAGCCCGATGCTGCTATGCACCAGCACAGGGCGTGCCGTCAGCATGAGCATGCTGCGTAGCCGCTGGGAAGAAGCGCGCGACAAGGCGGCGCTGCTTGCAGAGCAAGCTGGGGACGAAGAGCTTGGCCAGCGCATCAGAGCCATGTTCTTGCGCGACATGCGCAGCCTTGCTGCCGACCTGGCTGCTGACGTGGATGAAGCATCCAAGCTGCTGCTGCACAGCAGCAAGACCGTCACGGAAAAGCACTACCGCACCAAGGCGCAGACCGTGAAGCCAGTGCGCTGATTCGTTGGCGCAAAAGAACTGCATCGCTCTTGGAAAGAACGCTTCCTTTGCGCCAAAAGTCGGGCTACAATGCGCGCCTGTGCTGATTTCTGTCTGGGACTCAAAATCCCCCGCCGCAAGGCGTGCCGGTTCGATTCCGGCCCCGGGCACCAGGCAAGTCAGACATTCGATTTCCGCGAGGTGGAGCAGTCTGGTAGCTCGTTGGGCTCATAACCCAAAGGTCGGTGGTTCAAATCCATCCCTCGCAACCAAAACAAGGCCTGCAATCAGCAGGCCTTTTTCATTCCAGGGTCACAAAAGGACGGTACCACCTCTTCTGCCACAGTGCCCTGCGCAGCGTCCCGTCTGTTGGACATCCCGCGCAGCAGGGACAAGGCCCAACCAGCCCCGCTAAACTACCAGCCCTTGCTGTCAAAGGCCGCCCTTCGCTCTCAAGGGTGGCCTTTTGCCTTGCTTACGCCTTTCGCCGCCATGCCTTCTACCATGTCCACTGTCTTCAATTTCACTTTTGTTCCGTGGTTTCGCTCTGTGGCGCCGTACATGCACAAGTTCCGGCACCAGACGTTCGTCGTTGGCATCACGGGTGAAGCGATTGCGGCCGGCAAACTGCAATCGATCGTGCAGGATCTGGCCATGATCCAGGCCATGGGCGTACACATCGTGTTGGTCCATGGTTTTCGTCCGCAGGTCAATGAGCAATTGCGCCTCAAGGGGCATGTGCCACAGTACGCCAACGGGGTGCGCATCACCGACAGTGTGGCACTGGACTGCGCGCAGGAAGCAGCCGGGCAGCTGCGCTACGAAATCGAAGCGGCCTTCAGCCAGGGGCTGCCCAACACACCGATGGCTGGAGCCCGTGTACGGGTGATTTCAGGCAATTTCCTGACGGCGCGGCCCGTTGGCATTGTGGACGGGATCGACTTTCAGCACACGGGGCTGGTGCGCAAGGTGGATGTGGAAGGAATACGTCGTGCGCTGGATTCCGAGGCCATGGTGCTGCTGTCTCCCTTTGGCTTCTCGCCTACGGGGGAAGCCTTCAACCTGAACATGGAGGAAGTGGCCACGCGTGTGGCTGGCGAGCTGAAGGCGCACAAGCTGATTTTCCTGACCGAAGTGCCCGGTGTGCCGGTGGACCCCCTGCGCCCACCCAGCGAGGACAACCCCATCGACACCGAGATTCCGCTGGCTACCGCGCGGCGCATGCTGGCGCAGCTGCCACCGCCCGAGAAGCCCACCGACGCAGGCTTTTATCTCCAGCATTGCGTGTGTGCCTGCGAGCACGGTGTGGAGCGCAGTCACATCCTGCCCTTCTCTGTCGATGGCGCCTTGCTGCTGGAGATTTACGTACACGATGGCATTGGCACCATGGTCATTGATGAAAAGCTGGAGGAGCTGCGCGAGGCCACCATCGACGATGTGGCCAGCATCATTCAGCTGATCGAGCCATTCGAAAAGGATGGCACGCTGGTCAAGCGCGATCGCACGGAGATTGAGCAGGATATTGCCAACTACACCGTGATCGAGCACGACGGCGTGATCTTTGGCTGCGCCGCCCTGCACATGTACCCGGAAGCAGAAACGGCGGAGATGGCTGCGGTGACGGTCTCACCCAAGAGCCAGGGGACGGGGGATGGGGAGAAACTGCTCAAGCGCATTGAGCAGCGTGCCAGGGCTGCGGGTGCCAGGACCTTGTTTGTGCTGACCACCCGCACCATGCACTGGTTCATCAAGCGCGGCTTCGAGCCCGTCAGTCCGGACTGGCTGCCCCAGGCGCGCAAGGACAAGTACAACTGGAACCGAAAGAGTCAGGTGCTGGTCAAGCAGTTGTGAGCGAGAGCTGACGCAGGTGGGTGCGCAACTCGTTGTAGCCGCCCACATAGGCCTCGCCCTCCTCGGTGCGAACGAAGATCTGCGGCAGGCTGCGCACGGGCTGGCCTACCAGTTCCTGCAGTGCTTCTGCAGTGATGTCGGAGCCAACCAGCAGGTACTGAAAGGCCAGCGACTGGATCTGGCACAGCATGCGGGTCTTGTCGCATTCGATGCAGCCCGCCTTGCCGTAAATGATGACTTCCATGAAAACGCTCCTCTCCTGATGACAACAAAAAAATGGGGGGTCAGAAATCCACGTCGAACACCTGGTTCTCGTCGGTGCGACGCATGACGCCGACCTTGTAGGCGGCGATGTCCTGTTCCTGCGGCGAGGCCTGGGTCTTGGAGATGTTGAGCCACTTCTCCATGAACTTCAGCGGATTGTTCGCCGGCAGGTTGTACTTGCTGGTGCTCAGGCCAAAGAGCTGGTACACGTCCCTGGCGCAGTACAGCGTCCAGGCAGAGAGGCGGTCGGCATTCATGCCGACCAGCTCGCGCCCTTCGGAGAAGAGGTAGTTGATCCAGCGCAGCTCACTGTCGATCACCTCCTCGATCATCTTCTCGATGCTGCTGCGGCACTGGGCAAAGGCGACCTGGCCGCGCTCGGTGCTCAGCTCGTGCTTCAGCACGGTGCGGTCCAGTTCGACGTGAATTTCCAGCTCGTCCTGGGCAATTTTCTGAATGGCCTTGCCAATCGGCTGAAACAGGCCGGTGTCGCAAATGGCAAAGGTGACGGCAAAGCTGGCCATGAACTGGATGCGCTCCATGCACAGCAGGGCCACGATGGTCATGAAAACGGTGTTGTAGGTGTTCTGGTCGTTGGGCAGCTGGCCGATGGCGTACTTGTGCGCAGCTTCATAACCTGCGGAAAAGGCCCGCGCCACCTCCTGCAGACGCTGGTGCGCTTCCTGCACGCGCAGGATTTCGTCCAGGATGACGCTCGGGTCATCGAAAGAATTGCGCACGATTTCCGAATAGGTGGCGGCGTGCACCACTTCGTTGTCCGAGATGCGTTGCCAGGCGGCCCACAACTCACTGGAGGTGATGAAGGGCGCCAGTACCGGAGCAATGGCGCGCGAAGCGACCGAGTCGGCTTCCCATTGCCAGGCCAGCGTCTTGATCATCATGTCGTAGGTGGCACGGGAACAAGACTTGAAGTCGGCATTGCAGGAGGAGTAATCGAATTCGTTTTCATCCCAATCCAGCGATTTTTGAGCCTTGTACAGCTTCCAGATGTCGGGATAGTGACGATGGACGGTGTCGAACAACCCGGGCGACTGGCCCAGCAGCAGTTGAGGCTTCTGGTAATCGGTCTTGTCGTAGTTGAAAACGGTATTGGTCATGACTCGCTGTTCCTTGCCATTGCCCAGCCAGGAAGCTTGCAGTTCAGAGCTTGCAGGCTTCGCAGTCGGTTTCGGGTTCGTTGTTGGTGCTGATGGAGCCAGCCGCAGATGCTGGCGTATCTTCCACGCGGCGCATGCCGTTGGAGGTCTTCTGATTCATGTAGTACTTGGACTTCAACCCCAGCTTGACGCGATAGAGGTAGTCCTCGATCAGCTCGGATGAAGAGATGGACGCATCGCCAATGACACGGCGGTAGAAGTCGGCGGAAATGCCCTGATCGGTCCACTTCTGCACGATGGCGTACATCTCCGTCATGTCGCGGGTGGGGATGTCCCAGGCCGATTCATACTGCTCGGCCAGCGTGTCGCTGTCGGGCGCAGCCCAGTAGTTCACACGCTGGTTGTCCGTCTTGATGAGCGTGAGCTCGCGCACGGGGTACAGACCGTTGGTGGTGCCGGAAGCATTGGCCGAGGTTTCGGTCGGCATGTGCGCCACCAGCACCGAGTTGCGGATGCCGCCGTTGGCCACGATTTCCCGGCGCAGGGCTTCCCAGTCGTAGCGCAGCGTAAACGGTGCAATCTTGTCCACGTGCGGATTGCAGGTGTCCAGCGGCAACCAACCTTCGGGCCAGCGGGTCTTGTGCATCCAGGGGGCGTTGCCCAGTTCCTTGCCCAGCCGCAGGCTGGCCCTGAGCAGGTGGTAGTAGTGGCGCTCGGCCACTTCGTGGATGAACTGCTTGCCTTCCTGGGTGGTGTAGCGCTTGCCATTTTTGGCCATCAGGTGCGCCAGCCCCAGGATGCCGACGCCGGCATTCAGACGCTTGCGCGAGGTCACGCCCACCTGCGGCAGTTCGTAATGCGCCAGGTGGATGCACTTGTCGATCATCAACAGGGCGTAATAGGCCACCTCGGCGTACTGCTCTTCGGACTCCACGTTGGAGACCACAATGCCGGCCAGATTGCAGGTAGCCACTTCCGGTGCCGAGCGCTCCACAATGACATCGATGGGCACACCGTCCAGCGCATCACCCGGTTGCAGGTCGTCGGGCCACATCATGCGCACCTGCGAGCCGCGCTGCACCTGCACCTGATCCTTGCCAGGCAGGGTACGGATCCTGCCGTCGGCCAGCTGCACGCGCACGTAGGAGATGTCGTCCTCGGCGTACAGCTCCATCACGTGGTTGTAGGGCGCGGTAGGCAGGGCAATTTCCGAGCACAGGTTGGAGCTGTAGATCGTGTCCTTGAACGGCGTGTGGCGGTTCATCTCCGAGATGTTGTGCTCATACACACGGCCCGTTTCGTTCCATTCGTTGCTGGCGGTCAGCAGCAGCTCCCGGGCACTGACCCAGGTCTTGGGGAAGTTGTCGTCCTTTTCGTAGCGGGCGTAGATCTCTTCAAACCGCGCTTCGTCGCCGCTGTACAGCGCCTGGTACAGATCGGGCGCAGTGAAGCAGTTGAACAGGAAGATGTTCTCGTTGCGTGCCACCTTGCGGGCAAAGAAGCGGTTGCCTCCCCACGAGTAGTCCATGCCCCGGATCTTCTTGTCCTCGGTGGACATGGGGTTCTTCAGGCGCAGCAGCGTGTCCACTTCCGGATCGAAGATGGGGAAATAGGTGGTGCAGGCACCGCCACGGCCGTTTTGCAGGTTGGATTTCACCTCTGCCACCAGTGCGCGGTAGTACGGCAGCTTGCCCTGGTGGCGGATCACGCCGCCGCGCACCGGGTCGTTGATGGAGCGCGTGGCCATGTGGGCGCCAATGCCGGCGCTCATGTAGGTCATGGTGTTGGCAATGTGGTTGCCAACGGCAATCGAGCGCGCGTTGTCCCCCACGGTGTACAGGCAGCAGCTGGCATAGCCGCGCAGCGGGGTGCCCAGATTCACGTGGTTGGGGGTTGGTGCGTTGATGCGGTTCTTGGACAGGTGTTCATAAAAGCGCTGCACATCGTGCATGCGGCGCTCGCGCGGCTGGTCCACGGACAGGGCCATGGCCATGCGCATGTAGATGAACTGGGGCGACTCGTAATACACGCCCTTGACCCGGTCGGCAATGGCGTACTTGGTCAGGTGGGTGTGCAGCTGATAGTGCGCGTATTCGAAGTCGCGCTCGTGGTCGATCCAGCCCTGGACCTGTTCGTACTCGGCTTCGGAATAGTCCAGCGCCTCCATGAAGCCCAGCTGTTGCAGCTTGCGGTGCAGCTCCAGCACCGTCGGGTGCTGGTTGCGATACAGGTCCTTGCGGATCAAGGTGGCGTACAGGCGCCCGGCCATGCGGTTGTACGACCACGTATCGAAATTCAGACAGGTGCGGATGAGCTGCTGCTGCAACTCCCGCGACGTGGCCGTGCTGGACATGGCAGAGACGGTTTCCAGCACCGCCGAGGGCCAATCCACCGCATCACCCAGCGACTGCGCGGCCCACTCCCCCCATTGGTTGAGTTTGGAAGGGGTGAACGGTTCTGTGCGACCGTCGCGCTTGATGATGAATTCCAGCATGGTACGGATGGCTCCACTAAACGACTAAACACCACACGCCGCACAAGAGCAAAAGCACGACATATGGTGTTTAGGAAGGCTAGATGGTACTACATCTAGCGTGTGACGAATTTCTCTTGGACTAACGACCACAGGCGTTCTATGTCTATCCGGGTGACTGCGAAAGTGTGTAAAAAACGCAACCAGGCCGGTAAAAAGAACGCCAACAGCCCCTGCTTCATGGCAAGGGGCTGAGCAAAGGTGGCGGGGGATTGAACAAGCAGTGCAAATGGAAAGGCGCCGCAGCATGTTGGCCGCAGCGCCCAAAGACTGACCGTGTGATGCCAGTGCGGGCGATTTTACTGCGGTTTGGCAGGGTGCTTTCCGCTGTGGGTGAGCAGCGCTGTCAGGGTGGTAGCCGCACCGCACATCTAAAAATAAATAATATTCCGGTGGAAAAATATAAATATATGCAATAATGCACGGACTGCATCGGCAACGCCACAGCATCATCGCTGTCAGCACGCCGCCAGCCTTGGAGCGACAGACGTCCTCCCGGGCAACGCTTTTTCTGCGACCTTGGTCGCCCCGCTGGCCTGAAGAGCTGCAGCCAGCGCGGTTTCCCTCACAGCTCGCGCAGCACCGCCCGAGCGGGTTGCTGCTTCTGATTGCTTCGTATTTCTCCCCTTTCCATTCCCATGGGCCAGTTTGTCGTCTCGCCCGCGACACATCAGACCGCCTGCGGTCGCTTCACCGCCTCCTTTGCCGTACACCGTGCCAGGAGCGATGGCCGCAAACGTCGCGTTTTTCGGTTTGATGCAACTTTTGCCTCACGCGAAGCCGCCCGCATTTTTGCGGTCACCCAAGGCTGGCTGCAAACCTGCACTTCCTCGGCCTCCGTCTTTCAGTAAGAGCAGGCACCCGGACCGTGCTTGCACCCGTCCATCCACTTTCACGTTCTGCGTACCCCGCCAGCTGCCCTGGGCACATCGACGATCGCGCAGCATTCCCCTCCCCTTGTGTGCGCCAACCGGCGCGCCACCTTTAACAAGACACACCCATGAACAGCAAAATTTATGTGGGCAACCTGCCCTACTCCGTCACCGATGACAGCCTGGAAAGTAATTTTTCCGCCTTCGGCCCCGTTGCATCCGCCAAGGTCATGATGGACCGCGATACCGGGCGCTCCAAAGGCTTTGGCTTTGTGGAAATGGCTTCCGCAGAAGCCGCACAGGCCGCCATTGACGGGCTCAATGGCATCTCGGTGCAAGGCCGTGCCATCGTCGTGAATCTGGCCCGCCCGCGCGAAGAAGGCCGCAGCGCAGGCGGCTACCGCTCCAGTCAGCGTTCTGACGTGGGCTATGGTTCGGGCGGCTATGGTGGCGGTCGCTATTGATCGCAAATGACCAGGGGCGACTGGCCGTGCGCTTGACCGCCCGCAGCTTGCTTCACAAAAAGAAGCTGCTTGCGCTTGTTTGGCAAAGATTTCAGAATGAAAATCACCTATAAACCAAGCGTAAAGCGCGCAAGCAGCTCTTGAAATTGAAGTGCAGACACGGCCCCGCATCAGCGGGGCTTTTTTACGCCCGCATGGGCGCCGGGGTTTTATTGGTGGGGGCGCAGGCCACGCAATCGCAGACGGCAGACTGCGTGCGGCACAAACGAAAGGGGTCAGGTCCGTAAGACCTGACCCCTTGATTCATTGGTCGGAGCGGCGGGATTCGAACTCGCGACCCTCTGCTCCCAAAGCAGATGCGCTACCAGGCTGCGCTACGCTCCGACGAAGCGGCAATTATATACCGGATTGGAAGCGGCTTTTCTGGTGCTCGGACATGGGGGCCAGTTGCTGCTCTGCCAGGCGTTCGGTGAAGGCCTGCGCCGGCACGGGGCGACAGTACCAGTAGCCCTGTCCATAGTCGCAACCGGCCTCCAGCAGGATCTGGTGCTGCTCCTGGGTTTCCACGCCTTCGGCGACGACCTGGATGCCCAGCTGGTGCGCCATCACGATGATGGCCTGGCACAGAGCGACGTCTTCGGAGCCGCGATGCAGGTTGCAGACAAAGCTGCGATCGATCTTGATGTAGTCGATGTCAAAGCGCTTGAGGTAGGACAGCGACGAGTAGCCGGTGCCAAAGTCGTCCAGTGCCAGCTGCATGCCGGTCTCCTGCAGCTGCTGTATCTTGGCATCGCTGGCGGCATCGGCTTCCAGCAGCACCCGCTCGGTGATTTCCAGCACCAGGGACTCCCCGACCACGCCGCTGGTCCGCAGGGCGCTCAGCCAGCGCTCGTGGTTGGGCTCGGTGCTGTGCAGCTGTACGGGCGACACGTTCACGCTCAGGACAAAGTCCGGGACAAATTCCTTGCGCCAGGCAGCCACCTGTCTGGTGGCCTCTTCAATGATCCAGTCGCCCAGTGGCACGATCAGGCCGGACTCTTCTGCCAGGGGAATGAAGTCGCCCGGGTCCACGCGCCCGCGCACCGGCTGGTCCCAGCGCAGCAGGGCCTCGGCCTTGGCAATGCGTCCGGTGCGCATCTCGACGATCGGCTGGTAATGCAGGCGGAATTCTTTCTTTTCCAGGCCCTTTTGCAGATCCCGCAACAGCAGGCGACGGCTCTGGGCCTCTTCTTCCATGCTGGGATCGAAGACGCAGTATTGATTGCGCCCCTTGTCCTTGGCGGCATACATCGCCAGATCGGCGTGGCGCAGCAGATCCACGCCCGTGGTGCCGTCCTTGGGGTAGAAGGTGACCCCGGCACTGACGGAGATCTGCGCAGTGTTGCTGCCCAGGACATAAGGCTGGGCGACTGCGTGCAGGACCTTTTCGCACACCGGCGCCACATCTTCGGGGTGCCGGATGTCGTGCAGGATCAGGATGAACTCGTCGCCGCCCAGGCGGGCGACCAGATCCGTGCTGCGCACGCACGACTGCAGGCGCGATGCCACCTGACGCAACAGCTCGTCGCCCTCGTCGTGGCCGAAGGTGTCGTTGACTTCCTTGAAAAAATCCAGATCCAGAAACACCAGGGCAAAGATCTTTTGGGCCCGCCGCGATTCATCGATGCTGCGCAGCAGGGTTTCCTGAAACATCTGCCGGTTGGGCAACTGGGTCAGGTGGTCGTAGTGGGCCTGCCGCCAGATCGTGGCTTCGCGCTGTCGCAGCTTGGTGACGTCGGTGAACAGTCCGATATGGCTATTGACGCTGCCGTCCTCGTTGTAGGAGGTGGTGATCGTCAGGCGCTCGATGAACTCTTCCCCGTTCTTGCGGCGGTTGATGATGTCTCCCGACCAGCGGCCATGCTGTTGCAGGGCCTCCCACATTTCCTGATAGAAGCCCAGGTCGTGCCGCCCGGAGCTCAGGATGTTCAGGCGTCGCCCCAGCACTTCGTGGGCTTCGTAGCCCGTGATGGCGGTGAACGCCGGGTTGATGTCCTGCACCACGCCCTGGGCATCGGCCACCACCATGGCTTCGCTGGTATGGGCATACACCAGGGCTGCGCGGCGCATGGAGGCTTCGGAGCGCTTGCGCGCCGAGATGTCGATGAGCATGCCGATGATGGCCGGCGCCCCCTGGTAATGCATGCCCGAGCTGAACACCTCGACATCGATCTTGCTGCCGTCGGCACGGTTCATGCTCAGCTCATAGCGCGCTGTCTGGATGTGGCCGCAGAGGCGGTCGGCCTCCCGGGCGCGGATGGCATCCCAGTCGTCATCGGCAATCAGGCGCTTCAAGGGGAAATGATCGGACAGCTGCTCCCGGGGGTATCCCGTCATCTGCGCCAGTTGCTCGTTGGCGTAGATGAAGCACATGTTGGCGTCCAGCATGTAGATGCCGGTCACCGAGTTGTTGGCCAGTCCGTTGAACATGGCCTGTATCTGGGCTACGGCGCTGCGCTCCTGGGCAACATCGTGCAGCAGCTGCTCAATGTGGCTTGCCGAATGGTTGAGTGCCAGGGCCAGCTCGCCCAGCTCATCGCTGGCACAGATGTGGTTGTGTGTGCTGTAGTTGCCCTGGGTCATTTCGCGGCACTGTTCCGCCAGGATGCGAATCGGGTGCAGCACCCGCCGCTCGATCAGCATGTAGCCCAGAACCAGGAGCAGCGCGTCCAGGGCGAAAAGCACCAGGCTGGCCGTCAAGGCCCGTTGCTGCACGGTCTCGGAGTGCTCCACCAGGCGGTTGAGCAGAAATTCGGTCTCGGCCCACAGCAGGTCGCTGGCGGCCATCACCTGCACCACCTCGGCGCGCGTGACCGACGCTTCATTTTGCAAGGCTGCGTGGGCCGTATCGATGGCCTGCCGGTACTCCTGCCAGCGGGTGTATATGTTCTCCAGGGCTGGAATCAGAAAGGGTGCAACGGGTTGCACCTGCAGGCCGTAGGCGGTGCCCCCGTTGCGCAAGGCGTGGTAGGCGATCTCGAAGTCCTCATAGCGCCGCTGGACGGCGGGCCAGTCCCCGCCAGGGGCCAGTTGTTCGGCCAGGGTTTCCAGGGCAATGCGCTGGCTGAGCATGCGCATGTTGCTGGCCACGCTGAGTGTGGTTGCGACATTGTCCGCACCGCGCAGCAGCAACTGCAAGGTGACCACATTCCCTATGGCGAGCAGCGCAATCAGGACAACGACCCCGACGGCTTTGAGTCTCAAGGTACGCGGCCAGAACGACATAGTGAAAACATCCACGCGGTGGTTATATCTGTTTCGCAGTGTACACATCTACAACCAGTGGTAAGCGAAAGCTTGCCCAGGGGAATGCTTGCGAGGTGGGCTTTGGGGCCTACAAGATCGAGCGGGCGGCGACCGTGGTAGGCCGGCAGCGGCACTGGCGGCATTGCTTGTTTAAAGATAACTCATGAACTCTTGATTTAACTCAATGTTTCTCGCCCTTCTAAAGATGAAGATGAAATCATTCTTTACCAGGAGGGTTCACGCATGAGCCAGGCACACAGCGGGTTTACCAAGCAAATGGCCCGCAACATGTTCTACGGCGGCGCCGTTTTTTTCGGGCTGGTGTTTGCCGGATTGATCTTCGACAGCGAGCGGCGCATCCCCGAGCGCTCCAACGCCCAGAACATCACCCAGGCGGTGATCAATGGCAAACACATCTGGGAGACCAACAACTGCATCGGCTGCCACTCCCTGCTGGGTGAAGGCGCCTATTTCGCACCCGAGCTGGGCAATGTGTACAAGCGCCGCGGCCCGGACTTCATCAAGGCCTGGATGCAGGCCATGCCCACCAACGCCGCAGGACGTCGCCAGATGCCGCAGTTCAACCTGAACGAGCAGCAGCTCAACGACCTGGTCGAGTTTCTCAAGTGGACCAGCGAGATCGACACCGAGAACTGGCCGCCCAACATCGAAGGCTGATCCCAGGGAGTACGCAAAATGAGTCATCCAGTCCTGAAATATGAAAGCCAGTCCGTGGCCAAGCTGTACTTCATCGCAGCCATGGCACTGTTTGCCGGCCAGATCATCTTTGGCATCACCTTGGGGTTGCAGTACCTGATCGGGGACCTGTTCTTCCCCTACATCCCCTTCAACATCGCGCGCATGGTGCACACCAACCTGTTGATCGTGTGGTTGCTGTTCGGCTTCATGGGTGCGGCCTACTACCTGGTACCTGAGGAGGCCGAGACCGAGCTGCACAGCCCTGCGCTGGCCATCGGCCTGTTCTGGATCTTCCTGATTGCCGGGGCGGCCACCATCGTTGGCTACCTGCTGGTGCCCTATGCGCGGCTGGCTGAAATGACCGGCAACAACCTGCTGGCCACCATGGGCCGGGAGTTCCTGGAGCAGCCCCTGCCCACCAAGGTGGGCATCGTGATCGTGGCTCTGGGCTTTCTGTACAACATCAGCATGACCGTCCTCAAGGGCCGCAAGACCAGCATCACCACGGTGCTGCTGCTGGGGTTGTGGGGCTTGGCGATCTTCTTCCTGTTCAGCTTCGTCAACCCGGTCAACCTGGTGCGCGACAAGATGTACTGGTGGTTTGTCGTGCACCTGTGGGTCGAAGGGGTGTGGGAGCTGATCCTGGCATCGCTGCTGGCCTATGTGCTGATCAAGACCACCGGCGTGGACCGCGAAGTGATCGACAAGTGGATGTACGTCATCATCGCCTTTGCGCTGATCTCCGGCCTGCTGGGCACCGGCCACCACTACTTCTACATCGGCTTGCCCGGCTATTGGCTGTGGGTCGGCTCGATCTTCTCCGCGCTGGAGCCCCTGCCCTTCTTCCTGCTGGTGTTGTTTGCCTACAACATGGTGGCACAACGCCGACGCAACCACCCCAACCAGGCCGCCATCCTGTGGGCCAAGGGCACTGCCGTGCTCGGTTTTGTGGGCGCCGGGGTCTGGGGCTTCCTGCACACGCTGGCACCGGTCAACTACTACACCCACGCCACGCAGCTCACCGCCGCACACGGCCACCTGGCCTTCTACGGCGCCTATGTGCTGGTGGTGATCACCATCATCAGCTACGCCATGCCCCACCTGCGTGGCAGGGTGGCCAACAGCGCCGCCGCTCAGTCCCTGGAGAAGAAGAGCTTCTGGGTCATGAGCACCGGCATGTGCGTGATGGTGCTGGCCATGACCATCGCCGGCGTGATGCAGGCTTACCTGCAACGCTGGCTGCCGGAAGGCACCGCCCTGCCCTTCATGGCAGTGCAGGATGAGCTGCGCGGCTACTACTGGCTGCGTGTGGTCGGTGGGGTGACCTTCCTGATCGGGCAACTCATGTACTTCGGCAGCTTCTTTGTTGGCGGTGAGCCGCTGACCAGCACCGGCGGGCAGACACCGGCCAGTCGCCTCAAGAGCGCCTGAGCAACGTCCAACACCACCTGAGAAAGCGAAAAGGCCCCGTCATGGACCAGAGCGAAGCCCGCAACCTGCTTGCGGCGCAGGATGTCCCCTACTACGCCGAGCACGGCGCAGAAGCGGCCCTGTTCGAGCACGCCTACCGGCAGCAGCTGCCGGTGCTGATCAAGGGCCCGACCGGGTGCGGCAAGACCCGCTTTGTCGAGCATATGGCCGCCCGCCTGGGGCGGGCGCTCATCACGGTGAGCTGCCATGACGACCTCTCGGCAGCCGATCTGGTGGGGCGTCACTTGCTGTGCGAGACGGGCACCACCTGGTCGGACGGCCCCCTGACCCGCGCCGTGCGCCAGGGCGCCATCTGCTACCTGGACGAAGTGGTCGAGGCCCGCAAGGACACCACGGTCGTGCTGCACCCGCTGGCCGATGACCGCCGGGTGTTGCCCATCGAGCGCACGGGAGAGCTCATCCACGCCGCCCCCGGCTTCATGCTGGTGGTGAGCTACAACCCCGGCTACCAGAACGTGCTCAAAAGCCTCAAGCCCAGCACGCGCCAGCGCTTCATTGCGCTGAATTTCGACTACCCCCGCCCGGACGTCGAGCTGCGCATCGTGCAGCACGAAGCCGGGGTGGAGGCCCCCACCGCCCAGAAGCTGGTGGCCCTGGCCCAGGCCCTGCGCCGTCTGACGGAGCAGGACCTGGAAGAAACCGTCAGCACCCGCCTGCTGGTCATGGCCGGACGGCTGATTGCCAGCGGCGTTGCGCTGCGCACAGCCTGCCAGGCCGCCATCGTCGATGCCCTGACGGACGATGCCGATACCGCAGCCGCCCTGGCCGAGGTGGTGGCAGCCATCCTGGGGCCAACGGAGGTTGCATAAACAGGAGCTGCCTGCGCTGTACAGACAAGGACTTCAGATATCTTTCCATCTGAATCTTCGTAATGACAAGCGCAGGCAGCTACTTTTTTGGTAGTTACCGACGAAGGAGCCCCCACAATGGAAGAATGGGTTGGCGTGCAATGGCACCGCTTGATCACCCGCGCTGCCGACGGCAAGGCCAGCCACGCCGCTGCCGTGCACCTGGCCGATGTGCAGCGCAGCATCGGCCTGCTCTTTCGCGCCGGGGGCGGAGCGGCGGCAGTGCGCCTGGCTGCGGCCAACACCACCCGCGTCGGCGGACCGCGCAGCCTGCTCCAGCGCCTTGCCGGCAGTGGCACACACGCCCACCTGGGGCAGTGGCAGGAAGATGTGCTCAGCCTGCCCCCGACGATCGGCGTCTTCGACGACCCAGCGTGCAACCGCCGCCTGTACCTGTGGCTGGCCGCCCTGGCCGCGCAGATGCACACCGTGGAGCCCGGCAGCGCTTGGCTGCACAGCCAGATGGCGGCCACCCAGGCGGCGCTGCACGCCTTCCCGGGCCTGCGCGCTGCCTACGACGAACTGTGTGCCGCCCAACTGGCCCAGCGTCCCGCAGTGGGCCAGCTGCGTGGCCTGGCTGCCGCCGCGGAACATGCCGTGCAGTGCGCCCTGCGTGGCCAGCCGCTGCCGGCGGACTGCCCCGCCATCGGTCCGGCCGATGTCGCACCCGTCTGGCTGTGGCTCACCCGGGCGGCGCCCTCCAGGGACGGTACCCGCCCGGACGGCGCCCAGCAGGGCGACGAGCACGGCCCGCAAAACCTCTCGGCCAACGACAAGCGCCGCCGCGCGGCCCAGGCCATTCGCGACGAACGCAACGACGCGCCCTTCATGATGATGGTCCGGGCCGAGTCCTTCATGTCGTGGGCCGAATTCACCAAGGTCAATCGCGCCGACGACGATGAGGACGACGGCCGGCAGCTGGCCGCCGCCAACAACATGGACGAACTGGCCATTGCCCCCGATGGGCAGAACAGCGCCGCGCGCGTGAAGTTCGATCTAGATCTGCCCAGCGCCGCGCACGACGATCTGCCCCTGGGCCCCGGTCTGCGCTATCCCGAATGGGACTACCAGATGGGCCGCCTGCGTCCCGAGCATTGCAGCGTGCAGACCTACGTCGCCCGCCATGCCCCGCCCTACACCCCGCCCCCTGCCCTGCGCGCCGTGGCGCGGCGCATGCGCAAGCGCCTGGAGGCATTGCGCGCGGCCCAGGGCTGGCTGCGTGGGCAAAGCGATGGCGAAGAAATCGACATGGATGCCTGGATCCGCTACCGCAGCAGCCAGGGCCCGCGCGATAGCGCGCCGCCCATCCACATGCGCCGCGCGCGCACCGAGCGCAGTCTGGCGACGCTGCTGCTGGCCGACCTGTCGCTGTCCACCGAAGCCCATGCCACCGAGGAAGCGCGCGTCATCGACGTGATCCGCGATGCCCTGCATGTGTTTGGCGAGGCACTCAGCGCCGGGGGCGATCCGTTTGCCATGCTGGGCTTTTCCTCCGTGCGCCGCAGCAAGGTGCGCATCCAGCACCTCAAGGGCTTTGATGAGTCCTGGAGCGCCGCCATCGTCGCGCGCATCAACGCCATCACGCCTGGCTACTACACGCGCATGGGCGCCGCCATACGCCACGCCAGCGCGCAGCTGGCCACACGCAGCGAAAGCCAGCGTCTGCTGCTGATCCTGACCGATGGCAAACCCAACGATCTGGACGTGTACGAAGGCCGGTACGGGCTGGAAGACACGCGCCAGGCCGTGCGCGAGGCGCGCGCCGCCGGTCTGCTGCCGTTTTGCGTCACCATCGACGCCGATGCCCACGACTACCTGCCGCACCTGTTTGGCGCCCAGGGCTATGCCCTGGTGCATCGGCCGCAGGACCTGGTGCGCCGCCTGGCCCTGGTGTATGCGGGATTGACGCGCTGAATACCGTTTGTCTGGAGCGGCGCCGCAAGCTTCAGGGCTGCAACACCCCGATGGCGCGCAGCAGTTGCGCCGTCTCGAACAGCGGCAGGCCCATGATGCCGCTGTAGCTGCCCTGCATGTGGGCAATGTAGGCTGCAGCCCGCCCCTGGATACCGTAGGCACCGGCCTTGCCCATGGGCTCGCCGCTGGCCACGTAGGCGGCAATCTGCGCCGGCGTCATGGCGGCAAAGCGCACGCTGGAGACCGACAGCGCCGCCAGCCGCTGCGCGCCGTGGGCCAGGACCACGGCGGTGAACACCTGGTGCTCCTGCCCGGCCAGCTCGGCCAGCATGCGCTCAGCATCGGCAGCGTCCTGTGGCTTGCCCAGAATGCGTGCGCCCAGGGCGACGGTGGTGTCGGCGCACAGGATGGGCGCAGGCGTCGTGCCACGCCGGGCCAGGCGCTCCACGGCCGCATCCAGCTTCAGGCGCGTGACACGCTGCACGTAGTCGATCGGAGCCTCGCCGGGCAGCTCGGCCTCCAGGCTTTCGGCATCTTCGGCGGCATCGGGCAGCAGCAGCTCATGGGCCACGCCCAGCTGTTGCAGCAACTGACTGCGCCGGGGGCTTTGCGAGGCAAGGTAAATCCAGGAGGACATGGGAAACTATCGAAAATGAAGTGGCTGGCGCTTGCCAGGCAAGGACTTCAAGGTGTTTCTTGCATGAAATTCTTGCAGGGAAAGCGCCAGCAGCTCTCTTTTTTATTCGCGGTGGTAGGGATGACCGGCGTTGACCGACCAGGCGCGGTAGAGCTGCTCGATCAGCAGCACGCGCACCATGGCGTGCGGCAAGGTCAGGTCAGAGAGGCGGATGCGCTCGTGCGCGGCCTGTTTGAATTCGGGGTCCAGCCCATCGGGCCCGCCGATGATCAGGGCCACGTCGTCCCCTTCGAGCTGCCAGTGCTTCAGGCGCTGCGCCAGTGCCTGGGTGCGCAGCGCGCTGCCGTGCTCATCCAGCACGACGATGCGGCAGCCTTTGGGGATGGCTGCTTCGATGCGCTTGCGCTCGGCGGCATACAGCGTGGCCAGGGTCTTGGAGCCGCGCGGCTCGGTCTTGACGGCCTTGAGCTCCACCTTCAGCTCGGGCGGAAAGCGCTTGGCGTAATCGTCGTAGGCTGTCTGCGCCCAGTCGGGCACATGCTGACCCACGGCGACAATGAACAGCTTCATGCCTTCCTGGCCGCTGCCGCGCGGGTGGCACCCGGCTTCCTGGCCGCACCACGGGCGGTGGTGGGTTTGATGACCACGGTCTTGACCGGCGCGTCGGCCTTGGGGGCTGCGCGCTTGCGTGCCGGGGCTTTGTCGGGGGCCGTGCCGTCGGCGGCGGTCTTGGCAGCGGCCTTTTTCGCAGGCGCCTTTTTGGCAGCGGTCTTGGCGGTTGTACTGGTAGCCGCCGTGCCGGCAGCCTTCTTCGCCACGGTCTTGCGTGCGGCGGGGGCTGCGGCTTCGCCTTCTGCGCTGGCATCTTCCGAGGCGGTGCGCCTGGAGACCTTGGCGCCGCCCAGCTTGACGCGCACGGACTTGCCACCCCAGATTTCCTCCAGACGGTAGTACTGGCGGATGTTGGGCTGCATGATGTGCACCACGCAGCGGTCGCAGTCCACGATGATCCACTCGCCGTTGTCCTCGCCCTCATGGCGCGGCACGGCAAAGCCGGCCTGCTTGACGGACTCGCGCACGCTGGACGCCAGGGCCTTGGTCTGGCGGTTGGAGGTGCCGCTGGCGATGATCACGCGCTCGAACAGCGGGGTCAGGTGCTCGGTGTCGAAGACCTGAATGTCGTGTGCCTTCACATCCTCCAGCCCATCGATGATGGCGCGTTGCAGTTTGGTCAGTTCTCTTTTGGCGGCGGTGTCTTGGGTGGTGCTCATCAGGCAAAGGGGCGACAGGCGCCCCGGAAAAAAATTCGGATCAGGTAAAAAATACCCCAGCGCAACAATGGGCCGGGGCGAAAAATTATAGGTTTAGCCGTTAATCCAGTCGCGGCGCACCAGGTATTTGCTCAGCAGCTCGGCCTCGGGACTGCCCGGCGGATCCTGGCGCTGGTAGCTCCAGTCGGCGTGCAGCGGCATGGACAGCAGGATGGACTCCGTGCGCCCGCCCGATTGCAGGCCAAAGTGCGTGCCCCGGTCCCACACCAGGTTGAACTCGACGTAACGGCCCCGGCGGTAGCGCTGGAATTGCACCTCGCGCTCGCCATAAGGGGTGCCCTGGCGCCACTCGACGATGGGCAGGTACGCCTGCAGGAAGGCATCGCCCACGCTTTGCAGCATGGCAAAGCCCTGCTCCTGGCCCAGCTCGGCAAAGTCGTCAAAGAAGATGCCTCCAATGCCGCGCTGTTCCTGGCGGTGCTTGAGGTAGAAGTACTCGTCGCACCACAGCTTGAAACGCGGGTACAGGTCTGCGCCAAACGGTGCCAGGGCCTGGTGGCAGACGCGGTGAAAGTGCCGGGCATCTTCCTCAAAGCCATAGACGGGTGTCAGGTCCATGCCACCGCCGAACCAGCTCACCGCCTCGCGCCCTTGGGGCATGGCGCTGATCATGCGCACATTCATGTGCACGGTGGGCACGTAGGGGTTGACCGGGTGGAACACGAGCGAGACACCCATGGCCTCGAAAGGCGCGCCGGCCAGCTCCGGGCGGTGCTGGGTGGCCGAGGGTGGCAGCTGCGCACCGCGCACGTGGGAAAAACCACAACCAGCACGCTCAAACACTTGGCCGCGCTCCAGGATCTTGGTCACGCCATCGCCCTGCAGGCGCTCCTGCGGCCCCTTTTCCCAGGCATCACGCAAAAAGCGCGCGCCTTGCGCACCTTCGAGGTGCTCCAGCGCGCCAGTGATGCGTTCCTGCAGGTCCAGCAGGTATGCGCGCACGCTGCTGCTTTCCAGTGCGCTCATGGCTCAGCTCTTGATGGCACGGTAGCCAATGTCGCTGCGGTACTGCATGCCATCGAAATGGATGCCGCGCACCACGTCGTACACACGCTGCTGGGCCAGACGCAGGCTGTCGGCCAGGGCAGTGACGCACAGCACGCGCCCGCCGCTGGTGCGGGGCTTGCCATCTGCGTCCAGCTGGCTGCCAGCGTGAAAGACCATGGCATCGTCGGCCTCGGCCGGCAGGCCAGTAATGACGTCGCCCTTGCGCGGTGCTTCGGGGTAGCTGGCCGCGGCCATGACCACACCCAGTGCCGGGCGGCGGTCCCACTCCAGCTCGACCTGGTCGAGCTTGCCGTCCACGGCAGCGAGCAGCACCTCCACCAGATCGGTCTTCAGGCGCATCATGATGGGCTGGGTTTCCGGATCGCCCATGCGGGTGTTGAATTCCAGCGTCTTGGGCTGACCCTGGGCATCGATCATCAGGCCGGCGTACAGGAAGCCGCTGAAGGGCACGCCGTCCTTTTCCATGCCGCGCACGGTCGGCAGGATGATTTCGCGCATCACGCGGGCATGCACATCGGCAGTGACCACCGGTGCGGGCGAATAGGCGCCCATGCCGCCGGTGTTCGGGCCTGCGTCGCCGTCCTTGAGGCGCTTGTGGTCCTGACTGGTGGCCAGGGCGCAGACGTTCTTGCCGTCCACCAGGACGATGAAGCTGGCCTCTTCCCCGCTCAGGAACTCTTCGATCACGACGCGCGCGCCGCCCTCGTTGTGCTGCACGCCAAACTTGTTGTCCACCAGCATGAAGTCCACGGCCTCGTGGGCTTCCTGCAGCGTCATGGCCACCACCACGCCCTTGCCGGCAGCCAGGCCGTCGGCCTTGACCACGATGGGGGCGCCCAGCTTGTCGATGTAGGCGTGGGCAGCAGCAGGATCGGTAAAGGTTTCGTAGGCTGCGGTCGGGATGCCGTGGCGCTTCATGAAGGCCTTGGAGAAGGCCTTGGAGCTTTCCAGCTGGGCAGCCGCCCTGGTGGGACCAAAGATCTTCAGGCCGTGGGCGCGGAATTCATCGACCACGCCGGCTGCCAGCGGTGCCTCCGGGCCAACCACGGTCAGCCCGACCTTTTCCTCCTGCGCCCATTCGCGCAGGGCCACCACGTCGGTGATGGGCAGGTTTTCCAGCTTGCCGCCAGCCAGGGCCGTGCCGCCATTGCCGGGGGCAACAAACACCTTCGTCGCCTTGGGCGACTGCGCCAGTTTCCACGCCAGGGCGTGTTCGCGGCCACCGCCGCCGATGACAAGTATCTTCATAGTTCTGCGTTGTGATAGACGTTCTGCACGTCGTCCAGGTCTTCGAGCACGTCAAGCAGTTTCTGCATGCGCTCTGCATCTTCTCCCGTCAGGGCAATGGTGTTCTCGGCGCGCATGGTCACCTCAGCCATTTCGGGCGTCAGGCCGGCAGCTTCCAGGGCTTTCTTCACAGCCTCGAAGTCACCGGGGGTGGTCAGCACCTCGATGGCGCCATCCTCGTCGGTGATCACGTCCTCGGCACCGGCCTCCAGGGCAACTTCCATCACCTGGTCCTCGCTGGTGCCGGGGGCAAAGATCAGCTGCCCCACATGCTTGAACTGGAAGGCCACCGAGCCTTCGGTGCCCATGTTGCCGCCGTACTTGTTGAAGGCGTGCCGCACTTCGGCCACCGTGCGCACACGGTTGTCGGTCATGGTGTCCACGATGATGGCGGCACCGCCAATGCCGTAGCCCTCGTAGCGGATTTCCTCGTAGCTGACGCCTTCGAGGTTGCCCGTGGCCTTGTCGATGTTGCGCTTGATGTTTTCGGCGGGCATGTTGGCTGCCTTGGCCTTTTCAACGGCCAGGCGCAGACGCGGGTTGGCGTCCAGGTCCCCCCCACCTTGGCGCGCTGCCACCATGATTTCACGAATAATGCGCGTCCAGATACGGCCACGCTTTTCATCCTGGCGACCTTTGCGGTGCTGGATGTTGGCCCATTTGCTGTGTCCTGCCACAAGAAGTCCTTTTGTCTTGGTTTAATCTCGGGAACGCACGATTCTACGTTTGACAGCCCCCCCTGCGAGAGGAAACCCGAATATGGCCTTGTCTCTGCCTATCGCCCAAAGTACCAGCGGCCCCTGTGAACTGCTTCTGCCGCTGGTCAATCGCCACGGACTGATCACCGGAGCCACCGGCACGGGCAAGACGGTTACTCTGCAAAAGATAGCAGAAAGTCTATCGCTGGCAGGCGTTCCCGTCTTCATGGCCGACATCAAAGGGGACCTGAGCGGCATCAGTCAGAGTGGCCACATCGGCGACAGGATGGCCGCCACCCTGGCCGAGCGTGGCATCGCCACCCCGGAGCCTGTGGCCTGTCCCGTTCAGCTGTGGGACGTTTTCGGTGAGCAAGGCCACCCGGTGCGGGCCACGATTTCCGACATGGGGCCGCAGCTCATCGGGCGCATGCTGGGGCTCAACGACACACAGATGGGCGTGCTGAACGTCGTCTTCAAAGTGGCGGACGACAACGGCCTGTTGCTGCTGGACCTGAAGGATCTGCGTTCCATGCTGCAGTACGTGGGCGACAACGCCCGCCAGTTCACCACCGACTACGGCAATATCTCCGCAGCCAGCGTGGGCGCCATTCAGCGTGGCTTGCTGCAACTGGAAACCCAGGGCGGTGACGTGTTCTTTGGCGAGCCCATGCTCAACATCGACGATCTGATGCAGACCGACGCCCAGGGCAAGGGCATGGTGAACATCCTCGCTGCCGACCGGTTGATGCAGTCGCCACGGCTGTACTCCACCTTCCTGCTGTGGCTGCTCTCGGAACTGTACGAGCGCCTGCCGGAAGTCGGCGACCTGGACAAGCCCAAACTGGCCTTTTTCTTTGACGAGGCGCACCTGCTGTTCAACGACGCCCCCAAGGTATTGCTGGAGCGCATTGAGCTGGTGGTGCGCCTGATCCGCTCCAAGGGCGTGGGGGTGTACTTCGTCACCCAGGTGCCGACGGACATCCCGGACAGCGTGCTGGCCCAGCTGGGCAACCGTGTGCAGCACGCCCTGCGCGCCTTCACACCCAAAGACCAGAAAGCCGTCAAGGCCACGGCGCAGACCATGCGCCCCAATCCAGGGCTGGATATTGAGGCAGCCATCACCGAACTGGCGGTGGGCGAGGCGCTGGTGAGCTTCCTGGATGAAAAGGGCCGCCCCGGCGTGACCCAGCGTGCCTTCATCGCCCCGCCGGGCAGCCAGATTGGCCCGATCACCCAGGAGCAGCGCCTGGCGCTGATCAGGAACTCCCTCGTCGCCGGGGTGTACGAGTCTGCCGTGGATCGTGAATCGGCCTTTGAAATCCTGCGCGACCGTGCCAATGCCGCAGCGCAGGCGGAACAGACCGGGGTACAACCCTCCTCCAGCCTGGTGCAGGGCCTGAACGAATTCCTGTTTGGCAGTACCGGCCCGCGCGGCGGCAAAAGGGACGGCCTGGTACAGAGCGTGGCCAGATCTACGGCGCGTTCCATGCTGAACAAGGCCGCCGGCCAGCTGTTGCGCGGTGCGCTGGGCACGCTGCTGGGCGGCAAGAAGTAGGTGCACCGTGTGCAAAAGGCACAGAAAGCACGGCAACGCCTTTTCGGGCCTGCAGGCCTTTTAGAATCGCGGGGTTATGTCCGCAGCGCGCGGCTTGCCCCACTTGAGTTTTTAGCGAAAGAACGCCATGAATTTGCCTTTGAACAGCCTGGTTGACCCTAGCGATGCCACCGAGCATGCACGCTACAACATGGTGGAACAACAGATCCGCCCCTGGAACGTCCACAACGAGGCAGTCCTGGAAGCGCTGCACACCCTGCGCCGTGAAGACTTCGTGCCCCCCACGCACTACCAGAAAGCCTTCATGGACGTCGAAATCCCGCTGCGCGACGACGCGTTTGCGCTGGAGCGTGGCCACTGCATGCTGGCGCCCAAGATCGATGCCCGCCTGGCCAACGACCTGCAGCTGCAACCGCACGAGCGCGTGCTGGAGATTGGCACCGGCTCGGGCTACATGGCGGGCCTGCTCTCGCGCCTGTGCAAGGAAGTGATCACGCTGGAAATCGATACCGAGCTGGCTGAGGCCGCACGCGAGAACCTGGCCAGCGCTGGTTGCGACAACGTCACCGTGCGGGTGGCCGACGGCAGCAAGGCGGGACTGCCCGATGGTCCGTTCGACGCCATCGTGCTCAGTGGCTCGGTGCCCGAGGTACCCCAGCTCCTGCTGGAGCAGCTCAAGGACGGTGGCCGCCTGATCGCCATCGTGGGCGATCTGCCCGTGATGCGCGTGACCCTGGTGCAGAAAAACGGCAGCCAGTACAGCACCACCACGCCGTGGGACACGGTGGCACCGCGCCTGCAGGGCTTCGGCGGCGCGTCGAAGTTCGTGTTCTAGGCAGCCCCCGCTGTACGCGATGTTCCACCAGGTAGGCCCCGCCCAGTTGGACGCATGGCTGGCGCAGTGCGCCGATGCGGGCCGTGCGGCGGTACTCCTGGACGTGCGCGAGCCCTGGGAGCACCAGCTGGTCAATGCCACGACAGATGCACGCTTTGAGCACGTGCACATACCCATGGCGCAGGTGCATGCGCACCTGAATCAGCTCGATCCACAGCGCCCGATTGCCTGCCTGTGCCACCATGGCGTGCGCAGCATGCACGTTGCCGCCTATCTGGCCCAGCAGGGCTTTGCCCAGGTGGCCAACATCGTGGGCGGTATCGATGCCTGGGCCGCCGAATGTGCGCCCGACATGGCGCGCTACTGACTGCGCCGCAAAGGACGGACCTGCTGCCATGCCCCGCCCCCCTCTTCCTTCCCTGGTGTCTGCCCTGGTGCTGTGCTGCAGTTTCGGCAGCGCCCAGGCGCAAAGCCTGCTGGCACTGACGGAGCAGACCCTGGCCCACGATGCCCAATGGCAGGCCCAGGCGCTGGAAGTGCAGGCGGCCGACCACCGACGGCTGCAGGCGCGGGCCGCCCTGTTGCCGCAGGTGGGCCTGCAGGCCAGCAGTCAGTACAGCGACAGCCGCGTGCGCGCCGAGCTGCCGCAGCTGGGCATGCAGACCCAGAACCTGCATGCCCGCCAGGAAAGCGCTGGCGTGCAGTTGGTGCAGCCCCTATACGCCCCGGCGCTGCATCTGCAGTACCGCGAAGGCAAGCAGGCACTGGAGCTGACCCATGCCCAACTGGAGGCCGCACGCCAGAGCCTGTTGCTGCGCGTGGCACAGGCCTATTTCGAGGCACTGATGGCGCGCGATGCCCTGGCTGTGCAGGAGACGCTGGTGGGGGCTGTCAGCACGCAGGCCCAGCTGGCACAGCGCAATTTCGATCTGGGGCTGACCACCATCACCGACGTACGCGAGGCGCAGGCGCGCCTGGATCTGGCGCAGGCGCAGCGCCTGGGGCTGGAAAACCAATGGCGCAGCGCCGTTCTGGCGCTGGAAAAGCTCAGTGGCCAGAGTGATCCAAGCCTGTGGACCCTGCCCACCGAGGCAGAACTGCCCCTGCTGGATACGGCCCTGCAAGACCAGTGGCTGCAGGAGCTGCCCGAGACGCATCCGCTGCTGCAGCAGGCCGATATTGCGCGCCGTCTGGCAGAGCTACGTACGCGCAAGGCCAAGGCGGGCCATTTGCCCACGGTGGAACTGCAGGCCAGCTATGGCCGCCAGCGCAACCCCGATGGCAGCCTGACCACCCCCTACCCCCACCGCACCACAGTGGGCACCATCGGCGTGCAGGCGCAGTTGCCGCTGTTTGCCGGTTTTGCCATTGAGCACCGGGTGCGTGAAGCATTGACCCAGGAAGAACAGGCGCATGCGCAGTGGCTGGACACCCTGCGCGGCCTGGAGCAGGCCGTGCGCCAGGCCTGGCTGGGGCTGGAAGCGGCCCAGCAGCAAAGCATCGCCCTGAAGCAGGCCGTGGCCTCCAGCCAGACTGCGCTGCAGGCCACACAAACCGGCTACCGCGTGGGGGTACGCATCAACGTCGATGTTCTGAACGCCCAGGTGCAGTTGCACAACGCACGCAAGGACTGGCTGCGTGCGCGTTACCAGGTGCTGCTGGGGCAATTGCAGCTGCTGCAGGCAGCCGGACGCTTGCACCTGCAGGATGTGGAAGCCATCAGCGCCCTGCTTCGCCCTGCCACCGGGCAACCCGACCCCTGATCCCTCCCCCCCTAGCGTCGCCCCAGGCGCTGGCTGCGCTGCGACAGCGCTCGCCGTTGCAACGATGTGCCGCTGCGTCCACCGCTGACAACCTCCCCGGCCCGCTGCTGGCGCAGCAATTGCTCCTTGAGCGCCTGGGCACGCTCCTGCGCAGCTGCCAGTGCCTGGACGGTTTGCAAGTGGGTCTGGCGCTCCTGTAGCCATTCGGCTTCCTGCTCGGCCATGCGCGCCTGCAAGGCCTCGTAGCGCTGCTGGGCGCTGGCCAGTGCGTCCTGTTGCTGCTTGCGTGCCTTTTCCAGTTCCTGGCGACTGCGATCCAGCTCCGTGAGCCAGCGCTTTTCATTGCCCGAGAACTGTTCGACCAGGCGTTGCCGCTCCTGTGCTGCTGCCTGCAGCTGGACGTTGTGCTCCTGCCGTTCGGCTTCGCGCTGCGCCTGGACGGCGTCGGCATCGGCGTGCAGCTGGGCGATGGTGGCATCGCGCTGCTGCAACTGCTGCTCCAGTCCTTCCAGGCGCTGCATCAGGTCGGCCTGCTGCGCCTGGGCCAGACGCCAGGCTTCTTCCATGGCTGCTTTCTGCTGGGTCAGTGCTTCGGCCTGGCGCTGCAGTTGCGCCTGTTCCTGTTCCAGCGCTGCCCGGGCGGCGCCCAGCTGGGCGTGCGCCTCGGCCAGGGCGGCTTCGGCAGCGTCCTGTGCCTGCTGTTGGGCGGTCTGCCACAGCGTGCGCATGGCATCAAGCACGGCGGCCGGCAGACCGGCAGTGCGTTGTTCTGCCTGTTTTTCCTGCGTCAGTCGCTCGCCCAGGTGCGCAAACCAGCTCTCCAGCATCGGGCCAACGGTATTGGGCGAACCACGTCCCAGTTGTTGGCGTACACGCTCGATGGTGGGGCGCTGCCCCTGTGCCAGCACTGCATCGGCAGCAGCCCAGACATCCTGCTCCTGCACGCCTCGCGTGGTTTTGGGGGTGATGTAAGACATAGGCGATAATTTACTTGTGATAAGTGATGCTTATCGGAAATTATAACAGAATTTTGTTTAACAACAATTGTATTACATATTACACAATACAAATTGATGAAAAAATATCGCATTTCTCCCGTGTACACCGCTTCGCCACCCTCTTCTGCGCTGTACACACCTGGGCAGGTAGCGAAACAAGCCGACCCTGCGCCCGACACACTGGCCAGCCTGAGCGCTGCCACCCTGCAGGCCCTGCAGGACCTGTTGCGCCAGGGCGAGGCGGAAAACACGCTGCGCAGCTACGCCAGTGCCATGCGGTACTGGGCCGGCTGGATGCAGTTGCGCCTGGGGCAGACCATCGCCCTGCCCCTGTCGGTGGAGGTGGTGTTGCAGTTCATTGCCGACCATGCCCCGCGTCAGACGGCCAGCGGATTGCGCACGGAACTGCCCCCGCAGGTGGATGCCGCCCTGGTGCAATCGGGCTGCAAGAGCAAGCTGGGGGCGCCAGCACATGCCACCCTGGTGCATCGGCTGGCCGTGCTCTCCAAGGCGCACCAGAGCCGCAACCTGCCCAACCCTTGCCAGGATCCGCGCGTGCGCGAGGTGCTGGCGCGTGCACGCAAGGCCTATGCACGCCAGGGGGGGCGGGTGCAGAAAAAGGCGGCGTTGACCAAGGATTTGCTGCAGCGGCTGCTCGATACCTGTGACGACAGCCTGATCGGCCTGCGCGATCGCGCCCTGCTGCTGTTTGCCTGGAGCAGCGGCGGACGCCGCCGCTCAGAGGTGGCGCAGGCCGACATGCGCTTTCTGCGCCGCCTGGGGCCGGGGCGCTTTGTCTATGAGCTGCTGCACAGCAAGACCAATCAGACCGGGCGCGCCAGCCCGGACAACCACAAGCCCGTGCTGGGCGCTGCTGGCGCGGCACTGGAGGCCTGGCTGACGGCCAGTGGCATTCAGGAGGGGGCGATCTTTCGGCGCATCCGCAAGGGGGGCTGTCTGGACGCCAGCGGCGCAGGGCTCTCGGCCGAAGCGGTGCGCCTGATCGTGCAGGAGCGCTGTCGCCTGGCAGGGCTGGACGGGGACTTCTCCGCGCACTCGCTGCGTTCGGGCTTTGTCACCGAGGCCGGGCGGCGCAATATCTCTCTGGCGCAGACCATGGCGCTGACCGGGCACCAGAGCGTACCCACAGTGCTGGGCTACTTCCGCGCCGAGGCCGCCATCCACAACCCAGCTGCCCATCTGATGGATGACGAGGATGGCAGCAGCACGCCAGATGCAAAAAAATGAGCTGCTTGCGCTTGATGGACAGTCATTTCAGATGCTTTTATATCTGAAATCCTTGGCCAGCAAGCGCAAGCAGCTCTGTTTTTTATCAAACTACAGCGAAGCGCGAAAGGCATCGCTGGCGGCAGCGGCCTGCTCCAGCCGGCGGGCGATGCTGCCACACACCAGATCGCACAGCGCATCGACCGAATCGTCGGCCAGGCGGTAGTACACGCAGGTGCCGCGCCCTTCGCGGGTGACCATGCCCTGTTTGGTCATCAGCGACAGGTGGCGCGAGATGTTGGCTGCCGTATAGCCGCATGCTTGTGCCAGTTCACCCACGTTGTATTCCCGCTTGCGCAGCAGATTCAGGATCTGCAGTCGGGTCGGTTCGGCCAGCACGTGAAAGTAGGCAGCAACTTGTTCCAGGGCTTGGGGTGGCAGGTCTTTCATGGCAAACAACTTCGAGGTGTAGGCAGGCGAGACGACGCATGATACATTATTGAATTATTGAGCGATTGGTTAAATAAGCAATAAGGAATCAATATGCCCATCTCTTCCTGGAGGCGCTGGCTTGGCCCTGCCCTGCTGACCACCGCCTGGAATCTGGCAGGAGCGCAGGCCCCGACACCCACATTCGTCGCCCCTGCCGCCGCGCAGTACCACACCGTACAGGCCGCCGACCGCGCGGGCCTGAGCAGCCACGAGGCCCGGGTCGAGGCGGTGCGCGACGCGCTGCTGGCCGCGCAGGTGCCCGGGGCCATTGTCGCCTTGCAGGTGCAGGCCGGCGACCGGGTGCAGAAAGGCCAGACCCTGCTGCGCATCGATGCGCGCATGGCCAGCCAGGGCGCCAGCGCCAGCCGGGCCCAGGTGGCCGCAGCCCAGGCCCAGCTGGCTGTGGCGCGCAAGGAATACGAACGCCAGCAGCAGCTTTTTGCCAAGCGTTACATCAGTCAGGCGGCGCTGGACAGTGCCCAGGCCCAGTGGCAGGCCGCGCAGGCCCAGGTACAGGCCCTGCAGGCGCAGGCGGGCGTGGCCGCCACGCAGGCGCATCTGCACACAGTGCAAGCGCCTTTTGCCGGGGTGGTGGCGCGGGTGCCTGTCACCCTGGGGGATATGGCCATGCCCGGCACGCCGCTGCTGGCCCTGTACGACCCCGGTGCCCTGCGTGTGACGGCGCATGTCTCCAGCGCCCAGGCAGCGGCCCTGCGCCAGGCGGCCAGTGTGGAGGTGGAGCTGGTGGACAGCCCCGGCAGCCCGCGTCTGACGGTGACGGCTGCGCACATTCAGGTGTTGCCCACCGCCGATGCCCATGCCCACACCGTACCGGTGCGCGTGGCCCTGCCTGCCGACCTGCCCGATGTGGTGCCCGGCATGTTTGCCCGCCTGTGGCTGCCTGATGTTCGGGATGCGGGGGCCACAGATGCCGCTGGCATGGCGCCGCGCCTGTGGATTCCCGCCCGGGCCGTGGTGCGCCGCGCGGAGATGACGGGGGTTTACGTGCAGGGTGCCAACGGCCTGCCGCAGCTGCGGCAGGTACGCCTGGGGGTGCAGCGGGGTGAGCAGGTGGAAGTGCTCAGCGGCGTGCGCGTGGGAGAACAGGTGGCCCTTGAGCCCGACAAGGCCATCCGGGAGCGCTGACATGGATCGACCACAGCATCACAACCTGGGGATTTCCGGGCGCATTGCCGCCGCTTTTCAGGGGGCACAGATCACCCCCCTGCTGGCCCTGCTGGCGCTGCTGCTGGGGCTGTTTGCCGTCTTCGTCACCCCGCGTGAGGAAGAGCCACAGATCGACGTGACCATGGCCAACGTCATCGTGCCGTTTCCGGGCGCGTCGGTGGCCGATGTGGAGCAGATGATTGCCACGCCCGCCGAGCAGGTGCTCGCGCAAATGCTGGGCGTGGAGCATGTGAGCTCGCTCTCGCGCCCCGGCATGGCGGTGCTGACGGTGCAGTTCCAGGTGGGCGTGCCGCGCACCGAGGCGCTGGTGCGCCTGCACGACACGCTGCGCAGCAACGCCGACTGGCTGCCGCGCGGCCTGGGGGCTCTGGAGCCCATCATCCGCCCCAAGGGCATCGACGATGTGCCGGCGGTCACGCTGACGCTGTTCAGCGAGGACCCGGACACCGGCGCCTTTGCCCTGGAGCGCGTGGCGCACAGCATGGAAGTGGAGCTGATGCGCGTGCCCGGTGCCCGCACCGTCACCACCATTGGCGGCCCGGGGCGGGCGGTGCGTGTGCAGCTGGATGCGGCGCGCATGGCCGGCAGCGGCATCACGGTGGATGATCTGCGCGCGGCCCTGCAATCGGCCAACCAGGGGCTGCCTGTGGGCGAGCTGCTGGGGGGCAACCAGTCGGTGACGCTGCACAGCGGGCCGTTCCTGGCCCATGCGCAGGAGGTGGCCGACATTCTGGTGGGCACACGCAACGGCAAGCCGGTGCTGCTCAAGGACGTTGCCAGCGTGGAAGACGGGCCGCTGCCGGCGCAGCACTACGTCTGGCACGGCGTGGTGCAGGATGGTCAGGCCAGGGAATACCCCGCCGTGACCCTGGCCGTGACCAAAAAGGCCGGGGCCAATGCCATCGACGTGGCGCGTGCGGTGACGCAGCGCGTGCAGCAGCTGCGCAACACCATCCTGCCGGCCGAGGTGCAGGTGACGCAAACGCGCGACTATGGCGCCACGGCCAACGACAAGGCGCAGCAGCTCATCCAGAAGCTGCTGTTTGCCACGGCCAGCGTGGTGGCCCTGGTCTTCTTTGCCCTGGGGCGGCGCGAGGCGCTGATCGTGGGCGTTGCCGTGGGCCTGACGCTGGCGGCCACGCTGTTTGCCTCTTGGGCCTGGGGCTTCACGCTCAACCGGGTGTCGCTGTTTGCGCTGATCTTTTCCATCGGCATCCTGGTGGATGACGCCATTGTGGTGGTGGAGAACATCCACCGCCACCAGGCGCTGCATCCGGAAAAAACGCTGCTGCAACTCATCCCCGGTGCGGTGGATGAAGTGGGCGGCCCCACCATCCTGGCCACCTTCACGGTGATTGCCGCGTTGCTGCCCATGGCCTTTGTCAGCGGCCTGATGGGGCCGTACATGGCTCCCATCCCCATCAATGCCAGCATGGGCATGGTGCTTTCGCTGGCGGTGGCCTTCACCGTCACCCCCTGGCTGGCGCGGCTGTGGATGCAGGGGGGGCATGCTGGCAGTGCTGCACCACAGGCGCACACCTCGGGCCTGACGGCCCGGCTGGCCCCCTGGTTCGAGCGCATCTTCACCCCCTTGCTGGATGCGCAGCGCGGCCAGCGCAACCGGCGCCTGCTTGGTCTGGCGGTGCTGGTGTTGATTGCCCTGTCCATGGCGCTGCCGGTGCTGGGCTGGGTGCAGCTCAAGATGCTGCCCTTTGACAACAAGAGCGAGTTCCAGGTGGTGGTCGATATGCCTGCCGGCACCCCGCCCGAAGCCACCGCCGCCGTGCTGCACGAGCTGGCCGCGCATCTGGCCACCGTACCGGAGGTGACCGACTATCAGGCCTACGCCGGCACGGCCGGGCCGATCAACTTCAACGGCCTGGTGCGACAGTACGACCTGCGCGCCGGTGGCGAGGTGGGCGACATCCAGGTCAACCTGAAGGACAAAAGCCAGCGCAAGCTGCAAAGCCACGCCATCGCCATGCGCGAGCGCCCTGCCCTGCAAGCCATCGGCGCGCGGCTGGGGGCCAATGTGAAGGTGGTGGAGGTGCCACCCGGCCCGCCGGTGCTCTCGCCCATCGTGGCAGAAATCTACGGTCCGGATGCCGAAGGCCGCCGCCAGGTGGCACTGGCCGTACGCCAGGCACTGGCCCGCACGGCAGGCATTGTCGATCTGGACGACTCCTCCATCGCTGCCGCACCGCGCCAGCTGGTACTGGTTGATCAGCGCAAGGCGGCGCTGCTGGGTGTGCCACAAAGCGCCATCGTCAGCGCCCTGCACGCCGGCCTGAGCGGCGAAGCCGCCACCTGGCTGCGCGATGCCCACAGCAAATACCCCACCCCGGTGGTGCTGCAGCTGCCGGCGCAACACCACGGCGATCTGCAGGCGCTGCTGCAACTGCCGGTGCGCACAGCCAGCGGTGACACCGTGGCCATTCGCGACCTGGTCAACATCACCGACTCGCTGCGCGAGCAGCCCATCTACCACAAGGACCTGCTGCCCGTGAACCTGGTGGTGGCCGACATGGCGGGCCAGGTCGATAGCCCGCTTTACGGCATGTTTGCCGCCCGGGCGGCGATCGGCCAGATCATTGCCCCCGATGGTGGGCCGCTGCAGGAGTATTTCATCCAGCAGCCGCAGGACCCCTACCGTGGCTACGCCCTCAAGTGGGATGGCGAGTGGCAGATCACCTATGAGACCTTCCGCGACATGGGCGCCGCCTACGCCGTGGGGCTGATCCTGATCTACCTGCTGGTGGTGGCGCACTTTGGCTCGTACCTGACGCCGCTCATCATCATGGCGCCCATTGCGCTGACCATCATCGGCGTCATGCCCGGTCACGCCCTGCTGGGCGCGCAGTACACCGCCACCAGCATGATCGGCATGATTGCGCTGGCCGGCATCATCGTGCGCAACTCCATCCTGCTGGTGGACTTCATCCGCCTGCAGGTGCGGGCGGGCGGCCAGTTTGAGCACGCCATCATCGACTCGGCCATCACCCGTGCCCAGCCCATCATGCTCACCGGGCTGGCGGCCATGCTGGGAGCATTCTTCATTCTGGACGATCCCATCTTCAACGGGCTGGCGATCTCGCTCATCTTCGGCATTGCGGTCTCCACCGTGCTGACGCTGGTCGTCATCCCCACCCTGTACTACGTCGCCTACCGCAACCGCCTGGATGCGGTGCGCGGCCAGAGCTCCCAAGGAGATGCCCCATGACTACGATAAAAAGAGCTTTTGGCGCAGGCGTGACAAGGGCTAAAGGCCGATTTGGCTCAAAATTCTTCCGTCTGGCACCGCTGGCTTTCAGCCTGGCGCTGTGGGCCGCTTCCCCGGCGCAGGCCACGGATTTGCTCCAGGTCTGGCAAGCCGCGCAGCACCATGATCGCACCCTGCTGGCGGCCCAGGCAGCGCATGGCACGGCCCAGCCGCAGCGTGCCCAGGCACGTGCCCTGTGGCGCCCCAGCGTGGGCCTGCAGGCCAGCGCCGGACGGGGCTATGGCCAGACACACATGCAAGGGGCCCAGTTCAGCGCCCCGGGCATGGGCACCCACGACGGGGTGGACTTCGGCACCTCCGTCACCCACGGCCACGTCACCCAGGTGGGGGTGCAGGCCGTCCAGCCGCTGATCGATCCACAGCGCCGCGCCCGGCAGCAGCAATTGCGGCTGAGCGCCGACATGGGCGATCTGCAATGGCAGGCGGCCCGGCAGGCGGCCATGCTGCGTGTTGTCGAGCAATACCTGGATCTGGCCGTGGCGCAAGAGGCGCTGCAGGTGCTGGAGCAGCAACTGCAGGCCGTGGACCGCGCCCTGGCCGAGGCCCAGGAGCGCTTCGATCTGGGAGCGGCCCCGATCACGGCGGTGCACGAGGCCCGCGCCCACCAGGCCCAGCTGCAGGCCCGCCACCTGGCCGCCCAGGCCGATCTGCAGGTGCAGCAGCGCAAGCTGCAGGACAGCACCGGGCTGCCAGCCAACGCGCTGCAGCCGCGCCTGCCCGGCAACGTCGCCGCGCAAGGCCTGGCGCTGGAGCTGTGGCAGGAGCGCGCGGCAGCGCAGAACTTCAGCATCCGCCTGCAGCAGCTGGCCACCGATGTGGCACAGGCCGAAGCCGACAGGCAACGCGCCAGCGCTGCCGCACGGGTGGACATCGTGGCCCAGGCCCAGCAGCAGCGCCTCTCGGGCCGGGGCGACTACAGCCAGCATGCCCGCAACAAGGAGACCCAGGCCGCCATCGGCGTGCAGCTGACCGTGCCGCTGTACACCGGCGGCTACCGCTCGGCCCGGGAGCAGGAAGCCGTGGCGCAGTGGCAGGCTGCCCTGGCGCAGCTGGAGGCCACCCGACAGCAGGTGGCCCAGCAGGTGCATGCCGCCTGGCTGGGTGAGCAGACCGGTGCCCGACAGGTGCAGGCGCTGGAAGCGGCCCTGCAGGCCAGTGCCGCACGGCAGGATGCCACGCGCACCGGTCATGCGGTGGGCCACCGCACCGTGCTGGATGTGCTGCAGGCCGACAGCGAGCACGCCAACACCCAGCTGGCCCTGGCCCAGGCACGCAGCCGCCTGCTGCTGGCTCAGCTGCAACTGGCGCAACTGGCCGGGGCACTGGATGAGAGCGCCCTGCACCAGGCCAACCGGCAGCTGCTGGCCAAAAGCCATTAAAAACCATAGCTGCAAGCGCTTGTGTATAAAGCGCTTGAGCCGTATTTTTATCTTAAACCCTCAATACAAGGAGCATCACCATGACCTCTTGGCAAATCGTGCGTTTGTTTGCCGGCACCTTCATTCTTCTGTCCCTGGCGCTGGGCATTCCCGGCAGTCCGGTGTTCGTCAGCGAATGGTTCCTGGCCTTCACGGCCTTTGTGGGGGCCAATCTGCTGCAAAGCGGCCTGACGAAGTGGTGCCTGCTGGAGAGCATTCTGCGCAAGCTGGGCGTCACGCCAGGCTGCTGATACCGGGCGTGACGGGCTGGTCGGCGTGTCTTACGGCACGTAATTGACCCAGGAAGAGTTCTTGCCCGAGCGCATCAGGTAGTTGCCCTGGGGGGGGCGCATCATCACCACGTCGGCGTTTTCCGAGACGAAGTCCGTGGCCTGCAGCTGCTGCAAGCGCTGCTCCAGCGAGGGCGAGCCGGCATTGAGCGGACTGTCCCGCAGCAGGTCCAGCACCAGGGCGTTGACGCCGTAGTAGCTCACCGGGGTGTTGTTGACGATGGTCGAGCCCGTGCCCGCACCGGGCATGCCAATGAGCTTCATGCCCACCGGCACCAGGGTGATGCGCGGGTTGGGAATCTCGCGCATCCCGGAGATCTGGAAGCGGTCGCCCCGCAGGGCGGCGCCGTGCTCGGGGATGAGCAGCAGCAGCACCGGGCGGCCGGTGCTTTCCAGCTCGGAGATGAACTGATCAAAGTCGGCCAGCAGTTTGCTCAGGCGTGGCTTGTAGGTATCCAGGCTGGAGCGCGAGGCAATGCCTTCCACATGGTTGCCGTCGTGCAGCGAAACCGTGTTGTAGTACAGCGCTGCGGGCTGCGAGCCCTGGCTCTGGCGCTGTTGCCACCAGCGGCGCAGCAGGGCAATGTCGGAAAAGATCGGCGAGCCGTCGAAATTGCGCATGGCAATGGGCGCATTGCTTGGCAGCTCCAGGCGCCCGGCCATGCCGGCGCGCGCTTCCAGCATCCTGGCAAATTCATCGAACTTGCCGTCGTGGTTGAGCAGCCCCTGGACCTTGTAGCCCAGCTGCTCCAGGCTGGGGAACAGGTAGCAGGCCGGGTCAACGCCTTCGTACAGATCTTGGTGCGAGGTCTGGCCGCAGGAGCCACGCGTCAGCCGCAGCGCCGCCGGGCCGCTGTAGCTGGCCGCGCTGTTGAACTGGGTGAAGACCACATCGAAGCGCCGAAACAGGGGGTGGTCGCGCAGACCGACAAACTCCAGGTCGTCCCAGGAGAGCGAGCACACCTGCAGCACAACGATGTCAAACGGCGGGGTGGCCCCGCCCAGCGAGAACGAGAGCTTGCGCTGCGCCTCATTAGCGTAGAACGCCTGCAGCTGCGCATCGGGCGTCTGGGCGGTGGCCGCCCCACCCTCCTGGCCAGGCACCGGCGCCCCCACGGACACTGGCACGGATTCCACCGGAGAAGCAAGCAGCGCCGCCGAGATGGGGACGCTGAAAATGCCGGCAAACGCCAGCGGGGTGAACCGAATGCGTCGTGCCAGCAGCAGGTACAGCACAAACACGGCCAGCCCACCCAGCAGGGCGCGCCCATCAACCACGCGGCCCAGCAGCTCCATGAGGTAGTCCAGCCGGAAGTTGGCCAGTGACGAGACTTGGGAGAGCACGCGCTCCAGCGAGGGCAGGAAGGAGTCGTAGTACAGCAGCCCCAGCGCCAGGGGCCAGGCCAGCCAGGCACGCACGGTCTGCAGCCGGCCAGGGGCCAGCGGCCACAGCAAAAAGAGGGCCAGCAGCAGGTTTTCGCGCCAGTGGAAATTCAACCGGTCGCTGTAAAACAGGGCCAGCTTGGCAAAAAAGTAGAAGCTCCAGTGCCGCATGGGTGTCAGGATGGGTAGGAGGCGGCATTGCGCCTTTTGAAGGTGTGCTCACGCCAGCGTTGCTGCAGCGCCTGCCACAGGGTGCGATAGCCTGTCAGGCCCAGCTGCACGATTTCCTGCAGCCCCAGAAGGGGACGATCGTCCGCCTGTTCGGTATTCCAGCTCGTCCAGGAGTCGGGGCGGGCAAAGGTGCACTGCACCAGTGCAATCTGCTCGTCGCGCGAGAGCTCGTTGAACTGCAGCCCCAGCGTTCCGTGCCCGTGGTCCAGCACCACTGTGGCGGGAAAGGCGTGTTCGCAGTCGTCCCACCACAGCCCTACGTGCACGGGTGTGTTCATCGGCAACGGCTGCCAGTTGACGGTATCGAGCTGCTGCAGCCGCAGGCCCAGCCCGCTCATGGAGTAATCGGTGCAGGTGGCACGCAGCGCCCGGCCATCTTCCAGGTACAACGTCGCCGGCAGGGACGCGGCCACCCGGTGCATGCGCCGCACCTGCCGGGACTCTGCCGCCACGCCGATGGCCGCGCCCAGCATGCACAGACTGTAGGTGGTCCAGATCAGGTTCATCAGTACGGTGGCCGTCTCATCGGTGTTCCACCAGAACAGGCGCACGATGCCAAAGACAAACGCCGCCATGTTCAGCAGCACCAGCACCGTGTAGGGCAAGGAGGTGGACCAGTCGAAGTACGAGCGCTCCACCAGCCCCCCTTTGGCGGTGACGTTGAACTTGCCCAGCTTGGGGTTGACCATGGCCAGCGTGGTGGGCAAGGCGACGTACCAGGCCAGCACGGTCTCATAGACCTCGGCCCAGAAGGTGTGACGGAACTTGCCCTGGATGTGCGTGTTGGCAATGCTCGACTGCAGGATGTAGGGCAGCACGTACAGCGCCAGCAGGGCCGCGTGTGCGTGGATGATGTAGATGTGGAAGAAAAGGTAGGCCATGGGCGCGGTGAGAAACACCAGGCGTGGCAGGCCAAAGAAGAAGTGCAGCATGGCATTGCTGTAGCAGATGCGCTGCCACAGCGTCAGCCCCTTGCCGAGCAGGGGGTTGTCCGTGCGGAAGATCTGCGCCATGCCGCGCGCCCAGCGGATGCGCTGGCCCACGTGGGCGGACAGACTCTCGGTGGCCAGGCCGGCCGCCTGGGCCAGATTGATGTAGGCGGTGCTGTAGCCGCGCCGGTGCAGCTTGAGTGCGGTGTGCGCGTCCTCGGTCACCGTCTCCGCGGCAATACCGCCCACTTCCATCAGTGGCCCACGGCGAATGACGGCGCAGGAGCCGCAGAAGAAGGTGGCATTCCAGAAGTCGTTGCCATCCTGCACCAGCCCGTAGAACAGCGCGCCCTCGTTGGGCACGCGCCGGAAGGTGCCCAGATTGCGCTCGAATGGATCGGGAGAGAAAAAGTGGTGCGGCGTCTGCAGCATGGCGCAGCGCTTATCGCGCTGGAACCAGCCCACGGCGGTCTTCAGGAATGAGCGTGTGGGCAGGTGGTCGCAGTCGAAAATGGCAATCAGCTCGCCCGTGGTCTGCTGCAGGGCGTGGTTGAGGTTGCCCGCCTTGGCGTGGTGGTTGTCGGGGCGGATCATGTACTCCACGCCCACTTCCTGGGCAAAGGCTCGGAATTCCTCACGCCGGCCATCGTCCAGGATGTACACCTTGAAGCGCTCGCGCGGCCAGTCCATGGCCATGGCCGCCAGCACGGTGGGGCGCACCACGGACAGGGGTTCGTTGTACGTGGGGATGAACACATCCACCGTGGGCCACGTCTCGGGTGCACCCTGTATTGGCGCCGGCTGGCGCTGCAACGGCCAGGCGGTCTGGATGAAGCCCAGCAGCACCACCAGCCAGGTGTAGGCTTCGGCCGCCAGCAGACCATAGCCCAGCACGGCCTGCACCCAGGTGTCAAATTCCAGGGTGGTGGTGACGCGCCACCAGGCGTAGCGTCCAGCAGCGATCAGGGTGATGGCGCTGAGCGCCAGCGCCGGAAAGCGCCCGGGCAGACGGCGCAGTACCAGCGAGAGCATCCACATCAGCAGCAGGAACAACAGCTGCCCGACCCAGTTGAACGGCGTGGTCATGACAACCACGGCGGCCAGCATGCCCAGTGCCAGCACCACCCAGCGCACGCCAGGCCAGCGGTGCAGCCGGACAACCGCCTCGTCCACCCGGGCACTGATGGCCTGTCCATCCAGCTGCGCCGCAAAGGCATCCAGCCCGCGCATCAGGGCACGCACCGGCCACAGGGCCAGCCAGAGCAGCGCTCCCACCGCATCGAACAGGCGCATCAGCATGCGCTCAATGAACGCCAGCACCGGCCACCCCTGGGGGCGCTGGTGTCTGGGCAGCACAAAAAGGTGCCACAGCCAATGCCACCAGGGGGCAGCGGGGGCGACACCCAGCGTTCGTCTCAACCAGACAAGCGGTGTTGCGGGCACCATCAGGCTCCTTCCTGGACTGCGGGCCTTGCCAGCGTGTCCTTGATCCATGTGGCAATGCCTTGCAGGTCGTGTGCCGATTGCGCCTGAGGAGCCATCTGGTGCACACACAGCGACTGGGCCTGGGCCCGTGGCAAGTATTCATCCTGATGCAGTGCATAGGGCAGCAACCGTGGCCCCCACTGCCGGCGCAACTGGGCAAGTGCCTCGCGGCGCGTGCCGCTGCGGGGATCCACCCCCGTGACCACCACCGCCCAGTGCTGCTCAGGCTCCAGGCAGGTCAGCCACTTCTGCACGGTGGCCTGGGCATGTACGGCCCGGGGTGCGGCATCCAGCACCCAGACCACCAGATCCGCACAGTCCAGAGCCTGTTGCGCCAGGGGCGCGGGCAAGACCGGCGTGTCCAGCAGTACGATGCCCGTCTGCGGGATGTCCAGTTGCACCAGGTGCTCCAGCAGCCATGTTTTGGGCAGCACCTCCTGGTGGGTGTCTGCGCCATAGGGCAGCAGGCGCACGCCGGCGGTGTTTTCCAGGGCAACCTCGCCCCACCAGCGGCCGGCATGCACAGCTCCCTGCCAGCCCGACTGGGGTGGCAGAGACAGCCCCAGGTGCAATCCCAGCGTGTTCTGGGCACTCAACTCCAGGGCCAGTGCGGGCACGCCACGCGCGGCCAGCAAGGCCGCGCAGTGGGCCGTCAGCGTGGTGCGACCCACGCCGCCAAAGGGGGAAACAAAAGCAACGCACTGCATGTCACTTCTCCTTGGGTTGGGCAGCGTCGGGAGCGCGGTAGGCCTGCAGGTAGCGTGGTGTGCGGCGCAGCGATGCCAGCCAACCCAGGCGCTTCAACCACACCCCCAGGGCAACGCCAAGCAGCAGGCAGACCATCCAGAGAATCCAGCTCATGCCTCCACCTCCTGCTGTTGTGGGCTGCGCCGCCCGATGGGGCAGGCGCGCACGGTGATGACGGGGTGCATCTCACCGCTCGGCGCAGGAGCCGATGGAAGCACGACCTTGGGGGGGGCTGCAGGCACGCTGCCCGGCTGGTTGGGCTGGCGGGGCTTGTCCTGCACCTCGGCATTGGCCTGGGGCAGCAATGCCGGGGTGTAGTCCGGCAGCTTGCCGGCCTGCTGATGCAGTTGCTGCAGCATGGCGGTGATGCCCAGCGTGGAGCTGTCCACCGCTTGCGCGGCAAACAGCTGCTCTATGGGCACGGTGAACATATTGCTCAGGGCCTGCGGAACATCCGCTGCCGTGCAGGCAAACAGGAACACCAGAATGCCGTGCGCGTCGGCCGTGACCACATCCCCGTCGCGCAGGGCTCGGCAGGCCTTGAGGGCATCCAGATGGGCAATCTGTGGCAACAGCTGCAGGTGTACCAGGGCATGGGTCAACCCAACGGAGCTGCCGCGCTCCAGCATCTCACGGGCAATCCGCTCAAAGGTTCTGGGGGACTGGTAACCACGCACGGCGGCTGGTACAAAAGCGGCCAGCGCCTGCGCCAGGTCTTCCTGCGGCTGCTGGGTGTGCACCAGCGTGCGGCAGGAGGCAATCAGGCGCAGCAGACGGGCAAAGCCCAGCTCCCGGTAGGCCACGGCCGTCACGCCCAGGTGCAGCAGCGCCTGCTCGCTGTGCGCGCGCAGCTTGGCCGTGGTCTCTCGAACGATGATCTTCAGGCTCGCAGGCCGCTTGCTGCGCAGGCGGTGCACCAGCGCGCACAGTTCGTCGAACCTGGGCGGATCGCCCACATCCAGCACCAGGGTGGCACCCACAGCCTGCTGTGCTGCCTGCTCCAGTGCCGACAGGTCGGGCAGCACCACCCAGTTGTCAGGCACGATGATGGGCGCAGGCACGCAGGCCGAAGTGGTGTACACCACCTCGGCATCCGGTGCCTGTACCAGCACGGGTACCTCTCCATGCGCGCAGCTGCCCGCGTACACCAGGGCGCCATCCTGCTGATGCAGGTCGTAGCGCATGTGAAACAGTGCCCCCTGCTCTCCCCCATCCCAGCTGTGCAGGGACAGCACGGGCTGCGCTGCCTCCAGCGCCAGTGTGGCCACGTGCCCCATGCCCAGACTGGCCGAGCGCGCCGCTGCGGCGATCTGCGTACCCTCCATGAACCACGTGCCGTCGGTCGCCCGGGCCAGCGGCAGCATGAGCGCCACCGGCCAGACCTGCTGGCTGGCAAAGCGACGCAACTGTCCGCCCAGGCGACGCAGCTCGGCCTGCGTTGCTCCGGCAAACAGGGCACGTGCATCCAGCACACACACGCTGGCGCGGCCCCGGCTGGCCCGACGTACTTCGCTGGCCCAGTGCTGCAGGCCATCGTGGCGCAGGCACTGCTGTTTTTCCGGCGGGAAAAGGGCCACGCGCAGCCTGCCGGCGTCGTAGGCCTGCCGCAAGGCGGGGTATTGCCACAGGGCATCGGCATCCTTGGCACATGCCGCCAGCACCAGCACCGGACCACCTGCCAGGAGTGCCTGCAGCAGCAGCGGGGTCCAGCACTGGGTGCTGGCTTCATCCTGGGTCAACAGCAGCGCAGGTGCGCCCTGCGGCAGACGTCCCACCCCTTCGGGCAGCCCCGTGACGCCCAGGGTGATCGCCTGGCGCGGCAGACGTTGTTGCCGTTGCCACCAGGAATACAGCGGCCTTGCTCCAAAAAAAGACGTGGCCATGTCAGAACTCCGAATAAGGTTGTACGGGGCGGGGGCGATTGGCCAGGGGGGCTCGCACCGGATCGATGAGCCAGCGCACGTAAAAAAGCGTGCTGGTTGGTGCGTAGTACGCCGAGCGATCCAGTGCCAGCTGGGCTCCCAGCGCCAGGTTGGGCGTGGCCTGGTACTCCACGACTGCGCGCAGCGAGCGCCCGAAACCCGTGCTGCGGCTTGCGCCGTACAGCGGCACACGCCCCTGCGCCGATGCTTGCTCCTGCAATGCGGGGCTTCCGGGGTAGTAGCTGCTGGCATCGCTGGAGCTTTGGGAAAACGACAGCGCCCCTCGGGCCAGCCAGGAGAACTTGCCACGGCGCCCACCCCATTCCACGGGCAGACTCAGAGAGACGTAATTCTTCGGGCTGTAGTAGCCGCCATGGCCCCAGCTGTATTCCGACAGGTCCTTGCCGTAGTGCCAGACCGAAAGCGCCAGACCAACGTTGACGTTGCTGCGCCCGTCCTGCCAGACATCGCGATCAATGGCCGCGCGCAACTGCAGGCGTGTGTTGTTCTGGACGTTCTTGCCCTGTAGCAAGGCATAGCTGGCAGACAGCGAGGTGCTGTATGGGCCAAAGGGTTTGCCGATGCGCCCGCCAATGCTGGTGGCAACCACGCCTCCCCAGGTCTGGCCGGTGATGGGGTCGCGTGCCCCGGCGTAGGACAGCACACTGCCGGTGATCGGGCGGCGGGCAAGCTCCACGCGGTAGTTGAAGTCTTCACGCCACTGCCCGTAGGAAAGGCCTCCGACGATGTTGGTCACCGGCATGCCGATGCCGGTTGCCCCGATGTCCCATTCCAGTCCTGTGCCTCGGTAGCCGAACCCCACATTCGTGCCGTGGCCACGGGGTGTTCCGGGATTGGCGGGGTAGGCACTGGCGGGCCAGGCTGCGACCTGGCCGTAGCCCAGCGCATCATCCTGCGCTTGTGGCAAGGCACCCGCGCTGAGCTGCACGCGATCGACATGCAGGAAGTGGTGTCCATCGTAGCCCTTGGGCATCCAGGCCACCGTGGGCATCTCATATCCGTGTACGGACGAAATGCCCTCGGTGGAGCTTTTGCTCAGCCGCACCACTCCGGCTTCCACCCAGGCCTGGCGGCGTGCCTCGATCGCTGCGATGTTTTGCGTGATTTCCTCGTTGGTCTGGGGTGTGTTCGACTCCAGATCACGTGCTGCCTGGAAGTGCTTCAGCGCCTGCGCGTAACGATCCTGGGCACGCTCCAGGCGTGCCGCATGCAGCAGCACCTGCGTATCCCCGGGGAAAGCCTGCAGCAGTTCCTCGGCCAACGCATTGGCAGCGTGCAGGGCCGGGATGCGCTGCAGCAGGCGCAGTAAGGCCAGTTGCTGCGTGCTGTCGTCCCTGGGCAGGTGGGCCCCCAGCCACAGGGCTTGCCCATACGCCTCATGACGGCGGCCCTGGTAGGCGTAGGCATTGCCCAGCGCCAGGCGCAGCTGCGCGTTGTCTGGCTGCACCTGCAGCGCCTGTGCAAGCGCCTGTTCGGCGCCGCTCCAGTCCTGGGCGGCCAGCAGCAGGCGACCACGGGCAAAGCCGGCCTCTCCGGCGGGCAGATGTTCCTGGCCCCACAGCGGGGCCCGGGCCTGTTGCATGGCCTGCGCCTGCTGGCCGGATGCCATCAGCTCTTCTGTCACGCGTTCCCGATGTTCAATCGTGAGTCTTGCCAGCCGCAATGCCTGGGCGTTGTCCCAGCCAGGCTGGGATTGCAGGCTGGGCAGCAACTCTGCCAGCCGCGCATCCATCTGCGCGCGCGACAGCAGGCTGGCGTGCTCCAGCCGCACGAGCAGCGGCAGCTCTGCGGCTGCGCTGCGCTGCAGCAGGCGGTCGAACACCGCCACGCCCTGCTCCGGCATTCCCTGCGTGAACCATGCATTTGCCACGGCCCACAGCAGGTCCGGGTCGTCGCCAGCCTCCTGCTCGGCGCGTTGCAGCGGCTGTTGGTCGTGGGCATCCCGTGCCTGGGCAACCAGGCCATACACTGTAGAAAACTGTAGCAGGGAGCGCATGGCTGGCGTGCGATCTGCCGTAGAAATATGCTCAAGATCCTCCACAGCTCCGGCATAGTCTTCGGTGGCACTGCGAATCAACGCCCGGGCAAAGCGCATCTCGGGTGCGTTGGCATCGTGTGCAGCGCCTTCATCCATGGCCAGCAACGCTTCGCGCGATTGCCCCAGCTGCAGGTAAATCCGTGCCAGTCGGTGGCGCATCCAGGCATCGGCAGGTGCCAGGCTCACGGCATCCTCCAGAAAGCGCAGTGCCGAGCCAAGCTTGCCCTGTGCCAGCATGACCTCTGCCTGACCGGCCAGCACCGTGGCACGCAATTCGTTGCGCTGCGCAAGATTGTCGCGCAGGGCATTTCCGGGGACGTCCAGAACCGCCATGGCTGCTTCAAACTGCCCGGCACGCACCAGCAGTGCCACCAGGCGCCGCAACGCGCCGGCATGCCCCGGCTCCAGGGCCAGCACCTGCCGGTAGAGCTTCTGTGCCACGTCTTCTGCGCCCTGTTCGGCACGGATCTGCCCGAGGGCGACCAGGGCTTCAGCATTGTTCGGCTGCTGTTGCAAGGCCTGCCGGGCCAATTCTGCGGCGCGGTCCAGATCCCCTGCTTCCCGGGCCCGATCCGATTGCTGCAGCAGCCCCCACAGACGCGCCGTCGTGCGCAAATCGCGCCATTTCTGCGCATCCGAGCCCTGTGCCGCCGCAGCCAGAAGCTGCTGCGCCTCGGCATAGCGCGACTGGCGCATGCGTATCCAGCCCAGCAGGCCCAGGCCGTCCGGATGGTTGGGGCGCAACCGCAGGGCCTTGAGCACCAGGGCTTCGGCCTGGGCCGTCCGGTCCGCATCCATGGCCCGCTGTGCCGCGGCCAGCGCCATGAGGGCCGGATCGCGTGCGTTGTGCAGCCACTCGGCCACCGTGGCATCGTCCGGGTAGCGGTCCAGGTAGGCCTGCAGACGTTGCTGCGTCTGCACACTGGGCTCAAGCCGCTCCAGCACCCGACGCCACAGGTCGCGCAGCCGGTACTGGTCTGCGCCACCCTCCTGCGCCAGCTGCTCCAGCTCGCGAGCCAGCGGCAGTGGTGCCTCTGCCTGCGCCTGGCGCATTTCCAGCGCGATCAGACGGTAGTCTGCATCTCCCTGGTCCTTGTACAGGGCATCCACGGCCCGACGCACGGACGCGTCATTGCGCGTGCCGCCTTCCGCGCCAGCGACGATGCGGTAATACTCCGGCCCGTATGTGCCCACGAGCGGTGGTCCATCGGGGAACAGGCGACGCGCAATCTCTGCCGCTTCCTTTTGCCGTCCGGCGCGGGCCAGCAGACGCATGCTGGCCAGCTGCTCCCGGTCCGGTCCGTGGACGCGCACCAGGGTCGCCAGGTCTCTGGTGGCTCGTGCATGGGGATGGCGCTGGCGCAGCCGCTCCAGGATCTCCTCGGCCTCCTGCGTCTTGCCTTCCTGCAGCGCGATGTTGCCCAGCTCTGCCAGCGCCTGCGGCGCATCGGGCGCAGCAAGCAGCATTTTTTCAACGTTCTGACGCGCCAGATCCAGGCGGCCACGCGCCAGCCAGTTGCGCGCGTTGCGCAGCAGTTCGTCGCTGGAAATGGTCGATGGCGGCAGCCCATTGAGCACAGGCGCCAGCACCAGTCCCGACGCCAGACGCCAGGGTGGTACGGCCCCATTGGGCAGGGGCTGCGCAGCAACGCCGGTCCGACGGGCACGCCTGGGGATCGCCGCACCGCCCTGTGAACCAGGGTCGGATCCGGTCGCAGCTGCATCGCCCAGGGCGAGCGACAGCATCAAACCAGAAGGCATGCGCCAGGGTGTTGCCACCTTTTCCGGTTGCGCATGCGCAGCGCTGCTGCCCAGGCAGCCCAGCAGCAAGGCCAGCCGTGCCCAGTGGCGCTGCCTCATGCACCCCTCCTCCACGGCAGCAACAACTGGCCGTCCCCGGCAAAGCGGTACTTCTGCTGCATCCAGCCCTGTCCCCAAAGGCGCAGGCACTGCCCGTAGTAAGCATCCGGGCCGGGGGGGTGTGCTTGCAGGTATTGCTGCTGTGCGGCCAGTGCGTCCTGCGCGCCGGCCGCCTGCAGCAGCGGCGACAGGGCCGCAGCAAAACCGCCACCAGCTCGGCCCTGCACCACTCCGGTCACGCTGTCCACCTCTTCGGGTGGGTAGCCCAGCTCCGCCACGCGACGCACCATGGGCATCAAGGCCTGCAGCAGGGGAGCATGGGCTGCATCTGCGGCATGCAGTGTGCCCACCCATAGATAAACGCGGATAGCGTTGTAGGCGCCCAGCGCCTGCTTTTCCCCCTCGCTGTCGGGGACAAAACCTTGTCCGGCCACATAAAGCACCCAGTCGGGTACGAAGCCCCGAGGGGAGGATTCGATGATCATGCGCTGGCTGCTGGCGCACAGCTGTCCCCATACGGGTTCCCCCGTGGAGCGCTCCAGCCGGCGCAGCAACTGCACGGGTACATAGCTGGGATTCAGGCGCCAGCGTTTGCCAGCTTCCACAACGAAACCCTGAGGGCCAGGCAGGAGCGTTGGACCCAGCCCCGGCAGATCGGCCGTTTCCTCACGCACGATGCGCGCAGCCAGTACATTGGCCAGGGCCCGGTAGCGCCGCACGTTCCACAAGCGCCCTGCTTCCGCCAGGGCGTAGGCAATCCATAGATCGGCGTCCGATGCGGCATTGCTGTCCAGCACCCCCCAACTGCCATCGGCCTTCCTGCCCCAGAGCCAGGCAGGCAGTCGTGCCGTCATGTCCCCGGCGCACAGGTTGTCTTCCGTCCAACGAAGGATGCGTTCAAAGCGCGTGCGATCGTTGGCGATCAGGGCAAACATCAGGGCGTAGCTTTGCGCCTCGGAATGGGTCTGTCCCTGTTCATTGGCCAGCACGCGTCCATCGGGCTGCAGGAACAAACGGGCAAATTCGTCCCAGTCCGACCACGCCGATGGTGCTACGCGCCCGGGAGTGGTCCGAGCCTGCCCCACCAGCGGCAATCCGGCTGCAGCCAGCAGCAGCGCATGGCGCAGCAGGACGCGGCGGGACGCACCGCTGTGGGTGTTGCAGGCCTTAGACATCGTCACGCTCCAGCCGCTGTCGCGCTATGGCACGCAACGCGCCATAGACCAGCAAGGTGACCATCAGACCTGCCAGCACACCCAGCAGCGCCAGCAGCACCGGATAGCCGTGCAAGTGGAACCACAGGCGCTTGTACCAGGGCAGGTCACCGACGTAGTACACCGGGTTGATACGGAAACTCTCCACCGACTCCCCCCGCAGCAGGCTCAGGTCACCGTGCAGCTGCTCGATCTTTGCGCCATCACTCAGGCCCAGACCCAGCGCATGCATGGCCGCGGTGTCGGTGGCAAGCAAGGCCACAACGCTGCGCCCTTTGCTCAAGGGCGACTCCAGACCCACCACCGCCGCCAAAGGCCCATCGCCATCCAGGGTGGTCGTGCCGGAGTTGGGATGGGTGGGCGCACCTTCACCCACGCGGAAAAGTTCGTAAAAACGATTCAACCCCCGCTCCAGCGGCTGGATCGATCGCCTGCCCGCAGCCAGCAAGGCCGGCAGATCTGCCTGCCATTGACGCAGCACACCATCCTGATCGCCCTGCGAGATGAGCAGGATGTCCATATCCCTGGCTTCATTGATCCTTTCGGCAGGCAGCAGCGTAAAGCGTGTACCTGCGTATCCCGTGGAAGAGGCCATGCGGGCTACGGCAGTGAGATAGGTCTGCACGTCGGCAGCCGTGGGACGATTGGGCAGCACGATGGCTGTCTGGGCCAGGTCGGCATACTTCGTGAACGGATAGCCGCTATTGGCAAATGCCGTCAGGTTGGGCATGGCGATGTAGTGGTGAAAGCCTGTGAGATCGATGTTGGATTGCGGGTCGAGCGCAGCACGCAGTTCCACGGGCTGGGTGGAGCGGCAGCGCCCCAGGTCCGCCGGGGGAATGGAAAAGGTGAACTGCATCTGGTTATCCCCCCCGACCATGAATGCCGGAATCTTCATGTTCGAGCGCGACTGCCCCGGCGTGTTCTCCACCACGGGCAGCAAGGTGCTGACCGCTCCCCCCCGGCTGTCGCTGCTGGCATCAAGCGCGTAGGATTTCAAAAACTGGTTGTTCAGGGCCACGTTCAGCGTACCCCGGTCCGACATGGGCGTCGGTGTGTAACGGTACTGCAGGTTCAAGGGAATGCCGCGGGCATTCCAGGTGAACAGGTCGGGGGCCATGCGGGCATTGACGCGGATGGTGTCGTACAGGACCGTGCCGCGCAGCTGCAGCTCCTCGGGACGCTCCACCAGCTCACCCAGCGACACCGGGCGTCGGCTGGAAATCCAGCGCGGGGCGTCGTAGGCCTCGCGCAGATCGGGCAGCGTCAGCTGCGAAACCTGCAGCGTCCTGCCAGACAGTGCCGCCTTGTTCAAGGCCAGCGCCTGCGCGGCCTGTTCCACCTGCACAGCATCCTTGCCCAGCACCAGCAACAACTGGGCGCCAGGTAACGTGGGGTGATCAACCATCGACAGGGTGGGATGCTCCACCGGCGCAATGTCCATCTCCTCCAGGAAATCCGGTCGCTGTGCATTGCTGGCAATCACCACGGCAGAACCCTGCGGCAGCTGGTTTTCCAGGACCGTGAACTGGTTGCCGCGATAGGCCGCCAGAGCGCCCATCCAGCTCGCAATGGCGCCTGCAGCCTTGAATTCCCCCAGCCCCGGTGCCGCACCGTACACGATGGGCACATGGACCTTGCGGTTATCCCTGGGGTCAAAGAACGGCGCAGGCAACAGGGACAGATCAGCCTTCAGTGGCAACCGGCGCAAACGCAGGTCCAGGGTGCTTTCTCCACTGATTTCTGCCCACAGGCTGGAGTGCTCGGGCTCCTCGCAGTCCATGGTGTAGTGCCCGATGAACTGGAACTGCAGGCGGTTGTAGTCGGCAAAGTAGGCAGGATGGATATCCAGCTCGACGTGGTGCGGCTGGCCCAAGCGCTCCTTGGGCAGAACGATGGTCTGGATCAGCTGATCGTTGAAGGACACCTTCAGGTGCGAAAGCTCGGGCAGCAATGCCGGAGAAAGTGTGAATTGCAGCCGCAGGCGCGCCGACTCGACCAACTCGTCACGCCGGATACCAATACCAACACTGGCCTCGCTTTGCGTCCCCCGCAGCCGCAAGACCCCACCCAATCCCAGGTCCTGCAGGCGCGGCGACCACTGTGCAACAGGCAAAACAGGCAAGGGATGGACCGGCTGTTCAACCCCTGACATCTCCAGATGAGGGCCCTCCGCCCCCTCCTGAGCCATGGCTTGCAGGAAAAAAATGCTCAGCACAACCCCAACCCCGACCCGCACGGCATCGGGGTAGCCGAAAAGTTTTGTCTTCATCTTGTTCTTTGTGTATCCATCTTGGTGACAGCAGGGACCTACGCACCCTGCATACCCATATTCTCTCGCTGAACTGGTAACGATAAAAAGCATCAATTATGAAGAATTGAAAATTTTTAACTATTGTAAGTAAGTGATTCGACGTGTAGGAATATGCAAACGCGGCGTGCGCTGCCGCTTTTGATGGCTGTGTCTGCAGCCAAAGTGCAAGCGCTCGCAGGCGGCTGCTGTCTGTCTTTTTGGGGGGTATGGCCGAACCAGCACGGCCGCGTGGTGCGCGCAAAAACAAAACCCGCCGCAGCCTAATGGCTGCAGCGGGCTGGTCTGACTGGTGGGCCCTGAGAGATTCGAACTCTCGACCAACGGATTAAGAGTCCGCTGCT
>CAMZGS010000014.1 GCA_947306475.1 uncultured Comamonas sp.
CGTGCGGCTGCATCCCGTGCATCCGCTGCCGGGCAACGCATGGCCGCTCCCTTCCGCGCTGGCTGGAACGGCGCTGCCGCCGATGGCGGCGCGGGCGCGGCATCCGGTCAGGGTGCCGCAGGCGAGGCCGCATCCGGCGCCGCTACGGCGCAGACACAGGAACAGCCCGCTTGGGCCAAGCGCCTGCATCGCCGCCAGCAACTCACCCACGCCGCGACCACCACCGCCCACGCGCTGCGCGGTGGCGATGGCGGCGGCTCCGGCCAGGGGCCGAGCCTGCGCGATTCCGATTCATAAGGAGAACTGACCATGCGATTCAAGAAACCGCAGGTGCGCTACGCCGACACGCCGCAGCCTGCCACGCCGTACCAAGCTGCCGGCCAGGTGTGGGACGAGCGCATCGGCTCGCCGCGCGTCCAGGCGAAGAACTGGCGCCTGATGGCCTTCGGTTGCCTGACGCTTGCGCTGCTGATGGCCGGCGGGCTGGTGTGGCGCTCGGCGCAATCCATCGTGACGCCCTACGTCGTGGAGGTGGACAACGCGGGCCAGGTACGCGCCGTGGGCGAAGCCGCCACGCCATACCGGCCCAACGATGCGCAGACCGCGCACCACATCGCGCGCTTCGTGACGCTGGTGCGCTCGCTGTCCATCGACTCCATCGTCGTCCGCCAGAACTGGCTCGACGCCTACGACTACACGACCGACAAGGGCGCGGCCGTGCTCAACGACTACGCGCGGGTCAACGACCCGTTCGCGCGCATCGGCAAGGAGTCTGTGACGGTACAGATCACCAGCGTCGTGCGCGCCAGCGACACCTCTTTCAACGTGCGCTGGACGGAACGCCGTTACGTCAACGGCGCCGCGGCTGGGCTGGAGCGATGGACGGCCGTGGTGTCCATCGTGCTCCAGCCGCCGCGCACCGAAGAACGCCTGCGCAAGAACCCCCTGGGCATCTACGTCAACGGCCTGTCGTGGAGCCGCGAACTGGATTCTTCCGAAGGAGCCAAGCCATGAATGATCTTTTCCGTAAATCCGCTTTGCCGGCGATCCTGCTCGCCCTCGCGGGCTGCGCCTCGCAGGGCAAGCCACCGCCAACCATCTCGCTCGATGAGCCGGTGCAGGCGCAGCCGCTGCCGGAGCCGCCCGCGCCGGTGGAAGTGGTGGCCGTGCCCGAGGTGCTGCCAATGCCGGCGCAGTTGAAGCCGCTCGAGGACGCCAAACCCGCGCCGGAGCCGGCCGACGAGAAGGTGCGCGTCTCGCGCGCCAATGCCGAGGCCCGCGTCGCGCCCACGCGCGAGGGCTACGTCAATGCGATTCAGGTCTGGCCCTTCACCGATGGCGCGCTGTATCAGGTCTATGCGGCCGTCGGCCGTGTGACCGTGGTTTCGCTCCAGCCGGGCGAGGAACTGGTGACGGTGGCCGCCGGCGATACCGTGCGCTGGATCGTGGGCGACACGTCCAGCGGTAGCGGTGCCGACCTGCGCGTGAACGTGCTGGTCAAGCCGATCCGCTCGGGCCTCAAGACCAATCTCGTCATTACCACCAGCCGCAGGACGTACCTGCTGGAGCTGGCTTCGACGGAGAAGACGTGGATGGCGTCCGTGTCCTGGGAGTATCCGCGCGACCGGATGCTGGCGCTACAGCGTCAGGCGCAGGCGGCCAATGCCGCCGCGCCTGTCGATACCGGGCTGGCGCTGGAGAACCTGCGCTTCCGCTACGCGATCAGCGGCAGCAATCCGCCCTGGAAGCCGCTGCGTGCGTTCGATGACGGCGAAAAGGTCTATATCCAGTTTCCGGCGGGCATCGCGCAAGGCGAGCTGCCGCCGCTGTTTGTCATCGGCGCGCAGGGCGACGGGCAACTGGTGAACTACCGCTTCCGCTCGCCGTACTACATCGTGGATCGGCTGTTCGGCGCGGCCGAACTGCGCCTGGGCGGTGACAAGGGCGACGTGGTGCGGATCGAGCGCACGGATGGCGTGGCACGGAGGAACTGACCATGAGCCAGGACAACACCCCCGACCTCGCCACGCCGCAGGCGGGCAAGGTCGCGCCCGAGGCGGTGGCGCTGCGCGCCCAGCCGCGCCCGGTCACGCGCCTGAACCGGCGCACGTTGGCTATCCTCGCCGGCGGCCTGTCGGTCGCCGTGCTCGGCGCGCTGATGTGGTCGTTGCAACCGCAGCGGCGCGGTGCGGGCGAACAGTCCGAGCTTTACAACGTCGATCGCGTGTCGAAGTCCGAAGGGCTGGATGCGCTGCCGGCGGATTACTCCAAGCTGCCGCCCGCGGTTCCCGAACTGGGGCCGCCGCTGCCGGGCGACCTTGGCCCGGCCATCGTCAAGTCGCAGCAGCCGGTGACGGCCGCCTACGCGGCCCCCGGCTATGACCCGAACGACGCACTGCGCAAGGAAGCCGAAGCGGCCGCGGCCTCGTCCGTGTTCTTCCGTTCGGGTGCGCAGGCGGCCGCGCCGGTGGCGCAATCGCAGGTGGCTGCTGCGCCGGGCTTCGCCGCCAATGCGGCATTCGACCCGATGGCCGCCGGGCCGGCCTCGACGGCGGCCCAGCCGGCCGACCCGACCGCCGTGCAGAACCGGCAAGACCAGAAAGAGGCGTTCCTGAGAGCAGGCTCTACGGAAACCCGCAATTCCGGCAATCTGACCCTGCCGGCTTCGCCGTATCAGGTCATGGCCGGAACCGTGCTCGCTGGGGCGCTGGTGACGGGCATCAAGTCGGACTTGCCGGGCGACGTGATCGCCACGGTGACGGAGCCGGTCTATGACACCGCTACCGGCGATTTCCTGCTGATCCCGCAGGGTTCGCGCATCCTGGGCAAATACAACAGCCAGGTGAGCTATGGGCAGAGCCGTGTGCAGGTGGTGTGGAACCGGATCGTCCTGCCGGACACGTCATCGCTCACGCTCGACAACCTGGCCGGCACCGACCCGGCCGGCTATGCCGGTCTGGAAGACGATGTGGACTGGCATTGGGATCGTGTCTTTGCCGGCGCGGCATTGACGACGCTGCTGGGCATCGGCGCCGAACTGGCCGCCCCGGAGAACCGCCAGGACGGTGATCGCGTCATCATCGCCGGGCGCGACAGCGCACAGGACAGCATCAACCAGGTCGGGCAGGAGATGACCCGCCGAAATCTCAACGTCCAACCGACGCTGACCAGCCGGCCCGGCTTGCCGGTGCGGATCATTGTCAATCGTGATCTGGTGCTGCGGCCCTACCAGCCGCTGTTCTTCAACAGGGGGACTTCACGATGAGCACGACGCGCAAGCTGCGGCTCGGGCCGCTGCCCAAGACCGAAAGCGTCAAGGTCACGTTCTCATGCCCGGCCGGCCTGAAAGCCGACTTGGAACGCTATGCCGCGCTGCACGCGCAGGCGTATGGCGAGGCCGTTGATGCGGCAACGCTGATCCCGCATATGCTCGACGCCTTTATGGCCGGGGATCGGGGATTCAGGAAGGGCGGTGCGGGCAAAGCTGCGCCGCCCAAGCCAAGCTGACGAGACGGGCTTCCGTTGGCGGCCATCCCTCGAACGCGCAGCCCGAAGCTGCGCGTTCTTGGTTCTGGGGGGGGCTGCGGCCGACTAGGCTATGATGACGGCACAAGCCCGCTACCTCTCGGCAATCCAGCACGACTAAGTGCGATCCGGCTTTCTCTCCCGACGCTCTTATGTGGCACCTAGCCCACAACGCCGCAGCCCCGCAACACGGCCTCGAAAAGAGCTAACCTACTGTCCCACATACGGTTTCAAGCCTTCCGTGATTTTCACGAAAGACTTGACACGAGAACTTTTTTGTGCCGTTCAGTGCGATCGCAGCGGACGTAGCGCAAAGTTGCGCCCTAGCCACCAGACCAGGGCAGACAGTGCCAGCAGCATGGCAACCACCACGCTGCTTACGCCACTGAAGGACGCCTCAAATGCCTGCATGGCGCTGTGCAGCAGAGCCTGGGTTTGCGGTGCATCGGCATGCAGCTGGGCATAGCGGTGCGCTTCATCCAGGCTGCTGCCTGCCATGAAGTCCACCCCCAGATGCTGAGAGCGCGCCACGTAGATGGCGGTCATGATGGAGCCAAAGATGGTGACACCAAAGCCACCACCAAACTCATAGGCCACGCCCTCCACCGAGCCGGCCATGCCCGCGCGCTCTTCGCTGACATTGCTCATCACCAGCGTGCTCGATGCCGTCAGCCCCGCGCCAATGCCCACGCCGCACAAGGCCAGCACCGCCAGCTGCAACCAGACGCTGCCCTCACGCAGCAACAGGTAGCCCAGAATGCCCAGGGCACTCATGGTCAGGCCCAGGGCCATCACCCGCACACAGCCGATGCGCCCAATCCAGGCACCCGCCAGCGGCCCGGCAAAAAAGGACCCCAGGGAAATGGGCAGGACAAAAGCGCCCGCCTGCAACGGACTTTTTTCCAGCACCAGTTGCAGGCGTTGGCTGAGCACCAGCTCAAAGCCGATCAAGGTCATGGAGGCCACCAGCGCCACCAGAATGCCAGTGGCCACCGGTGCGGCGGCCAGCAGGCGCAAATCGACCAGGGGCCGTGGCAGACGCAGCTGACGGCGCACAAACAGCACCAGCGTGAGCACACCCAGCAGCACAGCCCCTGCGGCCAGCAGCGGGAGACCATCTGGCCTGGCCCACTCCTTGATGCCGTACGCCAGGGCAATGATGCCCAGCATGCTTTGCCAGCAGCTGTGCAGATCGATGGTGATGCTGCGGTCGCCCGCCCTGGGCGGCAACAGATGCAGCGCCAGCAGCGTGGCCAATGCAATGACGGGAACGTTGATCAGGAACACCGAACCCCACCAGAAATGCTCCAGCAGCGCGCCGCCCAGGATGGGGCCGACAGCTGCCCCACCGGATGCCACCGAGGCCCAGATACCAATGGCCAGCGCCAACTCCCTGGGGTCCTGGAAAGTGATGCGCACAATCGCAACCGTCGAAGGCATCATGGCCGCACCACCAATGGCCAGCAGCGCACGCGCAGCAATCAGCACCGAGGCACTGGGGGCAAAGGCGGCAATGGTGGATGCCAGGCCAAACATCACCATGCCGCCGATGAATACCCGGCGGTGCCCCAGGCGATCGCCCAGGGCTCCCATGACAGGCATCAGCCCGGCCATGACCAGCGAATAAGCGTTCAGGACCCACAACTTTTCCGAGGCGGTGGTGTGCAAGGCCTGCGCCAGACTGGGCAAGGCGGTGTAGAGCACCGTCATGTCGATCACCACCAGAAACAGGGCGGTTGACACCACGGCCAATGTCAGCCAGCGGCTGCGAGAGGGCATGATTTTTCCTTGTGTAGTAAGCAGTGCGCCAGCACCGCCATGCTGACCGGATCGTCCACCATGGACACCGGCAGGCGCAGCATGGTGGAGGCGCGCTGCTGCACCGAAAACAGCACCCCGGGGGCCAGCAGCACCCCTTGCGCGGCAGCGGTGCGTGCCAGAGCCTCGGTGTCCTGAGCAGCATCTGCCCAGACAAACATGCCGGCCAGTGGCTCCTGGTGCACGCGCAGCCCCATGGCCTCGACCGCCTTGAGACAGCGCTGGCGCGTGGCATCCAGCCGCTGACGCAGGCGCTGCACGTGCTTGCGGTACTGACCATCGGCCAGGATGCGATGCACCACCCGCTCGCCAAGTTCCGCACTGGTCAGGCCACTGAGCAGTTTGGTGTCGGTCAGCGCACGGATGCGCTGCGGCTGCGCGGCGATATAGCCCACGCGCAGGCTACCGGCCAGGGTCTTGGAAAAGCCGCCCAACAGCAGCACCCGGCGCAGACGGTCCAGCGTGGCCAGGCGCATGGGCTGCTGCGGCGCAAAGTCGGCGTAGGTATCGTCTTCCAGAATCAGGAAATCGTGCTGCTCGGCCAGGCGCAACACATCGTGCGCCACGGGCAGCGATAGGCCAAAGCCAGTGGGGTTGTGCACCACGGTGTTGGTGATGAACAGCTTGGGCCGGTGCGCGCTGGCCAGGCGCTGCAGCACCTCCAGATCCGGCCCATCGCGCAGGCGCGGCACCGGCAGCACCTGCACGCCCAAGGCGCGCAGCAGGCCAAACACCATGAACCAGGCCGGGTCCTCCACCAGCACCGCATCGCCCGTGTGCAGGTGGCTGCGCAGCACCAGATCCATGCCCTGGGTGACGCCAGCGCAAGTCATCAGCTCGTGTTCCGGGTCAACGGCCAGCCCCTGGGTCAGCAGGTGCGCAGCCAGTTGCTGACGCAGCGGCGCATACCCCTGGGGCGCACCATAGCCCAGCAGTTGCATGCCCGCGCTGCGCCCCACGCTGCGCACGGCGGCATTAAGCATCTCGTGGTCCATCCAGCTGGCCGGCAGGATGCCGGTACTGCCATCAAAGCGTGCCTCCTGCGTGTCGCGAAACATGCTGCGCAGCAAAAACGGCGTATCAAAGGCGGCATCGGCAGCCAGACTGGGTATTTGCAATGTTTTTGGGGTTTTAGCCTTATGGGACAAGCGCTGTGCGCTCACAAAAAATCCAGCCCCTGGGCGCGAATACACCAGGCCCTGGGCCACCAGCCGGTCGTAGGCCTGCACCACGGTGTCGCGGCTGACTCCGGCCGCATCGGCCAGCTGGCGCACCGAAGGCAGACGCGTGCCCGCGCGCAGACTGTGGCTCTCCATCAAGGACTGGCAATGCTGTACCAGCTGCTCCACCAGGGGCGGCATGCCAGGCAGACGCTGGGGCTGCCAGCCCAGGGCATTGGTCTGAACCGTCAGGGTCGTTGTATCCATACAGTAGTGAAATCGATTTGCCAAAGTGTATTGGTACTGTACTGACTTATCGCTCTAGCATCCAGGCATTGCCTGATCGATTGGAGTTCTGTCCATGTCCCTGCCCTTGCCCGCCTCTGCCTGGAGTGAAGGCAGCAGCCTGCTGCCACTGGCCACGTTCGTCTTTGTCAGCTCCATTACCCCCGGACCCAACAATGTGATGCTCACCGCCTCGGGCGCCAACTTTGGCTACCAGCGCAGCGTGCCGCACATGCTGGGTATCAGCGTGGGCGCCACCTTCATGCTGCTCCTGGTAGGGGCAGGCCTGGGCGCAGCTTTTGCACGCTGGCCACAGCTGTACACCATGCTGCAGTGGGTGGGCGCTGCCTACCTGATCTGGCTGGCCTGGAAGATTGCTACCAGCGGCCAAGTGCAAGCCGGTCAGGCCAAGCCCCGACCCTTTAACTTTTGGCAGGCAGCGGCCTTTCAGTGGGTCAACCCCAAGGCCTGGCTGATGTCGGTGGGCGTGGTGGCGGCCTACACCTCACCGCATGCCTACTGGGCCAGTCTGTGCCTGGCGGCGCTGGTGATGCTGCTGGTCAACTACCCGTGCATCAGCGTCTGGACGCTGTTTGGCAGCGCCATTGGCCGCTGGCTGCAATCACCGCGTGCGCTACAGCTGTTCAATGTGCTGATGGCAGGTTTGCTGCTGCTGTCGTTGTATCCGCTGCTGGTGGGGCATTAAGCGCTGCGCATCTGGCCCATATGGCCCAACTGCGCACATGCCAACTGCCCGACGGTGCGCACCGCCGCTTCGCTGCGCGCATTCCACTCTTGGCCGTAGTTCAGGCGCAGGCAATTAGAAAAACTGCGTGAGGCCGAAAAAATCGGCCCCGGCGCAATGCTGATGCCGCGCTGCAGGGCTTGGCGGTGCAGCGCTAGGCTGTCGCAGCCTGCGGGCAGCTCCACCCACAGAAAGTAGCCGCCCTCTGGCTGGGTGGCGCGCGTGTCGGGCGGGAAGTGGCGGCCCACGGCCTCGATCATGCGCGCCTTGCGGCTAGCTAAGGTTTGGCGCAGGCGGCGCAGGTGTTTGTCGTAGCCACCACGGCGCAGATAGTCCACCAGGGCCTGCTGCACCGGCACCGAGGCGCCCAAGGTGGTGGTCAGTTTTTGCCGTGCCACCGCCTGGGTAAAGCGCCCGGGCGCGGCCCAGCCCAGGCGATAGCCCGGTGCCAGGCATTTAGAAAACGAGCTGCAATGCAGCACCAGCCCTTGCGTATCGAAGGCTTTGGCGGGCAGCGGGCGCTTGTCGCCAAAGTACAGCTCGGCGTACACATCGTCTTCGATCAGCGGCAAACCGTAGCGTGCCAGCAGGGCGACCAGGTCGCGCTTTTTGGCCTCGGGCATCAGGCTGCCCAGCGGGTTTTGAAAGGTGGTCATCAGCCAGCAGGCCTTGGGGCCGTGGCGCACGATGGCGCGCTCCAGCGCTTGCAGGTCGATGCCTTCACGCGGGTGGGTGGGCACTTCAATGGCCTGCAGGCCCATGCGCTCCAGGGCCTGCAAGGCGGCGTAAAAAGTGGGCGCTTCCACCACCACGGCATCGCCCGGGCGGGTGACGCTGCTCAGGCACAGGTTGAGTGCTTCCAAAGCGCCATGGGTGATGACGATGTCTTCAGCGGGCACCTGCAGGCCATCGGCCAGATAGCGCAGCGCAATCTGGCGGCGCAAGCCCAGATGGCCCTGGGAGAGGTCATCGACCGTGCTCCACGGATCGAGCGCCTGCGCCGTGGCCGCTACCGACTGGCCCAGGCGCGCCAGCGGAAACAGCAAGGGACTGGGGAAGGCCGAGCCCAGCGCCACCACATTGCGCGTGGTACTCGCTCGCAGCACCTCGAACACCAGCTCGCTGACATCGACGGCAATGGTCGCATCCTGCGGCTGCGAGGCCTGCTCGGGCTGGGGCAGCTGTTGCGCTGCGCCATCGCTGACGTAGTAGCCCGAGCGCTCACGCGCGCGCACCAAGCCCCGCGCCTCCAGCAGGTAATAGGCCTGAAACACGGTGGAGGCACTCACCCCCCGACTCTCGCAGGTATGGCGCACCGAGGGCAGACGGTCCCCCGGTTGCAACACGCCGCTGCGAATCGAGCGCTCAATGTCGGCGGCCAGCGCCTCGTAACGCTTCATGTCCGGCGCAACCGAAGGAGTGCCATGCGTGGACGGAGGGTGTGAACGGCACTCAGCGGATCAAGGCCAGCCGGGTCTGCAGCGCCGTCAGCACGCTGGGCGAGACCAGCTGGCTGACATCTCCACCCAGGGAAGAAATCTCGCGCACCAGGGTGCTGCTGATGCATTGCAGCTGCGGCGCAGGGGTGAGGAAGGCAGTGTCCACCTCGGGGCGCAGGTGGCGGTTCATGCTGGCCAGCTGCAGCTCGTAATCGAAATCGGTGCCCGAGCGCAGACCCCGCACCATGACCTGTGCCTGATGGGCCACGGCAAATTCGGTCACCAGACCGTCGAAGGGCTCGACACGCACATTGTGCATGTCGGCCAGCGCCTGACGCGTGATGGCCAGGCGCTCCTCCAGCGTGAACATGGTCTTCTTGTGGTAGGCCTTGGCCACGGCGACGATGACCTCGTCAAACAGCGCACAGGCGCGGCGCAGCATGTCTTCGTGGCCCAGGGTGATGGGGTCGAAAGTGCCGGGAAAGACGGCACGGATCAGGCGGCTCATGGGGCATTCCTTGGTAGTTTTTGCAGCAGGTGGGCATGCACGGCGCCGGCCTTCAGGTAACGGTGGCGCCTGAGGCCCAGGGGGGCGAGCATGGCATCGTCCCACGGCTTGGGGGATTCCAGGTAGATGAAGCCATCGTCGGCCAGGGCCTGCTGCGCGGCTTGCAGCGCGGGGGCGAACAGGCTGTCGATGTCAAACGGCGGATCAATGAACACCACATCCCAATGCCCGGGGGCGCTGGCATGCAGGGCCGCCACGCCATCGCCACGCTGCACCTGCAAGGTCGCATGGGCCCCCAGCTGGGCGCAGATGCGCTCCAGCTGCAAGGCCAGGCCAGCATCCAGCTCCACCACGCGCACCTGCTGTGCACCGCGCGAGGCGGCCTCAAACCCCAGCGCGCCGGTGCCGGCAAAGGCATCCAGGCAGCGCCAGCCGATCAGATCCTGCCCCAGCCAGTTGAACAGGGTTTCACGCACTCGGTCGGGCGTGGGGCGCAGGCCCGGGCGTTGGGCCACGCTCAGCTTGGTGCGGCGCCACTGGCCGCCGATGATGCGCACTTCTCCCGCACCACCGGCACTTTTGCTGGCGGCCTTGCCCGCAGCAGCACCTTTCCTGCCGGCCTTGGCTGCAGCAATCTCGGCCAGCTGGCGTTCCTGCACGCGCTTGAGGCGTGCCTCCATGGCCAGGGCCTCTTCCAGGGTACGAACACGGTTGCGGCTCATGGCGCTTCCTTCTGCAAGGTGGGGTTGGGTGTGGACTCAGGGTTGGCGACTCCCCCCACGACCACGGTCACCAGTCGATCGGGCTGCCAGTGGCGCTGCAAGGCGGCATGCACCTGCTCGCGTGTGACGGCTTCCAGGCGTTGCGTCCAGTGCTCCAGATAGTCCAGCGGCAGATCGTTGGCGGCAATGTTCATGACGTTGGCCAGCAGCTTGCGGTTGCTGTCCAGGCGCAGGGCAAAGCCACCGATCAGGTTGTCCTTGGCCGCGCGCAGCTCTTCCTCGGTGGGGCCGTGGGCCACAAAGTCGCTGAGCACCTGGCGCGTCAGGGCCAGGGCGGCTTCGGCCTGATCGGGACGGGTCTTCAGGCCGATGGTGAAGGCGCCAGCATGCAGGCCCGGTGCCATGCTGCTGGAGACACCATAGGTCAGGCCACGCTTTTCACGCACCTGCTCCATCAGGCGCGAGGTAAAGCCACCCCCCCCCAGAATGTGGTCGCCCAGCAGCAGGGCAAAAAAGTCCGGGTCGCTGCGCTTGATGCCGGGCTGGCCCAGCAGGATTTGCGCCTGCGCGGCAACAAAGGGAATGCGAATGTCCTGCGCCTTGGTCAGCGGCGGCACTTCCGGCACAGCGGGCAATGGCGCACACCCCTTGGCGGCTGGCAAACGCTGCAACAGCTTGGTTACCAACGTATCGGCCTGAGCCTTGTCCAGCGCACCAACCACCGCCACCTTGGCACGGCAGGCCTGCACCACCTGCTGGTGGAAAGCCTGCATGTCGGGCGGGGTGATGTTCTGGAGTGATGCCGGGGTGGCAAAGCGCCCGTAGGGATGGCCGCTGTACACCGCCGGTGCAAAGGCCTGGCCCGCGACGGTGCCCGGACGGGTTGCCGCTTCCTTCAGTGCAGCCGACCAGCGCTGGCGCTCGCGCTGCCAGACAGATTCCGACCAGCTGGGCTGGGCAATCTGGCGGCTGGCCAGATCGGCGGCCTGCGCCAGCACGTCCGGCTGGGTCAGGCTGCGCAGGCTGTAGCTCAGGCCATCGTTACCTGCCCCCACATCCAGACTGGCGCCCAGATCGGCCCAGGCCTGGCCCAGGGCGTTTTCGTCCAGCGCCGTGCTGGCCGGCTGCCCTGGCAGGGCCTGCACGCCCTTGCTGCTCATCAGCGCCACGGCGCTGGCCAGGCCCTCCTGCCCCTGCGGGTCGCGGCGGCTGCCGCCATCAAAACGCAGCTGCACATCCACCATCGGGATGCTGGGGCTATGCACCAGCCACACCTGAGCGCCGCTGGGCTGCTGCCAGTGCTCAATGGGCAGAATGGCCCAGGCAGAATTTAGATAAAAAGTGGCAAAAACGCCCGCCACACAAGTGCGAGCAGCTATTTTTTTAGATGATTTCATCGACATGGGCAAACCTCCTGCGCTCACTGCTGTGCTGCCGTGGCAGAGGCTGCCGGGCTGGATACGGGTGCGCGCTCCTGCGGCACCAAAGTCGCCACCGTCAGGCTGTCATCGCCAAAGTAGCGCTGAGCCACCGACTGCACATCGGCAGCGCTGACCTGCTGCACCTGTTGCAGCAACCGGGCATCGGCATCGGGCGGCAGGCCCTGCACCCAGTTGTGCCCCAGGTTCTGCGCCTGGCCCATGACCGAGTCGCGCCCATAAACCTGCGCTGCCTGCCACTGGGTCTTGACGCGCTTGAGCTCGGCTTCATCGATGCCATGCTGCGCAATCTGCGCAATCTGCGCGCGCAGGCCCGCTTCCACATCGGCGGCGGTCTTGTCCTGCGCGGGAATGCCCACCAGCAGGAAGGTGCCCGGGCCGCGACCAAACACATCGGCGCCGCTGCCGGCGCTGTCGGCCACGCGCGTCTGCACCAGGTTGCGCTCCAGGCGCGCGCCGTCGTAGCCATCCAGCACGGCCGAGAGCAACAGCAGCGCCAGCGCATCGCGGTCACTGTCCTGTAGCTCGGTGACATTGCGCATGGCCGGCACCTTCCAGGCCAGGGCCACATAGGCCTGCTGCGCCGGTTGCTTGACCTCAATGCGCTTGATGCCCAGCTGCGGCGGCTCGGTGCGCGGCTTGCGCTCGGGCAGCGCCCGGGCGGGGATCTTGCCGTAGCTGGCTTCGGCCCAGGCCTTGACCTGCACCGGATCGACATCGCCCACCACGATCACGGCAGCATTGCCCGGCACGTACCAATCGCGGTAGAAGGCGCGCGCATCGTCGGGCTTCAGGGCGTCCAGATCGCTCATCCACCCGATGATGGGGCGGCGGTAGGGATGGGCGTTGAACATGGTGGCGTAGAGCTGCTCCATCAGCATGGCGCGCGGGTTGTCCTCGGTGCGCTGGCGCCGTTCTTCCTTGACCACTTCCAGCTCCTTGAAGAACTCTTCATCCGGCCACTGGTTGTGGGCAAAGCGCTCGGCCTCCATCTGCATCACATCGCGCAGGCGCTGCGCCGGCACCTGCTGGTAGTAACCGGTGTAGTCGCGGCTGGTAAAGGCATTCTCCTGACCGCCCAGGGCCGCCACGCGGCGCGAGAATTCACCCGGCGGCAGCGCCTTGGAGCCCTTGAATAACATATGCTCCAGCACATGGGCCAGGCCGGAGCGGCCATCGACCTCATCCATCGCCCCGGTACGCACCCACAGCATGTGCACCGCCGTGGGCGCGCGCCGGTCGGGCTGCACCCACAGTTCCATGCCATTGGCCAGGGTGAAGCGCTGCGCGGCAACCTCCGCCGCCGCGCCCGGCGTGGCAGTGGTCACAGGCTGTGGGGAAAGTGGCTGGGCGGCGGAAGAATTCTCGGCCCCGGCGCTCAGGCTGAGGGCCAAACAAAGTAAGGTGAGTAGCGGTTTCATAGAATCCGCTGATTCTAAGAAGTGCGCAATGTTCAGTTTCCTCAAAAAAAAATCTCCTCCTCCCCCTGCGGCTGACGACACCCAGCCGCCCGCAGCCGCCCCCGCCAGCACCGGCGGCGCCATGAGCCGGTTGCGTTCCATGTTTGGTCTGGGCGAAAAGCCCGCTGCGCCGGCACCTGCTGCAACTGCCGCCCCCGGCGTGACAGACACACCCGCTGCGCCCCCCACGACAGCAACGCCTGCCACGCCAGCACCGGACACCCCGACGGCTGAGGCAAGCGCCCCGGCTGCGCCTGCTGCGCCTGCCGTACAACCAGCACCCGCCACCAGCACCGCAGCTTCCCTGCCACCGCTGGAGCCCCCACCGGCCAGCCCCGAGCCCCAGGCCAAGCCACAAGCCCCCGATACGGGCGAAGGCCGCCAGGGCTGGCTGGCACGCCTCAAGGCCGGGCTGCGCAAGACCAGCCTCAGCATCACCACGGTGTTCACCGGCACCAGGATCGACGATGCCCTCTACGAAGAGCTGGAAGAGGCCCTGCTGCTGGCCGACGCTGGCGTCAAGGCCACCGAGCACCTGCTGCAGGACCTCAAGCGCCGCGTCAAGGAAGCCAAGGCCACCGACCCCGCCGCCGTCAAGGACCTGCTGGCCGACGCCCTGACCGACATGCTGCGCCCGCTGGAAAAATCCATCGTCATCGGCGCGCACGAGCCCACGGTGATCATGGTCGCCGGCGTCAATGGCGCGGGCAAGACCACCTCGATTGGCAAGCTGACCAAATACTTGGCCGACCACGACCAGCAGGTGCTGCTGGCCGCAGCCGACACCTTCCGCGCCGCCGCGCGCGAGCAGTTGGGCGTCTGGGCCACCCGCAACACCGTGGAAATCGTCAGCCAGGCCGGTGGCGACCCGGCAGCGGTGAGCTTTGATGCTGTCTCCGCAGGCAAGGCACGCGGCAAGGATGTGGTGCTGGTCGATACCGCCGGGCGCCTGCCCACGCAACTGCACCTGATGGAAGAGCTGAAAAAGATCAAGCGCGTCATCACCAAGGCCGATGGCACCGCGCCGCACGAAGTGCTGCTGGTCATCGACGGCAACACCGGCCAGAACGCACTGCACCAGGTCAAGGCCTTCGACGAGGCACTGGGCCTCACAGGCCTGATCGTCACCAAACTGGACGGCACCGCTAAGGGCGGCGTACTGGCAGCGATTGCGCAAGAGCGCCCCATCCCGGTGTACTTCATCGGCGTGGGCGAGCAAGTGCAGGATCTGCAAACCTTCAACGCCCGCGAGTTTGCGCAGGCACTGCTGTCGTAATCTGCAGCCTGGGCAGCTCTTAAAAAAAGAGCTGTTTGCGCTGATGAAACCGCCTTTTCAGGCAGTTTTATATTTCAAGGCGCTTGCTTAGCCAGAAGCACCGTCTGTGGTTTTCGCTGGGGACAGATGATCGGGCCAGAAAAGGCTACCCTCCCGTTCCTCACTGGTGCGATGGTGCTTGCGCGCCAATGCCAGCACACGCTCGCGAATGCGGGCGCCGGTGCGCTGCCAGCCGTGTGCTCGGGCGATGCTGCGCGCCAGTGAGGCATCCAGCACGGGGCCTTCTTGTTGGATGACGTGGGCAATCATGGCCAGCAGGGTGTCGTCGTAAGCAGGTTCAAAAAAGCGTTCTGGATCGGCCCGGGCAAGAACGCTGGCGCTGGGTGGCTCAACGGCCGACAGCAACGGCTGCTCTGGTACGGTACGCGTATGCAGAGAAGCAAAGACCGGCGCTGTGTGTTGGTGTTCGGTGGCAGGTGCCAATGCCTCTGCATCCGGCACGCTGGGCGCTGCTTCTGGCGGTTGTGCGGTGAGGGTGGCTGCTTCTGAGGCCGCTTGCGCGATGGCGGCTTGAGCGATCTGTTGGGCCTGCGCTTCGAGCGCTGCTTGTTGTGCGCGCAGCTCGCGCTGGGTCGCCAGCAGCGTTTGCAGCTGGGCATCCAGCCGATCCAGTGTGCCTGCGGGGTCAATCCACCAATCGGTGGACCACACGCGCACGATCTCCCAGCCCAAGCCGCGCAGCACTTGCTCGCGCAGCTTGTCGCGGTCACGGGCCGTGGCGCTGCGGTGGTAGGTGGCGCCATCGCATTCCACTCCGGCCAGATAGCGCCCGGGTGCGTCGGGATCCACGATGCCCAGATCAATGCGGAATGAGGAAACCCCAATTTGTGGCTGCACTTGCCAGCCGCGCTGTGCCAGGGCAATGGCCACTGCCTTTTCAAATGGGCTGTCAAAGCCGCCCTGGCTGCCTCGGTCGGCCTCCACCAAGGCGCGGGTCCCACGCTCGGCAAACTCCAGGAAGTGCTTGAGGTCGCGCACGCCAATCGCCCGGGTGCGGGCCAAGTCCATCTGCTCAGCACGAAAACTGGCAAAGACGCGCAGCTCGTGGCGCGCGCGTGTGATGGCCACGTTCAGTCGGCGCTCTCCACCTTGGCGGTTGAGGGGGCCAAAGTTCATGGCCAACTGGCCTGCACTGTCCGGACCATAGGTGATGGAGAAATAGATGATGTCGCGCTCGTCGCCTTGGACACTTTCCAGGTTTTTGACAAACAGCGGTTCCAGCTCGCTGTCGGCAAAGTAAGACTCCAGGCGCGGATCTTTGCGCCGGGCATCGTCCAGCAGATCTTCAATCAGCTTTTGCTGTTCGGCATTGAAGGTGACCACTCCGATGGTCATGCCACTTTCCCGGAAATTGGGCGAGGTCAAGCTCGCCACGATGTCGGACACGACGGCTTGGGCTTCGGTGGGGTTGGTACGTGAGCTGCCCTTTTGATAGCTGCCACTGACCAGCTGCAAGCTGACGGCCCGGTCCTGGGTCGTCGGCGAGGGGAAGGTGACCAGCTTGCCGTCGTAGTAGGCATGGTTGGAGAAAGCAATCAGGCTTTCATGGCGTGAGCGGTAATGCCAGTTCAGGTGGCGAACCGGCAAATTGGCGCTGATGCACTCGTCCAGGATGCTCTCCAGATCGACCTCGACATCTTCGTCGTCCAACCCAGATTCGGCACGGTCGAAGAAGGAGGTGGGCGGGAGCTGCTTGGGGTCGCCCACCATCACGACCTGGCGGCCACGGGCAATGGCGCCAATCGCATCCCACACTGGGATTTGCGAGGCCTCGTCGAAGATGACCAGATCGAAGGCATTGGCGCCCGCTTGCAGGTATTGGGCAATGGACAGGGGGCTCATCAGCAGGCAAGGGGTGAGCTTGGTCAAGGCCTGAGGGATCTTGGCCATCAGCTCGCGCAGAGGCAGATGGGCGCGCTTTTTACCGATCTCATGGCGCAGCACTCCCCATTCAGAATTGCGGCTGACAGCGTCTTGGGTGGGGAGATCGGCACACAGGCGCGCACGCAGCCAATCGCGTGTCAAATGGGTGAAGCGCTCATCAAGCTCGCGGAAGTCGCGGATGCGCTGCTCATGCTCCGCACTGACAAAGCCACGGATGACGGGTTCGTGATCCACCACGGCGTTGAGCCACCAGCGCGCGTAATTGGTTTCGAATGTGCGGCGTGCTTGGCCTGCGGCGATCTGGCCTTGCTCCATGCCGCGTACCAGCACGCCCAGCCCCAGGCTCAGGGCCTCGTCCCGTGCCTGACACCAGGCACACCAGCTGCGCAAACCATGCTCGGTGCGTACGATGCTGTGGCACTGCTCAATCACCGTCTCCAGTGCCATGGATTGCCACTGCGCACGCATCTCCTCGGTGAAACGCCCTGCGCCAGCAAGCTCCTCTTTGGCGGGGAGCAATCGCTGCCACTGCTGCACGTATTGAGCACTGGCCAGCGCGATGCGACCGCCCGGCTCCAACAAGGCATTGGCCTCTCCCAGAAGTGCGAATAAAGGAGCCACGCAAGCGCGGATTTGTTCGGGTGTGCTGGCCAGTCGGCTGATGACGGCCAGCACGTCCTGGCGCAGCTGGCAGGCCTGCTCAAGATGACTCAGATCGGTTGCCAGTCCTTGCCACAAGCCAGCCGTGCTTTGGCGCAAGTCGTCCAGGGCATGGAGGGCCTGTTCTGTTCTGGTACGTTGCTCCAGCACTTGATGGGCACGCGCCAGTGTGCTGCCACAGGCGCCCTCGCGCACCAAGGCATGCGTGTCGCCCAGAGCGCCCTGCTGGGTATGGTTGTGCCAGTCCTTCAGGAAATCCAGCGCAGCCTGCAGGTGCTCAGCGTGGGTGGCGTGAGCAGACCAAAGTCCATCGCTTGCTTCTCCCAAACTGGCAAACGAGGCAATTTCCTGGTCGAGTTGGCGCAGTTGGCGTGCCCTTTGCAGATCAGCCTGCATCTGGGCTCCGCATTGGCCATTGGCGATGGCATCAAAGCCCACATCTTCCCAGGCACCGCCTTCACGCACAGCCGCCAAGGCGATTTGCCAGCGCAATGCGGTATGCACTTTGTCTTCTTGTGTACTCAGCCCTGCCCATACCGAGGCGCATTCTGGATCGACCTGGAGGGCTTGCACCTGATTGCGCAAAGCGCGGATGGTGTTCCAGCGCTGCAAATCGTTGGGAACGTCGGGTTGTGCGCCGTTCTGGATGGTGAAACACAACTGGGTGGTGACTTTGCGTTTGCTCAACCACGACTTGGGCCAGAGCGCTTGTTCGGCCTGTTGCCACATGCGCTGCAGCTGCGCAACGTCCAGCTGTTCAATCGACGCGCCATAGGTGGCGGACAACGCTGCATGCTGTTGCGCGATGCGCTGCAGCAGATCCAGCCCCTGGTTCATTTGCGCCACGGTATTCGCTGTCCAAGGTGTGCTCAGTTGGGCATGAATGTGGCGGTATTGCGCAAGTGCACTCAGAGCCTTGGAGCATGCACTGCTTACAGAGGCGGGCCAGGGCGTCGGTAGTTGTGCGTTCAGCTGGGCATGACGGCGCACCAGCTCTGCGCCTTCTTGCAACCGTTGGCAGAGGGTGCGCGCATCAGCGCGCAGCACAAAACGCCAATCGTGCCCAGCTGCCGATGGCAGACATTGCGCCAATGTCTGCAGTGCCTCGCAGATGGTCGGTGTCAAGGCCGCAGGTGCAGGCAAACCAATGGCTTGCACCAATGCATTGGCCGCTTGCATCGCTTCCTGGGCTGCTACGAGCAATGCACGTGCATCGGCAACGAGCTGCTGCTGCCAGCTGGGCGACCAGTCTGTTTGTCCAACCAACGCCAACGGGTGCTTCGTCAGCGCAGCATGGCCGATAGCTTGCGCATTCACTTCCAGCCGCTCGACAGCCTGGCGCAGTTGTTCCAGACCCGCGCGGTCGTGCTGCTCGGCAGAGGGCCAGGAGAGCGGCAGCACGGCAACATCTTGGCCTGTACTGACCGTGCCCATGGCATCGAACAGGCTCAGGCCATTGCTGCGGCGCTGGTGCAGGCGCTCAACGTAGATGTTCAAGGCATCGCGCAGGCTTTTGAGTCTGTTCGCCTGGGCTTGCCATTGTTCGGGATCGGCTTGTCCACTGCTGGACCAAGCGGCTTGCAGCTGTGCGAGAACGTCCAGCTTGCGTGCCTTGTTGGAATGCAGCTCCAAGCAAAATTCGCCCAGGCCGATTTCGCGCAAGCGTCGGTACACGACATCCAGCGCCGCAATCTTCTCCGAGACAAAGAGTACGCGGCGGCCCTGGGCTAGCGATTGGGCGATCAGGTTGGCAATGGTTTGGCTCTTGCCTGTACCTGGCGGGCCAATCAACACAAAGTCCTTGCCCTGCGAGGCAGCCAACACAGCAGACAGTTGCGAGGAGTCGGCAGGCAGGGGACAGAACACCTGTTGGGGGTCAAAGTGTTGGTCCAGTTCGTGCACAGCGGGGAAGGCTGGCCCGGGTGGATAAGGGTCGCGGGGCGTATCGAGCAGATGGCGCACGACGCTGTTTTCGCGCAGTTGATCGCTGTGCTCAGCCAAGTCCTTCCACATCAGGTACTTGGCAAAGGAAAACATGGACAACACCACGTCCTCGGTCACTTCCCACCCTTTGATGTCCTTGATGGCATGGCCCACCGTTTTCCAGACGGCCGCAACATCCAGCCCAGCGTCGTCTCTGGGCAGTTCGTTTTCAAGAGATCCCAGGTTCAGCGCAAAGTCTTGGCGCAGCATCTCGAGCAGCGTCGGGTTGAAGCGTGGCTCATCGTCATACAGGCTCAGCGTAAAGCCCGAGCGGGCGTTCTTGCGCTGTAAGCCCACAGGCAACAGGATCAACGGCGCACGGTAACGCTGGCCGTCGCGATCTTCACGCGTCCAGGACAAAAACCCCAACGCCAGATACAGCGTATTGGCACCCCCCTCCTGCAGGGTGGTGCGTGCGCTGCGAAACAGATCCACCAGACGTGCTTCCAGCTCAACTTCTGGAGCATCCACAAACACCTCTCGTTTATGCAACGCTTGCAGCGCATGAGCGCGGCGAACATCCTCACGCTCACGTGCTTCATACAGCGCCTGACTGCGCGGGTCGGCACCATCCATCAGGTCTGGGCGTGGGAGCAGCTTGAGGCTTTGGCCGCTGGCCAGAAGATCTTCCAAAGCAGCGGCATCGGGCACTTCCAGCTTGAGGGCTTTCTTGCCCGTCTTGAAATTGAGCAAGTTATTGCGCAGCGAAAGGTCAAGCAACTTGCGCTGCCAGCGCTGCAAGCGATCCTTCAGATCGACTGCACTGGCCGCATCTTCTGGCTGGGGAGACACACTATCGGGCAGATCTGGGGCATCTTCGATGACCGGCACAGTGGGCGTGCTTGATGTGGTCGCTGCACCTGGCTCAGCCTGCGCGGCCTGCGTAGCCTCTGCGCTGGCCAATGGCTTGATGCGCAGCAAACGTGCACGGCGGATGTCCACCGCCAAGTGAAAATCGGCCTCTTGGTCTTCGCTGACCTGCTGCGTGCCGCGTTCGCAGGCGTAGCTGAAAGGCACAAAAGGCTGCTGCGTAATGAAAGTGGTTTCAAAAAGAACCAACTCTTTGAGCCTGAGACGCCTGCGCAGAGCCGTGACATCGTCCACGACCGTGGTGGAAAACTCCTCTGATTGCAGCCACACACCGGCAAAAGCATGCCCTTGGGTGAAAACCAGAATTGGGTTCAGTCCCAACTGCTCCAGTGCCGCGCAAAACAGCAAGGCCAAGTCAAAACAAGTGCCCAGGCCCGAGCTTTCAATCTGGCTGGGGCTGCGCACTTTCTGGCCCGCCTGCTCAAAGCTAGCCGGTGGCAAGGCGTAATCCAGACGCATGCTGGCCACAGCAGCCCACAGCGCAGAAGTCTGCTCCCAGACACGCTTAGGGCCGTCTGCGTAGCCATTGAGCGCTGGCTTGCGCCCGTTTTGGCGCAAGATCTCGGCGGTTTTTTTGAGTAGCCGGTCCACGGCAGGATCATTGGGCTGGACAAAGGCGGCAACCAGGTCCGGCAGGTGACTGATGCCACCCCATTGGTTGCGTGGCAGCAACTCTAAATTGTGCTGGGTCTGTGCCAAAGCTGGGGTATCAGGCTCTGCCCCCAGAGGCCGAAGCGCCAGTGAAACTGTCGCTGTTTCCGCTTCCGTCAAGCGCGCCAACAGGCCACCATCCAGCTGCACATTCAAATCGCGGATGGGATAGCGGCAGCCCGCGACCAGGGTGTCCAACAGCCAACGCCGAGGTTGTAAGAAAGGCGGCTCGGACGTCAGGATCAGCTCGACTTGCTCGTGCGAGACATCGGTCTCATTGACCAGCCAAAGGTCTTGAATCAAGGGAACTGCATTTTGAAAATCGGCCAGATTCAACTTGCTAATGAGGGTGGCATCGATTTTCAGTGGTTCAGGCGTCTGCAGATCTTGCGATGTTGTCTCTTGCATGGTGTCCCCGGTTTTTCGCGTTTTGCCCTGATGCTTTTGGTGTGTGGGCGCGCAAAGATGTTAGCGCCCGTTGCATGGTTCAGATAGCACCAATGCTGGCTTGCTGTCCTGCAGCCTCGTCTTTGTTGTTTGCAACCAGCATTGCGCATCCAACTCCGCTGAAAGCTCAGGTGCACTTCACTGAGGCAAGTGACGCGAAGCTCTAAAAACCAGAGCTGCTTGCGCTGATGAAACCGCCTTTTTAGGCGGTTTTTTATTTCAAATCCCCATAAATAAAGCGGTAACAGCTACTGAATACATAGCTGCTACCGCTTTTTCCTGGGCGTTTTAGCCACCGCTTAGAGGTTGCGCACGGCCACGCCCGCGTCGCGCCAGTCCTGGCCTCGGCAGGTGAAGAGCAGTACTTGGTGGCGCTGGGCGGCGTCGAACAGGGCGCGCTTCATTTGCGCCAGGCGCTGGGGGTCGCTGTGCACCAGTGCGTCGTCCAGGATCAGCAAGGTGGGGTGGCCCGATTGGCGCAGCAAGTCGGCATAGGCCAGGCGGCTCATGATGCCCAGTTGCTCTTGGCTGCCGTAGCTCAGCAGCTCTACGGCACCGGCCAGGCGCTGGGCCTGTGCGTCGGGCACGGGGTTGGTGCCGGTGGCTGGCAGCACGATGCGCTGGGGCAGCAGCTGGGCATCGAGCTGCAGCGTTGCGCCCGGTTGCAGCAGTTGCACGTAGTGCTGCATGCGCTGGGCCAGGGGCGCTTGCAGGCGCTGCACGGCGGCGGCGCGCGCTTGTGTGAGGCGCTGCACCAGCAGCTGCAGGGCGCTGGCGCGGCGCTGCATTTCAGCGGCCTGGCGCTGCTGCTGCTCCACGGTGGCACTCAGGGTGGCGTGTTCCTCATCCAGATTGCTGCTGCCCACGGCGTCCAGGCTGGCGTGCAGCGCGGCGATGCGCTCCTTGCGTTGCTGCACCTGCTGGGTGTGGGCGGCCAGGCTGCGCTCTAGGCGCTCAATGTCCTGCGCGGCCAGCGCGCCGGGGGAGGCGGCCAGGGCAGCGGCCAGGGCCTGGAGCTGTTGCTCCAGCTCAGCGACCTGGGCTTGCAGCAGCACGGCTTCCTGCTGTTGGTGCTGGGCCTGCGTTTGCACGGCTGCTTGCTGCAGCTGCGCGGCCAGGGCGTCGTGTTCGCGCTGGGCGGCCTGCAAGTGCTGCTGCGCCAGGGCATGTTGCTGGTGGGCCTGCTGCCAGTCGGCCTGGGCGCGTTGCCATTGCTGCTCCAGCGCCTGGGCGTGCTGCTGCGCCTGGGTGGCCTCATCGGCGGGCACGGCCACGGCGGCGCTGCTGCCCAGTTGCTGCTGGGCCTGCAGCAGGTGTTGCTGGTGCTGGGCCAGCTCACTGGCCAGCAGATCAAGGCCTTGCGGGGCGTGCAGCCTCAGCGCTTGCTCGGCCAGCTGCAGGGCCTGCTGGTGCTGCTGGCGTGCTTCCCACTGCGCTTGGGCGGCGGCAACGCTTTCGACTTGCAGGCGCTGCAGGCAGGCGCTCAGTTGGGCCTGGGCCTGTTGCAACGCCTGGGCAGCCTGCGCCACTTCCTGCCCGCCGGGGGTGATGCGCAGCAGGCCGCCGCCGGGCAGTTGCACGCTGGTGGGCGCATCCAGCGCCACCTGGCCCTGGCCTTGCCAGTGGCCGCTGTGCGCACCGCACTGCCAGGCCAGCTCTTGGCCTGCGGGCAGCTCAAACTGCAGCTGGGTGGCGGCGGCCTGATGCTGCAGACTGGCTTTGAGCACCGCCTGCTCCAGCTTGAGCAGCTGGGTGATATCGGCCTTGTCCACGGTAAAGTCAGACAGGGCCTGGCGCAGCTGCTGCACTTTGTGCAGTTGCTCCTGCGCTTGCTGCTGGCGGGTTTGCAGCTCTGCCACCTGCTGCTGCAAGGTGGCAAGACGGGCCTGCACGCTGGCGGTCAGCTGCGCCTGCTGCTGGCGTGCCTGCACCTGCTGCCACTGCGCTTGGGCCTGGGTGTGTGCGTCGTGGATCTGCTGGCGCTGGTGCTGCTGGGCGTGCAGGGCTTGTTCGGCCTGCGCCAGCTGCGCCTGGGCTTGCTCCAGCACTTGGGCACGCTGCAGCAGCAGGCGCTGGTTGTGCTGGTGCTGCTCTAGGGTCTGTAGCAGCAGGTCCAATCGGCTTTGGTGTTGTTGCAGCTGCTGCTGGCCCTGGGCGTAGGCTTGCTGCTGCGCTTGCCATTGCTGCAATTGATCGCGCGCGGCCTGCAACTGCTGCTGCCAGGCGTCGCTGGGGCGCTGCTGCTCGTCCTCGCGTTGTTCTTGCAGCAGTTGCTGCAGGGTATCGACCTGGCTGCGGTAGTCCTGCATGCGCTGCGCCAGGGTCTGCAACTGGGCCTGGCCCGCCTCAATCTGCTTGAGCAGCCGGTCGTAATCGCCCACGGGCTTGCCGGTTTTGCCCAGGTACTCGGCCAGTTGCTGCTGCAGCCGGGCAATCAAGGCATCGCCCGTAGAGGCGGCCAGTGCACCGGCTGGGCTGCTGCTCGATTCTGGCTCGGCAGCGCTGCTGTGCAGCGCCGCGTGCAGGTGGCGGCTGGCATGCTGCACCCCGGCCTTGAAGGCATCGGCGTGCGCGCCCTGCTCCACCCACAAGAGGCCAGGCACGCCCCAGTAGTCGGCCCGGCTGCCCTTGGGGGCAAAGCCAAAGCCCAGCGCCTGGGCCAGGTGTTCTTCGGCCTCCTGACCGCTCCAGCGCTGGCTGCCTGCTGCCAGGTCGCAGCGTTTTTTCTTGAGAAAGCTTTTGCTCAGCTGGTAGGGCTGGCCGTGCAGCACAAAGTCCAGCTCCACCGTGGGCGCGGCGCTGCTGTCGTGGGCGGGTTGCAGGTCTTGCGCGGAGTTGGAGCCATAGCGCTCCAGAAACGCGGCACGCAAAGCGCGCACCAGCGAGCTTTTGCCAGCGCCATTGGGGCCAGCAAAGATGTTCAGGCCGGGGGACAGGTCGGCCAGCTCCAGGTTGTCGAACTTGCGCAATTGCTGCACGCGCAGGCGCTGCAGGTAGAAGTGCGGCAGGGGCTGATCGTGGTGATCGTGGTTCATGCGCCCTCCTGCTGTTGCCAGAGTGTCTGGGTGAGCAGCGCCAGCGCATCCTGCAGCAGCACATCATCAGTGTGTGCGGCGCTTTCCTGGCGCAGCTGGGTGAGCACCTCGCCCACATAGCCATCGACGTGCAGCGCGGCCAGTTCCTCGTCGCTGGGCAGCAGGCGCAGGCCACTGCGCTCGACCTGCAGGGCGCAGGCCTGGGCCTCGGCCCGATCCAGCGCGGCTTGCAGGCGCTGCTGCTGCGCCCAGGAGAGACTGCCTTGCACGCGCAGCTGCACCACATCGTGCGCGTCCAAGGCGCTCAGGGTGGAGAGCAGCGCATCCCAATCGCTTTCCAGTTGCAGATGGGCTTGCAAGCGTTGCCAACGGTACTGCCCCACATCCAGCACCTGCACCTGCGGGGTGGCACCCGGCGCGGCAATCTCCACCAGCAGGGCGTGACCGGGGTCGTTGCCGTGCAAGCGGTCGGCCTCAGGCGTGCCGCTGTAGGCAGTGTGGGCATCCAGCAATTGCATGCCGTGCCAGTCGCCCAGGGCCAGCCAGTCCAGGTGCGCCAGGGCGGCGCGCTGCGGGTGGATGGGGTTGGGGCTGTCGATGCCCTCGTGCAGCAGGCCCTGCACGCTGCCGTGCGCCAGGCCAATGCGCAGCAGGCCCGCCGGTGTGCTGGCGCTGTCCATCCAGGCGGTCACATCGTCAAAGCAATGGCGCTGGGTGAGTGGCGCGGGCAGCACGGCAAAGCCGTCAAAGCAGGCCACCTCGGGGGTAAGCAACAGATGCACATTCGGCGGCACGCACTCGAGCTTGCGCGCGCGCGTCCACACGCTTTGCGCCAGAGCGGCGTCGTGGTTGCCGCTGATCATGATCCACAGCCCGCCAAAGCCTTCCAGAGCCTGAAACAGGCGGCGGATGGTTTTGTCGGGCACGGTCTGGGCATCGAAGACGTCGCCAGCGACCAGCACGGCATCCACGGCGTGCTCGCTGGCCAGTTGGGCGATGCGCTGTACGGCAGCAAACCGTGCCTGGGTGAGTTGGTGCGCAGCCTCGGGCTCCCAGGTGGAGAAAGTGCGGCCAATCTGCCAATCGGCGGTATGGAGAAACTTGGGCATCAGGTCATGATAAAGCGGTAAGCTTGGCAGCCAAAATTTAAACAAAATCTAGCTCAAACCCTTATCAGACAAGCGCTTATAGCTATTATTTCCAAAGGAGAACCATGTCGTCCCCCACGCTTTCCATTGCCGTCCTGGGCACCGGCCTGATGGGCCTGCCCATGGCCCAGCGCCTGCTGCAGGCAGGCCACCAGGTGCATGCCTGGAACCGCACCCGCGCCAAGGCCGAGCCGCTGCTGGCCGCTGGCGCCCAGCTGCACGACAGCCCACGCGCTGCCTGCGCCCAGGCCGACATCACCCTGAGCATGCTGGAAAACGGCGATGTGGTGCAGCACGTGCTGTTCGGCATGGGCGAGGACAGCGCCTGCCACGGCCTGCGCCCGGGTAGTCTGGTGGTGGACATGGCATCTATCCAGCCTGCGCAGGCACGCCTGCACGCTGCACAGCTGCAGGGGCAGATGGTGCGCCACCTGGATGCGCCGGTCTCTGGCGGCACGGTGGGCGCTGCGGCGGGCACGCTGGCCATCATGGTCGGCGGCGAGGCCGAGGACTTTGCCGCCGCCGCGCCCTTGTTTGCCCCGCTGGGGCGGGCCACCCATGTGGGGCCGCACGGCGCAGGGCAGCTGGCCAAGCTGGCCAATCAGATGATTGTCGGCATCACCATTGGCGCCGTGGCCGAGGCGCTGCTGCTGTGCGAAAAAGGCGGCGCCGACCCGGCGCAAGTGCGCCAGGCCATGCTGGGCGGCTTTGCCGACAGCCGCATCCTGCAGCTGCATGGCGAGCGCATGGTGCAGCGCAACTTCACCCCCGGCGCGCGCATGGGCGTGCAGCTCAAGGACATGCGCAATGCCCTGGCCACGGCAGAAGAAGTCGGCCTGCAAGCGCCCATCACCACGCTGTTTGAGCAGCTGTATGCCAGCGCCATTGAAAACGGTTTTGACCAGCTGGACCACAGCGGCCTGTTTGCCGAGCTGGCGCGACGCAATGGCATGCAGTGACGCCACGAGCACCACGCCACCGCAATAACGCCCGACAAAAGACAAGGCCAGCCACCTTCGCGGGGGCTGGCCTGGGTTGATTGGTGCGGGCTGCGCTGCGGCCCTGTGTATTGGCGGGGCTTAGCGCACCTCACGCGCCTGCACGTCGGTGACCTCGGCGGCCACTTGCGGCAGCACGCCACCGCGGCGGCTGGGCTGCTGGGCGGGCTGGGTGCTGGCAAAGCCACCGGCACGCTGGCGCATGCTGGCCCAGGTGGCGGCCGTGCGCCACGACATGGGCATGGCCCACGGCGCCACGGGTCGTCCGGTCACGCGCGCCCACAGGGCACGCAGCGCCCAGACCAGCGCCAGCACGCTGGCCACCACCAGCAGGCTGCACAGGAACACCACTCCAGCCAGCACCAGGAGCAAGCGCACCACAAAACGGGAGAAGCTGGAGAAGAAGTCGTTCACAAGGTGTCCTTTCTGGTCTGATGCGCTGCAGCGGGCAGCGCGATGTCGATGTTACTGTTCAGTTGCAACAGTCTGTGCGAATTCAAATACCCCCGGGTTGTTTACCGGATCCACGCCCACCGCGATCACGCTCTTGGGCGGGAACTTGCCTTCCAGCAACAGCCGCGCCAGCGGGTTCTCGATGCGCTGCTGGATGGCGCGCTTCAGGGGCCGCGCACCGAACAGCGGGTCGAACCCCACCTTGGCCAGCTCGTCCATCGCTGCGTCGGAGACCTGCAGGCGCAGATCCATCTTGTCCAGCCGGGCACGCAGGTGCTGCAACTGAATGTCGGCAATGGCACGAATGTGTCGGGCATCCAGGCCGTGGAACACCACCGTTTCGTCGATGCGGTTGAGGAATTCGGGACGGAAATGCGTCTTCAGTTCCCCCCACACGGCGTCCTTGATGTCTTCCAGGTCCTGGCCGACCATGCTCTGGATCAGGTGCGAGCCGATGTTGCTGGTCATCACGATCACCGTGTTCTTGAAGTCCACCGTGCGCCCCTGACCATCGGTCAGACGTCCATCGTCGAGCACCTGCAGCAGCACGTTGAACACGTCGGGGTGGGCCTTTTCCACTTCGTCGAGCAGCAGCACGCTGTACGGCTTGCGGCGCACGGCCTCGGTCAGATAGCCGCCCTCTTCATAGCCAACATAGCCCGGAGGCGCGCCAATCAAGCGTGCCACGCTATGTTTTTCCATGAACTCGGACATGTCGATGCGCACCATGTGCTCTTCGCTGTCGAACAGGAAGCCGGCCAGCGCCTTGCACAGCTCGGTCTTGCCCACGCCCGTCGGACCCAGGAACAGGAAGCTGCCCAGCGGGCGGTTCGGATCGGCCAGCCCCGAGCGCGAGCGGCGGATGGCGTTGGCCACGGCAGAGATGGCCTCGTCCTGGCCCACCACACGCTCGTGCAGCTTGGCCTCCATGTGCAGCAGCTTTTCCTTTTCGCCCTGCATCATCTTGGCAACGGGAATGCCCGTGGCGCGGCTGACCACCTCGGCAATTTCCTCGGCGCCCACCTGGGTGCGCAGCAGCTTGTGCCTGGGCGCTGCGCCCCCTTCCTCGCTGGCCTGGGCTTCCTTGAGCTGCTTTTCCAGTGCCGGCAGCTTGCCGTATTGCAGCTCGGCCACCTTGGCCAGGTCGCCCTTGCGCTGCAGCTCGGAAATCTGCACGCGGATCTGGTCGATTTCCTTGCGCAGTTGCTCGCTGCCCTGGGCGCTGGCCTTTTCGGACTTCCAGATTTCCTCCAGATCGGCGTACTCACGCTCCAGGCTTTCAAGCTCTTCCTCGATGAGCTGCAGGCGCTTTTGCGAAGCCTCGTCCTTTTCCTTCTTCATGGCCTCACGCTCGATCTTGAGCTGGATCATGCGGCGCTCAAGCTTGTCCATCTCCTCGGGTTTGGAGTCGATCTCGATCTTGATCTTGGCGGCTGCCTCATCGATCAGGTCAATGGCCTTGTCGGGCAGGAAGCGGTCGGTGATGTAGCGGTGACTCAGCTCGGCCGCAGCCACGATGGCCGGGTCGGTGATGTCCACGCCGTGGTGGGCTTCATAGCGCACCTGCAGGCCACGCAGAATGGCGATGGTGTCTTCCACCGAAGGCTCTTCCACCAGCACTTTCTGGAAACGGCGCTCCAGCGCAGCATCCTTTTCGATGTACTTGCGGTATTCATCCAGCGTGGTCGCGCCAATGCAGTGCAGCTCGCCGCGTGCCAGTGCGGGCTTGAGCATGTTGCCGGCATCCATGGCGCCTTCGGCCTTGCCCGCGCCGACCATGGTGTGGATTTCGTCGATGAACAAGATGATGCGGCCTTCTTCCTTGGCCACATCATTGAGCACGGCCTTCAGGCGCTCTTCAAACTCGCCGCGGTACTTGGCACCGGCCAGCAGCCCGGCCATGTCCAGCACCAGCACGCGCTTGTCCTTGAGGGTTTCGGGCACTTCGCCTTCCACAATGCGCTGCGCCAGACCTTCGACGATGGCGGTCTTGCCCACGCCGGGCTCACCGATGAGCACCGGGTTGTTCTTGCTGCGGCGCTGCAGCACCTGAATGGCGCGGCGGATTTCGTCGTCGCGGCCAATCACGGGGTCCAGCTTGCCCAGGCGGGCGCGCTCGGTCAGGTCCAGCGTGTATTTCTTCAGTGCATCGCGCTGGCTCTCACCCTCGGCGCTGTCCATGGTCTGGCCGCCGCGCACGGCGTTGATGGCTGCCTCCATGGCCTTGCGGGTCAGGCCGTTTTCCTTGGCGATCCTGGCGGCCTTGACGTCGCTGTCGGCCAGCGCCAGCAGGAACAGCTCGCTGGCAATGAACTGGTCACCGCGCTTGATGGCTTCCTTTTCCGTGGCCTGCAGCAGCTTGCCCAGATCGGGCCCGACCGTGACCTGATCCTGCCCCGTCACCTGCGGCAGTTGCTTGACGGCGTTTTCCGCTGCGGTGGACATGGCCGCCACGTTGGCACCCGCGCGCTGCAGCAGTGCCTTGGGGCCATCGTTCTGGCGCAGCATGGCAGCCAGCAGGTGCAGGGGGTCGATGTAGGCGTGGTCGTTGCCCAGTGCCAGACTTTGGGCGTCGGCCAGGGCTTCCTGGAATTTGGTGGTGAGCTTGTCGATACGCATGGAAAACTTCCTTTGCAACAAACATTGAACTGCCTGGCAGGTAAAGACATGCCGCCTGTTTTCAAGGCCGGGCCACCTGCCTGACGGCACGGCACGTGGCCAGGACACCAACGGCAGCAGTTGCCGGAATCGTGCAGGCACGCCACTGTGCCCGCACTGGCCGCCCCGGCACAACGGGCGCCCTCACCAGAAGGCAAGCGCCCGCACCGCCTCCGCCAGATTGGCCCGAGCCTGCGCTTCAAAGCGTATGCCAAAGGCAGAGGTGCTGTAAATCCGCGCACGCGCAAGAAAGGCCTGCAGCACGGATCGACGCTTGCGGTTGTAAAGCAGCCGCGGCACCCAGGCGTATTCCTGCCGGATTTGCTGCTCGTACTGCGCAAAGCGCGCCGCCGGGGCGCCAAGGATGGCCAGGTCGATGTCCACCAGCAGCTGCTGGTCTGGGTCCACCGGCACGGCGTCGTGGCAAGTGGCCAGAATCAGCGCGTGCACGCGAGCCTGCACGGCTGGGGCGGCTCCTGCGGCATGCAGCGCACGCTGCGCCCAGTCGGCGCTTTGCTGCTCGTTGCTGCTGCCGCGCACGTCGTAGATGGCATCGTGGAACCACAACGCAATGGCCACTTCACCGGGGTGCTGGGCCAGGTCGGCAGCGCTGTCCAGGTGCGCCAGACACTCGCCCAGGTGCTGCAGGGTGTGGTAATGCCGCTGTGGCTCACCATAGGCGTGCAGCAGCTGCTCGTACAGCCCCGCTGGCGGTGGCAATGCCAGCCGGCTCCAGGCCTGTGTCCAGTGGGTGCGCAGCTCCTGCATGGTGGTGGCGTGTGGGTGAAGTTGGCGGGCGGGCAGCAGGACTTTTCAGCCTTCTCAGCCCGGTGCGGAGGGCGGCACGGCAGCATCTTCGGCGACCTGCTGCCCCTGGGCTTCCAGCACCGTCTCCATGCCCAGGGGCAGGATTTCCAGGGTGGCATGCAGCCCGGGCACGGCCGCCATGAGGTCTTTTTCCACCTGACAGCGCAGCCGGGCGGCCTGGCCCAGGCTCCAGTGCGCGGGCACGTGCATGTGCAGCTGGGCAAAGCTGCGCTGCCCGGCGCAACGCGTGGCCAGGGCATCGAAGTAGATATCGCCGTGACGCTCCGTGTGCTGCCGCAGCACGGCCTGCAGGGCAGCAACCTGCTGTGGCTCCAGGGCTTCGTCCATCAGCCCCTGGGAAGCATGCCAGATCAGGTGCCCGCCCTCCTTCAGGATGTTGAGCGCCACCACGATGGCGATGCTCCCGTCCAGCCACAGCCAGCCGGTAAGGTGCACCGCCGCCAGAGCCACCACCACGCCCACGGAAGTCCAGACATCGGTGAGCAGGTGGCGCGCATCGGCGCGCAGCGCCACCGACTGGTGCACCCTGGACGAGCGCAGCATGACCAGCGCCAGCACGCCATTGCAGGCGGTGCTCAGCGCCGACAGCCCCATGCCCCAGCCCAGTGCCTGCAAGGGGACGGGGTAGATCAGCCGGTGGATGGCCGCCCACAGGATGGCCAGTGCTGCACCCACGATCAGAATGCCCTCAAAACCCGAAGAGAAATACTCCGCCTTGCTGTGCCCGAAGGGGTGGTCGGCATCGGCCGGACGCCGCGCGATGGTGACCATCAGCAGGGCGAACATGGCGCCGGCCAGATTGACGAAGGACTCCAGCGCATCCGAGAGCAGCCCCACGGAATCGGTCAGCCACCAGGCGCCCATCTTGAGCACGATGGTCAGCACCGCCACCGCCACCGAGGCGCGCAACAGGAACACGGGCGAGAGGCGCTGCCAGATCGCTTCAGTTTGCATAGCTATTCCCACCGAGCCAGAGCCAATTCATCACTGGTTCTGGCGTCAACCCAGCGTGCACCCTGCGGGGTCTGCTCCTTTTTCCAGAACGGAGCTTCGGACTTGAGGTAATCCATGATGAATTCGCAGGCCTGAAAGCTCGCCCCCCGGTGGGCGCTGGTCACGGCCACCAGCACGATCTGGTCGGTCGGCTGCAGCAGTCCCACCCGGTGGATGACGCGCGCGCCATCGATGCCGAAGCGCTCACGGGCGCGCTCGATGATGGCGGCAATGCTCTTTTCCGTCATGCCGGGGTAGTGCTCCAGCTCCATGCTGGAGACGGCATCGCCCTCGTTGTGCTCGCGCACCAGGCCCACAAAGGCGCAGGCCGCGCCCACCCGGGCATTGCCGGCGCGCAGGGCGGCCAGCTCGGTGGAGACGTCAAAATCTCCGGTTTGTATGCAGACACTGAACATGGCCGGAATTGTCGCAGCCCCCTGCAACCGGCAGGCAAAGCCCAGACAATGCGTGCCTGTTTCCGAGGACCATCATCCGTACGTGCCCATGGCCACCACCACCATCGACAACCCCGAATACCTGCTCTACCCCAGCCCGCGCAACGAGTACCGCATCGTGTTTGCCCACCTGCACTTCGTGCCCCATCCCTATGCGCTGATCCACCTGCCGGACTTTCGCTTTCGCGGCCGGGCCACGCTGTTCAGCGCCCAGCGCAAGAGCGACGGTCGCATGGGCCAGGTCGTCAGTTGCGAGCTGGAAGAGGATCTGCAGCGCTTCATCACCCAGTTCACGCCGGATTGATCCGCCATGGACGAGAGCAACCAGATCGAGGTCCCGGCCAGCTTCAGCCAGCTGTTTCGCAACGCCAGCGGGCGCCTGCAGGCCCCGGCCCAGACCGTGCTGGCACGCTACGAGCTGTGCGAGGACCTGGCCTGCGCCCTGACGGAACAGGCGCAAGCCCTGTACCACAACGGCCACAGCGACGAAGCCGGCGTGCTGCTGGGCCTGCACGCAGCCATCAGCGGCCCGGCATCGGGCCTGAATGCGGCAGAAGCCAACTGGGTGGTGCAGCGCCTGGCCGAGCTGCTGAACTGGCGCGCACCACAGCTGCCGGCGGCCTGACGCCAGGCTGCGCCGCCGCGCTCCTCAGTTGCCCGCCTCGGCCGGGGCGGCTTCTGCGGCGGCGGCAGGTGCCTGGGCATCCGCCGCGCTTTCCTCCTGCACCACCTCGGCCGCTGCAGGTTGCCAGCCCTCGGGCAACCAGCGGTTGAGCCAGCCCTGGCTCCAGGACAGCGCCGCCAGCAGCACCAGCACCACCAGTGCCCACACCCAGGGCATGACCGACGGCGCGGCATAGGGGTCGTACAGGCTGCGCTGGGCGTTGGGCGGCACCTGGGCCAGTTGCGACAGCGAACGCCCCAGCGGCAGATTGATCTTCATGCGACCGTTGATGGCCCAGCCGCTGGCATCCAGGATGGGGCCCAGGCTGCGTTCGCGCAGCTTGAGCCAGGCAATCAGCATGCTCGGACCGGAGATGGCCAGCACCACGCCCAGAATGGCCAGGGGAATCCACGGCCCCAGCTCCAGCACCTTGGAGAGCACGGCCACCACCACCGTGCTGATGGAGCCCAGCGCCACACCAATGGCAGCGACGGTGCCCACATCGGTCTTGCGCGGCGCGGCAGCTTCGGCGCTGACCTTGCCTTCCGCCAGACTGGCCGCCTTGGTCAGCATGCCTTCGGTGACGGAGGCATCCTTGCTGGCGGCACGCTTGGCCACCTGCTCTTCCACCATGCGCAGGAACTTCTTGTAGGGCGAGAAGAAGGCCTGCCCCACGCTGGTGGGGTTTTCGATCAGGGTGGTGATGACGGCATCCCAGTCCCGGCCCTGGCGGTCGTAGAAGATGCCCTTGCGACCGACGAACAGAAAGTCCACATCGCCCGCCGTGAATGCAGCCACGATGTGGCGCACCTCGCTGCCACGGCGGCATTCGCAATAGGCCAGATAGGTCTTGGCCAGCCCGGCCAGGGCGGCGTGGGCCCCGGGGTCCTGCACGTCCACCGTCAGCTCGCAGCTGCGCCCGTCCAGGTACAGGGTGCCCGCCTGAAACATGGCGCCGCTGCGGCTGTAGAAACTGGAGAACGAGACAAAGTTGTTCAGCAGCGGCAGCAGGTCGCGCTGCAGGCGGATGAGTTTTTCCAGGTTCTTCGCCTGGGCGCTGTGCTCCTGCTCGGCGCTATCGCGCTCGATCAGTGCCAGCAGCTGCGCCTGGGCATCGCTGGCCAGCAGGGCCTGTGCTTCTTCCAGCGGCATGTCGGCCACGGGCGTGGTGGGGCGCTGGGCCAGCCAGGTCTGGCAGGGCACCAGCTGTGCCTTGAGCTGCTGCCACTGCGCCACGGTGAGCTGCTCCTGCGCCCCCAGCAGCGGGACAATGGCATGCTGGCGCAGCGCCTCCATGGCCGCCACCCAGGCGGGGTTGAACCCTCCGTTCAGCGGCAGCACGGCCTGGGGGTCGATGCGCGCCAGGGGCAGCGCGGCAATGGCGGCATCATCCACCGTCAGCGCCTGCTGGCCCAGGCTGGCATAGCCCTCCTCGCTGGGGCTCAGGGGTTGCTGGGCCGAGGCATCGAAGGCGGCCAGCTGGCAGCGGGCAAAAAAGTCGTCCACCTTGGCCTGCACGGCAGTGAGCGCCTGCGCCGCAGCCTGGGCCTGCTGCGCATCGGGCAGGCCGCACAGCTGCTGCGGGCCCTGCGCCAGCCAATCGATCAGGGCCTGCACGTCGGCAAAGAACTGTTCCACCTGGGGCCGGGCCAGGCCGGGTTGCTCGTCGCGCCCCAGCTCGCTGCCGTAGGCGTCCATGATGCGCTGCGCCAGGGCCCGCAGCTCGGGCTGCTCCTGCAGCGCCTGCAAGGACAGAATGCCGTCGCCATTGAAAGGCATGGCGTGCAGCTCGGCCAGGCGCTGCTGCACCTGGGCCAGGCTCAGGCTGGTGGCCCCATCCTGCCCGGCCAGGGCCAGGATGCGCTGCGCCTCGGCCAGCATGGCGGCGCCGTTTTCCGCGTCGGTCTGGATGCTGTCCAGCTGCAGCACGTCGCTGGTGCTGGCCAGCACTTCCGGATCGCGCACATGGGCCACGGCCCACTGGCAGGCCTGCAGCAGCTCGGGGGCGCGGATGCGGCCATCGCCGTCCTCGTCGATCAGGTCCAGGGTGGCCGCATCGAACTCCACCCCGCGCGTGGGACAGGCCAGCGCAACCCAGAGCTTCTGGTCCAGCTGCGCCAGATGGGCAATATCGGCGCCCGTTCGAATGACCACCTGATCGACGCCCCCTGCGCGTACAAACTGCCAACGGTGTTGCTGCATAGACATGCCTTGTTCAATCCATCAAATGTGTAAAGGGCGCCAGTGTAAAAGTTGCCCCCACCGCCCTGCTGCGCACGGCCACATATGCCCCGACGCGCTGCCCTGAAAGCCCACCCCAGCCATGCCACAATTTGCCCCCATGTCTGCGCCACCCCATTCCCACGACGCTCACAGCACCCAGGCTGCCTCGGGCAACGCCGCACCCACCTCCGGACTGCTGCCTCAGCTGTATCAGCACGTCATTGGCCCGCTGCAGGCCGAGTACTACCAGCGCCACTTCCTGCGGTTTGAAACCCTGGGCCACCCCAGCCCCAGCTGGAATGGCGCCGCCGCCTGCTGCACCCTGGGCTGGGGGCTGTTGCGCGGACTGTGGCGCCCCACGGCCATCTACGCCGCCCTGGTGCTGGTCGCGCTGGCGGTGTGGCTGCTGGGCCTGCATGGGCGCATCCCCATGCACATGGAAACCTCACTGGTGCTGCTGGGCACATTGCTGGCGGGAGCCGTGCCGGGTTTTCTGGGCAATGGCTGGTACTACCGCCAGGTGCATCACCAGACCATGAGCGCCCTGGAGCAGGCGCCCACGCTGGCCAAGGCCCAGAGCCTGCTGGAGGCGCAGGCCCCCGGCCGCAGACACCGCCAGCTGGCCGCAGCCGGGCAGGTGACATGGTGGCTGCTGCTGGCCGGCCTGATCTGGGCAGGGCTTGCGCCTGCCTCGCCCCCCGCCGAGCCAACGGCTGCGCGGGTGGGACCGCCAGTGCTGCATTTCCCCAATACCCCAAATACTCCCCCTGACACCAGCGCCACCGACGGCACGGCCACCAACGAGGCGCCTGCCGCGACGGAAGCTGCGCCACCGGCAGCAGTGACCGTTCCCTCCCTCAACGTTGCCGCGCCGTCCACCGAGGCAACCAGCCCCACCACCATCGATGCAGCATCCGTAGCCGCTGCCGCGCTGCCGGCTGCAGCAGGGGCTGCCATATCTGCCGCACCCGCACCTGCGCCCCAGCCTGTCGCAGCTGCGGCTGCGGCTGCACCGACGCCCGCATCGACTCAGGCAGCACCGCCCCCCGCCAAGGCTGCCTCCAGAAAAGAGGCTGCGGCCCCAAGGGAAGCCGCCAGGAAAGAAGCTGCCAAGCCCGCAGCAGGCGCCACCGCGCGCAAGAAGGAACCTGCCCGCAAGGGGGCCACACAACCTGCCGCAGGCAAGAATCCAGCCACCAGAAGCAGCAACCGGGTGGCTGGCACGCCCACCAACACCACCGCCAAGGCTGCGCAGAAGAACACGCCACCCAGCACCCAGCGCTACTACGTCAATGTGGGCACCTACGCCAACGCCGACAACGCCGCCAGGGTCGAAGCCAGCATCCGCGCCGCGCGCCTGCCCGTGGTCAAGCACACCAGCACCACCAACAAGGGCGAGCTGGTGCGCCTGCGCGCCGGCCCATTTGCCACGCAGGCCGAGGCCCAGGCCGCGCAGCGCACCCTGCAGGCCAGAAAGCTGCCGGCCACACTGCAGCCAATCCGCTGAGGGCCCGGCGGCGGGCAGGTGCGCCGGCTATGGACGCAGCGCCCGACGCACAGATCGTTACCGCCCGCCCTCGTGCACCAGCGGGCGGGCGCGTTAACGTTGAGGTCGGTGTCGGGACTGCAACCCGGCGTTCTGTTCAGATGAAGGAGATCACCACCATGCGCCTTGTCTTGCTGCTGCTGGCCAGCACCTTGCTCACCGCCTGCGCTCTGCCCTCCCGCCAGGGCAGGCAGGAATTGCCGCCGCGCCCATTGCAGCGCTGCGATGCCGAGGCGGCCCAATGGGCTGTCGGCAAGACCAATACCGAGCACAACGTGAACGAGGCGCGCAAGCGCGCGGGCGCCTACATGGTGCGCGTGGTTCCCCTGGGCCAGCCGGCCACGAGCGAGTTCAACGCCGAGCGCCTGAACCTGGAGGTGGATGCCACCGGCCGCATCGTCGCGGCCCGTTGTGGCTAGATGTTTTTTATAGCTGCCACCGCTTGGTAGATCTTGGTCTCAGGATTGAAAACACCTGAAATCCATGCTCTGTCAGCGGTAGATGCTCTGATTTTTCATTCTTCCACCGGCAGGAACAGGGCCTGCAGATCGCTCAGGAAATCAAAGCCGCGCTCGGTCGGCTGCACCCAGTCGGCCTCACGCATGATCAGGCCCTGCTGCTGCGCCTGCTCCAGCGCTGCGGCAACGGTGCTCAGTGGCAGGCCGGTGCGGGCGGTGTAGTCCTGCAGCGCAAAGCCGCCGCGCAGACGCAGGGCGTTGAGCATGAACTCAAACGGCAGCTCCTTGCGGCGCACGTCGGTGTCGCTGGCCAGCGGGCGCCCAGCCAGGGCTGCCTCCATGTAGCGCTGCGGATCGCGCAGGCGCACCTGGCGCGTGATGCGCTGCGCAAAGCTGATCTTGCTGTGTGCCCCCGCACCAATGCCCAGGTAGTCGCCAAACTGCCAGTAGTTGGTGTTGTGCACGCACTGCTGGCCGGCGCGTGCGTAGGCCGAGACTTCGTAGCGCTGCAGCCCGTGCGCGCCCGTGGCTGCAGTCAGGGCATCGAGCATGTCGTAGGCCAGATCGTCCTCGGGCAGCTGCGTGGGCGGGTGTTTGGCAAAGTAGGTGTTGGGCTCGATGCTCAGGTGGTACACCGACAGGTGCGGCGGGTTGAATGACAGGGCCATGTCGATGTCGCGCTGCAGATCGGCCAGGGTCTGCCCTGGCAGGGCGTACATCAGGTCCAGATTGAAGGTCTCAAAGCACTGCGCCGCTTCGCGCAGCGCTGCCTGTGCCTGGGCGCTGCTGTGCACCCGGCCCACGGCCTGCAGCAGCCGGTCGTCAAAGCTTTGCACGCCCACCGACAAACGTGTCACCCCGGCCCGGGCAAAGGCGGCAAAGCGCTCGGCCTCAAAGGTGCCAGGGTTGGCTTCCAGGGTGATTTCGCAGCCGGCTTCCAGCGGCAGGCGTGCGCGCAGGCCGCTGATGAGCTGCTCGATGGCCTGCGGGCTGAACAGGCTGGGCGTGCCGCCGCCGATAAAGACGCTGTGCACCCGCCGCCCCCAGACCATGCCCAGGCTGGCCTCCAGGTCGGCCATCAGGGCGTCGATGTAGCGCTGCTCGGGCAGCTCGCCCTGCTCCTGCGTCCAGCCGTGCGAGTTGAAATCGCAGTACGGGCACTTCCTCAGGCACCAGGGCAGGTGCACATACACCGACAGCGGCGGCAGGGCCGACAGCTGCAGGGTGCCGGGGCGCATGTAGTGCTGTACGTCGCGCGGTGCCTGCCCCAGGCCCGAAGCGCCGCCCTCTTCCACGATTGGAACCATCATGGTTGCTGTCCTTGCATGGTGGGAAAGCGCCTCAGGCCAGCCAGCTGCTGCGCAGCAGCTCCATCATGGCCAGGGTGCTGCGGCCACGGTGGCTGTGCTGGTTCTTGTAGGCCGGCTCCATCTCGGCAAAGGTCTTGCCCAGCTCCGGGATCAGCAGTACCGGATCGAAGCCAAAGCCGTTGCTGCCGCGCGGCTCGGTGGCGATTTCCACGGCCACGCGGCCCACGGCAATCAGCGGCTCCGGGTCACGCGCATGGCGCACGCCCACCAGGGTGCTGACCATGGCCGCCTTGCGGTTGCTGTGGCCCGCCAGTTGTTCCAGCACCGCCCGCACGTTGTTGGCATCGCTTTTTTCGTAACCAAATTGCGTGCAGTAGTAGGCAGTGTCCACCCCGGGCAGGCCGCCAAAGGCGTCGATGCACAGGCCGGCATCGTCGGCAATGGCCGGCAGGCCGGTTTTCTCTGCGGCAAAGCGCGCCTTGGACAGGGCGTTTTCCACAAAGGTGCAGTGCGGCTCGGGGGCCTCGCCGGTAAACAGCGTGCCCTGGGCGATCAGCTCCACGCCGAGCGGGGCGAACATGGCCTGCAGCTCCTGCAACTTGCCCTGGTTGTTCGATGCCAAAACTATTTTCATAAAAAAATCCCGTCCAAACGCTTATGTAGCAAGCGTCAATAGCTATGAATTCAGAAGTTCAAGAAACAACAGCAACGATCAGCCAGTACGCCACTAGCTGCCGGCCTTCTTGAGTAGCGCCGAGCGCCGGATGGCGGCATTGATCTCGGCGATGCTGCGCTCGATCTCCGCCTCGTCCAGCACATCGTCAAAACCCTCCAGGTCCTGCGACGACTGGATGGTGGAGGCAAAGCTCTCGCTATCGGGCAACGACGTCTGGGGCTGGACCGAGTGCTCCACCTGATCGGCCACCTCCCACTGCATGGCCAGGGCCGTGACGTTGTCGCTCCTGCTGCCAGCTGCGGTCAGGGCCGCATCCACCAGCGCGGGCACGGCATCCTGCACCGGCTGGGAGCCCAGATGCTGGATGAGCACCTGCTCCTTGAGCACGTCCCACAGGCCATCGGAGCACAGCATGATCCGGTCGCCGTGCTGCAGCACGTGCGGGCCGGAGACGGCAAACACCGGCGCCGCATCCGCGCCCAGGCAGGTGTAAAGCACATTGCGGTTGAGCAGGCGATGCGCCAGCTTCATCGGCCCGGAGCGCTCCATCTCCACGTACGAGTGGTCGCGCGTGCGCGCCTGCAGCTGCGTGCCGCGCACCCAGTACAGGCGCGAGTCGCCGCAGTGGATCCAGTACGCCAGCCCCTCCTGCACCAGTGCGGCCACCAGGGTGGTGCGCGGTGCGTCGGACATGCGCTTGTGGCGCGCATAGGCCAGAATGCGCTCGTGCGCCACCAGCAAGGAGGACCTCAGGAACGCAATCGGATCCTCCAGCGTGGGTTTGGCCAGGCGCTGAAACTCTGCCGCAAGGGACTGCAGGGCCAGCTGGGCAGCGATTTCCCCTTCGGCATGGCCGCCCATGCCATCAGCCAGCACGAACAACGCCGCCTCGCGCGTGTAGCAGTAGCCCATGCGGTCTTCATTGGTCGCACGGCCACCACGACGGCTGAGTTGGAAAACGGAAAATTTCATGGAGTCTTCACAGGCGGCCCGGCGACCGAGGAGGGTACTGCCAGCGAGGCCGACGGGCTCTGACCAATCAGCGCACCCAGTTGCAGGCGCACCCGCTCAGCCATGGTCAGTTGCGTGTAGCGGCGGTTGCTGTCCTGGCTCAGGGCCTTGTGCAATGCAAAGACGGATTGAGGCCGCGACAGCGGCTCCAGTTCCATCGCCCATTGCACCAGCTCGAGCAGATTGTCGGAATAGTTGCCCCGCAGCCGCGCCAGTGCCGTGGGCAGGGTGTCCTTTTCCTGGCGCTTGGGCACATCCGGCGGCGCCTGCCCGGTCATGCACACATAGATGCAGGCACCGATGGCGTAAATATCGGTCCACGGCCCCATGGCGCCGCTGCGCCGGTACATCTCGGGAGCGGCAAAACCGGGCGTGTACATGGGACGCACGAAATTGCCCTGCTGGTTGAGCACCTCGCGCGCAGCGCCAAAGTCGATCATCACGGCACGGTCGTCGTCGGTGATGAAGATGTTGGCGGGCTTGATGTCCAGGTGCAGCATCTTGTGCTGGTGCACGATGCGCAGGCCGCGCAACACCTCGTCGAACAGCGAGCGAATGGTCGATTCGCGCAGAATCTTGGGCCGCTTGAGGCTGCGCCCGAGCACCACATACTCCTGCAGCGAGGCGCCCTGCAGGTAGTTCATCACCATGTAAACGGTTTCGTGCTCGCGAAAGAAGTTGAGCACGCTCACCACCGAGGGGTGGGAGATCTGCGTCAGCGCCCGACCCTCTTCAAAAAAACTTTTCAGGCCCAGCCGATACAGGGGCAGCTTTTCGGGCGCCACCTGCGGCACCAGCTGCCCGGGCTCGCGCGTGACCAGGGCGGCGGGCAGATATTCCTTGATGGCTACTTCCTGGCCCTGGCCATCCACGGCCAGATACACCACTCCGAAGCCACCCGAGGCCAGGCGGCGGATAACGCGATAACCACCGATCACCGTATCGGGTGGTAGTGCTGCAGGCTTGGATTTAGTCGTCATTTTTGAACTGCTACAACCAAGGGGTAGCACAGAAACCGGATAATCTGCGGATTGCAAGCAACCGAGACAAGGCCAATGCCAGTTTACAGCATGACCGGATATGCCAGCGCCCAGCTGACACCGGCCACCTCGCAGGCAGCAGACGCCGCCGCCACGGCCCGCGTGGGCCTGGAAATTCGCTCCGTCAACAGCCGTTTTCTAGACCTCACCCTGCGCCTGCCCGATGAGCTGCGCGCCCAGGAACCCGCGCTGCGCGCCTTGCTCACCCAGCGCCTCAAACGCGGCAAGGTGGAAGTGCGTGCGGCCATCGAGCACGATGCCAGCACCCAGCTGCCCTGCCCCGAGCCGGCCCTGTTGCAGCGCATCGGCATGGTGCAGGAGCAGGTGCAGGCCTGGCTGCCCGATGCCAAGGGCCTGTCCGTGGCCGATGTGCTGCGCCTGTCCGGCCCCGGCAACGCCAGCGGTGCCATCGACTGGCAGTCCACCGTCACCGAACTGGCCGAACAGGCCATCACCGCCTTGCTGGATGCCCGCGCCCGCGAGGGCAAGCGCCTGGCGCAGATGCTGCTGGAGCGCCTGCAACAGCTGCGCGCCCTGGCCAAACAGGCAGAACCTCTGGTTCCGCAGCTGGTCGAGCAGCAGCGCCAGCGCTTCCTGGAGCGCTGGCAGGAAGCCATGGGACTGGCCGAAGGGCAGGTGCCACCCGAAGCAGCGCAGGAGCGCGCCCTGAGCGAAGCCACCGCCTTTGCCATCCGTATCGACGTGGCCGAAGAAATCACCCGCCTGGGCGCCCATCTGGACGAGATCGAGCGCCTGCTGAAAAAGGGCGGCGAAATCGGCAAACGCCTGGACTTCCTGATCCAGGAACTGCACCGCGAGGCCAATACCCTGGGCTCCAAGTCCGCCACCCTGGAGCTCACCCACATCAGCGTCGACATGAAGGTGCTGATCGAACAAATGCGTGAACAGGTGCAAAACATCGAGTAACGCTGAACACCATCCCCCTATGCAAGCACAACTGCCAGGAAATCTATTTGTCGTCGCCGCCCCCAGTGGGGCCGGCAAGTCCAGCTTGGTCAAGGCGCTGCGCTCGTTCGATGCGCGCGTCTATCCCTCCGTCTCGCACACCACACGTGCGCCACGCGGCCAGGAAAAGCATGGCCGCGAGTACTTTTTTGTCTCCGAAGCCGAATTTGACGCCATGGTCGCCAGCGATGCCTTCATCGAATGGGCACACGTGCATGGCAAGCGCTACGGCACCTCGAAAAAGGGCATTCAGGACCGCCTGGCCGATGGCAACGACGTGCTGCTGGAAATCGACTACCAGGGTGCGCTGCAGGTGCGCAAGGCCTTCCCGCAAGCGGTGCTGATCTTCATCCTGCCGCCCAGCTGGGAAGAACTGCGCTCGCGCCTGGAAAACCGCGGTGAAGATGCACCCGAAGTCATTGAGCTGCGCATGAAGAATGCCGAAGAAGAGATGGCCCAGGTGGCCAAATTCGACTTCGTTATAATCAACGAGTTGTTTGAGAGCGCGCTGTTTGACCTCAAGGCCATCATCCACGCACAGCGCCTGAAGTACCTGAGTCAGCGCCGTCTGCGCGCCGATGTGTTCGAGTCCTTGAACCTCAGCGTCTGATCTTCTCCTCTCCCCTGTGACTCATTCCCCCTCATCTTTCGGAGTACCTTAGATGGCACGCATCACCGTTGAAGACTGCCTGGAGCAGATCCCCAACCGCTTCCAACTCGTCCTGGCCGCCACCTACCGCGCGCGCATGCTCAGCCAGGGCCACGCCCCGAAAGTCGAATGCCAGAACAAGCCCGGCGTGACCGCGCTGCGTGAGATCGCCGCCGGCAAGGTGGGCCTGGAAATGTTAAAAAAAGTGCCCGGTTGAGCCCATACACCCTGCGTTCCATTTACGCTATAGGCTGCAACAATAGAAGCGCCGCTTTGCGGTGCTTTTTTTATGCGCTTACAGGCTTTTCTCTCCACGCTACATTCGGCATATGAACGCGGTTGTGAATTCTTCGTCTTTCCCCAGCATCCCTATCCCCAGGGATTTGCCCAGCGCCGAGCGCCTGCAGGCAGCAGCGCAGGTGTCGCGTGCCCATTTTGAACACCTGCTGGGCTTTCTGGGCTACCTGGACAGCCCCAGCATTGCCCTGGTGCGTCAGGCCTGGGAATACGCGGACCAGGCACACCGCGACCAATGGCGCAGCAGCGGCGACCCCTACATCACCCACCCGATTGCCGTCACCGGCATCTGTGCCAACTGGAAGCTGGACGCCCCGGCCCTGGCCGCTGCCCTGTTGCACGATTCCATGGAAGACTGCGGCATCACCAAGCAGGATCTGAGCAACCGCTTTGGCAGCACCGTGGCGGACCTGGTCGATGGGCTGACCAAACTGGACAAGCTGCAATTCAACACGCGTGAGGAAAGCCAGGCCGAATCGTTTCGCAAGATGCTGCTGGCCATGGCCAAGGACGTGCGCGTCATCCTGATCAAGCTGGCCGACCGCACGCACAACATGCGCACCATGGGCGACATGCCGCGCAGCAAATGGGGGCGCATCTCCTCCGAAACGCTGGACATCTTTGCGCCCATTGCCCACCGCCTGGGGCTCAACCAGACCTACCGCGAGCTGCAGGACCTGGCCTTTCGCCACCTGCACCCCTGGCGCTACGAGACGCTGGACAAGGCCATCCACAAATCGCGCACACGCCGGCGCGACTTCATGCAGCGCGTGCAGACCGAGGTGCAGGCCGCTTTCGAGCGCATGGCCATGCCGATTCGCCTGAGCGCCCGCGAGAACACCCTGTTTGCGCTCTACCAGAAGATGCTGCGCCAGCACCAGAGCTTTGCCCAGGTGACCGATGTGTGCGGCTTTCGCCTCATCGTGCCCAGCACCACCGACTGCTATACCGCCCTGGGGGTGCTGCACCAGCTCTACAAACCGGTGCCGGGGCGCTTCAAGGACCACATCGCCATGGCCAAGAGCAATGGCTACCAGTCCTTGCACACCACCCTGGTCGGCCCGGCAGGGGTGACCATCGAATTTCAGGTGCGCACCGGCTCCATGCACATCGTGGCCGAGGCCGGTGTGGCAGCGCACTGGCTCTATCAGGCCGGTGCCGAAAAGGGACAGGAAACCCTGAACACCCAATGGCTGCAGTCGCTGCTGGACATCCAGACCGAGACGCGCGATGCCAGCGAGTTCTGGGACAACATCAAGGTGGACCTGCTGCCGGACTCGATCTACGTCTTCACGCCCAAGAGCAAGGTGCTCTCCATGCCGCGCGGCGCCACGGCGCTGGACTTTGCCTACGCCCTGCACAGCAACATCGGCCACCATGCCACCAGCGCCAACATCAACGGCGAGGCCGCCACGCTGCGCAGCGAGCTCAAGAGCGGCGACGTGGTGGAAATCGTCACCGACCCCGACTCCAGCCCCAACTCCACCTGGCTGAGCTTTGTGCGCACCGGACGGGCGCGCTCCAAGATCCGCAACTACCTCAAGACCACGGCGCACAGCGAATCTGCCGCCCTGGGCGAGCAGCTCCTCACCCAGGCGCTGCGCGAGGAAGGCATTGCCGAATTGCCACGGGATGAGGCCATGCTGCAGGCCGTCTGGCAGTCCGTGCTCAAGCCCAACCAGACCCAGGCCGAGACCCTGGCCAGCATCGGCCTGGGGCACGTGGCAGCCACCATGGTGGCCCAGAAGATGGCCGCCTACCTGTTCCAGCACGGGCAGCGCCCCAACGCCCTGCTGCTGACCCAGCAGCGTTTCACCCAGGACAAGAGCCAGCGCGCCACAGTGATTCTGGATGGCAGCAGCCAGGCCGCCACCCACTACGCCGATTGCTGCCACCCCCTGCCGGGCGATGCCGTGGTGGGCTACCTGGGGCACGGCGACGGCCTGCATGTGCATTGCAGCAATTGCGCCGTGGCCAGGCGCCTGCAGGAGCGCGATGCGGAGCGCTTCATCCCCGTGGAATGGAGCGAGGACAGCACCCAGCGCCTGCACAACGCGGCCATCTCGCTGACCGTGCGCAACGGCAAGGGTGTGCTGGCACGCATTGCCCAGGTGATCGCCGACAACGACGTGGACATCCGCCGGGTGGACATGGAGGATGAGTCCGCCATGCAGACCACGGTGCTGCGCTTCATCCTGGCGGTGCACGACGTGCAGCAGCTGGAGTCGGCACTGCGCGCCTTGCGCCGCAACGCAGTAGTGCTCCAGGCACAACGCGTCGTGGCCACGACCGAGTAATCGGCTGCAACTACCAAAAAGAGAGCTGCTGGCGCTTGCTAGATCAGGAATTCAGGCGGTATATGACCTGAAAACCAGAACCAGCAAGCGCCAACAGCTCTCTTTTTTATACCTTCATCCACTGAAGTCGATCATGGAGCCGGGTAACTGACCTCCAGCACCTCCAGCGTGCGCACCCCGGCCGGCGTGGGCAGCGCCACCTCATCCCCCACCCGGGCCTTGAGCAGAGCGCGTGCCACCGGCGCCACCCAGCTGACCTGCCCCAGACTGGCCTGCGCCTCATCCACCCCCAGGATGGTGATGGTGCGCTGCACGTCCTCATCGTCCACATAAGTGACGGTGGCGCCAAAAAACACCTGGTCGCTGCCATGGTGCACGCTGGGGTCAACCACCTGCGCCTGCTCCAGGCGCTTGGTGAGGAAGCGAATGCGCCGGTCGATCTCGCGCAGCCGCTTCTTGCCGTACAGGTAATCGCCGTTTTCCGAGCGGTCGCCATTGCTGGCCGCCCAGCGCACCGTCTCGACCACTTTGGGGCGCTCCTCGTCGATCAGGCTCAGCAACTCGGACTTGAGTGCGGCATAGCCCGCCGGGGTCATGTAGTTCTTGCTGCCGGCCGGCAGAGGGGCAATTGGGGGCAGATCGTCGTCATCGGCCTGCTGCCCGTCAGGCTCCTTGGTAAACGCCTTGCTCATGGGCGCGTACTGTACACAGAGGCGATGCGGGAGAAAGCAAAGCCCTGAAACCTTTCGGTTTCAGGGCTTGACGATATGGTGCGGCTGGCAGGAATCGAACCCACGACCCCTTGGTTCGTAGCCAAGTACTCTATCCAGCTGAGCTACAGCCGCGAAGCCTCGGATTATATAACCATTTTTGACACGCTCTGACGTTGGCCGCATTTTTTTGGCGCTACCCTTCGTCCATGAACACGCCACCTTCCCCCTCACTCCCCCCAGGCACGCTGCGCCGCGGTTTCCTTCACGCCTGCACCGGCATGGGTGTTGCCGCCCTGCTCACGGCCTGCGGCACGCCCTCGCGCCCCAGCGCACCTTCCGGCAGCACGCACACCCCGCTGCGCCGCATGGCGGCCGAGCACATCTACCAGCTCAACAGTGCACGCATCTACCCCGGCAAGCTGCCCCCCATGCTGTATGCCATCGGGGTGTTGGAGGTCGAGCTGCAGCCCAATGGGCACATCCATCGCCTGAACTGGATGCGCGCGCCGCGCCACGCCCCCGAGGTCATCCGCGAAATTGAGCGCACCGTGCGCGCTGCCGCCCCCTTCCCGATTGCAGCGGGCACGCGTGGGAAGCTGAGCTTTACCGACACCTGGCTGTGGGACAAGTCCGGGCGCTTTCAGCTCGACACGCTCTCACTGGGACAGCTGAGCCAATAGGACACCCCGGGGGATGTGCCGCATTGCACATGCCACAGCTTGCCTGTAGGCTGGCTCCCTTGCTGCCGGCAACAACGTCACGAGGCCTCCCATGCGTTTTTCCCCTTCCTTGTTGACCGCCTCTGCGGTTCTGGCTCTGGCAGGCCTGAGTGCCTGCACCACCACTGAGCACCTGTCCCCTGCCACACCGCCGCAAGCCGTGCAAACCAGCGCCGCCCAGGCCGCTGCAGCGGCCTACGACCACAGCATGGACATCTTCCACCCAGTGGTGGCCCACAGCGGCATGGTGGCCAGCGAACAGGCCCTGGCATCGCGCATCGGCCTGGAGATCCTGCAAGCCGGCGGTAATGCCGTGGATGCCGCCGTTGCCGTGGGCTTTGCGCTGGCAGTGGCCCTGCCCAATGCCGGCAATATCGGCGGGGGTGGCTTCATGGTGGTGCACGATGCCTCCAGTGGTACGCAGGTGGCACTCGACTTTCGGGAAACGGCACCCAAGGGCGCACACCAGCGCATGTACCTGGATGCCCAGGGACAGGTGATCGACGGCAAATCCCTCTACACCCACTATGCAGTGGGCGTTCCCGGCACCGTCGCCGGCCTGACGCATGCGCTGCAGAAATGGGGCAGCATGCCGCTGGATCGGGTCATCGCACCGGCCATCGAGCTGGCCGAAAAGGGCTTTCCTGTCAGCGAAACACTGGCCAAGGTGCTGAAGCAGGAACAAAAAACCCTGGCGCCCTGGCCCGCCAGCACGGCCATCTTCTGGAAGGACGGTGCGCCGCTGCGCCGCGGCGATCTGCTGGTGCAAAAAGACCTCGCCCAGTCGCTGCGCCTGATCGCCCGGGATGGCGCCAAGGCTTTCTATGAAGGCCCCATTGCCCAGAAGATTGCCGCGGAGATGGCACCGCACGCCGGCGGCATCACCCTGGAGGATCTGAAGAGCTACCAGGTCATTGAACGCGTGCCCGTACGCGGCCAGTACCGTGGTTACGAGGTCGTGACCATGCCGCCACCTTCCTCCGGTGGGGTACATCTGGTGCAGATGCTCAACATGCTGCAACGCTGGCCGCTGAAGGACTGGGGGGTGAACAGCGCACAAAGCATCCACCACATGACCGAGACCATGAAGCTGGCCTACGCCGACCGTGCAGAGTTTCTGGGAGATCCGGACTTTGTGCGCGTACCCATGCAGGGACTGACCAGCATGCGCTACGCCGATCAGCTGGCCAGCAGCATCCACCCGCAACGGGCACGCGCTGCGCAGACCATTCGCCCCGGCCAGCCGCAGGCCTATGAAAGCGAACAAACCACGCACTACTCGGTGGTGGACAAGGCCGGCAGCGCCGTGGCCGTCACCTACACCCTGAACACCAACTTTGGCAGCGGCATCGTGGCCAAGGGCACCGGCATCGTGCTCAACAACGAAATGGACGACTTTGCCGCCAAGCCCGGCGTTGCCAACGCCTACGGATTGGTCGGTGGCGATGCCAACGCAGTGCAGGCCGGCAAGCGTCCGCTGTCGTCCATGACGCCGACCATCGTGCTGCAAGACGGCAGAGTGGCCCTGGTCACCGGCAGCCCCGGTGGGCCACGGATCATCACCACCGTGCTGCAGACCCTGGTCAACACCATCGACCATGGCATGAACCCCGCCGAATCGGCCGCCACACCTCGTTTTCATCACCAGTGGATGCCCGATGAGCTGCGCCTGGAAAAAGGCTTTTCGCCCGATACAGTGCACCTGCTGCGCCAGCGCGGGCACCACATCAGCGTCAAGCCGGCCATGGGGCGCACGCAGACCATCCAGGTGCGCGACGGGGTGCTCTACGGTGCCTCCGACCCACGCAACCCCGATGGACAGACCCTGGGCTACTGACGGACCTGACTTTCCCACTCTTTCATGCGGCAGCCGCTCTGCGTCGTCGGCATGCCTGTGATAATGTGCGCCCCGTGGCAGTGCCGCCCAGCTCTGTGCCCAACAGGTTCCGCGCTGAGCCGGTCTGCCGAGACATCAGCCCCTCGTTTCGGGGCGAGTCCAATGTGCGTTCGTGCCACTGGGCCCAACAACCATCCAAGCCAGCCCATCCACACGTCACAGGTGCCACCCCACACACCTTGCAGCGCGCACGAGTCGTCCGATCTTTCTCCATCCGTTCCCGTTTTATGAGCAACGCTTTGACCCCCGCCGAGCAAATCCTGCGCGATGCCGCGCGCGACTACCACGCCAACCCGTCCAAGGGAAAAATCTCCGTCACCCCCACCAAGCCACTGTCCAATCAGCGTGACCTGTCGCTGGCCTATTCCCCGGGGGTGGCCTATCCGTGCCTGGACATCCAGGCCGATCCCAGCAAGGCCTTTGACTACACCGCACGCGGCAACCTCGTCGGCGTGATCACCAACGGCACCGCTGTGCTGGGCCTAGGCGATATCGGCCCCCTGGCAGGCAAGCCCGTGATGGAAGGCAAGGGGTGCCTGTTCAAGAAGTTTGCCGGCGTGGATGTATTCGATATCGAGCTGGACGAGCGCGACCCGAACAAGCTGATCGAAATCATCGCCGCCCTTGAGCCCACGCTGGGCGGCGTCAACCTGGAAGACATCAAGGCGCCCGAGTGCTTCTACATTGAGCAGGAGCTCTCCAAGCGCATGAACATCCCGGTGTTCCACGACGACCAGCACGGCACCGCCATCATTTCCAGCGCCGCTCTGCTCAACGCGCTGGAGTTGGTGGGCAAGGACATTGCCAGCGTCAAGGTCGCCGTCTCGGGCGCAGGTGCTGCGGCCATTGCCTGCGTCAACGTCATGATGGGCCTGGGCGTACGCCGGGAAAACATCTTCATGTGCGACTCCAAGGGGCTGATCTATGTGGGCCGCCCCGGCCAGCTGGATCCCTCCAAGGCAGCCTTTGCCCAGAACACCACCGGTCGCACCCTGGCCGATGCCGTCGCCAATGCCGACGTGTTCCTGGGCTGCTCTGCCCCCGGCGTGCTCACGGCAGAGATGCTCAAGACGATGGCCGACAACCCCATCATCCTGGCCCTGGCCAATCCCGAGCCGGAGATCCGTCCCGAACTGGCCAAGGCCATCCGCCCCGATTGCATCATTGCCACAGGCCGCTCGGACTACCCCAACCAGGTCAACAACGTGCTGTGCTTCCCCTACATCTTCCGGGGCGCACTCGATTGCGGTGCCACCAAGATCACCGAAGCCATGAAGCTGGCCTGCGTGCGTGAAATCGCCGCCCTGGCCAAGCAGGACGTCAGCGACGAGGTCGCCGCCGCCTACCAGGGCAAGGAGCTGACCTTCGGCCCGGATTACCTCATCCCCACCCCCTTCGATACGCGTCTGATCCTGCGCATTGCCCCCGCCGTGGCCCAGGCTGCCGAGGCTTCCGGGGTCGCCACACGCCCCATTGCCGACTACGACGCCTACCGCGAGCACCTGACGCGCTTTGTGTACCAGACCAGCATGATCATGCGCCCGGTGTTCGCCGCCGCCAAGGCCAAACCCCAGCGCGTGGCCTATGCCGAAGGCGAGGACGAACGCGTCCTGCGTGCCGTGCAGACCATCGTGGACGAAGGCCTGGCACAGCCCATCCTGATCGGCCGTCCCGCCATCATTGCCAGCCGCATCGCCCGCGCCGGCCTGCGCCTGCAAGCGGGGATTGACTTCCAGGTCTGCGATCCGGAAGACGACCCGCGCTTCCGCCAGTACTGGGAGGCCTACCATCGCCTCATGGGGCGCAATGGCGTCACCCCCGAAACCGCCAAGAAGGTCCTGCGCCGCTCCAACACGCTGATTGCCACCATGCTGGTGAAGATGGGCGACGCCGATGCCATGCTCTGCGGCCTGGTAGGCCGCTTTGACCGACACCTGGATCACATCCAGGGCGTGCTGGGCCACAAGGCCGGTGTGCAGCGTCTTGCCACCGTCAACGCCCTGATGCTTGAAGGTCGCATCCTCTTCATTGCCGACACCTACATCAACGAAGACCCCACGGCCGAAGAGCTGGCCCACATTGCCGAGCTGGCCGCCGAAGAAGTGCAGCGCTTTGGTATCCCCCCCAAGGTGGCCTTCATCTCGCACAGCAACTATGGCTCGTCCATGCGCAAATCCGCAATCAAGATGCGCCAGGCTCGCGACCTGTTTGTGGCGACCAACCCGCACATCGAATGCGATGGTGAAATGCACGGCGACGCCGCTCTGGATGAAAGCGTGCGTCAGCGCGCCATGCTGGAAACCACCCTGCAAGGTGAGGCCAATATCCTCATCTGCCCCAACCTGGATGCGGCCAACATCCTGTTCAACGTGCTCAAGACCACGGTCTCGCACGGCACGACCATCGGCCCCATCCTCATGGGCGTGGCGGCTTCTGCACACATCCTCACCCACTCGTCCACGGTGCGCCGCATCGTCAACATGACGGCCCTGGCCGCAGCCAAGGCACAACAGGCCGCGTAAGACGGACAAAAACACAAGCCACAGAAGGTAACCTCCTGTGGCTTGTGTAGAATCGCCAGCTTGTTTTCGGAAGCGTGGCAGAGTGGTCGATTGCACCGGTCTTGAAAACCGGCAACGGGCAACCGTTCGTGAGTTCGAATCTCACCGCTTCCGCCA
>CAMZGS010000015.1 GCA_947306475.1 uncultured Comamonas sp.
GGTTGTTGGACAGCACACCCTGGGGGTTCATGATGAAGTGCTGCTGCCGGGCGTCATGGGTCATGCCGGTGTTACGGATCAGGAAGTCGTAGTGGCCATGGATCATGGCCAGGACTTGGGTGAGCCTATCAGGGCTGCCAGACGTCATTGAGCGCCTCCACCAGGCAACAGGAAAGACACCTGGATGCCGACGCCCGTGATACCGGCCACGATGTGTGCTTTCAGGTTCATGCTGACTTTCACAATGCTTCCAGCCTGCTCAAGGCGCCTGTCGTTCCAAAACCCGCCCCCACCGAGGCCCATTTGGCACTTGTTAGACTGCGCCGCACGCAATGGCCGTGGGGACGACCCCATGGCCCGATTTTCTTCCCGGGGACGACCCCAGAATTCAAGGGGTGACCATGAATTGGTTCGTTCTCGTCGTTGCTGGCCTGTTTGAAATTGGCTGGGCCATTGGCCTCAAATATACGCAGGGATTCACACGCCTTTGGCCCACCGTGGGCACCATCGCAGCCATTGTCCTGAGCATGGGACTGCTGGGCGTGGCCATGAAATCCCTTCCCGTCGGCACGGCCTATGCCATCTGGGTGGGCATAGGCACGGTTGGCACGGCCATCCTGGGCATGGTGCTGTTTGGCGAACCCGCCAACCTGCTGCGCATCGGCAGTCTGGCGTTGATCGTCATCGGCGTTGTCGGACTAAAACTGGCAAGTACCGCCTGAAGACTCCCTGACAAAAGACAAAAACCACGCCACGTTTTTTGCGTGTGCAGGTGTCGCGCCTGCGCCAGATTGGCTGTGTCCCGATGGTTCCAATGGGATATAAGGCAAGTCGCTACCAGCAGTAAGTTTTTTCAAATAACCGTTACCTACACTTACTCACTCTTCTCACTGTCGCTTGTTATGCTCGCCGGCTGTGCCCGCGTGGCAGGTTGGGGGCGATTCATGCACAACACACACAGCGCACCCGACCCAGAAGCTCCTGAGAAGTCATGCTGATCTTTCTTGCTCCCATTGCCTTGGTCGCCGCCTTATGGCTCTGGCACCCTCTCATCAACACGGGTTGGCGCTATTACCTTTGGGCTGTACTGGCGACCACCATTTTGGGGGCACTGCCTGCTGGCTTGATCTGGGCCGCCCGCCAGACCGACATTGGTTACGCCGTCGTTGCCTATCTGCAAGTTCCTTCGGGCTGGCTGTTTGCCAGCATTGCCGGGGCCTGGCTGCTGGCCATCGTGCGTGACGTGCTGGCCCTGCTTGGCTGGGGCATGGGCAGCCCACAGATTGCCCATGCCCTGTGGCAGCCCAAGTACACCTTGATCGGGCTCAGCGTGATGCTGCTGGTGTGCGGCCACGCCTCCGTGCAAGGCATGCGTGTGCCACAGGTGCATGAGCAGGAGCTACGACTGGCCAGCCTGCCACCGGAGCTGGATGGCCTGCGCGTTGCGGTCATCGCCGACCTGCACGCCAGCCCGGTCAACAACATGTTCTACGTTCACGAGGTGGTACAACGCACCAACGCTGCCAAGCCCGACCTGATCGTGCTGCCCGGCGATCTGGTGGATGGCGATGCCGCCACGCAGGCCGCCAACATCGCAGCCCTGGCGGATCTGCAGGCCCCCCACGGAGTCTGGGCTGCCCCGGGCAACCACGAGTACTACAGCGGGTATGACGAATGGGCGGCGGTCTTTGCCAAACTGGGCCTGCCCTACCTGGCCAACCGGGCGCACACCATCGAAATTCGCGGCAAGCGCGTGACCATCTCCGGCGTGGGCGACCCCGCCTACCACCGCAGCCTGATTCCCGTTGGCGGCGTTCCGCCAGACATCGTGAGCGTGGCGCAGCAGGCACAGGAGCAGGGCACACAGTTCCACATTCTGCTGGGGCATCAGCCCAAGATGGCGCGCCAATACGCCGCTGCGGGCAGCGTGCACCTGCAGATTGCCGGCCACACCCACGGCGGACATATCCGGGGCTTTGATCAGTTGGTGGTGGCCCGCGCCAACAACGGTTTTGTACGCGGGCGCTACGACATCGACGGCATGACGCTGTTCGTCAGCAGCGGCGCCGGGCTCTGGTCAGGTTTCACCCTGCGCCTGGGCGTACCATCGTCCATTGACGTGCTGACCCTGCGCAGCGAGAAAAAAACGCGCACCAGCGAAGACTGACCCACCACCTGCCATGGAAAGCACGGCAGGGCTTGTGCCTCTTCCACGCAGCCCCTGTTGGTAGCTGTGGTCTTGATTCCAGCCAGTACCAACCAAGATCCCGACAAAGCCGTCCGGGGCACCGGGTGTCGGAAAGACAACAAAAAACCCGCTTACCGTGGAGTAAGCGGGTTCTGTCTTGGTGGGTCGTAGTGGGTTCGAACCACTGACCCCTGCCGTGTGAAGGCAGTGCTCTACCACTGAGCTAACGACCCAAATTCTGGTGGGTGATAGTGGGTTCGAACCACTGACCCCTGCCGTGTGAAGGCAGTGCTCTACCACTGAGCTAATCACCCGTTCACCGTTGCGTGAAGCCGCAATTATGACACAACTTTTAGCGGCTTTCGGACAAACGCCACACTGTTTTTCCGCCGGAAGCCTTGTCCAGCTCGGCCAGCACGGCCTCGTGCGCGGCCAGTTCCTGCTCGTTGGCGGTCAGGACCGGCAGCTGCAGGCCGCTGACGTCCAGGCGCTGCACGCTTGCGCCAACGCCGGCGCTGCTGGCATTCGGCCCGGGAGCATCAGCCGCATCGTCGCTCAGCAGGGCGTGCTGGCCACGGGTCATGTAGATATAGACGTCGGCCAGCAGCTGGGCGTCCAGCAAGGCGCCGTGGAAGGTGCGGCCCGAGTTGTCCACGCCCAGACGATCGCACAGCGCGTCCAGCGAGTTGCGCTTGCCCGGGTACAACTCCTTGGCCAGAACCAGGGAGTCGGTGATGCCGGCCACGTAGTGCTCCAGCGGCGGCAAACCCAGCAGGGACAGCTCCTTGTTCAGAAAGCCCACGTCGAACGGAGCGTTGTGAATGATGAGGTGCGCGCCCTCCAGGTACTTCAGGATGGTCTGCACCTGCTCGGCAAACTTGGGCTTGGTGCTCAGGAACTCGGTGGTCAGGCCGTGCACGCGCAGCGCATCCTCGTGGCTGTCGCGCTCAGGGTTGAAGTACAGGTGCAGATCGTTGCCGCTGAGCTTGCGCCCCAGCAGCTCCACACAGCCCAGCTCGATGATGCGGTCGCCGTTCTCAGGCGACAGGCCGGTGGTTTCGGTATCCAGGACGATGAAGCGTTGCATGGTGTTTTTTATAGCACTTACCGCTTGCCATACAACAAATTCAGGATTGATTCATCCTGAAATCATTGCACAGCAAGCGGTAGAAGCTATGTTTTTTAAACCCGGAAGCTCTCACCGCAGCCGCAGCGGTCACGCTCGTTGGGGTTGTTGAATTTGAAGCTTTCGTTCAGGCCCTCGCGCACAAAGTCCAGCTCGGTGCCATCCAGAAAGGGCAGTGCATCGGGGCGAACGAGTACCTTCACGCCGTGCTGCTCAAAGATCAGATCGTCGTCCTGCTGGGCATCGACGTATTCCAGTTGGTAGGACAGTCCCGAGCAGCCCGTGGGCTTGACGCCCAGGCGCACGCCAATGGCCTGGCTGTTGCGCTGCAAGTGGTTGACCATGTGGCGCGCGGCCGCTTCCGTCAAAGTGATGGACATGAGATTGCTTCCTTTGCTTCTGTTCTTGCTTTACGCCAGCACGGCCTGCTGGCGACGGTAGTCGTCAATGGCTGCGCGCAAGGCATCCTGTGCCAGCAGCGCGCAATGAAGTTTCAGGGGCGGCAGCGCCAGCGCCGCAACCAGACGGTTGGCATCCAGGCTGGCGGCCTGCTCCAGGGACTGGCCCTGCACCCACTCACTCAGCAGCGAGGCGCAGGCGATGGTGGCCGGGCAGCCGTAGGCCTTGAAGCGTACGGCGTCGATGATGGCATCGCCCGCCACATGCAGCTGCCACTGGAGCAACTGGCCTTGTTCCAGCGCGCCGACCACGGCGGTGCCGGTCTGGGCTGCGCCACGCTCCAGCGTGCCGACGTTGCGCGGCTGCTGGAAATGCTCCAGCAGCAGGGGGGAATACGGTGTACGCATGTGCCCTCCCCTACTGCGCCGCAGCGCCACCATCCAGACCGGGCAGCGGGCTGATGGCACGCAACCGGGCCACGCAGCGCTGCATGCAGTCCAGAGCGCGGTCGATGTCGGCCTCGGTGGTAAAGCGCCCGAAGGTGATGCGCAAGGTGCTGTGCGCCAGTGCATCGCTGCGCCCCAGGGCACGCAGCACATGGCTGGGCTCCAGGCTGGCCGAGGTGCAGGCCGAGCCGCTGGACAGCGCCAGCTGCGGCATGCCCATGAGCAGCGCCTCGCCTTCCACGTAGGGCACGCTGATGTTGACATTGTGCGGCACGCGCCGATCCAAGTCGCCATTGATGACGATGGGCTCCAGCGCCTTGAGGCCCGCCAGCAGGCGCTGCTGCAAGGCGCGGGCATGCGCCAGGTCCTGCGCCATTTCTTCCCTGGCCAGAGCAAAGGCCTTGCCCATGCCGACGATCTGGTGCGTGGCCAGCGTGCCCGAGCGCATGCCGCGCTCCTGTCCGCCGCCGTGGATTTGCGCCTGCACGCGCACGCGCGGCTTGCGCCCGACGTACAGCGCGCCAATGCCCTTGGGGCCATAGGTCTTGTGCGATGCCAGGCTCATCAGGTCGATGGGCATGTTCTGCACATCCAGCACCATCTTGCCCGTGGCCTGGGCGGCATCGACGTGAAAGATCACGCCGCGCTCGCGACACAGGCTGCCCAGCGCGTGCAGATCCTGGATGACGCCGATTTCGTTGTTCACCGCCATCACGCTGGCGGCAATGGTGTCGGGGCGCAGCGCGGCGGCAAAGGCGTCGAGATCGACCAGGCCGTTGGGCAGCACGTCCAGATAGGTGACCTCAAAGCCCTGCCCCTGCAACGCGTGCATGGTGTCCAGCACGGCCTTGTGCTCGGTCTTGACGGTGACGAGGTGGCGGCCCTTGTCCTGGTAGCTCTGCGCCACGCCCTTGAGGGCCAGGTTGTTGGATTCGGTGGCACCACTGGTCCAGACAATGTCGCGCGCCTGGGCTCCGATCAGATCGGCCACCTGACGGCGTGCCTGCTCGACGGCCTCCTCTGCCTCCCACCCCCAGGCGTGGCTGCCCGAGGCGGCATTGCCGAAGTGCTCGGCCAGCCAGGGCAGCATGGCCTCCACCACCCGGGGATCAACCGGCGTGGTGGCGCCATAGTCCAGATAGATGGGTCGCTCGGAGGCAGCATGTGCTGATGACAAGGCCGGCGCTCCTTCAGGACTTGTTGAAGGCGTTGCCCAGTGCGAACACCGAATTGGGGGCATTCACCCGGATGGGCTTGACCACGGGCGCCGAGGAAATGGCGCGGCGCACGACGGGCTTGTCCTCGATCTGGATGCCGCGTGCCAGTTGCTCATCAACCAGTTTCTGCAGGGTGACCGAGTCCAGGAACTCCACCATGTGGCGATTGAGCGCCGTCCACAGGTCGTGCGTCATGCAGCGACCATGGTCGCCCAGACAGTTTTCCTTGCCGCTGCACTGGGTGGCGTCGATGGGTTCATCGACCGAGACGATGATGTCGGTCACCGTGATCTCCGAGGCCTTGCGCGCCAGGGTGTAACCACCGCCGGGGCCGCGCGTGGACTCCACCAGCTCGTTGCGGCGCAGCTTGCCGAACAATTGCTCCAGGTAAGACAAGGAAATTTGCTGGCGCTGGCTGATGGCCGCCAGGGTGACCGGGCCGCTGTTCTGCCGCAAAGCCAGGTCAATCATCGCCGTCACTGCAAAACGGCCTTTGGTTGTCAAACGCATAGTCATTTCCTTTGCTTCTGAAGTGACGAAAACCGATGCCGCACCCTTGTGGGGCTGCGGCGTCTTTCTTTGAGTAATTCGCGCAACTGTAGCACAAAACCACTTACCTTAGTCGGATAAAGTGAGATTGCACTTTTCGAGCATGTTCCTGCTCTCTTCGCTGGCCCGCGCGCTCCTACGCCACGCCCAGCAGTTGCTGTTTGAGCAGCGCCAGCCGGTCGCGCAGCCGCGCTGCTGCCTCGAACTCCAGACGCCTGGCGCAATCCAGCATATCTTTTTCCACCCGCTTGATCTCTTTGGCCAGCTCAGCCTCAGACAACGGCAGAGCCTGCTGCTGCGCTGACGCCAGCGCCACTTCCTTGTCTTGCTGGGTGCGTTTGTCGCTGTACACACCGTCGATCAGATCCTTGACACGCTTGACGATGGCCTGCGGCTCAATGCCATGCGCCGCGTTGTAGGCGATCTGCTTGGCGCGACGGCGTTCGGTTTCATCGATCGCCTTGCGCATGGAATCGGTGATGCGGTCAGCATACAGGATCGCCTTGCCATGCAGATTGCGCGCTGCGCGACCAATGGTCTGGATCAGGCTGCGCTCGGCACGCAGGAAGCCTTCCTTGTCGGCATCGAGGATGGCCACCAGCGACACCTCGGGGATGTCCAGCCCCTCGCGCAACAGGTTGATGCCCACCAGCACATCGAACACCCCCAGGCGCAGGTCGCGAATGATCTCCACGCGCTCCACCGTGTCCACATCCGAGTGCAGATAGCGCACCTTGACGCCGTTTTCGCTCAGGTATTCGGTCAGCTGCTCGGCCATGCGCTTGGTCAGCGTGGTGATCAGCACGCGCTCGCCCTGCTGCACGCGCAGGCGGATCTCCTGCAGCACATCATCGACCTGGTGCGTGGCCGGGCGCACTTCAATCTCCGGATCCACCAGTCCCGTGGGGCGCACCACCTGCTCGACGATCTGGCCCGAGTGGCTCTTTTCATACTCCGCTGGCGTGGCCGAGACAAAGATCACCTGGCGCATGCGCTGCTCGAATTCCTCGAACTTGAGTGGCCGGTTGTCCAGTGCCGAAGGCAGGCGAAAGCCGTACTCGACCAACGTGGTCTTGCGCTGGCGGTCACCGTTGTACATGGCGTTGAGCTGGCCAATCATCTGGTGGCTCTCGTCCAGGAACATGATCGCGTCCCTGGGCAGGTAGTCCGTCAGCGTGGCCGGTGGCTCACCCGGGGCAGCTCCCGACAGATGGCGCGAATAGTTCTCGATGCCCTTGCAGTGCCCCAGCTCGGAGAGCATTTCCAGATCAAAGCGCGTGCGCTGCTCCAGACGCTGCGCTTCCACCAGCTTGCCCATGTCCACAAGCTGCCTGACGCGCTCGCGCAGCTCCTCCTTGATGGTTTCCACGGCGCGCAGCACCACATCGCGCGGCGTGACGTAGTGGCTGCTGGGGTACACCGCAAAACGCGGAATGCTGTGCTGTACGCGGCCCGTGAGCGGGTCGAACAATTGCAGCGCCTCGACCTCATCGTCAAACAGCTCGATGCGGATGGCCAGCTCCGAGTGTTCGGCCGGAAACACGTCGATGGTGTCGCCACGCACGCGGAATTTGCCCCGGCTGAAATCCTCATCGCTGCGCTGGTACTGCATGCGCACCAGCTGCGCAATCAGATCGCGCTGGGCGATGCGGTCGCCCTGGCGCAGCATCAGCACCATCTGGTGGTAGCTCTCGGGCTCGCCAATGCCGTAGATGGCCGACACCGTGGCCACGATCACCACATCGCGGCGCTCCAGCAGGCTTTTGGTGCACGACAGGCGCATCTGCTCGATGTGCTCGTTGATGGCGCTGTCCTTTTCAATGAACAGGTCGCGCTGCGGCACATAGGCTTCGGGCTGGTAGTAGTCGTAGTAGCTGACGAAATACTCCACCGCGTTCTTCGGAAAGAACTCGCGGAATTCGGAATACAGCTGCGCCGCCAGCGTCTTGTTGGGCGCAAACACAATGGCCGGGCGCCCCAGGCGCGCAATCACATTGGCCATGGTGAAGGTCTTGCCCGAGCCGGTCACGCCCAGCAGGGTCTGGAAGGCCTCGCCATCACGCACCCCCTCGACCAGTTGCTCGATGGCCGCAGGCTGATCTCCTGCGGGTGGATAGGGCTGAAAAAGTGCAAACGGCGAGTTGTCAAAGTGAACAAACTGCCCTGCCCTGCTGGCCGGGGCTGCGGTGACATCGTGCATGGGGAAGTTCCAAGGCGGGAGGGGTGGTGCGAACCGGAAATAGCGACAAACTGCTTGCTATACTGCCCGAAAGTGATGCACAAGCTTTCAATTTCAAGCGCACAGCATGGCTGTGCCCCCAACCTGCCTTCGGGCACAAGTGGCAGGGGGATGCTTTGCCTCCGACGCGCCCTGACCGGGGGGCTGGCGCTGCTGCTGGCCGGCTGCGTTTCCCTGGCCCCGGAATACGAGCGCCCCCACACGCCCCTGCCCGCGCAGTTCACCGACCAGGCAGCTGCGTCGGCACCCGAGGATGCCGGCAAGGCCACCCTCCCTGCCAGCCGACCGGCCTGGCGCGAATACTTCACCCACCCCGAGCTGCAAGCGCTCATCGAGCAGGCGCTGGCGCGCAACCGCGATCTGCAGGCCGCCATGCTGCGCGTGGAGCAGGCACGGGCCGCGTACGGCCTGGCGCGGGCCGAGCGTGCGCCCAGCGTTGGCATCGGCCTGGAGGCGCAGCGCGCACGCGTGCCGGGGGATCTCAACCTGACGGGCGAGCCGCTCGTCTCCAGCCAGTACCAGCTGGGCGTGGGCCTGAGCAGCTGGGAGCTGGATCTGTGGGGCCGCGTGCGCAGCCTCAGCGATGCCGCCCGGCACAGTTACTGGGCCAGCGTGGAAGGGCAGCGTGCCGCCACCCTGCTGCTGGTGGCCCAGGTGGCCGAAGGCTGGCTGACGGTGCGCGAGCTGGACCGCCGCATCCACCTGGCCCAGCAGGCACTGGCCACCCGCACCGAGGCCCGGCGCGTGTTCACCCGCCGCGTGGAGGTTGGCTCCTCATCGCGGCTGGATCTGGTGCAGGTGGAGCTGCTGTGGCAGCAGGCCAGCACGCTGGTGGCGCAGCTGCAGCTGCAGCGCAGCACCCAGATGCAGGCGCTGGCCGTGCTGGTGGGCGACCCCGGCCTGCGGCTGGAGCCCCAGACCGAATCGCTCCTTGCCCTGGCTCCGTTGCAGCCTCTGGCACCGGGCCTGCCTTCGCAACTGCTGGAAAACCGCCCCGACATCCTGGCGGCCGAGCACGCACTGCAGGCGGCCAATGCCCGCATCGGCGCGGCACGTGCCATGTACTTTCCGCGCATTGCGCTGACCAGCAGCGTCGGCACCGCCAGTGCCGAGCTGGACGGTCTGTTTGCCTCCGGCAGCCGCGCCTGGACGTTTGCGCCCGGCATAGCGCTGCCGATTTTTGACGGCGGGCGCCGCCGCGCCAATCTGGAGCTCAGCCAGGTGCAGCGCGCGCAGGCGCTGAACCAGTACCAGCAGACCATTGAAGCCGCCTTCCGCGACGTGGCCAACGCCCTGGCCGCCAACCAGTGGCTGGACGAACAACTGCACACCCTGCGCGCCACGCAGGACACGCTGACGGAGCGTGCGCGCCTGGCCCAGCGGCGCTTTGATGCCGGGGCCACGCGCTACTTTGAAGTGCTGGACGCCGAGCGCGACCTGCTCACCGCACAGCAGCAGGTGGTGCAGGCCGAGCACGCCCTGCTCAGCGCCCGCCTGCAACTGTATGCCGCACTGGGTGGCGCTGCCCCTGAACGGCCAACGGCCCAGGCCCCGCACCAGCCCTAGGAACCACGCTATGCAAACCACCTTGAAGAAGAAATGGATGGGCCCGGCTGCGCTTGTCGTCCTTGCCGCAGCCGCTTACTGGCTCTGGAACGCCAATCGCACGCCACAGCTGGGCGAAGGCTTTGTGCAAGGCAACGGACGCATCGAAGCCACGGAGGTGGACATCGCCACCAAACTGCCCGGCCGCCTGGCCGAGGTACTGGTGGCAGAGGGCGATTTTGTCCAGGCCGGCACCGTTCTGGCGCGCATGGACGCTGCCTCGCTGCAAGCCCAGCTCAGCGAGGCCCAGGCCCGCCACGCCCAGGCACAGCACGGCGTGGCCAGCGCGCACGCACAAGTGGCCCTGCGCGAAAGCGACCTGCGTGCCGCCCAGGCACAAGTGGCCCTGCGCGAAAGCGAGCTGGATGCCGCCCAGCGGCGCCTGGCGCGCTCCACCGAGCTGGCACGCGATGGTGCCTCTTCCCAGCAGGAGCTGGACGACGACCGCGCTCGCGAGCGCAGTGCCCGCGCGGCCCTGACCGCTGCGCAGGCCCAGGTCGATGCGGCACGCGCCGCCGTGCAGGCTGCGCGCGCCCAGGTCACCGGCGCTGACGCCCAGGTGCAGGCCGCACAGGCCAGCGTGCAGCGCCTGGAGGTCGAACTCCAGGATGCCACCCTCACCGCACCGCGCGACGGGCGGGTGCAGTTTCGCATCGCAGCGGCCGGCGAAGTCCTGGCCGCCGGGGGACGGGTGCTGAATCTGGTCGATCTGTCCGATGTGTACATGACGTTCTTCCTGCCCGAGACCGTGGCAGGGCGCGTGGCCATCGGCAGCGAGGCGCGCATCGTGCTCGATGCCGCGCCCCAGCTGGTCATTCCGGCAACAATCAGCTTTGTCTCGGCCACGGCGCAGTTCACCCCAAAGACGGTGGAGACGGCCAGCGAGCGCCAGAAGCTCATGTTCCGCGTGCGTGCGCAGATCGACCGCGACCTGCTCGCCAGGCACCTGCAACAGGTCAAGACGGGCCTGCCCGGTGTGGCCTGGGTCAAGCTGGACGCTCAGGCCGCCTGGCCTGAACAGCTGCAAGTCAAGCTGCCGCAATAGACGCCATGGACGCACCGGTAGCTCGCCTTAGCGACGTGGCCCTGCGCTATGGCAATGTGCAGGCACTGGCCGGCATCACGCTGGACATTCCCAGCGGCTGCATGGTGGGGCTGATCGGCCCCGACGGGGTGGGCAAATCCAGCCTGATGGCCCTGGTGGCCGGCGCGCGCGTGATCCAGCAGGGCCGCATCGACGTGCTGGGCGGCAACATCGCCGAGCGCCGCCACCGCAATGCCATCCAGCCACGCGTGGCCTACATGCCCCAGGGGCTGGGCAAGAACCTGTATCCCACGCTCTCGGTCGAGGAGAACCTGCAATTCTTTGCCCGCCTGTTCGGCCACGGCAGCGCCGAGCGGCGCCGGCGCATCGACGAGCTGACGCAGGCCACCGGCCTGTACCCCTTCCTCTCACGCCCGGCAGGCAAGCTCTCCGGCGGCATGAAGCAAAAGCTCGGCCTGTGCTGCGCCCTCATCCACGACCCCGACCTGCTGATCCTGGACGAACCGACCACGGGCGTGGACCCGCTGGCGCGCGCGCAGTTCTGGGAGCTGATCGCGCGCATACGCGGCCAGCGCCCCGGCATGAGCGTGCTGGTGGCCACGGCCTACATGGACGAAGCGCAGCGTTTTGACTGGCTGGTGGCCATGGACGCCGGCCAGGTGCTGGCCACCGGCACGCCGGCGCAGCTGCTGGCGCGCACGGCCACCGCCTCGCTGGAGGAAGCCTTCATTGCATTGTTGCCCGAGGAAAAAAAGCGCGGCCACGTGCCCGTGGTGATTCCGCCGCTGCACGTGGCCGATGACGACATCGCCATCGAAGCGCACAACCTGACCATGCGCTTTGGCGCTTTCACCGCCGTCGATCGCGTCAACTTCCGGATTCGCCGTGGGGAAATCTTTGGCTTTCTCGGCTCCAACGGCTGCGGCAAGTCCACTACCATGAAGATGCTCACCGGCCTGCTCGATGCCACCGAAGGCCAGGCCAGGCTCTTTGGCAAGGTGGTGGATGCGCGCGACATGGCCACGCGCCAGCGGGTGGGATACATGTCGCAATCCTTCTCGCTGTACAGCGAGCTGACGGTGCAGCAGAACCTGGTGCTGCACGCCCAGCTGTTTCACGTGCCGCCCGAGCAACTGCCGGCGCGCGTGCAGGAGATGATCGAGCGCTTTGACCTGGACAGCGTGCGGCACAGCCTGCCCGGCGCCCTCCCCCTGGGCGTGCGCCAGCGCCTGTCGCTGGCCGTGGCCATGGTGCACCGGCCCGAACTGCTGATCCTGGATGAGCCCACCTCGGGCGTGGACCCGGTGGCACGCGACAACTTCTGGCGCCTGCTGGTGGAGCTGTCGCGCCGCGACAAGGTCACGATCTTCATCTCCACCCACTTCATGAACGAGGCCGAGCGCTGCGACCGCATGTCCATGATGCATGCCGGCAAGGTGCTCGACAGCGACACCCCCGCAGCGCTCATGCGCAAACGCGGCGCAGCCACCCTGGAAGAAGCCTTCATCGGCTACCTGGTGGAAGCCAGTGGCGAGGCGCCTGCCTCTGCTCCCGCTCAGCAGACTGCCGCCATGGCCTCCAGCCTGCCAGCCAGCGGCCACAGCGCGATGCAGCAGCACCACCGCCTCTTCAGCATGCAGCGCATGTTCAGCTACTTCTGGCGCGAGGCGCTGGAGCTGCAGCGCGACAAGGTGCGTGCCACCCTGGCGCTGCTGGGCTCCATGCTTTTGATGCTGGTCATCGGCTACGGCATCAACATGGACGTGCAGGACATGCGCTACGCCATTCTCGACCGCGACCAGAGCGGCCTGTCGCAAAGCTATGCCCTCAACCTGGCCGGCTCCCCCTACTTCATCGAACGGCCTCCGATTGCCGACGAAGCCGACATGGACCGGCGCATGCGCAGCGGCGAGCTGACGCTGGCCATAGAAATCCCCTCCGGCTTTACCCGCGACGTGCTGCGCGGCCACCAGGCGCAGATTGGCGCCTGGGTGGATGGCGCCATGCCCACGCGCGCCGAAACCGTGCTGGGTTACGTGCAGGGCATGCACCAGCAGTGGCTGGCCGAACAACTGGCGGCGCGCGGCCTGACCCTGGCCCAGCCCGCCGGCATCCAGATACGCTACCGCTACAACCCCGACGTCAAGAGCCTGCCGGCCATGGTGCCGGCGGTGATTGCGCTGCTGCTGCTCATGCTGCCGGCCATGCTCACCGCGCTGGCCGTGGTGCGTGAAAAGGAGCTGGGCTCCATCCTCAACCTCTACACCACCCCCGTCACGCGCACCGAATTCCTGCTGGGCAAGCAGCTGCCCTACGTGCTGCTGGCCCTGCTCAACTTCCTGCTGATGTGCGGCATTGCGCTGCTGGTGTTTCAGGTTCCCATCAAGGGCAGCTTCTGGGGGCTGCTGCTGGCCTCCACGGTGTACGCCTTCATCGCCACGGGCATGGGCGTGCTGGCCTCTGCCCTCACCCGCAGCCAGATTGCCGCCCTGTTCCTGGCCATGATCTCCACCCTGGTGCCTGCGGTGCAGTTTGCCGGGCTGCTGCACCCGGTCAGCTCGCTGGAAGGCCTGGGGCGCATCGTGGGCGAAATCTACCCGGCCACCCACATGCTGATCATCAACCGGGGCATCTTCGGCAAGGCGCTGAACCTGTCGGAGCTGATGAACGCCTTCATCCCCCTGCTGGCGGCAGTGCCCGTCGTCATGGGTGCCGCCATCCTGCTGCTCAAGAAACAGGAGCGATGATGATGCGCCGCCACCTGCACAACATCTACCGCCTGGGCGTCAAGGAGCTGTGGAGCCTGTGGCGCGACCCGGTGATGCTGATCCTCATCCTCTACGTGTTCACGATCTCGGTGTACTCGGCCGCCACTGCCGTCCCGGAGACGCTGCACCTGGCCCCGATTGCCGTGGTGGATGAGGACCGTTCCCCGCTGTCCACCCGCATCGTCAGCGCCTTCTACCCGCCGCTGTTTGCCCCGGCCGAGCACATCACGCACCGGCAGATGGATGCCGGGCTGGACCAGGGCCGCTACACCTTCGTGCTCAACATCCCCCCCAACTTCCAGCGCGACGTGCTCAACGGACGCCGACCCGACGTGCAGCTGAACGTGGACGCCACGCGCATGAGCCAGGCCTTCTCCGGCAGCCAGTACGTGCAGCAGATCGTGCTGGGCGAGGTCAACGAGTTCGTCCAGCGCCAGCGCAGCACGACGCAGCTGCCCGTGGAGCTGGCACTGCGCACACGCTTCAACCCGGCGCTGCAGCACAGCTGGTTTGGCTCGCTCACGCAGGTGATCAACGACGTGACGCTGCTGGCCATCATCCTCACCGGCGCAGCGCTGATCCGCGAGCGCGAGCACGGCACCATCGAACACCTGCTGGTCATGCCCGTCACCCCCACCGAAATCATGCTGGGCAAGGTCTGGTCCATGGGGCTGGTGGTGCTGCTGGCGGTGCTGCTGTCGCTGTGGACGGTCATCCAGGGCGCGCTGCACGTGCCCATTGCCGGCTCGGTGCCGCTGTTTCTGACCGGGGCAGCGCTCAATCTGTTTGCCACCACCTCGCTGGGCATCTACCTGGCGACGCTGGCGCGCTCGATGCCGCAATTCGGCCTGCTGATCGTGCTGACCGTCATGCCCATGCAGCTGCTCTCGGGAGGCGCCACGCCGCGCGAGAGCATGCCCCAGCTGGTGCAGGACCTGATGCTGGCCGCGCCCACCACGCACTTTGTCGAGCTGGGCCAGGCCATCCTGTTTCGCGGCGCCGGACTGGATGTGGTGTGGAAGCCCTTCCTGTGGCTGGCGCTGATCGGCACCGCGCTGTTCGTGCTGGCACTGGTGCGCTTTAGAAAAACCATCGGGCAGATGGCCTGATGGCTGCCAGCGGAATTAAAATGGAGGGCTTTCCCCGCACGGCCACCCAACAGGCCGGCACCCGAGAGGGAAAGCGCGCTTTTTTTCTACTCTCAAGGACAAAAACCATGTCTCTGTTCTCCGCTGTCGAAATGGCCCCCCGCGATCCGATCCTGGGCCTGAACGAGCAATACGCCGCCGACACCAACCCACAGAAAGTCAACCTGGGCGTGGGCGTGTACTTCGACGACAACGGCAAGCTGCCTCTGCTCAAGTGCGTGCAGGCCGCTGAAAAGGCCATGATGCAAGAGCCCAAGGCCCGTGGCTATCTGCCCATCGATGGTATTGCTGCCTACGACAGCGCCGTAAAGTCGCTGGTGTTCGGTGCCGACTCCGAAGTGGTGCAGTCCGGCCGCGTCGCCACCGTGCAAGCCATCGGCGGCACCGGCGGCCTGAAGATCGGTGCCGACTTCCTCAAGAAGATCAACCCCAATGCCAAGGTGCTGATCTCCAACCCCAGCTGGGAAAACCACCGCGCCATCTTCCAGAACGCCGGCTTTGAAGTCGGCACCTACGCCTACTACGATGCAGCCACCCGCTCCATCGACTTCAACGGCATGCTGGCCGACCTGAACGCCGCTGCCCCCGGCACCATCATCGTGCTGCACGCCTGCTGCCACAACCCCACCGGCTACGACCTGACCGCCGGGCAGTGGGACCAGGTGATCGCCGCCGTGAAGGCCAAGGGCCTGGTCGCCTTCCTGGACATGGCCTACCAGGGCTTTGGCCACGGCATCGCCGAAGACGGCGCCGTGATCGGCAAGTTTGTGGACGCTGGTCTGAACATCTTCGTGTCCACCTCCTTCTCCAAGAGCTTCAGCCTGTACGGCGAGCGCGTGGGCGCCCTGTCGGTGGTGGCTTCGGACAAGGAAGAAGCTGCACGCGTGCTGTCGCAGCTGAAGATCGTGATCCGCACCAACTACTCCAACCCGCCCACCCACGGCGGTGCCGTGGTGGCTGCCGTGCTGAACAACCCCGAGCTGCGCGCCCTGTGGGAAGAAGAGCTGGCCGGCATGCGCGTGCGCATCAAGGAAATGCGCCAGAAGCTGGTGGACGGCCTGAAGGCTGCTGGTGTGCAGCAGGACATGAGCTTCATCACCACCCAGATCGGCATGTTCTCGTACTCGGGCCTGTCCAAGGAACAGATGATCCGTCTGCGTTCCGAGTTTGGCGTGTACGGCACCGACACCGGCCGCATGTGCGTGGCTGCGCTGAACAGCAAGAACGTGGACTACGTCTGCCAGGCCATCGCCAAGGTGCTGCAAGGCTAAGCTGCGGCAAGCCGTCAACCCAAGGGGGAACATGCCGGGCATGTTCCCTTTTTTTGGGCCTGGAACTCTCTATTGGCGCCACACCCGCACCGGAACTGCCCTTCCCACAGCACCGAGCGCATGCTGATTGATGCCATCTGAAAGCCTGCGTTGAAAAACCGGGGCACATCGCCGGGCAGCACTGCGCCAGCCGCGTAAAGCAGCGGCCAGAAGTGCTCCGGCGTGGGGTGGCTCAGCTCGGTGATGTCGCCCCACTGGACGAACTGCGTCAGCTGCTCCAGCTGCCCGCTGAGGATGAGGTTGGAGACGCGGTCGTCAAAGTGCAGCGCCCAGCGGTAGGTGGCATTGATGCCGGTGCCATAGCGGCGCGTCTGCAGGTTGTGCACGATGTTGCCGCTGGCAACGATGAGCACGCCCCGCTCGCGCAGGGCGGCCAGTTGCTGGCCCAGCGCCCAATGCTCCTGCATGCTGCGGGTGTAGTCCATGCTCAACTGCACCACGGGTATGTCGGCCTGCGGGAACATGGGCTGCAGCACGCCCCAGGCGCCGTGGTCCAGGCCACGCGCCTCGTCCACCACCACGGCCGGGGTCTTTTGCTGGAGCTGCGCCTGCAGCCAGGCAGCCAGCTCCTGCGCGCTCTGGGGGGCGCCAGGAACGGGGTATTGCACCTGGTACAGCTCTGGCTCGAAGCCCGAAAAATCGTGCACCGTGGGCGGCTGGGCTGCGCCGGTCAGGCTCCAGAACGAGCGCGTGAGCCAGTGTGCCGAGATGCACAGGATCAGCTGCGGACGGCCATGGCGCTGCAGCAGCTCCTGACCCAGATCACGCCAGGTCAGGTGCCAGACATTGCGCTCGATCACGTTGGTGGGGCTGCCATGTCCCACAAACAGCACCGGCCAGCGCGCCGACGGTTGCAGGCTGGGCAGCGCCCGGGCCAGAGCGGTGGGGTCGATGGTGGACGCGGTCATGCTTTCCTACTCCTCAAGACTTGCGTTTGCCTGTGCTGCTGCCGTTGCGCGGGCGGCCCAAGGTCGCACTGCCACGCCCCACCCCGGCACGCGGCGGCAGGCCGGTGTGCTGGCTCAGGATCTGACCGGGCCTGGGCTGACCTGCCTTGGGGCGCTGCTCAAAGCGCACATCGCCCTTGGGTTCGCGCGCGGCGATGTCGTCCACAGTGCGCGGGCGTAGCGCCACCACCTTGCCGTCCTTGTTGGTGGTGTAGCCCAGGCCGTTGCGCGTGCTGCTGCCTGCGGGCGTGCTGTTTTTCTTGCGCGCGCTCTGGTAGGCCCCATCGGTGAGGGGCTGGTAGGTGGGAATCAGATGCTGCTTGCCGTTGCCGATCAGGTCGGCGCGGCCCATGGCGCGCAGTGCCTCGCGCAGCAGCGGCCAGTTGTTCGGGTCGTGGTAGCGCAGGAAGGCCTTGTGCAGACGGCGGCGGCGCTCGCCACGCACGGTATCGACCTTTTCCTCGGCCTCGTCGCGCATCTGGCGGCGCACTTTGGTCAGCGTATTGCGCCCGGTGTGGTACATCGCCGTGGCGGTGGCCATGGGGCTGGGGTAGAAGGCCTGCACCTGGTCGGCGCGAAAGCCGTTTTTCTTCAGCCAGATGGCCAGGTTGAGCATGTCCTCATCGGTGGTGCCGGGGTGGGCGGCGATGAAGTACGGGATCAGGTACTGCTTCTTGCCTGCCTCGGCGCTGTACTGGTCGAACATCTGCTTGAAGCGGTCGTAGGTGCCAATGCCCGGCTTCATCATCTTGGACAGCGGCCCCTGCTCGGTGTGCTCGGGCGCAATCTTCAGGTAGCCGCCGACGTGGTGCTGCACCAGCTCCTTGACGTATTCGGGCGACTGCACCGCCAGGTCGTAGCGCAGGCCCGAGCCGATCAGGATTTTCTTGATCCCCGGCAGCGCGCGCGCGCGGCGGTAGATCTTGATCAGCGGGCCGTGGTCGGTTTGCAGGTTCTGGCAGATGCCGGGATAGACGCAGCTGGGTTTGCGGCAGGCGGCCTCGATCGCGGGGCTGCGGCAGCCCAGGCGGTACATGTTGGCCGTGGGGCCGCCCAGGTCGGAGATGACGCCGGTAAAGCCCTTGACCTTGTCGCGGATGTCTTCCACCTCAGAGATGATGGAATCTTCCGAGCGGCTCTGGATGATGCGCCCTTCGTGCTCGGTGATCGAGCAGAAGGTGCAGCCGCCAAAGCAGCCGCGCATGATGTTCACCGAGGTGCGGATCATCTCCCAGGCGGGGATTTTGGTCTTGCCGTCGTGGCTGCCGTTCTCGTCGGCGTAGCTGGGGTGGGGGCTGCGCGCATAGGGCAGGCCAAAGACCCAGTCCATCTCGGCAGTGGTCAGCGGAATCGGCGGGGGGTTGAGCCAGACATCGCGCGCTGCCGTGCCCTCGCCGTGCGCCTGCACCAGCGCGCGGGCATTGCCGGGGTTGGTTTCCAGGTGCAGCACGCGGTTGGCGTGGGCGTAGAGCACGGGGTCGCTTTTGACCTGCTCGTAGCTGGGCAGGCGGATGACGGTCCTGTCGCGCGGCGGCAGTTTGCGCCCGCTGCGGCCACGGTTCGACAATGCTTCAAATTGAATAGCTTGTACTGCTGGCTCTGCCGAATATTCAGCTTCATTTTTACCTGAAGTACAGGATTTTTCAGCGGAAGCAGCTTCGGATTCAGGAGCATCCTGACTGCAACTCTGGCCCTGGGCAGCAGCCTGTTCGCTGGTGGTCAGGTAGGGGTTGATGTGGGCCTCGACCGGGCCGGGTTCATCGACCTCGGTGGAGTCGATCTCGAACCAGCCCGGCTCGGACTTCCTGCGCACAAAGGCGGTGCCGCGCACGTCGGTGATCTGCTCCACCGGCTCGCGGCGTGCCAGGCGGTGTGCCACTTCGACCAGGGCGCGCTCGGCATTGCCGTAGAGCAGCAGATCGCACTTGCTATCGACGACGATGGAGCGGCGCACCTTGTCGCTCCAGTAGTCGTAGTGGGCGATGCGGCGCAGGCTGCCTTCGATGCCGCCCAGGATGATGGGCACGTCCTTGTAGGCCTCGCGGCAGCGCTGGCTATAGACGATGGCAGCGCGGTCGGGGCGCTTGCCGCCCACGTCGCCGGGGGTGTAGGCATCGTCGGTGCGGATCTTGCGATCGGCCGTGTAGCGGTTGATCATCGAATCCATATTGCCCGCCGTCACGCCCCAGAACAGATTGGGGCGGCCCAGCACCTTGAAGGCTTCGGCACTGTGCCAGTCGGGCTGGGCGATGATGCCCACGCGAAAGCCCTGCGCCTCCAGCACACGGCCGATCACGGCCATGCCAAAGCTGGGGTGATCGACGTAGGCATCGCCCGTCACCAGAATGACGTCGCAGCTGTCCCAGCCCAGCTGCTCCATCTCGGCACGGCTCATGGGCAGAAAGGGCGCGACGCCAAAGCGCTTGGCCCAGAACGGGCGATAGCTGGTCAGCGGTTTGGCATTGCGCGGAAAAAAGGAGACGTCAAGCGGAGCGTTCATGGAAACCGGTATGGGGAAAAAGCAAGGCAGAGAGCCTGACCGCCGGGCGGTCAAAGGGCGACAAGTGTAAGTGTTGGCCCCAGGTTACGGGTGTGTAGGGGTGTAGCAGCGCCGTGGCGCAAGCGCGCTCAGTTGCCGTGCCAGCCGTAGTAGGCCAGCTCGGGCAGGGCCTGCAAGGTGGCCTGGTAACCGGCATCCAGCGCTTCCTGCGCGCGGTGAAAGTCCAGCAGCCCCAGATGCGCCAGGCGCGGGGCAATGGTCAGCTCGGGCGGGTCACCGGCCAGACGGCTGCGCGTGATGCGCATCTGCATGATGTTGACGCTGGTCATCACCACATCCAGCAGCGATGGCGGCTCCGGTTCTGCCTCCGCCTTGTCTGTGCCCCACCACCCGCTCTGCCAGGGCCAGCGTGCGGCGTTTTCTGCGGTGGGTTCGCCCTCTCCCTGGGCAGCAGCGGCCAGCGGGCTATCCGGCGCCACGGACTCCGGCCCCTGCAAAGGCTGCAAATGGCGGCGCAGGATGTCGGCATTCAGATCCACGGCAATCACGATGTCGGCGCCCATGGCGCGTGCCAGCGACACCGGCACGGGATTGACCAGCCCGCCATCGACCAGCCAGCGCCCTTCGCGCGCCACCGGGCTGAACAGGCCGGGCAAGGCGATGGAGGCGCGCACCGCGTCGGCCACGGAACCCTGGCGCAGCCAAACCTCGGCGCCGGAATGCAGGTCGGTGGCCACAGCGGCAAAAGGGACTAAGGTGGCCCCCACCTCGCGGTCCTGACAGTGCTGGCGCAGAAAGGCGACGAGTTTTTCGCCCTTGAGCATGCCACCGCCCCACTGAAAGTCCATGAACTGAAACACCTTGCGCCGGTCCAGCCCCAGCACCCAGTCGCTGAACTGCGACAGCTGGCCGTTGGCGTAGGCCGCCCCCACCAGGGCGCCAATGGACGTGCCGCAAACCACATCCGGCACGATGCCCTGCTCCTGCAGCGCGCGCAGCACGCCCAGGTGCGCCCAGCCCCGGGCCGAACCACTGCCCAGGGCCAGACCGATCCTGGGGCGACGGGGAGTCAGTGCCATGGGAGCGCCTTCCGTGCCGCCGGGCCTAGAGCAGCGATGCCTGCCCGACTGCGGTGCTGCCAGCACTGGCGGGCGCCAGCAGCGCCAGCAGCGCCGCTTCATCCAGCACCGGCACGCCCAGGGACTGGGCCTTTTCCAGCTTGCTGCCGGCTTCGGCGCCGGCCACGACAAAACTGGTCTTTTTGCTCACCGAGCCAGCCACCTTGGCGCCAGCGGCTTCGAGCATGGCCTTGGCCTGGTCGCGGCTCAGGGTGGGCAGCGTGCCGGTGAGCACCACCGTCTGGCCCAGCAGCGGCTGGGCACTGGCCTCGGGCACATCGACATCGGGCCAGTGGATGCCCTGGGCGCGCAGCTGCTGCAGCACTTCGCGGTTGTGCGGCTGCGCCAGAAAGCTGTGGATGCTGTGCGCCACCACGGGACCGACATCGGGCACCTGCAGCAAGGCCTCTTCATCGGCGGCCATGATGGCTTCCAGGCTGCCAAAGTGGCGGGCCAGATCGCGCGCCGTGGCTTCGCCCACATGGCGAATGCCCAGGGCAAAGATGAAGCGCGCCAGCGTGGTCGATTTGGAGCGTTGCAGCGCCTCCAGCAGGTTGCGGGCGGATTTTTCGCCCATGCGCTCCAGCCCGGCCAGTTGTTCCAGTTGCAGCCGGTACAGATCGGGCAGGCTCTGGATGTGGCCGCCATCGACCAGTTGCTCGACCAGCTTGTCGCCCAGACCCTCGATGTCCATGGCACGGCGGCTGGCAAAGTGCAGCAGCGCCTCCTTGCGCTGGGCCGAGCAGAACAGGCCGCCGGTGCAGCGGTGGTTGGCTTCGCCCTTTTCGCGCTCGACCAGGCTGCCGCAGACGGGGCACTGCCGCGGCATGCGGAAGTTGGGCACATAGGCTGCGCGCGCGCCGGGCACGCGCCCCACCACTTCAGGGATCACATCGCCTGCGCGGCGCACGATCACCGTGTCGCCCACGCGCACGCCCTTCTTGCGGATCTCGAACAGGTTGTGCAGCGTGGCATTGGTCACCGTCACGCCGCCCACGCTCACCGGCGCCAGACGCGCCACGGGGGTGAGCTTGCCGGTGCGCCCGACCTGCACGTCCACGCCCAGCATGGTGGTGCTCATTTCCTCGGCCGGGTATTTGTGCGCCACAGCCCAGCGCGGCTCGCGCGTGACAAAGCCCAGCTGCTGCTGCAAGTCCAGGTGGTTGACCTTATAGACCACGCCGTCGATGTCGTAGGGCAGCTGCGCCCGCTCCTGCCCCAGGCGCTCGTGAAACGCCACCAGCTCCTGCGCGCCATGCGCAATGCAGGCCTGGCTGGCCACCGGAAAGCCCCAGGCCTTGAGCTGCTGCAACACGGCAAAGTGGCTTTGCCAGCGCGGGCCGCCGTCCTGCGGCGCGGTGACACGGCCCACGCCATAGGCAAAGAACGACAGGGGCCGCTGCATGGCAATGTGCGAGTCGAGCTGGCGCACCGAGCCTGCCGCCGCATTGCGCGGATTGGCAAAGGGCTTGGCCCCGGCGGCCAGCTGGCGGGCGTTGAGCGCATCGAAATCGGCGCGGCGCATATAGACCTCGCCACGCACCTCCAGCAGCGGCGGTGCATCGGGTGGCAGCAACAGCGGAATCTGCCGGATGGTGCGGATGTTGTGCGTCACGTCCTCCCCCACCTCGCCATCGCCGCGTGTGGCAGCCTGCACCAGACGACCACCTTCGTAGCGCAGGCTCATGGCCAAGCCGTCGAACTTGGGCTCGGCCACGTATTCCACGGCGGGATCGCTCTCGTCCAGACCCAGCTCGCGCCGGATGCGCGCGTCGAAGGCCTCGGCCCCGGCGGCGCTGTTGTCGGTTTCGGTGCGGATGCTGAGCATGGGCACGGCGTGGCGCACAGGCACCAAGCCATCAAGCACGGCGCCAATCACGCGCTGCGTGGGCGACTCGGGGGTGATGAGCTGGGGGTAGAGCTGCTCCAGCGCCTGCAGCTCATTGAACGCCTGGTCGTAGGTGCCATCGGGCACGCTGGGCGCATCCTGCACGTAGTACTCGTGCGCCCATTGCAACAGCTGGGCACGCAGGCGTGCCACCCTGAAGACTACGCTTTTAGGAGCTGATGGCGCTGGCTGTGCTTGGTTTTCAGTATCAAAAAGGTCTAGATTGGCCGTCATGAGCGCGCTACGTGCTATCAACTAAATAAACGGCACGCAAGCATGGAGCCAGCAGCCACCTCATGCGCGGCCAGCGAGGCGTACACGCCTTCGAGCTGCTGCCCCACCTGCTCCAGCGCCTGCGGCGGCAGGGGATTGCCATCGGGGTCGCAGACGATGCCGTCCATGCTCTGCGCCAGGCTTTGCACGGCGTTGCACAGATGGGTGAAGGGTTGCTGCTCGCGCGGCACCTGGGGCACATCCAGGCTCAGGTACAGCTCGTACACGGCGGTGCGGTCCAGGTCTTCGGCCTGGGCGGCCTGGGCATCGAAGCTGAGCATCAGCAGCGGTGCCTGACCAGGCTGCGCGCTGGGCAGCTGCATGCGCCCGGGCATGTTGGTGGGCACAAAGCCCAGGGCGCTGGCGTGCTGGGCGATGTAGCCGGGGCTCCAGGCCGCGCGGATGGAACGCAGCATGAAGCTCAGCTGCGCATCGTGCTGACCAGCAAACTGGTCCAGCTCGCGGGCGCGCGCCACTTCGCGCAGCATGTCGGGCAGCTCCACGGCGGCGCCCAGTGCATCGGCAAAGGTCTGCACCTTCATGGCAAATTCAGAAAACTCAATCTCGTTGAGCGGCCCCATGCGGTTGGCCAGTTGCACACCGGCCTGCAACTGGCTGTAGCGCTGGCCGGCGCGCACCGGCTCCCACTGGCCGGTGCTGGCGTTGCGCCCTTCCACCTGAAACGGCTTGCTGCCTGCGCGGCGCGTGGTGGGCTGCACTTGCAGGATGGCTTCGCCAGCGGTGGGCTGCTCCAGCTGCACCACGGCCAGGGCGTCGATCAGGGCGTCCAGCGCCACACGGCGCTCGACATGGCGTTCCACAGGGCGCTGCTGGGCGTGCGGCCCGGCGGCAGAAGCAGTGGCGCGCTGGCTGGCGGCATCGGCCTTCAGGCCCGGCTCAACGGTTTCAGCGGCAGCGGCCAGCTCCTCGGGCGCTTCGGCCAGGGGGCGGGCATGCAGCACGGGGTCGTCCTCGGCACCCACAGGCACTGGGGGAGCGGTAGCGGCGGTGGGCAGCTCGACGCCATCGCCTGCAGCACTGCCCAGCAGGTCCGGCTCACTGCGTCGCGCCGGGGCGGCGGGCCTGGCTTGCTGGGCACGCCGTGGGGCGTGGCGGCGGTATGTCCAGACGTTGTACGCAAAGACCAGGCCCAGCAGAACCAGACCCAAAACTGCCAAACTGATTTGCAAAGTGCTCATGTTGTGTGTGCCTATGAGGTGTGCGCCATGTGCAAAGCCGATTCCATATCCACCGCAACGATACGCGAGACGCCCTGCTCTTGCATGGTCACACCTATGAGTTGCTCGGCCATTTCCATGGCGATCTTGTTGTGGCTGATGAACAAGAACTGTGTGCCGCTGCTCATGCGCGCCACCAGTTTGGCGTAACGCTCGGTGTTGGCATCGTCCAGCGGTGCGTCCACCTCGTCCAGCAGGCAGAACGGTGCGGGGTTGAGCTGAAAGATGGCAAACACCAGTGCAATGGCGGTCAGCGCCTTTTCCCCACCCGAGAGCAGGTGGATGGTCTGATTCTTCTTGCCCGGCGGCTGGGCCATGACCTGCACGCCCGCATCCAGGATTTCCTCGCCCGTCATGATCAACCGAGCCTGGCCGCCACCGAAAAGTTCAGGGAACATGCGGCCAAAGTGCTCGTTGACGGTGTGAAAGGTGTCCGACAGCAGCGCGCGCGTTTGCGCATCGATCTTCTCGATGGCCCCTTCCAGCGTGTGCATGGCCTGGGTCAGGTCCTGCACCTGGGCGTCCAGAAAGGTCTTGCGCTGCGTGGCCAGCTCCAGCTCCTGCAACGCCGCCAGGTTCACCGGCCCCAGGGCGGCAATCTCGCGGTGCAGGCGGTCGATTTCCGCCTGCAGGCCGTGCAGGCGCACATTGCCTTCCACGATGGACTGCGCCACCGCGGCCAGATCGGCGCCGGCTTCTTCCAGTTGCTGCGCGTACTGGCTGCTGCCCAGGCTGGCGGCCTGCTCGCGCAGCTGAAACTCGGTGATGCGCTGGCGCATGGGCTCCAGGTTGCGCTGGATCTGACTGCGCAGCTCGTCGCTGGCGCGCAGCTGCTGGGTCAGGCCGTCGTAGTGGCTGCGGCATTCGGCCAGTTCCTGCTCGCGCTGCATCTTCAGGGCCAGGGCATCCTGCAGGCCCCCCTGGGCGGCGGCATCGTTCAGGCGCTCGGACTCGGCCTGAGCGCGGGCGTGCTCTTCGCGCAGGGCGCGGCCCTGCTGCTCGGCCGTCTCCAGGGTGCGCTGCAATTCGGCCTGGCGGGCCTGCAGGCTGCGCTCGCCAAACTGGGCTTCCTGGGCCTGGCGCTCCAGACTGCGCAGTTGCTCGCGGCTGTCGTCCAGGCGCTGCTGGGCCAGCAGCACGGCATCCTCGTCCAGGGCGTGCTGTTCCTGGGCCTGAGCCAGCAGGGCATCCAACTCTTCAAAGCGGGCTTCGGCCTCAGCGGCGCGTTCGGCCAGCTCCTGTTCCAGGGCGTATTCTTCGGCCACTTCGGCATCCAGCTGGGCGCTGCGGCTGCTGGCCTGCTCGGCCTGCTGTTGCAGGCGCAGCCACTGCACTTGCAGCTCGTGCGCGCTCTGGCGGGTTTCCTGGGCCTGACGGCGAGCGCTGACCAGGTGGGCCGAGGCCTGGCCCCACGCCGCATCGGCGCGCGCCAGGCGAGTTTGCGCCTCTTCCACCAGCAGTTGCTGGGCGCGCAGCGCCTTGTCCAGCTGCTCGATCTCCTGCGCACGCGCCAGCAGGCCGGCCTGTTCGCTGTCCTGGGCGTAGAAAGCCACGCTGTGCGCCGTCACACGGTGGCCGCTGGCCACGTACATGCTGGCGCCTTCGGCCAGCTGGCCGCGTCGGGCCAGGGCTTCATCCAGGCTGGCGGCGGTGTGGCAGCCTTGCAGCCAGTCGGCCAGCACGGCGCGCAGGCCGTCGTCGCTCACCTGAATCTTGTCGATCAGCGCATCGCTGCGCGGCAGGGCTGCGGTGCTGGCACCAGCGGTGGAATAAAACGCCAGACGGGTGGGCGGGGCATCGCTGCCATTGGCGCCCAGAAAGCCGCGCACCATGTCCAGGCGCCCCACCTGCAAGGCGCCCATGCGCTCGCGCAGCGCAGCTTCCACGGCGTTTTCCCAACCCGGCTCCACGGCCATGCGCGTCCACAGGCCCGGCAGGCCATCCAGGCCGTGGCGCTGCAGCCAGGGCTGGAGCTTTTCATCGACCTTGAGCTGCTCCTGCAGCGCCTTGAGCGCCTGCTGGCGCGCAGCCAGGTCGGTGTAGTGGGCGTTGGCTTCGTTGAGCGCCTGCTGCGCGCTGCGCCGCGCTTCTTCCAGCGCGGGCAGGCTGTCCTGCAACTCCTGCAAGGCGGCTTCGGCCATTTCGGCTTCGGCGGCGGCGTCCTGGTATTGCTGCTCCAGCTCGGCCAGGGCCGCCATATCGGGGGCGGCCAGCTGGTTGCGCTCGGCACGCAGGCGCTCCAGGCGGCTTTGGCGCTGGCGCATCTGCTCCTGCAGGCTGCGCTGCTCGGCAGCCAGGATGTGGATCTGCTGCTGCACCTGCACCACCTGCTGGCGCTGGGTGTTGGCCTGCTGCTGGGCGCGGCGCAGGGCATCTTCCAGATCGGGCAGGCGCTGCGCCTGTTCTTCGACCTGGGCGGCGAGCAGCTCGGCCTGCTCCTGCGCATCCATGCCGCTGGCGGCCAGCTCTTCCAGCTCGATGGCGGCATCCTCCTGGCGCTGCTGCCACTGCTGCATCTGCTCTTCCAGCTGCAACAGGCGCTGGGCCACACGCTGGCGGCCCTCGACCACGTAGCGGATTTCCGCTTCCAGGCGCGCCACTTCGGCAGTGGCTTCATACAGACGCCCCTGCGCCTGGTTGACGGCATCGCCTGCCGCGTAGTGCGCCTGGCGCTGGGCCTCCATGTCGGCTTCGATGCGGCGCAGCTGGGCCATGCCCTCTTCCAGTGCGTTGACGGCCTCCAGGCCCTGGGCACGGATTTCGGCCAGATCGGTTTCCGCGTCCTGCTTTTTCAGAAACCACAGCTGGTGCTGCTTGAGCGTGGCGCTGGCGTGCAGCGCGTGGTACTGGGCGGCCACTTCGGCCTGCTTTTCCAGTTTTTCGAGGTTGCTGCCCAGCTCGCGCAGGATGTCTTCGACGCGGGTGAGGTTCTCCTGCGTGTCCTGCAGGCGGTTCTGCGTCTCGCGGCGACGTTCCTTGTATTTGGAGACCCCGGCGGCCTCTTCCAGAAACAGGCGCAGCTCCTCCGGGCGGCTTTCGATGATGCGGCTGATCGTGCCCTGACCGATGATGGCGTAGGCACGCGGCCCCAGGCCCGTGCCCAGGAACACATCCTGCACGTCGCGGCGGCGCACCGGCTGGTTGTTGATGAAGTAGCTGCTGCCCCCGTCGCGCGTGAGCACGCGCTTGACGGCAATCTCGGTGAACTGGTTCCACTGACCACCGGCGCGGTGGTCGCTGTTGTCAAAGGTCAGCTCCACGCTGGCGCGGCTGGCCGGCTTGCGCTGGGTGGTGCCGTTGAAGATGACGTCCTGCATCGACTCGCCGCGCAGCTCGCTGGCCTTGGACTCGCCCAGCACCCAGCGCACGGCATCCATGATGTTGGACTTGCCGCAACCGTTGGGCCCCACCACCCCCACCAACTGCCCCGGCAGCATGAAGTTGGTCGGCTCGGCAAAGGATTTGAAGCCTGAGAGCTTGATGGACTGAAGGCGCACGGCAACGTGAAATAGAACAAACCCTGACCCCCAACGGGCGGGGCCGCAAATGATACAGCCCCTGGCGCCCCTCCACAGCCAGTCGGAATCTTTTACTTTTAAGCAAAAATAGCCTGAAACGCTTTATACGCAAGCGCTTGCAGCTATGCTTTAAGAAGTGCAAAACAACGCAGGCGCAGCGCCTGGAGGGTGCCGCTGCGCGCCTTCTAGAATCCGCCCAGGCGCGTGCAGCACGGCCGCGCCCACTCCCCCCGTCCCCCTTTGGCATCCCCACCACAGGAGTCACACCATGCCACTGCGCCGCCACCTTCCCCTGCACTGCCTCCTGGCCTTGAGCGCGCTGGGCGCACAGGCCGCCGACCAATGGTCCAACAACTACGTGGTCCCCAAGGACCCGCCCGCGCGGCAGCCCACCACGCCGATCTGGTCCGACAACCTGCAGCTGCCCCAACCTGCTGCACCAGCGCCGCGCACCCAGCCCAGACCCGCCACCAGCCCTGGCACCAGCGCGTCGTTCAAGCAGCTGTGCCGCCCCGGCAACCGGGTGGAGGCCCTCTGGGCCGGACAGTGGTACGAGGCGCGCGTGCTCAGCGCCGATCCGCAGTACCAGACCTGCGAGGTCACCTACGTCGGCTTTGGCAAGCACTTTGACGAAAGCGTCAACCTGCGGCGCCTGCGCCCCTACACCGGCAACGTCACCCCGCCACCCAGGCAGACCAACCAACCCCGTGGCAACACCCACGGCACCCCGCCACCCCCGGTCAAAATCCCCACGTGCAGCGTCATCCCGCGCAGCGATGGCATGGGCAATACCAGCTATTGCTACTGACGCCTCCTTTCGGAGTGCACCACCGCGATGCACCAGGCCCGCCACCGGACCTGATCCATCTTGGTGCACATGCCTTGCGGGCGTGCCCTGTCGTGGATCATCCGGGCGGACTGCCCTGGGGAGCGGACAGCAGCCACAGGAGCAGAAACAGTTGGCATGGCTTTTGCTTTCGTGAAGAGCGCCCCTTTTCACTACGGAAGCACAACCATGACACTCAAGACCCACTCCCTGATCCAAGAACACAACGCCCAATGGGTGGACCTGCGTTTTACCGACACGCTGGGCAAGGAGCACCACGTCACCTTCCCGGCCGAGGCCATGCAGGAAGATGCCTTTGAGAACGGCAAGATGTTCGACGGCTCTTCCATCGTGGGCTGGAAGGGCATCGAGGCATCCGACATGGTGCTGCTGCCCGACGACCAGACCGCCGTGATGGACCCCTTTGCCAAGGAGCCCACCGTCATCGTGCGCGGCAACGTGCTCGAACCCGCCACCATGCAGGGCTACTCGCGCGATCCGCGCTCCATCGCCCGCCGTGCCGAGATGTACCTGCGCTCCACCGGCATTGCCGACACCGCCTACTTCGGCCCCGAACCCGAGTTCTTCATCTTCGACTCGGTGCAGTGGCAGTCGCAGATGCAGGAAGTCAGCTACAAGATCCATTCGTCCGAAGGTGCCTGGGCCAGCGCCGACGATGGCAACAACAGCGGCCACCGTCCGCGCGTCAAGGGCGGTTACTTCCCCGTGCCCCCGGTCGATTCGCTGCACGATGTGCGCACTGCCATGTGCCACGCCATGCAGGCCATGGGCCTGAAGATTGAGGTGCACCACCACGAAGTGGCCAACGCTGGTCAGTGCGAGATCGGTGTGTCCTTCAACACCCTGGTGAAGAAGGCCGACGAGGTGCAGATCCTCAAGTACTGCGTGCACAACGCTGCCCACGCCCACGGCAAGACCGCCACCTTCATGCCCAAGCCCCTGGTGGGCGACAACGGCTCGGGCATGCACGTGCACCAGTCGCTGTTCAAGGACGGCAAGAACCTGTTCTCGGGCGATGGCTACGCCAACCTGTCGGAGCTGGCGCTGTACTACATCGGCGGCATCATCCACCACGCGCATGCGCTCAACGCCATCACCAACCCCGGCACCAACTCCTACAAGCGCCTGGTGCCCGGCTTTGAGGCGCCGGTGATGCTGGCCTACTCGGCCAGCAACCGCTCGGCCTCGATCCGCATTCCCTTTGTCTCCAGTCCCAAGGCCTGCCGCATTGAGTGCCGCTTCCCCGATCCGATGGCCAACCCCTACCTGGCCTTCTCGGCCCTGCTGATGGCAGGCCTGGATGGCATTCGCAACCGCATCCACCCGGGCGATGCGATGAGCAAGAACCTGTACCACCTGCCCCCGGAAGAAGCCCGCGGCATTCCGCGCGTGGCGCACAGCCTGGCGCAGGCCCTGGAAGCATTGCAGGCAGATAATAAGTTCCTGCTCGAAGGCGATGTCTTCACCGAAGACATGTTGCAGGCCTACGTGGAATGCAAAATGGAGGAAGTCACCCGTTTGCGCCAGGCGGTGCATCCGGTGGAATTCGACATGTACTACAGCCTTTGAGCGGCTGTATTCCTCCCAACCGCAGGTAAGGCGTGAACACGATAGTTGCCCCCCAAGAAGCTTCCGCATTCCAGCCCGCACAAGTGCATCTGCTGGAACATCTGTCCACGGCGGTATTGCTGCTGGACGGGCAACTGCACGTGCAGTACGCCAACCACGCTGCCGAGCAACTGCTGGCCACCAGTCTGCCCTACCTGCGCCAGCAGCCGTTTCGCGTCTTTCTGCACGAGCAGGACTACCACCCGGAGAGCCTGCGCCAGGCGCTGCAGACGCAGCAGTCCTACGTGCAGCGCGAGGCGCGACTGCGCAGCTCGGCCAACCAGCCGCTGGGCGTGGTCGATTACACCGTCACGCCCCTGCCCGCCCCCCTGAGCTGCCCCGGCCCGGTGGGCGAGGCGGGCAGCCACGCGCAGCTGCTGATTGAGCTGCACCGGCTCGACCGCCTCATCCACACCAACCGCGAGGACAGCCTGTTCACCGCCAACCAGGCCACGCGCGCGCTGGTGCGCGGCATGGCGCATGAAATCAAGAACCCGCTGGGCGGCATCCGTGGCGCAGCGCAGCTGCTGGAGCGCCAGCTCGACAGCGCCGAGCTGCGCGAGTACACCGGCGTCATCATCCACGAGGCCGACCGCCTGCGCGCCCTGGCCGACCGCATGCTGGGCGCACGCCAGCCGCCTGCCTTCACGCGCGTCAACATCCACCAGGTGCTGGAGCGGGTGCGCCGCATCGTGCAGGCCGAAGCGGGCGACAAGCTGACCGTGGTGCGCGACTACGACCCCAGCCTGCCCGACGTCCGGGCCGATGCCGATCAGCTGATCCAGGTCTTCCTCAACATCGTCGGCAATGCCGCGCAGTGCCTGCTGGAAGCGCCCCAGGGAGGCACCCCAGGGCGCCCCGAAGGGCAGCCGCCGCGCATCATCATCCGCTCGCGCGTGCTGCGCCGCGTCACCATCGGCACGCGCTGCCACACGCTGCTGTGCCTGGTGGAAGTCGAAGACAACGGCCCCGGCATCGGCGCCGAGTTGCGCGAGACGGTGTTCTACCCCATGGTTACCGGCCGCTCGCAAGGCACAGGCCTGGGCCTGCCGATTGCCCAGGCCATCATGCAGCAGCACGGCGGCCTGATCGAGTGCGAGAGCCAGCCGGGGCAGACGATTTTCAAAATTCTGGTGCCGTTCGATACAACGGCCAACCGCGCTACGGAAGTTTCACCCCATGCCCAACCATGATCAGGTCTGGATCATCGACGACGACACCTCCATCCGCTGGGTACTGGACAAGGCACTGACCCAGGCAGGCCTGGCCACCAGCCTGTTTGACAGTGCCGATGCCACGCTGGAGCAGCTGGCCCAGACCGGCAAAGGCAAGGCGCCCAGCATCATCCTCACCGACATCCGCATGCCCGGCATGGATGGCCTGGCCCTGCTGGCCCACATCCGCAGTGCCTACCCGCAGGTGCCGGTCATCATCATGACGGCGCACTCGGACCTGGACAGCGCCATCCAGTCCTACCAGGGCGGGGCGTTTGAATACCTGCCCAAGCCCTTTGATGTGGACGAGGCCGTGGCCCTGGTGCACCGCGCCCTGGCGCATGCGCGCAAGAGCAACCAGGAGCGGCCCGCGCCGGCCATCTCCCAGACCTCGGGGCTGATCGGCGAGGCACCGGCCATGCAGGAGGTGTTCCGCACCATTGGCCGCCTGTCGCAATCGAACATCACCGTGCTCATCACGGGCGCATCGGGCACCGGCAAGGAGCTGGTGGCCCAGGCCCTGCACCGCCACAGCCCGCGCAGCAACGCGCCCTTCATTGCGCTGAACATGGCCGCCATTCCGCGCGACCTGATCGAGTCGGAACTGTTCGGCCACGAGCGCGGCGCCTTTACCGGCGCCACCACCCAGCGCCAGGGCCGCTTTGAGCAGGCCCAGGGCGGCACGCTGTTTCTCGACGAAATCGGCGACATGCCCCTGGAGGCGCAAACGCGCCTGCTGCGCGTGCTCTCCGAAGGCAGCTTTCACCGGGTGGGCGGGCACACCAGCATCCGTGCCGATGTGCGCATCATCGCCGCCACCCACCAGAACCTGGAGGCGCTGGTGCGCCAGGGGCGCTTTCGGGAAGACCTGTTCTATCGCCTGAACGTCATCCGCATCCAGCTGCCCACCCTGAGCGAACGGCGCGAGGACATCCCGCGCCTGGCCGCCTACTTCCTGCAAAAGGCGGCCAGCGACCTGGGCATGGAGCCGCGCGTGCTGCTGCCCGAGGCGCAGGACTACCTGTCGCAGTGGGACTGGCCGGGCAATGTGCGCCAGCTGGAAAACGTCTGCCGCTGGATCACCGTCATGGCCGCCAGCCGCGAGGTGCACGTCAGCGACCTGCCCACCGAAGTGCAGAAGGCCACCAGCCTGCACCACACTGGTGCAGACACGGCAGGGCTGGAGTCAGCCGCCAGTGCCGGCACCGCAGCCGTGCCGACCCATACCGCCCCCAACACGGTCTCCACCGCTGCCTGGGAATATGCCCTGGGCCAGTGGGCCAGCCAGGCCATCTCCCGGGGCCAGGGCGAGCTGCTGCAACAGGCGCTGCCGGCGTTCGAGCGCATCATGATCACCACCGCGCTGCGCCACACCGCCGGCGGGCGCCGCGACGCGGCCCATCTGCTGGGCTGGGGGCGCAACACGCTGACACGCAAGATCAAGGAACTGGGCCTGGAAAGCGCCGCCGGCAGCGACAACGAAGAAGATGCTGCATGAGCGCGCACCCCGCGCGCCATCCTCGTGCAGGGCACATGCACCAGCGCTGACTCAGAATCCCTCTGATCGGCTCAAGACAGTATAAAAATAAGAGCTGTCAGCGCTTGCTGCATAAGCGTTTCAAGCCAAAAACGCTTTAAACAAAAAACTTGGCATGACTTGTGCTTACAGGTGTTCATCCATTCACCGCAGCATAGGAGCACAGCATGCAGATAGTGACCGCCATCATCAAACCCTTCAAGCTGGACGAGGTTCGACAAGCCCTCTCGGACATCGGTGTGCGTGGCATCACCGTCACTGAGGTCAAGGGCTTCGGCCGCCAGAAAGGGCACACCGAGCTGTATCGGGGGGCCGAGTACGTGGTGGACTTTCTCCCCAAGGTCAAGGTGGAAGCCGCCGTGGACTCGGCCTTGGTGGAGCAGGTCATCGAGGCCATCGAAAACGCCGCACGCACCGGAAAGATCGGTGACGGCAAGATTTTCGTCACTGCCCTGGAGCAGGTCGTGCGCATCCGCACGGGCGAAACCGGCCCACAGGCCCTGTAGCCACGCAGCCCCTTCCCCTCCCTGTCAAGCAACCCCTCATGCAAGAGACCACCATGACAAAGACACTTCCCGCCTTCGCTCTGGGGCTGGGCCTGCTGGCCACGGCAACCGGCGTTTCTGCCCAAGAGGCTGCGGCCATTGCCGAGGCTGCCCCCGCCGCCGCAGAGGCCGTGGCAACCATCGACTCGGGCGACACAGCCTGGATGCTCACCTCCACCATGCTGGTGATCCTGATGGTCACCCCCGGCCTGGCCCTGTTCTACGGCGGCCTGGTGCGCAGCAAGAACATGCTGTCCGTGCTGGCGCAGGTGTTCACCATCTTTGCCCTGATCACCGTGTTGTGGGCCGTTTATGGCTTTTCGCTGGCCTTTGGTGGCGAAGGGCTGTTCTACGGCAACTTCAGCAAGGTGTTCCTGCTGGGCATCACGCCCGACACCGTATCGGCCGCGCTGAGCACGATTCCCGAGTTTGTGTTCGTCGCCTTCCAATCGACCTTTGCCGCCATCACCGTGGCGCTGATCGTCGGTGCCTTTGCCGAGCGCGCCAGGTTCTCGGCCGTGATGATCTTCTCGGTGCTGTGGTTCACCTTCAGCTACATCCCCATGGCACACATGGTCTGGGGCGGTGGCCTGCTGGCCGAAGACGGCGCCCTGGACTTTGCCGGCGGCACCGTGGTGCACATCAACGCCGCCGTGGCCGGTCTGGTCGGCGCCTACATGGTGGGCAAGCGCATCGGCTATGGCCGTGAAGCGCTGCCGCCGCACAGCCTGACGCTGACCATGGTCGGTGCGTCGCTGCTGTGGGTGGGCTGGTTTGGCTTCAACGCCGGTTCTGCCGGTGCCGCCAACGGCATTGCCGGCCTGGCCTTCATCAACACCATCCTGACCACGGGCGCTGCCACGCTGTCCTGGCTGGTGGCCGAGAGCCTGCACAAGGGCAAGGCCTCCATGCTGGGCGCTGCCTCGGGCGCTGTGGCCGGTCTGGTGACCATCACCCCCGCTGCCGGCTTTGTCGGCCCGATGGGCGCCATCGTCATGGGCCTGATCGCCGGCCCGCTGTGCCTGTGGGGCGTCTCGGGTCTGAAGCGCCTGCTGCGCGTGGACGATGTGTGCGACGTGTTTGGCGTGCACGGCGTGGGCGGCATTGTCGGCGCCATCCTGACCGGCGTGTTCTGCTCCTCCACCCTGGGCGGCGTGGAACCCGATGGCTTCAACATGGCCGCCCAGGTGTGGGTGCAGTTCAAGAGCGTGATCGTCACCGTGGTGTGGTGCGCCGTGGTCTCGGTGCTGTGCTTCAAGGCGGCCGATCTGCTGGTGGGTCTGCGCGTCTCGGAAGAGGACGAACGCGAGGGCCTGGACATTTCCGCCCACGGCGAACGTGCCTATGTGCACTAAGCACCATTAGGGAGCAGCCTGTGCACTAGCGCACCACCTACGGCCCCTGGCCGCCGCTTCCCGCAGAGCGCGCATGCCCAATACGGAGCATGCGCGCTCTTTTTTGGTGCACTGCCCTGGTGCAATGCCCCAGCCTGGTCGGCCATGCACACCTGTGCAGCCCGGGAAATTGCTGGCTTTACAAGGAGTTTCCAGTTGGCACGGCTTTTGCTTCAGCATGGGAAAGAACCCTTTTTTTCCATTCGCAGCAACAAAGTGGCCACCTATATGACTCAGACCCCACAGATGCCCCAGGCGGTTGTCGCAACCCCCGAAGAAATCCGCAGCGCCCACACCCAGGGCCTGTACGCCAATGCCGAGCACGACGCCTGTGGCGTCGGCTTCGTTGCCCACCTCAAGGGTGTGAAATCGCACGCCATCGTCACGCAGGGTCTGCAAATCCTGGAGAACCTGGACCACCGGGGTGCCGTGGGTGCCGACCCGCTGATGGGCGATGGCGCCGGCATCCTGATCCAGATTCCCGACGCCTTCTACCGCGCTGAAATGACCCGCCTGGGCGTGCAGCTGCCCCCGCCGGGCGAGTACGGCGTCGGCATGGTGTTCCTGCCGCAGGAAGCTGCCTCGCGCCAGGCCTGCGTGCAGGAGCTGGAACGCGCCATTGCCGCCGAAGGCCAGGTGCTGCTGGGCTGGCGCGATGTGCCGGTGAACACCGAGCTGCCCATGTCGCCCACCGTGCGCGCCTGTGAGCCGGTGATCCGCCAGGTCTTCATCGGCCGTGGCTCCGACGTGCTGGTGCCCGATGCGCTGGAGCGCAAGCTCTACGTCATCCGCAAGCGCGCCTCGGCACGCATCACCAGCCTGCACCTGACGCATGGCTCCGAGTACTACGTGCCCAGCATGTCCTGCCGCACCATCATCTACAAGGGCCTGCTGCTGGCCGGTCAGGTCGGCCAGTACTACCTGGACCTGCAGGATGACCGCGTGGAGTCGGCCCTGGCCCTGGTGCACCAGCGGTTCTCGACCAACACCTTCCCCTCCTGGCCGCTGGCCCACCCCTACCGCATGGTGGCGCACAACGGCGAGATCAACACCGTCAAGGGCAACTTCAACTGGATGCGCGCCCGCGAGGGCATGATGCGCTCGCCCGTGCTGGGCGAGGACCTGGCCAAGCTCTACCCCATCACCATGGCCGGGCAGTCCGACACCGCCACCTTCGACAACACGCTGGAGCTGCTGGTCATGGCCGGCTACCCGCTGGCGCAGGCGGTGATGATGATGATCCCCGAGGCCTGGGAGCAGCACACGCTGATGGACCCCCAGCAGCGCGCCTTCTACGAATACCACGCCGCCATGATGGAGCCCTGGGACGGCCCGGCGGCCATGGTGTTCACCGACGGGCGCCAGATCGGCGCCACGCTGGACCGCAACGGCCTGCGCCCGGCGCGCTTTTTGGTCACCAGCGACGATCTGGTGGTGCTGGCTTCCGAAGCCGGGGTGCTGCCCATTGCCGAAGAGCGCATCGTACGCAAGTGGCGCCTGCAACCCGGACGCATGTTCCTCATCGACCTGGAGCAGGGCCGCATCATTGAGGACGGCGAGCTCAAGCGCCAGTACGCCTACGCCCGCCCCTACCGCCAGTGGATCGACAACGTGCGCGTGCGCCTGGACAGCATCGACGCCCACGGCACCCCCAGCCTGCCGCCGGCAGAGCTGCGCACGCTGCAACAGGCCTTTGGCTACAGCCAGGAAGAGCTGCAGCTGCTGCTGGCGCCCATGGCGCAAAAGGGCGAGGAAGGCATCGGCTCCATGGGCAACGACGCGCCGCTGGCCGTACTCTCGGCGCGCAGCAAGCCGCTGTACCACTATTTCCGCCAGCTGTTTGCCCAGGTGACCAACCCGCCCATCGACCCGATCCGCGAAGCGGTGGTGATGTCGCTGGTCTCGTTCATCGGCCCGCGCCCCAACCTGCTGGACATCAACGCCGTCAACCCGCCGCTGCGCCTGGAAGTGAGCCAGCCGGTGCTGGACTTTGACGCCATGGCGCGCCTGCGCCAGATCGAAAAGCGCACCGGCGGCAAGCTGCGCAGCTGCGTCATCGACATCACCTACCCGGCCGACTGGGGCCCCGCCGGCATCGAGGCACGCCTGGCCTCGCTGTGCTCGCAGGCAGTGCAGACCATCCACAGCGGCTGCAACATCCTGATCCTGAGCGACCGCCAGACGCGCCGCGACCGCGTGGCCATCCCCGCGCTGCTGGCCCTGTCGGCCATCCACCACCACCTGGTGCGGGTGGGCCTGCGCACCTCTGCCGGTCTGGTGGTGGAAACCGCCAGCGCCCGCGAAGTGCACCACTTTGCCGTGCTGGCCGGCTATGGCGCCGAGGCCGTGCACCCCTGGCTGGCGCTGGAAACCCTGGCGCAGATGGCTTCCGGGCTGGGCGTCACGCCCGAGCAGGCGCAGGAGCGCTTCATCAAGGCCGTGGGCAAGGGCCTGTCCAAGATCATGTCCAAGATGGGCATCAGCACCTACATGTCCTACTGCGGTGCGCAGATCTTCGAAGCCGTGGGCCTGAGCAAGGAGCTGGTGGACCAGTACTTCCATGGCACGCCCAGCCAGATTGGCGGCATCGGCATCTTCGATGTGGCCGAGGAAGCGTTGCGCCACCACCGCGCGGCCTACAACCGCAACCCGGTGCTGCTGCCGCTGATGGATGCCGGCGGCGAATACGCCTGGCGCGCCAATGGCGAAGAGCACATGTGGACGCCCGATGCCATTGCTAAGCTGCAGCACAGCACGCGCGCCAACCGCTACGACAGCTACGAGGAATACGCGCGCATCATCAACGACCAAAGCGAGCGCCAGATGACGCTGCGCGGGCTGTTTGAGCTGCGCATCGACCCGGCCAGGTCCATCCCGCTCGATGAGGTCGAACCCGCTGCCGAAATCGTCAAGCGCTTTGCCACTGGCGCCATGAGCCTGGGTTCGATCTCCACCGAAGCGCACGTCAACCTGGCCATTGCCATGAACCGCATCGGCGGCAAGAGCAACACCGGCGAAGGCGGCGAAGACCCGGCGCGCTACCGCCAGGAGCTGCGCGGCCTCTCCATCAGCAAGGGCAAGCGCCTGTCCGAAGTGCTGGGCGATGTGGTCGAAGTGGACTACTCCCTGCAGGAGGGCGACAGCCTGCGCTCCAAGATCAAGCAGGTCGCTTCCGGGCGCTTTGGCGTGACCACGGGCTACCTGGTCTCGGCCGACCAGCTGCAGATCAAGATGGCCCAGGGCGCCAAGCCCGGCGAAGGCGGCCAGCTGCCCGGCGGCAAGGTGTCGGAATACATCGGTCGTCTGCGCCACTCGGTGCCCGGTGTGGGCCTGATCTCGCCCCCGCCGCACCACGACATCTACTCCATCGAAGACCTGGCGCAGCTGATCCACGACCTCAAGAACGTCAACCCGCAGGCCGACGTCTCGGTCAAGCTGGTCTCCGAAGTGGGCGTGGGCACGGTGGCCGCTGGTGTGGCCAAGGCCAAGGCCGACCACATCGTCATCGCCGGCCACGACGGCGGCACGGGTGCCTCGCCCTGGTCGTCCATCAAGCACGCCGGCACGCCCTGGGAACTGGGCCTGGCCGAAACCCAGCAGACGCTGGTGCTCAACCGCCTGCGTGGCCGCGTGCGGGTGCAGGTCGATGGCCAGATCAAGACCGGGCGCGACGTGGTGATTGGCGCCCTGCTGGGGGCCGACGAGTTCGGCTTTGCCACCGCACCGCTGGTCGTCTCGGGCTGCATCATGATGCGCAAGTGCCACCTCAACACCTGCCCGGTGGGCGTGGCCACGCAGGACCCGGTGCTGCGCCGCCGCTTTGCGGGCAAGCCCGAGGAGGTGGTGAACTACTTCTTCTTCGTCGCCGAGGAAGCACGCCGCCTGATGGCGCAGCTGGGCATCCGCCGCTTTGACGACCTGATTGGCCGTGCCGATCTGCTCGACACCCGCAAGGGCGTGGCGCACTGGAAGGCACGCGGCCTGGACTTCTCCCGCGTGCTGGCCCTGCCCGGCGCGCCCGCCGAAGTGCCGCGCCGCCATGAAGAGGTGCAGGACCACGGTCTGGAAGGCGCACTGGACAAAGCGCTCATCGCCCAGGCGCAGGCCACGCTCACGCAGGGCCAGGCGCAGCGCATCCGCATGACGGCGCGCAACGTGCACCGCTCGGTGGGCGCCATGCTCTCGGGCGAGCTGATCCGTCGCCACCCCGATGGCCTGCCCGAAGGCACCCTGCAAGTGCAGTTTGAAGGCACCGGTGGCCAGAGCTTTGGCGCCTTCCTGGCACGCGGCATCAGCTTCGAGCTGGTGGGCGAAGCCAACGACTACACCGGCAAGGGCCTGTCCGGTGGCCGCCTGGTGGTGCGCCCGCACGCCAACTTCCAGGGCCAGGCCGAGCGCAACATCATCGTCGGCAACACCGTGCTGTACGGCGCCACCTCGGGCGAGGCCTTCTTTGCCGGCGTGGCGGGCGAGCGCTTTGCCGTGCGCCTGTCCGGTGCCAACGCCGTGGTGGAAGGCACGGGCGACCACGGCTGCGAATACATGACCGGCGGCACCGTCCTGGTGCTGGGTGCCACGGGCCGCAACTTCGCAGCCGGCATGTCCGGTGGCCTGGCCTACGTCTATGACGAGGACGGCAGCTTTGCCGGGCGCTGCAACCAGGCGCAGGTGGCACTGGATCCGGTGCTCAACGCCGACGAGCAACTGGCCGCAGGCATCCCCCTACACCAGGGCCTGACCGACGAAGCCCTGCTGCAACGCCTGCTCAAGCGCCACCAGGCGCTCACCGGCTCGGCACGCGCCGCCGCCCTGCTGGAGCAATGGAACGTGGCTCGCACGCGCTTCGTCAAGGTGTTCCCGCACGAATACCGCCGCGCGCTCCAGGCACAACAGACGCCGGCCGCAGCAGATGCCGCCATGGCCTAGGCACAGCAAACCAGCAGCAAACAAGGAATATCCATCATGGGAAAAGTCACAGGATTTTTGGAATTTGCACGCATTGAAGAAAGCAGCGAATGCGTGCCACAGCGCCTGCGCCACTACAAGGAGTTCGTGCACGGCCTCACCCCCGCCCAGGCGCACCAGCAAAGCGCGCGCTGCATGGACTGCGGCACGCCCTTCTGCCACAACGGCTGCCCGGTGAACAACGTCATTCCGGACTTCAACGACCTGGTCTATCGGGACGACTGGAAGCGCGCCAGCGAGGTGCTGCTGTCCACCAACAACTTCCCGGAGTTCACTGGCCGCATCTGCCCGGCACCCTGCGAAGCCGCCTGCACGCTGAACATCAACCTGCAACCTGTGGGCATCAAGTCGATTGAGCACGCCATCATCGACCGTGCCTGGGCCGAAGGCTGGATCCGCCCCCAGCCCGCCGCCCAGACCACAGGCAAGACCGTGGCCATCATCGGCTCCGGCCCCGCTGGCCTGGCCGCAGCCCAGCAGCTGGCCCGCGCCGGCCATGCGGTGACGGTGTTCGAGAAGAACGAACGCCCCGGCGGCCTGCTGCGCTACGGCATCCCGGACTTCAAGCTGGACAAGACGCACATCGACCGGCGTGTGGCCCAGCTGGCTGCCGAGGGCGTGGTGTTCCGCACCAGCACCCTGGTGGGCTCGGCCCAGGACGCTGCCCCGGGCATGACCACCATCAGCCCCGAGGAACTGCAGGCCAGCTTCGACGCCGTGCTGCTGGCCGGCGGTGCCGAGCGCTCGCGCGACCTGCCGGTGCCCGGGCGTGAGCTGGCGGGCGTGCACTTCGCCATGGAGTACCTGCCGCAGCAAAACCGCATCAACGCCGGCGTGCAGCTGCCCCGGGCCATCAACGCCAAGGACAAGCACGTCATCGTCATCGGTGGCGGCGACACCGGCTCCGACTGCGTGGGCACCGCCAACCGCCAGGGCGCAGCCAGCGTGGTGCAGTTTGAGCTCATGCCCATGCCGCCGCAGCAGGAGAACAAGCCGCTGACCTGGCCCTACTGGCCCATCAGGCTGCGCACCTCCACCAGCCACGAAGAAGGTTGCGACCGCGAATTTGCCATCGCCACCCAGGCCTTCCACGGCGAAAACGGCCAGGTGCAAAAGCTCACCACCGTGCGCGTGGAAATGCAGGACGGCAAGCTGGTGGAAGTGGAAGGCTCCATGCAGCAGTGGCGCGCCGACCTGGTGCTGCTGGCCATGGGCTTCACCGGCCCGCAGCCGGCCCTGCTCGAAAGCCTGGGCGTGACCACCGATGCACGCGGCAATGCCCAGGCCAGCACCAGCGTCGTAGGCGGCTATGCCACCAACGTCCCCGGCGTGTTTGCCGCCGGTGACATGCGCCGTGGCCAGTCGCTCATCGTCTGGGCCATCCGCGAGGGCCGGCAGGCCGCCCGCGCCGTGGATGAGTTCCTGATGGGCAGCAGCCAGCTGCCCCGTTGATTGCCCGGCAGGGATGCTCCCAATCCAATAGCTGCTTCCGCCGGTTTTGATTGGGTTTTATGTTGATTTCTATCTGAAACCCGCTAAAAGCAAGCACTAGCAGCTATTTTTTTCAAGAACACGACCCTTTCAGACTCCAAGGCACGCATGATCCGCATCAACTCCCACTACCAAAAGCTGCAAGCCAGCTACCTGTTTGCCGACATTGCCCGGCGCGTAGCTGCCTTTCAGGCCCGGAACCCGCAGCAAAGCCTGATCCGCCTGGGCATTGGCGACGTCACCCAGCCGCTGCCCGCCGCCTGCATTGCCGCCCTGCACAAGGCCACCGACGAGATGGCCAACGCCAGCAGCTTCCGTGGCTACGGCCCCGAACAGGGCTACGACTTCCTGCGCGAAGCCATTGCCGCCTACGACTTCCGCGCCCGTGGCGCCCAGGTCGATGCCGATGAAATCTTCGTCAGCGACGGCGCTAAGTCCGACACCGGCAACATCCAGGAAATCTTCGCCCAGGACGTGCGCGTGGCCATCCCCGATCCGGTCTATCCCGTCTATGTGGACACCAACGTCATGGCCGGACGCACCGAGGCCGCCCAGGATGGCCGCTACCCCGGCTTTGTCTATCTGGACAGCACCGCTGCCAACGGCTACGTGCCCGCCCTGCCCAGCGAGCCGGTGGATCTGATCTACCTGTGCTTCCCCAACAACCCCACCGGTGCCACCGCCACGCGCGCGCAACTGGCCGCCTGGGTGGAATACGCCCGCCAGAACCGCGCGCTGATCCTGTTCGATGCGGCGTACGAAGCCTTCATCCGCGACCCGGACATCCCCCACTCCATCTACGAAATCCCCGGCGCACGCGAAGTGGCGATTGAGTTCCGCAGCTTCTCCAAGACCGCCGGCTTCACCGGCCTGCGCTGCGCCTACACCGTGGTGCCCAAGGAGTGCATGGCCTGGGACGACAGCGGCCAGGCCGTGCCCCTGCACGCGCTGTGGACGCGCCGCCACACCACCAAGTTCAACGGCGTCTCCTACCCCGTGCAGCGCGCCGCCGAAGCGGTGTACAGCCCCGAAGGCCAGCAGCAGGTGCACGCCCTGGTCGATGGCTACCTGGCCAACGCCCGCACCATCCGCAGCGCCTTCGAGAGCATGGGCTTTGCCTGCACCGGCGGTGTCAACGCCCCCTACGTCTGGATCGACACCCAGCGCGATGCCTGGGAGTTCTTCGACCTGCTGCTCACCCGCGCAGGCGTGGTCTGCACCCCCGGCATCGGTTTTGGCCGCTGCGGCCAGCAGCACGTGCGCATCAGTGCCTTCAACAGCGCCGCGCAGGTGGAGCAGGCCCTGCAACGCATCACCCGCGCCCTGAGCTAGCCCCCTCAACACCCCCGCAAGGAGTTGACCCATGCCATTTGCCCACGCACCCAGCCCAGCCGGCGGCGCTGCGTCCGAGGCGCAGGACCGGCGCCTGCGCCTGCACCCGCGCCAGGCGGCCATCATGGCAGCACTGACCGTCACCCCACCCTTTGCCAACGACGCGGCGGTGGCCGCCGAGGCGCAGCGGCGCCAGTCCTTCCTGGAAGAGCAGCTGCAAGCCAGCGGCCTGCACACCCTGGTGCTGGGCATCAGCGGCGGCGTCGATTCGCTGGTGGCCGGGCGCCTGGCGCAACTGGCCGTGCAAGCGCTGCGCCAGCGCACGGGCGATGCGCGCTACCGCTTCATCGCCATGCGCCTGCCCTACCGCACCCAGCACGATGAAGCCGACGCGCGCGCCGCGCTGGCCTTCATCCGCGCAGACGAAACCCACACCGTGGACATCGAAGACTCCGTGCAAGGTCTGGCCAGGCAACTGCCCCCCTTGCAGGAGCTGCCCGATGCGCGGCGCGACTTCGTGCTGGGCAACATCAAGGCACGCATGCGCATGGTGGCGCAATACGCCCTGGCCAACGCACGCAACGGCCTGGTCATCGGCACCGACCACGCTGCCGAAGCCGTCATGGGCTTTTTCACCAAGTTTGGCGATGGTGCCTGCGATCTGGCCCCCCTCTCTGGCCTGGTCAAGGGCCAGGTGCGCGCCATCGCCACCCACCTGGGCGCCCCCGCCGCCCTGGTCAACAAGACCCCCACTGCCGACTTGGAAGACCTGGCCCCCGGCCGCCCCGACGAGGCAGCCCACGGCCTGCGCTACCAGCAGATCGATGACTTCCTGCACGGCCGTCTGATCGATGAAGCCACCTTGCAGCGCATCGTCACCGCCTACGAGGCCAGCGCCCACAAGCGCGCCCTGCCTGTCACCCCTGGAGCATGACCATGAGCACCACCACCCCGCCCTCTTCCACCTCCGACACCTCCGCGCCCCCCTGGCCCCTGTACTTCACCAAGATGCACGGCCTGGGCAACGACTTCATGGTGCTGGACTGCACCCGCCACGCCATCGAGCTGCAACCCGAACACATCCGCACCCTGGCCGACCGGCACTTTGGCGTCGGTTTTGACCAGCTGCTGATGGTCGAGCCCAGCCCCGGCACAGGCATCGACTTTGGCTACCGCATCTTCAACGCCGACGGCTCGGAAGTGGAGCAATGCGGCAACGGCGCGCGCTGCTTTGCCCGCTTTGTCGTCGATCAGGGCCTGACGCAGAAGCGCCTGATCCGCGTGAAAACACGCGCCGGCGTCATCGTGCTCAACGTCACCGAGCGCGGTGACGTGCAGGTCGATATGGGCGTCCCGCGCCTGCTGCCCGGGGAAATCCCCTTCGTCGCCGCAGAAGCAGCGCTCAGCTACACCGTCGCCGTGCAGGAAGGCAGCGACGAGACGGTCGAGCTGTCCGTGGTCAACATGGGCAACCCGCACGCCGTGCTGCGCGTGGACGACGTGGACCAGGCCCCCGTGGAGCGCCTGGGCCCGCTGCTGGAGCACCACCCGCGCTTTCCCGCACGGGTGAACGTGGGCTTCATGCAGGTGCTCTCGCCCAACCACATCCGCCTGCGCGTGCATGAACGCGGCGCCGGTGAAACCCTGGCCTGCGGCACCGGCGCCTGCGCCGCCGTCGTTGCCGGGCAACGCATGGGCTGGCTGGGCCAGGAAGTCACCGTCGATCTGCCCGGCGGGCGCCTGCACATCCGCTGGGCCGGCGAAAGCCACCCCGTCCTCATGCAAGGCCCCGCCGTGCACGTGTACGACGGCCTGTGGCTCGGCCCCGACCTGACGCGCAAAAAAGCCCTGGCCGCCCACTACGGCATGCGCCGCTGAAGCGCCAACGCCTTGCCTCCTGCTGCGCACATGGGGCAAGGCGATGCTCGGGGCGTGACAGCGCAGACCACGCCCCATAAAAACAATAGCTACCTGCGCCCCGCGTCAGTACTCTCACTAATACCGACCGAATCGTCCCAAGAAAGCCTGCGCAAACAAGCCAACGCGCTGGTCGATGCCATGTCCGCCTTCCGCCTGCAAGCAGGCAAAGACAGCAGTAGCGCCGCCGCGCCCTTGCACAGCCCCGCCCCCCCGGCGCCAGCAACGCCACTGCCAACCAGCAAAAGCGCTGCAGTGGGCCAAGCTACCAAGACCCCACCAGCGGCGACGACCACCGCCAAGCGCCCGGCACTGGCTGCCGCCGCACCTGCCGCCAGCAAGCCCAAACCCGTCAGCAAAGCCGTTACCAGCACAGCTGAAGACGATTGGGAGAGCTTTTAAGCCCCCTGCCTCGCGATAGCGACCAACAAAAATGCCCAAGGCCATGCAAAGCCTTGGGCATTTTTTATGGGATGGCAGCATGAAAAAATGGGCCAGCTCATAGCAAGCAATCCTCTATTTACAGCCGATCAGGATTGACAACACCGGCGCATTAGGGAACCTCTGCATAAATCCCCAACGCATGTGCTTGCACATGCGTGCCGGGT
>CAMZGS010000016.1 GCA_947306475.1 uncultured Comamonas sp.
CACACTCGTTTAAGCACTATCACGCTTGAAATCGAGTTATGCAGAGGTTCCCTAAAGAATCAATCAGGGATGCGAGGCATTTTTTCGAGTTCATCGTTCCGTTCCAGGCCGGTGGAGCGTATGGTTATTTCAACGCCTCCATTCCCCTCCGTTTTTATCTCTACGTTCTTGTTTTCTTCATGCCCAGCACTAAATAAGAGAGTAATCCCCTCATTTGTGACTACTCGTCGGTATTCGGCTGGTGGTGGGGTGGCTCCCTCAAACTTGAATGCTTCTGTGCTTATATTCTTGCTGGTGAGTTTGCTCTTGAAGGTTTTTAGGATCGCGGCCTCGGGAGCCACTCCTTGCAATACGGCGCCAAGAAATTCCTCTGGTTTTTCGAAGTCAAAACCTTCCAGCCTTGACATGGCTGCTCGTACAAACCGCTTTGGAGCTTTAGCAACTTCGGGGGGGACCTCGCTCTTGTGTGCCTTGATGGACTCGACTGCCGCATCTTCGAGACGCTTAGTCAGTTCGACAGGTTCAAGGGCTCGGCGTATATCTAGGAAATTTGCAAAGTGTTGAGTAGCATCGCGGTAGCGACCGGACGAATGGTCAATTACAACGATTGATGATTGAAATTCACCTTCCGATTTACAGCTGTTATTTCCTTGGAATCGTATGACTGCAGATTTCTGCATAGCCTTCCGATCTTTCGTAAATGTTTCCACAAGCGTCTGCAAATCAGGAACAGGGTTTCCGTCTGCATCCAAAATCGGATCGCCCTTGTCGTCCTTGATGTAGGAATAAGATACAACTTGCTGGTGCTCATATTTTATGACGGCAACAAGTCGGTTATCACCTTCCGTTTTTAAGGAGAAAAGCATCAATACGCCGGGCGCAAGTCGCTTATCTTGCTTGACTTTCTCTTTGAATCTATCCGCTAGGTCGTGCGAAACTTTAACAAATTCATCTTTCGCGCCCTGGCTTGGCAAGGCTCGATAAAGAAGGCCCGGAATTCCTGCGCCAGGGAGAAATTCATACGCGGCTCCGCGAAGAGTTTCTTTAACTCGCTCAACGAAAAAATCCACACATTGCGGTGGTTTAACTTCTGCTAAGAAAACGGGGGACTCCGACGCTGGATCGACAACGTGGAAGATCATTCTCTCAATGGTGAGGCTTTCTGCCTCTTTTTCGCTAAGAATGCTCATCAACACCCCGTTTTCATATTGGACTTATTTAAATAATGTGTGAGCTATATTTTCCTCACATTATTTTGGCGTTGGGAATATTTTCCTTTAAGGTAAGCCAAGTGATTGTTTGGCGCCAACCCACCCCAAGTATGTAATTTATCAGAAATTCATAACATTTGGAGACATCCTTGCGTCTCCGCTTCGCGGACCGCGCTGCTCCAGGTTCGCTGTTCGCTCATCCCTGACGGGACTGGCATTCGCCAGCCTTCCACATCCCTGACGCCTACGGCCCGGCTTCCAGCTTCGGGCCTGCGCGCTTGCGCTTGCGTGCGGTCTGCACATCGCGGCGGCCGTTGCCATGTCCAGCCGTCTCCCCTGACTCCATCACCTTGCTCGCGACTGTAGCCCGTGGCCGCGTGCCATCAAGGCGCGCCAGGCCGTGTCCTCGGCTGCGCCTGCGGGCCGCACCAACCTGCCGCTTCTCTCCTTGACGGCCCACGTCCGTGGGCTCCTGACCGTCGCGGGCGATGAACTCAGGAAAGACGGTGGCAACAGGGCCAACCGGGTTCCTCGTGCCAACCGCACCGAACAGCCGAAAGGCTGGGCTCCGAATCTAGGAATCCGGTGTGCGGTTTGAACAGCAAACCCTTTTCGTCAGGAGAAAGACCATGCTTGCATCCCGTTTCGCTTCCCGTTCCCCGGTACTGCGCAGCGATTCCCCGCTGTCCGATGACCAGATTCACCGCGTGGCCCCGTCCATCTTTGCGGAAGCACCCCACGAAAGCCGTTCCCAGCGGTACGCCTATATCCCCACCGCCACGGTGCTGACCGAACTGCGCAAGGAAGGGTTTCAGCCCTTCATGGTGACGCAGACCCGCACCCGCCACGAAGACCGGCGCGACTACACCAAGCACATGATCCGGCTGCGCCATGCCAGCCAGATCAACGCCCGAGGCGAGGCCAACGAAATCATCCTGCTGAACTCGCACGATGGCACCAGCAGCTACCAGATGCTGGCCGGAATGTTCCGTTTCGTGTGCAGCAATGGGCTGGTGTGCGGCGACACCGTGGCCGATGTGCGCGTGCCGCATAAGGGTGACGTGGCCGGACAAGTGATCGAAGGTGCCTATCAGGTACTGCACGGCTTCGACCGTGCGCTGGAATCCCGTGAATCCATGCAGGCCATCACGCTAGACGAAGGCGAGGCCGAAGTATTCGCCCGCGCCGCGCTGTCGCTCAAGTACGACGACCCAGACAAGCCCGCACCCATCACCGAATCGCAAATCCTGATGCCGCGCCGCTTCGACGACCGCCGCCCGGACTTGTGGAGCGTGTTCAACCGCACCCAAGAGAACCTGACCAAAGGGGGTTTGCATGGGCGCAGCGCCAACGGACGCCGCCAGCTGACCCGCCCGGTGCAGGGCATTGATTCCGATATTCGTCTCAATCGCGCCCTGTGGCTGCTGGCCGATGGCCTGCGCCAGTTGAAAGCCTGATTCCCCTGCGCGGAGGGGCAGGCAGCAACCCTTGCCGCGTCATTCGCTGCTGCATTCCATCATCGCAAGGAGTTTTCACCATGAACGCCATCAACCACACCGAAGCCCAAGCCATCCACGCCACGGCCAGCGCCGCACCTGTCGTGCTGCTGGAAGCAGCCGTCCCGAGCAAGAATCTGATTCTTGTGCCGCTGTCGCGGCTGGTATCGCGCCCTACGGGCCGCAACATGCGCAAGACCCCGCGCATGTCGATTCCCGAACTCGCCGCCAGCATCCAGCGTGTCGGCCTGCTGCAAAACCTGATCGTGACCGCGACCGCTGACGGCGAGCGTTACGAAGTCGTGGCCGGAGGCCGTCGCCTTGCCGCCCTCAAGCTGCTGGCGAAAAAGCACCGCATCAGCAAGGAATGGGAGGTGCCTTGCCTGCTGGTGGCCGATGGCACCGCCCGCACTGCCAGCCTGACCGAGAACGTACAGCGCGAAGCCATGCACCCCGCCGACCAGTTCGAGGCATTCGCCGCGCTGGTGGCCGAAGGCCGCCCCATCGAGGACATTGCCGCAGATTTCAGCGTCACGCCGCTGGTGGTGCAGCGCCGCCTGAAACTCGCCAACGTGTCGCCGCGCCTGCTGGCCGACTACCGCGCCGAGGCCGTGAGCCTTGACCAATTGATGGCCCTTGCCATCACCGACGATCACACCGCGCAGGAAGCTGCGTTCTACGATGTGCCCACATGGCAGCGCAGCCCGCACAACCTGCGCGACCGCCTGACCGAGCGTGAGATTGATGCCCATCGGCATCCGCTTGTGCGCTTCGTTGGGCTGGATGCTTACGAGGCCGCAGGCGGTGGCATCCGCCGCGATCTGTTCGCGGAGGCCGATAGCGGCGTGTATCTGACCGATGCCACGTTGCTGGAACGACTGGCGCAGGACAAGCTGGCCAGCCTTGCCGCCGAGGTGAAGGCCGAAGGTTGGGCATGGGTAGATGCCACCCCAGGCGCGACCCATGCCGACCTGCAAACCTTCCAGCGCGCCCCGAGACAGCGCCGCAGCCCGAACAAGCGCGAGGCCCAACGCATCGAGAAGCTGCAAACCAAGATGCAGGCGCTGGCCGAGGCCGTGGATGCCGCACTGGACGCCGACGATGAGGAAAAGGCCGACGCCTTGCAGGAGGAAGGCGAACGCCTGGGCGAACAGTTGCAGGCGCTGGAAGATGGCTTGCAGGACTACGGGGAAGCCGTCAAAGCTGCCGCTGGTGCCATCGTTACCATCGACCGCAACGGCGAGGCCGTGATTCATCGTGGCTTGCTGCGCGAAGCCGAGGCCAAGGCACTGCGCACCTTGGAACGCTTGCGGCAGGGTTTCGGCAGTGAAGGCGACGCCGGGAACGACGACGCAGGGGAAGAAACCGACGACGCGCCCAAGACCGCCGCCATGTCCGACCGTCTGGCGCAGCGCTTGAGCGCCCATCGCACTGCCGCGCTGCAAGTCGAAATCGCAAGGCATCCGCAGGTGGCGCTGGCCGCACTGGTGCATGGCATGGTGCAGACTGTCTTGCAAGGCAGTCACTACGGCCACGACCTGCCATTGGGCGTGAAGCTGACCCAGCAAGACCGGCTGGAAGGCATGGCCCCGGACTGGCCGGATTCGCCCGCCGCCGTGGCACTGCGCGAACTACAACAGGTGGCGGGTGAAGCCTTGCCGGAGGACAGCGCCGAACTGTTCGCCGCACTGCTGGCGAAGCCGCAGGATGAACTGGTGCGCCTGCTGGCCGTATGCGTGGCATCCACGGTCGATGTGGTGACTCCCCGCGCCACGCAGCATCAGCCGGGTGCCGAACTGGCGCAGGCGGTGGGGCTGGACATGGCGGCATGGTGGCAACCCACCGCAGACGGCTATTTCCAGCATGTGCCGAAGGCCGCGATTCTGGAAGCCGTGGGCGAATTCGCACCGGAGCACGTCACCCGGCTGGCGAAGTTAAAAAAAGGCGACATTGCCAGCGAAGCCGAACGGCTGGCCGATGGCACCGGCTGGATGCCTGCCATCTTCGCCGCCGAAGCCACGCAGCAGGCCGCGCAGGAGGTGGTGACGGACGAGGCAGCCGAAGCCGCCGTCGTGGCGGATGAGCAGACGCAGGCCGAGGCACTGGCCGCTTGACCCCGCACCACAGATAGCGCCCCGGTTCCGGCCGGGGCGCTTTCATGCCGAGGATTCCCCCATGAGCCACGACACCACGAACCGCCCGCGCATAGCCGCGACTTACGCCCCCGGCGCGATACGCGCCCGCCGCTGGCATGGCGATAGCGACGTGCGCGGCTATCGTCCGCCTCGCGGCTGGACAGCCCGTGCCGACCTGACCGACCTACACCCCATCACGGGCTGCGCCTTGCCGCGTGCCGTGTGGTGGATCATCGAAACCAAAGAATAGGAAGCCCCCCGCGCCCAAGCCGTTCCGTCTTGGGCGCGGGAAATGCCAAAACTCCGCGCGCGGCAGTGGCCGCACCCGGTTTCAAGGCTCAAAGCCAAAACGCCCCTTTGCCGCCTTCGGTCAGGCGGCAAAGGGGCCGCGCACAAGTCGCCTTGTGCGCAAAAGCCATTGAAGCCATGCAAGTGCAGCGGCGCACGCGCCGCCGACATTCCGACCGCGCCTCGCCGCAATGGGCGGCGCTTGTGGGGCTACGCCCCGGCTTGCTGCCGCAGGTTGCACGAAAGCGTGCCGTGCTCGACGCTGGCGGTTCGTTGCCTGTACGTCACGAAGGACGGTTCACCGACACACCACCTGGCCTCGATGTGGAGCTTCCACGCCACGCATCAAGTATGTGGCCGCGAGTTGTGGCAGGAGCGCTCTTACCTTGTTGCTGGGGCATTGACCTAGCCGCGTCAGAGCGCAAGCCGGTGAAGCTGTCATGCGAGGATGCCGAGTCGGTCATGTCTCCATTCGGGAGAGGCGGCCCGTGCGTCCTTGGCTTGTCGTGAATCCTGGCGGTGGCGCGGCTGCGCCTTGGGCTTTATGACCGCAACCTTGCGACGAAAACAATTTCCCCTGCGCTGCGCGCATTCCTCGCGGGACAAATTCTTTTCGCCTCCAGGTTCTCCACGTTGTTGCGACCGCTCCGCGGTGCGGCCAGCCCATCCCCCGCCGCGCGGATCACAACAAGGACGCACTGGTGCGACCTTGTTCAACCCGAAAGGAGAAATCATCATGGCTAACATCGGCACCTTCACCGCAGAGAAAGACGGCTTCACCGGCACGCTCCGCACCCTGACCCTCAACGTCAAGGTCAAGCTGGTTCCCAACGACAAGGGTGACAACGAGAGCGCGCCCGACTACCGCCTGCAAGCGGCTGGCCACGACATCGGCGCAGCGTGGAAAAAGACCAGCGAGGCAAGACGCCCTTATGTGTCCGTGACCCTTGACGATCCCTCGTTCCCTGCAACGGTCTATGCCCGCCTGATCGAAAACGAGGACGGCACACACGACCTGATCTGGTCGCGCAGCAAACCCAAGGCAGCCTGACGGCCACCCACAGCGCCTCGCCCATTGCGGAGGGGCGCTCCCTCCCTAACTATTTGACTTCAGAGTCAAGTAATGGTGCAACATCCTCTGGCTTTAATGACCAGCTTGCTCCGTCACGCTGCCGAGCGTTCTCGATAAGCGCGCGAAGTTTGTAGGCCTGTTCCACCGAATTGATTCGGTCTATTTTCTCCGCAAGTTTCTGGGCAGCGCGTTCTTCAGTATAAATAAGTGACGACAGAAGCTCGTAGCTCTGGTCGACTTCAATATCTTGGCCTTGGGCCATCGAGAGAAAGTCAATCACCCTGGCAGGGGTATCCGCAAAGACACGTGCGATATCCTCGACGATTCCAATAATTATTTTGTCCCAAGTGGCAAGAATAAACCCATGCCCATCATCATTTTTCAGTCTTGTGCATACGACGGCATCATGCTCAATTAGTATTCTTTCTTCATTAGGCTTTTTTTCTCTAATCAGGTCAAAAATTACCTGATCATATCTTTCGTCGGGAAGTATGCTAATGTCGTGAGATTCTAAGATAGAGCCAATTTTGTTTTCGATCCTGTCCAGTGAGCGACCATTGGAAATACCAAAATGAGATAGGAAGTCTTCAAGCTTTAGCTCATCACCACTTGAGTGTATTGTTTCACTGATATGGGTATAGTGGCTTAAGTAGGCGTTTCCTGATGCGCGCAAGGATTCGCGCGCATCTTCAGGTAGATTTTTATATATCTCAATCTTATCCATTGCCCCCCGGCCGTGTGATGCCATTTCATTGAGATAGCAACGAGGGACAACCATTTTAATGCTGTGCGCCCTGCATGCGTCCCTAAGGGCGATAGCTGTAATCCCATACCTAGATTTCGCTGCACCAAATTCCAAGCCAAAAATAACAGGCATCGCAACGCTTGCGTCGAGCACCATTACAATGTCGGTTCGCCGCCCAAGGGCGCGATAAATATCAAAGGTATTTGTGGAAAACACCCTATCTATGGTGGCGCCATATTGTTTGAACGTGGCCGACTTTGTCTTCGATAATGCTTCAAATATTTTTTCGCGTCGCCGATTTAGATCTCGGGAGGCCATGAATGACCGAAGAGATTGTTCTGCAGGGCCAGAACCATTTAAGTCCCGCCCCCGCATAAGGAGCTCAAGGGCCAAATCGAGCAGCTTCCTTGCATCGTCATTTGATAGCGAGGCAACTTTTGACAATGTTTCTACGTCGGCCTGAACAGCCGTTAGAAACTCTGTCTCAGCTCCCTTCATGGCTTCCAGCTCTGTAGCGCTGAGGTTCAAAGATGATGAATGGCCGATAATTCTTCCTGTGCTTCGCAAGCGCGATATGGCCGTTCTCGCCAGTCGTTCTGTATTTGTACCCGGTATGCTGTTGGCGGTAAATTGCATTAATGCATCTTCGCTAGCTCCTTGGTTCTTTAAAAGCTGCGCCCTGACATTGGCTTCAACTACGGCTTCTCGAAGCTCATTCGCTTCTTTGGAAAACAACATTAACGTACTAAGAGCAATGTCATTCGGTGAGGCTTCTAGTGTCGAAGGGACGGCCATCCCTAAAAGCTCGTATGCCCTACGAATTACACCTGGACGGGCAAGAGCAGTGACAATACGCTTCAGGTCATGTATAGAAGGATCAACCTCACCCTTATACCTATAGCCTGACTGCAAGAAGTCCTGCTCGGCATCAGGGTTTATTATTTTGTTTGTTATGTATATTAAGTGGCTGTGCCCAGATTTTTTTGTATTGTGCGCCTCTTCATTAATTTTCTTTTGCCAGTCTTTTCTAACGCTCAGTTGGATTCTTAAGTCATTTCTTGAGCAAATTACATCTCGGCCGCCATCGCCCGCACCGTCAACCATGCTCAGATCTTTGTACCCAAGTACGGATAGGTACATCAATGCGATATCGTAAAACCGCTTCTCTTCAAGATTTTGGATCGCGTTTTTTAAGGCTGGAAGGTACAAGAAAATCTCCTTATTTGTGTTGGGCACGGTTGAGTTTGCGCACACCGCCAAATTATATTTGGGCACCAGTTGGTGCTTATATTTTATTCAGAACGATCCAAAGAAGTTTTCAATCATCATTTTCCGCAGAGATTATTTTGTATATCTCTCTGCGCACCTCCATTAGCCTTTCCTCAACTCGTTCAGCGTTGTCGCCCGCATAAGCCAGTGTCAGTAAAGTCAATGGGTGGATCTCCATGACGTCACAAAGATCCGCTAGTTTGCTTAAGGTCGGACTCTTCAGCCCTCGCTCCAGCGAGCTCAGATAGGTGCGGCTGGACACGTCGGAGAACGCCTCCTGGCTCAGACCACGCGCCTTCCTGACCCGCCGCAAAGCATCGGGCAACGATGGCTTGAACACTGTCATTCTGAACTTTCCCCAAAATCCAGAATGACAGCCTGTTGCGCCCTATAGAGCTACAATCTATAGTGTTCATTTTACCTGTTTGTGCTTTCATTGAAACCCGCATTGGCGGCTTTCTTCAAAAGCGGAGAGCCTGATCCGTGTCTTTCCTGACTTCCGTGCATGTGCCTTCGTGCTTCTACGCTTCTGCGGATGTGTGGAGTTACGCATTGGTGCTTTCGTTGGGAGGCGTGAAAGCGCCTCTGCTGCTCTGCAAATCCGTGGACGTACAGAGCCATGACTCCGCTCATCACAGCCGACGAGCGCATGCGTCTGCTGGCCAACGGCCAAGCAGGCGCTGCCGGGCAGGACACCGACCCGCTGCCCGTGGTGCGCCTGTTCACCCCGGATGCGCATGCCTCTTGGCTGCTGGCTTCGCTCGACCCCGCCGATGGCGATACCGCCCAAGGCCTGATCGACTTGGGGATTGGCATGCCTGCACTGGGAACGGTGAAGCTGTCCGACCTGGCCGCCATCGTCGGGCCGCGCCAGCAGCCCGTGATGCGGGATCGCTACTTCCAGCCGGTGCGGCGGCTGTCGGAATACCTGCGACTGGCCGAATACAACGGCTCGATCACCGATTGAGTGCCACGGCCAAGCGGGGAGCACTGTGTCTATTCCGGTCTGGTCTGTGACCCGTTCGGTCTGAATCGGAAGTGTTGCACCGAAGCGGTGCGTGCCTGATCGAAACGGTCATGATGCCTGGCGCGGGCTGCGGCAAGCTGACCGACGCGGCATGCCATTGGAGTGCGTTGCCGCCGTCGCACTCGGACGATTTCAGCAACGCATCGGAGTTCATCGGTCTTGACACTGCCAGTTTACGCTTCACCCATGACGTTTTGACGATGGCCTCGTAGCACGCCGTTTCGCCGTGGCGACGCACCCCCAGCACAGGGAGGTTGCCGTATGGCTGATCGCAGTGCCGAGCCGTGGTATGCCACGGCGGCCTATCTCTACGTTCTGCACCTGGATGGCCCGGCGCTGGCATGGGAGTACCTGCGCCGTCATCCAGACTATCGGCACGACTGGCTGCGCCGTCGTCGCCAACCGGATGCTGCCGGGCATTGGGGGCTGCGCCTGCCGGAAGATCCCGCCCTGGATGCGCGGGACGCACACCCGGCCTGGTTCCCCGATCACGATGCCGTGGTGCAGCTCTACCCGGATGCCGATCCGCCGCCCGATGCCCTGTGCTTTGAGTTCTGGAAGCTGCCGGGCCACAAACACCTGATCCATGACGGCAAGCGCCTGGTGCTGGTGGCGCGCTGGCCCGGCTGCTGCTTGCGTTTCGTGCTCGCGCCAGGCTTGGCCGATGGCATGGCTTACGCCTATGCCATCCGGGCCTGCGCCGCGCCTTGCGAACGCTATGCGGCCCTGGCGAGCGAATTGATCAAGATCGCCGTAGCCGCCGGTGCCGCACCGGCGGCGACCGTCCGGCCACGCCCGCCGCTTTCCGCATTGCTGGAACTGCACACGCTGCAGGCGCTGGACGCGACCCTGGCGGGTGCGTCCTTGCGGGAGGTGGCCGAAGGGCTGTTTGGTGTGGATGCTGTCGTGGCCGACTGGCACAAGGACAGCGCCTTGCGCGCTCGTGTACGTCGGCTGGTGCGGCGTGGCGAGGCGCTGATGCGCGGCGGCTATCGCAGTCTGGCGCAGCTCCCGCCAGTTGCAGCGCAGTGAGGGGGGACGTTTTGCAGCCCCTTCATTTCGTCCCTTAGCAAGAAGCCCATCTTTCTTGAAAGTGCCTCTATCCGGCCGCGTGGTGTGGCCGGGCTTGACGGAGGTACTTCCCATGCGACCTACTCCTTTGCGGCCTGCCGCCGCCGCTGTCGCTGCGCCCGCGCAGCCCCAACGCTATCTCACCAACGACGAGGCCGCCGCCTACCTGCGCCTGTCGCCGCGCACGCTGGAGAAGCAGCGCGTGATCGGCGGCGGGCCGAAGTTCCGCAAGTTCGGCCGCCGCGTCATGTACGCGGTGTCCGACCTGGACGCCTGGGCCGATGCGCGCAGCTTCGGTGCGACTTCCGACCCGGAGTACGCCGAGCGCCATGCGGGCGACTACCGTGATGGCCGCTGACCGTCGGCGCGTGGGTGGCCTTCGCCATGTCCAGCCCAACAGGGCAAGCCTTGCAGCAGCGCGAACAGCTCGACCTGTTCCGCGCGCTGCCGGGCGACATGGCGCCACGCGACAGCCAGGACTTGATGGCCTTTCCGTTCTTCTCGCTGGCGAAGTCGCGCCGCACCGCGCCGATCGACTTCAGGGCGGGCGGCATCACCATCCGCGTGGAAGGCACGCAGGAGCACGGCATCGCCACGATATGGGATGCCGACATCCTGATATGGGCCGCCAGCCAGATCGTGGAAGCCCGCGATGCGGGCATCCCGACCTCGCGGCTGATGCAGGTGCGTCCCTACGAAATCCTGCGCTTCATCGGGCGCGGCACGTCGCTGCGCGACTACCAGCGCCTGAAAGCCGCCCTGGATCGCCTGCAATCGACCACGGTGGCCACGTCCATCCGCGAAACCACGGGAAGGCGTTTGCATCGCTTCTCGTGGATCAACGAGTGGAAGGAACTGGCCGATGCCAAGGGCACGCCCTTGGGGCTGGAGCTGATCTTGCCGGACTGGTTCTATGCCGGCGTCATGGACGCCGCCCTGGTGCTGACCATCGACCCGGCGTATTTCCGGCTGACGGGCGGCATCGAGCGCTGGCTGTACCGGCTGGTGCGCAAGCACGGTGGCCGACAGCCGGGCGGCTGGCAGTTCGATTTCCGACACCTGTATCGGAAATCGGGCAGCGCTACGCGCTTCTCGGACTTCGCCTACGACCTGCGCACGCTGGTCGCGCGGCAGTCGCTGCCGGGCTACGCCCTGGGCATCGAGCGGATGCCGGACAACGGCGCCGAGCTGCTGACCTTTCGGCCCGTGCCATACACGGCACGGGGATAAACGGTGCGCAACTTGTGGACGGGCTCGTGCTATCAGGAGTACGAGGTATCGTGCTATCGGGAGTACGGCTATCGTGCTATCAGGAGTACGAATCGGCCGCAAAGCCAATAACGGCGCGGGTTTGCGGCCCCTCTAACTTCCCTAACTTAAAACCTCTAACTGGTAGTAGAAGCGCCGCGCCACGGTGGACAACCGCCACGCGGCACGAAGCGCAGCGGCAACAGCCCGGCTTTCCAACACGGAGGGCCGCGCCATGATCGTCGCTCTGCTCAACCAGAAAGGCGGTGTGGGCAAGACCACGCTCGCCACGCACATCGCCGGCGAGCTGGCGATGCGCGGCCAGCACGTCGTCCTGCTGGACGCCGACCCGCAGAGTTCATCGCTGGACTGGACACAGCGCAGAAGCCAGCAAGGCTTGCCACGGCTGTTCAGCGCCGTGGGCCTTGCACGCGAAACGCTGCACCAAGAGGCGCCAGAACTCGCCAGGCGGGCCGATCACGTCATCATCGACGGCCCGCCACGCATCGCGGCACTGGCGCGCTCCGCGCTGCTGGCGGCCGAGCGCGTGCTGATCCCCGTGCAGCCCAGCCCTTACGACTTGTGGGCCAGCGCCGAGATGGTAGCGCTGATCCGCGAGGCGCAGGTGTTTCGGCCTGCGCTGCGCGCGGCCTTCGTCATCAATCGGCGCGTCAGTACCACCGTGATCGGGCGCGAAGCGCGCCAGGCGCTGGCCGACCAGCCGCTTCCTGCGCTGCGCGCGGAAGTGCATCAACGCATCGTGTTCGCCGACAGCGTGGCCGCTGGCCGGCTTGCACGCGAGACAGCGCCGGACAGCGCCGCCGCGCGCGAAATCACCGCGCTGGTGGACGAACTGTTGCGGTGGACGCCATGACCGCAAAGCCGCCACCGAACGGCAAACGCTCGGTCAAGCGCGTCGGCATCGGCGCGCGTCCGCCCGCGAATCCGCACGCCGAGGCGTGGATTCGCCAGGGCGACGCCGATGCGCTGGGCAAGGGCGACCTCTACACCGCCCGCCTGACCCTCGACATCACGCCCGCGATGCGGGCGCGCATCAAGGTGTCGGCCTTCACGCAAGGCGTGACGGTGGCCGATCTGCTGCGCGGCCTGCTTGAGCGCGAGTTTCCAGAACACCGCAGGGAAAACACCCCATGACCACATCCGCTTCGCCTGTCGCTGGCGCGGCCACGGCTGCGCTCGCAGCATCTTTCGGCCAGCCTGCCAGCGCACCGCTGACGCGCGTGGCGCTGGCCTACATCGAACCGCGCTTCAAGCTCTACCTGCGCTTCGGCGAACCTGCGCGCACGCTCCAGCTCGACCGCTGGCGGCGCTGCGCGGTGTTCCTGCCGGGTGCCATGTTCTGCCGTAGTCGCTGGCATGCCAACGACTACGGCACGATCCGCTGGCAGCTCATGGTGATGCAGGCTTGCACGCCGTTCGATGCGGCGCAGCGCATCCCCGGCGTGCAGCCTGGCGCGCGCCTGCTGCTGCACGCCGAAGGGGAGAACCAGGTGCGCGCCGTGCTGGAGCGCATCGACCCCATCGAGGCGCTGGGCATCGCGCCTATCGGTGCGTCGCCCGCGTACTGGCGCACGCTCGCCAACCGGCTCGCCGCGCGCCTGCCGTTGCCCGAATACACCGCCGAGCGGCACGCCGCCTGGCTGACCGGGAGGGCGCTGCCATGACCGCCGTTTCCCCTGCCTGCACCGAGCCGCGTCCTCGCGCGCCCCGCGCACGTTTGCGCGCTCGCCTCGTGCTGGCGAGCCTGTCCGCCTGGGGCCTCGCTGCGCTGGCCTGGGCGTCCTTCGTGCATCCGCTGCCGCGCCTGATCTACAACCCGTCCGACAGCGTGGCGGTCGGCTGGTATCGCGTCGATCCGCTGGGCCGTAAGCCCGGCTCGCTGCCACGCCCCTTGTCCGTGGGCAGCATCGTCCTGACCACGCTGCCGCCAGACGCTGCCGCGCTGGCCGCGCAGCGCGGCTACCTGCCGGCGCGCGTCCCGCTGCTCAAGCGCGTGGGCGCCATCGCGCCGCAGGAGGTGTGCATCACTGGCCGCATCGTCCGCATCGACGGCGTGCCTTCGGCCGCCGCGCTGCCCGCCGACCGCTGGGGCCGGCCGCTGCCATCCTGGCAGCAGTGCCGTCGCCTTGAAGCTGGCGAACTGTTCCTGCTCAGTGTGACCAACCCGGCGTCGTTCGACAGCCGGTATTTCGGGCCGGTCAGCGCATCCGCCGTGATCGGCGTCGCGCATCCGGTCTGGCTGGAGTCTCGCCCATGATGGCCGCCGACTCGCTGCACGTTGCCGTGCATTTCATCGTGCCATCGGGCGTGTCGTTCTGCTGTCCGTCGCCATGCTGTCGCGCGTGCAGTGCGAGCGCATCCGCGCCGCACTTCGCGCTCCCTTCGGCGCAGCCGTCCCACGTGCAGGCGTCTTGCCTCGAACGCGCCCGGCCTGCGGCCCTCACCGCGCTGGTTCGCGCGTTCGCCGGCGCGCTGGCTGCTCGCGCAGCAGCGCCGCCGGGCCGCCGCGGCCCGGAGCGCCAGCGAGGGGCAAAGGCGGAAGGCAAGACAAAAGGACGCGGCACCGGGCCGCGTCGAAAGCCTGTCTGCACGTGGGGGTGGCGCGGCACGGAGCGGCTTTGCCGCCGTGCCGCTTGGGGCGCGAAGCCCGCGCCGATGCAGTCATGTCCACGTGCTTCGCACGCCCGGACACGCCAGAGCTTGCAGGGAGCCCAGCCATGACCAACCGCCGCGATGACGATTTCCGCATCCGCCCCAGCGCCCCGAAGAACCGGGGCCAGGGCTTCGTTTCCAAGGTACTCAAACAGGCCGGCAAGGCCAGCAGCGGCAAGTCCTCCGTGCGCAGCCCTGGAGGAGCTGGCAAGGGCGCTGGAACCGGCCAGCGGCCCGGCTCGCGCCTGGGGCGCGGCCACACGGCGGCGCGCTTCGCGGGGGCGAAGCTCACGCCCATGTCGCGGCGCGTGACCATCAAGACGCTGCTGGTCAATCAGCAGCGGGCCAGCCCGCAGTCGCTCGCCAAGCACCTGCGCTACATCGAGCGCGACGGTGTGGGCCGCGATGGCGAACCAGGCCAAGCCTACGGGCCGCAGACCGATGCCGCCGACCTCGACGCCTTCAAGGAACGCTGCGCCGATGACCGGCACCATTTCCGCTTCATCCTCTCGCCGGAGGATGGCGCGGAGCTGGAAGACCTGCGTACCTATACCCGGCACCTCATGGGCCGCATGGAAGCCGACCTGGGCACGCGGCTGGAATGGGTGGCCGTCGATCACTGGAACACCGACAACCCGCACACTCACTTGATCGTGCGCGGGTGCGACGACACCGGCAAAGACCTCATCATCGCGGGCGACTACATCGCCGATGGCTTCCGCCATCGCGCCGCCGAACTGGCGACCGAATGGCTGGGGCCACGCACCGAGCTGGAGATCCAGCAGACCTTGCAGCGCGAGGTGGAGCAAGAACGGTGGACAAGCCTCGACCGCACGCTGCAACGTGAGGCCGGCGAGGACGGCCGGGTACAGATCGAACAGTTCAACGAACCGCGGCTGCAACGCCAGCGCCTGCTGCTGGTCGGCCGCCTGCAACGCTTGCAGCGCCTGGGCCTGGCCGACGAGATGCAGCCGGGCACCTGGGCCGTCCATGCCGACGCCGAAAAGACCCTGCGCGCCCTGGGTGAGCGTGGCGACATCATCCGCACCATGCGGCGGGCCATGCGCGGCGAGCCGCGCGAGCTGGCGGTGTTCGAGCCGGGAGACGATGGCCGAACCATCCTCGGCCGCGTGGCCGCGAAGGGGCTGGCCGACGAGCTGCGCGACCGGGGCTATCTGGTCATCGACGGCGTGGACGGCAAGGCCCATTACGTCGCGCTCAATGCCCGCGACGAACTGGCGAACTATCCGGCCGGCGCGGTGGTGGGGGTGAAGGGATCGGCCGATGTGCGCGCGGCCGACAAGAACATCGCCGCGCTGGCGAGCGATGGCCTGTACCGCACCGACCATCACCTTGCGATCGCCCAGGGTCAGGCCGTACCGGGCCGTGATCCGCAAGAGGTGGTAGCCACCCACGTCCGCCGACTGGAAGCCTTGCGCCGGGCAGGCATCGTGGAACGTGTGGCCGAGGGGCTATGGAAGGTGCCGGACGACCTGCCCGAGCGTGGCCGCCAGTACGACGCGCAGCGCCTGGGCGGCGTGGCGGCAGAACTGAAATCGCACTTGCCCATCGAGCGGCAGGCCCGCGTGATCGGGGCCACCTGGCTCGACCAGCAGTTGATCGGCGGCGGCTCGGGGCTGGGTGACCTGGGTTTTGGCAGCGAGACCAAACAGGCGATGCAGCAGCGCGCCGACTTCCTGGCCGAACAGGGACTGGCCGAGCGGCGCGGGCAGCGCGTGATCCTGGCGCGCAACCTGCTGGGCACGCTGCGCAATCGAGAACTGGCGCAGGTCGCCAAGGACATCGCTGCGGAAACTGGCTTGGAACACCGCCCGACGGCGGACGGGCAGCGCGTGGCTGGCATCTACCGCCGGAGCGTGATGCTCGCCAGCGGACGGTACGCGATGCTGGACGACGGCATGGGGTTCAGCTTGGTGCCGTGGAAGCCAGTGATCGAGCAGCGACTGGGGCAGCAGCTTGCGGCGACGGTGCGTGGCGGAGCGGCCTCATGGGAAATCGGGCGTCGGCTTGGAGTTTCTTTGAGCTAGTCACTTGAGGCTATGCGCCCCATGAACATGACCCCTGCGCGTTGCTGGCTCGTGCACCTGGCGCGATGCTGAGGACAGTTCGGTCAAGATGCCGCACTGACTGGCCTGCTGGGATTCCCGGCAGCTTTCCCGCAAGGTCTTGAGTTGTCGTTCCAGCGCTTTCAATTCCTTGATGCGAGTAGCCACATGGTCTATGTGCTCGTCGAGCAGGTCATTCACCTGGGCGCAGTTCTCGTGCGGAGCATCCTTGAAGCGCAATAGAACCCGGATTTCATCCAGTGTCATGTCCAAACCCCGGCAGTGCCGGATGAAGGACAGTCGGTCAACGTGTTCTTCTGCGTACATGCGGTAGTTGCCATCTGTACGGGCCGTTTCTGGTAGCAAGCCTTCACGCTCGTAGTACCGGATCGTCTCTACCTGGGTATGTGCGGCCTTAGCCAGTTCGCCGATTTTCATAGCTTCATCTTGAGCGGTCGCGGGTTTTTCTCCAAGGCTCATTGTAGGCGCTTGACTCTGTAGTGGGTACAGGGTTTCCAATTTGCCTGAAAAGGAGAATTTCATGAACTCTGCCCGCCAACGCCAACACGCTGACCCTGCCTGCTGCGGGAGTGGCTGTGCAACAGTGCCTGCGGTGCCCGAGCCAACAGCGTCTGATGGAACGACTATCGAGCCGCAACGCTTTCGCATAGCGAACATGGACTGTGCCTCGGAGGAGTCGGAAATCCGCCGGGCGCTGGAAGGCATGGCGGGGATTCGCAGCCTGCGATTCAACCTGGGGGATCGAGAGCTTGCCATTGCCGCCGATGACCACGCGCTGCCCCAGGCCCTGGAAGCGATCCGCAAAGCGGGTTTCAAGCCAGAACCCCTCGGCGCGAAGAATGTCCAGCGCTTCCGCATTGCGAATATGGACTGTGCCTCGGAGGAGTCGGAAATCCGCCGGGCGTTGGACGGCATGGCGGGAATTCGTAGCCTGCAATTCAATCTGGGCGAACGCGAGTTGGCCATTGCCGCCGATGATCCTGTCTTGCAGCAGGCGCTGGACGCAATCCGCAAGGCAGGCTTCAAGCCGGAACCTCTTGGCGACACAGGCTCGTCGGCTGCTGCGGTTGCCTCGCCAACGGGCTTCTGGACGAGATGGGGCAAATCGCTGGGCGCCCTTGGGTTGGCTGTGGCGGCCGAGGGCTTGGCATTCGCCTTTCCAGACAGCGTACCTGTCAAGGCGCTGGGAATGGCGCTGGCCGCGGCGGCCATCGCGCTGTCGGGTTTCTCGGTTTACGGCAAAGGGCTGGCTGCACTGCGGCAGGGCCGCTTGAACATCAATGCCCTGATGACCGTGGCCGTGACCGGCGCTTTCCTGATCGGCCAGTGGCCCGAAGCGGCGATGGTGATGGCCCTGTATGCGATTGCGGAAGCCATTGAGGCCCGCGCCGTGGATCGGGCGCGCGGCGCCATCAAGAGCCTGCTGGCGCTCGCGCCGGAGCAAGCTGAAGTGCGTCAAGACGATGGCAATTGGGTGCGCATGGGAGTCAAGGAAGTCACCGTGGGCACGACCGTGCGTATTCGCCCCGGCGAGCGCGTTCCGCTGGATGGCATCGTGAGCCTAGGTCAGAGCGCTATTGACCAGTCCCCCGTGACCGGCGAAAGCTTGCCGGTGGACAAGAGCCCCGGCGATGAAGTCTTCGCCGGCACCATCAATCAGGCTGCGGCGTTGGAAATCCGTGTCACGGCCCCCGCGTCCGACAGCACGCTGGCGCGGATCATCCACGCCGTTGAGCAGGCCCAGTCTTCCCGTGCGCCCACGCAGCGTTTCGTGGATCGCTTCGCCGCCGTCTACACGCCTGCGGTGTTCGTCCTGGCCGTTGCCGTTGCGTTGTTGGCGCCCTGGCTCATGGGGCTGACCTGGACGCAGGCCGCCTACAAGGCCCTGGTGCTGCTGGTCATCGCCTGCCCTTGCGCCTTGGTGATTTCCACGCCCGTCACCGTCGTCAGCGGTTTGGCCGCTGGGGCGCGGCGAGGCATCCTGATCAAAGGTGGTGTGTACCTGGAAGAGGCGCGCAAGATCAAGGCCGTGGCGCTGGACAAGACCGGCACCATCACCGAAGGCAAGCCCAAGCTGGTGGCTTTCGAGCCCGTGGACACAGGACTCGGCCAGCAAGCCCTGGAGGGGTTGGCCAAGAGCCTCGCAGCGCGGTCGGATCATCCAGTGTCCAAGGCCATTGCGGACGGCGTGTCGTCCGCCACGCAAGAAGTGGATGAGTTTCAGGCTGTTGCCGGGCGCGGCGTGCAGGGGGTGATCGACGGCCATACCTATGTGCTGGCTAACCACCGCTGGATTGAAGAGCGCGGGCAGTGTTCGGCTGACCTCGAAGCCCGCCTTGCAGTGCATGAGCAAGCTGGCCGCACCGTCACGTTGTTGGCCAGCAGCGAACGGGTCATGGCCATCTGTGCAGTAGCCGACACCATCAAATCCTCATCCGCGCAGGCCGTGGCCGACCTGAAGGCATTGGGCGTGACGCCGGTGATGTTGACGGGCGATAACCTGGCGACGGCGCAAACCGTCGGCACCCAGGCGGGCATCGCCGAGGTGCGTGGCAACCTGCTGCCCGAGGACAAGTTGCAGGCCATCGGAGAGCTTCAGCAGCGCTTGGGCGTCACGGCGATGACCGGCGACGGCATCAACGACGCCCCCGCGCTGGCGAAGGCTGACATCGGCTTCGCTATGGGCGGCGCTGGCACCCACACCGCGATGGAGGCTGCCGATGTGGTGGTCATGAATGACGACCTGCGCCGACTACCCGAAACGATCCGACTGTCCAAGCGCACCCACGCCGTGCTGTGGCAGAACATCGTGCTCGCGCTGGGCATCAAGGCGGTTTTCCTGTTGCTGGCCGTCTTCGACGATGCCTCCATGTGGATGGCCGTGTTCGCCGACATGGGGGCGAGCTTGCTGGTGGTCTTCAACGGACTGAGGCTGCTCAGACAGCGGGCGGGTCGATAAAACGGAATACGGAGTTTGAAAATGGGAATCTTAGGTCGAATTTTTGGCGGAGACAGCGGAGGGCATGGCAGTTCCCACGGGCATGGCAATAGCCACGGCCGCGGCAGCTCCAGCGGTCATGATTGGGGGCGCAATCCAACGCCTTCGGCCAGTGGCATCCCATGCCCGCAATGCAAAACGATCAATCCGCAAGGCTCCCGCTTTTGCGGCCAGTGCGGGACATCGCTGGTGCCAGCATCGTGTAAGAAGTGCAGTAGCGTCATTCCCATCGGCGCGAAATTCTGCGCTCAGTGCGGCAACGCAGTAACTTGAATCATGGTGATCTCGGCCTGGATCTACACCTTGATTCCGGCAGCGGCCGCCATCATCGGAGCTACGGTCGCGGTGAACGTGCGGCCGGGGCCAACACTGGTCAGTGCGATTCAGCACTTTGCCGCTGGCGTCGTGTTCGCGGCGGCGGCCGGCGAAATTTTGCCCGACATCATGCACCGCGCCTCACCTTTGGCGACGATGATCGGCGGCGGAATCGGCGTCGCCACCATGCTGCTGGTGAAGCATCTGGAAGCATTGGCGAAGGGGCCAGCCGGTCTCCTGACCGTGATCGGCATCGACATCCTGATTGATGGCTTGGTGCTTGGTATCGGGTTTGCGGCTGGCCCAAAGGTCGGCTTGCTTCTGACCATCGCCCTGACCATTGAGGTTCTGTTCCTGGGATTGACGGTGGCGACGGAACTCGGCGAGAGCGTTCGTTCTCGTGCCAAGGTCATTTGGATTACGTCCGCGCTCGTGCTCTTGCTGCCGATCGGGGCCTTGCTTGGAGCGCCGGTGGCGCTGTTGCCCAACCCTCTTCTGACTGGCTTCTTCGCGTTTGGTCTGATTGCGTTGCTCTACCTCGTGACCGAAGAACTGTTGGTCGAAGCGCACGAAACGCCAGATCGTCCCTGGGTGACGGCGATGTTCTTTGTCGGCTTTCTGGCGCTTCTCCTGCTAGAAGAAGTAATTGGCTAGTAGGCCAGCCTGTTGGTAGGGCGCGACCCGTTGAACTATTGCGTGTTCGGGGTAGGCACCGCGAGCCCGATAGATGTGACGCCGTTGCTCGAATCGACCATAGTCCGCCCTCCGTGCATGCGGGCGATGGCGGCCACGATGGCCAAGCCCAGTCCATGATTGCGGGCGGCATCCGACCGCGCTGCATCTGCCCGGTAGAAGCGGTTGAACAGATTGGGCAAATGCTCGGCTGAGATCGTCGGCCCTTCGTTCATCACCCGCAGGGCGATCTCACCATCCAGTCGGTCGATTTGCACGACAACGGTGCTGTGCGGATGCGCGTGCCGGGTTGCGTTGCCGATCAGGTTGGACAATGCGCGCTGCAATAGGCGCACGTCGGCCAAGCCAGTGGCATCACCATTGATACGAACTTTCAGCCCGGCTTCCTCAATGGCCGCCTCGTGCAATTCCACCACCGCGCGCGCAACGCCGGCCAGACTGGCGACATGCTCGCGGCGGGCTTCAGCTCCTCGGTCGGCTTGCGACAAGAAGAGCATGTCCTGCACGATCATCGACATGCGCTGGATATCTTCGAGGTGCGAGCCCAACACATCCCGCAGCGTGTCGGCATCGCGTGCTTTGCGCAAAGCGACTTCGGTGCCCCCCATCAACGTCGCCAACGGCGTGAACAGTTCATGCGCAACGTCAGCATTGAAGGCTTCCAGTTGTTCGTAGGCTTTGTGCAGACGCTTCAGCAATTCGTTGACGTGGGCCACCAGCGGAGCCAGTTCGTCGGGTTGAGCGGAGCCATCCAGAAGCCGGTGCAGAGTATCGGCCTCCAGTGCCTGGATCTGAGCCGAGAGGTCGCGCACGGGACGCAGCCCGATTTGCACCAGCGTAAATCCGCCAGCAGCAATCACCACTGCGCCAGCGAGTGCGGCGGCGACGAGCGTGCGGGCTAGGCGTTCTAGCACACGATCGTCCTCGCTGACATCAAGACTCAGCACCGCCTGGATGGGGGGGATGCCGGTCGTAGCCTCGAATCGCATGTCGATCACGCGGTGATGCACTGGAATGCCGGCGCTGGCATAGATGACGCTGCCGTCGGCACGGGTCAGGATCAATTTCATGTCCTGTCGGCCGACCATGCCATCGTCGAGCTTGTGTGCGAGCGTGCCGCTGTCTAACTCTGCTGCCTCGGCAATAAGATGGTTCACCTGGGTCTGCTGTTGCCGCAGCGTGTCCATCTGCCGCTCCTTGAAGCTCAGCGCGGTGACGGTGTAAATGCCCAGGCAGGTTAAGGCCAGCCCGACCAGGGTGAGAAGTGCGAGCCAACGGGCAAGCCGCCGTCCCAGCGATCCGGCACGCCTGGGTCTCACGGTTGCCGATCTTCGAGTACGTAGCCCATGCCACGGACGGTGTGCAGCAGTGGGCGCTCGAAGGGCAGGTCGAGCTTGCTCCGAAGGCGACGCACAGCGACGTCGATCACGTTGGTACCGTGATCGAAGTTCACGTCCCATACTTGCTCCGCGATTTCAGTACGTGACAGAACCTCGCCCTTGCGGCGCAAGAGCAGCGTCAGCAGTTGGAACTCCTTTGCGGACAGGTCGATGCGCTGGCCGGCCCGAGTAGCGCGCCGCCTCGCCAGGTCCACTTGCAAGTCCCCAAGGCACAGCACCAGCGCATCAGGCGCGGGTGCAGTACCAGCAGCGCGGCGCAGCAGCACCTCAATGCGTGCCACCAGTTCGGAAAAGGCGAACGGCTTAACGAGGTAGTCGTCCGCTCCCGCCTTCAGTCCGCGTACGCGATCCTCGATGCGATGGCGGGCCGTCAACATGATCACCGGCGTCTGCTTGCTCTGCCGCAGCGCGGCCAGCAAGCCGAAGCCATCAATGCCCGGCAGCATGGTGTCGAGGACGATCAGGTCGTAGTGGCCGTGGGAGGCCATGTGGAGGCCATCAATGCCGTTGGCAGCCACATCGATCACATAGCCCTCTTCAGAGAGACCCTTGCGAAGATAGTCCGCGAGCTTGGCTTCGTCTTCAACGATCAGCAGCTTCATGCGCAGCGTTCCCTCTGCGGCCTCTCGCAACCTGTCCAAATTGTCATCTGCACGTTTTACTCCCGTTCTGTGCCGGTTCTTACATTGTCCTCATGCCTTCGGGCATATCGATTATCTGCACTTAGCAATGGAAAGGACCATGAAATGAAACTGACCCATCTTGCTGCCTTGAAGGCGATCATCCTGGCCACGGCACTGCCCATGGCGGCCCAGGCCGATTCGCTCTGGCACCCCGCGTCCAATGAGCAGGGCTTCACGTATCACCCCGATCATTTCAAGAGTACCAAGACCCGTGCCCAGGTGCTGGCCGAGGTCGAGGCAGCCCGCAAGGACGGTACGCTCACGCTGATGCAACGTGGACTGCCGGTGCCCATCAAGAGTTCCGCAGCACCGAAGACGCGCCAACAGGTTGTCGATGAGATGCGCAGCGAATCACCAGAAGCGCGGCGTGCGCGGCTCGAAATGTATTCCGGCGGTTGACACTGCTGCCAATACCCTGCGCTGCCGTGCCCCTCGTGTCGCTTCGTTGCGTCAAGCGACCACAGCTATTCGAATATAGAAGCGGTCCTTATTTCATTCTGGATGAACCCGCGAGGAGGCACGCTACGCGCAGAGGACTCTGAAACAAACCCAAGCAGCGAGGAATGGCGGATTGAAGCCTGTAGCTGCTACACTGTTACCCCTATGCGCAAATGGCTGGCTATCGTCTTGCTGGTGTTCTTGCCGCTCCAATTCAGTTGGGCGGCTGTGGCCAGTTATTGCCAGCATGAAACCGGGGCTGCGGCCAAGCACTTCGGCCACCATGCGCACCAGCACAAGGCGGCCGACGGCAAGGACGCCAGCCCTGATCCGGCCAAGACCCTGGGCGGCGATCCTGATTGCGCGTCCTGTCATGCCGGGTGCTTCTCGGTCTTGTCAGGGGATGTGAAGCTGGCGTCGCCAGTCAGCCCGTCCCTGGTTACGGGGTATCCCCCGGAGCACCTTGCTGCGCCTCCACCTGAACGTTTAGAGCGCCCTCAGTGGCGTGTCCTCGCCTGATCGGCGGGGAGCGCGTTCCTTTCCCTTCGTCCTCACCCCTGCCGTCGCGCATGGCGCGCTACGGTATCCAGCCGGCTTCGCGCGGCTGATGTGATGACGTTGCTGGCGATCATCTGGATTGCCCCCCGCCGATTCCCTTGTGTATTTCAAATCACTGGAGAATCGGATGCTGAAGGATATTCACAATTACAACGCGAGGGCGGTTGCGGCAGGCTTGCTCCTTGCGCTCATGACGGGGACGGCTTTCGCTCAGTTATTGCCGACGGCACCAGCTCTTGGGCAGAGCGCCAACGGCGTAGAGCAGATTGAAGCAGCAACGCCCCTGACCCTGCAAAAGGCCGTCGCGCTGGCTTTGGAGGCGAATCTTGACCTGACTGTCGCCCAACGGGAGATCGAGGCCGTGGAGGGCCAGGTAATTCAGGGACGAGTACGTCCTAATCCCGAGCTGGCGTACTCGCTCGAAGACCAACGCACGCCAACCCGCACGCAAAGCGTCCAGATCAATCTGCCCATCGAGCTGGGGGGCAAGCGCGCTGCCCGCATTGCCGCGGCAGAGCGAGGGCGCGACATCGCAGTGGAAGACCTGAATGTGCGGCGCATCGAAATCCGCGCCGCTGTGGTCGCCGCCTTCTTCGAAACGCTGGCAGCCCAGGAGCGTGTAGCACTGGCTCTTGACAGTGTCGATTTGGCGAGAAAAGCGACCGACGCGGTTGCCAAGCGCGTGGCAGCGGGTAAGGTTTCTCCCGTCGAAGAATCAAAGGCCCGGGTGGCTGAGGCCGGGGTGCGCGTTGAACTCGCCCAGGCGCAAAGCGAGCACCGCAACGCTCGGGGACGTCTTGCCAGCTTGCTGGGTGCCAATCCACCTCGCTTCACCCTCGTCGCGGGCAATGTTGAAGCGCTCCCGCCCGTTCCAAGCTTCGACAGTGTCCAGCAACGCCTGTCTGTCTCGCCAACCTTGCGTCGTGCGCAGCTAGAGATGGAACGCCGCAGATCACTGGTCGATTTGGAGCGCAGCAAGCGGGTACCCGATGTCACCTTCAGCCTGGGAGTGAAGCGCTCCAATGAGCTGCAGCGTGATCAGCTGCTGTTCGGCGTCTCCGTGCCGTTGCCGTTGTTTGATCGCAATCAGGGCAACTTGCTGGAAGCGCTGAAGCGCGAAGACAAAGCCCGGGACGAACTCCAGGCGTTGAACGTGCGAGTCGGCACTGAAGTGATGCAAGCCCGCGAGCGGCTGGACGCCATTCGCAGGGAAGTCGAGGTCTTGCAACGGGACGTACTCCCCGGGGCTAAGAGTGCCTACGACGCAGCCACCATCGGATTCGAGAACGGCAAGTTCAACTTTCTAGAAGTGCTAGACGCGCAGCGCACCTACTTCGCCGCCAAGTCCCAATACCTCAAGGCACTGGCCGAAGCGCATCGCGCGGCGGCGGACATTGACCGGGTGCTCGGCGACTCCACCCCGAATGCCGACAAGCCATCCAATCAGGAATGAATATGAAAATCGACACAAAAAAACTGAACATCAGCAAAAAGCAGTTGGTCGCCATCGCTGCAATTGCCGTGACTGGCGTAGTGCTTGGCACCGCCATTCTGAGCAACAAGACAAGCAAGACGGCGGAAGATGATGGCCACGGTCATGGCAGCCACGTTGAAGCGAAAGCGCACAGTGATGGTGAGCACCACGGCAAGACGAGTGGCGATGGGCACGATCATGACAAAGGCCACGCTGACGGCGAGCACCACGAAGGCCCCAGCAAGGGGCCTCATGGCGGCAAGCTGTTCAAGGAAGGAGATTTTGGGCTGGAGGCTTTGCTGGCCGAGGACGGAGGCGAACCACGCCTGCGGATCTGGCTGTTCAGCAAAGATAAGCCGCTTCCAAACAATGCAGCCAAAGTCAGCGCCACCATCACGCGCTTGACCGGAGAGACGCAGACCCTCAACTTTGCACCTGACAAGGACAGCCTGGTGAGCCGTGAGGTGGTGCCCGAGCCACACGCGTTCGAGATCAGCATCGTTGCCCAGACTGCCACCGAGCCCTTCATGTTCGTCCTGAACCAAGAGGAAGGGAAGGTCGAGCTTAGCGATGCACAAATCAAGGCCGCATCCATTGGCATCGACACGGCAGGTCCTGCGCGCATCAAGTCTGTTTTGCAATTGCCAGGCGAAATTCGTCTGAATGAAGACCGGACTTCGCACATTGTTCCGCGCATTGCGGGTGTGGTCGAGAGTGTGCAGGTCAGTCTGGGGCAGGCGGTCAGACGAGGCCAAGTTTTGGCCGTCATCGCCAGCCCGGCGGCATCAGAGCAGCGCAGCGAGTTGCAGACAGCACAAAAGCGATTGACCTTGGCCAAGACCACGTATGAGCGTGAAAAGCGGCTCTGGGAGCAGAAGATCTCTGCCGAGCAGGACTACCTGCAAGCCAAGCAAGCCTTACACGAGGCAGAGGTCGCCGTGGCCAACGCCCAGCAGAAGCTGTCCGCCTTGGGTCTGACATCAGGATCTTCGGGGGGGCTCAATCGCTTCGAGCTGCGCGCGCCCTTCGATGGCATGGTGATTGAAAAGCACCTCAGCCTGGGCGAGGCCGTCAAGGAAGACGCCGCCGTGTTCACGGTGTCCGACCTGGGCCAGGTCTGGGCAGAGATCAACGTGCCCGCCAAGGATTTGCCGCTGGTCAGGGTTGGCGAGAAGGTCACCATCAAAGCGACGGCCTTCGATGCCAGCGCGACCGGAACCATAACTTTTGTGGGTTCGTTGATCGGTGAACAAACTCGCATGGCCAAGGCCCGCGTGGTCTTGTCCAACCCCAAGGGCGTTTGGCGTCCTGGTCTGTTTGTCAGTGTGGAGGTGACTGCATCGGAGGCGGAAGTACCCGTGACTGTGGCCAGTGACGCCATTCAGACCTTGGGCGACAAGCCCGTGGTGTTCCTGAAAGTGAACGGAGGCTTCATTGCCCAGCCCGTGCAGTTGGGCCGCAGTGATGGCAAGCGGGTCGAGGTGGTGCAAGGACTCAAGCCGGGGGCTCCCTACGCGGCAGCAGGAAGTTTTGTCGTGAAGTCTGAGCTCGGCAAAGCCTCTGCCGAACACACCCATTGATACCGGAGCCACGCACATGTTTGAAAAACTTATTCGAGCAGCCATCGAACATCGATGGTTGGTGTTGCTGGCAGTCATCGGTATGGCGGCCGTCGGCGTATTCAACTACCAGAAGCTCCCCATCGATGCCGTGCCGGACATCACCAACGTCCAGGTACAGATCAACACCCAAGCGCCGGGGTACTCGCCGCTGGAGACCGAGCAACGGGTGACTTACCCGATTGAGACCGTGATGGCGGGCCTTCCCAACCTGGAGCAAACCCGTTCCCTGTCCCGCTATGGACTGTCACAAGTGACTGTGATCTTCAAGGACGGCACCGACATCTACTTTGCGCGCCAATTGGTCAACGAACGCATCCAGGAGGCGCGCGACAAGTTGCCCCCCGGAATTACCCCGACCATGGGTCCGATTTCGACCGGCTTGGGCGAGATCTACCTGTGGACGGTCGAAGCCAAGGATGGTGCGAAGAAGCCTGATGGCCAACCCTATACGGCCACCGATCTGCGCGAGATTCAGGACTGGATCATCAAGCCACAGTTGCGCAACGTGCCCGGCGTCACAGAAATCAACTCCATTGGCGGCTATTCCAAGGAATACCAGATCGCCCCTAATCCTGAGCGCCTCACCTCGCTGGGCGTCACCTTGCAGGACATCGTGACGGCATTGGAGCGCAACAACGGCAACGTGGGCGCGGGCTATATCGAAAAGCGTGGCGAGCAATATCTGATTCGAGCGCCCGGTCAGGTCAAAACCTTGGAGGACATCAGCAACGTGATCGTCAGCAGCGTCGGTGGTGTGCCGATCCGGGTGCGTGACGTGGCCGAGGTTGGGCTGGGGCGTGAACTGCGCACGGGTGCCGCCACAGCCAACGGGCGCGAAGTGGTGCTGGGCACGGCCTTCATGCTCATCGGCCAGAACAGCCGTACGGTTTCGCAGGCCGTGGACAAGAAGATGGTGGAGATCAACCGCAGCTTGCCCGAGGGCGTGCATGCGGTGACGGTCTACGACCGCACTGTGCTGGTGGACAAGGCCATCGCCACGGTGAAGAAGAATCTGCTGGAAGGCGCGATCCTGGTGATCGTGATCCTGTTCCTGTTCCTGGGCAATATCCGCGCGGCCATCATCACGGCGACGGTGATTCCCTTGTCGATGCTGTTCACCTTCACTGGCATGGTGCATTACAAGGTGAGCGCCAACCTGATGAGCCTCGGGGCGCTGGACTTCGGCATCATCATCGACGGAGCGGTGGTGATCGTCGAGAACTGCGTGCGACGCTTGGCCCATGCACAGGCGCACTACGGCAGACCGTTGACGCGGGCGGAACGCTTTCACGAGGTGTTCCTGGCATCGAAGGAATCACGCCGCGCGCTGCTGTTCGGGCAACTCATCATCATGGTGGTCTACCTGCCCATCTTCGCCCTGACGGGGGTGGAAGGGAAGATGTTCCACCCGATGGCGTTCACGGTGGTGGCCGCGCTGGTGGGGGCCATGATCCTGTCGGTGACTTTCATTCCGGCAGCGGTCGCCCTATTCATCGGCCACCGGGTCAGCGAGACAGAGAACTTCCTGGTCGTGCAGGCCAAGCGCTGGTATGGCCCGCTGCTGGATCGCGTGATGACGGCTAAAGCGGTGGTGCTCACGGCAGCCGCCGTGGCAGTGGTGCTGTGCGGCCTGATCGCCACCCGTATGGGCAGCGAGTTCGTGCCCAGCCTGAACGAAGGCGATTTCGCCATCCAGGCCCTGCGCATTCCTGGCACCAGCCTATCGCAATCGGTCGCGATGCAGCAGCGCCTGGAAGCGACGCTGAAGGCTAAGTTCCCCGAGATCGACCGCGTTTTCGCGCGCACCGGCACGGCTGAAATCGCGTCCGACCCCATGCCGCCGAACATTTCCGACGGCTACATCATGCTCAAGCCGGTGTCCGAGTGGCCGGAGCCGCGCAAGTCGCGCGACGAATTGCTGGCGGCCATTCAGGATGTCGTGGGCAAGGTGCCGGGCAACAACTACGAGTTCTCGCAGCCTATCCAATTGCGCTTCAACGAACTCATTTCAGGGGTTCGCAGCGATGTGGCGGTGAAGATTTTTGGCGACGACATGGATGTCCTGAATAAGACGGGTGAAGAGATCTCGTCCATGTTGCAGAAGATTCCCGGCGCGTCCGAGGTCAAGGTGGAGCAAACCACCGGTTTGCCCATGCTGACCGTGAATATCGACCGCCAAAAAGCCTCGCGCTATGGGCTTAACGTGGCCGACATCCAAGATGCCGTGGCCACCGCCATCGGCGGGCGTGAGGCTGGCACCCTGTTCGAGGGCGACCGCCGCTTCGACATCCTGGTTCGCCTGCCGGAGTCCTTGCGCAACGACCTGGACAGCATGAAGCGCCTGCCGATTCCGCTGCCGCGCGGAACGGGTGGGACCGGCAGTGCCGAAGGACGGACGAACTTCATCCAATTGGCCGAGGTGGCGAGCTTCGAGCTGGCACCCGGCCCCAACCAGGTCAGCCGCGAAAACGGCAAGCGCCGCATCGTGGTGAGCGCCAACGTGCGCGGCCGTGACGTGGGCTCATTCGTGGCCGACGCCGAGGCGGCGCTGGCACAGGTCAAGATTCCCACGGGCTACTGGACGAGTTGGGGCGGTACTTTCGAGAATCTGCAATCAGCCACGCAGCGTTTGCAGATCGTCGTGCCGGTGTCGCTGCTGCTGGTGTTCCTGCTGTTGTTCGCCATGTTCGGCAATGTCAAGGACGGCTTGCTGGTCTTTACTGGCATTCCGTTCGCGCTGACCGGCGGCATCTTGGCGCTGTGGCTGCGCGACATTCCTCTGTCGATTTCCGCTGCCGTGGGCTTCATCGCGCTGTCAGGTGTGGCCGTGCTCAATGGCCTAGTGATGATTTCCTACATCCGCGGGTTGCGCGAGGACGGAACACCGCTGGATGAAGCCATCCGCGAGGGCGCGCTGACACGCTTGCGGCCGGTGCTGATGACAGCCCTAGTGGCGTCGCTGGGTTTCATCCCGATGGCGATTGCCACGGGAACAGGCGCGGAAGTGCAACGCCCCCTGGCTACCGTAGTGATCGGAGGCATCTTGTCTTCCACCGTGCTGACGCTGCTGGTGCTACCGATTCTGTATCGGCTGGCCCATCGCCCGGACGAGCAAGAAGAGGATGTCACGGCAGAGCCCGCACATGAGGGCGTAACCGCTTGAAAGGAACAGCGATGAACGCCGTTACGGCACCACGACAGACTCCTTCAAGCTTTACAGGGACATCGACTCATGGAATTCCGTCACCTTCGGTACTTTCTGGCCGTTGCTGAGGAGCTGCACTTCGCCCGCGCTGCGGAGCGGCTGCATATCGAACAGTCACCACTGTCGCGCGCCATCAGGGAATTGGAAGAAGAATTGGGCGCACAACTGTTCGTGCGTACCAGCCGCAGCACGCGCCTGACGCTTGCGGGCAAGCTGCTGATGGAGAACGCGCCTCGCGTGCTGTTGGCGCTGGACCAAGCGCGTGAGAGCGTGAAGGCAGCGGCCAATGGCTTTCACGGCCGGTTGCGCGTGGCGCTGTCCGACGGCATCAGCCCCTCGCGCCTGCCGGCACTGCTGGCGCGCTGCCGCGAGGAAGACCCGGAGATCGAGATCCGCCTGTTCGAGGTGCCGCTGGCCCAGCAGCTCAGCGGCCTGCGTGACGATCTATACGACGCGGGCTTCTCGATGGCCGACGAGGTGGGCGACGGCATCATCATCGAACCCGCCTGGGAGGATGAGCTGATGGTCGCCATGCCCGCGCGCCATGAACTACTGGCCCACAGGCGGGTACCGCTGGATGAAGGTAAGCGGATGGGCGTCCCATCTTGAGTCGTGAGGCTGCGACGCAGACGATGCTGTCCATCTAAGTTTGATGGACGCCTATGCATGTCAATCAGAAGCCGCGCCGTCGGCACAGCGAGCAATTCAAAGCGCAAGTGATGACCGCATGCGGCGAGCCGGGCGCGTCGGTGTCGGCGGTGGCGCTGTCGTTCGGGCTGAACACCAACATGGTTCGCCAGTGGCAGCGCGGGCGCGGGTACAAGCCGAATCGGCCGGCCATCGCCTCGCAGGCCGCGGGCCAAGTGCAACCGCAGTTCGTTGCCCTGTCGTTGCCGTCGCCGAATGTGCAAGCTGCGCCGGTGGCGGATGTCGCGCCGCAGGTGATCCGCGTGGAGCTCAAGCGCGGCGCGCTGGTGGTGGACGTGATGTGGCCGATGGCAGCGAGCAGCGATTGCGCGGCGTGGCTGCGTGAGCTGCTGCGGTGATTCGCATCGAGGCGATGTGGCTGGCCGTGGAGCCGGTGGACCTGCGTTGCGGCGCCGAGCGGCTGCTCGCGCGTGTGGTGCAGGTGTTTGGCGCGGCGCGCTCGCACCACGGCTATCTGTTCGCCAACGCGCGGCGCACGCGCGTCAAGCTCGTGGTGCACGACGGCTTTGGCCTGTGGTGCGCGGTGCGGCGATTGAACCAGGGACGCTTTATCTGGCCGGATGGTGTCGATGGCGCGGCGCTGCCTGCGCTCACTCGCGAGCAGTTCGACGCGCTCGTGCTGGGCCTGCCGTGGCAGCGGCTTGAGCAGATGAAAGTCATCGCGCGAGCGTGAGCCGCGCTGTGTGCGGTTGACAGCGCAAGCCCCGATAGGCGCGCTCGCGCGAAGGCGGCATGATGCGCACATGCTCGACGTGCGCGACCTTCAGCCTCAGGACCTCGCGGGCCTGACGCCTGAGGCGATCGCGCAGTTGGCCGCGCGCATGCTCGGTCATATCCGCGAGCAGGACGAGCGCATCGGCCGCCAGGCGCGCGAGATCGAGTTCAAACAGGCCGAGATCGAGTTCAAGGACGCCAAGCTGCGCAAGATCACCTTCGAGCTGGCGCGCCTGAAGCGCTGGAAGTTCGCGGCCAAGAGCGAAGCGATGAACGCCGAGCAAAGGCGCCTGTTCGAAGAGACGCTGGCCGAGGACGAAGCGAGCCTGCGCGCGCAGCTGGAACAACTGCAAGGCAAGGCCGCCGCAAGCGACGGCGACGACGGCGGCGGCACGAAGAACAAGCGCAAGCCCAAACGCCAGGCGCTGCCGGCCGACTTGCCGCGCGTGGAACACCACCACGAGCCCGAGGATACGAACTGCCCGACGTCGGGGTGCGGCCGACCGATGGTGCGCATCGGCGAGGATGTCAGCGAAGAGCTGGACATCATCCCGGCGCAGTACTTCGTGCACCGTCACATCTACGGCAAGTGGGCCTGCCGCTGCTGCCAGTGTTTGAAGCAGGAGCCGGCCGAGCCGCGCATCGTGGACGGCGGCATCCCGGCGGCGGGGCTGGTGGCGCACACGCTGATTGCCCGCTTCGTCGATCACCTGCCGTACTACCGGCAGGAAGCGATCGCCGCGCGCTCGGGCGTGCATACGCCGCGCTCGACCTTGGCGCAGTGGTCCGGCCGCGGCGGCGCGGCCCTTGAGCCGCTGTACGAGTTGCACAAGGCCTTCGTGCTCAGCAGCCGCGTGCTGCACGCCGACGAGACGCCGGTGGCGATGCTTGATCCGGGCGCGGGCAAGACCAAACGCGCATATGTGTGGGGGTACGCGCGCGGTGCCTTCGAGGAAACACCGGGCGTCATCTACGAGTTCTGCGCCGGACGCGGTGCGCAGTACCCGATCGCGTTCCTGCGCGCAGATGACAGACACGGGCGACGATGTTGGCAAGGAACGCTGGTGCGCGACGAATACGCAGCCTACGACAGCGTCGTCGATGCGAATGCATGGCCGCATCGCATCGCCGCCGGGTGCCTCGCGCATGCGAGAAGGAAGTTCGACGAGCTGGTCGACGCGAGCAGCGTCGCGCAGGAGGCGGTGCAGCGGGTTGCGCGCATCTACCGCGCCGAGCGCAAGTTCGCTGCGATGACAGCGGCGCAGCGCCTGAGCGCACGCGAGGCGATTGCCAAGCCGCTGTGGGACGAGATGCATCTGTGGCTCAAACTCGAACGCGGCCACGTCGCCGATGGCAGCGCGATTGCCAAAGCAATCGACTACAGCCTGAGCCACTGGGACACGCTCACGCGCAACCTGCACGATGGCGAGGTGCCCGTGGATAACAACCACCTCGAGAACCAGATTCGTCCCTGGGCAACGGGTCGCAAGGCGTGGCTGTTCGCCGGAAGTGAGCTCGCCGGCCAGCGCGCGGCGATCGTCATGAGCCTGGTGCAGTCGGCCAAGCTATGCGGGCGCGATCCGCACGCGTATCTGCGCGATGTGCTGCAGCGACTTCCAACGCATCCGGCCAATCGCCTCGAAGAACTACTGCCGCATTGCTGGCAACCGTCGGTCTGACGCCGAGTGCGTCGCGCGTGCGGCCTCGTCAAGGTGGGACGCCCATCCGCTTACGGATGAAGTGCTGCAACATCCCCTGGTGCTGGGCGACCCGGCAGTTTGCGAAGGCCATGCCAAGCAGATCGACCGCATCCTGCGCAAGCAGGACCGGGAGCCCTTGATCGAACAGTACGTCGCCACGTTCGACGTGATGATGACTTTCGTGTCGGCCGGCTTGGCGCTGGGGCTCGCAGGCGCCGCGCACATCGCTTCCAGCCACGAGCCGGGCGTGGTGGGCCGACCGCTCGCGGGAAAGTCGCCCATGCTCACCACCTATCTGCTGCGCCGCGACGCCGAGCCGTCGCAGGCGCTAGCCCGCTTTATCGAGCGGGTCGAAGCCCTGGTACCGGGAGACGCTTAGCCATTGGCCCCGTTTCACTTCGGAGGATTCAAGCCATGAACCTATCCAAGATCATCGCTATGTCGTCGCTAGCAGTTCTGCTGGTCGCCTGCGGCAAGTCTGAGCCGTCCAAGCCCGCCGCCGTGCCCAGCGTGGAGCAACTGGCTGCTGACCCCGTGCGTTTGCGAGAACTGCGCCAGCAGTGCAAGACGGATCGTCCGACGATGGGCGACGTGCTGTGCAACCGAGTGGCCGAAGCGACGAACCGGCGTTTCCTGGGTGACGGCAAGGTGCCTTATACGCCGCCGAAGGAACCGCCGAAGTTCTGATGGTCGGTTTGCCGCAACGCACCTGCGCGTGCCTGCGCCTTTTTGCGCGCTGCGCAGCAGCGCGCCCGTTGTGGCGGTCTTTCGCCCCAGTTCTTCCCTGCCGGAAACCATGCTTTTTGCGGCATCAACATGCCGATAACGGTCTTTGACCGGCACGCCCAGCGGCACTGATCCTCACGAGGGCGGCACATGCCTGTGCTGCGATCGGAGGCTGGATGATGCAGGGAACGAACGTGCTGTTCGGTCAGATTGCCGTGGTGTTCGGCATCGTGATCGCTGGGGTGTGGAGCGCCACGCAATGGACAGCCGCCGCCCTGGGCTATCAGCTACGCCTTGGCTCGCCCTGGTTCGATTTCTTCGGTACGCCGGTCTATCACCCGTGGCGACTGTTCGAGTGGTGGTTCGTCTTCGACGCCTACGCGCCGCGCGTGTTCGACACCGGCGGCGCCATCGCGGGCGGCAGCGGCTTGCTGGCGGTGGTGGTCGCCATCGGCATGTCGATATGGCGCTCGCGCCAGTCGCGCCTGGTCACGACCTACGGCTCGGCCCGCTGGGCGAACGCGGATGACATTCGCAAGGCCGGCCTCACGCAACCGGCCGGCGTGTTCCTCGGCCAGCACGATCGCCAGTACCTGCGACATGAGGGGCCGGAGCACGTCCTGACCTTTGCGCCCACGCGCAGCGGCAAAGGCGTCGGCCTAGTGGTGCCGACACTGCTTTCCTGGCCTGCATCCGCCGTCATCCACGACATCAAGGGCGAGAACTGGCAGATCACCGCAGGCTGGCGTTCGCGCTTCTCGCATTGCCTGCTGTTCAACCCGACCGATGCGAAGTCGGCCGCCTACAACCCGCTGCTGGAGGTGCGGCGCGGCGCGTATGAAGTGCGCGACGTGCAGAACATCGCGGACATTCTGGTCGATCCCGAAGGCGCGCTGGAGAAGCGCAACCATTGGGAAAAAACCAGCCACGCGCTGTTGGTCGGCGCCATCCTGCATGTGCTCTACGCGGGCGAGGACAAGACGCTGCGCGGCGTCGCCAACTTTCTCTCCGACCCGGCCAGCCCGTTCGAGCTGACCCTGCACCGGATGATGACCACGCCGCACTTGGGCGATGGGCCGCATCCTGTCGTCGCTTCGGCGGCGCGCGAAGTGCTCAACAAGTCGGACAACGAACGCTCGGGCGTGCTGTCCACGGCCATGTCGTTCCTGGGCCTGTACCGCGATCCCACGGTGGCCGAAGTCACGTCGCGGTGCGATTGGCGCATTGCCGACCTGATCGCAGCCGAGCATCCGGTGTCGCTGTATCTGGTGGTGCCGCCTTCGGACATTTCGCGGACGAAGCCGCTCATTCGCCTGATCCTCAACCAGATCGGGCGGCGCCTCACCGAATCGCTGGATGGCTCCGACGGCATCGAGCGACGCCACAAGCTGCTGCTGATGCTCGACGAGTTCCCGGCGCTCGGGCGCCTGGACTTCTTCGAGACGGCGCTGGCCTTCATGGCGGGCTACGGCATCCGTAGCTTCCTCATCGCGCAATCGCTGAACCAGATCGACAAGGCGTATGGGCAGAACCATTCGATTCTGGACAACTGCCATGTCCGCGTGACGTTCGCCACCAACGACGAGCGCACGGCCAAGCGCATCTCCGAGACGCTGGGCACGGCCACCGAGCTGCGCGCCCAGCGCAACTATGCCGGCCATCGACTCGCGCCGTGGCTCGGGCACCTGATGGTGTCGCGCCAGGAGACGGCCCGCCCGCTGCTGACGCCGGGCGAGGTGATGCAGCTACCGCCCGACGAGGCCGTGGTGATGGTCTCCAGCGTGGCGCCGATCAAGGCCAAGAAGCTGCGCTACTACGCGGACGCCAATTTCAAGCGCCGCGTGCTGCCGCCGCCCGCGCTGGCGGACGGCCAGTACGCCGACGTGCCGCCGCTGCGCCCCGACGACTGGAGTGGCCTGGCGATCCCTGCCGTACCCACCGCACCTGCGGTCGAGGTCGCCGAAGGCTTCGGCGCCGCAACCGACGACGGTGGCCCACGCCGTCAGCCCGAACTAATTGAGGCCGTCGCCTACGACCCCGAGCTGGCCGTGCCCGCGGCCGACTTGGCGTTGCTCGATGACGACGACGACCTGCCGCTTTCCCTTCCTCGCCAGCTTGATCCGGCCATGCAGCGCACGGCCCGGCTGGCTTCCCTCGACCCTAACGACGGAATCGAGCTATGAGCCACTACCGCCTCAACCTGTTCATCCAGCCGGAGCACGCCAAGCGCCTGGACGAGCTGGCCGCCAAGAAAGGCGTGTCCAAGTCGTCCATCGTCGCGGCGGCGCTCGCATCGTGGCTGTCGCCCGATGCCGCTGACCAGCGCGAGGCGGCCGTTGCCAAGCGGCTTGATCGCCTGTCGCGGCACGCCGAGCGCATGGAACGCGACCAGAACATCCAGATCGAAACGCTGGCACTGTTCATCCGCTACTTCCTCACGGTGAGCACGCCCGTGCCCGAAGCGCATCAGGACGCAGCGCGCGCCCAGGGCAAGGCGCGCTTCGAGCAGTTCGTCGAACAACTCGGGCGGCATTTGCTGCGCGGTCGCAGTCTGGTGCGGGACGTGGTGGAAGAACTGCATCCAGACCCGGCACGCATGGACGACGCGCAGGAGCGCGCGTCATGAGCGCCGTTCCTTCCTTCACCGCCGTTTCACTGGATCGCCGCATCCTGATGCTGCGCACGGCGATGGGGCCGCTGATCGCCGCCGCGCTGGAAGACCCGGACGTGGTGGAAATCATGCTCAACCCGGATCGCACCTTGTGGATCGACCGGCTTTCGTCGGGTCGCGCGCCGATGGGTGTGGAGCTGTCCGAGGCCGACGGCGAACGAATCATCCGGCTGGTCGCGGCCCACGTCGGCGCGGAAGTCCACCGCGGCCAGCCACTGTTGACGGCGGAACTGCCCGAGACGGGCGAACGCTTCGAGGGCATCCTGCCGCCCGCTGCGCCGGGGCCGGCCTTTGCGTTGCGCAAGCGCGCCTTTGGCGTGATCCCGCTGTCGCGCTACATCGAGGACGAAATGATGACCGCCGCGCAGGCGGGCTTGCTGGTGCGCGCCGTGCGCGAACGCCAGAACATCCTGATCGCCGGCGGGACGAGTACCGGCAAGACCACCTTGGCCAATGCGCTATTGGCCGAGATCGCCGCCACGGGCGACCGCGTATTGGTGCTCGAAGACACGGTGGAGCTGCAATGCGCGGCCCGCGACCACGTGCCGCTGCGCACACGCCAGGGCGTGGTGTCCATGACCGAGCTGGTGCGATCTTCGATGCGCCTGCGCCCGGATCGTGTCGTCGTCGGCGAGGTGCGCGGCGCCGAGGCGCTGGATCTCATCAAGGTGTGGGGCACGGGCCATCCGGGTGGCATTGCCACGATCCACGCCGGCTCCGCCCTCGGCGCGCTGCTGCGACTGGAGCAACTGATTCTCGAAGTGGCGGTGAATCCTCCCCGTGCGCTGATCGCCGAGGCGGTCAACGTGGTGATCCACATCGCCGGGCGCGGGCGCAAACGCCGCATCGAGAGCATCGCCCGCATCGTCGGCTTCGACGGTGCGGGCTACCGACTGGCGGATGCGATGGACGCGCCGTTTCCCGAGCTGCTGCCGCAGTCCGACCTTTCTTCCTTGTCCCCTGACCACTCTGGAGAACTGCCATGACGCACGTTGATGCTTTCCGTATTTCCGTAAATCCGCTTCCTCGGCCCGCACGGCTGGATGGACTGGCTCGCCCGGCCATGCAAGGCTTGATGCTCGCTGCCTTCATGCTGCTGCTTGCAGGCACCGCGCAGGCCGCCGGCTCCTCGATGCCCTGGGAAGGGCCGCTGCAATCCATCCTCGAATCCATCCAAGGGCCGGTGGCGCGCATCGTCGCGGTCATCATCATCATCGCCACGGGCCTCGCGCTCGCGTTCGGTGACACGTCGGGCGGCTTTCGCAAGCTGATCCAGATCGTGTTTGGCCTGTCCATCGCGTTCGCGGCTTCGAGCTTCTTCCTGTCGTTCTTCAGCTTCTCGGGCGGGGCCGTCGTATGAGCGGCCCGGACACCTTCGCGGCCGGGTTCGAGGTGCCGCTGCATCGCTCGCTCACCGAGCCGATCTTGCTGGGCGGCGCACCGCGCACCGTGGCGATCGCCAATGGCACGTTAGCCGCCGCCGTCGGGCTGGGCATGCAACTGTGGATTCCCGGTGTCGTGCTCTGGATCGTCGGCCATTCGCTGGCGATGTGGGGCGCGCGCGTCGATCCGCAGTTCATGGCCGTGTTCGCGCGGCACATCAAGCACCGCCCGTTGCTGGACGTGTAGGGGAGGACGCCGCGATGCTGAACCTCGCCGAATACCGCCAGCGCCCGGCCTTGCTCGCCGACTGGCTGCCCTGGGCCGGGCTGGTGGTGCAGGGCGTCGTCTTGAACAAGGACGGCAGTTTCCAGCGCACGGCGCGCTTTCGTGGCCCCGACCTCGACAGCGCGACGCAAGGCGAGCTGATCGCCACATCGGCGCGTTTGAACAACGCGCTGCGCCGCTTGGGTTCGGGCTGGGCGCTGTTCATCGAAGCCGAGCGCCGGCCAGCCGCCGACTACCCGCACTCGGAGTTTCCCGAGCCGCTGTCGTGGCTGGTCGATGAAGAACGCCGCGCCGCTTTCGAGGATTCGGGCAACCACTTCGAGAGCGGCTATCACCTGACGCTGGCCTACCTGCCGTCCGAGGAATCCCGTGCCCGCGCCGCGGGCCTGCTGTACGAAAACCGGCCGACCGAAGGCGTGGATTGGCGCGAACGGCTGCACGCATTCGTCGCTGAAACGGATCGCATCTTCGACCTGCTCGATGGCGTGATGCCGGAGATCGCGTGGCTCGATGACAGCCAGATGCTGACCTACCTGCACGCGACCGTCTCGACGCGACGCTACCGCGTCGGTGTGCCCGAGGTGCCGTTCCACATCGACGCACTGCTGACCGACTCCGCGCTGGTCGGCGGCTTGGCGCCGATGCTGGGCGACCAGCACCTGCGCGTAGTGTCGGTGCGGGGCTTCCCGACCTCGACCTGGCCGGGGATTCTGGACGACCTCAACCGCCTGGGCTTTGCGTATCGCTGGAGCACGCGCTTTCTCTGCCTCGACAAAGCCGAGGCGGAAAAAGAGCTTTCCCGCCTGCGCCGCCAGTGGTTCGCCAAGCGCAAGAACGTCATCGCGCTGCTGCGCGAGACGATCTTCCAGCAGGAAAGCCCGCTGGTCGATACCGACGCCAACAACAAGGCCGCCGACGCCGATGCTGCCTTGCAGGAGCTGGGCAGCGATCAAGTCGCCTTCGGCTACCTGACGGCGACCGTCACCGTCATGGACGCGGACGCCGCCGTGGCCGACGAGAAGCTGCGCATGGTGGAGCGCGTCATCCAGGGGCGCGGCTTCGTCACCATCCCCGAAACGCTCAACGCCGTGGATGCGTGGCTTTCGTCCATTCCGGGCAACGCCTACGCCAACGTGCGCCAGCCCATCGTCTCGACGCTGAATCTGGCGCACATGATGCCGGTGTCGGCGGTATGGGCCGGCCAGGAGCGCAACGATCATTTGGACGGCCCACCGTTGATCGTGACACGTACCGATGGCGCTACGCCGTTCCGGCTCGTGACGCACATCGGCGACGTGGGCAACACGCTGGTGGTTGGCCCCATCGGCATGGGCAAGTCCGTGTTGCTGGCGACGATGGCGATGCAGTTCCGCCGCTATCGCGGCTCGCGCATCTTCGCCTTCGACATGGGACGCTCGATCCGTGCGGCCATCCTGGGCATGGGCGGCGAGCACTACGACCTGGGCGCAGACGACGAAATCGCCTTCCAGCCGCTCGCACGCATCGACCGCGAGGGCTACCGCACCTGGGCCAGCGAATGGGTGGAAGGCCGCCTGCTGCAGGAAGGCGCGGCCGTCGGCCCGGACGAGAAGGCGGCTATCTGGTCGGCGCTGGGAAGTCTCGCCGGTGCGCCGGTGGAGCAGCGCACGATGACGGGACTTTCCGTGCTGCTGCAATCGAACACGCTGCGGCAGGCGCTTTCGCCCTATGTGCTGGGTGGCGCCCACGGCAAGCTGCTGGACGCCGACCACGACCGGCTGGGCATGGCCGACGTGCAGTGCTTCGAGATGGAGGAACTGATGCACAGCAAGGCCGCCGTCATGGCCGTGCTGCATTACCTCTTTGCGCGTTTCGATGAACGCTTCGACGGGGCGCCCACGCTGCTGATCCTCGATGAAGCGTGGCTGTTCCTCGATGACCCGGTGTTCGCGGCGCGCATCCGGCAGTGGCTCAAGACGCTCAGGAAAAAGAACGTCAGCGTCATCTTCGCCACTCAGAGCCTTGCCGACATCAAGGATTCGAGCATCGCGCCCGCGATCATCGAGAGCTGTGCGAGTCGGATTTTCTTGCCCAACCCGCAGGCGACAGAGCCGCAGATTCGCACGATCTACGAGGGCTTCGGCCTCAACAGGCGGCAGATCGAAATCGTCGCCACCGCGCAGCCCAAGCGTGACTACTACTACCAATCCCGCCTCGGCAACCGCCTGTTCGACCTCGACCTGGGGCCGGCGGCCCTGGCCTTCGCGGGCGCGTCCACGCCGCAAGACCAGCGCGACATAGGCCGCGTGCTGCTGGACGCCGGCGTGCCCGGCTTCGCGGGCGCTTGGCTGCGCCATCGCGGCCTCGATTGGGCGGCCGACCTGCTGCCCTCGTTCCCCGGCCTCGCGCCGGGTTCCCTCGCTGACCAACCCCTGGAGAACCTGTCATGAAAAAGCGCCTTATCGCCGCAGCCATTGCGGCCATGCTTTGCACTGCCACCGCCCATGCGCAATGGGTCGTGGTCGATCCCACGAACCTCGTGCAGAACACGCTGACCGCGATCCGCACGCTGGAGCAGATCAACAACCAGATCCAGCAGCTTCAGAACGAAGCGCAGATGCTGATGAACCAGGCGCGCAACCTCGCCAGCCTGCCGTCCAGCGTGGTCGGCCAGTTGCGCGCGAATCTGGCAACGACCGAGCGGCTGATCGCCCAGGCCCGAGGCTTGGCCTACGACGTGACGAATCTGGATCGGGAGTTCGCGCGCCTGTATCCCGAGCAGTACGCCGCCACCGTCAGCGGCGACCAGATGTACCGCGACGCGCAGGAGCGTTGGCGGAACACGCTCAACGGCTTGCAGACCACGATGCAGATGCAGGCGCAGGTGTCGCAGAACCTGGGCGAAGACGAAAGCGTGCTGGCCGACCTCGTGGGCAAGAGCCAGTCGGCCGAAGGGGCGCTCCAAGCCATGCAGGCCATGAACCAGTTGCTCGCCTTGCAGGCCAAGCAGTCGATCCAGTCGCAGCGGCTCCAGATCACGCAGGATCGCGCTGCCGCGCTGGAGCTGGCGCGGCAGGCGGCGGCCACCGAGCGCGCGCGCGAAGTACGGCGGCGGTTCATGGGCGATGGCACGCCGTACACGCCGCAGCGCGTGGATTTCTACGGCAACTGACGGGAGGCCGCCATGCGATGCGTCCTCGTCCTGTGTGCCGCGCTGCTGGCCGCTTGCGGCGAGCAGCCGGCCGACCACCTTGCCGATGCCCTGGCCGCTGATCCCGTGCGGCTCAAGGCATTGCGCGCGCAATGCGCGGCCGACCGGCAGGCCACGGGCGAGGACGCTTGCCGCGCCGCCGCCGAAGCCTTCCGGCGGCGCTTCTTCTCCGGCCAAGCCGGGCCGGATGAATACCAGACCTTGGCCGAGCTGCCACCGATCCCGCCGAGTTTTGATGAGCCGGCCGATGGCGTGGCGCCGGTCGTTCCTGCCGAACCGGAGGACACGCCATGAATGACGTGACCATCATCGACCAATTCCTCAACACCTTTGCTGCCTACATCGACTCGGGTTTCGGGCTGCTGCGGGGCGAAGTGGCGTTCCTCACGGCCACGCTGATCGTCATCGACATGACGATCGCCGGCCTGTATTGGGCCATGAGCCACGCCACCGGCCAGGGCGAGGACGTGATCGCCAAGCTGCTGCGCAAGGTGCTGTACGTCGGCGCCTTCGCCTACATCATCAACAACTTCAACTGGCTGGCGAGCATCGTCTTCCGCTCGTTCGCGGGATTGGGCATCACCGCCACCGGCTCTGCCATCACGATGGAGAACTTCTTGCAGCCGGGCCGGCTGGCGAAAACCGGCCTTGACGCGGGCGGGCCGATCTTCCTCCAGCTCGACGACATGATGGGATTTCCCGAGGTGTTCTTGAACCTCGATGCCATCTTGGTGTTGTTCCTCGCCTGGCTGGTCGTGGTGCTCTGCTTCTTCGTGCTGGCGATCCAGCTATTCATCACGCTGATCGAGTTCAAGCTGACCACGCTCGCGGGCTTCGTGCTGGTGCCGTTCGCGCTTTGGAACAAGACCTCGTTCCTGGCCGAAAAGGTCTTGGGCAACGTGGTGGCCTCCGGCGTCAAGGTGCTGGTGCTGGCCGTGATCGTCGGTATCGGCTCGGGCCTGTTCACTCAGTTCCAAGTCCATCCCGATGAGCCGTCGCTCGACCACGCACTGGTCATCATGCTGGCCTCGCTCACCTTGCTGGCGCTGGGGATCTTCGGCCCTGGCATCGCCACGGGCCTTGTGTCCGGTGCGCCGCAGCTCGGCGCGGGTGCGATGGCAGGCGCTGCCATCGGCGCAGCCGGGACGGCGGTGGCTGTTGGTGCTGCCGCGACGGGCGTAGGCGGTGCCGTGGCCGCTGGCGCGCGCATGGCACCGGCTGCCGCCAAGCTGGCCGGCGCTGGTGCGCGTGCGGCCACGTCGGCGGCTGGCAGTGCGAAATCG
>CAMZGS010000017.1 GCA_947306475.1 uncultured Comamonas sp.
TACCGGCCTGTCACGCCGGGGGTCGCGGGTTCGAGCCCCGTCCACTCCGCCAGATTCGCGCAAAAGCCAGATCCGATGATCTGGCTTTTTTCATGCCCGCAGCCTCGCGCCAGCGGGCTTTTTTGTCGCCATTTGCCACCTGGGCGACATTTTTTGGCCCAACAACGCATTCTGCTTGCGGTATGGTGCGGTTTTTCAACCCCACAGGAGACAAACAGAATGACACAGACCCCGGAGCTGCTGTGCGAAGTGCGCGGCCAAGTCGGCTGCATCACCTTGAACCGAGCCAAGGCGCTCAACGCCCTGTCGCTGGACATGGTGCGAGGCCTGCTGGCACAGCTGCTGGCCTGGCGCGACGATGAGCGCGTGCTGGCCGTGCTCGTGCGCGGCAGCAACAAGGAAGGGCCGTTCGGCCACTTTTGCGCTGGGGGCGACATCCGCTTTTTGCACCAGGCTGCGCAGCAAGGCAATCCGCAGCTGGAAGACTTCTTCACCGAGGAATACACCCTCAACCACGTCATCTTCAACTATCCCAAGCCCTACATCGCCTTCATGGACGGCATCGTCATGGGTGGTGGCATGGGCATCAGCCAGGGCGCCAGCCTGCGCATCGTCACCGAACGCTCCAAGCTGGCCATGCCTGAGACGCTGATTGGCCTGTTCCCCGACGTCGGCGGTGGCTACTTCCTGGCCCGCTGCCCCGGCCGCGTGGGTGAGTGGCTGGGCCTGACCGGTGAAAGCCTGGGAGCCAGCGAAGCCATCGCCTTTGGCCTGGCAGACGCCTATCTGCCCGCCGACGGGCAGACCGCCCTGTGGGAGGCGCTGTGCAGCCAGCAGTTTGCCGACGGCGCTGCCGTGCAGGCCTTTGCGCAAGCCGCCACCCAGGCCCAGGGGCCGGAGCCGGTGCGCGACACCAGCGCCATCGACCGCGTGTTTGCCCTGGAGAGCGTGCCCGCCATCATCAGTGCGCTGGAAGCCGACACCGGCAGCGAATGGGCACAGAGCACCGCCCAGGCACTGCGCAAGCGCTCGCCCCTGATGCTGCACGTGGTGCTGGAGCAAGTGCGCCGCGCGCGCAGCATGGGCATGGCCGAAGACCTGCGCATGGAGCGCGATCTGGTGCGCAACTGCTTCTTCCTGCGCCCCGGCGCCAGCGAAACCGTCGAAGGCATCCGCGCCCTAGCCATCGACAAGGACCACACCCCACGCTGGAACCCCGCCCGCATCGAGGACGTGAGCGAGGACGCCTGGCGCGCCTTTTTTGTCAGCCCCTGGCCCGCCCACAGCCACCCGCTGGTGGCATTGCAGGACTGATCTTCCGCCGCGCAGTGCAGGGTTCACGGCCCTGTGCTTTCCGCCACCCGCCCGGCCTCTGGCCGCAGGCGGGTTTTTTATGCGTGCTGTTCCGGTGAACTATCAAATCAATAGCTTTACCCGCTTTCTGGGTATGTATTCTGGGTAGTTTTGTCTATGAAACATTTGATTTGCAAGCGTGACCAGCTACTGTTTTTGTGATGCCTGCTCCAGGGCATCGCAGTTGAGGGCCGCTGGATGGTGCGCTGCCCTGACGGCCAGCCAGTACCGACCTGCCTGCCAGTTGGCGGGGGAGGGGTGAGCACACCTTGTGTGGATTCGCCAAGGTGGCGGGGATGGTATTAATTCAATAGCTTTTGAAATGGCGGTTTCAAACCCGAAGTGCAACAGCCCTGCGATAGGGTAAGTTGCACAGATGACCACCGGATACCAACAGTTGGGCGCCGATGAGCGCGTGGCGATTTCGGCGCTTCGATTCCAGGGGCTGAGCCTGCGCGGCATTGCCACCCGCCTGGGGCGCAGCGCCAGCACCATCAGCCGCGAGCTTCGGCGCAATGCTCTGCCCGATCAGCCCTACCGCGCCGAGGCCGCGCACACGCAGAGCCGGCGGCGTCGCAAGCAGGCCCGTCCGGCGCGCACGGAAAGCCAGGCTTCGGCGCTGGAGGAAACTTCGGCCTCGATGGAGCAGCTGGGCTCCACCGTGCAGCAAAACGCAGACAACGCCCGCCAGGCCAATCAGCTGGCGCTGAGTGCCTCTGACATTGCGGTGCAGGGTGGCCAGGTGGTGGACACCATGAAGGGCATCAGCGAGTCGAGCACACGCATTGCCGACATCATTGGCGTGATCGATGGCATTGCCTTTCAGACCAACATCCTGGCACTGAACGCGGCGGTGGAGGCCGCCCGCGCAGGCGAGCAGGGCTGCGTCTGGCACTGGCCGGCGGCTGATCAGCGGTCCTGCTGTTGCCGGGTTTACTGCCGGCGCGGTGGTGTGTTGGTCCTGCCGGTTGGATCGGCGGTCTGGAGCAGCGTCCCCGTGATGTGCAGGCGGGCGCGCAGTCCTTTCAGGCGCGGGCTTTTGTCCAGCTGCAGTTGGCCGGCGTAGCTGTGGGCGAGGTGTTGGGTGATGGACAGCCCCAGCCCTGAGCCATCCACCGATTCGTCAAAGCGCACGCCGCGTGCGCCGGCAGCCTGAAGCTGGCTGGCGCTCAGCCCCGGGCCGTCGTCTTCGATGGTGATGCACAGCGTGTGCGGGGCATCGTCCGCCAGGGCCACTGTGGTGCAGGTGGTGGAGGCGGCCCATTTGCCGGCGTTGTCCAGCAGGTTGCCCAGCATCTCTTCCAGGTCGGCCCGCTCGCCGCGCCACAGCAGTGTGCTGGTGGGGGGCAGTTGCCAGTCCAGCTGCCAATCCAGTTCGGCAGCGCTGTGCAGCTGGCGCATCATGTGCAGCAGTTGTTCAACGCAGTCCCTGACGGGCACGTGCTGGCCCACGGTGGCCAGCGCTGCGTGGGTGGCGTCGCTGTGGGTGCGTGCCTGGTAGCGGTCGATCAGCCGCACCATGGCGCGGGCATGTTCCAGCACGGTGTCGGCGGGCACTTGTGGGCTGTTGCCGGCAGCTGCAGACAGTACGGACAGGGGTTTCTTGAGCGCGTGGTTCAGGTCTGCCGCATGGCTGCGTGCGCGGGCAACTATTTGCGCGTTCTGCTGCACCAGTGCCAGCAGCTCCTGGCGCAGTGCTTCCAGATCGGGGCCGACCTGCAATTGCTGCAGTTGCGTCACCGCCGGGGCGGCAGAGGGGGTGGGTTGGCGCAACTGCGCAATCGCTTGCACCAGGCGGCGCAGCGGTGCCAGGCCGATGCGCACTTGCAGCACGATCAAGCCGGCCAGCAGGGCCAGCAGGGCAGCGCCGGTCAGCAGCAGGATGCGGTCGATGCTGCGCAGGTTGCCTTGCACGTCGCTGGCTGGCCCAAAGACTTCGAGTTGCCAGGGATCTGCTGGCGTATCCTCCGGGGCCGCCGTGCTGCCTGCTTCTGCCTGGGGCAAGGGCAGGGGGAAGGTCTGTGTGAGCAGGTCCTCCTGTTGCGGCCCGGTGGCGCGGTGCAGGGTGTGGCTGCCGTACAGGGGAGCCGGGTGGGCTTGCAGGTCGGGCTGGTCCCACAGCGAGCGGGAGCGGGCCACGATCTGCCCCTGGGGCTGGCGCACCTGCCAGTACCAGCCGGAGAAGATGGCACTGAATTCGTCGCCGCTGGCGGGTGTTTCCTGCACCTTGCCCGTGGGGTGGAGTTGCAGCCGTGTGGCGATGCGCAGCGACTTTTCCTGCAAGGTCTGCGCCATGGCTTCGTACAGGCTGGCGTGCATCTGGTAGCGCAGCCACCATCCGCCCAGCACCAGCACCAGCAGGGCCGGCACCAGCGTCAGCAGCACCAGGCGCAGCGCCAGGGACCAGCGGTGGGGCGCAGTGGGTTGCTGCGGGGAGGGTGGGGCAGGTGGGGGCGTCACTGTGTGGTGCGGGCCGGGGGCGCTGCCGCATCGCTGCACATCCGGAAGCCCTGGCCGCGTTCCGTGACCAGGAGCTGGGGCTGGCCCAGCTTGCGGCGAATGCGGCCAATGAGCACGTCCAGGGTGTTGGAGTCCGGATCCAGGTCGCGGGCGTACACGTGCTCGCTGATCTCGGCTCGGCTGAGCACGCGGTTGGGGTGGTGCATCATGTAGGCGAGGATCTTGTGCTCCTGCGCGGTCAGCGTCAGGGGCTGGCCGTGCAGCCGAAAGCGCCCCGCTGTCACGTCGTATTCCAGCGGGCCGGCTTCCAGAACGGTGTTGGCGCTGCCGGAAACCCGGCGCAGCATGGCGCGCAGGCGCAGTACCACCTCGTCCAGGATGAAGGGCTTGGTCAGATAGTCGTCGGCCCCGGCGTTGAAGCCGGCCAGCTTGTCGCTCCAGCGGTTGCGTGCGGTCAGGATCAGTACCGGCCATTGCTGGCCGGCCTCGCGCCACTCGCGCAGCACGCTCAGACCATCGAGCAGAGGCAGGCCCAGGTCCAGCACGGCGGCATCGTATTGCTCGGTGCTGCCGGCAAAAGCTGCGGCCTGGCCGTCGTGCTCCACGTCCACCGAGAAGCCGGCGCGCTCCAGGGCATCGCGCAACTGTGCGGCCAGCGTCTTATCGTCTTCCACGACCAGGATGCGCATCTTGGTTCATCACTTCCGTTGCATCAGTCTTCGAGCTTTTGCGTCAGCAGCTCCAGCGTGACGGCATCGACCTTGAGCTCCAGGGTGGAGCCATTGGCCTGGAGCAGCTCGATTTCGTAATAGGGGCGCTGGTGCTTGTCGTGCTCCAGCTCCACCTCCAGCACCAGCCCGGAAAAGCGCGGAGCCATGGCGCGCAGCAGGTCCTCGACACGGGCAATTCTGCCGCTGCCAGGGCTGGCGTGGCGCGTCTCCAGCAGCTGGCCGGTGTCGGCGCTCATCACCCAGCGGCCACCAGGCTGGTAGCTCTGGTTGAATTTGATGAGGTACACCCCCCGGCCCTGGTTGTCGTGCTCGAACTCCACATCGCTGATGTGCTGATGGGCGGGGATCTTGAGTTGCTGCAGATAGTCGGCCAGGGCGGCCAGCGTCAGCGCCTGCGAGCGATCTGCGCTGCCCTGCTCAATGGCCTGTCCCGTGGCGGCATCCACCAACAGTTCCAGCTTGTTGCCCTTGCCATCGACCAGCTTGATTTCATAGCGCAAATCCCCCAGGGGGCCACGCTTGCTTTCCACATTCACGACGCGGCCAGCGTGCGCTGCGGCCACCTCGCTCAGGATGCTGGCCAGTGGCTTGTACTGCCCCGTAGCCACCCCGGCGCGCACGGCATCCTGCTCTGCCGCAGAGGCAAACGGCGGCCAGGCCGCAAGGGCCAGGGCCGTAACCAGGGGGGGCAGCAGGGGGCGGAGCATGGGCCGATTATCGATGTGCCGATTAAACGCTCCATGAACCAGCGCTTCAGCTTTGGTTTAGACAGTTTTTTTCATACTGCGGTCGCAACGCATGCACGGCAGCTTCGCATCGCATGCATTCACCACCGTTTCACTACATGGAGTACGTTATGAAGAAGTCCGCCATCGCCTGGATCCTGTCTGCCGCCGGCCTGGCAGCCACCATCCCCCAACTGGCGCATGCGCTCAATGCCCAGCAAGTGGTCGATGCCATCGCCAAGCAAGGCCTGGTTGCCCCCACGGATCTGGGCAAGACCGCGCACTACTGGAGTGCCAAGGCCACCACCCAGGACGGCCTCAAGACCTATGTGCTGATCCACGACGGCAACGGCGATACGCACATCGTGCGCCAGGCCGATCTGGGCACCCGCTACCCCGGTGCAGCGCAGGTTGTTGCGCATTTGCAGGCCCAGGGCTTTGCCCAGGTGGACGATCTGGAGTTTGACGACGGCTTCTGGGAGGCCGACGTGCGCCAGCACCCCGGTGCCCCCAAGCAGGAGCTGCTGCTGCACCCCGTGACGCTGGAAGTCGTGCTGGAAAGCGGCCCGGCACACAATCCCCACACCCCAGGCGCTGCGCGCCTGACGGCCGCGCAGGTGGTTTCCCACTTGCAGGCTGCGGGTTACACACGCATCACCGATGTGGAATGGGACGATGGCGTGTGGGAGGCCGAAGCCACCAACGCCCGCCGCCAGCGCGTGGAGCTGAAGATCCATCCGGAAACCGGCGCCGTGCTGCGTGAGAAGCTGGAGGACTGATAGTTCGCTTCCCCACAAAAAACGCCCCGCTGGCGCAGCATTTGCACCAGCGGGGATTTTTTTAGGGTTATCGGCCTGTGAGAGGGTACCGAGCGCCCCCGCCCTTACCGCACCTGCGTGCGGCTGCCGTCCTTGGCCAGTTCGAAGACGACGAATTCGAAGTTCTTCAAATCGCCCTTCCTGTCGAAGGAGACGGGGCCCAGCACGGTGTCGAAGCTGTTGCTGTGCATGTAGTCGGCGACTTTTTTCGGGTTGGGGCCGACGGCCAGCATCGATTGGTGCAGCACCTGCATGGCGGCGTAGGCGGGCATCTGGTAGGCACCATCGGCCGGGCGGTTGGCCTGCTGGAAGGCTTGCACGATGCGCTCGTTGCCCGGGCGTTTGCTGAAGTCGGCAGGGTAGGTGAACATCATGCCCTCGACGGCGGCGCCGGCGATTTCATACAGGCCCCGGTTGTAGGCGCCTTCGGCGGCCATGAAGCGGGTTTGCAGGCCTTGCTCCCTGGCCTGGCGCAGCAGCAGGCCCATTTCCGGGTGGTAGCCACCGAAGAACACCACGTCGGGCTTGATGGTCTTGAGTTTGGTGATGACGGCGGAGTAGTCGCTGTCACCAGCGTTGATGCCGTCGTACAGCGCAATCGGGGTGCCCAGCTTTTCCAGCCAGGTCTTGACCTGCTGCGCTACGCCAGCGCCGTAGGTCTGCTTGTCGTGCAGCACGACCACGCTCTTGGGTTTGAGGCGGGTGGTGATGAAGCTGGCGGCAAACGGGCCTTGCTGGTCATCGCGGCCGATGGTGCGGAAGAAATAGTGGCCCTTGAGGTTGTCCGTGATCTGCGGAGCGGTGGCGCCGGGGGTGATGGTGACGATGCCTTCGTCCTCGTAGATGCGTGAGGCGGGCACCGTCACGCCCGAGCAGACGTGGGCAATGGCGAACCTGGCGCCGGAGTTGAGCACGCGGTTGGCGGCCTGCACGGCCTGCTTGGGCTCGCAGGCATCGTCGATGAGCACGGGCTCGTAGGGGCGGCCCTGCATGCCGCCGCTGGCGTTGAGCATTTCGATGGCGGTGAGCACGCCGGCCTTGAGCTCATCGCCGTACTGGGTATTGGGCCCGGTCATGGGGGCGGGAACGCCTATCAGAATGGGGTCGGCCGCAGTGGCCTGGAGGCTGACGCCCCCCAGTATGGTGGCGACAGCCAGGGCGATGCTGGCACGGACGAAAGCGATGCGTTGCATAGGCGAAACCTCACACTCCTTGATGAAAACGGACAAAACGGCCATTGTTCAATCCGGTGCAAAGGCCTTGCCCTTGGGATTTACCCGGACTTGCGGACGGCTGTGGCGCAGGAGATCAGAGGGGCGTGCGCAGGGCATCGGCCAGAACCAGCTGGCCGTAGTGCCTGAGCAGCTGCGCCAGCGCCTGCAGGTCGTGCAGCATCCAGGGCGCAAAGCGCAGGGTGAGCAAATACACCGTGCCCAGCCCCAAGACGAAGAAGAGCAGGTGCTCGAACCAGGTGCCGGTGCGAAACGTCAACGGCAGGGAAAACCGCCGCTTGAGCGGCCACAGCCAGGGCACGCCGCCGTGGGTGGCAAAGTCGCCCAGCAGGTGGCTCAGATAACCGGCGCCCACGCCCAATGCGGCCATGCGCCAGTGCTGCTCCAGCGCCCCGTGCAGCAGCACCTGGTACATGGCCCAGACCACGCCCACCAAGGCCAGCAGGCTGTGGGTGATGCCCCGGTGCCCGAAGATGGCCGCCAGCGGCAGCGCGATGAAGGGCAGGCGCCGCCCCAGCCAGCTCTTGGGGTGGTCGATGTCGGGCAGCAGGGCGCCCACCAGGGCGCCACCCAGCACCCAGGAGGCGGGCAGCAGCGGCACCTGCAACCAGGCAACCACGCCAGCCCCAGCACACAGGCCGGCGACCAGATGCGTGGCGACCATCATGGCGTGCCTCGGGGGGGCTGTTGACCAGCGTCCCGCCCCGATTGCAGGCCGCAGGGCCCGCAGCGCACCAGAAGCAGCAAGGAAATTGTCAAACTCCGCCCCAGTTGGTAAATGTTTGCGACAAAGCTCCTATTTTAGGAGCGTTTGCGCGTCTGCGTGCCGCCCATGAAAAAAGGAACCCGAAGGTTCCTTTTTTATAGCTGCCAGCGCTTGCTGGACAAGTGCTAGGGGCCGATTTTTATCAATTACAGGCCCAGCTTTTGTGCCACGTAGTCGGCATCCTTGTCGCCACGGCCCGAGAGGTTGACCAGGATGTTGGCTTCCTTGGGCAGGGTGGGGGCCACGCGCATGGCCCAGGCCACGGCGTGGGCGCTTTCCAGCGCGGGGATGATGCCCTCGACGCGCGACAGCTGCATGAAGGCGTTGAGGGTTTCCTGGTCGTTGGCGGTTTCGTACTGCACGCGGCCCAGGTCCTTGAGGTAGCTGTGCTGCGGGCCGACGCCGGGGTAGTCCAGGCCCGAGGCAATGCTGTGCACCGCGGCAGGCACGCCGGGGGCGTCTTCCAGCACGTAGCACTTCATGCCGTGGATTTCGCCGGGCTTGCCCATGGTCAGCGTTGCGGCATGGCGGCCCGGGCGGTCGGCACCTTCGCCGGCGGGCTCCACGCCCACCAGCTTGACGCTGGCGTCATTCAGGAAGGCGGTGAACATGCCGATGGCGTTGCTGCCGCCGCCCACGCAGGCAGCCACATAGTCGGGCAGCTTGCCGTGCCTGGTCTGGAACTGCTCGCGTGCCTCGCGGCCAATGATGCTCTGGAAGTCGCGCACCATCATCGGGAAGGGGTGGGGGCCGACCACCGAGCCGATGGCGTAGAGGTAGTCCTTGGGGTTGGAGAGGTATTCCTCAAAGGCGCTATCGACGGCTTCCTTGAGCGTGGCGGCGCCGCGCGTCACGGCCACCAGATTGCAGCCCAGGATGCGCATCTTGGTGACGTTGGGGTGTTCCTTTTCGATATCGACCTGGCCCATGTGGATCTCGCAGGGGATGCCCACCAGTGCGCAGGCGGTGGCCAGTGCCACGCCGTGCTGGCCGGCTCCGGTCTCGGCAATCACCTTCTTTTTGCCCATGAACTTGGCCAGTAGCGCCTCGCCCAGGCAGTGGTTGATCTTGTGCGCGCCGGTGTGGTTCAGGTCCTCGCGCTTGAGGTGAATCTGCGCGCCACCGAGCTGCTGCGACAGGCGCCGGGCGTGGAAGATGGGGCTGGGGCGGCCCACGTAATCGGCAAACAGCTGAGCCAGCTCGTCCTGAAAGTCCTGGCGCTGGGTGATCTGTGCGTAGGCGACGTTGATGTCGTCCATCGCCTGCTTCAAGTGCGGGGGCACCAGCTGGCCGCCATAGGGGCCAAAGAAGCCCTGTTCGTCGGGCATGGGGGCAAATTGCGCTGCTTGGCTGGGTGCGTTCATAAGGGTGTCAGTTACAGAAGGGTGAAAAACTTGCGCGCGCTATTGTGCACGCGCGGGCGCAGGGGATTTTGTGCGCCAGGTCAGGGGAAACGCGCAGGCAGCTCCAAGTATTTTTTATTGACAATCATCGCCACTGGCGTAGTCAGTATTGCCAAAGTACGGTGCCACAAGCACGGGGCTTTGGCGGGTAACAAGCGCACGCACACGGCGTGCAAGGAGACTTTGCTTATGACAGCGTTACGGCTGCACGTGCCCGAGCCTACCGGCAGACCGGGCGGAAAAACGGACTTTTCCTATCTCATGATTTCGCCCGCAGGCGCGGTGCGCAGACCCCCCATCGACACCCCCGCCGCCGACACTGCCGACCTGGCCACCAGCCTGGTGCGCGTGCTCGACGACGATGGCCGCGCGCAAGGCCCGTGGGCGCCGAGCATCCACCCCGAGCGCTTGCGCCGGGGGCTGCGCGCCATGATGAAGACGCGCATTTTTGATGCCCGCATGGTGCTCGCTCAGCGCCAGAAAAAAATGTCGTTTTACATGCAGTGCTTGGGTGAAGAGGCCATTGCCATCGCCCAGGCGCAGGCGCTGCAAGAAGGCGATATGCACTTTCCCACCTACCGCCAGCAGGGCCTGCTGCTGTGCCGCGACGACATTTCCCTGGTGGAGCTGATCTGCCAGCTCATGAGCAACGAGCGCGACCCGAACAAAGGCCGCCAGCTGCCGGTGATGTACTCATACAAGAGGGCAGGCTTTTTCTCGATCTCGGGCAACCTGGCCACGCAGGTGCCCCAGGCCGTGGGCTGGGCCATGGCCAGCGCCATCAAGGGCGACACCAAAATCGCCTCGGCCTGGATTGGCGATGGCTCCACCGCTGAGAGCGACTTTCACACCGCCTTGACCTTTGCCCATGTGTACAAGGCGCCGGTCATCATCAACGTGGTCAACAACCAGTGGGCCATCTCCAGCTTTCAAGCCATTGCGGGCGGCGAAGGCACCACCTTTGCCCAGCGCGGCGTGGGTGTGGGCATTGCCTCGCTGCGCGTCGATGGCAACGACTTTTTGGCCGTCTATGCCGCCTCGCAATGGGCCGCAGAGCGCGCGCGCAGCAACCACGGCCCCACGCTCATCGAGTGGGAGACCTACCGCGCCGGGCCCCATTCCACCTCCGACGACCCGAGCAAATACCGCCCCGCCGACGACTGGCAGCACTTCCCCCTGGGCGACCCCATCGAGCGCCTCAAGCAGCACCTGATCGTCATTGGCGAGTGGAGCGAGGCACAGCACCAGCAGGCCCAGCAGGAGCTGGAAGCCGAAGTGCTGGCCGCACAAAAAGAGGCTGAAAGCTACGGCAGCCTGCTCGATGGCCGCGTGCCCAGCGCCGCGACCATCTTTGACGATGTGTACAAGGACATGCCGGAGCACCTGCGCCGGCAGCGTCAGCAAATGGGGGTGTAAGCCATGACACAGATGAACACTGGGACCGCCGCACAGGACGGGGCGGCAGGCGCAGCCGTGTCCATGAGCATGATTCAGGCGTTGCGCTCGGCGCTGGATGTGATGATGGGCCGCGACGACAACGTCATCGTCTATGGCGAGGATGTGGGCTACTTTGGCGGCGTGTTTCGCGTCACCGAGGGCTTGCAGTCCAAGTACGGCAAGACGCGCTGCTTTGATGCGCCGATTTCGGAGTCGGGCATCGTCGGCACCGCCATCGGCATGGCCGCCTACGGCCTGCGCCCGGCGGTGGAAATCCAGTTTGCCGACTACGTCTATCCGGCCTACGACCAGATCGTCTCGGAGCTGGCGCGCCTGCGCCACCGCTCGGCGGGCGACTTCTTTGCGCCCATCACCATTCGCATGCCTTGCGGCGGCGGCATCTATGGTGGGCAGACGCACAGCCAGAGCCCGGAGGGCATCTTCACCCACGTCAGTGGCCTGCGCACCGTCATGCCCAGCAACCCCATCGATGCCAAAGGCCTGTTGATTGCCTCCATCGAGTGTGACGACCCGGTCATCTTCCTGGAGCCCAAGCGCCTGTACAACGGCCCCTTTGATGGCCACCACGACCGCCCGGTGGTGCCGTGGAGCAAGCACGAGCTGGGCAAGGTGCCCGAGGGCTACTACCAGGTGCCACTGGAAAAGGCGGCCATCTTCCGCACCGGCAAGGACGTCACCGTGCTGGCCTACGGCACCATGGTGTGGGTGGCCGAGTGCGCCGCGCGCGAAACCGGCATCGATGCCGAAGTGATCGACCTGCGCAGCCTGTGGCCGCTGGACCTGGAGACCATCGTCGCCTCGGTCAGGAAGACCGGCCGCTGCGTGGTGGTGCACGAAGCCACGCGCACCAGCGGCTTTGGCGCCGAGCTGGTGGCGCTGGTGCAGGAGCACTGCTTTTATCACCTGGAGGCGCCGATCGAGCGCGTCACCGGCTGGGACACACCCTATCCGCACGCCCAGGAGTGGGCCTATTTCCCCGGCCCGGCCCGCGTGGGCGCGGCGCTGCAACGTGCAATGGAGGCTTGAACCATGGGTATTTACGTCATTCGCGTGCCCGATATTGGCGAGGGCATTGCCGAGGTGGAAGTGGCAGCCTGGCACGTCGCACCCGGCCAGCAGGTCAAGGAAGACCAGCCGGTGGCCGATGTCATGACCGACAAGGCCACGGTGGAGATTCCCTGCCATGTGAACGGCAAGGTTCTTGCCCTGGGTGCCGCCGTGGGCGAGATGATTGCCGTGGGCGCCGAGCTGATGCGCCTGGAAGTGGAGGGTGAGGGCAACTGGAAGCCGGAGTCCGCTGTTCCTGACGGTGCTACGCAAACAGAAGCTGCACCCGCTGATATTTCAAGCAATTCAGAGCAAAAAATATCAAAAAACTCCATAAATCAAGCGCAAGCAGCTCATAAAACAGAAGCAACCACGCCAACCCAACGGCCAGCAGGCCAGCGCAGCGCTGTTGCGGTACGCAAGGAGGGTGAGCGCCCGCTTGCATCACCCTCGGTGCGCCGCCGTGCGCTGGACATGGGCGTGGATTTGCGCCTGGTGCCTGGCAGCGGGCCGGCAGGGCAGATCACGCATGCCGATCTGCAGGCCTTTGCTTCGGGCAGCGGCCCGGTGCTGGGCGTGCATCCGCAGTACGTTGAGCGGCATGGCGAGGAGCAGATTCCCGTCATCGGCCTGCGCCGCAGAATCGCGCAGAAGATGCAGGAGGCCAAGCGCCGCATCCCGCACTTCAGCTACGTCGAGGAAGTGGACGTGACCGAGCTGGAGCTGCTGCGCCACAAGCTCAACGCCCTGCACGGCAGCACGCGCGGCAAGCTCACGCTGCTGCCGTTTCTGGTGCGGGCCATGGTGTTGGCGCTGCGCCAGTTCCCGCAGATCAATGCACGCTACGACGACGATGCCGGCGTGGTCACGCGCCACGAGGCCGTGCACCTGGGCATTGCCACGCAGACCGATGCCGGCCTGATGGTGCCGGTGCTGCAGCACGCCGAAAGTCTGGACTTGTGGGCCACGGCCGCAGGCATTGCGCGTCTGGCCGAAGGCGCCAAAAGCGGCAAGCTCACGCGCGAGGAGCTCTCGGGCTCGACCATCACCTTAACCAGCCTGGGCGCGCTGGGCGGCATTGCCAGCACGCCGGTCATCAATCACCCGGAGGTGGCCATCGTCGGCGTCAACCGCATCGTCGAGCGCCCCATGCTGCGCGGCGGCCAGGTGGTGGCGCGGCAGTTGATGAATCTGTCCTCGTCGTTCGACCACCGCGTGGTCGATGGCATGGACGCCGCGCAATTCATCCAGGCCATGCGCGCCGTGCTCGAAACGCCGGCGCTGCTGTTTGTCGATTAAGTCAGGAGTGAACACAGCATGAAAGCGATCAAAGAGATCTCCACCCAGCTCCTGGTCATCGGCGGCGGCCCGGGCGGCTATGTGGCCGCCATTCGCGCCAGGCAGCTGGGCATTGCCACCGTGCTGGCCGAAGGCGCCAGTCTGGGCGGCACCTGCCTGAACATTGGCTGCATTCCCTCCAAGGCGCTGCTCCATGCCGCGCAGGCGTTTGAGCAGGCGCGCCAGTACGCCAGTGGTCACTCACCGCTGGGCATCACCGTGGCCCAGCCCCAGGTGGACATTGCGCAGACCGTGCGCTGGAAGGATGGCATCGTCGCGCGCCTGTCGGGTGGCGTGGCGGCGCTGCTGCGCAAAGCGGGCGTGCAGGTGCAGCGTGGCTGGGCGCAGATTGAGGACGGCAAGACTGCCCTCATCACCCCGCACGACGGCGGCGAGCCGGTGCGCGTGCGTTGTGAGCACTTGCTGCTGGCCACCGGCAGTGAACCGGTGCCGCTGCCTTCCATGCCGTTTGGTGGCTGGGGCGGGGCGATCTGGTCCTCGACCGATGCGCTCTCGCCCGACGTGCTGCCCCGGCGTCTGGTGGTGGTGGGCGCGGGCTACATCGGTCTGGAACTGGGCATGGCCTACCGCAAGCTGGGCGTGGAAGTCACCGTGGTGGAAGCGGCCCAGCGCGTGCTGCCCAGCTACGACGAGGAGCTGACCACCCCCGTGCTCGAGGCCCTGAAGCAAAGCGGCGTGGTGCTGCACCTGGGCTGCAGCGTGGCCGGTTACGACGCGCAGCAGGGCGTGCATGTGCGCAATGCGCGCGCCGACGAGTTTGCCCTGCCTGCCGACCGGGTGCTGGTGGCCGTGGGCCGGCGCCCACGCACCCAAGGCTTTGGTCTGGAAGGGCTGCGCCTGGATATGCAGGGGCGCTATGTGGCCGTTGATGCGCGCTGCCGCACCTCCATGCGCAACGTCTGGGCCATTGGCGATGTCACGGGCGAGCCGATGCTGGCGCACCGCGCCATGGCCCAGGGCGAGTGCGTGGCCGAGCAAATCGCGGGGAAGAACCGCCGCTTTGAGCCGATGGCCATTCCTGCCGTGTGCTTTACCGACCCGGAAGTGGTCGTCGTCGGCCAGACCCCGCCACAGGCCGAGGCTGCGGGCGTGGACATCCTCACCGCCACCTTCCCCTTCGCCGCCAATGGCCGCGCCATGACGCTGGAAGCCACCGGCGGCTTTGTGCGCGTGGTGGCACGCCAGAGCGACCACCTGATCCTGGGCTGGCAGGCCGTGGGCCAGGGCGTGGCCGAGCTGGTGACCGCCTTTACCCAGAGCCTGGAGATGGGCGCCCGCCTGGAGGATGTGGCGCACACCATCCACGCCCACCCGACCCTGGGTGAGGCGGTGCAGGAAGCCGCCCTCAAAGCCCTGGGGCAGGCACTGCATGTGTAAATTGAGGAGCGCGTGGCGCAGGCCTGGAGCCGCTTAGCGCCCCAAAACCCTAAAAAATCTCCACAACCAGACAGGCGCTGCAGTCAACACGCAGCGCCTGTTTTTTTACGAGGGGAAGGTCTGCAAGCCACCCGCTTATTGCTTGAGCGGAATCGGCGTCTGCGGCGGCACGGGCACCACGGCCAGGCTGTTCTGGGGTGAGCCTTCGATGAGTTTTTCGGAATAGGTCAGATACACCAGCGCATTGCGCTTGGCATCGACCATGCGCACCACGCGCAGGCGCTTGAACAGGATGGAGGTGCGCTCGCTGAACACCTCCTGCTGCCTGGGCAGCGGCCCGGCCGGAAAGCGTATCGGCCCCGTGGCAGTGCAGGCAATGGAGGCCTCGGAGCGGTCCTCTGCCAGCCCCAGGCTGCCCTTGATGCCGCCCGTGCGCGCCCGCGAGACGTAGCAGCTGACGCCCTGCACCTTGGGGTCGTCGTAGGCCTCGACCACAATGTCGTGGTTGCGGCCCAGCCACTTGAAGGCGGTATCGACCGTGCCAATTTTTTCGCCACTGGCGGCAAACGCCTGACAGGCCAGCAGCGCCGTCAGACCCAGGGCGCGTTGTACGCGTTGTACGTATTGCATGCTGCGGTGCATCCTTGTGTAGATTGCAGGCGGGATTCGAGCGGGCGATTGTAGGCGCCGCCCCCCCAGGCACAATCTGCCCACGACAGAAGGCCCCCGCAGCACGAACCAGGAAAGCTCCCCGTCCCGATGCACCAGCACAGCCCCCCATCCCCCCGCCGCGCCCTGTGGCGCATGCATGCCGGTATTGCCCTCTTCTGGGTGGTGCTGCTGGGCGTGCTGTACATCGCCATGGACCGCTACCTGCAACCCTCGGCCGCACAGGTCACCAGCAGCGGCAGCCTGCAATTGCAGCGCCATCGGGACGGGCATTTCTACGTCGATGGCAGCATCGACGGCCAGCCCGTGCGCTTCATGGTGGACACCGGCGCCACCTACATCGCCATCACCGACGCCCTGGCCGAGCGCGCCGGGTTGCAGGGTGGGGAGGTGGTGGAGTTTCGCACCGCCAACGGCACGCGCACCGGACGGCTGGTACGCACCCAGCGCATCACGGTGGGGCCGCACCAGGTGCAGCACCTGACGGTGGGCACCGGCTACACGGGCCGCAGCGAGGAAGATGCCCTGCTGGGCCAGAACTTCCTGCGCCACTTCGAGGTGCTGATGCGCGGCGATGTGCTGGAGCTGCGGCCACGCTGACCAGCGGGCGTGGAGGTTGCGCTGCTCCGAACGATTGCAGAAAGAAAAGGCGCTGCAGCCAAAGCCGCAGCGCCTTTCATGTGCATGCAGTCATCCGGAAATGGTTTTACCCCTGCTTCTGCAGCATCTTGATGATGCTGGAAAAGTCCTCCCCACCGTGCCCGGCGATGCTGTGCGCAGCGTAGATGGAGCGGGCCAGGCCGCCCAGCGGGGTGCTGGCCTTGACGGCGGTGGCGTTTTCCTGTGCCAGGCCCAGGTCCTTGAGCATCAGATCGGTGCCAAAGCCACCGGCGTAGCCCTTGCTGGCCGGGGCGTTTTCATGCACGCCGGGGTAGGGGTTGTACTTTTCCAGCGCCCAGTTGCCGCCGGAGCTGCGGCGCATGATTTCGGAGAGCACCTTGGGGTCCAGCCCGTTGGCCACGCCCAGGGCGATGGCTTCGGACGTGCCCACCATCAGAATGCCCAGCAGCATGTTGTTGCAGATCTTGGCGGTCTGGCCGGCGCCGACGTCACCGGCGTGGAAGATGTTGGCGCCCATTTTTTCCAGCAGGGGGCGGGCACGCTCCAGGTTGGCGCTGCTGCCACCGACCATGAAGGTCAGGGTGCCGGCGATGGCGCCACCCGTGCCGCCGGAAACGGGCGCGTCGATAAAGGCAATGCCGGCTGCCTCGGCCGCCTTGGCCACCTTCTGGCTGGTGGCGGCGGCGATGGTGGAGCTGTCGATGATCAGCGCGCCCTTGGCGATGCTGGTCAGCAGCCCGGCCTGCCCGTCGCGGCCCAGGAACAGGCCTTCGACGTGCTGGCTGGCGGGCAGCATGGTGATGATGGCTTCGGCGCCCTGCACGGCGTCCTGCGCGCTGGCGGCTGCCTGGCCGCCTTCGGCTGCGACCTTGGCCACAGCTTCCTGGCTCAGGTCAAAGGCCTTGACGCTGTGGCCGGCCTTGATCAGGTTGATGGCCATGGGGCCGCCCATGTTGCCCAGTCCGATGAATGCGATTTGCATGGTGTTGTCTCCTTGGAGTGATTGCAATGTTTTTTATAGCTGTAGGCGCTGGCTAGCAGGTAATTTCATGGTAAAAAGTGTTTGAAAACCTTATCTGACCAGCGGTTACAGCTTTGTTTATAGAAGCAGGTTGTGTGGTTTGCGGGTGGCCTTGGTTGCGCTTTAACGGATCACATCTGGCGCATCGCCATCGAGCATGCGCCGGCCAATGATCACACGCATGATCTCGTTGGTGCCTTCCAGAATCTGGTGCACGCGCGCATCGCGCAGCAGGCGCTCTAGCGGGTACTCGCGGATATAGCCATAGCCGCCGTGCAGTTGCAGCGCTTCATTGACTACGTTAAAGCCCGCATCGGTGGCAAAGCGCTTGGCCATGGCGCAGTAGGTGCTGGCATCCGGCGCACCGGCATCGAGCTTGCTGGCAGCCAAGCGCACCATCTGGCGTGCGGCAACCAGCTCGGTGGCCATATCCGCCAGCTTGAACTGCAGCGCCTGAAAACTGGCCAGCGTCTTGCCAAACTGCTTGCGCTCTTGCATATAGCGCTGCGCGTGGCTGAGGGCCCCTTGCGCCGCGCCCACCGAGCAGGTGGCGATGTTGATGCGCCCGCCATCCAAGCCCTTCATGGCGATCTTGAAACCCTCGCCCTCACGCCCCAGCAGGTTGCGCGCCGGGATGCGCACGTTGTCAAAGCTGATGGTGCGCGTGGGCTGGCTGTTCCAACCCATTTTTTCTTCCTTCTTGCCGTAGCTGATGCCGGGCAAGTGCGCAGGCACGGCAAAGGCGCTGATGCCGCTGGCGCCCGACTGGGCATCGCCCGTGCGCGCCATCAGCACCAGCACGTCGGTGGAGCCGGCGCCGCTGATGAACGCCTTGCTGCCGTTGATGACGTATTCGCCCCCCACCAATTCCGCGCGGGTCTTGATGCTGGCCGCGTCCGAGCCGCTGCCCGGTTCGGTCAGGCAATAGCTGGCCAGCTTCTGGCCGCTGGTCAAGGCCTCGCCCCATTCGGCGCGCACCTCGTCGGTGGCCCAGGTGCCCAGCATCCAGGTGGCCATGTTGTGGATGGTGATGAAGGCAGTGGTGCTGGGATCGACGGCGGCCAGCTCCTCAAACACCAGCGTGGCATCCAGCCGGGGCAGCTGCAGGCCGCCGGCCGATTCGGGGGCGTACAGGCCGCAAAAGCCCAGCTCGCCCGCCTTGGCAATCACGTCGCGCGGGAAGATGCCCTCGGCATCCCAGTGCGCAGCGTGTGGTGCCAGCTCCGCCTGGGCAAACTGCCGCGCTGTGTCGGCAAAGGCGCGCTGGTCTTCGGTCAGTTCAAAGTCCATGGGGCGGTGTCTCCGGTTTTTGTAGCTGCTGGCGCTTGCTGCACAAGTGCTGGCAGCGGTTTTTACTGCAAAAACTCTGGCCCCGTGCCGGGGGGCAGGGGCCAGTGGGTGGGGGGCTTACTTCAGGCTGATGGTGGTGTTCACACCCTGGCCGGCGGTGCTGTCGTCAAACCAGCGGGCCGTGACGGTCTTGGTCTGGGTGTAGAACAGAATCACCTGTTTGCCGTAGGGGCCCAGGTCGCCCAGCTTGGAAGCGCGGCTGCCGGTGAAGGAGAACAGCGGCACCGGCACCGGCACGGGCACGTTGATGCCGACCTGGCCGACGTCGATTTCTTCCTGGAACTTGCGCGCTGCAGCGCCCGACTGGGTGAAGATGGCCGTGCCGTTGCCGTTGGGGTTGGCGTTGATGAACTCGATGGCTTCGTCCAGGTTGGCAGCCTCGACCACGCACAGCACGGGGCCAAAGATTTCCTGGTCGTAAATGCTCATGCCGGGCTTGACGCCGCTGAAGATGGTCGGGCCGACAAAGTTGCCCTGCTCGTAGCCGGGCACATTGGGCTTGCGGCCATCCAGCTCCAGCCTAGCGCCTTCGGACAGGCCGCGCTCGATCAGGCCTTCGATGCGGTTCAGTGCATTGCGCGAGATGACGGGGCCCAGATCGGTGCCGGGTTCGGTGCCGCCGCTCACCTTGAGCGACTTGGCTTTTTCCACCAGATCGGGCAGCCACTTTTGCGCCTCGCCCACCAGCACCACCACCGGCAGGGCCATGCAGCGCTGACCCGCCGCGCCAAACGACGCACCGGCAATGGCGTTGAGCGTTTGCTCTTTATTGGCATCGGGCAGCACGATCGCGTGGTTCTTGGCGCCCATCATGCACTGCACGCGCTTGCCGTTGAGGCTGGCGCGGTTGTACACATGCGTGCCCACGTGGGTCGAGCCCACAAAGCTGATCGCCTTGATGTCCTTGTGGTCGCAAATCGCGTTCACGGCATCCTCGCCACCGTGGATCACGTTCAGCACACCGGCAGGGATACCGGCTTGCAGTGCCAGCTCGCACAGGCGCATGGTGACCATCGGGTCTTGCTCCGATGGCTTGAGCACAAAGGTATTGCCCGTAGCAATGGCCATGGGGAACATCCACAGCGGAATCATCGCCGGGAAGTTAAAGGGCGTAATGCCCGCGCACACGCCCAGCGGTTGCAGCAGCGTGTAGGTATCCACGCCACCGGCCACGTTGTTGGCCAGCTCACCCAGTTGCAGGTTGCCAATGCTGGCAGCGTGCTCCACCACCTCCAAGCCACGGAAGACGTCGCCCTCAGCATCGGGCAGGGTCTTGCCTTGCTCGGCGGTGAGCAGGGCGGCCAGCTCACCCATGTTTTCGCGGATCAGCTGTTGCAGCTTCAAAAAGATGCGCGCACGGGTGCCAATCGGCGTTTTCTTCCAGGTTTTGAACGCTTCCTTGGCAGCGGCCACGGCGGCGTTGATTTCATCGGGCGTGGCAAAGGGCACGCGCGCCAGCACTTCTTGCGTGGCGGGGTTGACCACGTCGCGCCACTGGGTGGTCTTGGACTCGACAAATTCGCCGTTGATCAGCAGCTTGACGGTTGGGATGCTCATGGTGGTTGTCTCCTGGTGGCCGGTGTGGCCTGTGACTGTGTTGAATCCGGTCTCGGTGCCGGGTCTTGAGAGCGCCGGGCGTTGCCACACCACAGCGCGATCCGTTCATCGTACTGTGCAAATTTGTGAGCACAAGTGGCATTTGTGCATTTTTGATCTGCAAAAAAGCACAGCTACACTGCCGCGCATGGATTGGGACCACTTACGTTTTTTTGCCGCGCTGGCGCACGCCGGCTCCCTGGCCGGGGCCGCGCGCACGCTGGGCGTGGAGCACACCACCGTCGCACGGCGCCTGCAGGCGCTGGAAAAAATCATGGGCCAAGCGCTGTTTGTGCGCCAAGCCGGTAGCTACCAACTCACCCAAGCAGGCCAGCAACTGCTGCCCGCCGTGCAGGTAATGGAAAAAGCCGTGCGCGGCGTCAAAGAAGTGGCCCTGCCCGAAGGCAGCAGCGAAGCCGCCCCGGCAGGCCTAGTCAAAGTCGGCGCTACCGAAGGCCTAGGCACCTGGCTGCTGGCGCGCCAACTGGCCCAGCTCACCTTGCGCTATCCGCAGCTCTCCGTCGATCTGCTGGCCTTGCCCCGCCTGCTGCACCTGAGCCGCCGCGAGGCCGACATCGTCATCTCTCTGGAACGCCCCAAGCGCGGTTCAGTGGTCGTCACCAAACTGACCGATTACCACCTCTACCTCTACGGCGAACGCCAATACCTGGCGCGCCGCCCGCTGGTAGCCAGCAGCGACGATTTGCGCCACCACCGCTTTATCCATTACGTGGACGATTTGCTGTTTTCGAAAGAGCTGCAATTACTCGCCCAACTGCATAAACCGGCGCGTTTTGTATTTCGCAGCACCAGCATCGCCGCCCAATACGAAGCCGTGCGCGCCGGTGCCGGTCTGGCCGTCCTGCCCGCCTTTATGGCCGACCGCGACCCCACCCTGGTACGCGTATTGCCACAGCAAGCCTGCTTTACCCGCACCTTCTGGATGAGCATGCCCGAAGAAGCCAAAACCGAGCCACGCATCCAGGCGGTGTGGCGGTTTTTGAAGGAAGTGGTGCGCGAGCGACAGGGGGAGTTGGTGACGTAAGGGTTTGTAAGGTGGGTGTAACTAAAGTTTGGATGATGGGGAGGTACTTCGCCTGGGAGTTTTAGGGGTGCCTAATTTTTTCTCAGGGGGAAGATGAAGAATTTTTTGGAATAGGTGGTCTAATTTTTTAGAAATTAGGCTGTCTAATTCTAGTTAGCCTTTAAGAGAAATGAAAATTTTGCTAGCCGCTATTGTTTTCGTCGTTTCATCTAATGCTGCTTGGGCTCATGGAGGAGGGTGTCGAAAATCTTCTCCTCCCGGTCAGTGCTGTCATATGGACAGAAAAGCTGGCTCCGTTCATTGCCATTGAAATGCAGCGGCAATTAATTACTCTTTTGTCTAACCCGGCGCTCAAGCCGACCCGCCTTCGGCGGTCGGCTTAGCTTATTCGTTAGATTTATCAAGGGTCATTAGATGAAGAAAACCTTTAACCAAGATTGCCCGCTATGTGGATCCAACGCAGTTTTTTACTTTGTGGACTATGAGGAAAGGAAATATTTCAAATGTCCTGCCTGCACGAAATTTCTTATTACTAGAACGGCAGAAGCCAGACTCTCAGAAGCCCCTGAACAATGGCGCTTAAATCTAGCGACTCAGCCCGCGAAAGCTCCCGGAGATTCAGTTTTGGACATATCTGTCCCATCTCCTACACATCACGACAGTACGCCTAGCCCAGCTATCACAGCAGAATATGTGCCCAAGAACAGTTTACATCTCTAACCCATCATTGTAGCCGACCGCCTCCAGCGGCGGCTGAACTCAGTCGTTAGATTTCACATACAGGGAATGGCCATGAAATCCAGAGATCTTTTCACCATCCACGATCTGATTGCCAGTAACTACACTATTACCAAGCTCGCATCTGGAAACTATTTGCACAAATTCACACCAGCCACCACTGCAACGGTTTATGAATTTGAGGCAAATTCTACTCCCGTAGTTGTTGAAGGTGAGAGATACAACATCGGTTACACAGTCGATGACAAAGGCAGAAACATAATTGATTTATCTGCTTTGTCACTAACTTCGCAAGTTAATCCAATGATTAGTTTTTTGGCAGCCCAACAAATTGCCAAAGGTAATTACTCAGCCGAAAAAGCAAAAAATGATCAACGCGTAACACATTCGGCAAAAGATGGTTACTACTGGGGCAAGAAATACGCATGGCGTATGTTTGGCACAGTCATCGCCAAAGAGGCATTTTTTCAGTATCTCGATGAAATTGGGCACCCATCTGTTCCGTGTATTACTCGTGACCCTGACCTTCCATACTCCAATGGTCAGTCAACCGCATACAAGGAAGATGGGTTGGAAGAGGCAATGCGAAATCTTATTGTGTCGGCTACAAAGGCATCAGCGGCATCAGCGGCCTACTTTAAATCGCCCTTGTATTCGAAGAAATTTACAATAAAAGGCATTAATGCCATCACCGATAAAAAGTGAAATCTAACTGCGCAGTCAAGCCGCCCCACCTTCAGTGAGCGGCTTACCTTTTTCGTTGGGCTTCATGGAAGCGGGGCGTCGATGCCGATCAGTACATCCAGAATAAAAAGATTATGGTCATGGTTGGCTGAGGCTCGGTATGCTTGGCTTGCCACCGTGGTAATTGTCGTCGCTTTAGTAGTTTCACTGCGACCGAACACCTCGGAATCCGCTATTCGTTTAACTGGCCTTGTGCTTCAGGTCCTTGGCGTTGGAACGTTTATTTGGGGTATTTCTGAAACCAGGGCACTCTTTGGACACCCATCATTTAAAGTCAAGGCCAAATTGTGGCTTGAGCGGTTTCCCCTAATGCGCCGAAACATTGTTTCTGGTGCGGGCGCTGGATCACTTGGAGTCGTCACTGGAAAAGCAAGGGGATACTGTACCCATCGACCGCACGGGTCAAATCCAACAGCAGAGGAACGTCTTGAGTCACTTGAACGAAATATCGTTCTGATTCACGAGCGTCTCAGCAGTACCGAAAGGGAAATGGATGAGGGATTCCGAAAAATAGTCGAGGCCGTCAAGGCTGAAGAGCAAGAAAGGCAAACGCAAGACAAAGATATTCGAGAAAAACTTGAAGCCATCGGCATAGGAGGAGTACACATCTCTGCTATTGGCGCGTCATGGCTTTTCGTCGGCGTAGTCCTGAGCACTGCAGGTGTCGAGATTGCGGAATTGTTGAAATGATGCCAACCCGGCGCTCAAACTTGCTCTCTTCGGTCGCTAGACGCTGCGCGATAAAGCTGGCAGCGCCGGTTAGCTCTACGTTAGGGAACCTCTGCATAAATCCCCAACGCATGTGCTTGCACATGCGTGCCGGGT
>CAMZGS010000018.1 GCA_947306475.1 uncultured Comamonas sp.
GCGCCGCTTCCTCGCTGCCAGTCGTTGCGAGGGACGTGACTATAACACCGTTTTTAGGGGTTTACCCTAAACTTTCGTCGAACAGGCCTGCTCCAGCGCATCGACAAAGAGTGCGGCCACGTCACAGCCCGTTTGCTGCTGGATTTCCTGAAAGCAGGTGGGGCTGGTGACGTTGATCTCGGTGATGTGTTCGCCGATCACGTCCAGGCCGATCAGCAGCAGTCCCCTGGGCGCCAGCTTGGCGCCGATGGCTTCTGCCATGGCCTGATTGGAAGAGCTGAGCGGCTGGGCAACGCCCTTGCCGCCAGCGGCCAGATTGCCGCGCACTTCCGAGCCCTGGGGGATGCGGGCCAGGCAGTAGGGCACCGGCTTGCCGCCAATGATGAGCACCCGCTTGTCGCCAGCGCTGATCTCGGGCAGGAACTTCTGCACCATGACGCTGGTGCGCCCATGGTGGTTGAGGGTTTCGATGATGGAGCCCAAATTGAGGCCGTCGGCCTTCACCCGGAAGATGCCCATCCCGCCCATGCCGTCCAGCGGCTTGAGGATGATGTCCTGGTGCTCGGCGTGAAAGGCACGGATGGCCTGAGCATCCCGGGTGACCAGGGTGGGCCCCAGAAACTCGGGGAACTCCATGACAGCCAGCTTTTCCGGGTGCTCCCGCAGGGCTGCCGGGCTGTTGAAGACACGGGCGCCTTCACGCTCGGCCTGGCTGAGCAGGTGGGTGGCGTAGAAGTATTCGCTGTCGAAGGGTGGATCCTTGCGCATCAAGGTGGCCGAGAAACTGGCCACGGTGCGCACTTCCCTGGCCACCTCTTCAAACCATGTGCCGTCTGTGGTTGTTTCATGGATGCGGATGTGTCGCACTTGCGCCTGCACCTGACCCTGGCTTTGCCAGAGCAGGTGCTGCGGCTCGCAGGCGTAGATCGCATGGCCTCGGCGCTGGGCCTCGCGCATCATGGCGAAGGTGGTGTCTTTCTTGGTGTTGAAGGATTCGAGCGGGTCGGCAACAAACAGGATGTGCATGGCAGTACGAGAAGTTAAGTCTTGGTGCGCAAGGGCAGCTTTTGTACCAGCAATAGGGCCGAGGCGCTCAGAGCTGCACGATCACCCTGCCCTTTCCCGGGCGACAGCATGACGGCGCGGCACAGTTATAAAAACAAGAGCTGCTTGCGCTTGCCCAAAAAGGAATTCAGAAGCAAATGCACCTGAAACCTTGATCCAGCAAGCGCAAGCAGCTATGTAAATTGCGTGATTGGTTTACTGTAGGGGGTTACTCGTACACCTCGGCATCGGGATCGGTGGCTTCCAGCTCGTAGCTGGCTGCCAGCATGGCCAGACGGCCGATCACGCCGTACATGTAAAAGCGGTTGGGTGCGCTGGCGCCCGGATGCATGCCCGGCTGGGGCATTTGTGCGCTGTGCGGGAAGGCCAGGGGCACGTAGCTGGAACCGGGGGCGTTGAGGTTTTCGTCCACGCCACGCCCGGGGTGCATGCGGTAGAAGCCCCCCACCACGTAGCGGTCGAGCATGTACACCACCGGCTCGGCCACGGCATCGTGCATGCGCTCGGAGGTCTGCACGCCCTCCTGGATGATGACGTCGCTCACGGCCGACACACCGTCACGCACAAATCCCAGCTTGTTGCCGGCGGTGTCGAGCAGGCCGTCCAGCTCCTTGGCATCACGCACCGTCATCACCCCCTGGCCGTAGGTGCCGTTGTCGGCCTTGACCATGACGAAGGGCTTTTCCTTGATGCCGTATTCCTTGTACTTGCGGCGCACCTTGGTCAGCAGCGCATCGACGTGGCTGGCCAGCTGCTCCATGCCCGTGTGCTGCACGAAGTCCAGGCCCTCGGCCTTGGCAAACAGCGGGTGGATGAGCCAGTGGTCGATACCCAGCATCTTGCCAAAGCGCTTGGCCACTTCCTCGTAGCTCTGGAAGTGGCGTGCCTTGCTGCGCACGCTCCAGCCGGCGTGCAGCGGAGGCAGCAGGTATTGCTCGTAAATGTCTTCCAGAATGCCCGGTACGCCAGCCGACAGGTCGTTGTTGAGCAGGATGGTGCAGGGGTCGAAGTGCTTGACACCCAGGCGGCGCTTGGTGCGCACCACGGGCTCCAGCAGCACGCTCTGGCCGCTGGGCAGCTGGATTTCGGTGGGTTTCTTGATGTCGGGGCTGATGGAACCCAGGCGCACGTTCAGCCCGGCCATCTTGAAGATGCGCTGCAACTGCGCCAGGCTGGCCAGGTACGAGGGGCTGCGGTTGTCGTTTTCCGGGATGATGAGCAGGTTGCGTGCCTCGGGGCAGATCTTTTCGATCGAGGCCATGGTGGCCTGCACAGCCAGGGGCAGCATGGCCTCGGTCAGGTGATTCCAGCCGCTGGGAAACAGGTTGGTGTCCACCGGCGCCAGCTTGAAGCCTGAGTTGCGGATGTCCACCGAAGAGTAGAACAGCGGCGTGTGTTCCATCCACTCCAGGCGAAACCAGCGCTCGATGGCTGGCATGGAGTCGATGATGCGCTGCTCAAGCTCGTTGATTGGGCCGGTCAAGGCAGTAATGAAATGGGGAACCATGAATGCCCTTTTAGAAGACAGTGGAAAGCGATTGTAGGTAGGGCTGAGCGATCCGGGCAGTTTTTGTTCCAGCACCGCTGCCCCCACAGCCTAACGGCGCCAGAACGCCGGGGTCAACAGGGCCATGAAGCTCAGGATTTCCAGGCGCCCCAGCAGCATGCCCAGGGTGCAGACCCACAGCTGAAAGTCGGTCAGCACCGAGTAATTGGACGAGGGCCCCAGCGAACCCAGGCCCGGCCCCATGCAGTGCACGCTGGCCAGCACGGCGGAGACGGCGGTCACCGGATCCAGGTCGGTGAGCAGCAGCACCATGCTCAGCACGATGACGGTGGCCCCGTACACCAGCATGAAGGCCAGCACGGAGAAGATCATGTCGTTGTCCACCACTCTGCCGCCCACCACCACGGGCTGCACTGCCCGCGGGTGCACGAGACGCTTCATCTCGCGGCGCGCCTGCTGGAACAGGATCAGCATGCGCATCATCTTGATGCCGCCGCCAGTCGAGCCAGCACTGGTGGCCACCCCCGAGAGAAACAGCATCAGCGCTGGCGCAAACACTGGCCAGGTCAGATAGTCCGTCGTGGCAAAGCCCGTGGTGCTGGCCACCGAGACGACGTGGAACATGCCGTAGCGCAGCGCATCCACCAGCCCGTACACCCCTTTGATCCACAGCAGCAGGGCCACCAGCACGCCACCGATCAGCAGCACGCCGATGGTGGCGCGCATTTCCGGGTCGTTCCAGAAACCGCGCCAGTTACCCTTGCGCAGCGCGATGAAGTACAGCGCAAAGTTGCAGCTGGCCAGCAGCATGAACACCCAGGCGATGAACTCCAGCAGGGGCGAGTGAAAATGCCCCAGGCTGGCATCGTGCGACGACAGACCGCCCAGGCTGACGGTGGTGAACATGTGCATCAGCGCATCCAGGGGCTGCATGCCGCCCAGCCAGTACGCCAGCACGCAGGCCACGGAAAACAGGCTGTACACACCCCACAGCCCCTTGGCGGTGCCGGCCATGCGCGGGGTGAGCTTGGTGTCCTTGATCGGGCCGGCCGCCTCGGCGCGGAACATCTGGCTGCCCCCCACGCCCAGCAGTGGCAGCAGGGCCACCGCCAGAATCAGGATGCCCATGCCGCCCATCCATTGCAGGAAGGTGCGCCACATGTTGAGCGACACCGGCAGCCGGTCCAGGCCGGAGAGCACCGTCGCCCCCGTGGTGGTCAGGCCGGAGACCGCCTCGAAATACGCGTGCGTGGCGGAGATGGACTCCCCCATCACGTAGAACACCCCCCAGATCGGCAGTGCCGCACACAACGGCAGGCTGACCCAGGCCACGCTCACCAGAATGATGCCGTGGCGCGGCTGCAACTCGTGCCGATACTGACTCAGGCCGCCCCACAGGCTCAGGCCCAATGCCGCCGTCATGGCCATGGCCACCGGCCAGACCTGCTCCACCCCGTCGCGCTGCACATAGGCCGTTCCCCAGGGCACGGCCATGGATACCGCAAACAGCACCAGCAGCATGCCCAGCACGCGCAGAACAGGAAGCAAATCGCGCATGGCAGCCTAGAAGAACGTCGCGCCCACGCGGAACAGGCGCTCCACATCGGCCACCAGCCGCTTGTGGGGCAGGAAGAACACCACGTGGTCGTTGCTGTGCAGCACGGTCTGGCGGCGCGGAAAGATCACTTCGGGCTCGGCCGGCGGTGCATCGGGGTCCGCTTCCTGATGCTCGTCGGGCAGACCGCGCACGATCAGGCCGATGTGCACATCGCGCGGCAGACGCAGGCTGCCCACTTCGCGCCCGACCACGCGTGAGGTCTTGCGATCCCCGCGCACCACGATCTCCAGCGCTTCGGCCACACCGCGGCGCAGGCTGTGCACGGCCTGCACATCGCCCTTGCGCACGTAGGCCAGCAGCTCACCAAGCATGGCCTGGGAGGGGGTGAGCGCAATGTCGATCTGCGTGCCATGCATCAGGTCGGCATAGCTGCGCTGGTCGATCAGCGCCAGCACCCGGTGCGCGCCCAGGCGCTTGGCCAGCAGGCTGGCCATGATGTTGTTCTCATCGTCGTCGCCCAGGGCCAGGAAGAAGTCCACGTCCTCGATATGCTCTTCCTGCAACAGATCCTCATCGGCCGCACTGCCATGCAGCACCAGCACTTCCTGGGGCAGTTTGGCCGCCAGTGTGCGGCAGTGCGCGGCATCGGCGTCCAGGATCTTGATGTTGAAGCGCCCCGGCTGCGCCGCCAGCTCCTGCGCCAGACGCAAACCCACCGGGCTGCCGCCTGCAATCAGGATGCTGCGCACCACGCGCGCCGGTACGCCCGGTGCGCTGTGGAAGATCTGCAAAATTTCTTTCAGGTGTTCGCGCGCCGCCAGCACGAACACTTCGTCGCCCGCCTCGATGCGCGTGCGGCCATCGCTGCGCACAAAGCGGTCGGGCCCATCGGCAAAGCGGCGGTACAAGGCCACCACCCGCAGCGGCAGATGGGGCACCTGATGGCGCAGCTCTTCAATCGTCAGCCCCGTGGCCTGAGCGCCCACACGCGCGCGCACCGAGGCCAGGCACGCGCGCCCGCCGGCAAAGCCACGCACCTGTAGCGAAGCGGGGAATTCGATCAGCTTGGAGATGTAGCGCGTCAGGGACGCTTCGGGGCAGATCACTGCATCCACGGCAAAGCCTTCAGGCCCCATCAGCGGCTGCTCCACATCAAAACCCGAGGAACGCACGCGCGCAATGCGCGTGGGGATGTTGAACAGCATGTGCGCGATCTTGCAGCACACAAGGTTGGTCTCATCCTGCGCGGCGCAGGCGATGAGCAGGTCGGTATCGGCCGCACCTGCTTCCGCCAGCACCTGGGCATCGATGCCGTTGCCGCTGACGCAGCGCAGGTCAAAGCGCTCCTGCAACTCGCGCAGGCGCTCGCTATTGGTATCGATGACGGTGATGTCGTTGCGCTCCGAGACCAGACTCTCGGCCACGCTGTAGCCGACACGGCCCGCACCCAGGATGATGATTTTCATGACATGAAGCCTTGGCATGGCCGCCGGGCTGCATCAAGCCGCGCCGGCCACCCTTCCTAGCGGCGCACCTGACCTTCGCCCAGGACGATGTACTTCAGGGAGGTCAGCCCCTCCACCCCCACGGGGCCACGGGCGTGGAATTTGTCGGTGCTGATGCCGATCTCGGCGCCCAGGCCATATTCGAAGCCATCGGCAAAGCGCGTGCTGGTGTTGACCATGACGCTGGAGGAGTCCACCTCGCGCAGAAACTGCTGGGCGTGCATGTAGTCGCGCGTGAGGATGGCCTCGGTGTGGCCGCTGGAGTAGCGGTTGATGTGGGCAATGGCCTCCTGCACCCCCTCCACCACCTTGATGCTGATGATGGGAGCCAGGTACTCGGTGCTCCAGTCCTCTTCCGTCGCATCCTGCAAGACCGCACCGGCCACACCTGCCAGAGCCGCCTTGCTTTCGGGGCAGACACGCATCTCCACCCCCTTGGCGGCAAACACGGCTCCGATGCGCGGCAGAAACTCAGCCGCCACACCGCGCGCCACCAGCAGGCTTTCGCTGGCATTGCAGGGACTGTATTTCTGGGTCTTGGCGTTGTCCACCACCGTGACCGCCATGTCCAGATCGCAGGGATCGTCCACATAGGTGTGGCAGTTGCCGTCCAGGTGCTTGATGACAGGCACCTTGGCCTCGGCGCTGATGCGCTCGATCAGGCCCTTGCCGCCGCGCGGGATGATCACATCGACAAACTGCGACATGGTGATGAGTTGCCCCACGGCTGCGCGGTCGGTGGTCGGCACCAGCTGCACACCGTGGGCGGGCAGGCCGGCTTCCTCCAGCGCCTGCACCACCAGGGCCGCCAGCGCCTGATTGGAAGCCAGCGCCTCCGAACCGCCGCGCAGGATGCAGGCATTGCCGCTCTTGATCGAGAGGCTGGCCGCTTCGATGGTCACGTTGGGGCGGCTTTCGTAAATCATGCCGAACACGCCAATCGGCACACGCATCTGCCCCACGCGAATGCCACTGGGCTGCTGCTGCAAACCGGTGATCTGGCCAATGATGTCGGGCATGGCCGCCAGCTGCTCGCAGCCCTGGGCGCAGGTCTCCAGCACCTGCGGCGTCAGGCGCAGGCGGTCCACCATGGGGGCGGACAGTCCGGCTTCCTGCGCGCGCTGCACGTCCCGGGCATTGTGTTCGACCAGTGCCGCCCCCTGGGTGCGCAACAGGCGCGCCAGCGTCAGCAGGGCTTTGTTCTTGTGGGCAGCAGACGCCTTGGCCATCAAGGCCGCCGCCGCCCTGGCTTGCACACCCAGGGTGTGCATCACGTCGGAGGTAGAAAGGGTGTTCATGTGCGGATTTTCACCGAGAACGCCACCCCTTGGTACCCACATCGCCACCAAGCCTCCTACACTGGTGCAAACCATGTCAGCGACTGTGCACCATAAGGAGGACAACCATGACGACCCGCAACCAAGCCCTCATGCAATTGCAAGCCCTGCACGACAGTCTCCAGCGTTATGAGGAGTGCGCCGTCAGCGCCAGCGCACTGGGTTTGCAGGCCCGCGCCGCGCAGGATCTGCTCGGCAGCCTGCCCCCGCGCTACGGTGAGGTGCTGCTGCAACTGCTCGACCGACTCGAAGCCAGCACCCTGGCCGCCGAAGAGAGCTGCACCTTCAGCCAGCAGGAGTTGCGCGACAACCTCTACGGCTGGGTGGAAAAGGCCAGGGAATATCTGGATACCTGAACCAGTCAGGATGCTATCAATAAAAAAGCTGCTGGCGCTTATGCAGAGAGGATTTCAGGCATAAATTGACATGAAACCCTTGTGCAGAAAGCGCCAACAGCTATTTTTTTTGGATTTTTACGTTTTGTGCCTTATGCCGTCAGTTGCGCCAGCATGGTGGCGGCATCGCTCACGGCAAACTGGCCGGGAGCTTCGACATTCAGGCGCTGCACCACACCATCGCGCACCAGCATGGAGTAGCGCGCCGAGCGCAGCCCCAGGCCCTTGCCGTGCAGATCCAGGGTCAGGCCCACCGCCTTGGCAAACTGGGCATCGCCGTCGGCCAGCATGCGCACCTTGCCAGCGGCCTGCTGCTCACGGCCCCAGGCGCCCATGACGAAGGCGTCATTGACGGCCAGGCACCAGATCTCGTCCACGCCTGCGGCCTTCAGTGCATCGGCCTGGGCGATATAGCCGGGCAGGTGCTGCTGCGAGCAGGTCGGCGTGAACGCGCCGGGCACGGCAAACAGCACGATGGTCTTGCCGGACAGCGCCTCGGGCAGCGACACGGGGTTGGGGCCCAGGCTACAGCCCTCGGTTGCAACATCGACGTACTCCATCAGCGTGCATGCGGGCAGTCGTTCTCCTACTTGAATCATGGCGGTGTCCTTTCCGTTGTAGTGCCAATAAAAAAGCGACCCACATTGTGGGTCGCTTCGTTTAGCCTTTCAGGCCCAAGTCTTTACAGACTTAAACCAGAGCAGCCTTTTGCACCAGGCGGGTAGCCACCCAGTTCTTGGTCTTGGACAGCGGGCGGCTTTCCGTGATTTCGATGGTGTCACCCAGCTTGTACTGGTTTTGCTCGTCGTGAGCGTGGTACTTGCTGGACTTGATCACGATCTTGCCGTAGATGGGGTGCATCACGCGACGCTCCACCAGCACGGTCACGGTCTTTTCGCGCTTGTCGCTCACCACCTTGCCAACCAAGGTGCGCTTGAGGGATGTTTTAGCTTCCGTCATGTCGGCTCCTTACTTGGCGGCTTGCTTTTCAGCAAGAATGGTCTTGGCGCGAGCGATCGCGCGGCGAGTCGCACGCAGGGATGCTGTGTTGGACAGCTGTTGCGTGGCCTTTTGCATACGCAGGCCGAAGTGTGCCTTTTGCAGGGACTTCACTTCTTCCTTCAGAGCGGCCTCGTCTTTCTGGCGGAGTTCAGCAGCTTTAGTAGTCATGATGATTCTCCTTAAGCGCCAACGTGACGGGCAACAAAGGTGGTACGCAGGGGCAGCTTGGCAGCGGCCAGACGGAAAGCCTCGCGAGCCAGCTCTTCAGGCACACCCATGATTTCATAGATGACCTTACCGGGCTGAATCTCGGCCACGTAGTACTCGGGGTTACCCTTACCGTTACCCATACGCACTTCGGCGGGCTTGGTAGAGATGGGCTTGTCCGGGAACACGCGGATCCAGATACGGCCACCGCGCTTGACGTGACGCGAAATGGCGCGACGGGCAGCTTCGATCTGACGAGCTGTCAGGCGACCGCGGTCGGTGGACTTCAGACCGAAGTCGCCGAACGACACCTCATTGCCACGGGTGGCAACGCCAGTGTTGCGGCCTTTGTGTTCCTTACGGAACTTACGGCGTGCAGGTTGCAGCATGTTTATTCTCCTTGACCGTCCGCTGCTGTAGCGGGCGCGTTCACGCGCTTAACGGAATCTGCTGCGAAGGCAGGCTTGTCGCTGCCATCGGCAGGGGCGGCATTGGTGCCGGCGGGGCGGCGACCACCACGGCGCTCACCGTCGCGACGACCGTCACGGCGGCCACCGCGAGGACGACGCTCGTCTTCGCGCGGAGCCTCCACGGCGGGCAGGTCGTTGCGGCCCAGGGTGTCACCCTTGTAGACCCACACCTTCACACCGATCGTGCCGTAGGTGGTGTGTGCTTCGGAGAAGCCGTAGTCGATGTCGGCGCGCAGGGTGTGCAGCGGCACACGGCCTTCGCGGTACCACTCGGTACGGGCAATCTCGATGCCATTCAGACGGCCAGACGACATGATCTTGATGCCCTGGGCACCCAGACGCATGGCGTTCTGCATGGCACGCTTCATGGCGCGGCGGAACATGATGCGCTTTTCCAGCTGCTGGCAGATCGAGTCGGCGATCAGCTTGGCATCGATTTCGGGCTTGCGCACTTCCTCGATGTTCACAGCGACGGGCACGCCCAGACGGGTGGCCAGTTCCTTCTTCAGGCTCTCGATGTCCTCACCCTTCTTGCCGATCACCACGCCCGGACGAGCCGAGAAGATGGTGATGCGGGCGTTCTTGGCGGGGCGCTCGATCAGCACACGCGAAACCGAAGCGTTCTTCAGCTTGGCCTTCAGGTACTCACGCACCTTGATGTCTTCGGCCAGCATGCCGGCGAAGTCGCGGTTGCTGGCGTACCAGCGGCTTGCCCAGTTGCGGCTAACAGCCAGGCGAAAGCCGGTAGGATGGATTTTTTGTCCCATAGTCTTCCTCTGGCCTTTTAGTTGCCTACTGTCACGTAGATGTGGCAGGTGGGCTTGCTGATACGGTTGCCACGGCCTTTGGCTCGGGCAGTGAAGCGCTTGAGCGTGGTGCCCTGCTCGACGTAGATGGTCTTGACCTTCAGTTCGTCGATATCGGCGCCATCGTTGTGCTCGGCGTTGGCAATGGCGGACTCCAGAACCTTCTTGACGATGCCGGCAGCTTTCTTCTGCGTGAACGTCAGGATGTTCAGGGCTTGATCCACTTTCTTGCCACGGATCAGATCGGCTACCAGGCGGCCCTTGTCAACCGACAAGCGCACGCCACGGAGAACAGCACGTGTTTCAGACATGTTCTATTCCTTACTTCTTGGCCTTCTTGTCGGCGGGGTGACCCTTGAAGGTACGAGTCAGGGCAAATTCGCCCAGCTTGTGGCCCACCATTTGGTCGGTGATGTACACAGGCACGTGTTGCTTGCCGTTGTGCACGGCGATGGTCAGACCGATGAACTCGGGCAGAACCATGGAGCGACGCGACCAGGTTTTGATGGGACGCTTGTCCTTGCCTGCAACGGCCTTCTCAACCTTGGCCAGCAGGTGATGGTCAACAAACGGACCCTTTTTGATAGAGCGAGTCATTGGCTACCCCTTACTTCTTGCGACGCGACACAATCATGCTTTGTGTGCGCTTGTTGTTACGGGTACGGTAGCCCTTGGTCAGGTTGCCCCATGGGTCAACAGGGTGGCGACCGCCCTTGACACGACCTTCACCACCACCCAGCGGGTGGTCCACAGGGTTCATCACCATACCGCGAACGGTCGGGCGGATACCCATCCAGCGCTTGACACCGGCCTTACCCAGCTGACGCAGGCTGTGCTCTTCGTTTGCAACTTCACCCAGGGTGGCACGGCACTCGATATGGATCTTGCGCACTTCGCCAGAGCGCATACGCACTTGAGCGTACACACCCTCGCGAGCCAGCAGGGTGGCCGACGTACCGGCAGAGCGGGCGATTTGCGCGCCAGCGCCAATCTTCAGCTCGATGCAGTGAATGGTCGAACCCACGGGGATGTTGCGGATCGGCAGCGTGTTGCCCACGCGGATGGGAGCTTCGGAGCCGCTGATGATCGTGGCGCCAACTTCCAGGTTGCGCGGAGCGATGATGTAGCGACGCTCGCCGTCGGCGTAGCACACCAGGGCGATATGGGCCGTGCGGTTGGGGTCGTACTCAATGCGCTCAACCTTGGCGGGGATGCCATCCTTGTTGCGCTTGAAGTCGATCACGCGGTAGTGGTGCTTGTGACCACCACCTTTGTGACGGGTGGTGATGTGACCGTTGTTGTTACGGCCCGCTTTCTGGAACTGGGGCTCCAGCAGAGGGGCGTAAGCCTCACCCTTGTACAGGTGGTCACGCGACACCTTCACCATGCCGCGACGGCCAGGCGAGGTGGGTTTGATCTTGATGACAGCCATGGTTTACGCAGCCTCCCCAGACAGGTTCAGCTCTTGACCTTCCTTGAGCATCACGTAAGCCTTGCGCACGTTGTCGCGGCGGCCCACAGTCTTGCCAAAGCGCTTGGTCTTGCCTTTGGTATTGAGTACGGAAACGCTCTTCACTTCGACCTTGAACAGCAGCTCCACTGCAGCCTTGATCTCGTGCTTGGTAGCGTTTTGCAGCACCTTGAACGTCACAGCGTTGGTCTTCTCGGCAACCATGGTGGCCTTTTCAGACACGATGGGAGCAACCAACACTTGCATCAGACGACCTTCGTCAAACTTGGCAGTGCTCATGCGAACATCTCCTTGAGTTTGTCGATTGCACCCTTGGTGACGAGCACTTTCTTGAATTGGATCAGCGACACGGGATCCGCATAGCGAGGCTCAACCACGAACACGTTCTTCAGGTTGCGCGATGCCAGGTACAGGTTCTCGTCCACTTCTTCAGCGATCACCATCACCGACGACTGCAGGTTCATGGCCTTGAACTTGTCGGCCAGCACCTTGGTCTTGGGCGAGTCCACCTTCAGGGAATCAACCACCGCCAGACGACCTTCGCGAACCAGCTGCGACAGGATGGCAGCCATGCCGGCGCGGTACATCTTCTTGTTGATCTTCTGGGTGAAGTTTTCTTCAGGCAGGTTCGGGAACACGCGTCCGCCCCCACGCCACAGCGGCGAAGAGGTCATACCGGCGCGAGCATTGCCCGTACCCTTTTGACGGAAAGGCTTCTTGGTCGAGTGCTTGACCTGGCCACGATCCTTCTGAGCGCGCGTACCTTGACGGCCGTTGGCACGGTAGGCGGTGACCAGCTGGTGGATCAGATCTTCGTTGTAAGCACGACCGAATACGGTCTCAGGCGCATCGATTTGCGCAGCGGCCTGGCCCTGTTCATTCAGGAGTTCGAGCTGCATTAGTTCGCTCCTTTGGAAGCTTTAGCCTTGACGGCGGGACGCACGGAAACGAAGCCACCTTTGGCGCCGGGAACCGCACCCTTGATCAAGAGCAGTTGACGTGCTTCGTCGATACGCACCACGTCCAGGTTTTGGGTCGTCACGGTCACATCACCCATGTGGCCAGCCATGCGCTTGCCGGGGAACACGCGACCGGGGTCTTGCGCCATACCGATGGAGCCGGGCACGCGGTGCGAGCGGCTGTTACCGTGAGAGTTGCGCTGTGCGCCGAAGTTGTGACGCTTGATCGTGCCTGCGAAGCCCTTACCGATGGAAGTGCCTTGCACGTCCACCTTCTGGCCCACGCTGAACAGCTCGGCCACAGGCAAGGCAGCGCCAGCGCCGTACTTGGCTGCGATCTCTTCCGTCACGTGGAATTCGCGGGTGATTTCACCGGCTTCAACACCTGCCTTGGCGAGGTGGCCGGCTTCAGGCTTGGTCACGCGCGATGCCTTGCGCTTACCGAATGTGACTTGCAAAGCCACATAGCCATCGTTCTCTTGGGTTTTCACCTGGGTCACGCGGTTGTTGGACACATCCACCACCGTGACAGGGATGGCTTCCCCGTCATCGGTGAACAGACGCATCATGCCCACCTTGCGGCCCAGCAACCCCAGGGAGTTGCTCAGACTCATTTATTTGCTCCAATACTTTCGCCGCTGCAACTGCAATTGGCCCAGCGTTGCGCTAAGTGACAAGATTTCAGCGCACGAAAGAAGGTTGATGAAACTCCGCGCAAGAAACGCGAAGCACAAAATTTTAGCGCGAACCGCCCAGATGAGCAAGTTCGCGCTAAAAGTCCGGCCAAAGCCCGCTGCTGCCAGCGGGCTTTTGGTCTTATTGCAGCTTGATTTCGACGTCCACGCCAGCAGGCAGGTCCAGCTTCATCAGAGCGTCCACGGTCTTGTCGGTAGGATCGACGATGTCCATCAGACGTTGATGAGTGCGGATCTCGAACTGGTCACGCGAGGTCTTGTTCACATGGGGCGAACGCAGAATGTCGAAGCGCTTCATGCGGGTGGGCAGAGGCACGGGACCCTTGACGATGGCACCAGTGCGCTTGGCCGTTTCAACAATCTCAGCTGCGGATTGATCGATCAGCTTGTAATCGAAAGCCTTCAGACGGATGCGAATTTTTTGCTTAGACATTGTTAATTCCTAGCTTTTCTAAGAATTAATCAAGGATCTTGGCAACCACGCCGGCGCCCACAGTGCGGCCACCTTCACGGATAGCAA